>NZ_CP186061.1:4800000-6423825 GCF_049315255.1 Micromonospora sp. WMMD558 | reverse complement strand
ATGTCCTCCAGGTTGATGCCGCCGTACGCGGGCGCGATCGCCTTCACGATCGACACGATCTCGTCGGTGTCCTGCGTGTCGAGCACCACCGGCCAGGCGTCCACCCCGCCGAAGCGCTTGAACAGCGCCGCCTTGCCCTCCATCACGGGCAGCGACGCGGCCGGCCCCAGGTTGCCCAGGCCGAGCACGGCGGAGCCGTCGCTGACCACGGCGACCGTGTTGCGCTTGATCGTGAGCCGCCGGGCGTCCGCCGGGTTCTCCGCGATCGCCTGGCAGACCCGGGCCACGCCGGGGGTGTACGCGCGGGACAGCTCGTCGCGGGTGCGCAGCGCGACCTTCGAGCTGACCTCGATCTTGCCGCCGAGGTGCAGCAGGAACGTCCGGTCGGAGACCTTGCGGACGTCGACGTCGTCCATCGCGGTGAGCGCGTCGACCACCTGGTCGGCGTGGCTGGCGTCGGCGGTGTCGCAGGTCAGGTCGACGATCACGTGGGTGGGGTCGGAGTCGACCACGTCGAGCGCGGTGACGATCGCCCCGGCCTCCCCGACGGACGTGGTCAGTCGTCCGATGGACGAGGCGTCCGCCGGGACCGCGATCCGGATCGTGATCGAGAATCCGGCACTCGGCAGTCGGGTGATGGCCACGCAGATCCCTCCGTCGACGCTGTACGGCTGCCCGCATTTCTACTCTCCGGGGCAGGTCGGCCGGCACGCGGCCCCGCTACCGGCGGGTACGGCCTCGGGCATATAGCGGGTGCGTCCGGCGTTGGCACATGTCAGGATTGCTTCCTACGTGACCAAACGGACAGGAGTAGTGAGTTTGCGAGACCAGGAGACCTTCGAGCCGTTCGAGGATGACGAGCTCGACGCCACCACCGGCGAGTTCGAGCTGTCGGAGCGGCAGGCGCTGCGGCGGGTCCCCGGCCTCTCCACCGAGCTCACCGACGTCACCGAGGTCGAGTACCGCCAGCTGCGGCTGGAGCGGGTCGTCCTGGTGGGGGTCTGGACGGAGGGCACGCAGGACGACGCGGAGAACTCGCTGACCGAGCTGGCGGCGCTGGCCGAGACGGCCGGCTCGCAGGTGCTCGAGGGGCTGATCCAGCGGCGCAACCGCCCCGACCCGGCCACCTACGTCGGCCGGGGCAAGGTCGACGACCTGGGCGCGGTCGTGCTGTCGACCGGCGCCGACACGGTGATCTGCGACGGTGAGCTCTCCCCGTCCCAGCTGCGCAACCTGGAGCAGCGCACCAAGGTCAAGGTGGTCGACCGGACGGCGCTGATCCTGGACATCTTCGCCCAGCACGCGAAGAGCAAGGAAGGTAAGGCGCAGGTCGAGCTGGCCCAGTTGGAGTACCTGCTCCCGCGGCTGCGCGGTTGGGGTGAGACGCTGTCCCGCCAGAGCGGTGGTAGCGCTCGTGCCGGCGGTGCCGGCGGCGTGGGTCTGCGCGGTCCCGGTGAGACGAAGCTGGAGACCGATCGGCGCCGGATTCGTACCCGGATCTCCCGGTTGCGCCGGGAGATCAAGGGCATGAAGACGGTACGCCAGACCAAGCGCGCCCGTCGGGCCCGCAACGCCGTGCCGGCCGTGGCCATCGCCGGCTACACCAACGCCGGCAAGTCCAGCCTGCTCAACCGGCTGACCGGGGCCGGCGTGCTGGTGGAGAACGCGCTCTTCGCCACGCTGGACCCGACCACCCGCAAGGCCACCACGTCCGACGGGCGCGTCTACACCCTGTCCGACACGGTCGGTTTCGTCCGGCACCTGCCGCACCAGATCGTCGAGGCGTTCCGCTCGACGCTGGAGGAGGTCGCCGAGTCCGACCTGGTCGTGCACGTGGTGGACGGCACCCACCCGGACCCGGAGGAGCAGGTCCGCGCGGTCCGCGAGGTGCTCGCCGAGGTGGGCGCCGACCGGCTGCCCGAGCTGCTCGTGGTCAACAAGGCGGACGCGGCCGACGAGGAGACCCTGCTGCGGCTCAAGCGGCTGTGGCCGGAGGCGATCTTCGTTTCCGCGCACACCGGTCGCGGTGTCGAGGATCTGCGTACCGCGGTCGAGGGCCGGCTGCCCCGCCCGGCCGTCGAGGTCCGCGCGGTTCTGCCGTACGACCGGGGGGACCTGGTGGCCCGTGTACACCGGCAGGGCGAGGTGCTGAGCACCGCGCACCTGCCCGAGGGCACCCTGCTGCACGTCCGGGTCGGCGAGGCGCTCGCCGCCGAGCTGGCTCCCTTCGAGGCGGCGGAGCCCGTCGGCCCGCGCTCCTAGGGTCCGGCCTGCCGATCTTGTCGAGCCGAGGCGAGGTCCGGACGCCGCCGGGCGTCGGCCGGACCTGCCGCCGGCCGACGGATGATCGGCTGGACGGGCCCTGGCCCGTCCAGCCGCACGGAGTCGTGTCGTCGGCGTGCGACACTGTGAGGATGCGCCGCGTTCTCACCTCGGTCACGGGTGCCCTCAGCCTGTTGGGGGCGACCGTGGCAGTCACCGGTGCCGTCCTGGCCGCCGCCCCGGCACCGGCCGAGGCGGCGGGCCAGAAGCGCTGCACCGTGACCGACCAACGGCTCGTCGAGCTCTCCGGTCTGGTCGCCGTCAAGACCGGCTACGTCGTGATCAACGATGGCACCGAGGTGGACAGCCGCAAGCGGATCTTCTTCCTGGACACCAAGTGCAAGATCGCCAAGGATCCGGTCCGCTACTCGGGCGGCGGCCCGGCGGACCCGGAGGACCTGGCGCTCTCGCCGGACGGCCGGACGCTCTGGGTCGCCGACACCGGCGACAACGTGACCAGCCGGCAGCGCCGCGAGCGCGTGGCGGTGTGGACCCTGCCCGTCGGCGGCGGCAAGCCGGCGACGCTGCACCGCCTGGCGTACCCGGACGGCAAGCCGCGTGACGCCGAGGCGCTGGTCATCGGCGACGACGGCAACCCGCTGATCATCACCAAGGTCACCTCCGGTAAGGCCGAGATATTCACCCCGGACGGGGAGCTGCGCAGCGGCGACACCGCGCCGGTGCCGATGAAGAAGGTCGGCGACGTCGAGCTGCCCAAGACGGAGACTGACAACCGGCTCGGGGTGCTCGGCCGGACGGCGATCACCGGCGCGGCCCGCTCCCCGGACGGCTCCCGGGTGGTGCTGCGCACGTACGCGGACGCCTTCGAGTACGACGTCGCCGGCGGTGACGTGGTCAAGGCGCTCACCACCACCGAGCCCCGGGTGACACCGCTCGCCGACCCGTTCGGCGAGGCCATCTCGTACAGCCCCGACGGCAAGTCCTTCCTCACCGTCTCCGAGGGCGGGCAGCTGGAGGAGGGCGAGACCGTCGACATCCTCGCGTACAAGCCGTCGACCCAGGGCGCCAAGCCGGTCGCGGCCGCGGCCGAGCCGAAGAAGGCGGCCGAGGCGTCGTGGTTCGACAGCCTGTCGTTGCAGGACATCATGTACCTGGTCGGCGCGGTGGGCCTGATCGGTGTGGCGATGGTCGGCGCCGGAGTGTTCGGCATCCTGCGCGCCCGTCGCAACCCCGTCGCGGGCCCGGACGACGACGAGCGCACCGACGACGGCGGCCCGGCCGAGGGTTTCCCGGCCGCGGACGACCGGTCGCGGGGCGGGGTCTACGGCGGCGCCGCCGGCGGGAGTGTGTACGGCGCGGCCGGCGGGGCGGGGCGCGGCCGGGAGGCGGGTCGACCGGGTGTCGCCCCGGCCGGCAGCGGCGTGTACGGCGGGGGTCGCCCCCCAGGTGGCGCCGACGGTGCCGTCTACGGCGGTCGCCCGTCCGGCGGAGGCGTCTACGGCGGCGGTGGCAACCCACCCGGGGCCGGCGGTGGTCGCCCGCCCGCCAGCCCGCCCCCCAGCGGTGGCCGTCCGGCCGGCGGTGGCCGAGGTGGGGTCTACGGCGGCGGCCCGGGTGGTGCCGTCTACGGCGGCGGTCCGGCGGAACCTCCCCGGCGCGGTGGCGGCGGGCCCGACCCGCGCGCCGGACGGCGTCGCGAGGACGGCCCCGACGAGAGCTGGGGCGGCCCGTATGGGCAGGTGCCCGGCGGCGGGCACGGCTACCACGGCGACCGCTACTAGGCCACAGCTACCACCGCGACGGCGTCCTCCGCCGCCGGTCCGGCGTCCCCCGCCGGTCGCCCGACGGCCCGGACCGTCGGGCTCCCCGTGAGGGACCGACGTCAGATGCGGCGCAGGACGGCGACGACCCGGCCCATGATCGTGGCGTCGTCGCCCGGGATCGGGTCGAAGGCCGGGTTCTGCGGCATCAGCCAGACGTGCCCGTCGCGGCGCCGGTAGGTCTTCACGGTCGCCTCGCCGTCGAGCATGGCCGCGACGATGTCACCGGAGTCGGCGGTGGGCTGCTGCCGGACCACCACCCAGTCGCCGTCGCAGATGGCGGCGTCGAGCATCGAGTCGCCCTTGACCTGGAGCATGAAGACCTCGCCCTCACCCACCAGCTCGCGGGGGAGCGGGAAGATGTCCTCGACGGCCTGCTCGGCGAGGATCGGGCCACCGGCGGCGATCCGGCCGAGCATCGGCACGTACGCCGGCGTCGGGCGCTGCGAGCGGGCCAGCTCGTCGTCGATCACGTCGCTGGGGGCCCGGACGTCGACCGCGCGCGGCCGGTTGGGGTCGCGGCGCAGGAAGCCCTTCTTCTCCAGCTCCTTGAGCTGGTAGGCGACGCTGGACGGCGACACCAGGCCGACCGCCTCGCCGATCTCCCGCACGCTCGGCGGGTAGCCGTGCCGCTCGACCCAGGTGCGGATGAACTCCAGGATCCGCCGCTGGCGGGCGGTCAGGTCGACCGTCGCGGGGTCGGGGAAGGCGCTCACCACCGGGGTGACCGGGCGTACGGCGGGCGCGCCGGTGCGGCTCCGCGCGGCGCCCCGGCGACGCGTGGCCGCCGCACCCGCGTCGGTGATCTGCTGCGGGCTCTTCGGCCGGCTGGCCCGGTCCTCGGTCACGTCCGTCCTCCCTGGTCGGCGCTGTGGTGCCTCGTCGGCTCGTGGTGCGTGCGGTGGTGCGGTGACGATGGCGGAGAACCGCCGTGCGTCCGTCGTTCATGACCGTATAGGTGAGATCAGTCATTTTCAAACATCTGTACGACGTTGCTCGGCGTGTCGGGGTGAAAATCCGCGCGGGTCGTACTCGTGTTCTGATAAATGGTACGTCGCGTCGAACGGCTGTTCTAATTCGGCGGATCGTCGGCGTCGGTCCACCGGGCGGCCGATAACCGGAGCGCCCCCCGTGCGGTTGGGTTTCCGGGCGACGGGGAAGAGGGGAGCGGTCCCGGACGTGGGTGACGCGCCGGACACGCCGGCAACTTGACCTCAGATCGTCGGCGGCATACGGTCGACCCCTAGATGTAGTAGTCACAAGGGCGTAAGTCGCCTACAGGTTGGGTTCGACTACCGAACGCACTTCCCAGCGCCAGCACGGCGAAGACCGGAGGACGGCTCCGCCGTGGCGACGCGTGTCCGGAGGTCGAGCGGTGCGGCCCGTGGTCGACGAAGGAGGTCGGGCGATGCGGTGTCCGTACTGCCGGCACCCCGACTCCCGGGTGGTCGACTCGCGGGAGGCCGACGACGGCCAGTTGATCCGCCGGCGGCGATCCTGCCCGGAGTGCGGCAAACGGTTCACCACGGTCGAGGAGGCCGTCCTCGCGGTGGTCAAGCGCAGCGGGGTGACCGAGCCGTTCAGTCGTACGAAGATCATCGGCGGGGTGCGCAAGGCGTGCCAGGGCCGCCCGGTCGACGACGACTCGCTCGCGCTGCTGGCGCAGCGGGTCGAGGAGACCGTCCGGGCCAAGGGGGCCGCCGAGATCCCCAGCCACGAGGTGGGGCTGGCCATCCTGGGCCCGCTGCGGGACCTGGACGAGATCGCCTACCTCCGGTTCGCCAGCGTCTACCGGTCCTTCGACTCGCTCGCCGACTTCGAACGCGAGATCGAGACGTTGCGGGCCGCGGCCCGCGCCCGGGAGAGCGGCGGGGCCGACGCGGTCGAGGCCGCCGGCCGCACCAGCTGATTCTTCACAGTTTTCGAGAGATTGGGACGCGCGGTGGGTGACCGCGCAGACGAGGGGGGCGACGGCGTGACAACGAGCCGTTCACGAAGCAAGGCGGGCACCGGACTGAAGGTCGAGCGGGTCTGGACGACGGAGGGGGTCCACCCGTACGACGAGGTCACCTGGGAGCGCCGGGACGTCGTGATGACGAACTGGCGGGACGGCTCGATCAACTTCGAGCAGCGCGGCGTGGAGTTCCCGGAGGCGTGGAGCGTCAACGCGGCCAACATCGTGACCACCAAGTACTTCCGGGGCGCGGTGGGCACTCCGGAGCGGGAGTGGTCGCTCAAGCAGCTGATCGACCGGGTCGTCACCACCTACCGCACCGCCGGTGAGGAGTACGGCTACTTCGCCAGCCCCGCCGACGCCGAGGTCTTCGCCCACGAGCTGACCTGGATGCTGCTGCACCAGGTGTTCAGCTTCAACTCGCCGGTGTGGTTCAACGTGGGCACGCCCTCGCCGCAGCAGGTCAGCGCGTGCCTACCGTACGACTCGCTGGTCAGCACCCCGAGCGGTCTGGTACCGATCGGCAAGTTGGTCGAGGACAACGCCGTCGGGACCAAGGTGTACGACGGGAACGGGTTGACCCGGATCGTGGCTGTGAAGGCCAACGGAGTACGTGAGGTCCTCCGGCTGCACACCAAGGCGGGCTACCTGCTCGACGTCACGCCGGACCACGTGGTCTGGAAGAGCACGGGCGACGGCACGGGTCAGTGGGTCGAGGCCGGCACCCTGAAGCCCGGTGACAAGCTCGAGTGGCACCGCACGTACGCCTACGGCGAAAGCGAGCTCGACCTGCGGGAGATCCGTGAGGCCGCGCTCGCCGGATGGCTTCAGTCCGACGGGTTCGTCGGCCAGTACGACCAGGGCAGCAACCGGTCGTTGACGATCGAGGCGATGACCGTCAACGACGACGAGTTGGAGTGGGTGACGGGCACCCTCGACGAGGTCTTCCCCGGCGCGCACCGCAAGGAGCGCACGGTGACGACGCAGAGCGAGGAGCTGGACTGCCGGCGTACCCGCCTCTACGGCGAGCATCTGCGTCCGTTCGTGGAGAAGTGGGACCTGCTGACCCGCGGCGTCGAGATGGAGGTGCCGGAGCGCCTCTTCACCGCACCGCTGCCGGTCGTTGCGGCGTACCTGCGCAGCATCTTCCAGGCCGAGGGTTACGTCTCGGCGCGTGAGCAGTCCACGCTCGTCGCGGTGGACATGATCTCGGAGAAGCTGATCCGCGGCGTGCAGAGCCTCCTGCTGCGGTTCGGGATCTTCTCCCGCGTCGCCTACAAGGCGGACCCGCGCCCGGACCGTAAGGGTTGCTGGTCGGTCCGGATCCAGAACGACGGCGACCGGGACCTCTTCGCCACCCACATCGGGTTCGTCGGCGCCGAGAAGATGGCCAAGCTCGACCAGAGCTTCGCAAAGCCGGGCCGTCCCGCCAACGACGTGAAGCGGCTGGAGATCGACCGCGTCGAGTCCCTTGGGACGATGGAGGTCTACGACATCCAGACGGAGAGCGGCGAATTCCTGGCCGGTAACCTCCGGGTCCACAACTGCTTCATCCTCGCCGTCGACGACTCGATGGACTCCATCCTGGACTGGTACAAGGAGGAGGGGCTGATCTTCAAGGGCGGCTCCGGCTCCGGCGTCAACCTGTCCCGGATCCGCTCGTCGAGGGAGCTGCTCTCCTCCGGCGGCACCGCCTCCGGCCCGGTCAGCTTCATGCGCGGCGCCGACGCCTCCGCCGGCACCATCAAGTCCGGTGGTGCCACCCGGCGCGCGGCCAAGATGGTCATCCTCGACGTGGACCACCCGGACATCGAGGAGTTCGTGGTCACCAAGGCGCGCGAGGAGGACAAGATCCGCGCGCTGCGCGACGCCGGCTTCGACATGGACCTGGGCGGCGCCGACATCGTCAGCGTGCAGTACCAGAACGCCAACAACTCGGTCCGGGTGTCCGACGAGTTCATGGCGGCGGTCGAGAACGGCGGCACCTTCGACCTGCGCGGCCGCCTCGACGGCGCGGTGATCGACACCATCGACGCCCGGAACCTGTTCCGCACGATCTCCCAGGCCGCGTGGGAGTGCGCCGACCCGGGCCTCCAGTACGACGACACCATCAACGACTGGCACACCTGCCCGGAGACCGGGCGGATCACCGCGTCGAACCCGTGCTCGGAGTACCTGCACCTGGACAACTCCTCGTGCAACCTGGCCTCGCTCAACCTGATGAAGTTCCTCCGCGCCGACGGCGGCTTCGAGGTGGAGAAGTTCGTCAAGTCGGTCGAGCTGGTCATCACCGCGATGGACATCTCGATCTGCTTCGCCGACTTCCCGACCGAGAAGATCGGCGAGACCACCCGCGCGTACCGGCAGCTCGGCATCGGGTACGCGAACCTCGGCGCGCTGCTCATGGCCTCCGGTCTGCCGTACGACTCGGACCAGGGCCGCTCGGTCGCCGCGGCGATCACCTCGCTGATGACCGGCACCGCGTACCGCCGCTCCGCCGAGCTGGCCGGTGTCGTCGGCGCGTACGACGGCTACGCCCGCAACGCGGAGCCGCACAAGCGGGTCATGCGCAAGCACGCCGCCGCCAACGACGAGATCAAGCCGGCCGGCACCGTGGCCACCGCCATCCAGCGCGAGGCCACCCGGCAGTGGACCCTCGGCAACAAGGTCGGCGACAAGAACGGCTGGCGGAACTCGCAGGCCAGCGTGCTGGCGCCCACCGGCACCATCGGCCTGATGATGGACTGCGACACCACCGGCGTCGAGCCGGACCTGGCGCTGGTCAAGTTCAAGAAGCTGGTCGGCGGCGGCTCGATGCAGATCGTCAACCAGACCGTCCCGCGCGCCCTGCGCAGCCTCGGCTACCCCGAGGAGCAGGTCGAGGCGATCGTCGAGCACATCGCCGACCACGGCCACGTGGTGGACGCCCCCGGCCTCAAGCCGGAGCACTACCCGGTCTTCGACTGCGCGATGGGCGAGCGGTCCATCGCCCCGATGGGCCACGTGCGGATGATGGCGGCCGTCCAGCCGTTCATCTCCGGCGCCATCTCCAAGACGGTCAACATGCCGGAGCAGGCCACCGTCGAGGACGTCGAGAAGATCTACTTCGAGGGCTGGAAGCTCGGCCTCAAGGCCCTGGCCATCTACCGGGACAACTGCAAGGTCGGCCAGCCGCTGTCGGCGGCGAAGAAGAAGGCGGCCGCGCCGGAGACCCCCGCGACCGTGCAGCCGGTCGTCGAGAAGGTCGTCGAGTACCGGCCGGTGCGCAAGCGGCTGCCGAAGAAGCGCCCGTCCGAGACGATCTCCTTCTCGGTCGGCGGCGCCGAGGGCTACCTCACCGCGTCGTCGTACCCGGACGACGGCCTCGGCGAGGTCTTCCTCAAGATGTCGAAGCAGGGCTCGACCCTGGCCGGCGTGATGGACGCCTTCTCGGTGGCCATCTCCATCGGTCTCCAGTACGGCGTCCCGCTGGAGACGTACGTCAGCAAGTTCACCAACATGCGCTTCGAGCCGGCCGGCATGACCGACGACCCGGACGTGCGCATGGCGGCCTCGGTGATGGACTACATCTTCCGTCGCCTGGCGCTGGACTTCCTGCCGTACGAGCGCCGCGCGGAGCTGGGCATCTTCACCGCGAAGGAGCGGGCCGCCCAGCTCGCGGCCGAGGCGGAGGCGGAGGCGAGCGGTGCGGACCTCACCGCGATGGCCGCCTCCGCCCCGGTCGAGATCAGGCCGGAGGAGCCGAAGACCGGCCCGGTCGCCCAGCCGGCGCAGGAGGTCGCGGACTTCGCCGCCGCCAAGCCGGCGCCGTCGGTGGGTTCCAGCACCGAACTGCTGGAGGCCGTGATCGGCAAGGCCGCCGACGCGCCGCTCTGCTTCACCTGCGGTACGAAGATGCGCCCGGCCGGTAGCTGCTACGTCTGCGAGGGCTGCGGCAGCACCAGCGGCTGCAGCTGACAAAGCAACGAGCCCCGGGCGTTGACGCGCCCGGGGCTCGTGAGCCGGGAGAAGTTCCGACCAATCTGTTGCAGGAACGGATCGCCGCTTTTCCCAAGTCGCACCCGAAGACGACGGTCAAGGAGACCAAGAGCAAGTGACCTAGGAGGCCGCCAGCGCCTTGCGTCCGGCTGCCCCTCGAAGTCATGCGAGTGGATCTCGGTGTAGTAGTTGAGGCTCTGTCCCGGCAGGTACGGGCAGGGCCTCAACTCATTTCGTTGACGGTGGTTGTCAGCGGTCGTCGTCGCCGTCGGTAGGGCGTGGCGGACGGTTGTGTCGCGCCCACTCGTCGACCTCGTCCGCGTCCCAGATCGTCGTCCCGATCAGGCGGGCGACGGGCTCGGGGAAGCCGGGACGGCGGGTGATCTGCAGCACCCGTTGCCTCGACACGCCGAACAGGGCGGCCAGTTCCCCAGGCCCGTACAAGCGCGGTCGCGTCATGCTCTATCGGTTCAAGCGGGCCATGAACGCGGACCACGACCGACGGTCGAAGCAAAGCGCCGGGCCAGAAGGGTCCTTGCTGTCGCGGACCAGGATGCTGCGATCCGTTGCTGCGACCTCGACGCAGGCGCCGCCGTTGTTGTCGCTGTAGCTCGACTTGCGCCAGACCGTGCGATCGGGGGTGTCCATGGTCAGCTCTCTCAGATCTGCTGCCGCTCTATGTCGTCCACCATCCGGAGGATGAGCTTGCGCGACTCTACCGGCCCGAGAGCGGCGGCCCGGAGTCGGTCCCATAGCCGAGTGTAGGCGCGCACCGCGTCGGGTCGGTCAAGGTAATCGGCGTCGGTGAAGGTCTCCACGTAGATCACGTCGGACGCGGCGTCGTCGCCGAACCTCAGGATGATGAAGTTGAATGACGCCGTCTCGTAGGTCTGAACGTCGAACGGGAAGACCTGGAGCGAGACGTTTGGCTGCTCGCCGACGTCGGCCAGGTGCAGCAGCTGGCTTTGCATGGTTGCCCCGTCGCCGATGCTTCGGCGGAGTGCCGACTCGCTGAGGATGAAGCTCAGATCGGGCCCGTCCTGCTCCCGAAGGATCGCCTGCCGCTCCAGGCGAACAGCGACCTGCCGGTCGGCGTCCTCGGCCGTTGGGCGTGGATGGGCGGTCGCGTTCATGGCGCGGATGTATGGCTCGATCTGGAGGATGCCGGGGACCACCTCCGGCTGGTACCAACGGATCTCGGAAGCGTCTCCCTCAAGGTCCAGGTACTGCCGGAACCAGTCCGGGACCGCGTTGCGGTACGTGCTCCAGCGCCCGCGTTGTCTGCCGGCTCGCGCGAGTTCGCGGAGTGTCTCCGCTTCCTCGCCGACTACGCCGTAAAGGTCGAGCAACACGTTGAGGTCGGTCAGCTTGATCCCTGACTGGCCCAGTTCGAGCCGACTGACCTTGCTGGCGGCGGCATCGATGACGGCGGCAGCGTCGTCCTGAGTCTTGCCAGCCTCTTCGCGTGCGCGCTTCAGCGCCAGTCCGAGGCGTCGCCGCTGGATCGTCGGGTTGACCATCGGCCGATTATGGCCCGCTCCGCACTGTGATCCCACGACACGCCGGAGCAAGGTTCCCAAAATAGGAGTCCAAAAACTAGTCTGTGTGGACTTCCAAAACAGGAGTCCAAGTGGCGGTGACGAATGAGGCGTTCGGTCTCGTACGACGGCTATCTGCTGGCGGTCGCGCTGACCCTGGCCCGACGGCACCGTCCGGTCTGGTCCTGGTCCCTGTGGCGGCGGGTCTGCCGGTGCGGTGCTGAGTTGCCCTGCCACGCCCGGCACCGCATCCCGATCCGTCGTGGCCACTGGCCAGGGGAGGAGCAGACGTGACCGAGCATCAGGTCAGCCAGATTCTGACGGTCCATCTGCCGGGTGCCGATGGGCTGTGTGACGGGTGCCGGCGGTGGTGGGCGCGGCTGTCGCCGTACCCCTGCTATCAGGCGGAATGGGCGTGCCGCTGGCATGCCCGCGCCACCACCTGGCGCTTCCTGGGAGGCCGCTGGTGACCACCCACGGGCCTGTCCTTCCGGTGTGGACCTGCGGCGGCTGCAACGGGCCGTGGCCCTGCGCGACCCGGCGCAAGGAACTGCGAGCGGAGTTCGACGGCGCGCCGGTCTCGCTGGCTCTGTACATGGGGTCCTACCTGGTGTCCGCAGCCGAGGACCTGACCTGGGTGCCAGCGGGACTGCTGCATCGGCGGTTCCTCGGCTGGATCCGGTGAGCCTGATCCGGCCCGGTGACGAGCGGTTCCACTACAGCGACGGCTCGCACAAGTGGATACCGCCGGACCCGGACTATGACCAGGAGGTCTGGGACGAGATGGTCCGGCAGCACAAGCAGCAGCACCTCGACGAGATTTCCCGACGACGGAAGCCGTAGCCGCGCCACCGCGGGGCGGCCGGCTGGGCGCCGCATGATCGGATACGCCCCAGCGGCACAACACCCGGCGTGTCGTGCCGCTGAGCCGTATCCGATCACCACGGACGCCGGGGCAGCTGCCGTTCCGGCGTCGGCACGGCAGCCGTTGGCGGTCGCGTCAGCCGGCGTGCTTCTGCTGACAGGGCACGCAGAAGCGGGCGTGCGGCAGCACCTCCAGGCGCTCGCGTGGAATCGGCGCGGCGCACCGCTCGCAGGTGCCGTACCGGCCCTCGGCGATGCGGCGCAGCGCGTCGCTGATCTGGTTGAGGCTCTGCCGGGTGGCGGCGATCAGCGCGTCCTGCGTGTGGGCCTCGCCCGGGTCGCCGGTGTCCGCGGTGAGTTGGGTCAACCTGGCGCTCTGCACCTCGAAGTCGTGGGTCAGTGCCGTACGCAGTTCGTCGAGCCAGTTCCGCTCGTCGGGTTGGACCTGGGTGGTCATGACTCCTCCAAAAAAGAAAGGGCCGAAGCGGATGTCGCTTCGCCCTGGGTGGCCGGTGCTGGGGTGCTACCGGTCCACGGCGGGCCACGCCCGGTGGGGCTCGGCAGCAGCGAGGCGGCCGAGCCGGTGGGGGACGGCGCAGCGGTACGCACCGCCCCGATCGCGGTGCGCGCCGCCTGTCGGCCGTTGGGGGTCGAGGCCGGCGTCGGCCGGCAGGCAGCGGTGGACACCGCCGTCACCACGACGGCGGCGCCTGGCTGCCGGCCCGACGGACGCATCCGGACACCATAGGCCGGGGCGACGGGGAAGCCAATGGCCTTTCGCCGATCAGCTTGGCGACGCGCTCGTGGGTCAGTCGGCGAGGCGTTCGTGGCAGAGGAGGACGACCCCGTTGCCGAAGGTGCGCGTACCCGCCAGCCGCAGCTGACGCCGTACGCCGTCGTCGGGAAAGAGCGGCCGGCCGGCGCCGACGATCACCGGGTGGACGTAGAGCCGGTACTCGTCGATCAGGTTGTGCCGGGCGAAGGTGGCGGCGATGTCCGCCCCGCCGAGGGCCATGTCGCCGCCGGGCTGCTCCTTGAGCCGGCGTACCTCGGCGGGGTCGACCTGCCGCACGATCTCCGTGCCCCAGTCGGCCTTCTCCAGCGTCCGCGAGTAGACGATCTTCGGCATGTCCCGCCAGATGCCGGCGAACTCCCGCACCGGTTCCGGGCTCGCCGGGTCGCGGTCGGCGGTCGGCCAGAAGGCGGCCATCAGGTCGTAGTTGCGCCGGCCGTTGAGGAAGGCGCTCATCTCGCGTAACTCGGCGTTGAAGTGCCGGTGCAACTCGTCGTCGACCAGGTGCCAACTCAGGTCACCGTCCGGCCCCTCGAAGAACCCGTCCAGCGACACGCTCATCTGCACGACGATCTTCCGCATGGCCCCCAGCATGCTCGACCCCACCGACATTCGCCGGCCGCCGCGCCCGGGGGCGCGGGCGATGTCCCGGGCGGTACGGTCTGCGGGCCGTCATCGGCGACGGCTGACGGGAGGTCCGGCGTGTCCATCGCCCTGTTCACCCTCGGCGGCACCATCGCGATGGCCGGTGTGGGTCGGGACGGGCCGGGGGTGGTCACCCGGCTGACCGGTGCGGACCTCACCGCGGCCGTACCCGGGCTGGCCGACCTCAGCCCGCCCATGGACGTCCGGGACGCCCTCGCGGTACCCAGCGCGCACCTCACGTACCGGCACCTGCTGGAGGTGGTCGACGCGGCGTCGCGGGCGGTGGCCGCGGGCGCGACCGGCGTGGTCGTCACCCAGGGCACGGACACGCTGGAGGAGTCGGCGTTCCTGGCCGACCTGGTGTGGCCGCACGCCGCCCCACTGGTCTTCACGGGTGCGATGCGCAACCCCACCCTGGCGGGGGCGGACGGGCCGGCGAACCTGCTCGCCGCCGCGCGGGTGGCGGCCGCGCCCGCCGCCCGCGACCTCGGCGTGTTGGTCACCCTCAACGACGAGGTCCACGCCGCGCGCTGGGTCCGCAAGACGCACAGCACCAGCACCGCCACCTTCGCCTCCCCGAACGTCGGTCCCGTCGGGCACGTGATCGAGGGGGAGGTGCGGGTGCTGGCCCGGACCGAGCGGCGGGAGCCGCTGCCGCCGGTCGATCCCGCCCGGCTGAACGACACCCGGGTCGCGCTGTACACCGTGACCCTCGACGACGACGGCGGGCTGCTCGACAGCCTCGCCGACACCCACCACGGGCTGGTGGTCGCCGGCTTCGGCGTCGGACACGTGCCGGGTGTGCTGGCTCCGGTGCTCGGTGCGCTGGCCGAACGGATCCCGGTGGTGCTCACCTCGCGCTCCGGCGCCGGGTCGGTGCTGCGGCACACGTACGGCGCGGTCGGCTCGGAGACCGACCTGCGACGGCGCGGGCTGTTGAACGGCGGGTTGCTCGACCCGTACAAGGCGAAGGTGCTGCTCCGGCTGCTGCTCGCAGCCGGTGCCGACACCGCGGCGATCGTCGCCGCCCTCGCCCGCCACCGCTGAGCGGCCTCTCTACACTGCCCCGGTGACCGGAGAGCGACGACCACTGGCGAACCGGCCGCTGACCGAGCCGCACCCGTCCCGGCTCGCATCCGACCACCCCGACAAGGAGCGCATCCTCGCCGCCCACGCGGCGGCCCTGCGCGACGGGGAGGCGGGCTACCTCGACCCGGCCACCGGCCTCTTCGTCCTGACGGCCGGCTTCCTGGCGCGCCGCGGCACCTGCTGTGGCCGCGGCTGCCGCCACTGCCCGTACGTCGACGACTGACCGTACGCCCACGCTCGCCGATCCTGCGCTTCCGCCCGTTATGCCCGCTTACTCCGGGTATGTGCGGACAGGAACCGCAAGATCGCGGAGGTGAGGGGCGCGAGAATGGGGCGGAGTCAGCTTGCGGCTACGAAGACGCGGCTGGCGACCTCGCGCGGCAGGCGGACCCGGTCGCCGGAGCGGTCGATCGACACGCCGTCCCGCTCCTGGGCCACGGTCACCGTCGCGCCCGGGTCGACGCCGGCGGCGTGCAGCTGCCGCAGCACGTCCGCGTTGGTCTGCACGCTCTCGCAGATCCGCCGGACCACGACCGGGCCGGACAGGCCGGGGAACGCCAGGTTGCGCTCACCCTCCGCCGGCGCGGACTCGGCCGGCTCCGGCGAGCCCAGCTCCTCCAGGCCGGGGATCGGGTTGCCGTACGGGGAACGGGTCGGGCGGTTGAGCAGGTCGTACACCCGCTTCTCCACCGCGTCGCTCATCACGTGCTCCCACCGGCAGGCCTCCTCGTGGGCCTCCTCGTAGGGCATCCCGATCACGTTGACCAGCAGCAGCTCGGCCAGCCGGTGCTTGCGCATCACGGAGACCGCCGCGCTGCGGCCCGCCGGGGTGAGCGCCAGGTGCCGGTCGCCCTCGACGGTGAGCAGACCGTCGCGCTCCATCCGGGCGACGGTCTGGCTGACGGTGGGGCCGCTCTGCCGCAGCCGCTCGGCGATGCGGGCGCGCAGCGGCGGCACCCCCTCCTCCTCGAGTTCGAGGATGGTGCGCAGGTACATCTCGGTCGTGTCGACCAGATCAGTTTTTGTCACCGGTTACCGCCCCTCTCGCTCTCGGAGGTAACTCGGCACTCGGTCGTGTCGACCAAATCATGCTTCACGTCAGGCCCTCCGGTGATCGATGCTACCTTGCGTAACCCCCGAACGGCCGCCGCCGAACCGCCTGCGGGTGCCGGGATGGTGTTGACTGGACGCCATGTCCGGTACCGAGGATCTGCTGGTCGAGGCCGACCGGCTCGCCGCCGAGCTCGACAGCGCCGACCCGCCCACCCTGCTCGACGTCCGCTGGCGTCTGACCGGCCCGCCCGGTCGCGACGACTACACAACCGGCCACCTGCCCGGCGCGGTCTTCGTCGACCTGGACACCGACCTGTGCGGCCCGCCGGGGGCCGCCGGGCGCCACCCGCTGCCCGACCCCGCCGCGCTCCAGGCCGCACTGCGGGCCGCCGGCGTCCGCGCCGGGCACCCCGTCGTCGTGTACGACGGCGGCGACGGCATGTCCGCCGCCCGTGCCTGGTGGACGCTGCGCTGGGCGGGGCACACCGACGTACGCCTGCTGCACGGCGGCTGGCCCGCCTGGGTGGCCGCGGGTCTGCCCACCTCCACCGAGGCGCCCACCCCGCCGACCGGCGACGTCGAGGTGCGCCCCGGCGCCCTGCCGGTGCTCGACGCGGCCGAGGCCGCCCGGCTCGCCGCGGCCGACGACGGTGTCCTGGTGGACGTGCGGGCGACGGCGCGCTACCGGGGCGAGACCGAGCCGATCGACCCGGTCGCCGGGCACGTGCCGGGCGCGGTGAACCTGCCCGCGCCGGACTACGTCGCCGAGGGACGGTTCCCGGCGGCCGACGTGCTGCGGCAGCGGTTCGCCGCCGCCGGGGTGGTCGACGGCCGGCCGGTCGGCGCGTACTGCGGGTCGGGCGTCACCGCCGCGCAGGCCGTGCTCGCCCTGCACCTGGCCGGCCGGCCGGACGCGGCGCTGTACGTCGGGTCGTGGAGCAACTGGGTCGCCGACCCGGCGCGGCCGGTGGCGACGGGGGAGCAGCCGGCGGGGTCCGCCCCGTCGGCGTGAGCCGCGGGGTGACGCCGGAGCCGTACGTGGCCCGGACCGACACCAGCCAGGCGACCAGCGCGTGCGCCGGCCACCGCCGGTCCTCGTGCGACGATGAGCGCATGTCGGACGACACAGTGGTGGTGTGGGACGAGTCGATGCTCGCCTACGACATGGGTGACCATCCCCTCGACCCGGTCCGGGTGGAGCTGACCGTCGCGCTGGCCCGGGAGTTGGGCGTGCTGGAGCGGCCGGGCGTGCGCCTGGTCAAGCCGGAGCCGGCCGACGACGACGTGCTCACCCGGGTGCACGATCCCCGCTACGTGGAGGCCGTCCGCGGCGCCCCGCGTGACCCGCTCTTCGCCGGGTTCGGGCTGGGCACCTCGGACAACCCGGTCTTCGACGGCATGCACGAGGCCAGCGCGCTGATCGCGGGCGCGTCGGTGACCGCAGCCGAGGCGGTGTGGCGCGGCGAGGCACGCCGGGCGGTCAACGTGGCCGGCGGGCTGCACCACGCGATGCCCGCGCGGGCGGCCGGCTTCTGCGTCTACAACGACCCGGCGGTGGCGATCGCCCGCCTGCTCGACCTGGGCGCGCGCCGGGTCGCGTACGTCGATGTGGACGTCCACCACGGCGACGGGGTGCAGAAGACCTTCTGGGACGACCCGCGCGTGCTCACCGTGAGCCTGCACGAGACCCCGCTGGCGCTCTTCCCGGGCACCGGGTTCCCCGACGAGACCGGCGGCCCGGAGGCGCAGGGCACCGCCGTCAACATGCCACTGCCGCCGGGCGTCGACGACGCGGGCTGGCAGCGGGCCTTCCACGCGATCGTGCCGTCGGTGCTGCGCGCGTTCCAGCCGGAGATCCTGGTCACCCAGTGTGGCGCCGACGCGCACCGGCTCGACCCGCTCGCCGACCTGCACCTGTCCGTCGACGGGCAGCGCGCCACGTACATCGCCCTGCGGGCGCTGGCCGACGAGCTCTGCGACGGCCGGTGGGTCGCCACCGGCGGCGGCGGGTACGCGCTGGTCGAGGCCGTGCCCCGGGCGTGGACACACCTGCTCGCGGTGGCCACCGGTGACCCGCTCGACCCGGCCACGCTGACGCCGCCCGCGTGGCGGGAGCTTGCCGCCGCCCGCTGTCCAGGTCGCGAGGTCCCACTGCGGATGACCGACGACGCCGACCCGTCGTACGAGCCGTGGCAGCCCTCCGGCGAGCCGAACTCGGTGGACCGCGCCATCGCCGCCACCCGTCGGACCGTGTTCCCGCTGCTGGGGCTCGACCCGCACGACCCGCGCGACTGACGCCCGGTGGAGGGCCGCCTGCCGTGACCACAGTGGACCACCCGGTGGACGTGCTGCTCAGCGACGGCACGACCGTCCAGTTGCGGCCGATCCAGCCGTCGGACGCACCGGGCATCGTCGCCATGCACTCGCGTTTCTCCGAGCGCACCCGCTACCTGCGCTACTTCTCGCCGTACCCCCGGATCCCGGAGCGCGACCTCCGGCGCTTCGTCAACGTCGACCACCGGGACCGGGAGGCGTTCGTCGTCCTCGCCGGCGACCAGATCGTGGCGGTGGGCCGGTACGAGCGGCTCGGGCCGGAGTCCCCGGAGGCCGAGGTGGCGTTCGTGGTGGAGGACGCCTACCAGGGGCGGGGCATCGGCTCGGTGCTGCTGGAGCACCTGGCCGACGCGGCACGCCGGACCGGCATCATGAGCTTCGTCGCCGAGGTGCTGCCCGCCAACGGCGCGATGCTGCGGGTCTTCGCCGACTTCGGGTACCAGGTGCAGCGCCAGTTCGCGGACGGCGTGGTCCACCTGACCTTCCCGATCGCCCCGACCGAGGCCACCCTCGAGGTGCAGCGGGGCCGGGAGCACCGCACCGAGGCGCGGTCCGTGGCCCGGCTGCTCGCCCCGCGCGGCGTCGCCGTCTACGGCGCCAGTGCCACCGGGCAGGGCGTCGGTGCGGCGGTCCTCGGGCACCTGCGGGACTACGGTTTCACCGGCACGGTCGTGCCCGTGCATCCGACCGCGGCGACGGTGGCCGGGCTGCCCGCGTACCCCTCGGCGGCCGACTCCGGGCTGCCGGTCGACCTGGCCGTGGTGGCGGTGCCGCCGGAGGCGGCGGAGGCGGTGGTCGCCGACGCGGCCGCCGCCGGGGCGCACGGCCTGGTCGTCATCAGCGCGGGGTTCGCCGAGGCCGGCCGCGAGGGTGCCGCGGCGCAACGCCGGCTGGTCCGCGCGGCCCACGCCGCGGGCATGCGCGTCGTCGGCCCGAACTGTCTGGGGGTGGCGAACACCGCCCCCGGCGTACGCCTGAACGCCACGCTCGCCCCGCGGCTGCCGGTGCCCGGCCGGGTCGGGCTGTTCAGCCAGTCCGGCGCGTTCGGTGTGGCGCTGCTGGCCGAGGCGGACCGGCGGGGGCTGGGCCTGTCGAGCTTCGTCTCGGCCGGCAACCGGGCCGACGTCTCCGGCAACGACCTGCTCCAGTACTGGCAGGACGACCCGGGCACCGACGTGATCATGTTGTACCTGGAGACCTTCGGCAACCCGCGCAAGTTCGCCCGGCTGGCCCGGCGGATCGGCCGGGACAAGCCGATCGTCGCGCTGGCGTCACCGGCCCGCCCGGCCGGCGTCGGCGAACGCGCCGGGCCGGACGAGGTGGCGGTCGGCGCGTTGTTCACCCAGTCCGGCGTGATCCGGGTGGACACCGTCAGCGAGCTGCTCGACGTGGGGGTGCTGCTGGCCAACCAGCCGCTGCCCGCCGGCGACCGGGTGGGTGTGGTGGGCAACTCCTCGGCGCTGACCGGGCTCGCCGCCACCGCCTGCGCGGCGCAGGGGCTCACCCTCGCCGACGGGTACCCCCGCGACGTGGGCCCGCGCGCCGGGGCGGCCGAGTTCGCCGCCGCCCTCGCCGCCGCGGCGGCCGACGACGCGGTGGACGCCCTGGTGGCGGTGTTCGCGCCCCCGCTGCCCGGCCAACTGCCGGACACCGAGGCGAACTTCATCGCCGCCCTGCCCGCGGCACTCGCCGCCGGCAAGCCGACCGTGGCGACGTTCCTGGTGGGGCGCGCGCCGGCCGGGGTGCCCGCGTACCCGAGTGTGGAGGAGGCGGTCCGCGCCCTGGGTCGGGTCACCGCGTACGCCGACTGGCTGCGCCGTCCACCGGGGACGCTGCCCGAGCTGCCCGACGTCGACCGGGACCGGGCGCAGGCGGCGCTGCGGCCCGAGTCCCTCGATCCGGGCGGGCTGCTCGCCGCGTACGGCATCGACGTGGTCGAGTCGGTGCCGGCTGCGGCCGAGGACGAGGCCGCCGAGGCCGCGGTCGAGCTGGGGTTCCCGGTGGCGTTGAAGGCCTCCGCCCCCGGGCTGCGGCACCGGCTGGACCTCGGCGCGGTCCGCCTCGACCTGGCCGACGAGGCGGCCGTGCGGCGCGCGTACGCGGAGATGTCGGCGCTGTTCGGCGCGGACGTCCTGGTCCAGCCGATGGTCCCGCCCGGCGTGGCCTGCGTGGTCGAGCTGGTGGAGGATCCGGCGTTCGGGCCGGTCGTCGGCTTCGGCCTGGGGGGCGTCGCCACCGAGCTGCTCGGCGACCGGGCGTGGCGGGCGGCGCCGCTGACCGACCTCGACGCGGCCGAGCTGGTCGACGAGCCGCGCGCGGCCCCGCTGCTGCACGGCCACCGGGGCGCGGCGCCGGTGGACCGGGCCGCGCTGGCGGATCTGCTGCTGCGGGTCGGGCAGCTCGCCGACGAGCAGCCCCGGGTCCGCGCGCTGACGCTGAACCCGGTGCTGGCCCGCCCGGACGGCCTGTCGGTGCTGCACGCGACCGTCCGGATCGGCTCGGCGGCCGCCCGCCCCGACACCGGCCCCCGCCGCCTGTGAAAGGAAGGGCCCCCTATTAACGCCTGGTGTTGTACAAGGGTCCCTTCCTAACCCGCCTCAGGTGCGGCTGCTGATCTGCTGGACGCCCCAGGAGTTGCCGTCCGGGTCGCTGAAGAAGACGAAGCCGACGTTGTCCAGCGGGTCCGGCACCGGGCGCGGGTTCCTGCCCAGCACCTGGATCTCGCTGACGTCGACGCCGCGCTCCACCAGTTGCGCGCGGGCCTTGTGCAGGTCCGGCACCACCAGCTGGAGCCCCTTGAGCGAACCGGGCGGCATGTCCGGCACCGCGCCCTTGCCGATCACGATGGAGCAGCCGGAGCCGGGCGGGGTCAGCTGCACGATGCGGACGTCCTCGTCGACCACGGTGTCGTGGTCGACGTTGAAGCCGAGCTGGTCGGCGTAGAACGCCTTGGCCCGGTCGATGTCGGAGACCGGGACGACCACCACTTCCAGGGTCCAGTTCATGCTCTCTCCTGATGTCGTCGTTGCGAGCAGCTCGGCGAGCCGCGTGAAACTCTCGGTGACGCCGCGGGCCATCGGGTACCGCAGCACCCGATCGCGACCCTCCGGGGTCGCGTAGCGGAGGGTGGTGGTGACGGTCGTACGGCCGGCCAGCTCGGTGAACTCGTGCCGCACCAGCGTCTCGCCGGGGTAGGACTGGTCGTCGAAGAGCTCGGTGCCGACCAGCAGGCGCGGCGGGTCGACGGCGCGGTACACCCCACCCTGGCCCATCCGCTCGCCGTCCGGCCCCTGCGACACGAACCGCCAGCGGCCACCGACCCGCAGGTCCACCTCGCATTCGACCAGCCGCCAGCCCTGAGCGCCGTACCACTGGCGGAGCAGTTCGGGGCGGGTGAACGCGGCGAAGACCAGGTGCGCCGGTGCCTCGAACAGCCGGCTGAGCACGATCTCCCGGTCGCCGGGAGCGGACACCACCAGCGGATCGTCGGCCGTACTCATCGGGAACCACCCGCGTCCCCGGCGGCGCGCAACTCGTCGAGCAGGGCGTCGAGGCGCTGGTAGCTCTCGGCCCAGTAGTCCCGGTAGTCGGCGAGCCAGGCGGTGGCGTCCCGCAGCGGCCGGGCCTCCAGCCGGCACGGCCGCCGCTGCCCGTCCCGCCCGCGGCTGACCAGCCCGGCCCGTTCGAGGACGCGGAGGTGCTTCGAGACCGCCGGCTGGCTCATCGCGAAGGGCGCGGCGAGTTCGGTGACGGTGGCCTCGCCGGCGGCCAGCCGGGCGAGGATGGCACGTCTCGTCGGGTCCGCCAACGCGGCGAACGTCGCGTCCAGGTCCGTCCCCGGCATTCATAACCTCCTGGTTCTATAACCAGGTGGTTTATATCTGGCCCGAGCGGACGGGTCAAGCACCGGGTACGACGAACGGCCCCGGCGAACCGCCGGGGCCGTCGTCGGGACGCGCGTCAGCAGGCGTACGCCTCCAGCCGCTGCGCCCGCTCCGGGGCGCGCAGCTTGAGCAGCGTCACCTTCTCGATCTGCCGGATCCGCTCGCGGGACAGGCCGAACTCCTTCCCGACCTCGTCCAGGGTGCGCTGCCGGCCGTCGTCCAGCCCGAACCGGAGCCGGATCACCGCCTGCTCACGCTGCGAGAGGGTGGCGAGCACGATGCTCACCTCCTGGCGCAGCTCGCCGTGTGCGGCCGCCTCGTCCGGGCCGGCCGCCGGGTCCACCGCCGCGACGAAGTCACCGAGTGCGCTCTCGCCGTCCTCGCCGACCGCCTGGTCGAGGCTCACCGGCTCGCGGTCGTACGAGATCAGCTCGATCACCTGGAACTCGGGCACGTCCAGCGCCCGCGCCACCTCGGCCACGGTGGGCTCCCGGCCCAGCGCGACGGCCAGCTCTCGGCGGGCCCGCACCATCCGGTTGACCTGCTCGACCATGTGCACCGGGATGCGGATGGTGCGGGCCTGGTCGGCCATGGCGCGGGTGATGGCCTGGCGGATCCACCAGGTGGCGTAGGTGGAGAACTTGTAGCCCTTGGTGTAGTCGAACTTCTCGACCGCGCGGATCAGGCCGAGGTTGCCCTCCTGGATCAGGTCGAGGAAGGCCATGCCGCGGCCCGTGTACCGCTTGGCGATGCTCACGACGAGGCGCAGGTTCGCCTCCAGGAGGTGGTCCTTGGCGGCCCGCCCCTCGGCGGCGACGAGTTCCAGGTCGGCCCGCAGCCCGGCCGAGACGGGCGTGCACGTGGCGAGCTTCTCCTCGGCGAAGAGCCCGGCCTCGATGCGACGGGCCAGCTCGACCTCCTGGGCGGCGGTCAGCAGCTTGGTCTTGCCGATGCCGTTGAGGTATGCCCGGACCAGGTCCGTGGAGACGCCACGCTCGTCGGTGGCGTCCAGGTCGGTCAGGGTCTCGGTGCCGTGGTCGGTCTCGATCGTGCCGGCCGGGCGCATCCGGTGCTCCATCATCTGCAGGGCCATCTTTCGTCTCTCCCCGTGTCCACGTCTGTGCCGTGTGATCCGGCCCGGTGGTGCCGGTTGACAAACAGCTTGGCGGGCGGGGCGTAAAACGGGAGTGAGGCGATCGGGGACCCGACAGGAATCCCACCGGGCGTGTCGTCGACGGGTGACCCTTGCCGGGCCCGGTTACCGTGCCAGCGACCGGCCGGAGCGGCCGGCTGCCGGCACCGGGCCAGTAGGGGCGACCGCCGGCGAACCTCGGCACAGGTGATGGAGGGCGTCGTGGTCTTCAAGCGGCTCATGCAGGCGATGGGTGTCGGTGGTCCCTCGGTGGAAACCGTCCTGGCGAACCCGAACTGCCGCCCCGGCGGCCAACTGGAGGGCACCGTCCACGTCGCGGGCGGCGACCACCCGGTCGACGTCACGTACGTGGCGTTGGGCCTGGTCACCCGCGTCGAGGTGGAGAGCGGTGACAACGACTACGAGACCACGCAGGAGTTCCACCGCCAGCACGCCACCGGCGCGTTCCGGCTGGAGGCCGGGCAGCGGTACGACATTCCGTTCCGCTTCGACGTGCCCTGGGAGACCCCGCTGACCGAGCTGTACGGCCAGCACCTGCACGGCATGACGATGGGCCTGCGTACGGAGCTGGAGGTGGCCCGCGCGGTCGACAAGGGCGACCTGGACGCGGTGGCCGTGCACCCGCTCCCGTCGCAGGAGCGGATCCTGGACGCCTTCCTCCGGCTGGGCTTCCGCTTCGCCCGCGCCGACGTCGAGCGCGGCCACATCTACGGCGTACGGCAGACGCTGCCGTTCTACCAGGAGATCGAGTTCTACCCGGCGCCCCAGTACGCGAACGCCATCAAGCAGTTGGAGGTCACCTTCGTGACCGACCCGCAGCAGATCCAGGTCGTCCTGGAGCTCGACAAGCGGGGTGGCCTGTTCACCGAGGGGCGGGACACCTTCGGCCGCTTCACGGTCGACCACGCGACGGCCGACCGCACCGACTGGACCGCCCAGCTCGACGCCTGGCTCCGTCAGTCCCTTCAGCGCCGCGGCCTGTTCTTCTGAGCTCAGTCCTCGTCGATCATGAAGTTGGCGGATTCCACGAGGGGCAAGATCCCCGCTAACTTCATGATCAACGGATGTTGGGCGGGGTTGTCAGAGATCCAAAAGGACCGTGCGGGGACCGACGTTGACGCTCTCGACCAGCATGTGGGTGCGGAAGCGGCCGGTCTCCACTTTGGCGCCGCGGGCCCGCAGCGCCTCGACGACCTCCGTGACCAGCGGTTCCGCCACCTCCGCCGGGGCGGCCGCCGTCCAGCTCGGTCGCCGGCCCTTGCGGGCGTCGCCGTAGAGGGTGAACTGGCTGACCACCAGGATCGGCGCGCCGGTGTCGGCGGCGGACCGCTCGTCGTCCAGGATGCGCAGCTCGTGCACCTTGCGGGCCATGGTCTGCGCGATCTGCGGAGTGTCGGCGTGGGTGACGCCCAGCAGTACCAGCAGCCCGTCGTCGATCGCGCCGACCACCTCGCCGTCGACCGTCACGCTGGCCTGGCCGACCGTCTGCACCACCGCCCGCATCAGATGGCCCTCCCGGCCCCGGCCGGCCCGGCCGCGACCCGGCCACGCCCGGTCGGCCCTGCCGCCGCCGGCATCAGGCGTCCACCGGCTCGATGAAGCCCCGCTCGACCAGGTGGGCCACGATCGGGCCGGCCGCCTCGGCCAGCTCCTCGGGAGCCACGTCGTGCGCGGCGGCGAGCAGGGCCAGCTGGTCGCGCAGCGGCAGTCGCCCGTCCGCCCCGCCGACCAGGGCCAGGACGAGGGGGTCGATCTCCTCGGTCCAGCGCAGGCCGTGCGGCATCGCGAGCACCTGCCGGTCGACGGCCCAGCCCTCGTCGCCCATGGTCGCCTCCTGCCGCAGCTGGAGGCCGTCGGCGGCCCGGTAGCGCGACGCGAGCAGCTCGTCGGTCCCGCGTACGCGGAGCCAGTCCTGGCGGTCGAACCACGTCGCCACGCGGTCGCCGAGCGGCGCCTCCACCCGCTGGCGCAGGTCCTCGACACGGACGACCGGGGCGTCGTGGCCGGCGCGGCGCAGCGACACGATGCCGAAGCCGATCGCCTCGACCTTGTGCGCGTCGAACCAGTCCAGCCACTCGGCCATCCGCCGCGGGTCGGCCGCCTCGCCGACGTCGGTGAGCCAGAGGTTGACGTACGCCATCGGGTCGGCGACCTCACGCTGGATCACCCAGGCGTCCAGCCCGGTGCCGGCGAACCATCCGGTGACCCGCTCGGCCCAGTCCTCGCCGGCCACGTGCACCCAGTTGGCCAGGTACTGCATGGTGCCGCCCTCGGTGAGCAGGCCCGGCGCGGCGGCGGCCAGTTCGGCGCCGATCGCGTCCCCGACCCGGCCGGAGTCGCGGTAGACGTGCGTGGTGGTGCCGGGGCCGACGACGAACGGCGGGTTGCTGACCACCAGGTCGAAGCGGCGGCCGGCGACCGGGGCCACCATGTCGCCGCGCAGCAGCTCCCAGTCCTGGCCGTTGAGGGCGGCGGTGGTGGCGGCGAAACGCAGGGCGCGCTCGGAGACGTCGGTGGCGGTGACCCTCCCGGCGTGGGTCGACAGGTGCAGGGCCTGGACGCCGGAGCCGGTCCCCAGGTCCAGCGCGGTCTCCACCGGCCGCCGGACGGTCGCGCCGATCAGCGTCTGGGTGGCGCCGCCGATGCCGAGCACGTGCTCGGCGTGCAGGGGGCGGCCGGGCCGGGCGCTCGCCGGGACGTCGGCGAGCACCCACCAGTCGTCCCCGTACGGCTCCAGGTCCAGGCCCATCCGTAGCCCGTCACCGTGCCGTTCGACCAGGCCGCCGGCGAGCGCCTCCTCGATCGGCAGGGGCGCGAGCGCGGCGGCGACGGCGGCCCCCGGCTCGGTCTGCTCGCAGATGAAGACCCGGATCAGGGTGGCGAGCGGGTCGCCGTCCTCGGTGGCGCGCAGCGCGGCGCGGAAGTCGTTGCGGGCCACCCCGCCGGTGGCCTGCGCGCCGAGTCGGGCGGCGATGCCGTTCGACGTGAAGTTGGCCCGGGTGAGCGCGGTCCGCAGCGCCGCCACTCCGCTGGGGGAGAGCAGCATGTCGTGTTCGTCCACGTCGTCATCCTGCCTCGCGCGCCGGGCCGGGACCGCGCCACCTGCCGGACCCGCCTTCAATTGATGAACATGCGAGTGACGTACATCTATGCAATGGCTAGCATGACCAGCACTGACCGTCGATGGCACGCCGCCCCGGCCACGAGCCCGGCGTGCCGAGCAGGGAGGCAGACGATGCCAGCAGGGTTCGTTCCACGGCGCCTCACCCGGGCGTTCGCCGTCACCGCCACCGCCGTGGCCGTCGCGGCGGCCGTCACCACCCCGGCGCAGGCGGCGCCGACCGGCGAGATCCGGGGCGCGGGCGCCCCGACCGCCATCAGCGGGAGCTACCTGGTCGTCCTCGAGGGGGACACGGTGGGCACCGCCGGGTCCGCCACCGCCCGCACGGCCGTGCCGGACCGGGCCGCGACGCTGGTGAAACGGTACGGAGGCAGCGTCCGCGACGTGTACAGCGCGGCGCTGACCGGCTTCAGCGCGACGATGACCGCCGGCCAGGCGCGCCGGCTGGCCGCCGACCCGGCCGTCGCGTACGTCGAGCAGGACAAGGTGCTCACCGCCACCGCGACGCAGTCCAACCCGCCCTGGGGTCTGGACCGCATCGACCAGCGCAACCTGCCGCTGAGCCGCAGCTTCACCTACCCGAACACCGCCTCCAACGTCCGGGCGTACATCATCGACACCGGCATCCGCACGACGCACACGCAGTTCGGCGGCCGGGCCACCTGGGGCACCAACACGGTCGACAGCAACAACACCGACTGCAACGGGCACGGCACCCACGTCGCCGGTACGGTCGGCGGCTCGACGTACGGCGTCGCCAAGCAGGTCCGGCTCGTCGCGGTGAAGGTGCTGAACTGCTCCGGCAGCGGCACCATCACCGGCGTCGTCAACGGGGTCAACTGGGTGACCGCCAACGCCGTGAAGCCGGCGGTGGCCAACATGAGCCTCGGCGGCGGTGCCAGCAGCGCCCTCGACAACGCGGTGGCCAACTCCGTCGCCTCCGGCATCACGTACGCGGTGGCCGCCGGCAACTCCAGCGCGAACGCCTGCAACTACTCGCCGGCCCGTACCCCGTCGGCGCTCACCGTCGGGTCCACCACCAGCAGCGACGCCCGTTCGTCGTTCTCCAACTACGGATCCTGCCTGGACATCTTCGCGCCCGGGTCGAGCATCCTGTCCGCGTACCGGACCAGCGACACCGCGACCGCCACGCTGAGCGGCACCTCGATGGCCGCACCGCACGTGGCCGGCGCCGCCGCCCTCGTGCTCTCGGCCAACCCGTCGTGGAGCCCGTCGCAGGTCGGCAGCTACCTGACCAGCAACGCCACCACCGGCAAGGTCGCCAGCCCGGGTTCGGGCTCGCCGAACCGCCTCCTCTTCGTGGTGAACTGACCCGCTTCGTGGTGAACTGACCCGCCGGCACACCGGGTGGGCCGCCTGCGGCCCGCCCGGTGTGCGCCACGCCACGCCGCGTCGTCGCCGCGCCGCGGTCAGGCCGCGGTCAGGGTGCGGGGCGACGGGGTTCGGGACGGGAAGGCGCGGGCGGTGCCCTCCACGGTCACCCCGACCTCGGCGCCGATCGGGACCGCCGGGCCGCCGTCCAGGATCCGGGCGGTGACCCGGGTGCCGTCGGCGAGCCGCAGGCCGACCAGCGCGTCGTGCCCGTGGAAGTCGTGCCGCAGCACGGTCGCGGTGACCGGGCCGGGGCGGCTGGTGACGCGCACCTGCTCGGGGCGGACCAGAACGGTCACCGGGCCGGCCGGTGCGGCGCCGGCGACGGGCACCACACCCAGGGGCGTACGGGCGCTGCCGTCCTCGACGACCGCCGGCAGCAGGACGGCGTCGCCGACGAAGCCCGCCACCCACTCGTCGGCGGGTTCCCGGTACACGGTTGTCGGCGTCCCGGCCTGCACCACCCGACCGGTGCGCAGCACCACCACCCGGTCGGCCACCGACAGGGCCTCGCCCTGGTCGTGGGTGACCAGCACCCCGGTCGCGCCGTCGGCGCGCAGCGCCTCCCGCACGTCGTGGCGCAGCCCGGCCCGCAGCCCGGCGTCCAGGGCGCTGAACGGCTCGTCCAGCAGCACCACGGAGGGGCGGGGCGCGAGCGCCCGGGCCACCGCGACCCGCTGCTGCTGCCCGCCGGAGAGTTGGTGCGGCATCCGGTCGCCGTAGCCGGCGAGACCCACCAGAGCCAGCACCTCCTCGACCCGGTCGCCCCGGCGGGCCGCGCGGTCCAGCCCGTACGCCACGTTGTCGGCGACGCTGAGGTGCGGGAAGAGAGCGCCCTCCTGCGGTACGACGGCGATGCGGCGGCGGTGCGCGGGGACGTGCCGGCCGGCCCCGGCGACCGGGGTGCCGTCGATGCGGATCTCGCCGCCGTCCAGCCGCTCGAACCCGGCGAGGCAGCGCAGCAGCGTCGTCTTGCCGCAGCCGGACGGCCCCAGCACGGCGGTGAGCAGCCCGGACGGCACGGTGAGGTCCACTCCGGCCAGCGCGGTGACCGCGCCGTACCGCTTGACCACACCGGCCAGCACGACCTCGCTCATCCGTGGTCCTCCTTGTCCAGCAGACCGCTGCGGGCGACCAGCAGCCACGTGGGTAGCGCGGAGATCGCCACCAGCAGCGCCGCGTACGGGGCCGCTGCCGCGTACGCCCCGACGGACGTCGCGGTCCACAGTTCGGTGGCGAGCGTGTCCGTCCCGGTCGGGCGCAGCAGCAGGGTGGCGGGAAGCTCCTTCATGCCGGTCAGGAAGACCAGCGCCGCGCCCGCCCCGATGCCGGGCAGGGTCAGCGGCAGGGTGACCGTCCGCAGCACGGTCAGCGGGCCCCGGCCGAGGGAGCGGGCGACCTCCTCCAGCCCGGGCGGGGACTGGGCGGCGGCTGCGGCGACCGCGCCGACCGCGAGGGGCAGGAAGAGCGTCGCGTACGCCAGCGCCAGCAGCCACCGGGTCTGGTACAGCGGGTACGCGACGGCGATGCCGAAGAAGATCAGCGACAGCCCGATCACCACGCCGGGCAGGGCGTGGGCGAGGTACGCGAGCCGGTCGAGGACGGTGGTCAGCACGCCGGGCGCCCGGGCGACGAGCAGCCCCAGCGGCAGGGCCAGCAGCATGGTGAGCGCCGCGCCCGCGAGGGAGACGGTGAGCGAGTTGCCGGCGGCGACCGCGACCTCGGTGAGGGCACCCGGGCGGGACACCCCGGTGACCAGGCGCTGCGCCAGGCTGACCGCGGGCACGCCGAGGGCGAGTGCGGCCACGCCGAGCAACGCCGCCAGGGCCGGCCAGCGGACCGCGCCGAGCCGCAGGCGGGCCGGTGGGCGGCGGGCGCCGCCGAGGCGCGCGTACCGGGCGCCCCGGCGGCGGGTCGCCGTCTCGGCGGCGAGCAGGAGCACGGTCAGGGCCACGAGCACGCTGGAGAGCACCAGGGCGCCGGTGCGGTCGAAGCCCAGGTCGAACGCGATGAAGATGGCCCGGGTGAAGGTGTCCGCCCGCAGGATCGACACGGCGCCGAAGTCGGAGAGCACGTACAGGGCCACCAGCAGCCCGCCGGCGGCGGTGGCCGGGCGGATCTGCCGCAGGGTCACGGCGGTGAACGTCTGCCAGCCGGATCGGCCCAGCGACCGGGACACCTCCTCCTGCGCCGGGTCCGCGCCGCGCAGCGCGGCCGCGACCGGCAGGAAGACGTACGGGTACGAACAGAGCGTCAGCACCAGCGCCGCCGGCCAGAAGCCCTCCAGCCCGTCGACCGTGGAGACCCAGGCGAACGCCGCGATGTAGGTGGGGACGGCCAGCGGCAGCGCGGCCAGCACGGCGAAGGTCCGCCGGCCGGGCAGGTCGGTGCGGGTGACCAGGAAGGCGGCGCCGACGCCGAGTACCACGCAGGCGGCGGTGACCACGGCCGCCAAGCCGAGGCTGCGGAGGGCGAGCAGCGCGACCCGTTCGGTCCACAGCTCGGCGGCGAGCCGGTCGAGCCCCGCCTCGGCGGTGCGGACCGCGAGGTAGACCAGGGGAAGCAGGGCCGCGGCCACCGCCGCGGTCGAGGCCGCGAGCAGCGCCGGGCGCGGGGCCAGCCGGCGTGCCTTCCCGCGTACGCGGGACAGGGCCGGCCCGTCGAGGACCGGCCCTGCGGTGGTCGTCGGACTGGTCAGGGCACCAGCCCCGATTCGGTGATCATGGCGACGGTGGCCTCGAGCGTGTCGAGGTCGTTCAGGTCGATGGCCGGTACCTTCAGGTCGGCCAGCGGCGGCACGTACGCCGGGCCCGGGACGCCGGTCACCACCGGATACTCGAAGGTCTCCTCGGCGAAGTACTGCTGGGCCTCCGCGCCGAGCAGGTAGTCGACGAACGCCTTGGCGTCGGCGTCCTCGGTGGAGCGCTTGAGCACCCCGACGCCGGCCACGTTCACCAGCGCGCCGGTGTCGCCGCCGGGGAAGAAGTGCAGCTTGGCCTTCATCGCCTCCGGGGTGGTGCCCTGCTCCTTGGCGATCTCGCCCAGGTAGTAGTGGTTGACCAGGCCGACCGCCACCTTGCCGTCGTTGACCTCTTCGACGATCTTGATGTTGTTGTCCCGGATCTGCGGTTCGTTGGCCTTGAGGCCGGCCAGGAAGTCCTTCGCCTTCTGGTCGCCGTGCTGCACCCGGATCGCGGTGACGAAGGCCTGGAACGAGGCGTTGGTCGGAGCGATCGCGACCTTGCCCTTCCACGTCGGGCCGGTCAGGTCGAAGACGGACGTCGGGAGCTGGTCGGTCGTGACCTGGTCGGCGTTGTAGACGAGCACGCGGGAGCGGGCGCTCACGCCGACCCACTGGCCGCTGCGCGCCCGGTACGCCTCGGCGACCTTGCCGGTGGCCGCCTCCGGCAGCGTGGCGAACATGCCCTTCTTGGCCACCGTGCCGAGCGCGCCGGCGTCCTGCGCCAGGAACACGTCGGCGGGGGACTTGTCGCCCTCCTCGACGAGCTGCGCCGCGAGCTGGGCGGTGGTGGCGTACCGGGTCTGGACCTTGATGCCGGTCTGCTGGCTGAACTTGTCCAGCAGCGGCTTGATCAGCTGCTCGTTGCGGCCGCTGTAGACCGTGATGACCTTGTCGTTCGGCTTGCCGGGATCGGCGGCGTCGTCCTCACCGGACCCGCAGGCGACCAGGCCGACGGCGAGCAGCCCGGCCGCGACGAGCGTCGTGGTGGACCGGCGGAACGTTGCGGACACGATGCGGACCCTCCAGGGAGTCGACGGACGACGGCAGGCGCGACCGGGGTGAAGTTAGCACAGGCTAACCTCATCGTGAATCGGAGTGCCGGTTGGATCACGCATCGCCGTAACGGCCGGTGGGTCGGGATGCCCGAGGGCCCGGTCGAGGGGCAGGATGGAGAGCATGACGCTCGCGCTGCCCATCGAACCGGAGGCCAACGCGCTGCTGCGGCGCAGCCCGCTGGCGCTGCTCGTCGGCATGGTTCTCGACCAGCAGGTGCGTTAACCATGGAGAGGCCCCACCCCAGCTCAACGGGCGTCTGGCCAGACCGGTGAGCGATGACTACATCCGCCTGGTTCCCACGGATCCGAACTGGCAGCCGGATCCCGAAGCCGCAGCCGCCCTCGTCGCCTACGTGGCGAGCCTGTTCTCCGGGCCCGGTGACGCTGTCGACGAGGTGAAACAGACCTTCTACGACCGAGTGACCTTGATAGACGCCGGCATGTACATGGAGCGGATCACGTGCCCGCGCTGCGCCGGAGTCATCAGCATGGATTGGCTCGGTGACCTCGTCCGCGAGAACGGCATGGGTTTCGACCACCTGGACGTGGCAGTGCCTTGCTGCGGTGCCGTCGTGGGGCTGAACACCTTGCATTACGAGGAGCCGATTGGCTTCGCTCGCTTCGAGGTGAGCGCCTTGAACGCGACTAGGGCGGGATACGAACTCGACCCCAACGAACTGGCCCGCGCGGCCGACCTTCTGGGTCACCCGGTCGCGCAGATCCTCGCACACTACTAGCCATCAATCGTCTGCCTCCCCGCTGACAAGGCATCACGCGCCGTCCGGCAAGGATGTGCCCGGAGCTGCCCGATCGACGGCAGGATGGTCCCCATGACGCTGTCACTGCCCATCGATCCCGAGGCCAACGAATTTATCAATCGGAATCAGCTGGCTCTCGTCCTCGGGCTCGTGCTCGATCAACAAGTCTCGATGGAGAAGGCGTTCTCCTCGCCGTACGTGCTCGCCCAGCGCCTCGGGCACGAGCCGGACGCCGCCGAGCTGGCCGGGTACGACCCCGAGGCCCTGGTCGCCCTCTTCGCGACCCCACCGGCGCTGCACCGCTTCCCCAAGGCGATGGCGGCCCGGGTGCAGGAGGTGTGCCAGGTCCTCGTCGACCGGTACGACGGCGACGCCGCCCGGCTGTGGAACGGGGTCGCCGACGGCCGTGAGCTGCTGCGCCGCGTCGCCGACCTGCCGGGGTTCGGCAAGCAGAAGGCGCAGATCTTCGTCGCCCTGCTCGGCAAGCGGTTCGGGGTCACGCCGGAGGGCTGGCGCGAGGCGGCCGGCGGCTACGGGGACACCGACGCGTACCGGTCCGTCGCCGACGTCACCGACGCGGAGTCGCTGCGCCGGGTCCGGGAGTACAAGCAGGAGATGAAGGCGGCCGCGAAGGCAGCGAAGGCCTGACGCCACCGACCTGCACCGCGCGGGGGCAGCTGGCTCCGTCGGTGTGACGCGGCCGGGGCGACGCAACGGGGTTCCGGTCGGCTCGTTGAAGCCCAGGTGGACGGGGCGAGGGCGGAACGCGGGGCGGCGTTGCTCCGGCCGGCGGTCAGCTCACCCCGGGCCACCTTCCTGGAGCTCTTCTTCGACCTGGCTCTCGTCTTCGCGCTGACCCGGGTGTCGCAGCGGCTCGTCGACGACGTCACCGGTCGGCAGCCGGGTGACGGCCTCCTGGAGACGCTGCTGCTCTTCCTGGCGGTCTGGCTGGTCTGGAACCTCACCACCTGGGTGACCAGCCGCTACGAGCCGGAGCGGACGGTCATCCAGGCGGTCGTGGTCGGCACCATGTTCGGCAGCCTGGTCATGGCCGTGGCGTTGCCCCGTGCCTTCGAGGAGCGGGCGGTGCCGTTCGTGGCCGCGTACCTGTCGGTCATGATCGGCCGGCCGCTGGTCATCGCCGCCGCGCTGCGCGGGCATCCGCGCCGGCAGGTGCCGCTGCGGCTCGCCGGCTGGGCGGCGGTGGGCGGGGTGCCCTGGCTCGCCGGCGCGCTCGGCCCGGACGAGCTGCGGATGCCGCTGTGGCTACTCGCCCTGACGATCGACTATCTGGGCCTGACGCTGGGCTGGCCGCTCCCGCGGCTGGGCGCCGCCCGCCCGTCCGGCTGGCGGATCGAGGGCGAGCACCTCGCGGAGCGCTACCAGCAGATGTTTCTCATCGCGCTCGGCGAGACGATCCTGGTGATCGGCATGACGTACAGCGGGCCCGACTTCGACGACGATCGGGCCCTCGCATTCGCGCTCGCGTTCATCACCACGGCGCTGCTCTGGCGGATCTACTTCCACCGGGCCGGCCACCTGTTCGCCGAAGCCCTGCGCGCGGCCCGCGAGCCGGGTCCGCTGGGCACCTCCGCCACCCAGACCCACCTGTTCATCGTCGCGGCGGTGCTGGCCACGGGCGTCGGCTACGAGCTGGTGATCGACCACCCGTTCGATCCGCTGGAGCCGGTGTGGCTGCTCTTCGTGGTCGGCGGCCCGGTGCTCTTCCTGATCGCCCGGGCCCGCTTCGAGTACGAGATCTTCGGCCGCGTCTCCCGGCCCCGGGTCGTGGCGGTGGTGGTCCTGGCGCTGGCCGTCCCGCCGCTCACCCAGGCGCCCCCGATGGCGGCGCTGGCGCTGGTCGTGGTGGTGCTCTCCGGGGTCGCGGTCGCCGACGTGCTGCGCGGCCGGCGGCGGCCGCCCGAGCGGCCCGCCTCCCCACTGGGGCGCCGGACCTCCCGCGGTGGCACCTTCCCCGCCTGACGAGGGGCGGGACGGGATCAGGCGGCCGTCGGGCGGGAGAGGGCGGCGAGCGCGCGCCGGACGTCGGCGAGGGAGACCGTCGCCGAGTCGTCCAGGTCGGCCAGGCCGGCCTCGATCCACTGCCGCATGAGCGTGGTCACCCCGATGCCCCGCGCGTCCGCGGCGGCGCGAACCCGCTCGTACGTCTCCAGGGGCAGCCGGACCGACCGGCTCACCATCGGGCCGTCGGTGTCCGGGGTGGGCAGCTCCGCGGGCTGGCTCTCGTCGATCAGGTCGGCAAGAGCGTCGCCGCCGTGGAACCGCTTGACCGCCTCGTCACGGTTCATGCTGACCGCCTCCTCATCGGCGCTCTCTCCGCACGGCCTCGTCGTAACGCTTGGCCTCCACGTCGGTCAGCTCGCGGGCGGAGAGGATGTCCCAGTCGTTGTCGGTGCCGTCGGCCTCGGCGAGCAGCACGGCCAGCCGGCGCCCCCGACGGGCGGAGGCGTAGACGACCATCACGTCGTCGCCCAGGTGGCGGATGACCCGCCGACCGCTGTGCAGCGCCTCCCAGACTTCCCCCGGCGTGACGTCGTAGACCCTCAGGTTTGCCAGCGCCTCGTCGGTGAAGCTGAACCTGCTGCCCACGGCGCGAGCGTACCACGGGCGTAACACGACCTGGTATGCGTCGAATCTCGCTGATCACGCCTGCGGAGTGACAGGATGGGGCGTAACCCCTCGAGGAGGTCCGCGGTGAAGCATCAGGCGTACCAGCCGATCCTGATCACCGACGCCTCGCGCAGTCAGGACGACCAGCTCAACAGCCGGCAGAAGCGGTACGTGCTGATGATGGGCATCCGGGTCGCGTGCGTGATCGTCGGCGCGATCCTGGTCGGCGCGCAGGCCCCACTGCTCTGGCTCTGGCTGCCGCTGGTCGCCCTGGGCATGATCCTCATCCCCTGGCTCGCCGTGCTGCTCGCCAACGACCGGCCGCCCAAGGAACAGCACCGCCTGGCCGGCCGCTTCCAGCCGCGGCAGCGGGACGAGACCCCGCCGATGAGCCTGACCGCCGAGGAGCAGCCCCACAAGGTCATCGACGCCGAGCCCTGATCCGCCCGGCTCGAACCCGCTCCGCCAAGCACTGATCGGTCGTCGGGACGACGGCCGCACCGGTCGGACAGCCCGGCAACGCCCGGGGTCCGTCGGAGCGGCCGGCGGCGGTCAGCGCGGCGGTCGGGCGCCCACCTGGCCGACCGCCGACGCGCCCAGGTCCCCGGCCCGGTGCAGCGCCGCCTCCGGCGATGCTCCGGCCAGCCAGGCCGACAGCAGGCCGGCGGCGAAGGCGTCACCCGCCCCCGTCGGGTCGACCACCGCCATCCGGCGGGCCGGCGCCACCGCGATCGCGGCGTCCCGATCCACCCACACCGCACCAGCCGCGCCCCGCTTCACCACGACCCGACGCGCCGACGCGGACAGCACCCGCCCCTGCGCCGCCGGGTCCAGGCCACCGGCCAGCACGGTCGCCTCCTCGGCGTTGACCAGCAGCAGGTCGACCCCGCGTACCCAGGTCAGGAAGGCCGCCGCGCCCACCCGCCGCAGCGGGGCCGCGGAGGCCGCGTCGACGCTGACCGTGAGGCCCCGCTCGCGGGCCGCGGCGAACGCGCGCAACCCGGCCGGCCGCGACCCCGCGTCGAGCAGGGTGTAGCCGGACAGGTGCAGGTGGGCGGCGTCCGCCGCCGCGTCCAGCGCCGCCTCCACCGCTTCCGGGGTCAGCCGCAGGTTCGCCCCCCGCTCGGTGACCATGGTGCGGTCCTCCGCCGTGGCGAGCACGATGACCGTCCCGGTGGGGGCGTCCGGCACGCGCGAGACGGCGCAGTCGACGCCGCCGCGTTCCAGTTCGGCGACCCGGTCCCGGCCCGGCCCGTCGTCGCCGACCGCGCCCACCAGCGTCACCGGTACGCCCAGCGCCCCCAGCCAGGCGGCCGTGTTCGCCGCCTGGCCACCGCCGGTGAACCGGATCGCCGCCGAGGTGTCCGACCCGGCCACCGGTGGCCCGGACAGCACCGCCACCACGTCGGTGATCAGGTCGCCGACGACGATGATGCGGGGTGCCGTCATGCCGGGCGGGACGCCGCGACCGCGATCCGGGCGGCGAGGTCGGCGTTGCGCAGGATGATGCGGACGTTGACCGCGAGGCTGGCGCCCTCGGTGGCCGAGTGGAAGTGCGCCAGCAGGAAGGGCGTCACCGCCTTCCCGGTCACGCCCGTACGCTCCAGCAACGTCAGCCCGTCGGCGAGGGTCCGGTCGTGCAGCGCCGGGTCCAACTGCTCGTCGGCGGGCAGCGGGTTGGCCACGATCAACCCGCCGGTGCGCAGGCCGTGCTGGTCACGCGCGGTGAGCACGGCCGCCACCTGCTCGGGGGAGTCCACCGACCAGTCGAGGTCGAACCCGCCGTCGGTCAGGTAGAAGCCGGGGAATCGGCGGGTGCGGTAGCCGACCACGCCCACGCCCAGGGTCTCCAGGCGCTCCAGGGTGGCGCCCACGTCGAGGATCGACTTCACCCCCGCGCAGACGACGGCGATCGGCGTCCGGGCGAGGGTGGTCAGGTCGGCGGACTCGTCGAACGTCTGCGCGGCCTCCCGGTGCACCCCACCGAGGCCACCGGTGGCGAAGACCCGGATGCCGGCCGCCGCGGCCACCGCGCTGGTGGCGGCCACGGTCGTGGCGCCGTCCGCGCCGGTCGCGGCCGCCACGGCGAGATCGCGTACGGAGAGCTTCGCCACGCCGTCGACGGTGGCGAGCCGGGTCAGATCCCCGTCGTCGAGGCCCACGACGAGTTGACCGCCGACCATGCCGATGGTGGCCGGCACCGCCCCGGCGTCCCGGACGGCCTGCTCGATCTCGCGGGCCACCCGCAGGTTGTCGGGCCGGGGCAGGCCGTGCGAGACGATCGTGCTCTCCAGGGCCACCACCGGGCGGCCGGCGCGCAGGGCGTCGGCGACCTCGGCACCGTGTCGGATGTGAAAGTCGGTCACGACGTTCCACGGTACGACCTCGGCCGGTACGGCATGAAGTGGACCGGGCCCGGGGTGACCTGCCAGACTTGGCGGTTGGAGGTGTGGAAGTGAGCACACAGGTTCTCGAGCGTCCCGAGGTGAAGGACGCCGACACCGGTCCCGAGATGTTCCACTACGTGCGCAAGGAGAAGATCGCCGAGAGTGCCGTGATGGGCACCTTCGTCGTGGCGCTCTGCGGCGAGACGTTCCCGGTCACCAAGGCGGCCAAGCCCGGCTCTCCGGTGTGCCCGAAGTGCAAGGAGATCTACGACTCGTTCGCCCAGTGAACCGGGGCGGGCGGCGGTGCCGCCCGCGTAACCTGCGGCCGTGACCACCTCCACGGCCCTCCTGCTGGCCGACCTCACCGGGGTCGCGGTGTTCGCGGCCTCCGGTGCCTCGGCGGCGGTCGCCAAGCGGCTGGACCTCTTCGGTGTCGTCTTCGTCGGCTTCGTGGCCGCCCTCGGCGGCGGGATCTTCCGGGACCTGGTGATCGACGAGGTCCCGCCCCTGGCCTTCGCCGACTGGCGGTACGCGGCCACCGCCGCGGTCACCGCCGTCGCCGTCTTCTGGCTGCACCCCCAGCTCGCCAAGCTGCGCACCACCGTCCTGGTGCTGGACGCGGCCGGCCTGGGGCTGTTCACCGTCACCGGCACCCTGAAGGCGCTCGACGCGCAGGTGCCCGCGGTGGGCGCCTGCGTGATCGGCATGGTCACCGCGATCGGCGGCGGCCTCGGCCGGGACCTGCTGACCGCCGAGATCCCCGTGGTGCTGCGCCGCGAGATCTACGCGGTCGCCGCGCTCGTCGGCGCCGTCCTCGTCGTCCTGCTGCACTGGCTCGGCCATGCCGACACGATCGGGCTCACCGTGGCCGCGGTCCTGGTCTTCCTGATCCGCCTGGTCTCCCTGCGCCGTCGCTGGTCCGCCCCGATCGCCACGCTCCGCCCACCCCGGACGGGAGCCCCAGGCTGACCCGCCCCGCCGTGGGGCCGGCGGGGCCGGTGTGACCCGTGCTGTGTCGAGTGGGGTCCCGGGGCTCCCGCGGTTATGCTGAGTCGGCCTTCGCGGCACCTTCTGCGCGGAGGCGTTTTCATGGGCGGCGGCACCCGTGGCCCTCGGCCGGTGCCCGCCTCAGGCGGTCGGAGAGGAGCTCGCGTGGCAGCCCGGACGCCGGCGCTCGAGACGTTCCCGGCCCTGCGCGCGTGGCAGCGCAAGGCTCTCGTGGAGTACCTGCGCCGCCGTGACCCCGACTTCACGGCGGTCGCCACCCCGGGCGCCGGGAAGACCACCTTCGCCCTGCGGATCGCCGCCGAACTGCTCGCCGACGGCACCGTCGAGGCGGTCACCGTGGTCGCCCCCACCGAGCACCTCAAGACCCAGTGGGCGCAGGCGGCGGCCCGGGTCGGCGTCCAACTCGACGCCGCCTTCCGCAACGCCGACCTGCACTCGTCCGCCGACTTCCACGGTGCCGTGGTCACGTACGCCCAGGTCGGCATGGCGCCGCAGGTGCACCGGCGGCGCACGATGACGCGCCGCACCCTGGTCATCCTCGACGAGATCCACCACGCCGGGGACTCGCGCACCTGGGGCGACGGCGTGAAGGCCGCCTTCGAAGGGGCCGAGCGCCGGCTGATGCTGACCGGCACTCCGTTCCGCTCCGACGACAACCCGATCCCGTTCGTCAGCTACGAGCGGGGCGGGGACGGCCTGCTGCGCTCCCGCGCCGACGCGGTGTACGGCTACGCCGACGCGCTGCGCGACGGCGTCGTGCGGCCGGTGCTCTTCCTGGCCTACTCCGGTGAGACCCGCTGGCGCACGAACGCCGGCGAGGAACTGGCCGCCCGGCTCGGCGAGCCGATGACGCAGGACCTGATCGCGCAGGCCTGGCGGACCGCGCTCGACCCGGCCGGTGACTGGATGCCCCAGGTGCTGCGGGCCGCCGACGCCCGGCTGACCGTGCTGCGCAACGCCGGCATGCCGGACGCGGGCGGCCTGGTCATCGCCAGCGACCAGCAGGCCGCCCGGTCGTACGCCAAGCTCCTCGAGCAGGTGACCGGTGAGAAGGCCGCCGTGGTGCTCTCCGACGACGTGGGCGCCTCGGCCCGGATCGCGACGTTCGCGGCGTCCGACCAGCGGTGGCTGGTGGCGGTCCGGATGGTCTCCGAGGGCGTCGACATCCCCCGCCTCGCGGTCGGCGTGTACGCGACCAGCGCCAGCACGCCGCTCTACTTCGCCCAGGCCGTCGGCCGGTTCGTCCGGGCCCGCCGGTCCGGGGAGACCGCGTCGGTGTTCCTGCCCAGCGTGCCGCACCTGCTGGGGCTGGCCAGCGAGATGGAGGCCGAACGGGACCACGTGCTCGGCAAGCCGAAGGACCGGGAGGGTTTCGACGACGACCTGCTGGAGCGTGCCCAGCGCGACGACCAGGCCAGCGGCGAGCTCGAAAAGCGGTTCGCGGCGCTGTCCGCGACCGCCGAACTCGACCAGGTGATCTTCGACGGGGCGTCGTTCGGAACCGCGGCCCAGGCCGGTACCCCGGAGGAGGAGGAGTACCTGGGCCTGCCGGGCCTGCTCACCGCCGACCAGGTGGCCATGCTGCTGACCAAGCGGCAGGCCGAGCAACTCGCCGCGCAGCGACGCCGAGCCGCCGAACGGCCCGCTGAAACGTCCGCTGCGGCCACCGCCGCCCCGCCGGCACCGATGAGCGCGGCGCAGCGGCGCGTGGCCCTGCGGCGGCAGCTGAACGCCCTCGTGGCGGCCCGACACCACCGCACCGGACAGCCGCACGGCAAGATCCATGCCGAGCTGCGCCGCATCTGCGGCGGCCCGCCCAGCGCCCAGGCGACGATCGAGCAGCTCGAGGAACGCATCGCGACGGTGCAGACCCTCTGACCCGGTTCGGGCGCAGCCGCGTCCCCCCGCCCGCCGTGCGCCGGCTGTCCGGTCGACGCGGGCCGCAGGACACGAAAAGACCGGCCGGGCCCCTCCAGGGGCCCGGCCGGTCTTATGTCGGAATTACGGACTCAGTTCGCCATCAGATCGGCGCCACGCCAGCTGAACTCCGGGTCCGTCGCGTACCGCACGGTGATCTTCACGAGATCCTCGGCGTACTTGTTCGCGTGGTGCCCACAGAACACCAACTCGCTCCCACCAGCCAGAGTGACGCGGAGCTTGCCGGCAGCATTGCAGCGGTCGCACCGTTCATCGGCGGCCGGGGGGCTCACCGTCTCGGGCGGCGGCGTGAGGGTCGGGGTCATCGCCTTCCTCCTCTGGTCGTCACCGATGAACACTCTCTTCGGTCGTTGCTCACCTATCGTGCAACACCCTTGTCGGGCCTCGCCTTCCCTGTGTGCCCGCGGGGGACCGAGGTCACACATGGCTCCGACAGCGTGCCATGCACCAAGGGTGCCACGTCAACGATCACATTCGTGCAACCAAACGATCACCATGCGGCGTTGCACGCCAAGTGTTCAAAACGACACGTTCAGTTGACGGCTCCGGTCAGTCCAGGTAATCCCGGAGGACCTGCGAACGCGACGGGTGGCGCAGCTTGGACATCGTCTTGGACTCGATCTGCCGGATGCGCTCCCGGGTCACCCCGTAGACCTGACCGATCTCGTCCAGCGTCCGCGGCTGGCCGTCGGTCAGGCCGAAGCGCAGGCGCACCACGCCCGCCTCACGCTCGGACAACGTCTGCAGCACCTGCTGGAGCTGATCCTGCAGGAGCGAGAACGAGACGGCGTCGACCGCGACCACGGCCTCCGAGTCCTCGATGAAGTCGCCGAGCTGGCTGTCGCCCTCGTCGCCGATCGTCTGGTCCAGCGAGATGGGCTCCCGGGCGTACTGCTGGATCTCCAGCACCTTCTCCGGTGTGATGTCCATCTCCTTCGCCAGCTCCTCCGGAGTGGGCTCGCGGCCCAGGTCCTGGAGAAGCTCGCGCTGGATCCGGCCCAGCTTGTTGATCACCTCGACCATGTGCACCGGGATGCGGATGGTGCGGGCCTGGTCGGCCATGGCGCGGGTGATGGCCTGGCGGATCCACCAGGTGGCGTAGGTGGAGAACTTGTAGCCCTTGGTGTAGTCGAACTTCTCGACCGCGCGGATCAGGCCGAGGTTGCCCTCCTGGATCAGGTCGAGGAAGGCCATGCCGCGGCCCGTGTACCGCTTCGCGAGCGACACCACCAGGCGCAGGTTGGCCTCGAGGAGGTGGTTCTTCGCGCGCTCACCGTCCCGCGAGATCCACAGCAGGTCGCGCTGCATCTCGCGGTTGAGCTTCTCCTCGCCCTCGTCGGCGGCGCGCAGCCGCTCGGCCGCGTAGAGGCCGGCCTCGATCCGCTTGGCGAGCTCGACCTCCTGCTCCGCGTTGAGCAGCGGGACCTTACCGATCTGCTTCAGGTACGCCCGGACGGAGTCGGCGGACGCCGTCAGCTCGGCGTCGCGGCGCGCCTGCTTGAGCGCCTCGGACTCCTCGTCGTCCCATTCGAAGTCGTTGTCGTTGGCGGAGTTGGCCGCGTCGGTCTCGGCGGCCTGGGTCAGCTCGGCCGGCTCGTCGACGACGACGTCCTCGATCTCGGCGGCCAGCTCCTCCGGATCGATCTCGCCCTCGGCGTCGGTCTCGCCCTTGGCCTTGGTGGCGGCCTTGGCGGCCTTCGCCGGGCCGGCCTCGGCCACCGTCGCCTTGGTGGCCCGGGTGGCCTTCCTGGCCGGCGCCGCCGCCTTGGCGGCCACCTCGGCGGTGGTGCCGGTGGCCTTGCGGGCGGTGGCCTTCCGCGGTGCCGGGGCCGGGGCCTCGTCGGCGGCGGGCGCCTGCTTCGGCGCGGGAGCGGCGGCCTTCTTCGTGGTCTTGGCGGTCGTCGCCCGGGACGCCGGGGTGGCCGAACGCGCGGCCGCCACCCGGCGGCGGGGTGCGGTGGTGGCCGAGCCGTCGACCACGACGGTCACTCCCGCCTCGGAGAGCGCCCGCAGGATCTTCTTGGCCTGGGCCGGAGTCACCTCGGCGGACTCGACGGTGCGCGCGAGCTGGGCCGACGTGAGCTGACCGCCGGCGCTCTGCGCGTGCGCGATCAGGGTGTCGGTGAGCGAGCGAACGTCGGCGCCGGTCTGGCGGGGTTCTGTCACGAATGACCTTCCGGAGGCGAAGAGCGAGCACGGCCGGGTCGTCCGGCGCGAGGCGGAGCGCTTGTGCCGGGCGATGTCGTTGAGGGACCCCCGTGTCCCGGGCCGGCCGGTCGCTGGCGGTCCGTGGCGCGTGGGCAGGGTGAATTGTAACGCCGTCCACGGCGATCATCCGGCGGCGCACGGTGTACCGGCCGCGAAAGTGGCCGATTCGGTGCAGACAGCGCGTGGGTAAGGATGCGATCCGCACATAAAGCGGAAATCCACCCCGAGGCGAGACGCCGCGCCAGGGACCCCGCACCCGGCGACGACCTGTCGACCCGCGTGGCCCACGCCGCCGCAGAGGTGGATCAGCGAGGCGACGAGCGGGCTCCGCCCGGTGCGTGCGGTCCTGCCTTGCTGCCCGGTCCCGGATCGGCCCAGTCGCCGGGGACGGTCGGCGCGACCAACGTCACAGCCCGGCCGTAACGGCCGGGCACGTGGACGACGCCTGCCGGGACAACAATCAGGGGCCGGTCTGTCGACTCCGGTGTCGCGCCGGAATCCTGCGGCACTTTCGCGCGAACGCTCTCCGCACGCGCATTTCGACAGGCGCACCGGACGCGGTGGGATCCCCGGTTTGGCAGGCGCGACTGTCGTCGGATATTCGTGACGATCGCGCCGCGTCGACTGCCCTCATTTGGTACGACGCGTCGGCGCGGCCACTATCGCCGTTCACGGAGCGGCCGCGCCGAGGCAATGCGTCAGTTTGTTTGAAATCACGGTCGAGCAGACAGATTACCGAGCCTCAGTCGATGTAATCGTTCATGAGGGGGTTGCACCATTCAACGCCACCGCTGACCAGAGTGCAGGCCTTCCAGTGAATAACGGCGCGCGTGACGTTGTTGGGCTCGATGCTGAAGGTCGTCTCGCGTCCCGCGCCGTCCGGCAAGGTGTAACTGCCATACCTTGCGCCGCTCCAGTAAACCTTGATCCGAGTGCCGTCGCTGTACCGGTCCTTGACGGTGAAGGCGTTGCGCTGCGGAATGCAGCAGGTGTTGAACCACACCTCGCTGTAGATCTTTCGTCTGGTTGCCGTACCCGTTCATTTCATCCCGGCTTTGAGTTGTGGTCACAAGTTCAGATTCGGTTGGTGCGAACGCGTCCGGCTGGTGCGCGGCCGGTGGTCACGGTGCGTGGAGGCGGGAGAAGTGGGGGCCGTGGACGATTGGCCGTGGCCGGTCCGCGTTGGCGCCGCCGCTGACAGGCACGCGCGCCCCCAGTCCCGTTGGCGTCGTCCGGCTCTCGCCGGACCAGTCTTCGGCCGCACCGTAGGATGAGCGACGCTGAGACGGCGGAGACGATTCCGTGCTGGTCCTCATCAATTCGCGCGCACCCGTGTGTGCGGGCAGGGGGAAGTTTGACTAGTTCAGTGCCGACACCGAAGGAACTGCTCACGATCGCCGTCGACGTGGCGCGGAATGCGGCGGACACCGCGTCCCGAATGCGCGCCGAGGGGGTGTCGGTCGCCGCGACCAAGACCACCGCCACCGACGTCGTCACCGCTGCCGACCGGGCGGTCGAGCGACAGGTCCTCGATGCGCTGGCCACGCTCCGTCCGCAGGACCAGGTGCTCGGCGAGGAGTACGGGGAAGGTGCGGCCGCCGAGGGAGGCAGTGGGGTGCGGTGGATCATCGATCCGATCGACGGCACCGTCAACTACCTGTACGGGCTCCGGCACAGCGCCGTGTCGCTGGCCGCCGAGGTGAACGGCACGGTGGTCGCCGGGGTGGTGCGCAACATCAGCACCGGTGAGGAGTGGACGGCGACGGTCGGCGGCGGCGCCTGGCGCGACGGTCGACGGCTGCGCTGCTCAGCCGAGACCGAACTCGGCCAGACCCTGGTCGCCACCGGCTTCGGCTACGACCCGAAGCGCCGCGCCCACCAGGCCCGGGTGGTGGCGGAGCTGATCCCGCACGTCCGCGACATCCGCCGCCTCGGTGCGGCCGCCATCGACCTCTGCTTCGCCGCCGAGGGGCGGGTCGACGCGTACTACGAGAAGGGGCTTGCCGCCTGGGACCTCGCGGCCGGCGGTCTGGTGGCCACCGAGGCGGGGCTGCGGGTCGCCGGGCTGGGCGGCGCGGCGGCCGGGCCGGACATGGTCGTCGCCGCGCCACCGGCTCTCTTCGGGCCCCTGCACGACCGGCTGGCGGACCTCGACGCCGCCGGCGGCCCCTGACGCCGGCCGGCCGGCCTCGGCCGGCCGGTGCCGGAGCTCACTTCTGCTGCATCGGGCAGGAACCCGGCGGCGCCACCGGCGAGCCGAGGTCGCCCAGGGACTGGTTGACCTCGGTGGTGGTGGCCAGCTGCTGGAAGGCGCTGCCGAGCACCACGTCGACGGTGTCGTCCGTACGCTTCGGGTCGTACTCGGACTCGGCGTTGTCCAGGAAGTACGCGCGCAGCAGGTGCGCCGAACCGACACCCTTCGGGCCGTACCGCAGGACCGCGATGTCCTCGATCTGCTTCCCGGTGCCGGTCTTCTTGACCTGGAACTGCCGGTTGCGGAACTCGTCGGCGACCTTGTTGGCGAGGCCGGGCTGATCCGTGCCGTTGAGGACGTTGATCTTCACGTCCTTGCGCTCTCGCAGGGTCACGTCCGCGCGCGGCCAGCCCTCCGGGCAGCCGCCGCCGATGCCCGCCTCACTCTGCGTGTCACGTACCAGTGCGACGACCACGAAGACCAGCGCCAGCACCCCCAGCAGGCCGACCACTACGAGTGCTCGCACTCGCGCAAAGCTCATCAGGGCGCTCCCGGGCAGTGGGTGGTGGCGGCCGGCGGCGGGTCGGGCCACCGGGCCGGCCGTCGAGTACGCCGCTGAGGTTAACGGTTGTCCGGCCGTCGCGTGGAAACAGGCGGACATGCCGGCGCGCCGACCGGGAACCGGGTAGTACTACCCCTATCTTCGTGTCGCCTGAGTCACATTGGGAACAACTTGCCGTGCGGGGGCGTACATCTCTGCCACGAGGGCGGTATACATGCCACGCCCAAAGGGGGGGTAAGGTACCGCGCTCGCCGGGGAAGTTTCTCTGGCGGCACCGGCCCGGCACGTCGGGTCGGGTGACCGACACAAGTGGTGGCCGGCCAGCGGAACCGAAACAACGTCGTCCGGCGTTACAACCGGAAGCGACAACATCGACATGGGAGAGTGAAACCGATGGCCACCGACTACGACGCCCCGCGTCGCGACGAGGTCGACCTCGGCGAGGACAGCCTGGAAGAGCTGAAGGCCCGGCGCGTCGACTCACAGTCGGGCGCCGTGGACGTCGACGAGGCCGAGGTGGCGGAGAGCTTCGAGCTGCCCGGCGCCGACCTGGCCGACGAGGAGCTCACGGTCAAGGTGCTGCCGATGCAGCAGGACGAGTTCCGCTGCGCTCGCTGCTTCCTCGTGCACCACCGCAGCCAACTGGCGGTCGAGCGCAACGGCGAACTGATCTGCCGCGAGTGCGTCTGACCGCACGCGGCATCACCGGCGGCGGCTCCCATCCGGGGCCGCCGCTCGTTCCGGTTGCCGTGCGGCGGCCCGGTGGAGCTGCTTGACTCGTGAGGAACGGCCGCCAGGTCGGCGGCGCGTCCACCGGGGAGGTTCGGTGCCATGACCGAGCGGAACGAGCGGGACGTCGCGTCCGGCGCGGCCCCGGCGCGCGCCGCCGACGGATCCGCGGCCGGAGGCGAATCGGCGGGTGGCGGCGACGAGTTGGGGGCCACCGTCGCCGCGCTGACGGCCGACGACATCGGGCCGGCGCGTCGCCGCCAACTGCTCGGCCGGCTGGTCGGGCAGGCCCGCGCGCGCAACCTCGGTGACCTGTTCAAGCCGAAGGCGGCCGTGCGCTGGATGGTCGACACGGTCGCCGAGATCGCCCCGCACGTGCCGGTCCGGGACCGGGCCACCCTGCGCCGGCACTTCCCGGACCTGGACGACGAGGCACTGGCCGAACGCCTCATCCGCAACGCCGCCCGGGCGACCGCGGGCGTCGGCGCGGCCGGGGGCGGTGTCGCGACCGTCGAGTGGGCCATCACCCCGACCCTGTTGTCGGCGCCGGTCCTGCTGGCCGCCGAGACGGTCGCCGTGGTGGCGATCGAGCTCAAGCTGACCGGCGAGCTGCACGAGGTCTACGGCGTGCCGCTGCCGCCGGGCCGGGCCCAGCGGTCGGTGGCGCTCGTGCAGGCGTGGGCCACGAAGCGGGGGATCAACCCGATGATGCCGGGCGTCGGCGTGAGCGCCGTACTGGGCACCGCGGCCCGTCGTGAGCTGCGCGACACCCTGCTCCGGCGCTTCGGCCGCAACCTCACCACGCTCGGCCCGTTCCTCACCGGCGCCGCGGTGGCGAGCTACCTCAACCGGCGGGCGACCCGGACGATGGCCGACGAACTCCGCACCGACCTCCGGCGCCGCGCCGGCAGCCTGCCCGGCCCGCCGCCGGCGCTGCCCAAGGCGCCCTGAGCCGGCTCAGCGCCCCGCGGGGCTGGTCCCCGCGGCGTCCCGGGCCGCGAGGAGCGCCTCCGCCAGCTCGACCGGCCGGCGCGTGCTCACCACCCAGAACGGGGTGGGATCGGCCGGGTCGTCCAGCACGACCTGCACCGCACCGGCGATCCACGGCCGCTGCACCACGAACGCCAGCGGGTCGGCGCCCACGCCGAGCACCTCGCGTCGGCCGGCGGCGTCCAGCGGCACGACGTCGGCGACGAAGCGCGCCGGCAGGCGGGCGTCGTCCACCCGCAGCTCGCCCTCCTGGACGGCCAGCCGGATCCGGCCCAGCCACGCCATGCCGGCCACGGCGGCGGGCAGCAGCACCACGAACGGCAGCCACGCCCGGACGCCGGGCGCACCCATCCAGATCTCGGCGGCGAACAGGGCGGCCACGGCCAGCCCACCCACCCAGAGCCACCAGGGCAGGCTCAGCCGTTCGGCGTACGACGGGGACGGGGACACGCTCACGTGGTGAAGGGTACGGCGCACGACGGGCCGGCGACCGGGCAGGATGGCAGGGTCACCCGAGGAACCGGACGGAAGAGGGGAACCGTGACCGACGTCGTACCCGTGCCCGTACGCCAGCTCGACCCCGGGCTGCCGCTCCCGGCGTACGCCCATCCCGGCGACGCCGGTGCGGACCTGGTGGCCGCCGCGGACGTCGAGCTGCCACCGGGCGGCCGCGCCCTGGTGCCGACCGGCGTGGCCATCGCGCTGCCGGAGGGGTACGTGGGCCTGGTCCACCCCCGTTCGGGGCTGGCGGCCAGGCTCGGCGTGACCGTGCTCAACGCGCCCGGTACGGTCGACGCCGGCTACCGGGGTGAGATCTTCGTCAACCTGATCAACCATGATCGGGAGACGCCGGCCCGGATCGTCCGCGGCGACCGCATCGCGCAGCTCGTCGTGCAGCGCGTGGCGCGGGCGGAGTTCCAGCCGGTGGCGGAGCTGCCCGCGTCCCGGCGGGGGAGCGGCGGGCACGGCTCCACCGGTGGCCACGCCAACCTGGTGCCGGCGCCCGCCGCACCGGGAACGGACGGCCGGCGGCCGGCGGCCGGGGCGCCGTGACGCGGTACGACCGGCGGCCGGTCCACCAACGGGCGGGCGGACGGACGGAAGAGGTGGCAGGGTGAGTGCGAACAGCGGAGGGTGTGCGCAGTGATCTTCTCCCGAAAGCGGGCCGGTGCCGGGCGGCACACGCGTGACGAGCGGACCGAGGTCCGCGACGCCAACGAGCTGGAGGCACCGGTGATCCCGGAGGCTCCGGCGCGCGGCCCGTACGACGCCAGCGAGGCGCCGTCCGGGGTGCAGCGACTCGACCTGGGCAGCCTGCAGATCCCCGCGGTGCCCGACGTCGAGGTGCGGGTGCAGGCCGACCAGCAGGGGGTGATCCAGCAGGTCGTGCTCGTCCACGGGCAGAACGCTCTCCAGCTCGGCGTCTTCGCCGCCCCGCGCAGCGAGGGCATCTGGGACGAGGTGCGTGAGGAGATCCGCCAGTCCCTCTTCAACGACGGCGCCGCCGCCCAGGAGATCGAGGGCGAGTACGGCACCGAGTTGCAGGCCCGGGTCCGCACCCAGGACGGCATCACCGACCTGCGCTTCGTCGGCGTCGACGGGCCGCGCTGGATGGTGCGCGGCGTCTTCCAGGGCGACGCGGCGACCAACCCGGCCGCGGCCGGCCCGCTGGCCACCTGCCTGGAGGGCCTGGTGGTCGACCGGGGCCACGAGGCGAAGCCGGTCCGCGAGCCACTGCCGCTGCGGCTGCCCCGGGAGGTCGCCGAGCAGGCCGGCCCGGGCGACGCCGCCACGGCCGCCGCCGGCGAGGCCCGGGAAGCCTAGGGTCCGCCCGGCCGATCTCGTCGAACCGAGGCGAGGTCCAGGCGACGGTCCGGCCAGGCGACAGCCGCCCGGGCCCGGGTCCCAGCCGGCCGCGCCGGGACGGCGACGCGGGCCCGGCCGGACGTCCACCGCCCGCGCCGGTGCCGGCCGTGTCGGCGTACGCTGGCGGAGCGGTCCCGGCGTCGTCGGGGCCGGTCCACTACCGGCCCCGGGCCGGGCCAGCGTGGGAAGGGTGACGCGGAGGTCATGTCGACCGACGAGCGGCGGGGTTCATTGCGGCGCATGCTGCGACGGCTCACCGCGAGCGAGGCGGAGATCGAGGCGCAGGAGCTGCGCCGGGAGAGCGCCGAGCACGGCGGTGTGCCGGCCCGGCAGTGCAGCCGGGGCGAGGTGGTCTCGGTGTCCGGCCGGCTCCGCACGGTGGTCTACACCCCCCGGACGAACCTGCCCACGCTGGAGGCGGACCTCTACGACGGCAGCGACGTGGTGACCCTGGTGTGGCTGGGACGGCGGCACATCTCCGGCATCGAGCCCGGACGGCACCTGACCGCGCGCGGCCGGGTGGCCGTGCGGGACGACCGCAAGGTCATCTACAACCCGTACTACGAGTTGGAACCGCCGAAGTGACCCGGACGGAAGGCACGCGATGACGACGGGACAGCACCGGGCGGCCCAGCCGGGCACCGGGCCGGACGAAGAGGAGCCGCTGCCGACCATCGCCGAGCAGATGGCCGACCAGTTGGGCGGCTGGCGGGGCCTGCTGGAGTCCAGCATCCCGGTGGTGGTCTTCGTGGTGGCCAACATCGTCGGCGACCTGCGTCCGGCGGTGATCGCCTCGGTGGCGGTGGCGGTCGCGATCGCCGCCCTACGGCTGGCGCAGCGGCGGCCGATCCGGCACGCGGTCAACGGGCTGTTCGGCATCGCCATCGGCGCCGCGATCGCCTGGCGGACCGGCGACGAACGGGACTTCTACCTTCCCGGCATCCTCTACGGCATCGGCTACGGCGTGGCGCTGCTGGTCTCGGCGGCGATCCGGCAGCCCCTGGTGGGCTGGATCTGGTCGGTGCTGGTGGCCAAGGGCCGCTCCGACTGGCGGCAGGACCCCCGCCTGGTGCGCACGTTCACCGGGCTCACCGTGCTGTGGGGCGTGGTCTGGCTGGCGAAGGTCGGCGTCCAGGCCGGCCTCTACCTCGCCCAGCAGGACACCGCGCTGGGCGTGGCCCGGCTGGTGCTGGGCTACCCGCCGTACGTGCTGCTGTTGCTGATCACCGTCTGGACGGTGCGGCGGGTGACCCACGAGTCGTCGCCGCGCCGACGGCCTGACGGTCGGCCCGGCGTGCCCTGACGGACCTGACGGTCGGCCCGACCGTGCCCTGACGGAACAGCCGGGCAGCCCCGGCGGTCAGCGGGACTCGCGGGTCCGCTCGACGCTGTCCGGACCCAGCACCACCGCGCGGACGGCGTCCTCCACCTCGGCGGTGCACACGAAGATCAGCTCGTCGCCCGCCTCGATGGGGTCGTCCGGGCTGGGCACCAGCACGCGCTTACCCCGCAGGATCGCCACCAGCGCGGAGTCGCGCGGCAGCGGCACGTCCCGCAGCGGCTGGCCGACGTACGGGGCGGTCGGCGGCAAGGTGATCTCGACGAGGTTCGCCTCGCCCTGCCGGAAGGTCATCAGGCGGACCAGGTCGCCCACCGTGACCGCCTCCTCGACCAGGGCGGCCATCACGCGCGGCTTGCTGACCGCGACGTCCACGCCCCACTGCTCGGTGAAGAGCCACTCGTTCTCGGCCCGGTTGATCCGGGCGACCACCCGGGGGACCGCGAACTCGGTCTTGGCCAGCAGCGAGACCACCAGGTTGACCTTGTCGTCGCCGGTGGCGGCGACGACGACGTCGCAGCCGGCGACGTCGGCCTCCTCCAGGCTGGCGAGCTCGCACGCGTCGGCCAGCACCCACTCCGCGTCCGGAACCCGGTCCGGGCGGAGCATCTTGGGCTGGCGTTCGATCAGCATGACCTGGTGGCCGTTGTCGATCAGCTCCTGGGCGATGGAGCGACCCACGTTGCCGGCGCCCGCGATGGCGACCCGCATGGTCACTGCCCCCCTTCCGGCGGACGCGCCGCCACCGCGGTGACGGTGTTCACGATGTCGTCGGTGACCAGCATGAAGACCTGGTCACCCTCCTGCACGACGGTGGACGGCGTGGGCAGCGTGCCGATGCCGAACCGGATGAGGTACGCCACCCGGGCGCCCGTCGCCTCCTCCAGCCCGCGCACGGGCCGGCCGATCCAGTCCTTGTGGAGCGGCACCTCGACGATCGACACGGTGCTCGTCGCGTCGCGGAAGATCTCCACGGTGCCCTCGGGCACCAGGTGCCGCAGCATCCGATCGGCCGTCCAGCGCACCGTGGCCACGGTCGGGATGCCGAGGCGTTCGTAGACCTGCGCCCGGCGCTGGTCGTAGATGCGGGCGGCCACCCGCGTGACACCGAAGGTCTCCCGGGCCAGCCGCGCCGAGATGATGTTGGAGTTGTCGCCGCTCGAGACGGCTGCGAACGCGTCCGCCCGTTCGATGCCGGCCTGCCGGAGCACGTCGCCGTCGAAGCCGGCGCCGGTCACGGTGATCCCGGCGAAGTCCGGGCCGAGCCGACGGAAGGCGTCGGCGTCCTGGTCGATCACCGCCACCGAGTGCCCGCGGACCTCCAGGCTGTGCGCGAGGGTCGAGCCGACCCGCCCACAGCCCATGATCACCACATGCACCGCGTTCCTCCTCAGAGTCCGCACCCGCTCCGACCGGTGAGCGGTCGTCTGCGAGCCTGCCACGTTCCCGGGGCGGGCGCGGACCGACGGTACTCCGCTGGTACACACTTCCGTGATCGGCTACCCCTGCGGGTCCGATCCGGGTGGTCGTACGCTTGGCGGTTGTGGCCAGACCCACCTCGCTGCTGAAGCGGCTGCTCCTCGGTCGACCGTTCCGGTCCGACCGCCTCCAGCACACCCTCCTGCCCAAGCGCATCGCCCTGCCCGTCTTCGCCTCCGACGCCCTCTCCAGCGTCGCGTACGCGCCCGACGAGATCCTGCTGACGCTCTCCATCGCGGGCGCGTCGGCGTACCTCTTCTCGCCGTGGGTCGCCCTCGCGGTCGTCGTGGTCATGTTGACCGTGGTGGCGAGCTACCGCCAGAACGTGCACGCCTACCCGTCCGGCGGGGGCGACTACGAGGTGGCCACGGTGAACCTCGGGCCGCGCGCCGGCGTCGGGGTGGCCAGCGCGCTGCTGGTCGACTACGTCCTGACCGTCGCGGTGTCGGTCTCCTCCGGCGTGGCCAACCTCGGCTCGGTGGTGCCGTTCGTGGCGACCCACAAGGTGGGCGTCGCGGTCACGGCGGTGGTGCTGCTGAGCGCGATGAACCTGCGCGGTCTCCGGGAGTCGGGCAAGGCCTTCGCGATCCCGACGTACGGCTTCGTGATCGTGATCGGCGCGATGCTCCTGACCGGCCTGATCCGGATCTTCGTGCTGGGCCACGACCTGCGCGCGCCGAGCGCCGACCTGGTCATCCAGGCCGAGCACAGCGTGACCGGCTTCGCGCTGGTGTTCCTCCTGCTGCGCACGTTCTCGTCCGGCTGCGCCGCGCTCACCGGCGTGGAGGCCATCTCCAACGGGGTGCCCGCGTTCAAGGCGCCGAAGAGCCGCAACGCGGCGACCACGCTGCTGCTGCTCGGCGCCACCGCGGTCAGCATGCTGGTCGGGATCATCTGGCTGTCCCGGCTGACCGGCCTCCAGTTCGTCGAGGACCCGGTGCTGCAGATCGTGTCCGGCCCCGAGGGGTACGTGCAGAAGACGGTGACCACGCAGCTCGGCGAGACGGTCTTCGGCTCCGGGTCGGTGCTGCTGTTCGTGGTGGCCGGGGCCACCGCACTGATCCTCTTCCTGGCCGCGAACACCGCGTTCAACGGCTTCCCGGTGCTCGGGTCGATCCTCGCCCAGGACCGCTACCTGCCCCGGCAGCTGCACACCCGCGGTGACCGGCTCGCCTTCTCCAACGGCATCCTCTTCCTGGCCGTCTTCGCGATCGTGCTGATCGTCGGCTTCCAGGCCGAGGTGACCAGGCTGATCCAGCTCTACATCGTCGGCGTCTTCGTGTCGTTCACGCTGTCCCAGGCCGGCATGATCCGGCACTGGAACCGGCACCTGAAGACCGAACGGGACCCCGAGGCACGCCGGCGGATGGTCCGGTCCCGGGCGATCAACAGCTTCGGCATGGCGATGACCGGTACCGTCCTGGTGATCGTGCTGGTCACCAAGTTCCTGCTGGGCGCGTGGATCGCCATCGCGGCGATGGCGGTCATCTACGGGCTGATGCTGGCCATCCGGCGGCACTACGACCGCGTCGCGGTCGAGCTGGTCCCGGACGAGGGGCGGCCGGTGCTGCCCGCCCGCAACCACGCGGTCGTGCTGGTCAGCAAGGTGCACCAGCCCACGCTGCGGGCGATCGCCTACGCGCAGGCCACCCGGCCGGACAGCCTGACCGCCGTCACGGTCAACGTCGACGACAAGGACACCCGGCAGTTGCAGGCCGAGTGGGAACGGCGGAACGTGCCGGTGCCGCTGACGGTGATCGACTCGCCGTACCGGGAGATCACCCGGCCGATCATCAACTATGTGGCCGACGTCCGCCGGCAGTCGCCCCGCGACGTCGTCACCGTCTTCATCCCGGAGTACGTCGTCGGTCGGTGGTGGGAGAACCTGCTGCACAACCAGAGCGCGCTGCGGCTCAAGGGGCGCCTGCTCTTCGAGCCCGGGGTGATGGTGACCAGCGTGCCGTGGCAGCTCGCCTCGACCGCGAACAAGAACCTGGACCGCCTCGACGCCACGCTCAGCCGTACCCCGGCCCGCGGGCCCCGGGTGGCGCCCCGCGGCACCCTGCCGCCGACCGTCCCGCCGGTGGTCTCCGCCCCGCCCGGGGAGAGCTCCGGCCGCTCGGGCGGCGGCGACGCGCCGGCCGGCGGGGGCAGCCGGTGACGGGCGGCGGCCGCGGGCTGGAGGAGGCCGAGCGGGTCGAGCTGACCGTCGGGGCGGTCGCACCCGGCGGGCACTGCGTCGCCCGCGTCGACGGGCAGGTGGTGTTCGTCCGGCACGCGCTGCCCGGGGAACGCGTGGTGGCCGAGGTCACCGAGGTGCACCGGGGGTTCGTCCGGGCCGACGCGGTGACGGTGCTGGCGCCGGCCCCGGAGCGGGTCGAGCCGCCCTGCCGGTACGCGAAACCCGGCCGCTGCGGCGGCTGCGATCTCCAGCACGTGGCGCCGGAGGCCCAGCTCGACTGGAAGGCGGCGGTGGTCCGCGAGCAGCTCAGCCGCCTCGGCGGGTTGACCGCCGCGGAGCTGGACACGCTGGCCGTCCGGGTCACACCGCTCCCGGGCGGTCCGCTGGGCTGGCGCTCCCGGGTCCGGTACGCGGTCGACGCCGCCGGCCGTGCCGGCCTGCTCAAGCACCGCTCGCACGAGGTGGTGCCGATCGACCGGTGCCTGATCGCCCACCCGGCGATCCAGACCCTGCCGGTGCTCACGCCCAGCGGCACCCGGTGGCCGGACGCGGACGCCGTCGAGACGGTCGCCTCGACCGGCGGGGACCTGGCGGTGACCGCCCTCAGCAACGGGGTGCCCCGGCCGGTGAGCGGGCCGGAGCGGGTCCGCGAGCAGGCCGCCGGCCGCCGGTGGACGTTGCCCGCGTCGTCGTTCTGGCAGGTCCACCCGGCGGCGGCCGACACCCTGGTGGAGGCGGTGCTGGCCCAGCTCGCGCCGCTGCCGGGCGAGACGGCCTGGGACCTGTACGGCGGCGCCGGCCTGTTCGCCGCGGCGCTGGCCGGCCGGGTCGGCGAGGACGGGCGGGTCACGCTGGTCGAGGCGGCCGGGGCGGGCGTCACCGCGGCCCGGGAGAACCTGCGGGACCTGCCCCAGGTCGGGATCGTGCCGGGCCGGGTCGAGGCTGTGCTGGCCCGTCGGCGGGTCACCGGCCCGGTGGACGTGGTGGTGCTCGACCCACCCCGCTCCGGGGCCGGGGCCCGGGTGGTGCGGGCGGTGGCCGCCGCCGGCCCGCGAGCCGTGGCGTACGTGGCCTGCGATCCGGCCGCCTTCGCGCGGGACGTGCGCACCTTCGCCGGGCTGGGCTGGCGGCTGGCCGACCTGCGTGGCTTCGACCTGTTCCCGATGACGCAGCACGTGGAGCTGGTCGGGCTGCTGCTGCCGTCCGGCTGAATGTTAGGAAGGGACCCTTCCTCTACCGCAGACGTTAAGAAGGGACCCTTCCTTGCGCATCGTCGGGTTGATGTCGGGGACGTCGTATGACGGGGTGGATGTGGTTGCGGCCGAGTTCACGCTCGACGGGGACACGCTCTGGTTGACACCGCTCGGGCACCGGGGCATCGACTACGACGACGGGCTGCGGGCCGAGATCGGGACGCTGCTGCCGCCCGCGGCCACCACCGTCGAGGCGGCCTGCCGGCTGGACAACCGGCTCGGCGAGGTCTTCGCCGAGGCGGCGGCGGTCGGCGTGGAGCTGGCCGGCGGCGCCGTCGACGCGGTCGTGTCGCCGGGGCAGACGGTCTTCCACTGGGTCGACCGTGGCGTGGTCCGGGGCACCCTCCAGCTGGGCGCGCCGGCGCGGGTGGCGGCCCGGGTGGGCGTACCCGTGCTCAGCGACCTGCGCTCGGCGGACGTCGCGGCCGGTGGTCAGGGCGCGCCGCTGGTGCCGGCCTTCGACGCCCTGCTGCTCGCGCCGGCGCCGGCGGCACGGCCCGGCGACGCCGGGACACCGGACCCGGCGCAGACCGCGCGCGCGGCCCTCAACCTGGGTGGCATCGCGAACCTCACGGTGGTCGCGCCGGGCGCGCCCGTCCTCGGGTACGACGTGGGGCCCGCCAACGCGCTGCTCGACGCGGCCGCTCGCCGCTTCCTCGGCCGGCCGTGCGACCTCGACGGCGCCGTGGCGGCGGCCGGTCGCGTGCACACCGGCCTGCTGGACCTGCTGCTCGCCGAGCCGTACTACGCGGCACCGCCGCCGAAGTCGACCGGCAAGGAGCTGTTCCACGCCGGCTACCTGGACGACCGGCTCGCCGCCCTCGGCGAACCGGTGCCGGTCGACGACCTGCTCGCGACGCTCACCGAGCTGACCGCACGGGTGGTCGCCGCCGAGTGCGACCGGCACGGTGTCGTCGAGGTGGTCGCGGCCGGCGGGGGAGTGCGCAATCCCACACTGACCGCCCGCCTGGCCGCGCTCGGGGCGGGCCGGTGGCGGCTGCGAACCACCGACGAGCTGGGCGTCCCGGCGCAGGCGAAGGAGGCGTACGCGTTCGCCCTCCTGGGCTGGCTCTCCTGGCACGGGCTGCCCGGCGCCCTGCCGTCGGTGACCGGCGCCACCCGGGCCGCCGTGCTGGGCTCCTGGACGCCCGCCGGCCCCGCGTACGGCGCAGAACCCGCCCGGCCACCGCGTGCGCTGCGGGTGCGCACCTGACCCGGCGCTCAGGGCGACGACCGCGCGGGCGTCGCCGCGCCCCGCGCCGACCTGCGAGGATCCCGGCGGAGCTGCGAAGTGTCGCGAGGCCGATAGACTCTCCGGTCATGAGTGTTGAACAGGACACGGCCCACCACGCCGGGCTGCTGGCCGCCGTGCGCGGTCCGCAGGACGTCAAGCGGATGTCCGCCGAGCAGCTGGGCATCCTCGCCGCCGAGATCCGTGACTTCCTGGTCGCCAAGGTTTCCCGCACCGGCGGTCACATCGGCCCCAACCTGGGCGTCGTGGAGCTGACCCTCGCGCTGCACCGGGTCTTCGACTCCCCCCGGGACCGGCTCCTGTTCGACACCGGCCACCAGGCGTACGTGCACAAGATCCTCACCGGCCGGCAGGTCGGCTTCGACAAGCTGCGCCAGCGCGGCGGGCTCTCCGGCTACCCGAACCAGGCCGAGAGCGAGCACGACCTGATCGAGAACTCGCACGCCTCCACCGCCCTGTCGTACGCCGACGGCCTCGCCAAGGCGTACGCCCTGCGCGGCGAGTCGCGCGCGGTGGTCGCCGTGGTCGGTGACGGCGCGCTCACCGGCGGCATGTGCTGGGAGGCGTTGAACAACATCGCCACCGCCGGCAACCCCCTCGTGATCGTGGTCAACGACAACGGCCGGTCGTACTCGCCGACCATCGGCGGCCTCGCCGACCACCTCTCCTCGCTGCGGCTCAACCCCGGCTACGAGAAGGTGCTCGACACCGTCAAGGAGGCCCTCGGCTCGACCCCGCTGGTCGGCAAGCCGATGTACGAGGTGCTGCACGCGGTCAAGAGGGGCATCAAGGACGCGGTCGCCCCGCAGGCCATGTTCGAGGACCTCGGCATCAAGTACGTGGGCCCGGTCGACGGGCACGACGTCGCCGCCGTCGAGGGCGCGCTGCGCGCCGCGAAGAACTTCGGCGGCCCGGTGATCGTGCACGCGGTCACCCGCAAGGGGTACGGCTACCGCCCGGCCGAGGAGGACGAGGCGGACTGCCTGCACGGCCCCGGTGGCGCCTTCGACGTCGAGACGGGTCAGCTGGTCGCCGCGCCGTCGGTGAAGTGGACGCACGTCTTCGGCGAGGAGCTGGTCGCGATCGCCGACGAGCGGCCCGACGTGGTGGGCATCACCGCCGCCATGGCCGAACCGACCGGCATCGCCAAGCTCGCCCGCAAGCACCCGGAGCGGGTGTACGACGTTGGCATCGCGGAGCAGCACGCCGCCACCTCGGCCGCCGGCCTCGCGATGGGCGGCCTGCACCCCGTGGTGGCCGTCTACGCGACCTTCCTGAACCGGGCGTTCGACCAGGTCCTACTGGACGTGGCGATGCACCGGCTGCCGGTGACCTTCGTGCTCGACCGCGCCGGGATCACCGGCCCCGACGGGCCGAGCCACTACGGTATCTGGGACATGTCCGTCTTCGGCGTCGTGCCGGGCCTGCGCATCGCCGCCCCCCGGGACGCCGCCACGCTCCGCGAGGAACTGCGCGAGGCGGTCGCCGTCGACGACGGGCCGACCATCGTCCGCTTCCCGACCGGCGCCGTCGCCGCCGACCTGCCGGCGCTGCGCCGGGTCGGGCCGGTCGACGTGCTCGCCGAGTCGCCGCGCACCGACGTGCTGCTCGTCGCGGTCGGCTCCTTCGGCCAGCTCGGCATGGAGGTGGCCACCCGGGTCGCCGAGCAGGGCTACGGCGTCACCGTGGTCGACCCGCGCTGGGTCCGGCCGGTCCCGGCCGAACTGGTCGAGCTGGCCGCCGCGCACCGGCTCGTGGTCACCGTCGAGGACGGCGTCCGGGTCGGCGGCGTCGGCGACGCGCTCGCTCAGGCGCTGCGGGACGCCGACGTCCAGGTGCCGCTGAAGGACCTGGGTGTGCCGGCCGCGTGGCACCCGCATGGCACCCGCGCGCAGATCCTCGCCGACCTCGGCCTGACCGCCCAGGACGTGGCCCGTGACGTCACCGGCTGGATCTCCCGGCTCGACGTCGAGCCCGTCGAGCCGGTCGTCGCCACGGACGACGCCGCGGCACCGAACTGATCCTGGCTCTCCCGACGGCGGGCGCCCCACCCGGGGCCGCCCGCCGTCGCCGCTAACCGGGGGCGGTCAGGGAGCGGTAGTGGGTCTTGTCGGCGGTGGCCAGGCTGACCGTCAGGCGGTCCGCGCCGAGGGGAAGGACCGCCAGGCCGGGGCGGTCGACCAGGCGTGGCGTGCCCGGCGGGGTCGACAGCGAGGTCTCGCGGTTCGACCGCCAGGTCAGCACGGCCAGCGGCCGTCCGGGCAGCGGCAGCACGTACGCCTGCAACGGCGCCGCCCGGTCGGCGGGTGACGCCACCGGCGTGCCGCCGGCCGGCCGGTACACCACGGCCGTCATCGTGCCGTCGGCCGTCTCCCAGGTGAGCTGCTGCACCTCGCCGGGCTGGCCGCCGCCGACCGCGAGCTCGCCCACGGTGCGGACGGCCAGCTTCGCCATCGGCCAGGACGCCGGCACCGAGTCCCGGGATTCCCGGTCGCCGACCCGCCGCCGGACACTGCCGAACGGGCCGTCCTCGCCGGCCAGCGAACAGGTGTCCAGACCGGCCAGGGCGCGCCGGCCGGAGCCGGCCTCGTCGCGTACCAGGGGGTACCGCGGTGCCTCCGTGCCGGTGCCGAGGTCGAGCAACCGGTCGGTGGCCCGGCCCCGGGGCAGCGACTCGGTGGCGCGCAGGGTGGCCGTCACCGGCACCGCGGCGCAGGCCGGCACGCCGACCGGCCCGCTCAGGCCGTCGGTGACCGCGAGAGCACGGCCGTCCGGGCCGAGCACCCGCTGGACCCGGGCGGACACCAGGTAGCGCCGCCCCTCGGCGGTGCGCACCGGCAGCACGTCCGAGTAGACCAGGTAGCCGGGATCGGTGTACTCGGTGGCGTGGGTGACCGCGTACCGCCCGTCCCGCGCCGTGACCTGGAGCAGCCACGAGGCGCTCTCGCCCGGCACGCTCGCGGCGACCAGGGCCAGCGGCGCGCCGTCGACCTCACCGGCCCAGAGGACACCGGAGGAGGGCAGGTGCACCCGGTCGTCGACGGGTGACCGCCAGTCGCGGACCGCGGCGGTCACGGCCGCCGTCATCTCCGCGTTCCCGGCGAGGGCGCCCCGCGCCGGCCAGACGGTGAGCGAGCCGTCCCGGCTGTCGTAGCCCGCCCGCAGGTCGCCCGGCTGCCGGTCGGCGACCGGCCCGCAGGCGGTCACGGTCGTCAGCAGGGCCAGCAGGGCGGCGACCGTCCTGCCGGGCCGGCGAGCTGGAGCCACCTTTCCGCCCCCTCGTCCGCCTCGACCATCGTCTGCGAAGCGCCATAGTACGAGATGCCGCGCCCGGCCCGTTCACCGCCCACATGGGACCCTCCGGTGACTTTGGTGTGAATTTACCCGCTCGGGTAGACTCCGCCGACTGTGACGCCTGCCGACACCCGCGCCGAGCCCGACCGGGAAACCGCCGCCCCGGCCGGCCCCGATCCACTCGCCCCCGACGTGGACGGCGCGGCCGGCGCCGACGGCGCCACGGTGAACGGACGTACGCCCTCCGTGACCGCACCGGCGCCGACGCCCGCTTCCGTTCTCCCCTCGCTCCGCCGGCTGCCGCGGTGGACGCCCCGCCGGCAGCACCTCGCGGTGGTCGGTGCGTTCCTGCTCGCCGCGCTGTGGGTGACCAGCCGGATCTGGGCCGACCCGGCCGGCCGGGTGGCCGCGCTCTACAGCAGCGACCCGGCCCAGGTGCAGTTCTTCCTGGCCCACTCGGTACGCGTGGTGCTGCACGGCGAGTTCCCGTTCTTCACCGAGCAGTTCAACTACCCGGACGGGGTCAACCTGATGGCCAACACGGCCATCCTCGCGCTCGGCATCCCGATGGTGCCGGTGACCCTCCTCTTCGGCCCGGCGGTGACGTTCGTGCTGCTGGTGACGCTCGCCCTCGCCGGCACCGCCACCGCCTGGTACGTCGTGCTCTCCCGGCACGTCGTCCACAGTCGCCTGGGCGCGGCCGTCGGCGGCTGGTTCTGCGGGTTCTCGCCGGCGATGCTGTCGCACGCCAACTGGCACCCCAACATCATCAGCCAGTTCCTGCTGCCGTTCATCGTGTGGCGGGTGCTGGTCATCACCCGCTCGCGCCGCCCGTACCGCGACGGGGCGCTGCTGGCCCTGCTGGTGACCGTCCAGGCGTTCATCAACGAGGAGATCCTGCTCTTCACCGCCCTGGCCTGCGGGGTGTTCCTGCTCGCGGTGGTGGCCCAGCGTCCGGCGCTGTGGTCGGCGGCCTGGCGTCCCCTGCTGAAGGCGCTCGCGACCTGCACCGCCGTGGCGGGGTCGCTGCTGGCGTACCCGCTGTACGTCCAGTTCGCCGGGCCGATGGCGTACCACGGCCTGAGTGACGCGGTACGCGACTACGGCAACGACATCGCCGCCTTCGTCGCCCAGGGGTCGCCGACCCTCGGCGGCCACCAGCGGGCCAACGTCAACCTCGCCCCGAACTACTCGGAGGAGAACGCCTTCTTCGGGTGGAGCCTCGCCCTCATCGCCGTCGGCATCGTGCTCTGGCTGCGGAACGAGGTCGTGGTCCGGGCGCTCGCGGTGACCGGGGTGTTCTTCGCGGTGCTGTCGCTCGGGGAGCGGGTCTCGTGGTGGGACCGGGAGATCGCCGTCGGGCCCTGGGAGTGGCTGGTCCGGCTGCCACTGCTCGACGCGGTCGTGCCGACCCGGTTCGGGCTCATCACCTCCGTGGTCGTCGGCCTGCTGCTCGCGCTCGCCGTCGAGCGCTCCCGCACGCTGCCGGTGGAACGGCGTACCCTGCGGACACTCACCGCCGCCGGGCTGGTCCTCGCACTGCTGCCGATCGCGCCCATGCCCCTGCAGGTGACGTCGCGACCGGCGGTGCCCGACTTCATCACCGCCGACCGGTGGCGCGGCTACGTCGGCCCGGACCAGACGCTGGTGCCGATCCCGGTGCCGAACATGGGCAACACCCACGGCATGCGCTGGGCCGCCGCGACGAACCTCGACTTCAAGATCCCCGGTGGCTACTTCCTGGCCCCGCGCAACGGCAACACCGGCGACCCGGGTCGCTTCGGCGGCCGGCCGAGCGGCATGGGGCAGCTGCTGGAGGAGGTCGCCACCACCGGGCGTACGCCGAAGCTGGACGACCGGCAGCGCCGGCGCTCGCTGGACGACCTGCGGTACTGGCGGGCGGCGATCCTGGTGCTCCCGATGGACCAGCACCATGTCGAGCCACTGCGCCAGACCGTCGAGCAGTTGGTCGGCCCGGGCCGCCGGGAGCTGGACGTCTGGGTCTGGGACGTCCGCGCGTTGACCGACGCGACGGCCTGATGTCGGTCCGCACCACGGCCGACACCCGACCGGACGGACGTCCCCGGCTGCCGGTGTGGACCCCCGCCCGCACCGGACCGGACGGGCGCTCGCGGCTGCCCTCGTGGATCCCGGACGCCCTGGTGGTCGCCGGTTACGTCGCCCTCGCGGCGCTGCTCACCGCGCGGCAGTGGGGCCGGCCGGACCGGCTGTTCCACCAGGCCGGCGACCAGATCCTGTTCGAGTGGATGCTCGCCCGTGCGGCGCGGGCCGTGGTCGACGGGGAGAACCCGTTGTACGCCACGGCGCTCAACGCCCCGGACGGCGTCAACCTGATGGCCAACACCTCGGTGCTGGGGCTGGGAGTGCCACTCACCCCGGTGACCCTGTTCCTCGGGTCGCAGGTGGCGTTCCTGGTGGCCGTAGCGGCCTGCCTCGCCGGCACCGCCACCGCCTGGTACGTGCTGCTGCGGCGCCGGTTCGTCGACTCCCGGGTGGCCGCGGCGCTGGGCGGTCTCGTCTGCGGTTTCGCCCCCGGCATGGTCGCCCACGCGGGCGCGCACCTGCACATGGCGGCCCAGTTCCTGGTGCCCGCGATCCTGGCGGCGGTGTTCCCCGCAGACGGCCGCCGCGTCGTCCGGCCCGGGGTGTGGCTCGGTCTCCTCGTGGCGTACCAGGCGTTCCTCGGCGAGGAGGTGCTGCTCTTCCTCGCGCTCGCCGCCGGGGTGTTCGTACTGGCGTACGCCGCCGCGGACCGGCGCGCGGCCCGGGCGGCGGCGCCCGCACTGCTCGGCCGGCTCGGGGTGGGCACGGCGGTGGCGGCGCCGCTGCTGGCGTACCCGCTGTGGTTCCAGTTCGCCGGCCCGGGCAGCTACCAGGGGATGCCGTTCCACGCCGACACGTTCAAGTTGGACCTGGCCTCCTACACCGCCTCGGCGCGGCAGACCGTCCTCGGCGACGAGTACCTGCCCGGGCTGCTCGCCCCCAACCCCACCGAGGAGAACTCCTTCTTCGGGCCGGGCCTGCTGGTCCTCGCCGTGGTCGCCGTCGTCTGGCTCCGGCGTCGGCCGCTGGTCCGGGCACTCGCCGTCTGCGGCGTGCTGTTCGCGCTGCTGTCACTCGGTACCGAGGTACGCCTCGACGGCCAGGCGACCGGGCTGCCCGGGCCGTACCGGCTGCTCGTCGGCGTACCCCTGCTCGACCTCGCGGTGCCCGCCCGCCTGGCCCTGGTCTGCGTGCCGGTGCTCGGCATCCTGCTCGCCCTCGCGACGGATCGGGTCCGCGCCGCCACCGCCGGCGCCCCGGTGCCGGCCGGCGGCGGCGCGGATCCGTCCGACGCCCCTGCGGGAGCGGCCGGCGGCGGTCCGGAGCCGGCCGGCGGTCGGGGCTCCAACTCCGGGTTGGTGGCCCGCGGCCGGCCCGCCGTGCCGGTGCGGCTGCTCTGGGGCGGCGCGGTCGCGGCCGCGTTGCTTCCGCTGGCACCCACGCCGATCCGGACCGTGCCGGTCTGGCCGGTGCCGGCCTTCGTCGCCGACGGCGGCTGGCGGGCGTACGTCCCGCCCGGCCGGACCGTCGTGCCCGTGCCGCCGGTGACCGGCGCCGGGGCGAGCCCGGGAATGCTCTGGTCGGCGCGCACCGGGCTGGCCTTCGACGCGCCCGGCGGGTTCTTCATCGGCCCGACCGCGGCGGAGGACCCGACCGCCCGCTGGGGCGCCCCGGACCGTCCCACGTCGGTGCTGCTGCGCCGGGTCGCGGAGACGGGCGAAATGCCGGCCGTGACCGACGTCGAGCGCCGGCAGGCGGTCGAGGACCTGCGGCACTGGCGCGCCGCCGTGGTCGTCCAGGGTGGACTGCACCTGGGTTACCCGGTCAAGCACACGCTCGACGCGCTGCTCGGGCCGGGCCGCGAGGTCGGCGGCGCGTGGGTGTGGGACGTTCGGCCGCTAATCGGCTGACGCGGCGCGGCGCCGTTAGGAAGGGACCCTTTTACTACCGCAGGCGTTAACAGGGGGCCCTTCCTTTCACCGCACCAGGGGGCGGACGTCCCAGAGCCAGACGTCGTCGACGCGCCGCGGCGGGCCGAGCAGGGCGGTCATCAGGTCGCGCAGCACCGCCTCCCGGGGGTGGGCGCCGAGGACCACCACCGAGGCCCGCCAGAACCGCAGGTCCTCGACCGCCTGCCGGCGGTGCTCGTCGGTGACGTTCGGCGTGGCGTTGCGGTCCATCGTCGTGTAGACGAGCGTGCTCGTCGGGCGGTTCGGCGCGCCGAAGACGCCCTCGCCCTTCTCGTTGGGGCCGATGAAGTAACCGCCCGGGATCGGGAAGGCCTGCTGGGTCAGCGCGCTCCAGCGCAGCGTGGGCAGGCCGTGCACGTTGCTCGGGATCGGCACCGGCACCAGCGTCCGGCCCTCCGGAACGTACGGGCGCCAGCCGCCCGCGGTGATGAAGTGCGGCGGTGGCTCGACCGGCTGGGCGGGCAGCGGACGCGGGAACAGCGGCAGGACGGCGAGCGCGATGGCCGCGTACCCGATCGGGCGCAGCCAGCGCCGTCGCGTCGCCCGGCCGCCCTCGCCGGTGCGGGGGGCGGGCACCGGCGGACGGCCGGCGCCGGACACCGCTTCCCAGGCCACGGCGAGCAGGACGCCGACGGCGGCCACCACCACCAGGCTCAGCCGGGTCGGCATCATCATCTCGACCAGCGGCACGTCGTCGGGGATGTACGCCCACGGGCCGTCGGTCCCGGTCTCCACGCCGTCGAAGCGGATCTTCGGGCCGAGCGACGCCACCGTGAACAGCACCGTCAGCACGGCCAGGATGCGGACGGTCACGGACCGGGCGGCCAGCAGCACCAGGGCCACCGCCGCCAGCACGACCAGCGGCCAGCCGAACCAGGTGTTCTGCTCGGTCAGCCCGATCGTCCGTTCCACGGCCTCGTCACCGGCGATCGTGTCGCGGGGGAAGGTGACGAACGCCTTCAGGTCCTCGCCCCAGTTGTGGAAGACCCCGCCCTGCAGACCGCGGTAGGACTGTGGACCGTTGAACTGGAACCAGATCGGGTACGCGGTGAGCAGCAGCGCCAGACCGCCGCCGGTGCCGAGCGCGGCGGCGAAGGTGCCCGCCTGCCGCCACGCGGCCCGGGGCCGCATCGCCGCGTACGCGACGACGACGACCAGGCATGCCAGCGCCGTCAGCAGCAGCATCTCCTCGTTGACGAAGATCTGGTACGCGACCAGCAGGCCGAGCACGACGCCGTTGCGCCGCCACCGGCCCGGCTCGCCCAACCGCATCACCCGCAGCACGATCAGCGGGAGCAGGAAGTTGGAGACGAAGTTGGGTTGGCCGTTGGCGTGGTGCACGATCCCGGGCGCGAAGCCGAGGAACGCTCCGCCGACGAACGCCGCCGCCCGCGACCGCACCAGGTGGCGCGACAGCACCCAGTACGCCGTGGCGGCGGTGGCCGAGAGCGCGGCGCCGAGGTAGAGCGCGTACATCACCTGCGGGCCGACCAGCATGGTCAGCGGCGCCAGCGGCAGGGTCACCCCGAGCAGCGAGGTGTTCGCCATCATGTTGACCCCGTCCGGGGCGTTCTGGCGGCTGGTGAAGAGCGGGTTCTCCAGGTGCCGCACCGAGTACGCCCCGTGCGAGAACAGCCACTCGAACCAACTGTGGTCGGTCGGCAGGTGGGAGGAGACGCGGTTCTGCACGTCCACCCAGTAGTTGAGGCAGACCAGCACGCCGAGCGCGACGTAGACGCCGACGGCCAGCACGTCGGCGCGGGCGGGCCGCCACCGGGCCCCGCGCGACGACGGCGCCGCGGCGGGCTCGGTAACGGTCTTCAACGAGGGGTGAACCACCGGCACAGCCACGACGCGCCATCGTACAGGTGGGATCCGCCGGAATTGCCGTCCCCGTACGCGCCTGGCCGGATTGCCGGACGGTGATTCGTGCCGCGCCGCCGGGTGACGCGGGCGGGCCGGTGCGACGGGCCGGGACCGGACGGACTGGACGGACCTGTTGCGCATACGCTTCCATCGCCGGCAGAGCCGGAGCCGGGATCCGGCGCGGACGGCCGCCGGGAAGGGGTGTCGGATGACCCTGATCGACCTGGGTGATCTGCGCGACGCCGAGCGACCCGAACCGCCCGCCCGCCGGCCCCGGCCGCCCGCCAACCGGCTGCCGGGCTTCCTCGCGGTGCTGCTGCTCGCCCTGCTCACGCTTGCCGCCGCCACCCCACCGCCCGGCCGGGTCGCCGTCGTCGTGCCGGCCCGGCTCGGGGTCGACCGGCTCGTCGCCGGGAACCTGCTGCTCGTGGTGGACCCGCCCAGCCGAGAGCGGACGCCGCGGTCGATGGCGGCGTACCGGCTGCCCGGCGGTGAACCGGCGTGGCGGGCGCCGCTGCCGGTGGACGGCCGGTTCTGGGGTGTGTCCGCTCGGGCGGACGACCTGCTGCTGATCAGCGGGTACGAGGTGCCGCCCGAGGGCCGGGGCACGGTCACCGTCGCGCTGGACGCGGCGACCGGGGCGTACCGCTGGCAGCAGCCCGGCGCGGCGCTGGGGGTGAGCGGCGGCGGCCTACTGCTGGAGGACTTCAGCCGGGAGGGCCGGGGCACCCTCCGGGCCGTCGACCCCTGCTGCGGTACGCCGCGGTGGACGGTCGACGTGCCGGCGGGAGAGGTCGGGTACCGGTTCACCCCCGACGGAATGGACCGGGTGCTCCTCAGCGATCCCCGGGGACGGGTCGAGGTGCGGGACGCCGTCACCGGCGCTGTCCTCGTCGCGGCCGACCTGTGGTCCACCGCCGAGCGGCCGTACCGTTCCACGCAGATGGTGGGGGACCTGCTGGTGACCATCGGGGGTACGCCTCCGGTGATGACCGCGTACGGGGTCGACCGGTTGGACCGCCGGTGGCGGGCGCCGGTGCCGGACGCGTCGCTCGTGCTGGACTGCGGTGGCGTGATCTGCGGCCAGACGCGGTCCGGGACGCTGTGGGCGGTGGACCCGGCGACCGGCCGTCCGCTGTGGACCCGGCCGGGCTGGGACACGATGTGGGCGGCTCCCGGGCGGCTGGTCGTCGTCCGGGTCCCCGGTACGGGCACCGGGCCGGCGGACCTGGCGGTGCTCGACCCGGTCACCGGCCGGGTCCGGGCAGAGCTGGGCAGGTGGGAGTTCGCCCAGCAGGAGCCCGGTCACGGCCGGCTGCTCGCGGTCCGTCCCCACCCGGCCGGAGGGCTGCTCGTCGCCGAGATCGACGCGGCGGCGGCCATCGTCCGGGTGCTCGACGTGCTACCCGAGGCGTCCGGCGACTGCCACGCGATTGTCGGCGGTGTGTTGTGCCGGCGGCCCGACAGCTCCATCGGGCTGTGGCGGCTGCGCCGCTGACTCACCAGTTGGCCTGGGCCGGCGGCACCGGCAGCGGCACCTCGGGCGGGCGGACGACGTACGCGACTCCACCGCTGCCCGACTGCCAGGCCCGGGCGAACGCGTGGCGGCCCACGATGCGGCGTACGCCCTCGTCGTCCGGGGCGTACGGGTCGTTGAGCACCGGGTCGCCGCCGGCGGTGAACCCGACGAGCACCACGAGGTGCCCGGCGGTGTCGTAGTCCAGCCCGGGGACCTCCCCGGCGCGGAACGAGGCGGAGACGATCAGCGGGACACCGGCGGCGACGAACGCCTCCGCCTCGGTCAGTGACCGGAGCCGCGTGACGAACGCGTCCATTCCGTGCACCCCGGCGTACGCGGTGTTGAACGGCCAGTTCCCGGTGCCCGCGTACGCGTGGTCGAAGCAGTGCCGGGCGGCGTGCACCACCACCGGCCGGGGGTCGGGCGGCGTCACCCACGCGTAGCGCTCCGGCGCCGGTTCCGCGCCCCAGTACGCGAGGACCATCGACGTGCAGGTCGGGCTGCACCAGGAGTCGCCGCCGCCGGCCCACTGGGGGTGGGTGTCGGCGTGGACGCGCTGGGAGTAGCGGGGGACGTCGAGCACGGTGCCCCAGGCCGGCCCGGGGACGCCCGTCCCGTCCAGTGCCGGGCAACCGTCGTACGGTGGGGACGCCGGGCCGGTCGCGACCGCGCCGACGGTACGCAGGACCGGCCCGGCCACCGCGTCGTCGGGTCGGAGCAGGGTCACCCGGAGCTGCCAGCCCGTCGCCGTGGTGGACAGCACCAGGGTGTCGGTGTCGACCGTGGCCACCGCGTCCCGCTGCCCGGGGATCGAGGTGCGGCGGACGGCGTGGTCGTCGGCGGCCCACTCGGCCAGCACGTACCACCTCGTGGCCGGCGCGCCGTCGTGCCAGCCGCGCAGCTCGATGCGGAGCCAGCCGTCGCCCGGGGTGTCCGCCGTCCACGAGGGCACCACCTCGCGGACCCCGAACCCGGTCGGCACCGGCGGTGAGGTCCAGCTCCCGGCGGCGTACCGCCGGACCCGGCCGTCCGGGCGGCGGTGCGACCCGCGGTCGGCCCCGCCGTCGAGCACCAGGCCCCGGTCCGTGCCGCGCAGCCCGGTGGCGGTGCCGAGGTGCAGGTCGGCCGGGAACCGGAAGCTCCGGTAGGCGACGTCCCGTCCCGCCGTGTCGGTCATGGCACCACCGTTCCGTTGCTCGTTGCCGGCAGCATCGCGTACGCCGAAGGTTTTCTGCAACCGGGACCGGCGCGGACCAGGGCTTGGCGGCCGGCACTAGGTTGTCGGGTGGTCGGGCGCGAGGAGGCCGGGATGCGGGTACTGGTGGTCGAGGACGAACGCAACCTCGCCGACGCGATCGCGCGGGGGTTACGCAAGCGCGGCATGGCGGTGGACGTCGCGTACGACGGCGACAGCGGCCACGAGATGGCCTTCGTCACCCGGTACGACGTGGTGGTGCTCGACCGGGACCTGCCCGGCGTGCACGGTGACCAGATCTGCGCCGAGCTGGCCGCCTCGGGTGCGCTGACCCGGGTGCTGATGCTGACCGCGAGCGGGACGGTCGCGGACCGCGTCGAGGGGTTGCAGTTGGGCGCCGACGACTACCTGCCCAAGCCGTTCGCGTTCGACGAACTGGTCGCCCGGGTGCAGGCGCTCGGCCGGCGCGCCACCCCCGCCGCCCCGCCGGTGCTGGAGGTGGCCGACCTGGTGCTCGACCCGGCCCGCCGGGTGGCCACCCGGGGCGGCGTGCCGGTCGACCTGACCAACAAGGAGTTCGGCGTGCTCTGCGAACTGCTCAAGGCGCGCGGCGCCGTCGTCTCCAGCGAGGAGCTGCTGGAACGGGTCTGGGACGCGAACACCGACCCGTTCACCACCATCGTCCGGGTCACCGTGATGACGCTGCGGAAGAAGCTCGGTGATCCGCCGCTGATCGAGACCGTGGTCGGGGCGGGCTACCGCGTCGCCGAGGCGGCGTCATGACGCGCGGTCGCCGGCTGCGGCCCACCCTGCGACTGCGGCTCACGCTGCTCAACGGCGTCCTGCTGGTGGGCGCCGGCGCCATCCTGGTGCTGCTGGCGTGGCTGCTGGTCCGCGACGCGCTGCGCCCCACCGACGAGTTGCTCCCCGGCACCACGGTGGTGCTGGCCGACGGCCGGTCCCTGGACGCCGCGCAGTGGCAGCGGCAACTGGTCGACGCGGCGAGCCGGGAGCTGCTGGCGAAGGGCCTCGCCGCGCTGCTGGCGCTCGGCGTCGTCGGCGTGGCCGGCGCGTACGCGGTCGCCGGGCGGGCGCTGCGGCCGCTGCACCAGGTGACCGCCACCGCCCGGCGGCTCGGCGAGACCACCCTCGACCAGCGCATCGGATACTCGGGGGCGGACGACGAGGTCGCCGAGCTGGCGCAGACCTTCGACGCGATGCTGGACCGGATCACCGCCGCCTTCGAGGCGCAGAAGCGGTTCGTCGCCAACGCCTCGCACGAGCTGCGGACTCCGCTCGCCGTGATGCGTACCGAAATCGACGTGACGCTCAGCGACGACGAGGCGGACCCGGCCGAGTACCGCCGGATGGCCACCGTGGTCCGGGACGCCTCCGAACGCGCCAACGGGCTGGTCGACGCGCTGCTGGTGCTGGCCCGCAGCGAAGCGCAGGCCGGCCGCCGCCTCGCCCGGCGGACGGAGTGCGACCTGGCCGCCGCCACCGCCAACGCCCTGACAGCGGTACGCCGGGAGGTCGAGCGCATCGGCCTGCGGGTGCAGACGTCGCTGGAATCGGCGCCGGTGGTCGGTGACCCCGGGCTCCTCGACCGGCTCGCCGGCAACATCATCGAGAACGCGGTCCGCTACAACCACCTGCACGGCCGCCTCTGGGTGCGGACCGGGTCGGACGGCCGGCGGTCCTGGCTGGTGGTGGGCAACACCGGTTTCGAGGTGGACCAGGCCGACGTGCCGGGGCTGTTCGAGCCGTTCCGGCGGGGCGGTCGGGAGCGGACCGGCGCCCGGGGCTCCGGACTCGGGCTCTCCATCGTGCGGGCCGTCTGCGACGCGCACGGCGGCACGGTCAACGCGATCGCGCAACCGGGCGGCGGCCTGGAGGTGACGGTGACGCTGCCGGCGGCGGACGTCGGGCCGGACCCCGACGCGACGCTGTGACGGCGACCGGTGATCGTGTCGCCACGGGGCTGCGGGTCGTCCGGCCGCGATGTGAAGATGTACCCATCCCGGTGCGGCGGCACAACCGGTTGCGCTTTGACACTAGTTACTCCAGCCGCACCAGGCGTCCCAGTCCTCAGATCCAGCCCCGTTCCTTGGCTCGTGCGGCGGCCTGGAAACGGTTGGCAGCACCGAGTCGGGACATGACGTGAGCCACGTGGCGGTGATAGGTGCGCAGCGATACGCCCATTCGCCGTGCCGCCACCGAATCCTTGTCCACACTGGACATCAGGCTCAGAACTTGCCGCTGTTCATCGGTCGGCTGAGATTCGCAGGCCAGTTCCAGATCGGTCGCCCGGTCCCACGCCTGCTGAAAGAGGTCGGCCAGGGCGGCCACCACACCGGGCTCGGTGAGCTGAAGCGCGGCAGCGGCGTAGGTGTCTGGGACGGCGGGCACGAACGCGTAGGTGCGGTCGATGATGACCATCTGCTGGACGGGGACGTCTGCGACGCGATGGAGGTCGCCGGCCCGGTGCAGCACGAGAGAGTAGTCCAGGTAGCCCGGCGTGGCCAGCACCGATCGCGGCAGGATCGTCCGCCACGACGAGCCGGCGGCCAGCCAGTCGAGATAGGTGGCTAGGCGGGCCGGGTCCGGAGCCTTGCGTTTTGGGCTGTGCACGGTGAGGACCGAATACGCACCACCCGCCAGTTCGCGAATTCGAGCCTCGACCTCCCTGAGGGTGTTGAATCGCTCGACGCCAGGCCGAGCCTCCGCAGGCTCATCCGCTGCTGAGACCCTGATGTCCATCGCGACCTCCCAACGGCATTCTGCCGCAGCGACGACAGCTCGTGGTCGTCACCGAGTCACTGGGTGGCCCGCACCGCCAGCCTTGACGGCAACTGGCAGGGAGCTCCCTTGCCTAGGGTGCTGAGCTGTTATTGAAGTGCCGGCCGGATCAGGGGGCGGCGCGGGCGTGCCAGCCGAGTCGTCGACGGCGCAAGCGCCGCAGCAGCGTCAGCACGGGCAGGGCCACCACGAGCACCACGACGAACCCCACGGCGAGCAGCCAGAACGGCAGCGGCCCGTGGTCGGGGCGGCCGGACCCGCGTACCGCGCCGTCGATCGCCAGGTCGGCGGCGACCGTCAGGTCGGTGATGCCCTCCGGAGTGCGGAAGAGCACCTCCGGCGCCGTTGCTCCCCGGCGCAGCACCACGAGTTCCACCCGGTCCGTTCCCGGCTCGTGATACGGGCCCCAGGCGATGTCGTGGTCCTCCGGCCGGTCCACCGCCTCGGGACCGGGCACACCGGCCAGTGCGACCGCCTCGTCCGCCGAGCGCCAGCCGAGCAGTTGAACGAACGTGCGGGAGCGCAGCGGCGGGAACGCTGCGCCGGCCTGCGGTGCGCCGTCGACGATCGACCGGGCGGCCAGCGTCCAGGTACGCGGGTAGGCGGGCACCGGGCAGTCGGTACAGGTGGACCGGTCCAGGACCGCCACCGCACGCCCGTCCGGTAGCCAGGCCCCGGCCCCGCCGAGCCGCCCGCCGGTCAGCGGCAGCTTCCGGTACGGCTCCGCGACGCCGTCGGCACCGGCGTCGGCGACCCGGGCGAGCCAGATCTCGTCACGGACCTGGAGGGCCAACTCGCCGCTGTCCGGTGAGAGCGCCGCCGTGCGTCCCGGCGGAATCCAGGCCGTGCCGACCGGAACTCGCAGGACGTCCTTCCCGACCTCCCGGTCGTAGACACCGACGTACGGGGTGGTGTAGGTGTTCGGCGGGGTGAAGGCGTCGTCGTCGGCGTAGACAAGTCGCTCGCCATCGGGCGCGAACGCGAGCGGGTAGCCGTCCGTCCGGTCCGGGGTGAACCGCCCCGATGTCAGGTCCAGCAGGGACGCGCCGACCCAGGCGTACCGGCCGTCCGGAGAGAGCAGGGCATCGAAGCCCGGGGTGACCGGCCCGGCGTCCAGCACCCGGTATCGGTCGGCGTCGGCGGCCAGCACGCCCATCCGCGTCTCGAACCAGTCGGTACGCACAGCCGGGCCGCCGAAGAGCATCGCCGCCGCACCGGGTGCCGAGTCCCGCACCGAGGCGGTACGCAGCGGCGGGGCGACGAGTCGGTTGGGCAGGCCGGGGGCGTCGAAGCGCGGAGCGGCGGGCGCCGGCAGGGCCACCGGGTGCAGCGCGTACCCGGTGCCGAGGAGCAGGACCAGGACGGCCAGCGCGCCGGCGACGGTGGACCGGCGACGCCGGTGCCGGGTCCGCGCCGCGTCGAAGAGGCCGTCCGGTACGCGTGCGGGCGGCAGATCGTCGGCGAGGCGACGCAGCGCCTCGCTGAGCCGGGGGGTCATCGGGTCACCTCCAGGGGGCTACGGCCGACCAGCTCGGCCAGCTCGGGGGCGAGGACGCGCAGCCGCCCGAGGGCGTGCCGGGTCTGGCTCTTCACGGTGCCGACTCGACAGCCCAGCAAGGCCGCCGTCTCGATCTCGGTGCGGTCCTCGTAGTAGCGCAGGACCAGGACCGCGCGCTGCCGCACGGTCAGCCGGGCCAACGCCGCCCGGAGCACCAGCCGCAGGTCCGCGTCCTCGTCGGGGCTGGCCCGCTCCGGCGGCGCTCCGCCCAGCCGCTCCGGCGGGCGGGACCGGAGCCACCGCCACCAGCTCGCCGCCTGCGTGTAGAGCACCCGGCGCAGGTAGGCGGCCGGGTCGTCAAGCCGTTCCCAGCGCACCGCGACACGGGCCAGCGCCACCTGCACCAGGTCCTCGGCGTGGTGCCGGTCGCCGGTCAACAGGTACGCGAACCGGGTCAGCCCGGCGGTCTCGGCCCGGACGAAATCGGCGAAGCCGTCCCGGGCACGGTCCTCAGTCGTCAAGCGGATCGCCCTCCTCATCCGGACAGACGCCGGGCGGACCCGCAACGGAGGGAACCGCTGCCCACAATGCTCAGGTCGTCCTCGACTCGCCAGTCGCGGCGAGCAGTCAGTTCGTTGTCTCTCGAACCCGCCGTTGCCGTACAGGCCGTGTTTCATAAGCCTCGTCAGAGCCACTCGTTGGTCGTGGTGATGTGCACGGTGGCGTGGTAGTGGATAGCGAGTTGACGCCCCTATGGATGTCATGCAGCCGATGGCAGGCTGTGCTTCGGTTTTCGGGCGATGGGTTCGTGGACCTCATTTGGCTGTCACCGCACCTGCACGGTGGCAGTTTTCTGCCATTCGCCACCGTTGATCGTACGCGTCGCAGGTGTCTACGTTGGGTCTGCGCGGCCGCGCCGTCCACGATCCCTCTATGCTCGGAGTTCGCATGAGATTGCGTATAGCTGCGCTCATCAGTACTGCTCTGCTACTGGTGACCTTGGCCCCGGCCGCCGCGCAGGCCGGGACCTACGTCTTCGAGGAGGCGGAGTTCGTCTCGCCAACCAGTATCGCGTTCGAGACCGCGGCCCCGCCGACCGGCGAGGCCACCCAGCAGATCCTCGATGGCGCTGAGAGCGTCCAGTCGCTTATCGAGACGTCCTCCGGCGATTACACCGGCGTCGAGGTCACCGACACAGGACTGGCCGTCACGCTGCCCGACGGGCTGGACATCCAGGCCCGCGCCGCAGAAGCCGATGCCGTGACCACCGCCCAGATCAGGTTCCGGCACGGCGACCGCAGCCGCGCGCAGATGTACGACGTCAAGAACCAGATCGAGGACATGATCGACGCCGGGCTGCACCGCGGCACGCTGCGCGGTGTCGGCGCCGACCCGTCGCGGGGCGTGGCCATCGTGTACCTGTCGGAGCTGGACTCGGTTGCGCTGCGGACCGAGCTGAAGACCCGGTTCGGCAGTGCCGTGGTGTTCCGCGAGATGCCCGAGATGAAGACCCTGACCGAGGAACGCTCCCGCGACAGCGCCCCGCACTATGCCGGAGCCGGCGTGCGCCTGTGGAACGACCCGCACACTGGTGAGCGCGGCAGGTGCTCGACCTCGTTCGCGGTGGCGCTCAGCGGCAGTCGTTATCAGCTGACCGCCGGGCACTGCCTGCCGGGCGGGACGAACTACCCGGACCTGTGGGCGGCGACGTTCACCTCGGCGACCAAGCCGGCCGCCGAGTACTACTTCGGCACCAAGCACACCACCACTTTCGGGGGCGAGTTGGGAGCACCGACCCAGGGCTCCGCCCACAAGTACGGCGACTGGGCGCTGATCAACGGATCCACCTACAGCCCACGCGTCTACAACTGCCCGGTAGGGACGGGCTATTGCAGTTCCCTGCCGGTCGGCGGCGCGAGCTACGGCACGCCGGCTGTCGGCACACAGGTCTGCACCAGCGGACTGACCACCGGTCAGACCTGCCGCCAGTTCGTCACCGACCCTGATTGGCACGGCGTGGTTCAGGGCGTTGTCCTTTCCCACATAACCGTCGTGCAGCACGCCACCACCAGCGGCTATTGGGACTGTCAAGGCGTTCGTCCGGGAGACTCCGGCGGGGCCGTCTATCAGGGCATGGGCAACGGGAGTGTCCGGGCCATGGGCATCATCAGCTTCGGTGACGGCTGTATCTCCGGCTACACACGCCTGTCCGGCGTGCGAGCCTGGAACAATGGCGTTTCTGTGGTGACCGCCGGATAGGCCCACCAGTTCGCAGCGGCCCGGTGGCCGCCGTGCCACGCGCTCGGCGGCCACTTATGGGTAGGAAGCAGTATTTCGAAGTAAGGCAGGTGCAGGGCGGCGGCGACAATGTCGCCAATCCCAATGGGATGGCGGTGCTGTGGCGCATGGCTTGCGTCTGCTTTCTCCGGGCGGCCGTGGTCGCCCCATTTTTGGGAATTCGGGGTGCGTGTGACCAGGACATCGTTACCGAGATGCAGGTGGGCGCCGATACCCAGCTGCCCTCGTCAACACGTTTTCTACCTTGACGACGGTCGGTGCGGATCAATCATCCACCGGAAATTGCCATGCCGGTGACAGCGCTGGACGGTGACAATGGCGTCATGAGCACTTCACGCGATCCGATCATGTTCCTCAGCGGCGCCGGGCTTCCCGCCTGGATCTGGGATGACGTCCGCCGCGACCTCGGCGAAGGGCAGCAGACCTTTGTCGCATCCCGACCGCAGGGTGGCCGAGCGCGGTTGCGCGACTACGCCCAGGCGGTGATCGACTCCGCTCCGCCGGGTAGGTACGCGATCGTCGCGCACTCGGCCGGTGGTGTGATCGGCGCCGAAGTCGCCCGGCTCGCACCCGAACGCGTCAGCGCGTTCCTGGCGATCAGTGCCGTGATCCCGCAGCCAGGAGGATCGTTCATCTCGGCGATGCCGGTACCGAACCGGTGGGTGCTCAGTGCCGCGATGCGATTCGCCGGGACCCGGCCCCCGGACTCGGCGATCAGACGTGGCCTCGCCCATGGCCTGGACGACGATGTCGCCGACCGCATCATCGCCGGCTTCACCCCCGAGTCACCCGCCCTCTACCGGGACCGGACCGCTCACCGGTCGTGGAACGGGTGGCGCGGCTACCTGACCACCAACAACGACCGGGAGCTGCCCATGGCGCTGCAACAACGATGCGCCCAGCGACTCGGCGCCGCCTGGCAGAACGACCTGAATACGGGGCACCTGCCGATGCTCGAAGACCACCAAGCCGTCGCCGCTGCAATCACGCGATTCCTCGATGCCCGGCCGTGACACCGAACGACCGACGGGCAGAGAGCCTTTGCCAGGGCTGGCGGTCGAGCAACTCGAGCTGCACCGAGCCGAGGAACGACTCGACCATGCAGTCGTAGCAGTCACCGATGGAGCCCATCGAGCCGAGCAGCCCGGCGGTGCGAAGCCGTGAGACGGTGAAAAACCGCCTGCACCTCGACCTGGAACCGACCGACCGGACCCGCGACGAGGAGGCCGCCCGCCTGCTCGGGATCGCCGCGACGCACGTCGCCGATCGCACCCGCCCGGACGGCTCGGGTCAAGTCGTGCTCGCCGACCCGGAGGGCAACGAGTTCTGCGTCCTGCGCAGCGCCGCCGCTCAGGGCTGAGGCACTGACGGGCCGGGCCCCGCCCAGGTGGTGGGCGGGGCCCGGTCGGTCCGGTTCGACGTCAGGACTTCTGCTCGATCTGGCCGCGCATCGTGGCCAGCTCCTTCTGCACGTCCGCGCCTGTCTTGAAGTAGACCATGATCATGCCGAGGCTGCCCTTGTCGCTCCAGACGCAGACGCCGATCGGGACGCCCTTGGCCTGGGCATCGCCGCACTTGGCCTCCCCGCCGAGCGGTCCCGGGTCCACCGAGGACATCTCACCGACCTGGACATCGCTCTGCCGGGCTCCGGTGATCGTCTCGTCGAGGGTCTTGGTCGGGTCGGTGTTGAGGCCCGAGGCGGCAGCCACCATCACCAGGTCCTGTTTCGCGGGGTCACCGTAGAAGGCCCCGACGGTGCTCGTGGCGTCCGGAAGGGACTTGTTCAGCTCGGCCTCCAACTGCCGGCTGATGTCCTGGAGGTTGGCGTCGGTGACCTTCGGCCGGCCGGCGAGCGTGTCCGGCTCGACGACCCGGATCTTCGTGGCGTCGACGGTCTCCTTGACCTCGTCCTTGACGGCGAAGAAGGCGACCGCGGCCCCGCCCAGACAGAGCACGAGCACGGCCGCGAGCACGATCAGCAGGACCTTGCCGGCCGACCGCTTTTTCGGCGGCGGCGCCGCGCCGAACGGCTGACCGGGCGCGCCTGGTACGGGCGGCGGGAAGCCGCCGGGCTGCTGCTGCGGCGGCGGGTACCCGCCGGGCTGCTGGCCCGCCGGGTACGCGCCCGGCTGCTGGGGTGTCGGGTATCCGCCGGGCTGCTGGCCTGTCGGGTACGCGCCCGGCTGCTGCGGGGGCGGGTAGGCGCCCGGCTGTGCGCCGTACGGGGCGCCGCTGCCCGGCTGGGAAGGGTACGGATTGACTGGCGGCTGGGACATGGTCAGCTCCAGGTCTTCGACAACGCGACGCGTGAGCTTAGCGAGCGTGGTCCCGGTGCCACCGTCCGCCGCCCGCCAAGGTGATCAATTTCGCCGGTGGGCCGGGCGGGTCGGCGTCCCCGTCGAGATGCCGACCCCGCCGCGGCCCCCACTGGTCAGGAGCGCTTCTCGACCTGCCCCCGGATCGAGGCGAACTCGGACTTCGCCTTGCTGGCGGACGAGAAGAACATCACGATCATGCCCACGCTGCCCTGGTCGGCCCAGACGCAAACGCCGAGGTCGATGTCGGAGGCGCTGCCGTCGCCGCACTTCGCCACGCCGCCGAGCGGGCCGGGGGACACGGTGGACATCCGCCGGACGTTCAGCTCGGCGGAGAGCGCCTTGACGGCGTCGTCCAGCTCCCGCTTGGGGTCGAGGACGAAACCCGAGGCGCCGGCGATCATCACCATGTCCTGCTTCTCCGGGCTGCCGTAGAAGGCGCCGACCGCGCCGCTCTCGCTGCGTACCGTCGACTTCATGTCCCGGACCATCTCGTCGGCCAGGGCTCGCAGCTCCGGGTCGGTGCTCTTCGCCCGCCCACCGAGGGTCTTCGGCGCGACGAGCCGGATGCGCGGCTCGGCGCTGGGCTCGGCCGACGGGGTCTCCTCCTCGGCGGCGGCACGCGGCGTGGCGTCCCCGCTGGGGGCCGAGGACGGCACCGGTGCGGGGTCCTCGTCACTCCCGGACAGGGCGACGTAGGCGAGGCCGCCACCGCCGAGGCACAGCACCAGCAGGCCCACCAGGCCCAGCGACAGCACCAGCGGAAGCTTGGACCGCCGGGCCGGCGCGCCGCCGGGCTGCGGTGGGGGAAACGCGCCCGGTTGCGGGTACGGCGTGCTTTCGGCCGGCTGGCCGTAGCCGGGCACCCCGGAGGTCGGCTGGCCGTAGGAGGGGCCACCGGAGGTCGGCTGGCCGTACCCCGGACCGCCGGAGGTCGGCTGGCCGTACCCCGGACCGCTGGTCGGCCGGTCGGCCGGGGGAATCGCGGCGAACACCTGGGTGGGCTGGTCGGCGGGTGCGGACGGCCGCGATCCCGGCTGCGGGCCGGGCCAACCGCCCGCGGCGGGGGCCGGTGGGTTCCCGCTACCCGCGGGCGGCCATGTCTCCGCCGGTGGTTGCCAGCCGCCGGCCGGGGTGGGCGGCGGTGTGGCCTCCGGCCAGGAGCGCGTCGGCGTGGTCTGCGGCGAGGTCGGCCAGGCGGCCGTCGGCGGAGCTGCGGGCCGGGTCGGGTCGGCCCAGCCCGCCGGCGGCGGCGGTGGCTGCCAGCCGCCCGCCGGCCCGGCGCCACCCGCGGGGGGCGAGCCGGGTGCCGGCGGCCAGCCACCCGGCTGCGGCTCGTGGGCACCGGCGTGCGACCCCCACTGGCCCGGGGGCGGAGGCGGCGGGACAGCGGGCGGGGAACCGGGGTGCGAGCCGCGCTCCGGTTGCCCGGACCAGGGGTCGACCGGCGGTGAGGACATGACATCAGCTCCAGGCGCGAAGATGCGAACGGGTGATCGTAGCGGGCGCGCCGGCGGTTCCGCTGCCCCGGACCACGCCGTGGAACGGCGATCGCGGTGGCCGCCGGAGGGGCGGCCACCGCGATCGCGGTGGAGCGGAGGACGTCCTACTTGGACAGGCTGGCCGCGCCGAGCGGCAGGAACCGCTTGCCGGTGACCCGCTCGGAGGTGCCGGTCCGGTCCAGGTACGGCGTGACGCCGCCCAGGTGGAACGGCCAGCCGGCCCCGAGGATCATGCACAGGTCGATGTCCTGCGCCTCGGCGACCACGCCCTCGTCGAGCATCAGCCGGATCTCCTGGGCCAGCGCGTCGAGCGCGTTCTGCCGGACCTGCTCCGCGGTGAGCGGCTGGTCGCCGACGACGAGCAGCTTCGCCACCTCGGCGTTGATCTCGTCGTCCACGACGATCGGCTGGCCGGAGTCGGCGATCCGCTTCAGGTTCTCGCTGACGCCGAACCGGTCCGGGAACGCCGCGTGCAGGGTGCCGCCGACGTGGTACGCCACGGCGGGCCCGACGAGCTGGAGCAGCGCCAGGGGGCGCATCGGCAGGCCCAGCGGGTCCAGCGCGCTGTTCGCCACGTCCAGCGGGGTGCCGGCGTCGACGGCGGCGAAGACGGTGCCGAGGAACCGGGTGAGCAGCCGGTTGACCACGAACGCCGGGGCGTCCTTGACCAGCACCGACGACTTCTTCAGCTGCTTGCCGACCGCGAACGCGGTCGCCAGCGTGACGTCGTCGGTCCGCTCGCCGCGGACGATCTCCAGCAGCGGCATCATCGCGACCGGGTTGAAGAAGTGGAAGCCCACCACCCGCTCCGGGTGCTCGAGGTCCTCCGCCATCGCCGTCACCGACAGCGAGCTGGTGTTGGTGGCCAGCACCGCCTCGGGCTTGACGATCTTCTCCAGTTCGGCCCAGACCTGCTTCTTGACGTTCAGGTCCTCGAAGACCGCCTCGATCACGAAGTCGGCGTCGGCGAAGACCGACTTGTCGACCGAGCCGCTCACCAGGCCGTACAGCTTGGCGGCGGTGCCCTTGTCCATCCGGCCCTTGCTGACCGACTTCTCGATCTGCTGGTGCACGTACGCCACGCCCTTGTCGACCCGGGCCTGGTCCAGGTCGGTCATGACGACCGGCACCTGGAGGCGGCGGGCGAAGAGCAGCGCGAGCTGGCTGGCCATCAGGCCGGCACCGACGATGCCGACCTTGGTGACGGGACGGGCGAGGCCCTTGTCCGGCGCGCCCGCCGGTCGCTTGGCCCGCCGCTGCACCAGGTCGAACGCGTACAGGCCGCTGCGCAGCTCCTCGGAGAAGACCAGGTCCGCGAGGGCCTCGTCCTCGGCGGCGGTGCCCGCGGCGAAGTCCGCGTCCTTCGCCGTCTCCAGCAGGTCCAGCGCCTTGTACGCGGCCGGGACCGCACCGTGCAGCCGCTGGTCCAGGGTCTGCCGGGCGAAGTAGAGCACACCGCCCCACATGTCCTTGTCGACCTCGGGCCGCGTCACGGTGACGTCGCCGCGGACCACGCCGGCGGCCCACTCCAGGGACCGCTCCAGGAAGTCCGCCGGCTCCAGCAGGACGTCGGCGATGCCCATCTCGGTGGCCTGCTTCGGCTTGAGCATCTTGTTCTGCATCAGCGGGTTCTGGATGATCACCTGGGTCGCCGCCGGGATGCCGATGAGGTTCGGCAGCAGCTGCGTACCGCCCCAGCCGGGAATGAGGCCGAGCGAGACCTCGGGCAGCGCGAGGGCCGCCGCGCCGGCCGACAGCGTCCGGTAGTGGCAGTGCAGGGCCAGCTCCAGACCGCCGCCCATCGCCGCGCCGTTGACGAACGCGAAGGTCGGGATCCCGCTGTCCTTGAGCCGGGCGAAGACCCGGTGGCCGAGCCGGCCGATCTCCAGGGCCTGCTCGCGGTCCGCGAGCAGTGGCAGGCCGGTGATGTCCGCGCCCACGCAGAAGATGTACGGCTTGCCGGTGACCGCGATGAACGCCGGGTTCGCCGCGAGCGCGGCGGTGATCGCCTCGTCCAGGCTGGTCAGGCCACCCGGGCCGAAGGTGTTCGGCTTGGTGTGGTCGAAGCCGTTGTCCAGGGTGATCAGGGCGGCCGGGCGGTCCAGCCCCGGTACGTTCACCGCGCGCAGCAGCGCCTTGGTGACCACCTCGTTCGGTGCCGCGAGCGCGCTCACTTGTTGCCCTCCCAGTGCGGGTTCTCCCAGATCACGGTGCCGCCCATGCCGATGCCGATGCACATGGCGGTGAGGCCGTAGCGGACCTCGGGGTGCTCGGCGAACTGCCGGGCGAGCTGGGTCATCAGCCGCACACCCGAGGAGGCGAGCGGGTGACCGATGGCGATCGCGCCGCCCCACGGGTTGACCCGGGGGTCGTCGTCGGCGATGCCGAAGTGGTCGAGGAAGGCGAGCACCTGGATGGCGAACGCCTCGTTCAGCTCGAACAGGCCGATGTCGTCGATGGTCAGGCCGGCGATGCGCAGCGCCTTCTCGGTCGACGGGATCGGACCGACGCCCATGACCTCGGGCTCGACGCCGACGAAGCCGTACGACACCAGCCGCATGGCGACGGGCAGGCCCAGCTCGCGCGCGGTCTCCTCGGCGGCGAGCAGGCTTGCGGTGGCGCCGTCGTTGAGGCCGGCCGCGTTGCCCGCGGTGACCTTGCCGTGCGGGCGGAACGGCGTCTTCAGGGAGGCGAGCTTCTCCATCGAGGTGTCCCGGGGAGCCTCGTCCACCGTGGCCAGGCCCCAGCCGGCCTCGGGGTCGCGGATCGCGACCGGCACCAGGTCGTCCTGGAGCTTGCCGTTGGCGTACGCCTTGGCGGTCTTCTGCTGCGAGGCGAGCGCGAACGCGTCGGTGCGCTCCTTGGTGATGTGCGGGACCCGGTCGTGCAGGTTCTCCGCCGTGGAGCCCATGACGAGCGCGGACGGGTCGACGAGCTTCTCGGCGATGATCCGCGGGTTCGGGTCGACGCCCTCACCCATGGGGTGGCGGCCCATGTGCTCGACACCGCCGGCGATGGCGATGTCGTACGCGCCCATGGCGATGCCGCTGGCGACCGTCGTGACCGCGGTCATCGCGCCGGCGCACATGCGGTCGATGGCGAAACCGGGGACCGTCTTGGGGAGGCCGGCCAGCAGGGCGGCGGTCCGGCCGATGGTCAGTCCCTGGTCGCCGATCTGCGTGGTGGCGGCGATGGCGACCTCCTCGACCCGCTCCGGCGGCAGCTGCGGGTTGCGGCGCAGCAGCTCGCGGATGCAGCGGATCACCAGGTCGTCGGCGCGGGTGTTGGCGTACATGCCACCCGCCTTGCCGAACGGGGTACGGACGCCGTCGACGAAGACGACATCCCGAACTTCACGGGGCACTTGGAGCCTCCTAGCCGGCACTGGCGTTTAGTCGGATGCTACTCGCCAGTAACCAACGGGAACACCACCCCCCGTGTGGCCCACCCCACACCTCGCCCGACCGGAGGCCCGACGAGTTGATCAAGAGGTTCGCGTCAACGTACCGGCGGGCCGCGGACGCAAACCTCTCGATCAACCGGGCCAGGGAGCGGGCGGTGGGTCGATCAGGGCCTTGGTCAGGGCCGGGAGGAGAAGGTGGATCTGCCACTCCCGGGCGCCGAGGCCGCGAAGGGTCTCCGCCACCGTCCCGTCGGTGACGTCCTCCGGGGGGACCCAGGCGAGGCGGCGCACCGAGTCGGGGGCGATCAGGTTCTCCGGCGGGAGCGTGTGCGCGCCGGCGACCTGGACGACCACCTCCCGGCAGCGGGCCAACCGGGCGGCGGCCACCGGGTCCCGCTCGGCCCACCGGTGCGGTGGCGGCGGGCCCTCGACCGTCGGCGCGACCGGCAGCGCGTCGTCGGGCAGCTTCCGGGCGTCGTCGAGCGCGGCCAACCAGGTGCGGGCCAGCCGACGCACCGACCGGCCGCCGAAACCGGGGAGCGTGAGCAGGGTCTTCTCGTCCTTCGGGTCCAACTCCGCGGCGGCGACGATCGCCGAGTCCGGCAGCACCCGCCCCGGGGCGGCGTCGCGGCGGGCGGCGATCTGGTCCCGCGCGTACCACAGGGACCGGACCCGGGCCTGCGCCCGGGCGCCGCGTACGCGATGGATGCCGGACGTGCGGCGCCATGGCTCGGCGCGGACCCGGGGTGGGCGGGTGCCGTTGCGGATCACCGCGGCGAACTCCTCGGCCGCCCACTCGGACTTGCCCTGCCGGGACAGCTCGGCGTCGAGCGCGTCACGCAGCTCGACCAGCAACTCCACGTCCAGCGCGGCGTACGTCAGCCAGGACTCCGGCAGCGGCCGGCTCGACCAGTCCGCCGCCGAGTGGTGCTTCTCCAGGCTGAAACCGAGTAGCTGCTCGGTGAGCGCGGCGAGGCCGACCCGCTCGAAGCCGGCCAGCCGGGCGGCGAGTTCGGTGTCGAAGAGGCGCCGGGGACGCAGCCCCAGCTCCGCCAGGCAGGGCAAATCCTGGCTGGCCGCGTGCAGCACCCACTCGGCCTCGCCGATGACCTCGTCGAGCGCGGTCAGGTCGGCCAGCGGGAGCGGGTCGATCAGCGCCGTGCCGGCGCCCGCGCGGCGGAGCTGCACCAGGTAGGCGCGCTGGCTGTAGCGGTATCCGGAGGCGCGTTCGGCGTCCAGGGCCACCGGGCCGGTCCCCGCGGCGAAGCGGGCCAGGACCTCCTCGAGTTCTTCCGGCGTGGTCACCGGCTCGGGCGTGCCGTCGCGTGGGGCGGTCAGCGGCACCGGTCCGTCGGCGGGGGCGTCCTCGGGGCGGGCGGCGTCGGTCGGCGGCACCGGTCCGTCGGCGGGGGCGTCCTCGGGGCGGGCGGCGGAGTCGGTCGGCGGCACGGGCCCGCCGGCGGTCGGGTGGGCCCCCGCTCCCTCCGGCACTGGCAGGGCCGACGGCGGGTGGTGCGGTGTGTCTCCCGGACGACTTTCGGCGGCCCGACGGCGCAGGGGTGGTTCGTCGGTCACCTGACAACCCTATTGCCCGCCGGCCTCCTACCGCGCGCACCCGCCCCCGTAGCGTGTCCCGTCCCGTCTTGCACCCCGCCGATCATGCACGTTCGGCCCCCGTTTCGCCCCTTCTCCGGCAGTTCGTCCCGGGGAGGGTGTGCAGGATCGCGGCGGCCGCCCGGGTCAGGACGGGGAGGTGCGGTGTGGGGTCGGCAGGGCGGTGACGCCGGGTGGTGGCAGGCCGGCCGTCGAGGCGAGGAGGGTGCACCAGGCGTACAGGTGGGGGGCCAGGTCGTCGTCGAGCGGCGTCCAGGAGGCGCGGATCTCGATGTCGCCCGCCGCGGGCGGCCCTGCCAGCTCGCCGAACCGGGTCGACATGGTCTGGGTGACCGTGCCGCCGATCGCCCGGTGTTGGGCGCCCTGCACATCGAGGGCGTCGGTCAGCCACGTCCAACCGACCCCGGGCAGCAGCGGGTCGGCGGCCAGGTCGACCTCCATCTCGGCGGTCACGTACGTGACCAGGCGCAGTGTGCCCTGCCACGCCTCGTGCCCCGCCGGGTCGTGCAGCAGGATCAGCCGGCCGGTGGCCACCTCGTCACCGTCGCGCAGCACGGTGGCGGAGAGCGCGAACGCGTACGGCGCGAGCCGCTGCGGTGCCCCCACCTCCTCGAGCAGGATCTCCGCCCGGGGCGCCGCGGACCGGAGCCCGGCGACCGCGCGGGCGAAGGTCTCCGGGAGCGCGATCGGGGGGGCCATGCCCGAAAGCGTATGCCGCCGCCGACCCGCCGCCCCGGCGGCGCGCCGTGCGCCCCGGCCGCGCCCCGACGATCCCTCGCCCCGCCGGACCGGTGTTAGAAGGGGACCCTTCCTCTACCGCAGCCGTTAACAAGGGGCCCTTCCTTGCACCTGGGCGGAGGCGGCTCACAATTGGTGGCGGTGGCGGTGGGGGGCAGCGAGCGGCGTGGCACGATGGCCGCGATGAGCACCGACACCGCGGGCACCGCCGCCCGAGACGAGGACCCCCGCTCCGGCGGTCCGGCCGACTCAGCCTTCGTCCGGGCGTGCCGGCGCCGACCCGGCCCGCACACCCCGGTCTGGTTCATGCGGCAGGCGGGCCGGTCGCTGCCGGAGTACCGCGAGATCCGGGCCAACGTGGCGATGCTGGAGTCCTGCCGGCGTCCCGACCTGGTCACCGAGATCACCCTTCAGCCGGTCCGCCGGCACGGCGTCGACGCGGCGATCCTGTTCAGTGACATCGTGGTGCCGGTCGCCGCCGCCGGGGTGGACCTGGACATCGTCCCCGGAACCGGGCCGGTGGTGGCCCAGCCGGTCAGCTCCGCCGACGACGTGGCGCGGATCCGCCCGATCACCCGCGACGACGTCTCCTACGTCGACGAAGCGGTGCGGATGCTGGTGAAGGAGCTGGGCGGCACACCGCTGATCGGCTTCGCCGGCGCCCCGTTCACCCTCGCCAGCTACCTGGTCGAGGGCGGTCCCTCGCGTACCCATGCGAAGACCAAGGCCCTCATGTACGGCGACCCGGAGCTGTGGCACGCCCTGGCCGGCCGGCTCGCCGAGGTGACGCTGGCCTTCCTGCGGGTCCAGGTCGACGCCGGCGTCTCCGCGGTGCAGCTCTTCGACTCCTGGGCGGGCGCGCTGTCCGAGGCCGACTACCGGCGCTTCGTCCTGCCGCACTCGCAGGCGGTCCTCGCCGGCCTGGCCGACGCGGGCGTGCCGCGTATCCACTTCGGGGTGGGCACCGGCGAGCTGCTGACCGCCATGGGCGAGGCCGGCGCCGACGTGGTCGGCGTCGACTGGCGTACGCCCCTGGACGAGGCCACCCGCCGGATCGGTCCCGAGCGGGCCGTGCAGGGCAACCTCGACCCGTGCGTGCTGCTCGCCCCCTGGCCGGTCGTGGAGGCGGAGGTCCGGCGCGTGCTGGAGCAGGGCCGGGCCACCCCCGGTCACGTGTTCAACCTCGGCCACGGCGTGCTGCCGGAGACCGACCCCGACGTGCTGACCCGGGTGGTGGCTCTGGTCCACGAGCTGTCCGCCCGCCCGGCCGACCAGGGCTGACCGGCATGGCGGCGCCGTGGCGGGTCGCGGTGGTCGGCGGCGGGATCGCCGGCCTGGCCGCCGCCGTCCGGTTGCGCGACCGCGCCCCCGCCGGCACCGAGATCACGGTGTACGAGCAGAGCGGCGCGCTCGGCGGGAAGCTGCGCACCGGCGAGCTGGCCGGCCAGGCGGTGGAGTTCGGCGCCGAGTCGTTCCTCATGCGGGACCCGGCGGGCGGGGAGTCCGCCGCCGTGGCCCTGGTCCGCCGGCTCGGGCTGGCCGGCCGTGTCGTCCACCCCACCGTGGGGCAGGCCGCGCTCGCCGTCGACGGTGGGCTGCGCCCGATCCCGGGCGGGACGCTGGTCGGCGTACCCGGGGACCTGGCGGCGGTGGCGGCGGTCGCGCGGCCGGCCGCGGACGCCGACCGGGACGCCGGCCGCCCGCTCCTCGGGCCCGACGACGACGTCGCGGTTGGGGCGCTGGTCCGCGCCCGGCTCGGCGACGAGGTGGTCGACCGGCTGGTCGACCCGATGCTCGGCGGCGTCTACGCGGGCCGGGCCGACGACCTGTCGCTGGCCACCACGATGCCCGCCCTCGCCCGGGCGGCCCGGGTGGAGCACACGCTGGTCGGCGCGGTACGCGCCGCGCAGGCCGCCGCCCCCCGCGCGCCGGGCGCGCCGGTCTTCGGAACCCTGGCCGGTGGCCTGGGCGCCCTGGTCGAGGCTGCCGCGACGGCCAGCGGGGCGACGATCCGCCGGGACGCGGCGGTCCGCGAGGTGACCCCGGCCGGGGCCGGGTGGCGGCTGACCGTCGGCCCGACCCGCGACGCGCAGCACGTGGACGTCGACGCGGTGGTGCTGGCCGTGCCGGCCCGCCCGGCCGCGCGGCTGCTCGACGCTGTCGCCCCGGAGGCCGCGGCGGCGGTCGGCGGGCTGGACTACGCCAGCGTCGCGCTGGTCACCCTCGCCCTGCCGGAGCCGGCGCTGCCGGCGCTGTCCGGGTTCCTGGTGCCGGCGACCGAAGGGCTGCTCATCAAGGCCTCGACGTTCTTCACCACGAAGTGGGGGCACCTGCGCCGGCCGGACGGGCTCGCCCTGGTCCGCGCGTCGGTCGGCCGGTACGGGGACGAGGCCCAGCTCCAGCGCCCGGACGAGGACCTGGCCGCCACGGTGCACCGGGAACTGTCGGCGGTGCTCGGCGTCCCGCTGCCCGCACCGGTCGCCGGTCACGTGCAGCGGTGGGGCGGGGCGCTGCCGCAGTACCCGCCCGGCCACCTCGACCGGGTGGCGTCCGCGCGGGCCACGCTGCGCGCGGGCCACCCGACCCTGGCCCTGGCCGGCGCCGCGTACGACGGCGTCGGCATCCCGGTCTGCGTCCGCTCCGGCGCGACGGCGGCCGACGAGATCATCACAGCACTGGGAGGTTCCCGGACATGACCGAGCAGACCAACGCGGCGCGGCTGAAGGAGCTGAACGCCACGATCCGCTACACCATGTGGTCGGTGTACCGGGCCACCAGCCCCCTGCCGTCGCTGCGCGAGAACGTCACCGGCGAGGTCGAGGCGCTCTTCGAGGAGTTGGCCGGCAAGGATGTGACGATCCGGGGCACGTACGACGTTTCCGGCCTGCGCGCCGACGCCGACCTGATGATCTGGTGGCACTCGTCGTCGAGCGACGCGCTCCAGGACGCGTACCAGCGGTTCCGGCGCACCACGCTGGGCCGCGCGATGACCCCGGTGTGGTCGCAGATGGCGCTGCACCGGCCGGCCGAGTTCAACAAGAGCCACATCCCGGCGTTCCTGGCCGACGAGCAGGCCCGCGGGTACGTGTGCGTGTACCCGTTCGTCCGCTCGTACGAGTGGTACCTGCTGCCCGACGCCGAGCGGCGTGAGCTGCTGGCCGAGCATGGCCGGATGGCGCGTGGCTACCCGGACGTGCGGGCCAACACGGTGGCGTCCTTCGCGCTGGGCGACTACGAGTGGATGCTCGCCTTCGAGGCCGACGAGCTGCACCGCATCGTGGACCTGATGCGTGACCTGCGGGGCTCCCGCGCCCGCCTGCACGTTCGCGAGGAGATCCCCTTCTACACCGGCCGTCGCCGCTCCATCGCCGACATCATCACCTGCCTGCCGTGAAAGGAAGGGCCCCTTCTTAACGCCTCCGGTAGAAGAAGGGCCCCCTGTTAACAGCTCGCGGGGGAGCACCGGCTCGCGGTGGTCACGTCGGTCGGGGTCGGTTGGCGCAAGCCTCATCCGGCCGGCGGCGCCGCGAATCCTTGGCCGACCTGCCGAGCTGGTCGGCTCGGCAGGTGACGTTAAGAAGGGGCCCCGTTACGACGCCAGGCGTTAACGGGGGGCCCTTCCTTACCGGTCGGCCGGGGTCGCGCCCGGAGGGAGATGGGCGCGGCCCCGGCCGGGGACTCAGGCGGTCGTGCAGGCCACGACGGGTATCGGGCTCGCGTTGCCCGAGCCGATGAAGCCGAACGTGGTACTGGCACCGGCGCCGAGGCTTCCGTTGTAGTCGACGTTGCGGGCGACGACCGTGTCGCCGGTCCTGGTGACCGTGGCGTTCCAGGCCTGGCTGACCTGCTGGCCGTTGGCGAAGGTCCAGCTCACGCTCCAACCCCGGACGGCCGAGCCGCCGGCGGTCACCGTCACGTCCGCCTGGAACCCCCCGGACCACTGGCTGGTCACCCGGTACGTCGCGGTGCACGCGCCGGCCGGCGGCGGCGTGGTCGGCGGCGGCGTGGTCGGCGGCGGCGTGGTCGGGGGCGGCGTGGTCGGCGGGGGAGTCGTCGGCGGGGGTGTCGTCGGGGGCGGGCTAGGCCGGGTCCACCACGGAACCGTGGGCCGAGACCGGATTGGCCAGCGCGGTGGTCAGCAGGAGGGTGGCGGTCGCCGCGACGGCGAGCAGCCACAGGATGCGGGGTGATCTCAACGATCGGGCGAGGAAGGACATGGGGCCCCCGGGGGAGTGGTCGGATCGACGACGACGCCCGGACGGCTCGGGAGTTGCCCCTCCCGGACCCCGCGTCACCCGCGCGGTTGGCTCCGCCGGCAGACTCCCATACCCATCGGACTACGTCAATGCTTCCCGGCGCATGGGGGTGTGCGGGATGCCGTCCTCGACGTACTCCGGGCCGCTGACCGTGAAGCCGTGCCGCGCGTAGAAGCCGACCAGGTGCGACTGCGCCGCCAGCACGCTGGGGCGGGCGCCGACCTCGGTCAGGGCCGCCGTCATCAGCCGGCCCGCGTACCCGCCGCGGCGCGCCCGCTCGGCCACCACGACCCGGCCGATCCGCGCCACACCGCCCGGATCGGCCAGCATCCGCAGGTACGCCAGCGGCACCCCGTCCTCCTCCAGCCAGACGTGCCGGGTGCCCGGCTCGACGTCGCGGCCGTCCAGTTCCGGGTACGGGCACGCCTGCTCCACCACGAACACGTCGATCCGCAGCCGGAGCAGGTCGTGGAAGGTGCGGGCGGACAGGTCGGCGAAGGCGGCGGAGCGGAGTTCGGTGTGCGGCACCCCGCGATGGTAGGGCGTCTCCGGGCGGGCAGCGGGATCAGGTTGGTGGCCGTCGCGGCGCGCCACGACGGCGTACCACCTGGATGCCGGCGGCGAGCGCGAGCAGCGCGACGACCGCGGCCGCGACCACCCACGGGCCCAGTTCGCCGACCCACGAGCTGATCGCGCTCTGCACCCGGCCCGCGCCCTCGATCACCGGGTCGTCGCCGCCCCCGTTGGCGAACAGCCGGATCTCGTACCAGCCGTACCACGCGACGTAGCCTCCGGTCAGCGCGAGCAGCACGCCGGCGACCCGGCCGAGCAGCGGGCCGGCCCGGCGGGCGCGCCGCACCAGCGACTCCCGCGCCAGCGCCACGGCGAGGGCCGCCGCGCCGACCACCAGACCCATCCCCACGGCGTACGCGACGAACAGGCCGATCCCGGCGCCGGTCGAGCCGGCCCGGAACGCGGCGACCACCACCGCCAGGAACGGCCCGATGGTGCAGCCGAGCGAGGCGATCGCGTACGCGGCGCCGAAGAGCACCATGGACATGAAGCGCAGCCGGACCGCCGGCCCGGTGGACACCTTCGGGGTGAAGGCGGGCAGTTGCCGGCCGGCGAGCAGCCAGCCGCCCGCCACCACGAGCGCGAGGCCGATCAGCACCGACACCCAGGGCAGCCGGCGGGCGATCGCGTCGGCGGCGGGCGCGGCGAGCAGGCCGAAGGTCCCGAAGACGGCGACGAACCCGAGGGTCATCGCCCCGGTGAGCGCCAGCGCCCGGGCCACCGGGGCGAGCGGCCCGCGGTCGGCCGCCGGGCCGTCCCCCAGCACCAGCACCGACAGGTACGCCGGCAGCAGCGCGAAGCCACACGGGTTGATCGCGGCGAGCAGCCCGGCTCCGAGCGCCAGGCCGTACGGGGCGTCTGGCATTGACGTTCAGCTCAGGCCGTTGATGCGCTGGCGGGCCTCGGTCGTGCTGAGCGGGCCGGAGTGCACGACCTTGCCGGTGGAGTCCAACAGCACCCAGTACTCCTGGGTGGTCACGTCGAACTTCCGCCAGACCTCGCCCTTGTCGTCGGCGAGGTTCGGGAAGCCGCCGATGCCGGTGTCGGCGATGAAGCGCTTCATGGCCCCCTCGCCGCTGCCCAGGCCGGCCACGCCGACCAGGTTCGCCTCGGCCGCGGTGTCCCGCTGGATGGCCGCGACGTCGTCGGCGGCGGCGCGGCACCGGGTGCACCAGGCGGCCCAGAACCAGAGCGCGGCCGGCTTGCCGGCCAGGCTGGCCCCCTCGAAGGTCTGCCCGTCGACCGTACGTGCGGTGAACCGGAGCGTCTCCGGCACGCTGGCCGGCGGGGCGCCGGTCGGGCTGGCCGGGGCGCTGGTGGTGGCAGCGCCGCCGGTCGCGGTGGCCGGCGCGGGGGTGCCGGGCGCCCCGGCCTGGTCGTCCGACCCGGCGCAGCCGACGAGGGCGGCGGCGGTCATGGTGATGACGGCCAGGCCGGCGAGGCGGCGCGGGCGGCGTGCCGAGCGTCCGAATTGCATGATCGGATCTTAGTCCGCTGCGCGCCCGGCACCCCTTACCGAAGGGTTACGTCGTCAGGAAGGGCGGGCGCCGACGGCGTCGCGGATCTTGGCGCCCTGCTCGCCTTCCTCGGCGCGGGCGCAGTGCGCGGAGCAGAAGAACCGACCGGACACCTCCACCCCGTGGCCGACGATCTTGACCTGGCAGTGTTCGCAGATCGGCGCCATCTTGTGGATCGCGCACTCGAAGCAGTCGAAGGTGTGCGTGGCGCCGCTGCTCGTATGCACCTCGAACGCCATCCAGTAGTCGTTACCGCAGACCTCGCAGGTCGCCATGACAAACCCCCCGATTGTGGACACGTAACGCAAGCGTCGAACACGTGACACGCTTCGGCAACCGGAACCGGCGAACCTGATCCGGTTCCACGGCGAGTCGTCCTCGGCGTGTCGGCCGTTGGAACCGGTGGAACACCCGACCCCCGGAGGAAAGACGTGATCAAGCGCAACAAGCTCTTCGGCAACCAGACCCGCGTCACCTTCTGCCTCCCCCGGGACGCCCCGCCCGGGACCGTCAGCGTGGTCGGGTGCTTCAACGGCTGGGAGCCCGGTCGGCACGAGTTGGTCACCCGCCGGGACGGCACGCGCACGATCACGGTCAAGCTCGGGCCGGGCGAGTACCGCTTCCGGTACCTCGCCACGGGTGGGGTCTGGCTCGACGATGACTCCGCCGACCGGATCGACGAGCAGGGCAGCCTGCTGCTGCTCTGACCCCGCCCGTCGCGGCAGATACGACTTACCTCCATCGATGTTTTTATCGACAGGGGTCTTTACTGTTAACAAAGTTTAACTTACCTTGGGTGGCATCTTCAGCAGCCTCGTCCGCAAAGGAGATGCCGCCATGCGTCGAAGAGTCACCCTCCCGTTGGTCGCGACGGGCGCCGTTCTGTCCTCCCTGGCCGTCGCCGCGCCGGCCCAGGCACACGGGTACGTGTCCGGCCCGCCCAGCCGGCAGGCGCTCTGTGCGCAGAACCGGGTGCCCGACTGCGGCCAGATCAAATGGGAGCCGCAGAGCGTCGAGGGCCCCAAGGGGCTGCGCAACTGCCACGCCGGGATCGCCCACTTCGCCGTCCTCAACGACGACAGCCGGGGCTGGCCGGCCACCAGCGTCGGCAGCACGGTCACGTTCACCTGGACCAACACCGCCCGGCACGCCACCAGCAACTGGGAGTACTTCATCGGGAACACCCGCGTCGCGGTGTTCAGCGGCGGTGGCCAGCAGCCTCCCGCCACGGTGTCGCACACCGTCAACCTCGGTGGATACTCCGGGCGGCAGAAGGTCCTCGCGGTGTGGAACATCGCCGACACCGCCAACGCCTTCTACTCCTGCGTCGACCTCCAGATCGGAGGCGGCGGCGGACCCACGCCGACCACGCCACCGCCGACCACCCCGCCACCGACCCCGACCGCCGCGCCCACCACCCCCGCCCCGGGCGGCACGTGGACGGCGGGTCGCGCCTACCAGGTCGGTGACCAGGTCACGTACGGCGGAGCCACGTACCGGTGCCGCCAGCCGCACACCGCGCTGCCCGGCTGGGAGCCGCCTTACACCCCGGCCCTGTGGACCCAGGTCTAGAGCCGGTGCCGACCCGGGCCCAACGGGTGCGGCCCGTACCCAGAGCGTGCCGCACCCGCCGACCGCACCTCGGCGCCCTGCTCGCCGTGCTGCTGCTGGCCGGCGGCTGCACCGGCGGCCCGGGCACCGCCGCGCCCGCCCCGCCCCCGGCGAACACGCCCGCGAGCACACCGGTGAGCCTTGCCGGGGTCGACGCCCCGTTCCTCACCGCGATGGTGGCGCACACCGAGCGGACGCTGGAGATCGTCCGCCTGGTCGAGGGGCGGCTGACCGACGCCCAGCTGCGGACCCTGCTCGACGCGATCGAGGCGACCGAGTCCGACGAGCTGCGGACGATGCGAACCTGGCTGCGGGACGCCGGCCGGCCCACGAGCGGGGGCGCGCACGACCACGCCGGGCACGCCGGCGCCGACGACCTCGCCCGCCTGCGCGCCGCGGCCCCGGCCGACGTGGACCGCGAACTCCGCGCGGTGCTCGGCGCCCACCAGCGCGCGGCGGCGGACCTCGCCCACGCGCATCTCACGGTCGGCGGCAGCGCGTCGGTGCGCGAGTTGGCCGAGCGGGTCGCCCGGTCGCGTACGGCGCAGACGGCGCTGCTGACAGACGGCTGACCGGGGGTGGGAGCCCGGAGGCGGACGGTCAGCTCTCGCGCGGTTCGAGCCGGATGGAGACCGAGTTCACGCAGTGCCGGGTGTCCTTCGGGGTGAACCCCTCACCGTGGAACACGTGCCCGAGGTGGCTGTCGCACCGGGCGCACCGGATCTCCGTCCGGACCATGCCGAGGCTGCGGTCCTCGATCTCCTTGACCCGGCCCGGGATGGCGTCGTCGAAGCTCGGCCAGCCGCAGTTCGAGTCGAACTTGGTGTCGCTGGCGAACAGCTCCAGCCCGCAGGCCCGGCAGTGGTAGACGCCGGGCGTCTTGGTGTCCACGTACTCGCCGGTCCACGGGGCTTCGGTGCCGTGCTCCCGCAGCACCCGGAACTCCTCGGGGCTGAGCCGGACCCGCCACTCGTCCTCGGTGCGGGGCAGTTCGGTGTCGTCGAGACTCACCCACCAACGGTACGTCGGATGTCGGAGCCATCGCATAGGGTCGCGGAATGGGTGGCACGAAGGCCGCAGCCGAGGAGATCGAGGTCTCCGGGCACCGCGTCCGGCTGAGCAGTCCGGAACGGTTGATGTTCCCGCAGCGCGGGTTCACCAAGGCCGACGTCTTCCACTACTACCTGGCGGTCGGTGACGGCATCATGCGCGCCCTCCGCGAGCGGCCCACGACCCTGCAACGCTTCCCCGAGGGCATCGAGGGGGAGATGTTCTTCCAGAAGCGGGTGCCGACCCGGGGCGTACCCCCGTGGGTCGAGACCGCGGAGATCAGCTTCCCCAGCGGCCGGACGGCGGCGGAGCTCTGCCCGGCCGACCTGGCCCACGTGGCGTGGGCGGCGCAGATGGGCACGGTGGTCTTCCACCCGTGGCCGGTCCGTGCCGCCGACCCGGACCGCCCCGACGAGCTGCGCGTCGACCTCGACCCGCAGCCCGGCACGGATTTCGCCGACGCCGCCACCGCCGCGGCCGAGCTGCGGGGAATCCTCGACGAGCTGGGGGTCGCCGGCTGGCCGAAGACGTCCGGCGGCCGGGGCGTCCACGTCTACCTGCGCATCCAACCCCGCTGGACGTTCGTCGAGGTGCGCCGGGCGACGATCGCGCTGGCCCGGGAGCTGGAGCGGCGCCGGCCGGAGCTGGTCACCACCGCCTGGTGGAAGGAGGAGCGCGGCACCCGCGTCTTCGTCGACTACAACCAGATGGCGCGGGACCGGACGATCGCGTGCGCGTACTCGCTGCGGGCCAACGCGCGGGCCACCGTCTCCACCCCGCTGACGTGGGACGAGCTGCCCGACGTCGACCCGGACGACTTCGACCTGCGCACCGTCCCGGCCCGGCTGGCTGAGCGGGGCGACCCGCACGCCGGCATCGACGACGCCCCGTGGGACATCACGCCCCTGCTGGAGTGGGCCGAGCGGGACGCCGCCGCCGGGCAGGGCGACATGCCCTATCCGCCGGACCACCCGAAGATGCCGGGCGAACCACCGAGGGTTCAACCAAGCCGCGCGAAGCGGCCTACCAGCTAGAACTTCGATCCGTCGAACGTGGACGGGGGTAGCATAACGCTGACTCGCCGGATAATCTACCTCCGTGCTTCTCTTCCATGCGACGACCGCTGAGGCGGCGGATGCGATCGCTCGCGGCGGCTTCCGGGACGCCGAGGGCAGCTACATGCTGGTCGGTGCGACGCTTCGGGGCGTCTTCGTCGCCGACGAGCCGCTGACAGTCAACGAGGGCTGCAAAGGCGAGGACCTGGTGGCGATCGAGCTGCCGGCCGAGGTCGACCTCGGCGACTTCGAGCTCGTCGAGGACGGCAAGGGCTACCGCGAGTGGTGCGTGCCCGCTGGGCTCCTCAACGCCGGTGCGATCCGCCGACTCAGCGAGGACGAGGCGGAGGCCGCGCGCGAGGACGCGTTGCTGCGTCGGTGTGTGCAGTGACCTCGCCGCAGATCTCCGACCTCGCCGCGTCGTTCCGGCGGTCCCTGCGCGCCGCCGGCAAGGCCGAGCGCACGCAGGTGCTCTACGGCCAGTCGATCCGGTTCTTCTGCGACTGGCTCACCGCGCAGGGCCGGCCGACCACCCTCGACCAGCTCAACCGCCACGCCATCTCCGCGTGGCTGGCCGACCTCGCCGAGCGAGTCGACATCGAGACCGTCCGCACCCGGCTGCGCGGGATGCGCCGGTTCTGCCGCTGGCTGGTCACCGAGGGCGAGCTGGACAAGGCACCCACCGAGGGCGTCGAGATGCCGGCCAAGTCGGAGAAGCCGGTACGCGTCCTCACCGACGACGAACTCGGCAGGCTGATCAAGCTGTGCCAGGTGCCCCGCGGGAAGGCCGGCCAGTACGACCGGCGGATCTTCGACGGCCGGCGCGACGAGGTGCTGCTGCGGCTGCTCGCTGACTGCGGCCTGCGCGTGTCCGAGCTGGTCGGGCTGGAACACCCCGAGCACGTCGACCTGGACCAGGAGATCGTGTTCGTGACCGGTAAGGGCAACCGGCCGCGGGCCGTGCCGTTCGGCGCCCGCACCGGCCAGGCCATCGACCGGTACCTGAGGATCCGGTCGGCGCACCCGTACGCCAAGCGCACCCAGCGGCTGCTGCTCGGCGAGCGCGGCCCGATGACCGCCGACGGGGTGCGCTGGCGGCTGGAGGTGCTCGGCCAGGCCGCCGGCGTGTCCGACCTCCATCCGCACGCGTTCCGGCACACGTTCGCTCACCGCTGGTTAGCGGAGGGCGGTCAGGAGCGGGACCTGATGCAGCTCGCGGGCTGGCGCAGCGACGCGATGCTGTCCGTGTACGCCCGGTCGACGGCGGTGGAGCGGGCCCGGGCGTCGCACCGCCGGATGGGTCTCGGTGATCGGCTTTGAACGGGCCAGTTCGATGCTTGATATCGAGAACGAGGTCAAGCTTGTCACCGAGATCGGTGGTTCTGGGGAGTGCTGTGCCTGGCGTTTGCGCTATACGCACCGTCACGGGGGTCAGAATGCCCCTTTTTGCAGATGGCGAGAAAGCCAACTGTGTAGTTCGACTGGCCGAGGAGGCAAACCGCACTGACCTGCGCAGATGCGCTTGGGAGCCGCACGAACGCGTGTGCGATGCGAACCAAACACAACGATGGTCGACCAAAGCGGTATCGGCGGTGACCTGCGAAGTGCCGAGAATCGTCACCGCCGACTGGAGTTAGTGCGTTCTGCTTGGCAGGATGGACGAAGCAAGCGCGGGACCTCACCGACGCGATCAACGTAGATGAGGTCCCGCACACCTGGTTACACATCCCCACCTCGAGGGGCCTAATCCTCGGGCGGGAACCGAGCGCAGACGGCAGCCGGCCGTGTTGCACTCATGCACAGGCTAGCGACGCACAGCGCATGTCGCTAGTCGACGAGACTGAATACGACTGAATACGGCTACCTAAGCCGGTCCGTCGTAACGCAGCGTCACCGTGCACCCGTCCGAGGGACTCGGGGTGGCTCACCGAAAAGGGAGCCCCGATGTCCGCTCTGCGAGCCAAGCTCGCCGCCCACTGCAAGTGGGCCAACTGCGACGACCGCACCGCCGCCACGGCACCGGCCCGCCAGGGCTTCAACGACCGGTTCCTGACCCAGGCCCGGGAGAAGTACGGCGACCTGCCGGACACCGAACTGGCGATCCGCGCCGAGAGCCTCCGCAAGGCGCACTTCGCCCGGATGGCGTACCGGTCCGCCGAGGTCCGCCGGGGCAAGGCCGCCGCTCGCAAGGCCGCGCCGGACGACATCTCCTCGACTGACCAGCCCGCACGCACCGCGTGACGGGCTCCGAGTCATGCCCTGAAACGACATCGGCCCGACGGTGGGCGCCGGGCCGATCACAACCTAGTCCTAGGAAGGGACTTGCTGTGAAGAACAGTACACGACCCCCTGACAAGCGGGTCACCCACCGCACCGTCCTCGACCTCGCCCGGTTCGTGGACAACGGCGGCATCGGACTCACCACCGACGCCGCCGACTACGCCATCAAGTCCGGAGAGCGCCTCTACGGGGACGTGGAGGTCCACACCGGCAAGGCTGTGCTCGCGGAGGAGGGGGTCATCGTCCGGCTGTCCCACGCCCTGCGGAACGCCGCCACGGTCACGGTGGTCGGCGAAACCCCGATGGTCATCGCTCAGGCGCTGGCCCGTGAGATCGAGCTGCGCGGATGAGCGCCACCTGCGATGTCTGCGGCACCGCGCCGGCCGGGGTCTACATCGAGGTCACCGACCCGGAGGGCGTGCGAGACGAGCACCGGTCGCGGTGGTCCTGCGCCAACGCCGAGCACCGCGCCCGGGCGGAGGCGACCGTCGGGCACGGCGGCCGGGCGTTCACCGTGACCGACGTGGACTCCGGAACCGGTTCCGGGATCCAGACCGAGCCGGTGACCCTCGCCGAGAAGTTCGAGGCCTACGACAGCGATCACCCCGAGGTCTACGCCACGCTGCGGGCCCTCGCGTTCGAGTGGAAGCGCCGGACGGGCCGTCACCGGCTCGGCATCGCCGCCCTCTACGAGCGGGCCCGCTGGGAACTGTCGCTCCAGACCGGCGAGTCGCCGTCGTTGGACCACAACTTCCGCGCCTTCTACGCGAGGAAGTTGATGAAGGCAGAGCCGAGCCTGGACGGGATGTTCGAGCTGCGCCGCAGCGTCGCCGACGAGTGGGCGGCGGCAGCATGAGCACCTTCTCCATCGCATACGACCCGACCACCAAGCTGGAATGCCGGTGCGGCAACCGGGTGGACGCCGTCCACATCGAGGTGGAAGACCGGCCGGTGTGCAGCTTCTGCGCCCCCGACGTGCCGGCGTTCGCGGACCTGGCGGACAGCCTGGACGACCTGGACGGCGTGCTGGCCCTGGCCCCGGACAACCTGCGCGGGATGCTCGCGGAGGACGCGTTCCGGATGCTCGCCGCCATCGTCGACGCCCGGGTGCCGGACGGCCACGGCGCCGACCCGCTGCTGCCGGACGACGCGTTCGTCGCCGAGCTGCTGCGTCGGGCCGCCGCGCTCGAGGTAGACCGGGACAAGATCCTGGCGATCGTCGGCGCGCTGGTGCCCGGCTTCAGCATGAAGACGTTCGGCGCCATCGTCGACCGGCTGCGCGAGCAGGCCGCCGCCGCGTCTGCCCGCGGCACCGCCGAGGCCGCGCAGATGCAGGCCGCGGTGCTGCTGCTGTCCCGCGCTCCGGCGGGCTCCACCGTCGCCGGGGCGGTCGAGCGGCTCGGGCTCGACTTCGACCGGTTCACGGGGGCGGCCTTGACTGCCGCCGCTTCCCGTGGCGTGGCGGTCACCGACCTGCCGCCCGACCTCGTCAACGACCTCATCACCGCGTCCAAGAAGGGCAACTCATGAGCGTCTCCCCGCAGATGATCAACGTGTTCCAGTCCATGCCGGCGTGGCCCGACGAGGGCGTCATCGATCCGTTCCGGCCGTACGAGCTGGCCGCGGTCGACAAGTACAACAGCACCGTGCTGGGCATCGACGACTCGCTGTTCGAGTTCAACGCCGTGACCCTGACCAACGCCGCCGAAGCCGGGATGGACCCGGTCGCGTACGGCCGGGACGTGGTGGCGCTCCTGCGCCAGTGGGCCACCGCCCTGGACGTGCTGGACGCCGACCTGCGCGACGACTCCGGCCGCCTCTACAACGCCGCCGTCCGGCTCTTGCAGTACGAGGCGGACCGGCTGATTGAGACCACCAACCAGGTGCACCGGGCGATCGTCCGGCATCTGCTCGGCAGCGCCGGTCCGGTCCCCACGGACGGGTACCTCCGCACCTCGAACGGGCACATCCAGCTCACTGCCAACGCGGCTGGCTGACCGGCGCCACCTTCGCCCCGCCCGGGATCGGCCGGCATCGCGCATCGAGCGCGCGACGGGGCACGTGTCACCCCTTCAGCAGGACCGGAGGCTCTCTTGGGCGTGAAGTTGATCGTCGAGGTGCTCGACCACGCCCCGGCCAACTTGACCGCGGTGGACCGGCTGTTGCTGATCGCCATCGCTGAGGACGCGAGGGACACCACCCGCGAGGGCTACCCCGGGTGGGAGTTGATCGCCCACCGGATGGGCTGGTCCGGACACAAGGACGGCGGTAAGAACGCGGTCAGCACCGCTTTGGCGGCCATGGCCGCTCGGGGTGTCGACGTACGTGTACCACTCGCCACCGACAAGAACGGGCGGCCGGTGTACGCCGTCCGGGGGCGGCGCGCGACCTACCGGATCCCACCCATGGAAAGGGTGGCACCTACTGCCACCCAAACCCCGGAAAGGGTGGAAGAGAGTGCCACCCATGATGGGTGGCAGCCAGTGCCACCCATAGACGAGAAAGGGTGGCAAATCCGGGGTGGAAAGGGTGGCAAATCCGGGGTGGAAAGGGTGGCACTCTCTGCCACCCCACCCCTCATACACCCCTCAATAACCCCTCACACCCCACGCGACGGATCGGAGAACCCCGAACCCCCGCCGCCGAAGACGAACCGGGGCAAGCAGCAGACCCTCATCGCCGAAAGCGCCATCCGGCTACCGGAGGCAACGCAGATCGTCCTCGACGGACTCCACGCCGCCGGCTACCCCAACGCCACCCCCGACGACGCCGCCGCCGTCCACCGGGCCGTCTGCCAGCGGTACCCAGGCAAGGTGAACCTCCGCTACCTGCGGACCATGGCCAGCAACCGCAGCTACGCCCCGTTCTACGAAGACGTCCGGACCGCCCGCGGCGAGCAGGTCGAAGCCGCCATCCGCGACCTCCAACGCACCGAACCCGCCTGCGAACACGACACCCCGGCCGGGCGGACGCTGCACCCCACCACCGGGCTGCTGCTGTGCGCGCTGTGCCGTCAGGGCCTACCGGCCCGCCCTGAGCCACGCGAGACCACCCACCCGGTCGTCCTCGCCGCCCTGAACGCCTACCGCGACCACACCAGCGGCCCGCTCAACGCCCTCACCCTCATGCGGATCACGCAGGAGGCCACCGCCCTGCACAACCGGCACGTACCCGCCGAGATCGTCGCCCACCTCGCCGCCAAGGCCGCACAGAGCAACACCGGGCTGCTCGCCGCAGCCACCGCACAGCGAAGGGACCGCTCATGACCGACACGCGCCAGGACACCCGGACGCCCGCCTACGACCTCGCCGCCGAGCGGGTCGTCCTCGGCGCACTCATGACCGACCCGAAGCTGATCGACGAGATCGCCGCGAAGCTCACCGCCGACGACTTCTACCGCCCGGTCCACGGCGAGCTCTTCACCGCGATCGTCAACGCCCACGACGCCGGCATCCCCACCGAACCGCTCGCCCTCGCCGGTCACCTCGCCGACCAAGGCCGGCTCGACCACATCGGCGGCGGCCCGTACCTTCACACGCTCGTCGCCAGCGTGCCCACCGCCGCCCAGGCCGGCTGGTACGTCGACCGGGTCGCGGAGATGGCCACCCGCCGACGGCTGGAAGCCACCGGCATCCAGATCACCCATGCGGCCACCAACCCCGGCTACACGGCCGAGCAGGTCGCTGGGCTGGCCGAAGACCTCCTCCGGCAGGTCCAGCCGCGCCGCGACGACGACAACATGGTTCCGCTCGGCGCGCTGCTCAGCGACGGCCTGGAGGCGATCGAGCACCGCAAGGACGCCCCGGTCGGCCTGATGACCGGATTCTCGGATCTCGACCGGCTCCTCGGCGGGCTCCGCAAGCAGCAGTTCATCACCGTGGCCGCGCCCACCGGCGCCGGCAAGAGCGTGTTCTTGACCGACATCGCCCGGAACCTGGCCATCCGGCAGAAGGCCACCGTGGCCATGTTCACGCTGGAGATGTCCAAGGAGGAGCTGTTCGAGCGGATCATCTCCGCCGAAGCCAGAGTCCCGTACCACACGATCCGCACCGGCACCCTCGACGACCGGGACTGGCAGCGCGTCTCCAACGCGCTCGGCCCCATGTCCACCGCGCCCCTGTTCATCTGCGACCAGTCCGAGATCACGGTCCGGCAGATCCAGAACAAGTGCCGCATCCTCGCCAACCGGCACGGCCTCGACACCGTCATCGTCGACTACACCCAGCTCGTGCAGCCGAGCAGGCGCTGCGCCAGCGAACAGGAACAGATCTCCGACGTCAGCCGCGCCCTCAAGCTCATGGCCGGCAACCTCGACGTCCCGGTGATCGCCGCCGCGCAGATGAACCGCGGCCCCGACATGCGCGCCGACAAGCACCCCCAACTGTCCGACCTGCGCGGCTCCGGGTCGATCGCCAACGACAGCAACGTGGTGATGTTCGTACACCGCCCGGACTACTACGACAAGGAGTCGCCCCGGGCGGGGGAGGCCGACATCGTGGTCCGCAAGAACCGCGGCGGGCCGACCGACACCGTGACCGTCGCGTCCCAGCTCCACCTGTCCCGCTTCATCGACATGGCCATCCTCTGATGTCCCAGTCGTGGGCGGGTGGATCCACACGGAAGTGGCGCCGCATCAGGGCCCACGTCCTGCAACGCGACGGTCACCGCTGCCAGCTCCGGCTGCCAGGCTGCACGACGCGTGCCCAGCACGTCCACCACGTGCTCGGCAAGGAACACGGCGACGACCCCGCCCACCTGCTGGCTAGCTGCGCTAGCTGCAACCTGCGAACCGGCAAGCCCATCGGTGACCCTGCACCGCAGCCGCGCACACGATGGTGACAACGCCCTGACCTGCGGTTTTTCCGGGCCGACCCTGGACCGGAGGGACAGCCCGCCCTGTTTTTCCCCCTCCCGGGGTCCCCTCCCCGGTCAGGGGTCAGCCGGCCTTCCGGCGGCTCACGATGACCTGGGGCCGCAGGCGCGGCTTGACCGGCACGGTGAGCGCCGCGTAGACGGCTCCGGCGGCGCTGTAGGCCGCGTCGCAGTGGCCACCGCCGCGGCGTTCGAACCGCCACCCGTCGCCCTGGTGGAGCTTCTGCGCTCCGGCCACGTGCGCGTCCTGTAGCCCGTCGCCGGGGTGGAGGATGCGGCGGGCGGTGACGAGGTCGGCGAGGCCCATGCAGGCGGCGGTGACGTCGCCGCCCTTCAGCTCGAGGTAGGTCCGGTCGCGCTGGGGCTTGCTGGGCCGCAGGATGGGCGCCAGGGCCGCCGCCGGGCCGGATGGATACCAGGCGACGACGCGGGGCCGGATCTGGTCGAGCAGGACGGCCAGTTGGGCGCGCGCTTCCCGCGTGGACGACCATGCGGCCACCGGCTCGACCCTGACGCGGCCGTCGTCGAGCTGCGCCGCCGCGGTGAGAGTGACGTGTTGCCCGTCGGGCGCGACGTCGATGCAGGCGGCGACCCGGTCGCGGAGGGAGTCGAGGTTGCCGGCGGGGTCGCGGCAGTCCTTCCATGCGGTGAGGTCGACGGCGGAGTCCAGGCTGTCGACGCGCTGGCAGAGAACCTCGGTGCGGAACACGGCGGGCGGGTCGGTGCCGAGCGCCGAGCGGATGGCTTGCTCCGACACGGTGTGCCCGAGGCCGGGGTTGGCCTGCGCCCACGCGGCCGGGTCGTCGAGGTCGCATCCGTCCGGGCCGGACCATTCGAGGATGCAGATCGACGGGTCGGCGCCGGCGAGGGCCGCGTCACGCAGGTGGTTGAGCACCACCGATTCGTCGTCGCCGGCGTTGGAGATGCACCAGACCTGGGCGGACGGGCGGGCGTTGGTGGTCTTCGACAGGGCGGACCAGGCGAGCCAGTCGCGTTGCTGGCGGATCTCGTCGAAGTTCAGGTGGTCGACGCTCAGGCCGCGGCCGGCGGACCGGTTCGCCGCTGAGATCTTGTAGCGGGCGCCGGAGGTGAGCCGGAGCCACTCGTCGCCGTTGCGGGCGGAGACCTTGTCCAGTTCGGCGGACAGCTCGGGTACGTCGCGGATGGTGTCCTGGCTGGCGGTCCACACCTCGCGGGCGAGGCTGACGTCCTGGCCGACGCCGAGGACCAGGCGGGCGCCGCCGACGAAGAGTTTCCACAAGGTCACGACCCGGGACAGGTGGGTTTTCCCGTTCTGCCGCGCCACCAGGATGATCACGACGCGGAAGCGGTAGGTGCCGTCGGGGTTGAGCTCCAACCCCCGGATGACGGCCTCTTCCTGCCACGGCAGGAGCGGTTCGCCGAGCACGCCGTTCGCGAAGTCGATGACGGAGTACCCGTCGGTCGTCTTGCGGGTGAGCCGGCGCAGCGGCTCCGTCGCTAGCCGTGGCTCACGCCGACCGGTGAGCTTCTCGGACGGCTTGGAGCTTGCCCTTGCCCTGCCCACCGGCCGCGCCCCCCTTCACGATGGCGGCGCGGGACCGTGGGGTGGCGCCAAGCGACTCGAGGCAGGCGAGCAGTCGGGGGCCGAGCTTCTCCAGCACGTCCGGGTCGCCGCGGGCGTCGTCGATGGCCTTCGCGTACTGCTCGGCGAGCCGGACGGCCGCCGTGTCGACGTCGGCCGGGTTGAGGTTGCGGATCGTCTCGGCGACCGCGGGCCCGAGCATCGCGTCGACGGAGCGGAGCTGACCGGCCATCCCACCGCCTACCTTACGAACCTGCGGCACATCCGAGCTTTCACCTTGGGATCGTAACGCGAACGGCGTGTTAACCTTCGGATCGTGAAGTGGCGGGGGTTGCTGCGGCTGGGGCGGGCCGACACGCCGCCCGCCCGCATGACCCCCCACCGGCCGGCCGCCCGGTTCTCCGTCGAGGTGCCGCCGGAGATGTTGCAGGCGATGACCGGCGGCGGGGCGATCGCGCCCCGGATCTCCCGCGACGAGGCGCTCCAGGTGCCGGCCGTGCTGCGCGCGCGGAACATCATCTGCGGCGCGCTGTCCACGCTGCCGATCCGCGTACACAGCCCCGACCGGCGACTGGTCACCGACGTGACCTACCTGCCCAGCGGCAACATCGACCCGAACATCGCGAACAGCGCGGTGAAGGCGCAGATCTACGAGGATCTGTTCTTCGAATCGATCAGTTGGCTCAAGGTCACTCGGTTTGGGTGGCACGGCTACCCCGTCGAGGCCCGCCACGTCCCGGTCGGCAGCGTGCACGTCGCGCCGGCCGGCGGGCTGATGCCGGCGCAGATCAGCCCGGACCAGCCGTTCCCGGTCGACGGGCAGGTCTACATCGACGGGATGCCGGTCCGCGACGACGAGATCATCCGGTTCGACTCACCGAACCCGCCGCTGCTGCGCCACGCCGCTCGGGCGATCCGCACCTGCCTGCTGCTGGAGCGCACCGTCGCCACCTACGCGAAGGACCCGCTGCCGCTGGGCTACTTCGCACCGAAGGGCGACATCGAGCCGCCCACCCCGGAGCAGGTCGAGGAGATCCTCGACGACTGGGAAGAGGCCCGGCGGGATCGGTCGTGGGGCTACGTCAACGGGGCGCTCGAAGCGAAGACGTTGCAGTGGTCGCCGGAGCAACTCCAGCTCGCCGCCGCCCGGCAGCACGCCGTGCTCGAGATCGCTCGGGCGACAGGACTCGACGCCGAAGACCTTCAGGTGAGCGTCACCAGCCGGACGTACGCGAACCAGGAGCAACGCTGGCAGGCGCTGATCAACACGAGCCTGGGCCCGTACGTGACCGCGGTGCAGGAGCGGCTGTCCATGCGGGATGTGCTGCCCCGCGGCTACGAAGCCCGAATCGACTTCGGGGCGTTCCTGCGCGGAGACACGAAGACCCGCATGGAGACGTACAAGGTCGGCCGGGAGGTCGGCGCGTACGACGACGAGCGGATCGCGGACCTGGAGGACATCCCCGTCGCCAGCGTCCGCAACGCCAGCAAGCCCCAGACGCCGCCGGCCGCGCCGGCCACCGCGCCGGAGTCGACTCCACCCGGCACCCAGCAGGAACGCAGGGAGGATCGCGTGCCACGCGAGATCGTCAACTTCGACGCCGGCGAGTCGGTGCAGCTCCAGTTCGAGGCGCCCGACCCGCAGGACTTCCAGGTGGACCCGGAGCGCCGCACCATCACCGGCCTCCTGCTCCCCTGGGGCAAGGTTGCCAACAACGGCATGGGCAAATGGCGGTTCACCAAGGACTCGGTCAGTTGGTCCGAGGTCAGCCGCATCAAGCTCAACCAGCACCACGACAGTCGCGACCTGATCGGCGTTGCCACTCGCCTCCAATCCGCCTCGCGCGGGCTGGTGGGGACTTTCAAGGTCGGTCGCGGTCCCGAGGGTGATCGTGCGCTGGAGAAGGCCGAAGACGGCATCCTCGACGGCTTCTCGGTCGAGGTCGACTTCAACGACTTCGACTCGTGGCAGCCGGACCCGACCGACGAGTCGGTGCGCCTGGTTCGTCAGGCGAATCTCCGCGGCGTTGCCCTCACGGGTACCCCCGCTTTCGACGACGCCCGGCTGACGAGCGTCAAGGCCAGCAGGAATCAGAAGGGAACCCACATGCCCACCAATCAGGGCACGGGCCAGCCGGACGCCGCGAACTTCGACTTCGACGGGTACATGTCCGGCCTCGCCGACAAGATCACCGAATCGCACAAGAGCCTCACCACGTCGCTGTCCGAGTCGATCGGCGAGTCCGTGTCGGCCGGGGTGAAGGCGGCGCTGGAGAACATCTCCGCCCCGCAGGACGGCCCGCAGCCCGTCCGCGCCGCGCGGTACACCGTCACCCGCGAAGCCCCGATCTACTCGTTCGACGGGGCCGGAAACTCGCTGGTCCGGGACGCCTGGTACGCCGGGCAGGAGCACGACGACGACGCCGTCGACCGTCTGCGTAAGTTCCGGGCGCAGACCGAGGAAGTGGCGAAGCTGGCCCGTAGCGCCCTGCGCTTCCACCAGTCGCCCGGCCTGCCCCAGCAGTTCGCCACCGTCACCACCGGCACCGCGTCGCAGGTCATCCCGCCCGGCTACCGGCCCGACCTGTTCGTGCCCATGCTTCAGCAGGGCAGGCCGATGGTGAACGCCCTGTCGCAGGGCGTCATCTCCAACGCCACGCCGTTCGTGGTGCCGGTGTTCGGCTCCGCGACCGGCGCGACCGCCGACCACGCCGAGGGCGTGAACCCGACCGACGGGTCGCTGACCTTCACCACGAAGACGGTCACCCCGGGCGCGATCTCCGGCAAGCTCATCCTCACCCGCGAGATCGTCGACTCGTCGAACCCGGCGATCGACCAGATCGCGCTCCAGGCGATGAACGAGTCGTACGCCCGGCAGACCGAGGCGAAGGTGTACACGCTGCTCAACGGGGCCAACGGCGCGGGCGGCACCATCACCACTGGCCTCGTGCCCTCGGGCGCGCAGGCGGCCACGTTCGCCTCGACCGGCGGCACGCCGTACGCGGAGGCCGCGCTCATCAAGGGCATCCGCGCGCAGCTCGCCGCGTACCCGTTCAAGCGGTTCGGCGCGCCGGGCATCGCGCTGATGGGCCAGAACGCCACCAGCATCATGGCCACGGTCACCGACTCGACGGGCCGGCCGCTGTTCCCGTCGATCGGCGCGACCAACGCGGCCGGGCTCGGCAACGCGATCACGCAGGGCTGGTCCGTCGACGGGATGCCGTTCGTGCCGGCGTGGGCGATGACCGGTGTCGCCGCGGGTGACTCGCAGATCCTGATGCTCAACCCGTCGGACGCGTGGGTTTGGGCCTCGCCCACCCTGACGTTCAAATTCGAGGAAAAGTCGGGTCCGGCGCTGATCGAGCTGGCGCTGTTCGGCTACTTCGCCACCCACCTGCTGCGGCCGGTGGGCCTGTCGGGCATCCGGATCACCCCGTAATGAGCGGCGAGAAGACGCAGGCGCGGCCGACCGAACCGGTGAAGCAGTCACCGGCGAAGAAGGCCGCGCCCGCGGCGAAGCAGAAGCAGGAACCGGTGGCCCGGGCCGGCGGCTACGTCGACCGGGGCGACGGCAACGGCTGGGAACTCGAGGAGGCGGAGTAGATGGCGCTGCTGGCAACGCAGGACGCGTCGGCCGGACTGGCCAACGTCACCATGTCCGCCGCGTCCGGTGGTGGGGACACCATCGCGGCGGGCAGCCGGGCCGCCGGCTGGGACCTGGGCGTGTTCCTGCTCGTGCGCAACGCGGACGCCACCTCCACCACTGTGACGGTGGACGGGGTGCCGTTCAGCGTGCCGGCGACCACCGGCACCGCGGTCATCCCCGTCTACCGGACGGCGGCCGGCACGGTCCTGACCGTCACCTATTCGAAGGTGACCAGCCTGACCGTCGCCGCCGTCCAGCTCGCCGGGAAGTAACCATGCCCTGGGCGCCGGCGTACCTGACCTCGGATGAGCTGAAGGCGTTCATCCGGGTCACGGACGTGGACGACGACGTGGAGGTGGCCTCGGCGATCGAGGCCGCTTCCCGCGCCGTCGACGACCACTGCTCGCAAGGCCGGACCCCAGCGGACCGGCAGTTCGGGCAGGTGGCCGCGCCCGAGGCGCGCCGGTACACGGCCAGGCCGCGCGGCTGCCGGTGGGTAGTCGAGATTGACGACCTGATGGACGTCACCGGCCTGACCGTCGCGGCGCCGGCCGGTGCGATCACCCTGTATGACCTGACGCCGGTCAACGCCGCCGCCGAGGGTCGGCCGTGGACGCATCTGGCAGTCGACCCGGACTCGACCATCCAGCCGACCGGCGAGGCGTACGAGGTGACGGTCACCGCGAGGTGGGGTTGGTCGGCGGTGCCGGTGACCGTGAAGAACGCCACGAAGTTGCAGGCGTCGCGGTTCCTCGCCCGCCGTGACTCTCCGTACGGGGTGGCCGGCTCACCGGATCAGGGGTCGGAGCTGCGGCTACTCGCCCGCGTCGACCCGGACGTCGCCGTGATGCTGCGCCCGTACGTGCGGCGGAAGTGGGTGCTCGGATGAACCTCGAAGACGTCGCCGGCGAACTGCGCACCGCCCTGGGCGCCATCACTGGACTACGCCGGCCGCCGTGGGGCGTCGAGAAGATCACCCCTCCGGCGGCGCTCATCGCCCTGCCGGAGCGGATCGACTACGACCTCGCCTATGGGCGGGGCGGGGACCGGATCCCGGACCAGTCGGTGATCGTACTGGTGGCCAATCCGACGCAGCCTGCCGCTCGCCGGGCGATCGCCAAGTACGCGGACGGGTCGGGCCCGAAGTCGGTCAAGGCGGCGATCGAGGCGCACACATACACCGCCTGCGACACGGTGCGGGTCGAGTACGCGGAGTTCACGCCCGCCACGTACGCCGGCACCGAATACCTGGCGGCGATCTTCCACCTGGACATCACTGGAAAGGGCGCATAGGCGATGGGTTACCAGCACGGCAGGCACACGCAGATCACCGTCGGCGGTGACGACATCAGCGCGTGGACGAACACGTCGGAGATGACCCGCGGCGCGGCGGGCCACAACGTGACGCACTACGGCAAGAACTCCGAGGTGCACGACGGCGGGCTGAAGAACGGCCAGTTCACGTGCGGCGGCACGTACGACAACACGGCCACCACCGGCACGCACGCGGTGCTGAACCCGCTGGTCGGCACCGTGGTGGAGATCATCCGGAAGCCGGAGGGCACCGGCACCGGGAAGCCGCAGCAGACGTTCGACGCGCTGCTCACGCAGTACGTGGAGACGAACCCGGTGGCGGACATGGTCACGTGGTCGGCGCAGTTCACGATCAGCGACGACGTCGCCGAGATCGCACAGGTCTGAGGAGGGTTCGGTGGCTGTCGACAAGGATGCGCTGTTCCGGCCGCGCTGCCCGGAAGACAACGTCGAGCTGCCCGGCGTGGGCACGGTGCGGGTGCGCGGGCTGACGCGCGCCGAGGTGGTGCAGATCGCGAAGGGCGCGAACGACGGCAAGGACATGGAGCCGCTGTCGCTGTCGCTGGCGATGGTCGACCCGCAGTTGACCGAGGACGAGGTCCGGCAGTGGATCGGCGTGGCCGGGTTCGGGGAGATCGAGACGCTGAACCAGCGGATCAACGAGCTGTCCGGGATCGCCGGCCGCGCCGATAAGGAGGCGTACAAAAGCCCTCGAAAGTGATCCGGGGCTGGAGAACGAATTCTTCATTGCCGAGAAGCTGCACATGACGGTTGCCCGGATGCGGGAGGAACTGTCGAACGAGGAATTCGTCTACTGGTCGATCTATTTCGCGCGGAAGGCGCAGCGGCGGCGACTGGAATACCTGATGGCGCAGGGTGCGGGGAGGTGAACGGGCGTGGAGATCGAACCGATCCGGGTTGAGGGCCTGGCGCAGTTCAACCGGGCCCTGCGGAAGCTCGACGCTGAGGCGCCGAAGGGTCTGCGGCTGGCACACAACGCGGCGGCGAACATCGTGGTCGACACCGCCAGGCCGAAGATGCCGAAGCTGTCGGGGCGGGCGCGGGCGTCGGTGAAGGCCCGGTCAACGCGCACCGCCACGCGGGTGTCGGCGGGGTCGAACCGGGCGGCCTACGTGCCGTGGTTGGACTACGGCGGCGAAGGCCGGGTGAAGGGCCGACCGCCCAAGCGGGAGTTCAAGAAGGGCGGCCGGTACGTGTACCCGTCGTTCTACGAGAAGCGCGACGAGGTCCAGGCCGAGCTTGAGCGCGGGCTGTTGACGGTCGTGCGGTCGGCCGGGCTGGACGCTGACTGATGCCCGGGCCCTCGGTAACTCTCACCTTCGCCGGCGACGCGAGCAAGCTGGCCAAGGCCGCCGATCAGGCGAACGCGGCGACTCAGTCCGTCGGGGCTGCGGCGCAGCGGGCGTCCGGGGACACGGCGCAGGCGTCCGGGGCGGCGCGGGAGTACACCGACCGGATGACCCGGCTCGGTGCGGTGGCGGCCGGTTCGTCGGCGGCGATCGGTGACGCCGGCGGCGCCGTGTCGGCCCTCGCGGCCATCCAGTCGCGCGGGGCGGACCGGGCGCAGGCGCAGGCCCGCGCTCTGGCCGATGTCGAGCAGGCCGGCCTCGACGCCGAACAGGCTCTCGGTGACCTGAAGCAGGCGCAGCTCGACCTCAACCAGGCGCAGATCGACGCCAAGCAAGCCGGCGTCGACGCCGAGCAAGCGTTGCTCGACCAGAAGCAGGCGGGGATCGACGCCGCCCAGGCGCAGAAGGACTACAACGAGGCGGTCAAGGAGCACGGCGCCGGGTCGATCGAGGCCCGGCAGGCCGCGCAGGATCTGGCGCAGGCCCAGCTCGACCTGAAGCAGGCGGGGGTCGACAGCCAGCAGGCGCAGGCCGATCTGGCGCAGGCGCAGGAGGACGGCGCGCAGGCCGGCCGGGACATGGCTCAGGCCAGCCGGGATGCGAAGGACGCGCAGCTCGACCTGGTCGACGCGCAGAAGGCGGCGGACCCGTCGACGCTGTCGAGGTGGGGTACGGAGATCGAGTTGGTGTCGTCGGCCGCGCTGGGCCTGGTCGGCACGGTCAACCTGCTCGCGATGGCGAACAACGCGGTCAGCCTGTCGGCGATCAAGGCCGCCGCGTCGACCACCGCCAGCAAGGCCGCCGCCCTCGCTGGAGCCGCGGCGACCGGGGTCGCGACGGCCGCGCAGTGGGCGTGGAACGTGGCCATGTCGGCGAACCCGATCGGCTTGATCATCGTCGGTATCGGGCTGCTGGTCGGCGCGATCATCTGGATCGCCACGCAGACGACGTGGTTTCAGGATCTGTGGAAGGCGATCTGGGGCAAGATCGGCGAGCCGGTGAAGGCCGCCTGGGACTGGATCAAGTCGACGTCGTCGAAGGCGTTCGACTGGATCACCGGCCTTCCAGGCAAGATCAAGGACACCTTCGCGAAGATCGGCGGGTACGTCTCGGCGCCGTTCCGGGCCGGCTTCAACGCGGTGTCGCGGGCGTGGAACAACACGGTGGGCCGGCTGTCGTGGACGGTGCCCGGGTGGGTGTTCGGCATCGGCGGCAACACCATCTCAGCCCCGCAGCTGCCCACCTTCCACTCCGGCGGCCGGGTACCCGGCACACCCGGAACGCCGGTGCCGATCCTCGCCCTGGCTGGTGAAGAGGTGTCGTCGCGGTCGGCGTCGATGGGCGGCGACACGATGGTGCTGCGCATCGAGTCGACGGACCGGCGGGTCGGGGAGCTGCTCGTCGAGCTGCTGCGCCCGGCGATCCGGGCGAAGGGCGGCAACGTCCAGTTCGTGCTCGGACCCCGCCGTGCGTAACACGACCCTGACTGAGCTGTATGTCGGCGAGCGCCCGTCGGCGGTGCAGGTGTTGCCGATGTCGGGGCAGGTGGTGACCGGCGGCGGTGGGGTCGCGGCGACGTTGGACGCGTCGGGCATGAGCATTGATCTGACCGGGCGGATGCTGCGGCTGACGTTGACGGTGTCGGACGTGACGAAGATCGGCAACCTGAGCTTGTTTGTGGCGACGTCGGGGTCGCTGGCGAACAACATCCGGTGGCGGTTCAACGCGCAGACCGCCTCCAGTCAGGTCGGGAAGTCGGGTGAGCCGTTTCAGATCGCCCTGCAGCTCGCCGAGATCAACACGGTGGCGGGGACGATCACCCTGTCATCGACGGGTGTCCCGTCGCAGACCAGCGGGTTCACCGCGGTGCGGCTGCACGTCGTCGACAAGGCGACCGGCCCGATCACCGTCACCCTGCACAGGATCGAGGTGGTGCCGGCGCCGCCGGGCGCGTTCGTGTCGATCACCTTCGACGACTCGCACTCGTCGATCACGTCTCAGGCGTTCCCGAAGATGCAGGCGCTGGGGTTCCGGGGTACGGACTACACGATCGCGGGGGCGCTCGGCCAGGCGGACCGGTCGACGCTCGCTGACGTGCAGGCCCGCGCCGCCGCGGGGTGGGAGATCGGTGGTCACGCGTACGCCGAGTCGGTGCACGACGCCCGGCTGACGGGGGTGACGGCGGCGCAGGCGCTGGCCGACCTGACCGCGCTGCGCGGGTGGCTGGCGCAAAAGTTCCCGGACCCGCAGGGCAGGTACAGCCTCGCGTATCCGGGTGGCCGGTATGAGGACACCACCGACGGGGCGGCGGTCGAGGCGATCACCGCGCAGGCCGGGTTCACGTCGGGGCGGACGATCCTGGCGGATGTGGCGGTGTCTACGCATGTGCAGGTCGCGTCGCCGCGTGACCCGATGCCGTTCCGGCTGCACGCCATGTCGGGGATTTCGTCGCTGACCGGCGGCCAGTTCAACCCGACCACCCTGACCGCGACCGGCGGCATGCTCGACAAGGTGGCGTCCAACGGCGGGTGGCTGATCCTGGCGTTCCACCGGATCGTCACCGGTTCGCCCACGGTGCAGACGGAGATCAGCAAGACGGACTTCGACGCGGTCATGGATGCGATCGCGGCGCGGGGCATGACGGTGCTGCCGGTGCGTGAGGTGCTGGAAACGGTCGCCGAGAGCGGCTGGGTTGACGTCACCGCCGACGCCCGGCAGGGCGTGGCCGACTCCGGCGGCGGGCACACCATCACCCGCCGCGACGGCGACGCCGGCACCATGGACCTGGTCCTCGCCAGCGCCGGCGGCAAGTACAGCCCGCGCAACCCCCGCTCGGAGTACTTCGGGCTGTTGGGCCGGAACACGCCGGTCCGGTTCGGGCTGGAGCTCGCCGCGTTCGACTTCGCGACGCCCGTCACGGAGGGGTGGGGAACCGGGTGGGTGTCGTTCGGCGCCGGCGGCACGATCCTGTCCACCGACTCGCACGTCACCGCCGGTACGGCCCGGCATTCGGTGCCGGTGGCCGGCGGGTACCGGGTCAGCTACTACGACGCGCTGCCGCTGGTGGACTGCGAGATCCGCACCACGGTGCACATGCAGGTCGTCAACGTGCTCGGTGGGGCGTTGGAGCCCGCGAACCTGCTGTTCCGGTTGCAGGACATCAACACCTACTACATGGCCCGGGTGGAGATCACCGCCGGTGAGCAGGTGCTGGTGTCGCTGCATCACTCGACGGGCGGTGTGATCGCCGGCCCGGTCACGGTGGCCGGGCTGACGTACACGGGGCTGCCGCTGGAGGTGGCGGCGTCGTGCGTCGGCGACCGGCTCGCAGTCAAGGTGTGGGACCCGACGGCCGGTGGGGAGCCGCGGGAGTGGCAGGTCACCGCCGTCGACGACCAGCTGCGGGCGGCGGGCCCGCCGGGGGTGCGCTCGGGTGTGGCCGGCGGTAACACCAACACGAAGCCCATCCAGTTCTGGTACGACAACCTGCGGGTGATTGACCGGCGCGCGGTGATGGAAGTGTCGGAGTGGCCGCCGCGTTGGTCAACCACCGGCTCGGACGTGTGGGTGCCGTTGCAGGCGTCGGGGATCCTTCGCCGGCTCGGGCAGGGCGCGAAGCCCCTCGACTCCGCCCTGTACCGGTATCTGACCGTTGGGCGGCCGGGGCTGGCGTACCCGACGGTGTACTGGCCGCTTGAGGACCCGGCGGGGTCGCTGTCGGCGCGGGCGGTGACGGCCGGGGTGGAGCCGATGATCCCGTTCGGGTACTCCCGGTTCACCGCCCCGGGCAGCGGCGCTCCGGTCGAGGCGGCGGCACTGCCGGAGTTCGGGTCGGGTACGGGGATTCCCGGCTCCGGGCCGGTGGTCGACCTGTCCCGCGGTGGGGTGCTGCAAGGCCGGGTGCCGGCCGCGGCGACCCCGGGCGGGGGGTGGCGGGTCGAGTGGGTGATGCGCGCCCCTCGCGACAAGGCCGACACGGTGGTCCCGATCCGGTTCGAGTCGGACGGCTCCTACCGGGTGTGGGACGTGCAGATCGAGCCGACCGGCGTGTTCGCCACCGTCTACGTCGACGACCCCCTCGCCGGGGCGGTCGCGTCGGCGTCGGCGTCGTTCAACGTGTTCGACGGGCTGCCGCACCACTACGCGGTCGAGGTATACCCGGACGGGTCGAACGTGGGCGCGGACCTGCGCATCGACGACGTCTTGGTCGACTCCTACAGCCCGTTCACGCCGCCGCTGGTCGGGTCGCCCGGCAACCTGTCCCGGGTCATCGTCAACCCCCTGGAGGTGCGGCAGGACGAGCCGCAGTCGTCGGCGATGCCCACGGTGGGGCACATCGCCGGCTGGAACCCGCTGCCGGTGGACTTCCCGGACACGCACGAGGCGATGACCGGGCACCTCGGCGAGACGACCGCAGCCCGCATCGAGCGGCTGTGTGACGAGCAGGGTGTGCCCGTGTTCGTGTCCGAGGGGCCGGACGAGTCTGCGGCGATGGGCCCGCAAGGCATCGCCACGTTCCTCGACCTGCTGCGGGAGTGCGCCGACGCCGACGGCGGCATCTTGGGTGAGGCGCGCGAGCAGATCGCGCTGACCTACCGGTGTCTCGGCGCCCTCTACAACCAGACCCCCCTGGAGCTGGACTACACGCATCTCGCGCCGCCCCTCGAACCGGTCGACGACGACGACCTCGTCCGCAACGACGTGGAAGCGAAGTCCCCGTCGGGTGGGGCCGCGCGGGCGGTGCTCGAGACCGGGCCGCTGTCGGTGCAGGCGCCGCCGGACGGGGTCGGCACCTACGACACGTCGGTGACGGTCAACGTCGCCTCCGACGTGCAGCTACCCGACCAGGCCGGGTGGCGGCTGCACGTGGGCACGTGGGACGAAGCACGGTATCCGGTGATGCGGGTGAACCTGGGCGCCCCGGTGTGGACCGGCGACGCCGAGCTGACGGCGGCGGCGTCGGCGCTGACGGCCGGTGACGTGCTGTCGGTGGGCGGGCTGCCGGAGTGGCTGCCGCCCGGCCCGGCGGTGGTGATGGTCCGCGAGTCGGTGGAGCGGATCGACCAGCACACCCGCACGGTGGACTGGACGTTGACGCCGGCCGGCCCGTACACGGTCGGCACGGTGGGGGGTGACCCGCGGGTGGCCGCCGACGGGTCGACGCTCGCCGCGGCGTTGACCGCCGCCGACGACCCGTCCCCGATCAACGTCAATCCGTACCTGACCACCGACCTGTCGGGTTGGGTCGCGGCCAACGCCACCATCCTGCGGTCGACCAGTACCCTGCCGCCCGTCAACGACGCCACGGCCTCGTTGCGCATCACCGTGGGCAACGCGTCGTCCGGCGGTGCGAACGCCGACGTCACCGCGCCCGTCAACGCGGCGGTCACCTATTGGGTGCAGATGTGGGCGTGGTCGGCCAGCGCGCTCACGGTCGGCCCGGCCGTCGACTGGTACAACACCGGCGGCTACCTGTCGACCTCGATCGGCCCGCTGGTCACTCTCACGCCTGGGGTGTGGACGTACATCGCTGGTGGGCTCACGCCGCCGGTGGGGGCGACGGGGGCGCGGATGCGCGCCCGTCACGGCTCCGGTTCGACGGTGGGGGCGGTGTGGCACGCGTGGGCGCCGCGGCTCGGCAGGCGGGTGCAGTTGTCTCTCGCGTCGACTGCGGCGAACGGGCCGTGGACTGTCGACCCGGCGGACTTCCCGCTGGATGTGCGGGTGGGCGGCGAGCGGATGACCCTGTCCGCGATCACCGGTGGTGCCAGCCCGCAGACGGCCACGCTCTCCGCCCGGGCCGTCAACGGCGTGGCGCTGGCGTGGCCGGCGGGCACCGAGGTGGACGTCGCCGAACCCGCGTACGCGGCGCTGTAGGGGAAGGGAGCACACGATGCCTTGGGCCAGCGGGAACAGGATCGCCGCAGCCAGGTTGAACCGGATGCAACCCGTCACGTACGAGGCGGTGGCGTCCGCGTCGCTGACGTTGGGCACGTCCCTCGCCGACGTCACGGGCACGTCGATCGCCCTGACCACCCTCACCGACGGCGCGCTCTACATCGCTGAGGCGTCGTTCGACATGAACATCGCCACGGCGGCGGCGGGGCAGCTCGCCGAGGGGCACCTCGATGTGAACGGCGCCGACCAGACCGCCCGTGCGTTGAAGCTGATGACGGCGGTGGACCGGGCCACGGTCAGCCAGCGGTGGCGGGGCACCCTGACCACGGCCGGGTCGCACACGTTGAAGCTGCGCGGCATCAAGTCGGGCGCGTCGGGTGTGGCGTCGATCGTCCTGACCCACACCAAGCTGCAGGTCACCATCTACGAGGTGGTCTAGGTGACCCGCGCGCCTGGCAACCTGCTGGCTGTTCGTGGGCTGCTGCTCGACCACCTGAACGTCGACCCGGACAGCGTGCGGTCGGCGGACTTGGAGCCGGCGGAGGTGGGGATCGTCGGCGACTCCAACCACCGGGGCGGCTACCACTGCGGGTCCGACCGAGTGGTGGCCAACGACTACTCGGTCGTCGAGTCGCCGCGGGACCGGGCCGGCCTGACGCTCGACGCCGCCGCCCTGGACGTCGGCCTGTTCGAGGTCCGCTCCGTCGGCCAGACGCACACGCTCCGCACGTTCTCGGTGTGGTGCGTGCGCGAGTGCGAGCGCGGGGCCCCGGACGCCCGGGACATCCGGGAGGTCATCTACAGCCCGGACGGCCGGACCGTGCGCCGCTACGACCGGCTCGGCCGGCGTACCAGCGGCGACCGCTCCCACCTCTACCACACGCACTTCAGCTTCTTCCGCGACTCGATCAAGGCGGGCCGCGACCAAACCCCGCTGTTCCGCCGCTACCTGACCAGCATCGGACTCTTGGAGGACGCCATGGCGATCGACACCACGGACGTGGAACGCATCGCGCGAGCCACGGCGGAGCGGGTCCTGGCCGCGAACGCCGGCTCCGCCGCGAACCCGGTCCGGTGGATCGACCGGACGAACCAGATCCACGCCCTCGTCGCGGAGCTCGCCGGGCGGGACTTCACCGACGAACCGGAGATCGTGGCCGGGGTGCTCGCGGGTCTCGACCCGGCGGCCATCGCCGCGGCGATCCCGCCGGAGCTGGCACGGCAGGTCGCCGACGAGCTGGCCGCGCGGCTGGCGTCATGAGTGACCCGCTCGGCCCGGTGCAGATCACGCCCCGGGAGATCTACGACCAGTTGGTGTTGCTGCGCGACACCGTCCGGGAGCTGGTCAACCAGAACCGGGAACATGCCGCCGACGTGAAGGACCACGAGTCGCGGCTGCGGCACCTCGAGGCCCGCCAGTGGCCGCTACCCGCCGCCGCGGTGCTGCTGTCGGCAGCCGCGCTCGGCGTGGCCCTGCTACCCCAACTCATCAACTAGGAGGACGTCATGCAGTGGAAGCCGTACGCGAAGGCAGTTGTGGCCGCCCTGCTCGCCGGGCTCGGCGCGCTCGGCACCGCGCTGGTCGACAACACCGTCACCCCCGCCGAGTGGGTCACTGTGGCGGGCGCGACCCTCGCCGGGCTCGGCGTCGTCTACGCCGTGCCCAACAAGCCGGCGTGAGCAAGCCGAAACCACGGCCGATGCCCACACCGAAGCCGACCCGCACCCCGCCCGCCGGCCCGCGGCCGGGTGGTCCGCCGAAGCCGACCGGGCCGTCCGGGCCGCGACCGAAGCGGGGCTAGAGCGCCTGATGCCAGGTGCAGCCGTTCGACACCTTGAAGCCCTTGTCGGTCGGCTTGACGACCACGCGCGCGGTCTCGCCGGGTTCGAGGTTGCGCTGGTCGATGATCGAGTCCGATCGGCCGAAGCTGCGTAGCCGCGCCCAGTAGCAGCCGTACGCCTTCGTGGCCGGCACGGCGGTGGTGTACACCCCGGCGGGGACCTCCGCACCCACCAGGTAGATCCCATCGGTCAGCGCCCGCGGCGCCGGCGTGGCGGGCGCCGCCGGGGTCGGTGTCGCGCTGGCCGGCGCCGCGGAAGGCGCGCTGTCCACCGGCGCTGGTGGGCCGTCGGACAGCGCGAAGCCGATGACGACGGCCAGGACAACGACCAAGCCGACCGCCAGGCCGAGCCGACGGATTGCTGAGCGTCTCATCGGTTTCCTTCCGTTGACGCTGCGTGAAAAACGCTAATGTCCGGGTGCAAGTGACGTGCCGTTGAGGTGCCGCCGTGCTGTCCGGTCGGACACCCCGGCCTGCCGGGCGATGTCCGCGACCGTGGCGTCCGGGTCGGCGGTGCGGGCGGCGAGTACCCGCGCCGCCGCCGACGGCCGGCCGCCGTTGCTGGTCGGCGGGGTTTTGTCCGGGGGGTCAGTTGTGGGCGTCACGCCCACGGGTGCCGCGGACCTGCGCGGGTGAGACACCCGTGCAGGTCCACCGGACAGCATCTCGACGACCAGCAACAGGGCAAGCGCCGGCCACGCCGAGATCACCCGCGCCACCGGGTCCGGCGGCGCCGCGAGCACGTTCGCCACGATGCTGGCCACCACCCCGACCACGAACGACACCCGCGCGGACAACCGGACAGGACGCCCGTCCGCCCGGTCATCGGCCATGACCGCGCTCGCCACGATCAACATCCCGTCCACGCTGATCGGGAGCAGGTTGGCCAGGAGCGGGGACTGGCCGTGCTCGGCCGCGAGGTCCCGCATGTGCGAGTAGGACGCGACCGCGGCCACCCCGGCGACGACTGCCGCCGAGGTGGTCCGCGCGTACCGGATCAGCACTGGCCGCCGTCCCGTAGCCAGGCCTCGAGGTCGGCGACCAGCTCGCCCGGGTCGACGTCGGCGAGCGGGGTCACGCCGGCCGCGTCGGCGAAGTCGAGCAGGTCGTCGCCCTGGCCGAAACCCCACTGCGCGGCGAGCTCCGACACCGCCTCCGGTCCCTCGTTGCAGGCGTCGGCGAGCCGGTGGAGCAGGTCGTCGCGCTGCCGCGCCCGCTTCGCCTCGTCCCGCTGCCCCGCCTCGTAGCCCAGCTCGTAGCTACGCGCCGCCTGATCCTCCGACACCATCCGCACCCGTCGCCGGGTACGGGTCGCCGGGCGGGTGCTGACCGCCGGCCGCCACCACCGCTCCCGCCGGCTCACTTCGCACCACCGGCCCGGAGCGCCTTGACGTAGTCGTCGAGCCACACGGGCAGGCACTGGCAGTCGCCCTCGTCGTTGTGGTGGAAGCCGATGCACCGGTCGTCGACGCAGCCACACGCGTCGCCGCCCCACGGCTGCTCGCCGAAGTAGTGGCGTGTGTAGCCGGCGATCGTGACGCGCTCGGTCCAGCCGTAGTTCTTGATGGTCTCGCGGGCCTGCGTGGTCAGCGCGCTCACCGCGCACCCCGCTTCGCCGCCTCCAGCAGACGCCCGAGCTGGTGCCGCAACACCCGCACCTGCGCCAACGGCAGATAGGTGTAGCGGACCTCCCCGTCGACCGTGGACTCGAACGCCACGCTCGGCGCGTCGAGGGTCCACGCCTGCTCCAACCAGACCCGGATCGCGTCGTACGCGTCGCCGGAGTTCGCCACCAGCGGGCGGGAGTGGTGCAAGCCGTCCTCGGTGCAGACGAGGCCCTTGAGGCACCAGGTGGGGTGCTGTACCTGTGTGGGGTCAGTAGTCTTCTCCATGGGTCGACCTCCCGGGGTCGATCAAGTCCCCGGGCGGTGCTGAGATCACCGTTCCGGGGGCGCTTTAGGCGGCTGAGATCCGCCCGATAACCTCCCTGTCTACGCTCGTCTGCGACCTGCGTTTTAGCTGGTGAAGCACACCGCTACGCCTAGGGCTCCCCGAAGATGCCCGGTGAGCCGAAGCGGGTCCAGCCCTCCAAGGACCGCGACCGCCCTCGGGGAACCGCTACCTGAGCAGACTTCCCGGCTGGCACAACGCCGACTCGCAGACCGGTTTCCCGGAGCGGCCCAGATCGTGATGTCCGTGGCTCAAAAAGTTCCGCTTGATCCCGTACCTCGTGCGACGTTGCTCGCGGAAGACGGCCAAGACATCAGCAGCCTCGTCCAGCCTCGGGCATCCGGTGTCGGTGCAGGCCGGACAGCTGGCCTTCTCGTGTAGGGCAATGCAGTAACCGGCCTGCTCTACGTAGTAGGGAATTTTCGTCAGGACCTCAGCTTGATCTTTAACCTGTGCGCTGTTTACGTGCGGTGATGCTCAGGTCACGCTTGACGGTTTTACCGACGTCGTGGCGGGGTGCTGGTCTACGGTTTCGTGATCCGTACGGGCGTCCAGGACCTGGTCTGCTGGGTTTCGGCGCACTTGCGGGCAGGGTGGTCTTCGGGCGCAAGTTCCGAAACCCCCGACGGACCCGGGCGGGAGTGAGCCGGTCAGGTGCCGTTGGCCGCTCCCACGGTCGACGCAGGTCCGCGACGAGGGGTCGCGCGAGGCGTAGCTGAGTGTAGGCGGCGATGATCAGCCAGGTCCACCGGTCAGCGGCTTCGGTGGTGCGGATCTTCGGCCGAGTCCATCCCAGGGTCTGTTTGAACAGTCGAAACGTGTGCTCGAGGTCGAATCTGCGGAGGAAGGCCTGCCACCAGTGGTCGACATCGGCGGTGGTGGCGTTGGTGGCGGAGCACCACAGCCACACCGGTTTGGGGTCACGCTCGCCGGGCAGGTGCTCGACCTGTAGCCGGATCAGGGTGCCGGTGATGATCGGCAGGTCACCGTCGTGGTCGATCCAGCAGGTGCGGCGGGTCAGCCTGGGGTGCAGCTGGTCCCAGCTGTCGGCTTGCGCGGTGCCGTAGCGGCTGGTCGGGGTGAGGGTGGTGTGTTGCGGCGCGGGCCAGGTGGCCGGGTCGTTGCAGGCGAACTCGGCGCCGTGTTTGCGGGGACGGCCGATGGCACCCGGCTGCCTGCTCGGCTTGGGAAACCGGAGGACCCGGTCCGAGCGGATCCGGCCGACCAGGAGCACGGGCAGGTCGGACAGCACCCAGGCCAGCCGGGCGGTGTCGTAGCCGGTGTCACAGACGATCAGGATGTCGGGGTCGCCGGGGCGCCAGTGCCCGGCACGGATCAGCCGGTCGATCAGCTGCCGGAGCTGGTCGGCGGTGACCGCGGTGGCGTCGTCGGCCGGGCCCAGCCGCACCGCGTCGAGTACCTGTGTCCACGACGTGCGGCCTGGTTCCAAGGCGGCGACGAACGAGTACGGCCAGCCGGGGATCATCTGGGCGGAGCCTTTGCCGCGGCCGTAGGTGTGGCAGAACAACCGATCCGGGCTGGTGGCCGCGTCCGGGCGCAGCCAGTTGCTGACGTCAACGGCGAGCATGATCCGCCCGTCCGTGGCGCGGGGCAGCGCCAACCCTGCGAGGGTCACCCGCAGCCGGGCGACATCGATCCCGCCGGCGCCCAAAGCGTCGTACAGGGCGCCGTGACCACGGCGGTGCTCGGCGGCCAACGACAGGTCGACCAGGCTGGTCACCGGCCCTCCCGAGCACAGCAGCGCGTCGGTGAGCTCGAACAACGCGTCCGCCCGACGTGGCAGACACCGGTAGAAGTCCCGACGAAACCCGGCCAACCTCGCTGCTGGATCCTCGGCCGACCCGACCGCCGACGTGTCGGGCGTGGGCGTGTCGGGCAACACGAGGCCACCCAGGTAGTCCAGAATCGTGGCCACGGCCACCACCTGTTCTGTTCTTCGTGTCCTTGCAGGGAACGTGAAGGATCATCAGGTGGTGGCCGGTTTACGTCTCCATGACACGCCGAGTCCACACAGGATCAGCGCCCCACACGGGCGCCGAGGTTAAAGAACAAGCTCAGGCACCGTCACGGCTTGGCCTGCCGAGATCGTCGCTGTTGGGCCAGACGTTCGGCAGGCGCGGTGTGTATGCCCACGGGAGCCTCCCATGCACGGGTGAGGGTCACCGGCTATCTGGTCGCAGACCGGAAGCAGCCGGTGACGGAGCTACCTCGCAAGTTAGTGCACTAGCTTGCGTCGGGCAATGCATCGGCCAAGATTTGGCGCACTAAATCGGATGTGGTCGACTGAGCGCGCAGACCGGAAAGGAGGGCACTTCCTCCATGCCCACAGCCCCCGCTTATCTGCGCATCGCCACAGCCCTGCGCGGCATGATCAGTGACGGGACGCTTCGTCCCGGCGACAAGCTGCCCACCGAAGCTCAGCTACGGCAACAGTTCGGCGTGTCCACGACCGTCGTCAAAGCGGCCCTGTCGATCCTGCAGGGCGAAGGACTGATCGAGGGTCGACGCGGGTCGGGCAACTACGTACGCCAGGTCCGTCGACTCACCCGGCGGGCCCACGGCCGGGACCTGCGCACCGCCACCGGTCCGACCTCACCCTTCGCCCGCGACGCCACCGCCGCCGGCCAGCGGCCTGACTGGGAGCACAGCAGCGAACACACCACCGCTACTCCTGCCGTTGCGGCCAGACTCGGGATCGACCCCGGAGACCCGGTGATGCGCACCCGCTACCGGTTTCGCTCCGACGGTCATCCCATCCAGCTGTCGGAGTCCCACGAACCGCTCGCCATCACCGGAGGGACACCGGTTGAATGGCCCGAGGAGGGCGCGGCGGTGGGCGTGGTGGCCCGTATGGACACGATCGGCGTTCGAATCGACGCGTTCGAGGAGAGAGTCACCACCAGACCGGCCAGCCCAGCGGAGATCGAGGGGCTGGAGCTGACGGCGCGCGGGTCGCACGTTCTCGTCATCGAGCGGACGTACTACGCCGGGCCACTGGCGGTGGAGACTGCCGATATCGTCCTGGGCCCGTACTACGAGGTGGTGTACCGGGTGCCGGTGGACTAGCGTCGGCCCTCGGCCAATCGACATCGAGCGGGGAGAACGTGGGCGCTTCGGGATGGTCGTACAGCGTTACCTACCAGTCGGACGTGGCCACCGCGCTTGAACAGCTACGTCAGGACGTATATGCCGAGGGCGCGTACTACCGCGAGGAGCCCAACCCGCTGTATGCCCTGGCTGAGGACGAGTTTCGCGCCAGACTGGACCCCGCCCACGACGGCAGCGGGATCAACGAGTACCTCCTCGCGGACTGGCGTGCCGCCCAGCGGCGGCCGGAACCGGTCGACCCGGACACACTGTTCGCAGCGCAACCGGAGTCAGGCACGTACTCGATCATCGACATGGTCAACGGAGTCTCGGCTGGACCGGCGCCGTTCACCGTCTCTCCGTTGAACGATGAGCAGACGCTTGAGTTCTTCGGAACCCGAACGCCCACGCCGACCCAGGTCGTCGAGTGGATGAAGGACTTCAACCCATCCTCGATACGCGAACGCTGGCAGGGCGTATACGTCGTAAGCCAGCTCGACGGCCGCCCCGCGCAGATCCACTTCACCGGCTTCTCCGGCGACTGAACCGCACCTTGGGGGCTTCCCGGGACACCTGGTGGGTGGCCGCTACCTGGTGCTCGGCGTCGGCCCGGGCGAGACGTCGGTTCGCCGCGCTGACCGGCAGAATGGGTGGCATGACCCCCTCGACCGGTGTGATCCGACGGCTGGTCGGCGTCTACCACGCCGACGGTGGCCTCCGTGGTGAGCTGGCGTACCTCGTCGGCAAGCTCCGGGGGACCACGGAGTGCGCCCTCTGCGACATCACCCACCGCGGCTTCGGGCCGAAGCGGGAATGGCGGGACGTCGTCCCCACCCTGGGCGTTCCGGTTCAGCTTGTGCACCTCAACGAGCGCAACGCCGACATCCACGCCGCGAGCGAGGGCCGTACGCCCTGCGTGCTCGCCGTGACCGACGGCGGGCCGGTGCTGCTGCTCGGTCCTGCCGAGCTGGCCGAGCTGGACGGCAGCGTGTCGCGGTTCGTCGAGCGGGCCCGGGCCGCCGCCGAGGAAGCGGGCCTGCGCTGGCCCGGGTCGCGGGATGAACGGCCGGCGTCGACGGCCTGACGGCCGACCGCCCCGGGTGGGGTCAGAGCGGTAGCTTCATGCCCTCGTGACTGGCCACGAAGCCGAGGCCCAGGTAGAAGCGGTGCGCGTCGTGGCGGGACTTGTCGGTGGTGAGCTGGACCAGCCCGCAGCCGCGGGCCCGCGCCTGGTCGATCGCCCAGGTCATCATCTGCCGGCCCAGCCCGCGCCCGCGCTGGTCGGAGCGGACACGGACCGCCTCGACGAGCTGCCGCTCGGTGCCGTGCCGGCCCAGCCCCGGGATGTAGGTGAGCTGCATGCAGCCGAGCAGCTCACCGCCGGCGTCGGCGACGATGAGCTGGTTGCGCGGGTCGGCGGTGATGTCGGCGAAGGCGCGCTCGTACCGTTCGTCGACCTCGGTGTGGTCCCGTGTCCGGCCGAGCACGTCGTCGGCGAGCAGGGCGATGACGGCGGGCAGATCGGCCCGGACGGCTTCACGGAAGATCATGCCGCCGAGCCTGACACAGGGACGCCGGCGGATGTGTGAGCGGTGGTTGCGGGTAGCGGGCAGCATGATGCCCCATGGACGTCCTCCTGCTGCCGTTCCGGTGGATCTACCGGGGGCTGGTCTGGTTCGCGAACTCACCCCGGACGTTGATCGCGTCGTACCTGCTGATGATCGTGATCGCCGGCATCATCTACGGCGAGGTGGAGAACCGAAGCCCCGCCGACGCGGTGTGGTGGGCGGTGGTGACCGCCTCCACCGTCGGCTACGGCGACATCTCACCGACCACCTGGGCGGGACGGACCCTCGCCGCGCTGCTCATCTCCACCATGGTGCTGTTGGTCATCCCGCTGATCACCGCCCACTTCGCCAGCCGACTCATCGTGGACGACGACGCGTTCGAGCACGACGAGCAGGAGCAGCTTAAGGCGGACGTACGCCGGATGCGGGCGCTGCTGGAGGAGATCGCCGCGCGGCACGGCATCGAACTGCCCGACCTGCCGCCGGAGCAGCCGGTCAGCGGGCCGGGCAGCGAAGCCCCTCCCTGGGAACGGTCAACGAGATCAGGTAAGCGTCGACCGCCGCGGTGACGCAGGACGTCTGCGGGTAGGCGGTGTGCCCCTCGCCCTCCCAGGTCAGCACCCGGCCCACGCCCAGCATCCCGGCGAGCGCCGGCGTCTGCTCGTACGGGGTCGCCGGGTCCCCGGTGGTGCCGACGACGAGGATCGGCGGCGCGCCCTCCGCCCGCCCGGTCGGGTACGGGTCGCGCCCGCCGGGCCACTCGGCGCAGGTGAGCATGCCGACGGCGAGCGCCGGGCCGAACAGCGGGTACGCCTGGCGCCACCGCGTCTGGAGCTGCCGGATCTGCTCCCGGCTCGGCTTCTCCTCCTCGTCGGCGCAGTTCACCGCGAGGTTGGCGTCGAACAGGTTCGAGTACGTGCCGTCGGGTTCCCGGCCCGCGTACGCGTCGGCGAGGCGGAACACGTCGGTCGGATCGCCGTCCTCCAACTCTTCGATCGCCCCGGCCAGCTCCTGCCAGCCCGCCTCGGTGTAGAGCGAGGAGACCACCGCGTAGAAGATCCACCCCGGCGTCGCCTCCCGGCCGCCGTCACCCCGGACGGGGGAGACCCGCGCCTTGTCGATGGCCGACGTGACGGCCGCGCGGGCATCGGGCGCGATCGGGCAGCGGCCGGCGTTGGCCGCGCACCACCGCGAGAAGTTGTCGAACGCCCGCTCGAAGCCCTTGGCCTGGCTCTCCGAGGACGCGATCAGACCCATTCGCGGGTCGACCGCTCCGTCGAGCACCAGCGCCCGGACCCGCTGGGGGTGGAGTTGGGCGTACGTGGCGCCGAGCAGCGTGCCGTACGAGTAGCCCAGGTAGGTCAGCTTCTCGTCGCCCACCGCCGCCCGGATCGCGTCCATGTCGCGGGCGGCCTGCTCGGTGCCGTACAGCGGCAACTGGTCACCGTACCGCTCCCCGCAGCCGCGCCCGATGCGCTGGTTGAGCGTGACGAAGCCGTCGAACGCCGGCTGGCTCTCCGGATCGGGGTCGTAGCCGAAGCTCGCGTCGAGGTCCTTGTCGGAGATGCACTCCACCGGGCTGGAGCGGGCGACGCCGCGCGGGTCGAAGCCGACGATGTCGAAGCGGTCGGTGATCGAGGCGGGCAGCCCGCCCAGCGCCGCTCCGAAGGACAGGTAGACGGCGGTGTCGACGCCCGAACCGCCGGGACCGCCCGGGTTGATCAGCAGCGAGCCGATCCGGTCCCGCTGTTTGGTCGACCGGGCCCGCAGCAGCGCGATCTCGAACGTCTCCCCGGCGCCCGGGCCGGAGGTGGCGCCGGTGCCACCACCCCAGTTGCGCGGCACGGCCACGCGGGCGCACTCGTAGCGCATGCCCGGCGCCGTACGGCCGACCAGCTCCTCGGCCACCTCCGGGCAGGCCCGCCAGGTCGCTGCGGCGCCCGGGGCCGCCGCCTCACCCCCGACGTCGGTGCGCGGGGCGAACGCCGGCACGGTGCAGCCGGCGGCGACCAGGATGGCGGCGACCAGGCCGGCCAGCGCCGGAGAGCGTCCGGAACCTCGTTCCGGACGGACTCCTGGCCGGCGGGCGGAAGTGCGGAACACGAGCGCGCCTTTCGTGATCGGGATCAGGCCGGCCCGGACGCGGGGCCGACGCTCGCCGGGTCACCGCGCAGCACCTGGTCGACGTCGAAACGGACCGGACGGTCGAGCTGGTCGTAGCGGCAGGAGCGGGGGTCCCGGTCCGGCCGCCACCGGACGAAGCGGGCGGTGTGGCGGAACCGGTCACCCTCCATCGCGTCGTAGCCCACCTCGACGACGAGCTCGGGACGCAGCGGCTCCCACTCCAGGTTCTTCCCGCCGGTCCAGCGGCTGACCCCACCCGGGATGCGCTGCCCGCGCTCGTGGTCGCCGTGCACCCACGGATGGTCCGCGCCACCGTCCCGGTACGGCTCGAGCTCCGTCAGCAGCTCCTCGCGCCGGGCCATGGTGAACGACGCGCTCACCCCGATGTGGTGCAGCACGCCCTCGTCGTCGTAGAGGCCGAGCAGGAGCGAGCCGACCACCGGGCCGGACTTGTGCCAGCGGAAACCCGCCACCACGGCGTCGGCGGTGCGCGCGTGCTTGACCTTGAACATCAGCCGCTTGCCCGGTTCGTAGGGCAGGTCGGCCGGCTTCGCGATCAAACCGTCGAGCCCGGCGCCCTCGAACAGGTCGAACCAGCGGTGGGCCGTCTGCGGATCGGTGGTGATCTGGGTGACGTGCACCGGCGGCCGGACCCCGGCCAGCGCCGCCTCGAGCCGGGCCCGGCGCTGCGGGTAGGGCAGGTCGAGGAACGTCTCGTCGTCGAGAGCGAGCAGGTCGAACGCGACGAAGTCGGCGGGGGTGGTCTCGGCCAGCAGCTTCACCCGGGACGCGGCCGGGTGGATGCGCTGGGCCAGCAGCTCGAAGTCGAGCCGGGGCTGACCACCGGGCCCGTCGCGCCGGATCACGATCAGCTCGCCGTCGACCGCGCAGCGCTCGGGCAGCTGCCGGCGGGCCTGCTCGACCACCTCCGGGAAGTAGCGCGTCATCGACTTGCCGCCCCGGCTGGCCAGCTCGACCTCGTCGCCGTCGCGGAACACGATGCACCGGAAGCCGTCCCACTTCGGCTCATACGTCATCCCGGGTGCGGTGGGGACCCGCGGGACGCTCTTGGCGAGCATCGGCTCGACCGGCGGGGTGATCGGCAGCTTCACGGCGACCAGTCAACCAGACGGCACCGACAACCGTGAGGAGGATCACCGCTGGCCGGCGGGCGGCCTGTCCCTCGCCGTCCCCCTTCGGCGCTGCCGGGGCAATCGGAAATCCGCAGGTCAGAGCTACTTTCGCCGGGTGCGGGAGTGGGTCTGCGGGTGCTGTGGGCGGTGGCGGGTGAGTGTCGAGCTGATCCGCGGCCGATACCGGTACCGGCTGGTGCACCGCTACCCGGTGCGGTACGGCGGCGGCAAGAACGTGCTCGGCGAGGTCGGCACCGTCGACGAGCTGGCCGAGCTGCTGCGTCGGCACACGCCGCTGGAACTGGCCGACCTGCGCGAGGCCGCCTGACCAGCCGGGACCGCCGGACCGGCGAGTCGGCAAGCGAAGCCGTCCGGCCGGCGGGGCCGGTCGATCAGCAGCGGAGCGGGACCGGCTTCTCCAGCAGGGCCAGCCGGACGCCGTTCGGGTCCGAATCGTGCCCCACGACCCGGTAGCCGTGCCGCTGGTACAGCCGGAGGTTGTCCGCGCTGTCCGCGCCGGTGAACAGGGCGAAGCGGCAGACCCGCGCGGCCACCACCGCCTCGACCGCCCGCAGCAGCCGCCCGCCGATGCCCCGGCCCTGCTGGTCCGGTGCGACCGACAGCCGGCCCACGTGCGCGATGTCGCCCTCGACGCGGATGCGGACGGACCCGACCAGCCGGTTGCCGAGCCGGGCGGTGAGAACGGTCTGCGGCCCGGCCACCGCCGCGCGCACCTCGTCGAGCGTCTCGGTGAGCGGCGGCAGGAACGGATCGGCGTAACGCTGCGCCTCGGTCAGGTAGGCGGCGCGCTGCACGGTCAGGATCTCCCCGGCGTCGGCGGGGGTCGCGGGGGCGATCAGCGGAGGTGCGGTCACCGGCCCAGCCAACCACAGCCCGCCCGGTCCGCGGTGCCCCGCGTACCGGGGGTGAGGGTGCCGTGGCACTGTGATCCCGTGCCCGACCTGACCTACGCCGAGGTGGGTGCGACCCGTGACGGGCGGCTGCCCGACGGTTACCACCACCTGCGGCACCGCTTCCGCCTCCCGGACGGCGCCTTCGCCACCGCGGCCGAGGCGGTCCTCACCTGGCGGCTGCACCGCGCGGCCGGGGTGCGGATGCGCACCGACGCCCCGCGCGCCGCACCGGGAGTCGCGGTCACCCCCGGGCTGGGCGTCGGCCCGCTGCGGATCTGGGGCCCCTGCGAGGTGGTGTGGACCGAGGACGGCCCGGAGCGGGCCGGATTCGGGTACGGCACCCGGCCGGGCCACCCGGAGCGCGGGGAGGAGGCGTTCCTGGTCAGCCGGGACGCCGCCGGCCACGTCCGGTTCGAGGTGGTGGCGTTCAGCGTCCCGGACCGCTGGTTCGTGCGCGCCGCCGGTCCGGCGGCCCGGGGCGTGCAGCACGGGTACGCCTGGTGGCTGGGCCGGACGCTGCGCCGCCTCTGCCCGACCCAGGCCTAGAACCGCGCGAAGGAGCGGATCGGTGCGCGGGGGCCGAACTTCGGTGCCTGGATGCCGGCGGCCTCCAGCAGGACGCAGACGCGGCCCCGGTGCCCCCGGAACGGCTCCAGCAGGGCGAGCATCCGGGCGTCGTCCCCGCGTGCCTCACCGGCCAGTGCCCAGGCCACGGTGTTCGGCACGTGGTAGTCGCCGACGCTGACCGCGTCCGGGTCGCCGTACGCGACGCGTACCACCTCGGCGGCGGTCCACGGCCCGATCCCCGCGACGGCGGTGAGTCGGCGTGTCGCCTCGGCGGAGTCCGCGCAGCGTTCCAGCCGGTCGGCCACCGCGGCGGCCCGGCGCAGCGTGTCCGCGCGCCGCTGCTCGACCCCGAAGGGGTGGAAGACCCAGTACGGGGTGGCGGCCACCGCCGCCGGCTCCGGCGGGAGCAGCAACGCCACCGGACCGGGGGCCGCCGCCCGGAAGTGGCGAACGGTCGCGGCGTACGCCCGATAGGCCTCCTTGCCGGTCACCTTCTGTTCGAAGACGGCCCGCAGCAGCCGGGGAAACACCTGGCCGGTGGCGGGCATCCGGAGCCCGCGGTGCCGAGCCGCCAGCTCGGCCACGACCGGGTGGGCGGCGGCCAGCTCGGCGAAACCGCTCAGGTCGTCCCGGAGCCCGGCGACCGCGTCGGCCCGCTCCACGACCCAGTCGGCGCCGGGGCCGTACCCCTCGGCCAGGAGGTCGCCCGCGACCGGCCGCAGGGCGAGGGTCGCCGGCCCGGCCGGGGAGCGGGTGGCCCACCAGAAGGTCCCGGCGGCGACGCGCGCGCAGGGGTCGTACGGGCTGAAGGTGAGCGACCGGACCGACGCGGCCAGCCGGTACCCGGCGGGTGGGCGCAGCACCCGGCGGGCGGAGGGTTCGGTCCCGGTCACCCGGACATGCTGCCACGAGTGGGGCCGGTGACGGACGACACCGCCGGCGCCTGGGGCGCCGACGGTGTCGTCCTCACCGGGGCGGACCGGCCGGGATCCGGCCGTGGGTGCGGGTTGGGGGACCACGGCGGGCCGCCTGCCGGCGGGGCGACCGCCGCCCACGTCCGCGCCGGGGGCTGCGTGACGGCCGGTGGCCGTCGTGGCGCGGCGCCGGCCCGGGGGACGGGCCGGCGCCGCGGTCGGACGCGTGGGCGTTGCCGGTACGCCCGGCGTCCGGATCTGGCGACGGTGGCCGGCCGGCCCTCCCTCCTCCGACCGGCCACCGGGTCCGGGGTGGACCGGTGTCAGTAGTCGGAGCCCCCGTCCTTCTCCGCGTCCGACGGCGGCGCGACGGGCTTCGGCGTGCCGGTCGGCAGGCAGGTCAGGTTCTTCTTGCCGTCGGGGGCGACCACGAACCAGGTACCACCGACGCCCTGGCCCTTCCACTGGCCGGGCTTCTTGTCGCCGATGTAGCGGTACAACGGCCAGCCGTCCAGCGTGATCTGACGGGTGCCGTCCTGCCGGGTGATGGTGCCGACCAGGTCGTCGGCGACGTTGTTGAGCTGCGGCTCGCCGTCGGTCAGCGCCGGGGGCCACACCTCCGCGCACTTGTCGACGCAGTTCGACGCCGCCGGGTCGTTGGTGTCCTTGTCGAAGCGGTAGAGGATCCACCCGTCCTGGTCGGTGACGACGCTGCCCATCCGCGCGACCTTCTTGGCGATGAGCGTCTCGGTGAGATCGACGTTGGCGGGCGGTTGCTGGGGGGCGACGTCGTCCGCCGGCGGTGCCGCGGAGGCGGTCGCGGTCGCCTCAGGTTCGACAGCCGCGGTGGGCTCGGCCGCGGCGACGGCGACCGGCTCGGCGGCGCTGGAGTTCGCCCCGTCGTAGCCCGCGGGAGCGCAGGCCGTAAGTGCGACCATCGCACTCGCGACGATGACGGTCCGCTTCATCTGTGCCACGTGCCCTCCTCATTCTTGGCAGTTCACCGGGAGATACGGGCGGCGCGCTGTCAAGGTTGAATGTGGAACAGTGGCCAATTTCACTGAAGAATGGTTGAACCGATCCGGTCGACGATTCGTGTGTGGACGCGAGAGGCGATTTTGTCAAGGAACGCCTGATCGGCGCCGGCCAATGCAGCCGGCGCCGATACGTGTGGCTTCGGTCAGTCGATCGGGATCGTGACCAGCGGGCTGGCCACCCCGTTCGCGTCCACCGACTGCACCTGGAAGTGCTTGATCTGAGCGACCGGGGTCGCGGTCGCGGCACTCAGCGTCAACTTGTTGGAGTTGGTGTTGGTGCCGTACCCGCCACCCGGGACGGACCAGGTGGAGAGAACCTCACTGGTGTTGTTGTCGCGGACCACCACCAGTCGGCAGGTGCGGGGTCCGGGCAGTTTCGCCAGGATGAAGTTCACGTTGGTGCCGAACTCCTTCTTCGCGACGAAGAACGACGCCTCCACGCCGGTGGTGCCGTCCACCTCGTCGTGCCGCTTGCCCTCGGGCAGACCCTTGTCGCCACCGATACCGATGTCGTCCGGGCCGCTGGACCGGGGTACGACCGGGCCGGTCGGGCCGGTGGTGGGCTGGGCGTCCACCCGCGGCGGAGCGCTGTCCGCCACGATGTTGGCGAAGCCGACCCCGGTCAGCCCGCCGAAGACCACCACGGCGGCGGCCGTGGCGAGCACCTGCCGGAACCGGGTCCGCCGCCGGTGCGCCCGCACCGCCACCAGCGTCCGGTCCAGCAACGCCGGATCGGTCTGCGTCTGCTCCAGGGCGCTCATCGTCTCGCCGTCGATGCCGGAGAGCAGCCCGACCACCGGCACCATCGTCTCCAGCTCGGCCGCGCAGGCCCAGCAGGTGGCGAGGTGCTCCTCGAACCGCTCGGTGTCGTGCTCGTCCAGCACGCCGAGCGCGTACGCGGCGACGTCCATGTGGTCCGCCCGGCTCATTCCGTCACCCCCCGTTCCTGCAGAGCCGTGCGCAGCGCGCGCAGCGCGTAGTAGACCCGTGACTTCGCCGTGCCGAGCGGAAGGCCCAGCTCCTCGGCGGCCTCCGGGACCGTCCGGCCCCGGAAGTAGGTCGCGACCAGGATCTCCCGGTGCGACTGACTCAGCGTACGCAGCGCGTCCGCCACCGTCATCGTGCGCAGCACCCGGTCGGTGCTGTCCGCCTCGGCGAACGCGGTCAGGTCCCGGTCGTACGTCTCGGCCGGCCGGGCCTGCTCGCTGCGGTGCTCGTCGATGGCGATGCGGCGCGCCACGGTCACCAGCCAGGGGCGCAGCGAGCCCTGACCCTGCGCGCCGAGCCGGTGCGCGTTGCGCCACGCCCGCAGCAGGGTCTCCTGGACGATGTCCTCCGCCCGCTGCCGGTCCCCACCGGTCAGCCGCATGACGAAGGCCAGCAACGGGCCGGCGTGCTCGGCGTAGAGCAGCCGGACCAGATGATCCGAGTGGCTCGCCTCGGCGGACGGCGCCGCCTGGTGGCGTCCGGGAGCGGGTCGGGGCGTCACCGGCCCATTCTGGCGAGGGACCTGTCGTGCGTCGACCCCGCGTGCAGACGCGCTCGGCCGGGACTGGGAACGCGCGGACATCCAGCCCGGACGCACCCTGTCACCGTGCCAGCCGGCCGCCACCGCATGCATGCAGACCTCCGGGAGATGACTGCGGCCGTCCCCCCACGGGCTGGCCGTCCGTTGGTACGCATCCGGCGGCCGGACGGATCAACGGCGGACCGAGAAAATTCCCGGCGGCGGTGGCGTCGAGTCGGTGGCGTCGGCGTCGTGCACGACGGGAGCGCCGCCGGCGAAGCGGTCCAGCTCCTCGCCGGTCACCACCCGGCCGGGGAACCAGTCCCCGGCGACCCGCCGGGTCAGCTCCGGCAGCGGCGGGTCGGCACGGCCGGCGAGCAGCACGAGGTTGCCGTAGCGGCGGCCCCGCAGCACGGCCGCGTCCCCGACCAGCGCCAGGCTCGGCAGCACCGACCGGACCGTGGCGACCTGACGGCGGGCGTGCCGCAGCGGCGGCCCGTCGGCGACGTTGGCCAGGTACCAGCCGGCCGGCCGGAGCACCCGGGCCACCTCGGCCGCGTACTCCACCGAGGTCAGGTGGGCCGGAGTGCGGGCACCGGCGAACACGTCGGCGACCACCACGTCGACGCTGCGCTCGCGGGTGCCGGCGAGCACCGCCCGGGCGTCGCCGACCCGGACCCGGAGCCGGGGATCGGACGGCCAGGGCAGCTCCCGGCGGACCAGGTCCACCAGGGCGCCGTCCACCTCGACCACCCGCTGGGTCGAGCCGGGGCGGGTGGTCGACACGTACCGGGCCAGGGTGAGCGCGCCGCCGCCCAGGTGCAGCACGCGCAGCGGCGTGCCGGCCGGGGCGAGCAGATCGATCGCGGCGGCGAGCCGCCGCACGTACTCGAACTCCAGGTGGGTGGGGTCCGCGAGGTCCACGTGCGACTGCGGCGCGCCGTCGAGCAGCAGCGTCCACGAGCCCGCCCGGGCCGGGTCGGGCACCAGCTCGGCCCGGCCGGTGTCGACGTCCGCGACGATCCGGTCGGTGGCCCGTTTGCGGCCCATCAGTCGGGTCCGCCGGCCGCCGGGGGCTCGTGAGCGACGGCCGGCCGGGGTCCCGGCAGCCGGGACGGGGCGGGCGGGCCGCCCGGAGGCGGCGCGGCGGGCGGTCGGGGCGTCGAGGCGCGGGCGGCGGCGGTGAGCGCCCGGTGCAGCAGCCGGGCGTCGCCGAGCAGCCGGCGCAGCTGCTTCTCCAGCCCGGCGATCGGCACCAGGTTCTGCGGGGCGCGCGGGTCCTTGTACGGGGTGGACGCGAAGCGGGGGAGGGTGACCACGGACAGGTCGGCCAGCGCGACTGCCTCGGCGACGTCGAGGTCGGCGGAGCACTCCACCCGCACGATGCCCGCCCACGGCGCGCCGTGGGTGACCGGCAGCCGCAGATACCACGACCAACCGCCCCAGGCGGTGCCCAACCGGAACACCGGGGACCGCTCGCCGGCCGCCAACCCCGTGACCACGGCCGTCAGGCGCGCGTCCAGGTACTGGCTGTGCTGGGTCTTCACGTAGCCGAGCGTGCGGGGCAACTGCCGCCGGTTGCGCAGCGGGCCGTCCACCACCAGCAGGTCCCCGCCGGCGCGGGCCGCGCCGGAGACCTCCACCTCCAGCGCGGTCAACGGCCCCTGCACCGCGGCCGGCAGCTTGGCCAGCTCGCCGGTGCCACTGACCCGGTGCACCGGGTAGTGGACGCTGCCGGCCCGCACGTCCCCCGCGGACGGGCTGGCCGTGAACAGGCCCCGCCCGACCTTCGCGCCGGCGAGCTGCGCCGCGCCGCGCTCCAGGTCGCAACGGACCACCCCGGCCGCGTACGAGGCGGCGAGGCCCGGGTACGACCCGCCGTCGTCCTCGGCCGTCCACAGGCTGGCGTCGATCCGGCGTACCCCGTCGACCAGGAGCACCACGTCCGGCGGGCGGACGCCGGGCCGCGGCCCGATCGCCCGCCAGTCCACGGCGGGCAGCTCGTGGTCCGCCTCGACCTGGGCGCTGCTCGGCGCGGCCGGGCCCGCAGCGGTGGCCTCGAACGACGCCCCGTACGCCGGATCCCAGGCGTCGACGAAGAACCGGCTCACGCGGGACGCCCCCGCACGGCGCCGACCGCGTTCACCGGCCGGTCCGCTCGACGCGGGCCGACCGGGCGTCCTTGCGGACCTCGAAGCGGACCGGGATGCGTTCGGCGAGCGCCGGCACGTGGGTGACCACGCCCACCATCCGGTCGCCCCGGGCGGCGAGATTCTCCAACGTGGCGGCGACCGTGTCGAGGGTGGCCGCGTCGAGCGTGCCGAACCCCTCGTCCAACACGATCGACTCGAGGCTCGCCGCCGTGGTGGACATGCCGGCGAGCTGCTCGGACAGGGCCAGCGCCAGCGCCAGCGAGGCCTGGAACGTCTCCCCGCCGGAGAGCGTGCGCACCCCCCGCCGCAGCCCGGCGTCGTGGTGGTCGACCACGAAGAACTCGCCCTTGTCGTGCACCAGGTCGTACTGGTCGCCGGAGAGTTCCCGCAGGATCCGCGAAGCACCGTCGACCAGCAGGTCGAGCGCCTCGGCGAGCAGCCACCGCTCGAAGTTGTTGGCCCGCAGGTGCCCGGCGAGCGCGCGGGCCACCTGAGCCTCCCGCTCGTACCCGGCCCGCTGCTCGCGCAGCTCGCCCGCCTGCTCCCGCCGGCGGGTCAGCTCCCGCAGCTCCGCCTCGGCGCGTTCCAGGGCGACCGCGGCGGCCCGGACCGGGTCGTCGGCCGCCGGCACCCCGGCGTCGGCGAGCAGCCCGGCGACCCGCTCCTCGACGGCGGTCACCCGGGACTCGGCCTCGGCCACCGCCGCGACCCGGCCGGGCCGCTCGCTCCGGCGGCGCTCCGCCTCGTCGCCGGCCCAGCCGGTGAGGGTGGCCCAGGCGGCCGCCAGGTCGTCCCGGTCGGCGGCGGGCGGGCCGAAGCGGGCGAGCCCGTCGCGCGTCGCGTCGAACGCCCGCCACGCCGTCCGCAGGCGCTCCTCGGCCGCGTCCACGGCGGCCCGTGCCCGGCGCGCGGCGTCCCGGCCGGCGCGTACGGCCGCCGCCGACTCCTCCAGCGCCCGGCGCAGCCGCGCGTGCTCGTCCAGCTCACGACGGAGGGCCGCCGGCTCGGCCGCGCCGGTGAGCTGGGCGTCCAGCTCGGCCAGTCGCGCGTCGAGCTGCTCCTGCCGGGCCCGCGCCGCCACCAGCACCCGCTCCAGCTCGCGGGCGGCGCCGTCCCGCTCCCTCACGGCGGCCCTGGCCGCCTCGCTGGCGGCGCGGGCCGCCTTGCCCGCCGCGACCGCAGCCGCCACCGCCGAACCCGGCGGCACCGCCGGCACCCGGGCCACCGTCTGCTCGCAGACCGGGCAGGTGGCACCGTCACGCAGGTGCGCGCGCAGGGCCACCGCCTGGTCGGTCGCCTTCGCCTCCTCATGCGCCCGGAACGCCGCCTCCAGGTCGGCCTCCGCCCGCTCGGCCGCCACCCGTGCCGCCGCCAGCGCGGCCGCGGCGGCCTCGTGCTCGCCGTGCGCCGCGGCCACCGCCGCCCGGACCGCGTCCGCCTCGCCGGCCAGCTTGTCCCGGTCCGCGTACGCCTTCAGCAGCAGGCGCAGCGCGCTCTCGTCACCGGCGGCGGCCAGCTCGCCGCGGAGCTTCTCCTCCCGCTCCTCGGCGAGGGCCACCACCTGGGCCGCCTCGTCGGCGCCCGACCGTGCGGCGGCGACGGCCCGGGCGAGCTCGGCCATCCCGTCCGGTGCGGCCACGGCGTCGAGCACGGCCAGGTCGGCGTCGAGGGCGGCCAGCGCCGTTCCCGCCGCCCGCGCCCCGGCGCGGGCGGCCTCCCGCTCGGGTACGGCCTCCGTCACCGCACCGGTCAGCTCCCGCATCCGGTCCACCCGGGCGGACGCCTCGGCGAGCGTGGCGTCGTCGGCGTCCGCCAGCCCCGCGAGGGCCTGGTCGACCGCCTCGAACTTCGCCTCCGCCTGGGCGGCCCGGGCGGTCGCCTTGTCGCGTACCTCCTCGTAGACGCCGAGGCCCAGCAGGTTGACCAGGATCTGCTGCCGGGTCGCCGGCTTCGCGTGCAGGAAGTCGGCGAACTGCCCCTGCGGCAGCACCACGCAGCTGGTGAACTGCTCGTACGGCAGCCCGACCGCCGTCAGCACCGCGTCGTCCATCTCGGCGGCGGTGCCGGCCAGCACCTCGCCGAGGTCGTCCGGGCTGAGGCCGGTGTCCAGCTTCACCGGGTCGAAGCCCGGCGGCATGAGCTGGAGCCCCGCGCCCGCGGTCTTCACGTTGCCCCGGCTGTCGCGGCGCACCACGCGGGTCGCCACGTACCGGTCGCCCCCGGACTCGAAGACCAGCCGGACCCGCGCCTCCGTCGCCGACGGGGCGAGCGCGTTCGCCAGGCCCCGGGTGCCGCCCCACCGGGGCACGGTGCCGTACAGCGCGAAGCAGATCGCGTCGAGCACCGTCGACTTGCCCGAGCCGGTCGGCCCGACCAGGGCGAAGAAGTCGGCATCGGTGAAGTCGATCGTCGTCTCGTCGCGGAAGACGGTGAACCCGGCCAGGTCCAGTCGCATCGGCCGCATCAGCTCTCGACCTCCTCGAACAGTTCGTCGAAGAGGTCCCGGACGCCCTCGTCGTCGTGGCCGCGGCTGTCCAGGTAGTCGGCGAACAGGTCCCGCGGGGACCGGCCGGCCCGCTGGGCGACCCGGGTGCCGCTGCCCGGTGCGGGCACCAGCTCCGGGTCGATCCGGATCTCCAGGGCGCGGGGAAGCAGTTCCTGTACCTCCTCCCGCAGGCCGGCGCGGGGCTGCTCCCGGACGTAGACCCGCAGCCAGGCGTCCGGCGCCTCGATCTCGGCGAGCTGGGCGAGAGTGCCGCGGACCGTCCGCAGGGCGGCGGCGGCCGGGATCGGCACCTCGCGAATCTGCGCCGCCGTCGTCGCGGTCACCTCGACCACCGTCACCGACGGGACGTTCTCCTGCTCGCCGAAGTCGACGGCGAGGGGGCTGCCGCTGTAGCGGATCGGGCACGGGCCCTGCACCCGCTGCGACCGGTGCAGGTGGCCGAGCGCCACGTAGTGCGCCGTGCCGGGAAAGACCGTCGCCGGAACGGCGTACCCCATGACGGTGTGCGCGTCCCGCTCGCCGCCGCCGGTCGCCGCCCCGACCACGGTCAGGTGGGCGGTGACCAGGTGCACCCGGTCCGGCTCGGTGAAGCCCTCGGTCAACCGGGCGATGATCCGGCCGAGGTGGTCGGCGTACGTCTGGGTGGCCTCCGCGGCGGTCAGCTCGTACATCTCGACGGCGCGGATCGCGTACCGCTGGGAGAGGAACGGCAACGCGGCCAGCCGCCAGCGCTCGCCGCCCGCGGTCGTCCCGTCGACGACGTGCTCGTCCGGATTCTCCCGGACGCCGCCGCGCAGGCTGATCCCGGCGGCTTCCGCCCACGGGCGCAGCGCGTCCAGCGCCGGGCCGTTGTCGTGGTTGCCGCCGATCGCGACGACGTCGGCGCCGGTGCGGCGCAGCGCGGTCAGCGCGCGGGTGACCAGCCGCGTCGCCTCCGGAGTGGGCGCGGCGGTGTCGTACAGGTCCCCGGCGACGATCACCAAGTCGGGCTGTTCCCGCCGGGCGACGTCGATCACCCCGGCGAGGACGGCCTTGTGCTCCTCGGCGCGGGACCTTCCCTTGAGGACCTTGCCGACGTGCCAGTCGGAGGTGTGCAGGATCTTCACCGGTGGACCACCTCAGAACGGGATGTCGTCGTCGCCGGAGCCGCCGCCCGAGCCGACCACCGCGAACGGGTCGGCCGACTGGGTGATCGACCGGAGTGTCTGCGAGGGCGCCCGGCCCGCCTCGGAGACGCGCGTCGCCCACGCGGGGAACGGGAACTCCAGGCAGAGCGGCACCGGGATGTCGGGCTGGTTGACGAACATCGTGCCCGGCTTCGCGAGCAGGGCCCGCTGCCGTTGGGCCGGCGGGAGGAAACCGTACTCCGGGCGGGACGCCTCGGCCGGGTCGAGCCGGCCGACCACGCGGATCGCCGAGTTGGTGACGATGCGGCGCTCCACCTCGCTCGCCGTCTGCTGGGCCCCGACCAGGATCACGCCGAGCGACCGCCCCCGCTCGGCGATGTCGAGCAGAACCTCCTTGATCGGGGAGGACCCCTCCCGGGGGGCGTACTTGTTCAGCTCGTCGAGCACGACGAAGAGCAACGGCTTGGCGGTGCCGGCCTTCTCCTTGCGCTCGAACTCGCTCTTGAGCGTCACGCCGACCACGAACCGCTGCGCCCGGTCCGGCAGGTTGTGCAGGTCGACGACGGTCACCTGCGCCGACTCCGCCGTGTTGATGCTGTGCGGGCGCCGGGTGGCGAGGTCGCCCCTGATCAGCCGGGACAGGTCCTTCTTGCTGCCGATGAGCCGCCGCGCGAACGCGTTGACGGTGCCGAGGCCGACCGCGCTGCCCGCCCAGTCGCCCCGGGTCTCGTCGTCGTTGAGCTGCTCGACGACGTGGTCCACCAGGTCGGCGTACGTGCCGAGGCGCACCCCGTCGATGCTCACGCCGCCGTCGGCGGGCTGCGCGTACCGGGCCAGGTGGGCGGCGACCGAGTGCACCACCATCGTGTACTGCTGGCGTTCGTCGTCGGCGTCGGCGAACACGTACGGCAGGAGGCGGTCGGCGCAGAACTCGGTGAGCGTCCAGTAGAAGCTGTCCACCCCGCTGAGCCGGCTGCTCACGTCCGGCGTGCCGGAGGAGTCGCCGACCCGGGGCGGCGCGTACACGCGCACGTCGGGGAAGGCGCCGGCGGTCAGCCCGAGCTGCGCGTACGCCGCCCGGGTCGGGTCGTCCAGCCGGGTGTTGGGGTGGTCGAGGAACAGCAGGTCCTCGCCCTTGACGTTGAAGATGAGCGCCTTGGCGTTGACCGCGTCGCCGCCGAGCACCCCGGAGCGGAACACCGAGTAGAGCAGGAAGGTGGCGAAGCTGGTCTTGGTGGCGACGCCGGAGATGCCGGAGATCGAGACGTGCGCGCCGCGCGTGCCGTCGAGGAAGTCGGCGTTGAGGTAGACCGGCACCCCGTCGCGGCCCATGCCCATCGGGATGCGGCGCTCCATCCGGTCGAAGTGCAGCGCCCGCGCCCGGGCGTCACCCTCGGCGCGGTGCACGACCGCGCCGGGCGACGGCGGCACGTACAGCTCCGGGTCGACCCGGGTGGTCGTGATCTCGGCGGCCTCCTGCACCTGCGCGGGCAGGGTGCCGTCGGCGATCGCGAAGACGTCGGAGTCGAACTGGGCGCCCTCGTGCCGGGCCCGCACCTGGGTGACCACCCCGGCGATCGTCACCGGCTCCCGGTCCGGCAGCTCGCGCCGGGTCACCACGACGTCGTCGAGCTGGAGATAGCTGGTGGGCGAGACCGCCGTCCAGAACTGCAGCGGCGTCGCGTCGGCGGTGCCGAGCACCCGGCCGACCGCCTCGCCCGGGCCGTCGAACACGTCGTCGGTCATCGGGCAACTCCGCGGGGCTGAGGTTGGAGGTCGGCACGCACGCCCTGCATCCTGCCCGAGACGTACGACAGGCCGCCACGCGACGCGGCGGACGCCACCCGGCTTCGCCGCGTCGCTCGCTCGCTGCGCTCGTGCTCGAACACACCGTGTCGGCGATGTTGGCTGATCGGTCTCGCAGCGGGACGGCTCCGGGGGATCCCGCACGTACGCCGAACGAGGGTGGGAGCGGCCGTTGGAGTCCAGGCGTCGCCGGCTGATCTGGCTGTTCGTGCTCGCCACGGTGCCGCCGATGGTGGTCCTGCCGACGGTCAGCGCGATCGAGGCGCCCCCCGGCGAGTACGCCCGCGTCCCGGTCTACCTGGCGCCCGCCTTCCACGGCGGCCTGCTGGGCCGCCCGGCGGTGCACGATCGGGCGGTCGACTTCCTCGCCGGCGATCGATCGACCAGCCCCGGCGCGAATACGACGTCCTGCAGCGGCTCGGCGCCGCCTGGCAGGCTCCCCCGCTCCTGATCGGGCTGAACCCGGTCTGGTCGGCCAACCGGGAGGCGGATCCGGCCATCACCGGCCGGATCTGCGAGGGCCGGTGACCACGGGAGCGGTGGCGGCCGGCGTCACCGGGCGCGGAACTGTCGCACCAGCAGCCACCGGGCGGGTGACATTGTTCGATTGTGTCACCACCGTGGGTGATGCCAGGCGATTCTGCTACGGATGGCTGTTCGGGAAGGGGCGCTCCGGACGCCCCGCGGCCGGCTTGCGGTGCTGCTCGCCATGGCGGCGATCCTGCCGATGGTGGAGGCAGCGGTGTTCGCCGTGCTCGGGTTCCAGGCGGTTCGGGGCCTGTCGCCGCAGGTCACCGCCGTCTGGCCGTACGGCACGTATCACGAACTGCGCTGGCTGTTCGTCTACCACCGTACGATTCCCGGATTCATCCTCGCGTTCGTGGCGATCTCGGCGCTGCGCGGGGTCCTTTCGGCGGGGTTGGCCGCCCTGGCCTGGCCGGCCGGGACGCCGCGCCCGTCGCGGCACTGGCTCATTCGGCGCAACATCTGGGTCGCCACGCTGGCCGCGGTGATCCTCTCGCCGTGGGTGGCCCTGTCGATGGCCTTCGCGACGACCGCGCTGTCCTGGTACCTGGTCGCCTCCGTGCTGCCGATGCTGCTCCTCGCCCCGTTCCTGCTGCGGGCCGGGGTGGTCCCTGACTGGTGGCGTGGCCTGCCGAGGATCGGGCTGGTCGGCTGGGCCTGGCTCAACTTCACCGTCCTCACCTTCACCGGAGCGTTGCTGGCGTCGGCGCCCCTCTGGTGGGGTGTCCCGCTCGCGGCCGTCGCCGGCGCGGTCAACGGACTGCTCTGGCGGCAGAGCGTCGCGGTCGCCGTGGCGTCCGGCCCGGCACGCTGGCGGCTCGTGCCGGTGGCACCGCTGATGGTCGTGTTCACCCTGCTCGCCCTCCCGGCGGTGCAGCCCGTGGCCGGGTACTTCCACGGCGGTCAGGCGGGGTGGCGGCCGCCGATCATCGCTGAGCCGCTGCCGGACACCGTCCCGTACGCGGTGATCGCCATCGCGGGGCACGACTCCGACTTCGACGGCGAACCGGCCGCGGATCCCCGAGTGGAGCGGTTCTCCTACCGGGGGCTGGACGAGCAGGGCCGGCCGGTGCCGTACACGGCCGTCGACACCCACATCTCGTTGGGCGAGAGTGCGGCCCGGCTGGCGGAGCACGTCGAGTCCCTGCACCGGCGTACCAACCGCCCGGTGGCCCTGCTCGGGCACAGCGAGGGGGCCATGGTGGCCCGAACCTACCTTGAGCGGTGGCCGACGACCGAGGTAGAGGCGGTGCTGCTGTTCAGCCCGCTGGTGATGCCCGGCCGGACGTACTACCCGCCCCCGCAGATCCGGCGCGGGTGGGGCGTCGCCGCCGGTTGGGAACTGCGGGCGCTGCTGGCGTGGTGGAGCCTCACCGACGTGTCGGAAGAGGAGCCGGACCAGCCCTTCATCCGCTCGCTGCTGGCGGACGCCCCCTTCTACCGCAACCGCACGCTCTGCCCGGTGGCGGGGGTGCGGATGGTGGCCTTCCTACCGACGGTCAGCGCGATCGAGGCACCCCCCGGCGAGTACGCCCGGATCCCCGTCTACGAGTTGCCTGCGCTGCACGGCGGGCTGCTGAACAGGGCCTCCGTCGCGGACCGGGTGCTCAACTTCCTCTCCGGTGAGCCGGTGCAGCGGGCGCAGGTGGAGTACGCGCTGCTCCAACGGCTCGGTGCGGCCTGGCAGCCGCCGCCGCTGGCCCTGCGGCTCAACCCGGTCTGGGCGGCGGGGCGGGAGGCTGATCCCGCCTTCACCGGTCGGATCTGTGAGGCCCGGTGACCGGTGGCGTGGGCGTCCGGGACCGGCGGCACCGGATCCGGGCGGACCCGCCCGCCGGCGGCGGGTTCCGGGACCGGTCAGCGGGGCGAGCGGCGCGACATGAGGTGCCGGAGCAGCAGCCGGGCCGCCGCGATGTTGAGGCCGGCGACCAGGATGACGTGTAGCGGGGCGTAGGGAATGAAGGCGAGGTCGAGGCCGAGGGCCAGCAGCGCAGCGGCCAGGCCGACCGCCGAGGTCCAGCGCCGCCCGGCCATGACGAGGATGCCGGCGACGGCAACGGCGACGGCGACGCCGACGAGCAACCAGTTCCAGCCGGTGAGGTCGAGCAGGTGCAGGCCGCCCTCCGTCACGACCACGAACCGGTCGGACGACGTGTCGGCGTAGGCCGCCACGGCGTCGATGACTCCCGACCCCACCAGCAGCCCGCTGGCGAGCAGCACGCCGCGGTGCCTGGCGTCTTTCTCGGCCTGGCGGGAGCGCACCCGGTGCAGGTCCATGCGCCCAGGCTACGAGGGCGTGGTGCAGGTCAGCGGGCGTAGCGCAACATCAGCACGCCGTCGGCGGCGGCGAGCACGTGCCGCAGCGGCAGGTGCCGGACCGGGCTCGCCTCGCCCGCGGTGATCCGCCCCGGTCCCGGGCCGGCGAGCAGCGGCGCGACCGTCAGGCAGACCTCGTCGACCAGGTCGGCCGCGGTGAGCGCGCCGAACAGGTGCGGCCCGCCCTCGCAGAGCAGCTGGTCGAGCCCGCGCCGCCGCAGCTCGGCCAGGCCCGCGACGAGGTCCACCCGCTCGTCGCCGCACGGGACGAGGTCGGCCACGTCGGCCAGGCCGGGCGGAGCGGTCGCGCCGGCGCGGGTGAGCACGACCGGGCGGACCGGCGCGTCGGCGAAGGCCTTCTGGCCCGGATCGAGGTCGAGTGAGCCGGAGACGACGACGAGCGTGGGGTACTCGGCGAGGCCGTGCGCGCGGCGCCAGGCGCGCCGCCGCTCGTCGAGGCGGACCGCCCGGTACCCCTCGTGGCGCAGCGTGCCGGCGGCGACCAGGAGCCCGTCGCAGAGCATTCGCAGCAGGCCGAAGACCCGCTTGTCCGGCTCGCCGGAGAGGCCGGCCGAGTAGCCGTCGACGGCGACCGCGCCGTCGACGCTGGACACGAAGTTCACCCGTAGGTGGGGGTGGTCGGCGCGGCCGTAGCGGGCGGCGATGGCGGCGTCGTCCAGCGGGTCCGCGGACGGCTCCGGCCAGAGCGCGGAAATCGGCGTTCCGATGCTCATTCGCTGGCCGGACCCGTGACCGGAGGGGTGGGCCGGGGGGTACGGTGCTGGCAGTCGCACCAGTTCCGGCCCCGACAGTCGTCGTGCCGCCTCGCCCGGCACGCTCGGCAGATCATGCCCGCAGCCTATGCCGAGGGAGGATGGGACAGCATGCCGCGTCAGATCTTCCAGCTGAGGATTTCCCTGACCGGGGTCCGGCCGCCGGTCTGGCGCCGGGTGCTCGTCCCCGGCGGGTACACCCTCGACCGGGTGCACCGCGTGGTGCAGCATGCGATGGGGTGGCGGGACTGCCACCTGCACTCGTTCGAGATCGACGGCCGGCAGTACGGGGAGCCCGACCCGGACGGGGAGCTGTCCCTGCACGACGAGTTGGACGTGCGCCTCGACGGCGTGGTCGGCAAGGGCAGCCGGTTCCACTACACGTACGACTTCGGCGACTGGTGGGAGCACGACCTGCTGGTCGAGGACGTCTTCACCGCCGACCCGGAGGAGCGCTACCCCGCCTGTCTCGACGGCGGGCGGGCCTGCCCGCCGGAGGACGTCGGCGGTCCGGCCGGCTACCAGGCGCTGCTCGCCGCGTTGGCCGACCCGGGGCACGCCGAGCACCACCTGATGCGCGACTGGGTGGGGGACAGGTTCGACCCCGGGGCCTTCGACGCCGCCCGGGTGGGCACGCTCCTGCGCCGGTTCTGCTGAACCGTTTCCGTCCCCCGCTCCTCCGCACCGCGGCCGCCGCCGGCCACCTGCTGTAGCGCCTACTGAATCGCCTCGGCGCAGGTCACCGCGTCGCCCTGCCGCCACAAATCTCCTGCCGGTAACGATCTGGGAACGCTCCCATAGGTCTATTGACACCCCCGACACGTGCCGGCAATCTCATGGGAGCGTTCCCAGACGCGTGACCCGGCTCACCCGCGTCCGCGCCCGGGAAACCGTCGCCGCCCCGACGGCGCCGGTACCGCACCCCCCACCACACCCGACACAGCCTCACCACCGAGAAGAGGGGTCAGGATGAGCCTCACCACGCGGCGTACCCGCCTGGCGGCCGTCGCCCTTGCCGCGATCACCGCCGTCGGCGGGCTCGCGGCCTGCGGCACCGACGACGACGCCCCGGCAGCCGGCGAGAAGCCCGACAAGCTGGTCGTCGACACGTTCGGCGAGTTCGGCTACGACGAGATCATCAAGCAGTACGAGAAGGACACCGGCATCAAGGTCGAGCTGCGCAAGACCGCCCAGCTCAACGAGTACCGGCCGAAGATCGTCCGCGCCCTCGCCACCCGCAAGGGCGCCGCCGACGTGATCGCCCTCGAAGAGGGCATCCTCAACGAGTTCAAGTCCAACCCGGCGAACTGGGTCGACCTCGCACCGCTGGTCGCCGACCACAGCAAGGACTACCTGCCCTGGAAGTACGAGCTGGGCAAGGCGCCGGACGGCCGGCTGATCGGCCTGCCCACCGACGTCGGCAGCCTCGCGGTCTGCTACCGCCGGGACCTCTTCCAGGCCGCCGGACTGCCGACCGAGCGCGACCAGGTCGCCGCGCTGTGGCCCGACTGGAACGGCTTCATCGAGACCGGCAAGAAGTACCGGACCGCCACCAACAAGGGCATGCTCGACTCGGTCACCACCGCCGCCAGCGCGGTGATGTTCCAGCAGGGCGGCGACCTGTTCTACGACAAGCAGGACACCATCGTCGCCGACAAGAGCGCGTCCGTGAAGGCCGCCTGGGACACCGCGATCGCCATGGCGGACGCGAACATCACCGCCGAGACGGCGACCTGGTCGCCGGAGTGGTCGGCCGGCTTCAAGCAGGGCACCTTCGCGGCCACCTTCTGCCCGTCCTGGATGCTCGGCATCGTCGCGGACAACTCCGGCGCGGAGAACAAGGGCAAGTGGGACGTCGCCCCGGTGCCCGGCGGCGCCGGCAACTGGGGTGGTTCGTGGCTCGCCGTCCCGGAGCAGAGCAAGTACCAGAAGGAGGCGGCGAAGCTCGCCGAGTACCTGACCAACGCGCAGAGCCAGGTCGCCGCGTTCAAGCTCAAGGGCCCGCTGCCGACCAACCTCGAGGCGCTGAAGAACCCGGACTTCCTGAGCTACACCAACGAGTACTTCAACAACGCCCCCACCGGCAAGATCTTCGGTGACAGCGTCGCCAAGATCCAGCCGCTGCACCTCGGTCCGAAGCACCAGGCGGTGAAGGAGAACGCCTTCGAGCCCGCGCTGCGATCGTACGAGAACGGGCAGGCCAGCAAGGACAAGGCCTGGGAGCAGTTCGTGAAGGACGCCCAGACGCAGGGCGCCTTCTGACCCCAGCACGTCGCGACGGTGGCGTCCGGGCACCCGCGCCCGGGCGCCACCGGCGGCGTCCGTTCCCCGTACCACCGCCGGCGCGCCGGCCCGCGCGCCGGGCGGGAAAGGACTGAGAATGAGTCTGTCGGCCACGACGGCGCCGCCGTCACCCGCAGCGCCAACACCTCCGCCATCCCGGCGGCACCGGTCCCGCTCGTCGTCGTTGACCCGCCTGGACCTCAGGTTCTCCCCGTACCTCTACATCGCGCCGTTCTTCGTGATCTTCGGCATCTTCGGGCTCTACCCGATGCTGCGAACGGCCTGGATGTCGCTGCACGACTGGAACCTCATCGGCGACCACACCTTCATCGGGTTCGACAACTACACGAAGCTGGTCACCGACGAGTACTTCTGGAACGCCACGTTCAACACGTTCGGCATCTTCCTGCTCTCGACGGTCCCGCAGCTGCTGCTCGCGCTCTTCCTCGCGAACCTGCTCAACCGGACCTTCCTGCGCGCCCGGACGCTGTTCCGCATGGCGATCTTCATGCCGAACGTGGTCTCCGTGGCCGCGGTGGCGATCGTCTTCGGCATGCTCTTCCAGCGTGACTTCGGCGTCTTCAACTGGCTGCTCGGCTTCGTCGGCGTCGACCCGGTCGACTGGGACGCCGAGCGCTGGAGCTCGTGGAGCGCGATCGCGTCGATGGTCAACTGGCGGTGGACCGGCTACAACACCCTGATCCTCCTCGCCGGCATGCAGGCCATCCCGCGGGAGCTCTACGAGGCGGCGGCGCTCGACGGCGCCAGCCAGTGGCGACAGTTCTGGCGCATCACCCTGCCCATGCTGACGCCGACCTTCGTGTTCGTGGTCATCCTGTCCACCATCGGCGGGCTCCAACTGTTCACCGAGCCCCTCGTCTTCGCCAACGGCAACATCATCGGCGGCGACCAGCGCGAGTTCCAGACCCTCGCGATGTACATGTACGAGCTGGGCATCGAGAACCTGAACACCGCCGGCTACGGCGCCGCCGTCGCCTGGGCGATGTTCCTGATGATCGCGCTGATGTCGCTGGTCAACTTCCTGCTCGTCCGGCGTACGGTGAAGTGAGGACCCCGGCCATGAACTCTGCCTCCCGGCGCCTGTGGCGCACCAGCCCGCTCACCTACGTGGCGCTCGTCCTCGCGACCCTGCTCTCCATCTACCCCTTCTACTACATGGTGGTCATCGCCACCCGCAGCCTGGACTCCATCAACGACGTGCCCCCGCCCTTCACGCCCGGCGGCGCGTTCGGCGACAACTTCGGCCGGGTGCTCGACAACGACGCGGCGAACTTCCTCACCGGCCTGCTCAACTCGGTGATCGTCTCGTCGGTGGTGACCCTCAGCGTGGTCATCACCGGCTCGCTCGCCGGCTTCGCCTTCGCCAAGCTGCGCTTCCGTGGACGCAACGCCCTGCTGCTGGCGATCATCGTGACCATGATGATCCCCACCCAGCTCGGGCTCATCCCGCTGTGGGGCATGATCCAGGACCTGAACTGGTACGGCACCCTGTACGCGGTGACCGTGCCCTTCCTGGTCAGCGCGTTCGGGGTGTTCATGATGCGCCAGTACGCCACCCAGGCGGTCTCCGACGAGCTGATCGAGGCCGGCCGGGTCGACGGGGCGAGCACGTTCCGCATCTACTGGAACATCGTGCTGCCCGCGCTGCGCCCGGCGGCGGCCGTGCTCGGCCTGCTGACCTTCATGGAGACCTGGAACTCGTTCCTGTGGCCGTACGCGGTGCTGCCGCCGGAGAACCCCACCCTCCAGGTCTCGCTGGCCTTCCTCTCGTACGCCTACTACACCGACTACTCGCAGGTCTTCGCCGCCACGGCGGTCGGGACGATTCCGCTGGTGGTCGTCTTCGTCCTGTTCGGCCGCCAGATCATTGGCGGGATCATGGAAGGTGCCGTCAAGTCGTGAGCAACCCCGCGAGCCCACCCGCCGTCGGCGTCCTGGCCGAGCGCCCACCGCTGACCTTCCCGCCCGGCTTCCTCTGGGGCGCCGCCACCGCGGCGTACCAGATCGAGGGCGCGGCGGCCGAGGGGGGCCGGACGCCGTCGATCTGGGACACCTTCAGCCACACCCCCGGCCGCGTGGTCGGCGGGCACACCGGCGACGTGGCCTGCGACCACTACCACCGGCTCGACTCCGACATCGCACTGATGGCCGAGCTGGGGCTGAAGTCGTACCGGTTCTCGGTCTCCTGGTCCCGGGTGCAGCCCGGCGGCAGCGGGCCGGCCAACCCGGAGGGCCTCGACTTCTACCGGCGGCTGGTGGACGCGCTGCTGGCGAACGGCATCGAACCCTGGCTGACCCTCTACCACTGGGACCTGCCGCAGCCGCTGGAGGACGCGGGCGGCTGGCCGGCGCGGGACACCGCCGCCCGGTTCGCCGACTACACCGCCCTGGTCGCGGACGCGCTCGGCGACCGGGTGCGCTACTGGACCACACTCAACGAGCCGTGGTGCTCGGCGTTCCTCGGCTACGGGTCCGGCGTTCACGCGCCGGGCCGCTCCGACCCGGGTGACGCCGTCCGGGCCGGGCACCACCTGATGCTCGGCCACGGCCTCGCGGTGCGGGCGCTGCGGGCCGCCCGGCCGGACGCCGAGGTCGGGGTGACGGTCAACCTGTACCCGGTCACCCCGGCCACCGACTCGCCCGCCGACGCGGACGCCGCGCGGCGGATCGACGCGCTGGCCAACCGGTTCTTCCTCGACCCGCTGCTGCGTGGGTCGTACCCGGCGGACCTGATGGCCGACCTCGCGCCGGTCACCGACTTCGGGCACGTCCGCGAGGGTGACCTCGCCACCATCGCCGCCCCGCTGGACCTGGTCGGGGTCAACTACTACAGCCGGCACGTCGTGGCGGCGCCGGTCGAGGGGGCGGCGCCGGAGGCGTACTGGCGGGCACCGTCCTGCTGGCCGGGAAGCGAGGACGTCCGCTTCGTCACCCGGGGCGTCCCGGTCACCGACATGGACTGGGAGATCGACGCCCCCGGGCTGGTGGAGACCCTGCGTCGGGTGCACGAGGAGTACACCGACCTGCCGCTGTACGTCACGGAGAACGGCTCGGCGTTCGTCGACGCGGTGGTCGACGGGGAGGTGGACGACGTCGACCGGCTCGCGTACTTCGACGCCCACCTGCGCGCCGCCCACGAGGCGATCAGCGCGGGCGTCCCGCTGCGGGGCTACTTCGCCTGGTCACTCATGGATAATTTCGAGTGGGCCTGGGGCTACACCAAGCGGTTCGGCATGATCTACGTCGACTACGACAGCCAGGTCCGCATCCCCAAGTCCAGCGCCAGGTGGTACGCCGAGGTGATCCGACGCAACGGTCTGGCCGCACAATAGGCTCGGGCCAGCCATCCGGGCGGTCCCGGTGCCACCCCTGTGGCGGCACCGGGACCTCCCGACGTCGGAGGAGCAGACGATGACAACGCAGCGCACCCGGTCCCTCGGGCGCCCGACCCTCGACGCGGTGGCCGCGCGCGCCGGTGTCGGGCGCGGCACGGTCTCCCGTGTCGTCAACGGCTCACCGCAGGTGAGCCCGGAGGCCCGGGCCGCGGTGCAGCAGGCCATCGCCGAGCTGGGGTACGTGCCGAACCGGGCCGCGCGAGCGCTGGTCACCCAGCGCACCGACTCGGTGGCCCTGGTCGTGTCGGAGTCCGGCGACCGGGTCTTCACCGAGCCGTTCTTCGCCGGCATCGTCCGGGGTGTCAGCTCCGGCCTGCTGGAGACCCCGCTGCAACTGTGGCTCGCCATGGTCCAGTCCCCGATCGAGCGGGAGCGGGTCGAACACCACCTGACCAACCAGCACGTCGACGGCGTCCTGCTGCTGTCGTTGCACGACGCCGACCCGCTGCCCACGCTGCTGGAGGAGCGGGGCCTGCCGGCCGTGCTCGGCGGCCGGCCGGCGCGGATGCTGCAACCCGGCGCGCAGCCCGCCTGGTTCGTCGACGTCGACAACGTCGGCGGCGCCCGGCAGGCGGTCGAGCACCTCGCCGCGCGGGGGCGGCGGCGGATCGCCACCATCGCCGGCCCCCAGGACATGGGTGCCGGCCTGGCCCGGCTGACCGGCTACCGGGAGGCCGTCACGGCCGCGCTGGGCGGTGTCAACCCGGACCTGATCGCGTACGGGGACTTCAGCGAGGGCAGCGGGGCGGCCGCCATGCGCCGGCTGCTGGAGGTGTGCCCCGACCTGGACGCGGTCTTCGTCGCCTCCGACCTGATGGCGTTCGGGGCGCTGCGTACGCTCCGGGAGGCCGGCCGGCGGGTGCCCGAGGACGTCGCCGTGGTCGGTTTCGACGACGCCCCGATCGCCCGGCAGGCCGACCCGCCGCTGACCACGGTCTTCCAGCCGGTCGAGGAGATGGGCCGCCAGATGGCCCGCCTGCTGGTGTCCCGCATCCGCGGCGAGGACCTCTCGTCCCCCCACATCCTCCTGGACACCCAACTGGTCGAGCGCGCCAGCGCCTGACCGGGGTGGGCGGCCTTACCTCTTCTCCACCGCGGTCAGGCCGTGGGTCACCAGAGGGCTCACCAGATCGCCGATCCGGTCGAAGCCCTCGCCGAGGGTCTGGCCCTTCGTGTGCCGGTAGTGGATGCCCTCGCAGATCACCGCGAGCTTGAAGCACCCGAGCGCCACGTGCCAGTGCAGCGGGCCGACGTCGACGTCGCTGCGGCCGGCGTACCGGTCGATCAGCTCCGCCCCGGTGGGGAAGCCGGCGCGGGGGCCCAGCCCGTCCGCGACCGGGTTGCCCTCGGCGGCGTCACTGTCGCCGAGCACGTCCCAGTACGTCAGCAGCAGGCCCAGGTCGGCCAGGGGGTCGCCGAGGGTGGCCATCTCCCAGTCGAGCACGGCGCGGACGCCGACCGGGGCCACGGTGGCGAGCAGGTTGTCGAGCCGGTAGTCACCGTGCACGATCCGGCCGGCGTTGGCCCCCTCGGGGGCGGTCGCGGCGAGCCGGTCGCGCAGCTCGTCGACGCCGGGCAGCGGCCGGCTGCGCGACCGGTCGAGCTGCCCGGACCAGCGACGGACCTGCCGGGCCAGGTAGCCCTCCGGACGCCCGAAGTCGGCCAGCCCGACGGCCGCCGGGTCGACGGTGTGCAGGGCGGCGAGGGTGTCCATCATCGCCATCGCCAGCTCACGCCGCTGGCCGGCGGTGAGCGGGTCGGTCTGCGCGCGGGTCCGGAACACCTCGCCGTGCACGCGTTCCATCAGGTAGAACGGCGCTCCGACGACGTCCGGGTCCGCGCAGAGCAGCAGCGCCGCCGGCACCGGCACGCCGGTGGGGGCGAGCGCCGAGATCACCCGGAACTCCCGGGCCATGTCGTGGGCGGTGGCCAGCACGTGCCCGAGCGGCGGGCGGCGCAGCACCACCTCGTGCCCGCCGGCGCGCAGCAGGTACGTCAGGTTGGACTTGCCGCCGGCGATGAGCCGGGCCGACAGGTCCCCACCGGCCAGCTCGGGCCGGTGTGTCGCCAGGTACGCGGAGAGCCGGTCCAGATCCAGCCCCCGGGGGGAGGAGTGCGGGGCGGGGGAGTCAACGGCCGGCTCGGTCATCCGATCAGTTGATGGCAGCTCAGCCGGGTTGTCAAGGTTGGTTTTGCTCTCGGGACATGCCGCTGCAACAGGGGCGAAACGGTCGCGGGGCACGCTAGGGCGTGCCTGCCGGCGGACCGCGCCGGCCCGCCGAGCGGAGGATCACATGTTGCTGCGAGTTCGGGTCACCCTTCCCGACCGTCCGGGCACGCTCGGCCAGGTCGCGCGCACGATGGGCGTCTCCGGCGCCGACATCGTGCAGGTCGTGGTCCTGGAGCGGCTCGGTGGCCGGGCGGTGGACGACTTCACCGTGGTGTGGCCGGGAGCGGCCCGGGTGGAGCGGCTGATGGCCGGCCTCGCGGCGATCCCCGGAGTCCGCGTGGACGGCGTGTGGCGGGCGATCGGCGCGCCCACCACCACCGGGCAGGACGCGGAACTGCTGGCGCAGGTGGCGGGGAACCCCGCCGACGGGCTGGCGACCCTGGTCGACGCCGTGCCGGGGCTGCTCGCCGCCGACTGGGCGGTCGCCGCGGTGGTGCCGGTCGACTGGGCCGCCCGGGCCGGCGCCGGCAGCGAGGCGACCGTGGGGCACGCCAGCTGGCGTGCTCCCGTACCCCCGCGGCTGCCGGACGTGACGCCGCTGCGCGCCCGCGCGATGAGCGCGCCCGGCGGCGCCCACTTCGCCGTCGCACCGTTCGGGCGGGCCGGGCTGGTGCTGGTCGTGGCGCGGGAGGACAGCGAGCCGCTGGCCGCCGCGGCGTTCCACTCCACCGAGGTGGACCGGCTCGCACAACTGGTCCGCGCCAGCGCGGTGATCCTCGGCGACCGCCTCGACCTGGTCGGGGCACCGCCCGCGGCCGGCTGACGGCGACTGTGGCGCACACCGCACCCGTGGATCACGAGCCGTCACCCCGAAGCAACCGGCCGGCAACAGCCAGCGGCGAGGGTCGTACCGGGGAAGGGAGCGAACCATGACGCTGTGGCGAATCCGGGCCACCGTGGACGACCGACCGGGCTACCTGTCGGTCCTCACGGCGAGCCTGGCCTTGCGTGGGGTCAACATCCTCACGGTGCAGGTGCACACCACGGAGCGGGGTGCGGTCGACGACTTCCTCGTCGACGCACCCGACTCACTCGACGAGGCCGACCTCGTCGCCGCCGTGGAGCGGGGGCGGGGCCGCGACTGCTGGGTGTCGCGCAGCGAGGCGCGCGGGCTGGCCGACCAGCCGACCCGGGTGCTCGGGCTGGCCACCCGCCTGGTGCGGGACCCGGACGCGACCGGGGAGGCGCTGCGGACCCTGCTCGGTGCCGACTCGGTCACCTGGCGGCCGTCGCCGGCCGGGCCCAAGCCGGGGATCACCCCGACCACGATGTTGCTGGCCGACCCGAGCGGCGGGTCGTACGAGCTGCGGCGCGCGGCCCCCGGGTTCACCCCGGCCGAGTACGCGCGGGCGCAGGCCCTGGTCGAGTTGGCGGCGACCGTCGCGCGCCGGTCCGCCGAGCAGGTCACCCTGGTGCTGCCCGACGGCTCGGAGCTGGGCGTCCGCCCGGCGACCGGCGACGACCTGCCGGGCGTGGTCGAGCTGCACGAGAGGTGCTCGGCGCGCAGCCGGCACCGCCGTTACCTGGGCGGCGCGGCCCTGCCCGCGCCGGCCCGCATGCGCCGGCTGCTCGAACCGGCGCGGGGCGTCACCCTCCTCGCCACGGCCACCCGCTCCGGCGGAGCGGGGGAGCCGGTGGTCGCGATGGCCAACCTCCTCGCCGAGGGGGACATGGCCGAGGTGGCGCTGCTGGTGCGGGACGACTGGCAGCGTCGGGGTGTCGGCTCGGCGCTGTTGAACCGGCTCGTCCGCCACGCGGAACGGGCCGGGTACGTCGCCCTGGTCCTGCACACGCAGGCGGAGAACACGCCGATGCTGCGGACGGCCCGCCGGCTGAGCCGTCCCTCGGCGGTGGACCGGGACGGGTCGCTGGTCACGCTGACGGTGCCGCTCACGGCGACAGCGGTGGGCCGGGCCCGCGTCTAGGGCGGCCGACTCCCGGTGCGGGAGACGGTGAAACGGCGGGGCTCCCGGTGCGGGAGCCCCGCCCACCGTCGTCCCGAGGCCCGCCTCAGGTGGTGGGGTAGCTGCTGTAGTCCGGGAAGTTGCCGTAGAGGCGGCCGTCGCCGCCGACCGTGACCGCCTGCACCAGCAGGTCACCGCCGACGAAGGCGCCCTTCCACGAGGCGCCCCGGCCGCCGAACGGCTCCTCCCGGTCGCCCCGCGAACGCGGCTTGTTGATGCCCACCTTGAACGCCTGGAGGTCGACCGCGAGCTTGGCCGCCTCGTCCTCGTCGTCGCAGGCGAGCGACGCGACCAGCGCGCCGTTGGAGGCGTTCATCGCGGCGAGCAGCTCGTCGGTGGTGTCGACGACGACGATCGTGTCGACCGGGCCGAACGGCTCGGCGTGCATCAGCCGCGACCGCCCGGGCGGGGCGAGCAGCACCGAGGGCGCCACGTACGCCGAGGCGTCCTGCCCGTCGAGGAACGGCGCCCCGTCGAGCCGGCCCCGGTACAGCGGGACGGCACCACCACGGACCGCCTCGTCGACCTTGCGGCGCAGCTCCTCGGCCTTGGCGGCGCTGATCAGCGGGCCGAAGTCCAGCTCGGGCAGCGGGTCGCCGGCCGACCAGTCGTCGCCGACGGCGAGCGGGTGACCGAAGCGGACCGACCGCACCACCGGCAGGTACATGTCGAGGAACTGGTCGACCAGCTCGCGCTGGACGACGAAGCGCGGGTACGCGGTGCAGCGCTGCTTGCCGTACTCGAAGCCCTTCTTCAGGTGCCCGGCGAGCAGGTCCCACTGGGAGAAGTCCCAGATGCCCCAGGCGTTGAGGCCCTCCTGCTCGATGAAGTGGCGCTTGTCGGTGTCGAGCAGCGCCGCGGCCACCTTCCCGCCGTTGGAGCGCCCGCCGACGAACGCGACCGCACCGATCTCGGGAGCCCGGACCAGCACCTCGGACAGCTCCTCGCCGCTGCCGGACAGCAGCGTGGCGGGCAGACCGGCGCGGCGCATCAGCGCGTGCGCGACGGTGAGGCAGACCGCGCCGCCCTGCGAGGGCGTCTTGGCGATCACCGCGTTGCCGGCGAGCAGCTGCACCAGCTCGGCGTGGACGAGGACGCTCATCGGGTAGTTCCACGACGCGATGTTGCTGACCGGTCCGGGCAGCGGCTCCCGGCCGTCGGCGAGCATCCGGTCGATCTCGCCGACGTACCACCGGACGCCGTCCAGCGCCCGGTCGACGTCGGCGCAGGCCAGCCGCCACGGCTTGCCGATCTCCCAGACCAGCAGGAGGGCGAGCAGGTCGCGGTGCGCGGTGAGGGCGTCCAGGGCGTCGGTGACCCGGGCCTTCCGGTCGGCGAGGGGGGTCTCGGCCCACGCACGGTGGGCGGTGGCGGCGTGCGCGACCGCGGCGCGGGCGGTCGCCGCGTCCAGCCGTGGCAGGTTGACCAGGACGGTGTTGTCGACCGGGGTGCGTACCGCGGCGGGCGAGCCCACCGCCTGCCAGCCACCCTCGATCAGGTTGTGCAGGGTCGGGACGCCGTCGACCGGGGGCCCGAAGGCCTCGGGGGCGGCGTCGACCGCGCGGGCCAGGACGTCGGACCAGGCGGTTCCGTCGGCGAGTCGTAGAGCCATCGCGATCTCCTCAGGGTCGTCCGGGGGAGCGGCGGCGTCGATGGCACCGCTGGTGTCGCGTACTGTCGCCCGCCGAAAACGGGGGCGGCAACAGTACGTTCGTATGTCAGGACGCGGCGTCCGTGCCCGGCCGGTCTTTTGGCGCGTCATGCGCCGCCGTCAACCGGCCTGACCTGGGCGTACGTCGCCAAGTCATCCATTACTCTCGATGATGTGATGAATCTCCGGGCGCCCTTGACCGGGTTACCGGTCAGTACGGTCGTGCTCCTCCGGCGGATCAAACCTCCGGGGTGATCTTCCCCGCTCCACCTCGAAGGGGCCTCGAAGACGACGACCGGCCGCCGGAAATCCGGCGGCCGGTCGGGTGATGCCTGGGGTCAGCTGGTGAACGTCACATTGTCGCGGCGCCGCCGCAGCACGGCGAGCGCCACGCCGCCGCCGATCAGGGCGAGGCCGGTCAGCGCGATGCCGGTGCCGGCGACGCCGGTGATCGGCAGGCTGGGGTCGTCCGCACCGCCACCACCGCCGCCGGGGGTCGGCGTGCCGGACCCGCCCGGGGTGGACGGGCTCTCGGGGCCGCCCGGCGTCGTCGGCACGGGAGTCGTGGGGGTGGGCGTCCCCGGGGTGTCGTCGTGGCCCGCACAGGTGTGGCTCAGGTTGAACTTGTCCGCCTCGCCGCTGATCGTGGCGCTGCCGTCGACCAGCGTCCACCCGGCCGGGGTGAACAGGTAGGCGTGGATGACGCGGTCGTCGTTCTGCCCGGCGGGGTAGAGGGCGTCCGGGTAAGCGTCCCCGGCATTCGGCACCGTGACGGTGACGTCCTTGATGCCGTCGTTGAAGGTGAGGCTCAGCGTCTCGAAGCCGCCCGACTCCTTGCCGCCGGGCAGCACGAAGTGCCAGCCGTCGTGGTCGTCCGGCAGGTTGGCGAACCGCTCGTCCCCGCACTCCTGCTGGAAGCCGGCGGCGGTCTCGTCCTTGTGGTCGCTGTGGAGGGGGATGGTGGTCGACGCCCACGCCGGGATGGCGAGGGTGAGGCAGGCAGCGGCGGCGGCACCGGAAACGGCCGCGCGCGCCACGCGCCGACGCTGTGGCATGAGGATTCCTCCGGAACGGTGTCGAGGGACAGCACGTGATCGCATAGATCGTCACCACGGGCTATATCCGATGATCGGTCTGAACCGTGCTGACCTGGTGGTTCTTTCCGCCGCCTCCGAAGAATCGTCACGCTCCGCAGGCATGTCGCTGTAACGCCAGAGGCGTATCCGCCGCTGCTGCCGCCCTCGCCTGCACCGCGGCCTGACCTCGATCGACGCGCAACTTCGGGGAAGATGCTGCCTCGGCGGCGATCGAGGCGACAGCTTCCCCGAAGTTGCGCGGATGTTGGCCGGTTACGGCGCCACGCGCGTCGTCAGTCGGGCAGGTCGTCGGCGAGGAGGTCCATCAGGAGGCCGTCGTGCCAGCGGCCGTCCTCGCCGCGCTCGTAACGGCGGAGGATGCCGACCGGGCGGAAGCCCACCTTGGCGTACGCGCGGATCGCCGCCGAGTTGGCCGCCGCCGGGTCGATCGTGAAGCGGTGGTGGCCGTGCTCGTCGATCAGGTGCCGGGCCAGGGTACGGATGGCGTCTCCGGCCAGCCCGGCGCCGCGTGCCGCCGGGTCGAGGAAGATGTCCATGCTGGCGTGGCGGTAGTCGGGGTCGTCCTCGGCGTACCACTGGATGGCGCCGACGACACGGCCGTCGTGCTCTATCGCGTACACGGTCAGGTCGCCGTCGGTGAGGTCGGCCCGCACGGCGGCGGCGAGGTCGTCGCCCCCGCGCCACCAGCGTCGCACCTCCGGGTGGGCACGGATCGCCGCGAGGGCGGGCACGTCCGCGACCGTGGCCGGCCGCAGGGTCACCACCCGCCCCCGCAGCACCGCGTCAGCCCCGGATCTCGCCGTGCGCGACACAGACCGCCGACCAGCCGACCGGCAGCACCTGCACCTTCATCCGGCGGCGGCAGTGCGCGCAGTACCGGGGCGGCTCCAGCTCGCGGGCCGCCCGGCAGGCCAGGTGCTCGCCGACACCGGCCGGCTCGCCGCAGCGGTCGCACCAGGCGGCACCGGCGCCCCCGGCCGCCACGCCGCTCGTCGTCGTCGCGTCACTGGTCGTCACCGGGTGCTCACAGGGTCGCGGAGAGGGCCTTGACCGGCATCTTCAGGTCGTCGAGGAGCTTCAGGTCGTCGGTGGCCGGGCGACCCAGCGTGGTCAGGTAGTTGCCGACGATCACCGCGTTGATGCCGCCGAGCAGGCCGTCGCGGGTGCCCAGGTCGCCCAGGGTGATCTCGCGGCCGCCCGCGTACCGGAGGATCGTGCGCGGCATGGCGAGCCGGAAGGCGGCGATGGCGCGCAGCGCGTCCTTGCCCTCGACCACCGGTCGGTCGCCGAGCGGGGTGCCGGGGCGGGGGTTGAGGAAGTTCAGCGGGACCTCGTGCGGGTCCAGCTCGGCGAGCTGGGCGGCGAACTCGGCCCGCTGCTCGACGGTCTCGCCCAGGCCCAGGATGCCGCCGCAGCAGACCTCCATGCCGGATTCGCGGACCATCCGCAGCGTCTCCCAGCGCTCCTCCCAGGAGTGGGTGGTGACCACGTTCGGGAAGTAGGACCGGCAGGTCTCCAGGTTGTGGTTGTAGCGGTGCACGCCCATGTCGACCAGCTCGTCGACCTGCTCCTGGGTGAGCATGCCGAGCGAGGCCGCCACCTGGATGTCGACCTCCGCCTTGATCGCGGCGACACCCTCGCGCATCTGCTTCATCAGCCGGGCGTCCGGGCCGCGGACGGCGGCGACGATGCAGAACTCCGTCGCGCCGGTCTTCGCGGTCTGCTTCGCCGCCTCCACCAGCGAGGGGATGTCCAGCCACACGGAGCGCACCGGCGAGGTGAACAGGCCCGACTGCGAGCAGAAGTGGCAGTCCTCCGGGCAGCCGCCGGTCTTGAGCGAGACGATGCCCTCGACCTCGACCTCCGGGCCGCACCAGCGCATCCGCACGTCGTGCGCGAGCTGGAGGGCGGCGGGCAGGTGCTCGTCGGGCAGGTTCAGCACGGCGAGGACACCGGCCTCGTCGAGGCCGACGCCGTTCTCCAGCACCTGGGAACGGGCCTGGTCGAGGATCTCTGGCATGGCCCGTACCCTACAAGGCCGCTCCGGCGGCGGGAAACGGCCGCGTGGTGGCCCCGAGTGCCGCACGAGCGACCGTTGAGAGCCACGCCGCGTCGGGCCCGCGCCACGCCGGGGCCGCCGTGGCCAGGTGGTACCTTCGCCCCGGCGCGAGGCGCCCGACGGGCGGGTGCCGCGGGATGGGAGTGGCGGTGGCGGACTGGCTGGCGGCGCTGGACCGCCGCGCCGAGCTGCGGGCCAAGGCGGGGCTCACGCGTACGCTCCGCCCACGGTCCGCCGGCGACGCCGTGGTCGATCTCGCCGGCAACGACTACCTCGGCCTGTCGACGCACCCCGAGGTCACGGCCGCGGCGGTCGCGGCGGTGCGGGCGTACGGGCTGGGGGCCACCGGGTCGCGGCTGGTGCGCGGCTCCACCGACGCCCACCACGCCCTCGAGGACGACCTGGCCGACTGGCTCGGCACCGACCGGGCGCTGGTCTTCTCCTCCGGCTACCTGGCCAACCTCGGCGCGGTCCGGGCGCTCGTGCAGCCCCGCACGCTGCTCGTCTCCGACGCGCACAACCACGCCTCGCTGATCGACGGCTGCCGGATCTCCGGTGCGGAGACGGTGGTGACGCCGCACGCCGACGTCGCCGCCGTACGCGCCGCGCTCGCCGCCACGCCCGGCCGGCCGGCGGTGGTGGTCACCGAGTCGGTGTTCTCCGTCGACGGCGACCTCGCCCCCCTCGCCGAGCTGCACGCGGTCGCCCGGGACCACGGCGCGCTGCTGCTCGTCGACGACGCCCACGCGCTCGGCGTGACCGGCCCGCAGGGCGCCGGGGGAGTGGCCGCCGCCGGGCTGGCCGGTGAGCCGGACGTGATCGTCACGGCCACGCTGTCCAAGGCCCTCGGCGGCGCCGGCGGGGTGGTCGCCGGCCCCGCGGAGTTCGTCCGCCACCTGGTGGAGACGGGCCGGACGTTCATCTTCGACACGGCGCCGCCCCCGGCGGTGGCGGCCGGCGTGCGGGCGGCCGTCGGGCTGGCCCGCGCCGGTGACGACTTGCGGGCGGAGCTGGCCGAACGGGCCGGTCTCGCGGTCTGCCGGCTGCGCGCCGCCGGGCTGACCGTGTCGGCCCCCGACGCCGCGGTCGTGTCGGTCACCGCGCCCGGTCCCGAAACGGCCACCGCGTGGGCGGCCGACTGCCGGGACCGGGGCGTGGCGGTCGGCTGCTTCCGGCCCCCCTCCACCCCGGACAGCCGGTCCCGGCTCCGCCTCACCCTCAGCGCCGGCGTGCCCCGGGCGGACTTCGAGCGGGCCCTGGAGGTCATCGTGGAGTGTGCCCCGTGAGCGCGAGGAGTGAGCCGGGGTTGCGAGCCCCGCAGTCGCGAGCAGAGGTGGCACGGTGAGCGGTGCGGCCGAGACGGGAGCGCCGTGGCGCGGTGTTGTGCTGGTGACCGGCACCGACACCGAGGTCGGCAAGACGATCGTCACCGCGGCGATCACCGCCGCGGCGCAGGCCGCCGGGTTGCGCGTCGCGGTGGTCAAGCCGGGCCAGACGGGTACGGCCACCGGCGACCCCGGTGACGTCGACACGGTCACCCGCCTCGCCGCGCCACTCACCGGCCGGACGCTGGCGAGTTTCCCGGAGCCCCTCGCCCCGCTGGCGGCGGCCCGGATCGCCGAGCTGCCGCCCCTGGAGCTGTACACCGCGGTCGACGCCGTCCGTGAGGAGACCGACAAGCACGACCTGGTCCTGGTCGAGGGGGCCGGCGGGCTGCTCGTACCGATGGGTCTGCGACCGTCGGGTGAGCCGTGGACGGTGGCCGACCTGGCGGTCTCCCTCGGCTGCCCGGCGGTGGTGGTGGCGCGCGCCGGCCTCGGCACGCTGAACCACACCGCGCTCACCCTGGAGGCGCTGGAGCGCCGGGCCGTGCCGGCGGGTGTGGTGATCGGCGCCTGGCCGGCCGATCCGGAGCTGGTGCACTGGGCCAACCTCACCGACCTGGTGCCGCACCTGCTCGGCGCGTTGCCGGCCGGTGCCGGCGCGATGGATCCCGGTGTGTTCCGCCGCTCGGCTCCCGGCTGGCTCACCCCGGCGCTCTACGGGGTGCTGGACGACTGGCGTGCCTGGGCTGAGGAGATCAGCTGAACACCTGACCATCGTCGGTAACCCGGCAGGTCGAGCGTGGGTAGCCTGGCCGCCGTGATGAGCTGTCGGCGGGTGTGGGGCCGACCGGCGGGCCCTCAGTGGCGGCGGCGGTCGGCCGACGGGCTGCTCTGGCTCGTGGCGGCGGGGCCGCTGCTCGCCGCCGGGCTCTCGCCACCGTACGACGCGCCGTCCCTGCTGTCGCTCGCCGGCGGACTCGCGATCCTCACCGGCGCGGTCGCGGTGGCCCGACGGTTCCCGGTGGTGGCGCTGTTCCTGGCCGTGCTCGGCTCGCTGCTCGACGGCAACTTCTCCTTCATCATCCCGGTCTTCAGCTACCTGGCGGGGCGGCGGGCGGCCACGGCCGTCCCGGCCGGCGTCGCCTTCGCGGTGATCGCCGCCGGGGGCACCGTGCTCAACCTGGGGCTGCTCGGCACCGGCGCCGCCACCTGGTTCCTGCTCGCCTCGGTGCTGCTCTTCGCCGGGGTCCTGCCTTGGCTGGTGGGCCGGCACCGGCGTCAGCAGGAGGCCCTGGCGGAGGCGGAACGCCGGCACGAGGAGGCCCGGGACCGGGAGCGGCGTGGCCTGGCCGAGCGTGTCCGGTTGCGGGAACGGGCCCGGATCGCCGGGGAGATGCACGACTCCCTCGGGCACGACCTCAGCCTGATCGCGGTGCGCGCCGCCGCCCTGGAACTCGCCGACGACCTGCCGGCCCGGCACCGGGCCGCCGCCGGTGAGCTGCGGGCCAGCGTCGCGGACGCCACCGAACGCCTGCACGGCGTCATCGGCCTGCTCCGCGAGAAGGGCGATCCGGACACCGCCGGTCCGGGGACCGTGGCCGACCTGGTGGACGGTGCGCGGGAGGCGGGCATGGCGGTCCGGCTGGACCTGCCCGACGGCGGGTCGGACCTGCCCCCGGGGACCGCGTACGCGGTGCACCGGGTGGTGCGCGAGGCGCTGACCAATGCGGCCCGGTACGCGCCCGGCGCGCCGGTGACCGTCTCCCTGCGCGCCGAGGGGGAGTGGGTCGGGCTGAGCGTGGTCAACGCCCGGCCTGCGGCCGGCCCGCTGCCCGGCCCGCCGTCGACCGGCTCCGGCCTGCTCGCCCTCACCGAGCGGGTACGCCTCACCGGCGGTGTCCTCACCGCCGGCCCGCGCGACGGCGGGTTCGCGGTGGAGGCCCGCCTGCCCCGGCACGACGGACCGTACCGCGAGGAGTCCGGCGGGGACGTCGAGCCCGCCTGGCCGGCACTCGCCGGTCGCGGGCCGGTGTCGGCGTCGCCGCCCGGCCGCGCGGAAACGTCGACACCGGCCCTCGGCGAGGCCGAGCGGCGGCTACGGGACGCGCGCCGCCGGGTGCGGCGCAGCCTGATGACCGCCGTCGGCGCTCCGGCGGCGATCGCCGCGGTGCTGACGCTGGTCTACTACCCGGTCGCCACGGCCGGCACCGTGCTGGACGAGGCGACCTTTGCCCGGCTGCCGGTCGGCGCCGCGCGGGCCGACCTGGACGGCCTACCCCGCCGCCCGGTGGACTCGCCCGCCGGGACCAGCCGGGCCGGGTGCGAGCACTACACCGACGGAAACTTCCCCCTGGCCCAGCCGACCTGGCGGCTGTGCTTCACCGACGGCCGGCTGGTCAGCAAGGAGCGGATCGACGGATGAACACCGAGCAGGCCACCCCGGTGCGGGTCGTCCTCGCCGACGACGAGGCCATGATCCGCGCCGGGGTACGGGCGATCCTGGCCACCGACCCGGGCATCGAGGTGGTGGGCGAGGCCGGTGACGGCCGGGCGGCGGTGGAGCTGGTGCGGGCGCACCGTCCCCGGGTGGCCCTGCTGGACATCCGCATGCCGAAGCTGGACGGGCTCTCCGCCGCCGCCGAGATCCGCCGGCTGGTGCCGGAGACCGCCACGGTCATGCTGACCACCTTCGGCGAGGACGACCACGTCGCCCGGGCGCTCGGGCACCGCGCCAGCGGGTTCCTGCTGAAGGCCGGGGACCCTCGGGAGCTGGTCGCCGGCGTACGCGCCGTCGCGGACGGCGGCGCGTACCTGTCGCCGCGGGTGGCCCGCCGGGTGATCGAGCTGGGCGGCGGGCGGATGGCGCGCCGCCCGGCGGCCCGGGACCGGCTGGCCGGGCTGACCGAACGGGAACGGGAGGTGCTCGCCCTGGTGGGGTCCGGTCTGTCGAACGCGGAGATCGGCCGCCGGCTGCACCTCGTCGAGGGCACCGTGAAGAGCTACCTGACCAGCATCTTCACCCGGCTCGACGTGCGTAACCGGGTGCAGGCGGCGATCCTCGCGTACGAGGCGGGGCTCGTCGAGCCACCCGGCTAGACGGGCCCCGCCCCGGCTCACGCGTCCCGGCGCCGTAGCGCGGCCCGGCCCAGGGCGAGCGCGGCTGCGGCCCAGCCGGCGAGCAGCAGCAACCCGACGAAGGCCGGGTACGGGGCGCCGTCCCCGGCCATGAAATGCCCGCCGGCCACGCCGGGAAAGGCGTCGGCGATCCGGTTGAGCACGGCGATGTCCGGCTCCTGCAGTGACAGCGGGACGATCATCAGCGTGGCGAGCAGCACGATCAGGGTGAGTACCGCGCTGCGCAGCGCCGCGCCGAGGCCGAGGGCCAGCACGCCGATCAGCGCCAGGTAGGTCGCGACCGCCAGGATGTCGCCGGCCGTGCCACCGGCCGGCGCGGTGCCCCAGCGGCCGAGCACCGGCCGGGCCACCAGAGCGCCGACCGCGCCGAGCAGCAGCCCGAGCGCGAAGGTCGCCGTCCCGGTCACCACGGCCTTCGCCAGCAGCACCCGGCCTCGCGACGGTGTGCACTGCAACGTGGTCCGGATGGTGCCGCTGGTGAACTCGCTGGTGACCAGGAGCAGGCCGAGCGCCAGCACGGCGTACTGGGTGAGTTCGACGGAGTCGATCAGGACGCTGCCAACAGTGACGATCCCCGGGTCGTCGGCCGGGTCGTCATCGGTGTTGGCGTTGCTCACGTAGATGGCGAGCTGGCCGGCGGTGGCGGCCATCAGCAGCACGCCGGCCAGCAACGTCCACCAGGTGGAACGGATCGACCACAGCTTGGTCCACTCAGCGGCGACCGCGCCGGCGAGGGTGCCCCTCCGGCGGCCTGAGGCGGGTTGTCCGGGACGGCGGGTGGGCGCGGAGGTCGTGGTCATCGCACACCACCACCGGCGTACTCGACGCTGTCCGCGGTGAGCGCCATGAACGCCCGCTCCAGCGACGCCGTCTGCGGGCTGAGCTCGTGCAGCCGGATCCGCAGCTCGTGCGCGAGGTCGCCGATGCGTCCGGCGTCGGCGCCGGTGACGCTCAGCGCGTCCGGTCCGGCCGGATCGACGCCGTACCCGGCCACGACGAGTCGTTCGGCCAGCGCCCGCCGGTCCGGCTCGCGCGGCACCCGGACCCGGACGGCGCCACCGGCGCCGGCGATCACCTCGTCGATGGGAGCGTCGGCGAGCAGCCGCCCGCGCCCGATGACCACCAGCCGGTCGGCGGTCTGCTGCATCTCGCTCATCAGGTGGCTGGACACCAGCACGGTTCGGCCCTCAGCGGCGAGTGACCGGACGAGCTGCCGGATCCAGCGGACGCCGTCCGGGTCGAGCCCGTTCACCGGCTCGTCGAACATCAGCACCGGCGGGTCACCGAGCAGCGCACCGGCGATGCCGAGCCGCTGTCCCATCCCGAGCGACAGGGTGCGGCCCGGTTTTGCGGCGGCGCGGTCGTCCAGCCCCACGGTGGCCAGCACGTCGTCCACCCGGCGGGCGGGGATGCCGTTGCTGCGCGCCATCGCCAACAGGTGCGCCCGGCCGGACCGGGCGGGGTGGACGGCCCGCGCGTCGAGCAGCGCGCCGACCTCGTACAGCGGGTGTCGCAGCTCCCGGTACGGCCGCCCGCCGACCAGGGCCCGGCCGGCGGTGGGTCGGTCGAGGCCGAGCACCATCCGCAAGGTGGTGGACTTGCCGGCACCGTTCGGGCCGAGGAAGCCGGTGACCCGGCCGGGGACGATGTCGACGGTCAGGTCGTCGACGGCGGTCGTCTGGCCGAAACGCTTGGTCAACCCACGTAATGTGATCATGCGGCGACGGTAGGCGCGCGGCGGGTGCCGACACCGTGCCCGAACGGCACCGACCGACCCTCACTTTGGTCAGCTGCGCCTTCGGCCGGAAGCCGTGCGGTCAGCTCCGTCGGACGACGAACGCGTCGGGCATCCGGAAGGTCAGATTGTCCGGGCACCAGGGCGGGCGGACCACGGTCACCCCGTCGAGCAGCGGCGTCACCTGGTCGACGACGACCGCCGCCTCCATCCGGGCCAACTGGTCGCCGACGCAGCGGTGGGCGCCGGCCCCGAAGGCGAGGTGCCGGCGCGAGCCCTTCTGCCCGGGCCGGAACTCGTCGGGCGCGTCCACCGTGGCCGGGTCGCGGCCGGCGCGGGCCAGCCACAGGACGACGCTGGTGCCCGCCGGCACCGCCGTCCCGCCCAGCGTGGTGTCCACGGCGGCCACCCGCCGCCAGGTCACGATCGGCGGCTCCAGTCGCAGCCCCTCCTCGACCACGTCGGCGACCGACACCGTGCCGGCGCGCAGGCCGGCCCGGACGGCCGGCTCGCCGGCCAGCCGGTGCAGCAGCAGCGTGAGGAACTGCGAGGTGGTCTCCTGGCCGGCGACCAGCAGGAAGAACAGCGCCCCGACCACCACGTCGGGCGGGTGCCCGGCGGCGCGCAGGGCCCCGGCGAGCCCGCCGCCGGTGGCGGCGAACTCCCGCAGCACCCGGTGGAACCGCCCGACCTCCGCGGCCAGGGCGAGCTGGCGGTCGGCGTCCAGCGGTGCCCAGAAGAGTTCGAGGGCGGCCCGCGCGAACTCCTTCACCGCGCCCACCGGGGCGTCCGGCAGCTCGACCAGGCGGGCCAGCACCAGCAGCGGCAGGTCGGCGGCCAGGTCGGCGTAGAGGTCGGCGGTCGCGCCGGCGTCGAGGGCGGCCCGGATGGCGGCCACCCGCCGGCCCACCAGGTCGTTGAGCCAGGGCCGCTGGCCGGCCACCTTCGCCGGGTGCAGGGCGTCGGCGACGACCGCCCGGATCGCCGGATGGCTCGCGCCGCCGTTGTTGGCGAGCGTCGGCGGCAGCCGGAAGCGGTGCCCGGCGAGGGTCCGCAGGGCGGCCACCGGGACCGGAGTGACGGCGTCGAGGGCGTTGTCCGGGCGGTACGTGAGCGGGTCGGTCAGCACCTGACGGACCAGCGCGTGCCGGGTCACCACCAGGTGCTCGACGCCCACGTGGTCGGCGACACGGGCCACGTCCGGCCAGGCGGCGCCGGCCGGTTCCGCCCAGCTCCGGAACAGCACGCCGGACACGCTAACGGGCCGCCCCCGGCAGTCCGGGCCGCAGCCGCCACACCGTGGTGCGCTTCACCCGTACGCTCTCCAGCGTCTCCGGGACGGGCACGTCGTACGTGCCGACCTCGTCGAAGCGGTCGCGGGGCAGGAACGCCCGGCCGGGGTCGCCGACCAGCACCGTCGCGCCGGCGCGGGCGGCCGTCAACAGGAAGCGGAGCACCCGCCTCGCCATCACCTCGCTGTAGAAGACGTCGCCAGCGAGCACGACCTCGGCGCCGCCCGCGTCGCCGTCGAGGATGTCGCCCAGTTCGGCGTCGAGGCGTACCCCGTTGGCCTCGGCGTTGAGCGCGACGGCCGCGACGGCGAGCGGGTCGACCTCGACGGCGCGGACCGCCGCCGCGCCGGCGCGGGCCGCGGCGATGGCGACCAGGCCCGACCCGGAGGCGAGGTCGAGCACCCGCCGGCCGGTGACCAGGTCCGGGTGGTCGGTGACGTAGCGGGCGAGCGCCTGCCCGCCGGCCCAGGCGAAGGCCCAGAAGGGCGGCGGCTGGGCGCTGCGGAACTCGCCCTCGGTCAGCTCCCACAGCCCGACCGCGTCGTCGGCCTGGTGCAGCCGCACCTCGGGTACGAAGGCGACCGGCGCGAGGCGCGCGTGGAGCCGGACGAAGGCGGTGGCGAGTTCGGACACCGGCAGATTCTCCCGCAGGCGAGCGACCGGCGTGTCGCGGGGAGGGCGTGACCGGTTCACTACGCACGGTGAAACCACCCTCCGTCCTTGGCGGTCCGTGCGAACACGCCCGTCTACCGGCTGTCTGCACCCGCTCCTAGCGTCTGTCGTGGAGGCGACCGACGGGAGGGCGGAGAAGGTGACGTTGTGGCGGTACGCGTTGCGGGCCGGGGTGGTGCTGGCCTGCGTGACCGGGGTGTGCCTGGCCGCGCCGACGCCGGCGTCGGCGGCCAACAGCACGGAGCTGAGCGGCCTGCCCGACGAGTTCCGGGCCGGTGACCCGGTGGCGACGGTCTCCGCGGTGGTGCGGCGTGACCGGGGCGGCTGCGTGAAGGTCCGCTGGTCGATGGTGCTGCGGGTGTCGGGGATGCGGCTCGACCAGGTGAATGTGGACCGGATCGAGGAGACCGGGTCGTTCCCGCTGGAGGTGCGCACCGACGGTGACGTGGCCCGGCTGACCGACCGTCAGCTCGATCCCGGGACGCTCTGCCCGGACCGGACGGTGACGGCCAAGTACCAGGTGGCGTTCGCGGAGGACGTGAGCCGCGGGCGGGTCACGCTGGAGGCGGAGGCGTACGACGCGAACCTGCGCCTGCTGGCGCGGCAGACCGCGACCCGGTCGGTGGTGGGGCCGGACGCCGAGGCGTCGCCGAGCCGGTCCGCGGAGGTGTCCGAGGCGCCGGCCGAGCCCACCGAGCCGGCGGTGGAGGAGACCGGCGAGGAGGTGCCCGCCGACGACGGCGTCGCAGAGGTGCCACCGGCGGCCGGGGCGGGCCGCCCGGTCGCGCAGTCCGGTGGCTTCGGCGCGGTGCAGGCCGCCTTCCTGCTGGGTGGGTTGCTGGTGTCCCTCGGCCTCGGGCTGCTGTTGCGCATGCGCCACCTGACCCGGACGGTGGGCGACGATCGTGGGTCGGCCCGGGACTGGGGGCGTGCGTCGAGTAGTAGGTCGCGGGGCTGGGCGGGGGGACGCTGATCGGGGGCCGCCGGGGGTGGTGACCTGCCGTGCCGCCCCCGGCGGACGTCCCCTCGCATCGAACGGACTCGACTTTACAAAACATGGGGCCTTGTAAAACGACGTGACGGCTGCCACAGTCAGGAGGGAGACCGGCGAGAGATCGGAGATCGGCCATGGCCGTCGACGCGACCGTCACCCCCGGCGCCTGGCGGGACACCCGCAAGCCGCTCTGGCCGCTGGCGCTGCTCGTCCCCGCGCTGCCCTTCCTCGCCTGGCTGTCCTGGCGGGGCGCCGGGGGCGCCTGGGCCTGGTGGCTCACCCCGGCCGTGGTGTTCGGGCTGATCCCCGCCGTCGACCTGCTGATCGGCGACGACCGGCGCAACCCACCGGAGGAGGCGGTGCCGCGGCTCCAGGCCGACGGCTACTACCGCTGGCTCACCTACCTCTACCTGCCCGCCCAGTACGCGGCCCTGGTGCTCTGCTGCGCCGTCTGGGCCGCCGGCGGCCTCTCCCCACTGGTGGCGGCGGGTCTCGTGGCGACCGTCGGGATCGTCAACGGCATCGCCATCAACACCGCCCACGAGCTGGGCCACAAGCGGGAGACGACGGAACGCTGGCTCTCCAAGGTGGCGCTGGCCCCCACCGGGTACGGCCACTTCTACGTCGAGCACAACCGGGGCCACCACACCCGGGTCGCCACCGCGGAGGACCCGGCCAGCTCCCGGCTGGGCGAGAGCTTCTGGGCCTTCTGGCCGCGTACCGTCTGGGGCAGCCTGCGGTCGGCCTGGCGGCTGGAGACGGGGCGGTTCCGCATCCGCGGCCGCAGCCCGTGGACGTGGCGCAACGACATCCTCAACGCCTGGGCGATGACCGTGGCGCTCTACGCGCTGCTGGCGGTCACGTTCGGCCCGGGTGTGCTGGTCTTCCTGGTCCTCCAGGCCGTGGTCGGATTCAGCCTGCTGGAGGTCGTGAACTACCTGGAGCACTACGGCCTCGCCCGGCAGCGCACCGCCGCCGGCCGGTACGAGAAGGTCGACCCCCGGCACAGCTGGAACAGCGACCGTGCGGTCACCAACGTCTTCCTCTTCCAGCTCCAGCGACACAGCGACCACCACGCCAACCCGCTGCGGCGCTACCAGACGCTGCGCAGCTTCGACGCTTCGCCGCAGCTGCCGGCCGGGTACGCGACCATGGTGGTCGCCGCGCTGGTCCCGCCGCTGTGGCGACGGGTCATGGACCACCGGGTGCTCGCCCACTACGGCGGTGACCCGGACCTCGCCAACGTCCACCCGCCGGCCCGGCCGCGCCTCCGGCAGGCGCAAGGAAGGGCCCCTTATTAACTCCTGCGGTAGTAGAAGGGCCCCTTCTTAACATCCCGGCAGACCTACGGCGCCCAGTCCGGGTCGCGGCCGAAGGCGGCGATGAGCCGGTCCTGGGTGTCGGCGTCGGCTGCCACGTCGACGCCCGACCGGACGAGCCGGCCCCGCCGGTAGTCGTCGATCCGTCCGCGGAACCAGTGGGCGCACCCGGCCACCGCGTCGGCGTCCAGACGCCGATCGGCGCCGATCGCCGCCGCCAGGTCCCACCCGTGCACGAGGTGCTCCGCGATGAGCTGGTGCAGGTACTCGTCGGCCGGCGTCGGACCGGAGGAGAGGTCGACGGTGCGCTCCAGCGCCGAGGGGCGGGTGAAGGCCAGCTCCGCCTGCGCCGCCGCGTCCCGGGCCGCGGCCGCCGGGTCGCCGTCGAGCTGGTCGCCCTCGTACCGGTCGCCCACCTCCGCGATCGTGCGTCCGGCCATCAGCGCCACGCTCCACCGGTCCTCGCCGACGACGTGGTTGACCAGCGTCCGGACGTCCCACTCCGCGCAGGGCGTCGGCGCCGTCCACTGCCCCGGGCCGACCTCGGCCACCCGGTCGGTGAACACGGCGAGGCTGCGGCGGTACGTCTCGAGCAGGTCCATGCCCGGATTGTCCCGCCCCGGGCCGCCGGCAAAGGCCGGTTTCCGCGCGCCCTCAGTCCAGCTGGGCCGGGTCGATCCCCAGCTCCCGGGCGGTCACCAGGCGGACCCACTCGGTGAACTGCCGGCGGGAGATCACCCGGTCGTGCACTGCGAGCTGCACGGCGAGGCCGTCCATCACGGCGCTGATCCGCCAGGCGGCCCCTTCGGGGTCGGCGCACCGGAACGTGCCGTCGCGGACCCCCGCCGCGATCACCGCGGCCAGGTCCTGCCGCCAGCGCAGGTCCAGCCGGCGGGACACCTTCTCCAGCTCCGGCGTGCGCAGCGACTCGGCCCAGCCGTCGATCCACATGGACCAGGAGATCGGCCGGCCGGCCGGGGTGTAGAGCTTGACGATCCGCCGCAGCTTCGTCAGCGGCGGGGCGGTGGAGCGCATCACCGCGTCCAACCGGGCGAGATCCTGCTCGACGGCGTACGCGAACGCCTCGGCGAGCAGTCGGTCCTTCGTGGCGAAGTGGTAAAAGACCAGTGCCTGGCTCACCCCCGCGGCCTGAGCCACGTCGGAGGTGCGGGTGTTGGCCAGGCCTCGCTCCACGATCACGTCACAGGCCGTGCGCAGCAGGGCATCCAGGCGGATCTCGGCCGCACGTCTTGTCACAGCCGTAACGGTAGTCCATCCATACCGACACGGGCCGTTACCGAAGGATCCGGACACGAAGCTCAACCGGTCGGAAATCGGACAGTTTTGCGGACGGTCCCGGTGTGTTGTCCGGATCGGAACCGGCGTGGCGACGGGCATCGACCCACCGGCCGGTCCCGACTCGCTGGGAGGACGCGCCGGGGGGGCACCCCGAGTTGGCAACCGCTCGCCGGCTCGGCTAGAGTTCTCATCCGTCACCGGGAAAGCCGGGGGCACGCGGACGTAGCGCAGCTGGTAGCGCATCACCTTGCCAAGGTGAGGGTCGCGGGTTCGAATCCCGTCGTCCGCTCGGAGATGCCGCCACGCATGACGGGGGCAACCTCGGTGGGGTGGCCGAGAGGCGAGGCAACGGCCTGCAAAGCCGTGTACGCGGGTTCAAATCCCGTCCCCACCTCGGCAAGACGAGGGCGATTGGCGCAGTGGGAGCGCGCTTCCTTGACACGGAAGAGGTCACTGGTTCAAACCCAGTATCGCCCACCATTGGATGACAGTGCGCGAGCCGCACCGTCATCGTTCAGGGCCGGCCCGTTCGGGGGCCGGCCCTGAGTTGTTTCCGGCCAGCGGGAGCTGGCGGACGGCTCTCGCCGGGATCAGCAAGGTGACGGGGTGCGAGCGCCGGCGGTGGCTCCTGGGTCACCGGGTCGGGCAGGCGGCCGCGACCAGCACGCGGGCGGCTTCCTTCGCGGTGTCCGGGGTGGCCGGATCAGCGTCGAGCACCCCGGCGGACAGGCCGCCGTCGAGCAGCAGGGTCAGCTGGCGGGCCAGCCGCGCCGGGTCGGCGGCGCCGGCGCGGCGGGCCAGGTCGGTCACCCAGACCAGCACCACCCGCTTGTGCTCGACGGTACGGGCGTGCACGTCGCTGCCGGCCGCGCTCTCGGCGGCGGTGTTGATGAACGCGCAGCCGTGGTAGCCCTGGCGTCGGCACGCCGAGGCGAGGGCGTCGAACATGCCGACCATCTGGTCGCGTGGGTCGTCACCGGCTGCGCGGGCCGCGGCGCGTAGCTGCCCGAACCAGGTCTGGTCGACCTTGTCCAGGTACGCCAGGACGAGGTCGTCCTTGCGGGGGAAGTGCTTGTACAGGGTCGCCTTGGCCACGCCGGACTCGGCGATGACGGTGTCGACGCCGACGCCGCGGGGCCCGTGGGCGTAGAACAGCCGGAACGCGGTGTCGAGGATTCGCTCGCGCGCCGGCTGGGGTGGTTGTGTCATCGGTTCACCTCCGCTGGCCAGGCGCGACAATGCTACAGACAAGTCTGTCCGGGGCGTCCGCCGGGCGCCCGGCCGCCCGCCTCCGTGCTCGAAGCTTGCGGGTAGACAGACCTGTCTGTTAGCTTGGGTGTGCCCGAAGGGCGCCTGCCGCGGGCAAGCGCCGGGACTTGACGAGGGAGCGCCACCATGAAGATCGCAGTTCTCGGCACCGGCATGGTCGGCCAGGCGCTGGCCGGCCGCCTTGCGGAGCTGGGCCACGACGTCACCGTAGGCACCCGCGATGTCGCCGCGACGCTGGCCAGGACCACCCCGGACGGGATGGGCAACCCGCCCTACGCCGCGTGGGCCGCCGAACACCCCCAGGTGCGCCTGGCGACCCTCGCCGACGCCGCCGCCGGCGCCGAGCTGCTGGTCAACGCCACCTCCGGCGGCGTCTCGATCGCGGCGCTGCAGGCCGCCGGCACCGACAATCTGACCGGCAAGATCCTCGTGGACATCGCCAACCCGCTGGACTTCGACAACGGGTTCCCGCCCACCCTGTTCGTCAAGGACACCGACAGCCTCGGCGAGCAGATCCAGGCGGCCTTCCCGCAACTACGGGTGGTCAAGGCCCTCAACACGCTCACCGCGACGCTGATGGTCAACCCGAAGGCGCTCGCCGACGGCGACCACTCGATCTTCGTGAGCGGCAACGACGCCGACGCCAAGAAGACCGTGACGGGAATCCTCGAGTCCTTCGGTCACACCGACGTCGTCGACCTCGGCGACATCACCACCGCTCGCGGCACCGAGATGCTGCTGCCACTGTGGCTGCGCCTGATGGGCGCGCTGGACACCCCGATGTTCAACCTCAAGGTCGTCCGCTGACTCCCGCTGCGCGACCCGCTTCCAGGGCGGCAGGGCGACAGCCGCGACATCGGGATGCCCAGCTCATGTGTTGATCAGATCAACCCCGTGGCGGAAACTCCGCCACGGGGGAGCGGGGCTCCGCGACGACGGCCGCGTCCTTGTCGCCGTCCCCGGCCCGCACCGCCTCGGTGAACCGGTCGGCCGCGCAGGCCGTCACCGCCAGGCCGACACCTCGGGCGTCCGCCTCGTCGACGGCCAGCCGAAGATCCTTCGCCATCAGGTTCACCCGGAACTGCGGGGGCTCGTAGCTGCGGTTGCGCACCATCTCCGCCCGGAACGCCAGGGTCGGGGAGCTGAACCCGCTCGCGGTGAGCGCGGCGAGGAACCGCTCCCGGTCCAGGCCGCTGCTCTCGACGAACGCCACCGCCTCGGCCAGCGCGGCCACCTGGTTGCCGAGGATCAGGTTGAAGGCCAGCTTCAGCGTGCTCGCCGCGCCGACTGGGCCGACGTACCGGATCTCCTGCCCGAGCGTGGCGAGCACGTCGTGCGCCTCCTCCACGCCCGACCGCTCACCGGCGGTGAAGATGCGCAGCTTGCCCTCCTGGGCCATCGGCGGGTTGCCGAGGACGCACGCCTCGATCCGCCGTACGCCCACCCGCGCCAGGCGCTCGCTGGCCTCCGCCGAGTACGCGGGCGACAGGGTCGACGTGTCCACCACCAGCGTGCCGGGTCGCAGGTAGCCGAGCATCTCGCCGAACAGCACCTGCTCGACCGCATTCTGGTCGCTGAGGCTCAGCACGACGATCCGGGCGTTCTCCACGGCCTCGCCGCTGGCGGCGGCGACACGTGCCCCGGCCTCGGCCAGGGGCGCGGCCTTCGCCGCCGTCCGGTTGTGCACCACGAGGGGGTAACCGGCGGCGCGCAGGCACCGCGCCATGCCGGCGCCCATCCCGCCCAGCCCGACGAAGGCCAGCTCTCGGTCGTGACTCATCTGTGGTCCTTTCAGAAGGCGGTCACGGCGAGGCTGTTCGCCGTGAAGGCGACGAGCGCCAGGGCGGTCCGCAGCAGGTGCCAGCGCCGCCACACCGGGCGCGGGTCGGCCCAGTCGGCCGGGATGGCCGCCGGGTCGGTGCGGTGCACGCGCCGGTTGATCGGCACGTTCCGGAAGTGCGAGACCACCGACACCCCGAGCAGGCACACGGCGGCCACCACGATCAGCGCCCGCGGTGCCGGCGCGGTCGTCCGGAACGCGAGCCACAGGTCCAGCAGCGTGCTGCCGAGGACGATCAGCGGCATCGTCGGGTCCCAGTTGCGGCCCAGCAGGGTGTGTGCCTGCACGTACCGGTCGGGGGGCATCGCGGCCAGCGCCGGGACGGTGCTCAGCGCCACGGCGAAGAGCACCCCGGCCACCGTGCCGCTGCCGAGCAGCACCAGGACGTGCAGCGTCTCGGTCACGCCACTCACCCCAGGACGGCGTCGGCGATCAGGTCCGCCTGCGCCGGTTCCGGGACGCACGGGAAGAGGATCAGCTCGTCGCAGCCCACCGCGCGGTAGTCGGCGACGAACGTCCGCAACTGCTGCGCGTCGGTGAGGACGCTCTTCACCGCGATGTCGGCCTTCCAGCCGAGGAAGCCGTAGTAGTCGCGCAGGTACGCGGCGGACCGGTCGGCGGCACCGGGCCCGAGGGCCACGTACGCGATGGCGACCAGCCGGGGCCGGTCCGTCCGCCCCGCCGCCCGCCACGCCTGCCGGGCCCGACCGGCCAGCTCGTCGTACCCGCTGGCGGAGCTGCCACCGGCGATCCACCCGTCGCCGTACGCGGCGGCCCGCCGCATCGCCGCCGGCGAGTGGCCCCCGACCAGCAGCGTCGGGCCGCCGTCCGGGCAGCGGGGGCCCGGCACCAGGGCGTCCGGCCCGCCGTCCCACGACCGCCGCAACTCGCCCAGCAGCGCGTCGAGGCGCCGGCCCCGTTGCTCGTACGGGGTGCCGCACGCCTCGAAGTCGTCCGGCCGGCCGCCGGCCGCCGCACCGACCACCAGCCGCCCGCCGGAGAGCCGGTGCAGGCTCGCCAGTTGCTTGGCCAGCAGCGCCCGGTCACCCCGGTACGCGGCGATGAGGATCGTGGTGGTCAACCGGATCCGGCTGGTCGCGCCGGCCGCCGCGGCCAGCGTCATCAGTGGTTCGTAACCGTCGTACATCAGCCGGTCCAGCACCCCGAGGGAGGCGAAGCCGTGCTTCTCGGCACGGCGCGCCCAGGTGAGCAGATCCGCGCCGGCGATCCCCGGGATCATCGTCGGCAGCCCGATACCTAGCTCCATGTCACCCTCTCGCGTCCGGCGGCAGGCGTGTCAGGGGCACCCAACACCAGTGCGCTGGTCGCTCGCTGGCGGCGCGGCGGGCGGGGTGGGGCGGATGCTCGAGCCCGGCTCGACCGGCGACCCGCACCGGGCGGCGGGGGTCGAGCGGTCGTGGAGGGCCCGCCCAGCCGGCGGTGCTGCCATGGGCCGATGCGGATCCTCTTCACCACCTGGGCATGGCCCTCGCACCTGTACGCGATGGTGCCGCTGGCCTGGTCCTGCCGTACCGCCGGGCACGAGGTGCTGGTGGCCAGCCAGCCCGCCCTGACCGACGTGGCCCTGCGTACCGGCCTGCCGTTCGCCCCGGTCGGCCGCGACGTCGACGCGGAGGCCGCGTTCCGTGAGATCGTCGCCACGCCGCCCGGCGCCAACGGCGGCGGCCCGCGTGTCCTGAAACTCTTCGCCGAGCTGGCCGACGCGATGCTGGACGACCTGGTCGACCTGGCCCGGCGCTGGCGGGCGGACCTGCTGGTGTTCGAGCCGAGCGCCTTCGCCGGGCCGGTCGCCGCCGCCGCGGCGGGCGTGCCGGCGGTCCGGCACCTGTTCGGCACCGACCTGCTCGGCGGTCGGGCCGCGCAGTTCCTGCCGGCCGTGCTCGACCCGCTCGGCGCCCGGTACGGGCTGACCGGGGTGGACCCGTTCGGCGTGGCCACGGTCGACCCGTACCCGGCCGGCCTTCAGCTCCCGCAGGTCGGCTCGCGGCGGCTGCCGCTCGGCCAGGTGCCGTTCAACGGCCCGGGCGTCGTCCCCCCGCCGCTGCCGGAACCCGGCGCGCGTCCCCGGGTCTGCGTCACCTGGGGTACGACGATGGGCCGCCTCGGACCGGACCACTTCCTCGCCGGGACGGTGGTGCGGGCGCTCGCCGACCTCGACGTGGAGGTCGTGGTCGCGGTGAGCCCCGATCAGCGGTCCCTGCTCGGGCCGGTACCCGACGGGGTGCACGTGGTGGCCGGCTCGCCGCTGCACCTGGTGCTGCCCGGCTGCGCCGCCGTCGTCGCCCACGGCGGCGCCGGGTCGCTGCTCACCGCCGTGTCGTACGGGCTGCCGCAGGTGCTCGTTCCCCGGCTGCCCGACCACACGCGGCACTCCGCCCGGCTCGCCGAGACCGGGGCCGGCCTGGTGGTGCCGGCGAAGGACGCCGACCCGGCCGCGGTGGTCACCGCCCTGCGGCGGGTGCTGGCCGAGCCCGGGTTCCGGGAGGCGGCCGACCGGCTGCGCCGGGAGTTGGCCGCCCAGCCGTCGCCCGCGCAGGTGGTGGCGGAGCTGGAGCGGCTCGTGGTGGCCGCGCCCCGCTGACCGGGGACGGTCGACCACGGTGCGAGCGGTGGTGGATCCCGCCCTGTGACCCTCGGCGGGCGTCCGGACCGGGAACGCGACGACGAGTACGAGACGTACGGGAGTGACCGAATGAATTCCACACCCCAGTTCGAGCACGAGTCCTTCGCCCGGCGGCACCGGGGTGGCATGCTGCTGGAACGGCACGGCATCGACCTCTACCCGCACCCGTTCCTCGGGTTCACGCTCGCGCCGGGCCTTCGGTCGGACATGCTGAACACCGACGACGCGGGGTTCCGGCTCTCCGACTCCCCGTACGGCACGGTGGACTCGGCGAGCTGGCTGGCCGCCGGCGGCGGCGGGATCCTGCTCGGCAACTCGGTGGCCCTCGCGCTCGCCGCGTCGTCGGACGCCACCACCGTGGCGTCGTACCTGGCCGGGCTGACCGGGGTGCGGCAGCTCAACCTGGGCCTCTGCGCGGCGGTGTCGCTCCAGGAACTGGTGGCCGCCGTGCCGTTCCTGGAGAAGGCGTCCACCGTGGTCATCATCGGCGGCGGGCCGGATTTCGTGAACCTGGTCGGCTCGCTGACCCCGGACAACCTCTACGGCACGGTGTCGTACGAGCGCACCTTCGACGACCTGACGCAGGTGCCGCTGTTCGACCTGGCGGTACTCGCCGCCGGCAAGACGGTGCCCGACCTGGACGCGGTGCGCCGTCCCCGCACCACCACGCCCGCCTGGGACCTCGCCCAGGTGCGTGAACGGATGGCCGTGGCGGCGGCACGCCGGCTGCGGGACCTGCGGGTCCTCGCCAAGGCGGTGCCCGCCGGCACCCGCGTGCTGCTCTGCCTCCAGCCGCTGGCCTCCACCCGTACCCGCGACATCACTCCCGAGGAGCGGGCGCGCTACGACTTCGACGCGCCCGTCTTCGGCATCCTGCACAGCGCGATCGAGGAGAACTGGAAGGCGTACGCGGACGTGCTCGCCGCCGGCTGCGCCGAGCTCGGGGTGTCCTTCCTGGACCTGGCGGCGGACCGGTTCGTCGGCGACTCGTTCGCCGACACCGTGCACCTCACCGACGCCGGTAACCGGCAGGCGGCGGAGCTGATCCAGACGGCGCTGGGCGGCGGGGGCGCAACGGCCGTCGTACCGTCGCCGCGGGTCGCGGCCGAGCCGGCGCCCGTGGTCACGGCCGCGCCGGTGGCGGACACCGCACCGGCCGGGGCGGACGACGACCGGACGGCGCAACTCGCGGCTGTCGTGACCGAGATCCTCGAACTGGAACCCGGGCAGCTCACCCCCGACGGCGACTTCATCAACGACTACGGCGCCGACTCCATGCTCGTCATCGACATCCTGGCCCGGATCGAGGTGGACCTGGGGGTACGCATCCCCGACGCCGACATCCCCAAGATGACGAGCCTGGCGGCGGTGGTGGCCCTGGTCGAGGAGAACGCCAATGAGACGGAAGCGGTCGCCTGAACCTGGGCAGCCGGCGGGCGGCGCCGTACGGACCGGCCCGCCCGCGCCGTCCCGGGGACCCGGCCGGGTCGTCCTCGCCGGGGACTGGCCCGCCCCGCGGGCCGCGGCGCTGCGCGCGCTGCTCACCGTCGTCGACGACCCCTGCTCCCCGGTCGACTGGCTGCTCGTCGCCGTCGGCGCCGGGCCACCGCCGCCCAACGCGCTGCCCCGGCCGGCGCAGCCGCGCCGCCCGCGGGTGGCCGTCGTCGACCCCGGCGGCCGGTGGCCGGAGGGCGCGGACAGCGACGTCTACCTCGCCGGTGACGTCGAACCGGGAGAGCTGGTGGCCGCGCTGCGGCTGGCCGGCACCGAGTTCACCATCCGCCGGGTGGCGACGCCGGCGCGGCGGGGACTCCCGGCCGGGCTGACCGGCCGCGAGGTGGAGCTGCTGCGGGCGCTCTGCGCCGGTCTGGGCAACGACCAGATCGCCCGGCAGCTGCACATCTCGCGCAGCACGGTGGAGTTCCACCTCACCCGCATCTTCCGCAAGCTGGAGGTGTCCAGCCGGGCCGAGGCCATCGTCCGGGCCCTCCGGTACGACCCAAGCCTGGCCGCCGCCGGCCGCCACTGACGCCGCCTGCGGCGCTGCGGGCACGATCGTGGAGGGTGCCGTCACCGGCAGGGTCAGCCGACCGGGGTCGGCACCCGGGCACCGGGGGCCAGGACGGCGCAGGCCACCTGGCCGTCGGGGTCGATGGAGGTGACGAGGGTGACGCCGGGCGAGGGCTCCGCGCCGGCCTCGACGATCGCCGCGGCCACGCCGAACGCCGCGGACGCGCCGTAGGTGTCGCCGACGCGGGTCGCCGGGTCCAGCACGGGTACGCCGGGCACGACGTCGGTGAGGACCGCCGTCTCGTCGTCGGCGTACCGGCCGGGGGCGGCGGCGCCCCGGACGACCGTGGCGACGTCCCCGGCGGTGACGCCGGCCTGCCGCAGCGCCCGGGTCACCGCGCGGTGCAGCGCCGCCCGCCCCCCGTCCGGCTCGGGGAAGAAGCCGGCGGTCAGGGCCAGCGGGGCGGCCAGGACCCGCCGGCCGGCCCGCTCGGCGGACTCCGCCGTCTCCACCAGGAACACGCAACAGCCCTCGCCGGTCAGGGCGGGCGCCCGGTCGGCGGCTGTCTCCAGCCGCAGCCGGCGCGGGCTGAGCGCCTCGAACGCGCCGGCCAGCACGACGTCCGCGCGGCCGGCCGCGACCAGCCGGCGGGCACAGCCCAGGGCGGTGAGCCCGGTCGCCCGGCCGGAGGTCACGGTGACGTTCGGGCCACGCAGGTCGAAACGGATGGCGGCCTGGCTGCTGGTGTAGTTCATGATGCCCGGCGGCATCAGATTGTGGTCGATGAAGTGCGGCTTGGCGCCGGCCAGCGAGCCACCGGACACGGCCAGGTACGAGTCGAGGCTGGCCAGCGCGCTGCCGAGGACCACGCCGCGCCGGGCGGCGGGCACGTCACCCAGGTCGTACGTGGCGAGCAGCGCCCCGACCGTGCCGACCGCCAGGGCGGACGAGCGTTCCTTGAGCCGGACCCGGCGGTTCGGGGTGAAGTCGTCGCCGGCCAGCTCGGGCAGCCGGGCGACCGGCGGGTCCTCGCCGGGGGCGGCGGTGGGACGGCCGGCACGCCACCCGGCCGTGAACGGCCCGGTTCCGAGCCCGAACGGCGAGACGACGGCCAGGCCGGAGATAACCACGTTCATGCGTCGGCTCCAGGTGCCTCGGGGCGCGGACCGGCCTCGCCGGGGCCGCGCAGGACCAGGGTGGCGTTGTTGCCGCCGAAGCCCAGCGAGTTCACCAGCGCCGTGCGGACGGCGGACGGCCGGGCCACGTTGGGTACGCAGTCGACCTGGCAGTCCGGGTCGGGCTCGCGGAAGTTCACCGTGGGCGGCAGGAACTGGTGCTGCATCGCGAGCAGCGCGGCGATGGCGGTGTGGGCGCCGACGGCGCCCATGGTGTGGCCGATCATCGACTTGACCCCGACCACCGGGGGCGGGGGCCGCACGCCGAAGACGTCCCGGATGGCACCCACCTCCATCGGGTCGCTGGCCCGGGTACCGGTGGCGTGGGCGAAGATCACGTCCAGCTCGGCGGCGTCGACCCCGGCGTCGGCCAGGGCGCCCGCCATGCACTCGGCGACACGTTCCCGTACCGGGGCGGTGGGGTGGTCGGCGTCGCAGTTGAGGTGCAGGCCGAGCACCTCGGCGAGGATCGGGGCGCCCCGCCGCCGGGCGTGGTCGAGGCTCTCCAGGACCAGCATGGCGGCGCCCTCGCCCCACATCGTGCCGTCGCGCTCCCGGTCGAAGGGCCGGCACCGCTCGTGGGCCATCGCTCCCATCCGGACGAAGCCGGCGAACGCCATCCGGTTGACCGAGTCGGCGCCGCCGCAGATCGCGTACTCGGCGTCGCCGGAGCGGATCGCGTCCACGCCGTAGCTGATCGCGTAGTTGCCGGCCGCGCACGCGGTGGGGATGGTCAGGGTCTCGACGTCGCGCAGGTCGAGCTCGGCCGCGGCGGCGGTGGCGAGGCGCCCGGGCTGGAGCAGCCGCGCGAGGTCCCCGGGCGGCACGGCGTCCGGTTCGCGCAGCTCGACCTCGGCGAGCGCGTCGAGGTCGAGCGACTGCCCGCACGTGGTGCCGACGGCGATCAGGCCGCCCTCGTCGCGGACGGCGGCGGGGTCGAGGGCCGCGTCGCGCACGGCCATCCGGGACGCCGCGGCGGCGAGGGCCGCCACCTGGCCGCTGGCCTTCGGGTCGAGGCGTTCCAGCACCGACGCCGGGTCGAAGTCGGTGACCTCGCAGGCGTGGTCGTGCGGGAAACCGGTGGCGTCCCATTTGCTGATCGGTTTCGCGCCGCACCGTCCCTCCCGCAGGCCGGCGAGGAATTCCGCCCGTCCGGATCCGATGCTGGAAATGACACCGAAACCGGTGATGACGACCCGGCCGGCCGGGTCATGGCTCCAATTCTTTCCGTTCGCGTGGAGAACTCGGGGACTCGTCAACGCGGCCTCCGGAATGGGTGGGGACACCGGCCCCATTGTCGGCGGCGGGGCCTCCGGCAACCACTGTGTGAATCCCTAGTGGCGGGCGACCGCACCGGCTCTCACCAGGCAGGTCATGCGGTACGCGGATCACCTCGTCGAGCGGCTGTCGAGGCCGGCGCGGTCCGGTGTACGTGGACGGCGCCGGCGTCGGCGGCCCCGTCGAGGCGTCGAGCAGCGTTCGACCGTCCCTGCCGGGGGATGCCGCATCATCGGCGCAACGAGTGAGAGGTGATTGGTGTGCATCGAACGCTGATCGTTGCCCGGATGGCCCCTGAGAAAGCGGACGACGTGGCCAAGATATTCGCCAGCTCGGACTCCACCGATCTGCCGCGGATGATCGGCGTCACGCGCCGTACGCTCTTCCGTTTCCACGACCTGTACTTCCACCTGGTGGAGGCCGACGAGGACATCTCGCCCCGGCTGTACCAGGCGCGGAGCCACCCCCTCTACGGGCAGATCAACGAGCAGCTGTCCCACCACATCCGGCCGTACGACCCGAACTGGCGCGAGCCGAAGGACGCCATGGCCGATCCGTTCTACGTCTGGGAGGCCCCCGGTGAGTGAACTCGCGCAGACCCCCACCCGCCCGCTGCGGGTCTCCGCCAACGACGTTCCGGCGAACCGGCGGCGGGGCGGGGACATCCGGGTGGTGCTCAGCCCGAAGACGGTCGGGTCCACCTCCGGCTTCATGGGGACCCTGACCCTCGCCCCGGGCGAGTACGTGACCGAGCACTACCACCCGTACTCGGAGGAGTTCCTGCTGGTCGTGAGTGGCCGGCTGACCGCCCGGGTGGAGGACGCCGGCGAGGTCGACCTCGTCCCCGGCGAGGGCCTGCTGGTGCCGATCGGCAAGCGCCACCGAGTGTGGAACGCCGGCGCCGAGGAGGTGCGGGCGGTGTTCCACCTCAGCCCGCTCGCCCCCCGGCCCGAGCTGGGGCACGTCGACACCGAGGAGCTGCCCGCCGCCTCCGGTGGCGCCCCGGTCCCGGACGTGGGGGGCCCGCGCCGATGACCGGACACCGTCGGGTGGTCGTGACGGGCATCGGCGTGGTGGCGCCCGGGGGCATCGGGACCAAGGCGTACTGGGACCTGCTCACCGCCGGGCGCACCGCCACCCGTCCCATCACCCTCTTCGACGCCTCGCACTTCCGGTCCCGGATCGCGGCCGAGTGCGACTTCGACCCGGCCGCGAACGGGCTGAGCCCCCAGGAGATCCGCCGGATGGACCGGGCGGCGCAGTTCGCCGTGGTCTCCGCCCGCGAGGCGTGGGCGGACAGCGGGCTGGAGGACGCCGACGTGCCGCCGGAGCGGACCGGTGTGAGCATCGGCAGCGCGGTCGGCTGCACCACCGGACTGGAGGAGGAGTACCTGGTCCTCAGCGACGGCGGCCGGCGCTGGCTGGTCGACCCCGCGTACACGGTGCCGCAGCTGTACGGGTACATGGTGCCGAGCACCATGGCCACCGAGGTGGCCTGGACGGTCGGCGCCGAGGGCCCGGTGTCGCTGATCTCCACCGGCTGCACGGCCGGGCTGGACGCGGTCGGCAACGGGGCGAGCCTCATCTGGTCGGGGCGGGCCGACGTCGTCGTCGCGGGCGCGACCGACGCGCCGCTGTCGCCGATCACCGCCGCCTGCTTCGACGCGATCAAGGCGACCTCGCCGGACAACGACGACGCGGCCCACGCGTCCCGCCCGTTCGACGCGAAGCGGCGCGGCTTCGTCCTCGGCGAGGGGTCCGCCGTGCTGATCCTGGAGGAGCGCGAGGCCGCGCGCCGCCGGGGTGCCCACGTCTACGCCGAGATCGCCGGGTACGCCAGCCGGAGCAACGCGTACCACATGACCGGGCTGAAGCCGGACGGCCGGGAGATGGCCGAGGCGATCCGGCAGGCCCTGGCGGCGGCCCGGCTCGACCCGTCGGACATCGACTACATCAACGCGCACGGCTCCGGCACCCGGCAGAACGACCGGCACGAGACCGCCGCGTTCAAACGGGCGCTGGGCGACCGCGCGTACCAGGTGCCGGTCAGCTCGATCAAGTCGATGGTCGGGCACTCGCTCGGCGCGATCGGCTCGATCGAGGTCGCGGCGTGCGCGCTGGCGCTGGAGGAGCAGGTGGTGCCGCCGACGGCCAACCTGCGCAACCCGGACCCGGAGTGCGACCTGGACTACGTGCCGATCACCGCGCGGGAGCACCGGATGCGGGGCGTGCTCAGCGTCGGCAGCGGCTTCGGCGGCTTCCAGACGGCGATGGTCATCACGAAGGACCGCGGGGAGGATCCGCGATGAACCGGACGGCCGTGGTGACCGGGATCGGCGTCACCGCCCCGAACGGGCTGGGCACCGAGGCGTACTGGGCGGCGACGCTCGCCGGCCGCAGCGGCATCGGCCGGATCAGCCGCTTCGACCCGACCGGCTACCCGGTGCGGCTGGCCGGCGAGGTCCACGACTTCGACGCCGCCGCGCACGTCCCGAGCCGGCTCATCCCGCAGACCGACAACTGGACCCACCTGGGCCTCACCGCCGCCGCGTGGGCTCTCGACGACGCCGGCGCCGACCCGGCGGGGTTCCCCGAGTACGAGATGGCCGTCGTCACCGCCAGCTCGTCCGGCGGTACGGAGTTCGGGCAGCGGGAGATCGAGCGGCTCTGGACGAAGGGACCGTCGTGGGTCGGGGCGTACCAGTCGATCGCCTGGTTCTACGCGGCCACCACCGGGCAGATCTCCATCCGGCACGGGATGCGCGGTCCGTGCGGTGTGGTGTGCAGCGAGCAGGCCGGGGCGCTGGACGCCGCCGGGCAGGCCCGGGCGCTCGTCCAGCAGGGGACCCGGCTGGTCGTCACCGGCGGCACCGACGCGTCGCTGTGCCCGTACGGGCTGACGGCACAGCTCAGCAAGGGCACCCTCAGCGGCGGCGACGATCCGGAGCGGGCGTACCGGCCGTTCGACGCCGACGCCGGTGGCTACGTGCCGGGTGAGGGCGGGGCCATGCTGATCGTCGAGGACGCCGCCGACGCGCGGGTTCGCCGCGCGCCGAAGGTGTACGGCGTGATCGCCGGGCAGGGGTCCACCTTCGACCCGCGGCCCGGCTCCGGCCGGGAACCCGGCCTGCGGCGGGCGATCGAGCTGGCGTTGGCCGACGCGGGCGTCGCACCCTCCGACGTGGACGTGGTGTTCGCCGACGCGGCCGGGGTGCCGGACGCCGACCGGGCGGAGGCGGCGGCGATCAGCGCTGTGTTCGGTCCGGTCGGGGTGCCGGTGACCGCGCCGAAGACGATGACCGGCCGGCTCTACGCCGGCGGCGCCGCGCTGGACCTGGCGTGCGCCCTGCTCGCCCTCCGGGACCAGGTGATCCCCCCGACCGTCGGGGTGGCGCGGCTGGCACCGGGGTGTGACCTGGACCTGGTGCGGGATGTGCCCCGGGAGGCGCGCCTGCGCACGGCGCTGGTCGTCGCCCGCGGGTACGGCGGCTTCAACGCCGCCGCGGTCGTCACCGCGGCGGGCTGACCGGAGCGGCCGGCCGGGCGGTGACCCGGGCCGGCGTCGAGTGAGGAGAGACAGCAGCATGGCAGGACACACGGACAACGCGATCGTGATCGACGCGCCGATGGACGTGGTGTGGGACATGACCAACGACGTGGCGTCGTGGCCGCAGCTGTTCAGCGAGTACGCCGCCGCGGAGATCCTCGAACGGGACGGCGACAGCGTCACCTTCCGGCTCACCATGCACCCCGACGAGGACGGCACGGTGTGGAGCTGGGTGTCGAAGCGCACCGTCGACCGGGAGCGCCGCGAGGTCCGGGCCCACCGGATCGAGACCGGCCCGTTCGAGTACATGAACATCCACTGGACGTACGCCGAGGTCGACGGCGGGGTGCGGATGCGCTGGGTGCAGGACTTCCACATGAAGCCGCAGGCGCCCGTCGACGACGACGCGATGACCGCGCACCTGAACCGCAACACGGTGATCCAGATGAACCGGATCAAGGGGCTGGTCGAGGCCGCGGCGGCCGCGCGCGGCCCGGTGGCCCGGGCGAGCTGAGCCGACGAGCCCAGGAGGAGCAGGATGTACGACGAAGAGGTCCCGGTACTGATCGTGGGCGCCGGCCCGGTGGGCCTGTCCACGGCGGTCTTCCTCGGCCGGCACGGCGTGCCCACCCTGGTGGTGGAGAAGCGGCCCAACACGTCCCGGCTGCCCCGCGCCCCGGGTCTGCAGGCGCGCACCATGGAGCTGTTCCGTGCCGCCGGCATCGGCCCGGACATCCGGGCTCTGGAGATCGGTGACTCGCACCGCTACTTCGAGGGCGGGATCCTGCGGGTCAGCACGTACTCCGACATCGCGAACGCCCAGGTGCTGGAGGCGCCGTCGCTGGACGGTCCGGAGATCAGCCCGGAGCGGGTGATGGGCTGTGGCCAGGACCGCTACGAGGTGGTGCTGGCGGCCAAGGCGAAGGAGTTCGGCTCGGAGATCCGCTTCGGTGCCCGACTGACCGCCGTCGACCAGGACGGGGACGGCGTGACCGCGACGGTGACCGACGAGGGCGGCGTCGAGCGGACGGTCCGGGCCCGCTACCTGGTCGGCGCCGACGGGGCCGGCAGTTCGGTGCGGGGTCTGCTGGGCGTGGGCCGGTCGGGTCGCGGTTCGGTGTTCCACGCGCTGAGCATCTACTTCCGCGCCCCCGAGCTGGAGCGGATCCTCGCCGACCGGCCGTTCATCCTCTGCTACGCCACGGTGGGCGGGACGATGACCGGGCTGTCCCGGCTGCACGGCTGCGACCCGTGGCTGGCCGCGCCGGTCTACCACCCGGACCGGGGCGAGTCGCCGGAGGACTTCACCGACGAGCGGTGCGTGCGGATCGTCCGGGAGGCCGCCGGCCGGCCCGACATGGCGGTCGAGGTGGTGGCCAAGGTGCCGTGGGAGGGCTCGCAGCTGGTCGCGGACCGGTTCCGGGTCGGCCGGGTCTTCCTGGCCGGCGACGCGGCGCACGTGCACCCGCCGGCCGGCGGGTTCGGCGCCAACACCGGCATTCACGACGCGCACAACCTGGCGTGGAAGCTGGCCGCCGAACTGCACGGGTGGGGCACCTCCGCGCTGCTGGACACGTACCACCAGGAGCGGCACGCGGTGGGCTCGGCGATGGCGGAGCAGGCCATGGTCCGTAACCGCATCCGGCACGGGCAGAGCGACGGCCGGCCGGAGAAGGAGATGGTCGACGACATCATCATCACGCTCGGCTACCGGTACCGGTCGGCCGCCGTGCTCGCCGACGACCACCCGCCGGTGCTGACCGCGCCGCTGACCCTGGCCGGCGAGCCGGGCACCCGGGCCCCGCACCTGTGGCTGCGTTCCGGTGACCGGGAGCTGTCCACGATCGACCTGTTCTGGGAATCGTTCGTGCTGGTCAGTGGCGCGGAGGACGACGGCTGGCACGAGGCGGCGGTCCGCCTGGCGGCGCGGACGTCGGTGCCGCTGCGGTCGGTGCGGGTCGGTCCGGGCGGTGACGTCGCCACGACGGGCGCCGACTGGGCGGCCGCGTTCGGCGTCTCCTCGCGCGGGGCCGTGCTGGTGCGGCCGGACGCGTTCGTGGCCTGGCGCAGCGTCGAGGGCTCCGGCGAGCCGGAGAAGGTGCTCACCGACGTGCTCGCCGAGGTGTCCGGCGCCGAGCGGCTGACCCCGGCGGCGACGTGACGGCCGGGCCGGCGACCCGGGCGCGGCCCCAGGACGAACTGGCGGCGCTCGCGGCGCCGCTGGTGGCGCGGGTCACCGCCCACCCGTTCTGGGCCGGGCTGCGCGACGGGACGCTCCCGCCGGAGGCGCTGTGGTGGTTCGCCGAGCAGGACGCCCGGTACGTCGTCCCGGCGTACGCGCGGGCGCTGGCCCGGTGCGCGGCGGGTGCCGACCGGTTGGAGCACGCCGGCCTGCTGGCCGGGGCGGCGCAGGCCACGGTGGGCTCGCTGCCCCGGCTGGACCGGGAGTTGGGCCGGCTGGCGGAGACGCTCGGCCGGCCCGCCGGCCCGGCGTTCGCCGGCCCCGCGCCAGCGGTGCACGCGTACACGTCGGTCATGCTCGCGGCGCCGGTGACGTCGTTCGCGGCGGGCGTCGGCGCGCTGCTGCCGATGAGCTGGTTCCACCTGCTCGTCTCCGACGACCTGCGGGAACGGGCCGACCGGTCGTCGCGCTACGGGCCGTGGATCGAGCAGTACCTGGCGTACGACGGGTTCGCCGACTACGTGGCCGCCTGGCTGGCGATGGTCGACGAGGTCGTCGAGGCGGGCGGTGACGGCAACCGGACCCGGCTCGTCGAGTGGTTCTTGACTGGTGCTCGCTGTGAGTGGGAGTTCGCGGACGCAGCGTGGCGGCGGCAGGGCTGGGCGGTGTAGCGGCCGGTTGGGGAATCCCAACCGTCGAGCCCAGATCGAGACGGGAAATCCACCATGGACGGGCTACCGCCCGTCCGCACCGGCCCTCGTCCCCGCAGCTCAGGGGCGGTGGCCGGGCACAGCGCTTGGAGTCCCGTCATGACAGATACCCCTGGCCGTTCCCGAACACGTCTCCGCGGCGTACGTCGAATCGGAGGTCGGATACTCATGGTCGCCCTGAGCGCGAGCCTGGCGGCGGCGGTCACCCCCGCCTCGCCCGCCAACGCCACCACCTGGCAGGCCCGGACGTACCACGTCGACTGCGTGGCGGGCGACGACTCGGCCGACGGCACGAAGCCGAGCACCGCCTGGCGCTCGCTGGCACGGGTCAACCAGGCCACGCTCGGCCCCGGCGACAAGGTCCTCCTCCGCCGCGGCACCACCTGTGAGGGGGTGCTGGAGCCCAAGGGGTCGGGCACGCCCTCGACGCCGATCACCATCGCGGCGTACGGCACCGGCGCCCGGCCGAAGATCGTCGCGCCGGGCACCCGGGCGGCGGTCCTCCTGCGCAACGTGCAGGGCTACGAGATCCGGGACCTGGAGGTGACCAACCCGGGCCCGGCCGACGGGACCGCCCGGGTCGGCATCTACGTGCTGCTGGAGGACTACGGCACCGGCAAGCACTACGTGGTGGAGAACGTCCACGTCCACGACGTGCCGGGCTGTGACTGCCTGAACCCGGACCTGGAGAACAGCGGCGGCATCCTCTTCGAGGCCGCCGGCGACACGACGCCCACCGGCTTCGACCGGATCCGGGTGACCGACAGCATCGTGAGCGGCGTCGACAACGTCGGCATCGGGACGCTCTCCAGTTGGTCCAAGCGCGACCTGTTCCCCGGTGGGCGCAACCACTTCGTGCCGATGACGAACGTGAAGTTCCTCCGGAACACCCTGTCCGACCTCGGCGGCGACGGCATCCTGGTGATGAACGGCATCGACTCGCGGACCGCGCGCAACAAGGTCGACGGCTTCGGCCTGCGGGCCGCCCAGTCGCACGCGGCGATCCTCGCCTACAACTCCGACCGCCCGGTGATGGAGTACAACGAGATCACCGGCGGCGCCGCGTTCCCGCCGTCGTTCTCGCTCACCGTCGACGCCGGCAGCCAGGACCCGCTCTACCAGTACAACTACAGCCACGACAACAACGGGCCGTTCATCCTGTTCTGCGCGTCCGAGGGGTCGTTCGGCGACGGTGCGGTTATCCGCTACAACATCAGCGACAACGACAAGGACGTCAACCTCGACGGTTTCATCATCCCGGTCGTCGCGGCGGGCTGCGACAACGGGATCACCAACTCGAAGTTCTACAACAACACGATCTACGCGCCGAACGCCGAGAACCTCGCCGGCGCCTTCCCGCACACCTCGATCGCCTTCACCAACAACATCTTCTCCGGCAAGGCGACCGGTGCCCGGATCGACGACCCGGTGGGCGTCTACGACCACAACCTGTACCACAACGTCACCAGCATGGCGGCCAACACCACCAACGCCGTGAACGGCGACCCGCTGTTCCGTAACCCGACCGTCGACCGCCCGGCCGGCCTCCGGCTCCGGTGCGGCTCGCCGGCCGTCGACGCCGGCGTGGCCGTGCCGGACAACGGTGGCCGGGACTTCTGGGGCAACGAGGTCACCGGCACCACGCCGAACATCGGCGCGTACGAGGGGCCCTGCCTCTGACCGACCCCTTCGTGGACAGCCTTACCGCGCTCCCCGCGGTAGGGCTGTCCCCGCATGGGCGGTGGCGCGCGGTGACCGTGACACCAACGGGAGGACGACATGACCCTGGCCACCGCGCCGCTCGGGATGATCTCCGCGGCGGATCTCGACCGCTTCCTCGTCCAGGTGGGGCTGCTCCTGCTGGCCGCGCTGGTGCTCGGCCGGCTCGCCCAGCGGCTCGGCCTCTCGGCGGTCGCCGGTGAGCTCTGCGCCGGCGTCCTGCTCGGGCCCAGCCTGCTCGGTCACCTGCCCGGCCTCGGCGACTGGTTCCTGCCGCAGTCGGCCGCCCAGATCAACCTGCTCGACGCGGTCGGCCAGGTGGGCGTCCTGCTGCTGGTCGGGCTCACCGGCATCCACCTGGACCTGGACCTGGTGCGCCGCCGCGGGATGACCGCCGCCCGGATCAGCGCCGCCGGCGTGCTACTGCCGGTCGCCCTCGGCGTGCTCACCGGGCTCGCCCTGCCCGGGTCGCTGATTCCGGACGGGGTGGACGAGATCACCTTCGCCCTCTTCCTCGCCGTCGCGATGGGGGTCAGCGCCATCCCGGTCATCGCCAAGACGCTGACCGAGCTTCGGCTGGTGCACCGCAACGTCGGGCAGCTGATCCTCTGCGCGGTGACCGTCGACGACATCATCGGCTGGATGCTGCTGTCCGTCGTCTCCGCGATGGCGACGACCGGCGTCCGTGCCGGTGGCATCGCGTTCTCCGTGGCGGCCCTGGTCGCCATCCTCCTGCTGGCCGTGCTGGCCCGCCCGTTGGTCCGCCGGGCGTTGCGCCGGGCCGCGCGCGCCGACGGCGACGAGGGGGAGGCGGTGACCGTGACGACGGTGGTCGTCCTGGTGGTCCTCGCCGCCGCCACCACGCACCTGCTGCACCTGGAGGCGGTGTTCGGCGCGCTGGTGTGCGGCATCGTGATCGGCAGCTCCGGCGGCCTGGACCGGTCGCGGCTGCGGCCACTGCGGACCGTCGTCATGGCCGTGCTCGCCCCGATCTTCTTCGCCATCGCCGGCCTGCGGATGGACCTCACCGTGCTGGCCCGGCCGGTCGTGCTGCTCTCCGCGCTGGCCGTCCTGACCGTCGCGGTCGTCGGCAAGTTCGTCGGCGCGTACGTCGGCGCCCGGTTGAGCCGGCTCGGGCACTGGGAGGGGCTCGCCGTCGGCGCGGGCATGAACGCGCGGGGAGTCATCGAGATCATCATCGCCATGGTGGGCCTGCGTCTCGGGGTGCTCGGCGTCGAGACGTACACGATCCTGGTGCTGGTGGCGGTGGCCACCTCGCTGATGGCGCCGCCGGTGCTGCGGCTCAGCATGCGGCGGGTCGAGCAGACCGCCGAGGAACGGCTGCGTGCCCAGGAGCACGGCATCCCGCTGCGCGGCCCGGACGTGGCCGCGTGAACCGGCCGCCTCGACCCGCGATCGACCGGCCACCCATCGGCGATCATCATGCTCTCGGTATGCGTGAATCAACCCAGATTCTTGTCATCGGTGGCGGCCCGGCGGGCTCCACCACGGCCGGCCTGCTGGCCCAGGAGGGCTTCCAGGTCACTCTGCTGGAGCGGGACCGCTTCCCCCGTTACCACATCGGGGAGTCGATCCTGCCGTCCTGTCGCCCGATCTTCGAGAAGCTGGGCGTCTGGGAGAAGATCGAGGCGCACGGGTTCCAGCCGAAGGGCGGCGCGTACTTCGCCTGGGGGCCGGAGGAGTGGGAGGTGCGCTTCACCGACCAGGGTGCCGACAACACCAACGCCTTCCAGGTGATCCGCAGCGAGTTCGACCAGCTCCTGCTCGACCACGCCCGGACCCTCGGCGTCGACGTGGTCGAGGGGATCACCGTCCGCGACATCGAGTTCGACGGCGACCGGGCGGTCGCCGCCAACTGGCAGGAGACGAAGAACGCCGACCAGGGCGGCCGGATCGTCTTCGACCAGCTGGTCGACGCGTCCGGGCGCGGCGGCGTGCTGGCCACCCGCTACCTGCACAGCCGCCGCTTCCATGACGTGTTCCGCAACGTCGCCGCCTGGTCGTACTGGAAGGGTGCGCGGCCACTCGGCAAGGGGCCGGACGGGGCCATCGCCGTCTGCTCGGTGCCCAACGGCTGGTTCTGGGCGATCCCGCTGCACGACGGGACGCTCAGCGTCGGCCTGGTCACCGGCCGGGACCTGTTCAACGACAGCCGGGGACGGCTGGGCAGCATCCAGGCCGTGTACGACGAGGCGATGGCGCAGTGCCCGACGGTGCTGGAGATGCTCGACGGCGCCGAGCAGGTCGCCGACATGAAGGTCGAGCAGGACTACTCGTACGTGTCGGAGACCTTCGCCGGGCCCGGCTACCTGCTGTCCGGCGACGCCGCGTGCTTCCTGGACCCGTTGCTGTCCACCGGCGTGCACCTCGCCACCTACAGCGGGATGCTCGCGGCGGCCAGCATCTCCAGCGTGCTGCGCGGTGAGGTCGCCGAGGACGAGGCGGGGCGGTTCTACCAGACCGTCTACCGGCACGCGTACGAGCGCCTGCTCGTGCTCGTCTCGGTGTTCTACGAGAGCTACCGCGGCAAGGACTACCACTTCTACAACGCGCAGCGGCTCACCAGCGACGAGCGGGACCGGCTGCACCTCCAGGCGGCGTTCGACCGGATCATCACCGGCATCGCCGACCTCAACGACGCCGAGAACGCGTACAAGCTGGTCCAGTCGCACCTCCAGGGTGACACCAGCGGTGACCCGAACCCGCTGAACAACCTCAACCGGGTCCACGAGATGAAGCAGTCCCCGTTCAACCCGGAGAACGCGGTCGAGGGCCTCTACCTGGCGCTCGAACCGCGGCTCGCCCTGAGGCGCCGGTAGCCGGCGGCCCGACGGGAGATCGCCCCACCTCCGACGCGGGAGGTGGGGCGATCTGGTGTGCCGGTCCGGGCCGGGGGACGCAGCCGGGTCAGGTGGCAGCGGCCTGGCTCAGCCGCCGCAGCAGCCCTTTCGGGTCGGCCAGCGGCGGCAGGGCCGCCAGGACGCCCGACACCCCGACCTCCTCCAGCCGGCGCAGGTGCTCGCCCACCTCGGCGACGGTGCCGGTCACCCCGGTCATCTCCAGCGCCAGGTCGACCAGGCCCAACTCCTCCAGCAGCCGCGCGTTCTTGCCGCCGACGGTGTGGTCCCACACGTCGTAGCGCCGCTCCATCTCCTCCACCGCGGGCAGCAGCTCGGGCGGAACGGTGGAGCGCATGTGCGGCGACTTCAACCGCAGTGCCACGTCGGAGGCGAGCGCCGCGCCGATCTCGGCGTTCGCCTCGGCCCGGCTGTCCTTGACGGACACGAAGCTGAACCCCCACACCTGGACGGCGTCCGGGTCCCGGCCGGCCGCCTCGGCGGCCGCCCGGACCTGGGCGACCTTGCGGGCCACCCGCTCGGTGGACATGCCGACGGTGGTGACCACCCCGTCGGCCAGCTCGCCGGCGAGCCGCAGGCTCTTCGGGTAGTCGGCGGCGACCAGCACCGGCACGTCGCGCACCCGCTCCAACGGTTCGGTGTCGAAGCCGTCGACCCGGGCCGAGTCGCCGCGCAGCACGGCCCGTACCGCGGTCACGTAGTCGCGCAGCTCGTGCGGGGTGGCGACCGGGGAGCGGCCGACCACCCGCCGGACGCTGCCGCCGTTGCCGACCGCGAGCATCGCCCGGCCGCCGGTCACCTCGTGCAGGGTCGAGATCGCCGTGGCGGTCGCCGCCGGGTGGCGGAAGAACGGCGTCGTCACCATCGGCGTGAGCGTCGCCCGTCGCGTCTCGTACGCCGCGACGGTCAGCGACACGTACATCTCGTAGGCGCGGGCCGGCGTGTCGCCGACCCCGATGACGTCGTATCCGAGGTCATCGGCCAGTCGGACGACGCTCCGGAACTCCGCGAGGTCGTCCGCCCATTCAATGATCGCTCCGAGTTTCAGGGGGCATCCCTCCGCCGGTACGGCTGGCACGGCCGGTGCGCAGCTCACGGACATTCGGCGCTGGCGCGCGACCTCCATCGGACACGACCGGCCTCGAGGGGGTGTCGAGCGCGGCCGCACCGCCGCGGCGAGCCGGGACGGGCCGGCCCCGGTGACGCCGTGCCCGACCTGAGGTCGACCGTCGCTCGACCGGCCCTCCGGCGCTCCCGGCCACAGTGGCCGCACCGCCGCTCGGAGGAGGGCGGTGCCGCCGGGCGCCCGGACGCTCGGCAGGAAACCCGACCGTGAATCCCAGGGAGTCCGCAATGGATATCGGAGTCTGCCTGCCGACGACCATCCCCGGCGCGCAGGGACGACAACTGATCGAGTTCGCCCGGCGGGCCGAGCGGCTCGGCTTCCACAGCCTGACCGTCGCCGACCGCGTCGTGTACGACAACTACGACGGCATCGTCTCGCTGGCCGCCGCCGCGGCGGTGACCGAGCGGATCAAGCTGGTCACCGGCATCCTGCTGGCCGCGTACCGGCCCAGCCCGGTGGAGCTGGCCAAGCAGCTCGCCAGCCTCGACCGGCTCTCCGAGGGCCGGCTGATCCTCGGCGTGTCCGCCGGTATGCGGGAGGACGACTACGCCGCCACCGGCACCGACTTCCACACCCGCGGCCGGCGGCTCGACGCGACGCTGGAGGAGCTCCGCCAGGTCTGGCAGGGCGCCGGGCCGGTCCCCGGGGTCGGGCCGCGGCCCACCAACGGTGACATCCCGATCTGGGTCGGCGGGCACTCACCGGCCGGTCTGCGCCGGGCGGCCCGCTACGGCATCGGCTGGATCTCCCCGGGCGGCCCGCCGCACAAGTACCCGGAGCTGGTCACCAAGGTCAAGGAGCTGTGGGCGGAGGAGAAGCGCGAGGGCGAGCCGCGGATGGGCGCCAACCTCTACGTGTCGCTCGGGCCGGACGGCCAGCAGCTGGCCATGGAGCACATGCACAGCTACTACGCCTACATGGGCCAGATGGTCGAGCACCTCGCGAAGGGCGCCGTCACCGACGAGGGCAAGCTCCGCGACGTGGTCGACGGGTACGCGGCCAACGGCTGCGACGAACTGCTGATCCTGTCCTGCACGGCCGATCCGGACCACCTCGACCGGATCGCCGCCGTGGTCCTGGGCTGACGACGCGATGGGAAGCCAGAACGGCCGGCGGCTGCGGGTCCTCGTCGTCGGCGGCGGCGTCGGCGGGCTCTGCCTCGCGCAGGGGCTGCGCCAGGCCGGCGTCGCCGACGTGACGGTCTTCGAGCGGGACGCCTCCGCCGAGGGCCGCATGCAGGGGTACCGGCTGCGGATCAGCCCGGAGGGCGAGGCCGCCCTGCGGGAGTGCCTGCCCCGGCGGGCGCAGGACCTGCTCACCGCCACCGCCAACGACCGCCACCAGCTCGGCCTGGTCGCGTTCGACGAGCGGCTCAACCCGCTGCCCGCGCCGACCTTCGACGACCCGCGCGGCGACGCGCCGGACAAGATCGACGCGGTCGACCGGGCGACGCTGCGCCGGGTGCTGCTCGCCGGCCTGGACGACGTGGTGCGCTTCGACAAGCGGTTCGTCCGCTACGAGCACGTCGACGGCGAGGTGGTGGCCCACTTCGCCGACGGCGACCACGCGGTCGGGGACGTGCTGGTGGCGGCCGACGGGGCGCACTCCGCCGTCCGCGCCCAGCTCCGCCCCGACGACACCACCCAGGACCTCGGCGTACGGGCGATCCTGTCCCGAACGCCCCGGACGGCCGCGATCGAGGCGGGCCTGCCGGAGTCGCTGCGCGACCGGTTCGTCAACGTGACCGCACCGGACGGGCTGCGGCTCGCCCTGATGCCGATGGTGTTCCGGACACCGCCGGCGCGGGCGGCCGGGAAGCTGTGGCCGGGGCTGGACCTGGGCGGGTCCGAGGACTACTACATGTCCGTCTTCAGCGTCCACAAGGACCTGCTCGGCCTGGCCGACGAGGCGTTCTTCGCGCTCACCGGCGAGCAGCTGTGCCGGCTGGTGCTCGACCGTACCGTCGACTGGCACCCGGACCTGCGCGGGGTCTTCGCCCACGCGCAGCCCGCGGAGACGTACCCGCTCGCGCTGCGGGCGACGGTGCCGGTGCGGGCGTGGGAGCCGGGCCCGGTGATCCCCCTCGGCGACGCGGTGCACCTGATGCCGCCGACCGGGGGAGTGGGCGCGAACACCGCCCTGCGCGACGCGAGCGGGTTGTGCCGGGCGTTGACGGCCGTCGCCCGGGGTGAGGCGCCCCTGGCCGAGGCGGTGGCCGGTTACCAGGCCGAGATGGTGCGGTACGCCACCGAGGCGATCGAGATGTCCCTCAAGATCGCCCGGTGGTCCATGAAGAAGATCGACGTCGGCGTTCGAGCGTAAAGGCGGGCGGTTCCAGTGACCACGACAGCGACAGACACCAGCCGGCCGGCCGGCATCCTGCGGCTGGCCAACTCCTTCTGCGACGCCAAGGCGCTGCTGACGGCGGTGGAACTCGGCCTCTTCACCACGCTGCGGGCGGGCCCGGCCAGCGTCGAGGAGATCCGGGGCAAGCTCGGCCTGCACGGCCGCGGCCTGTCCGACTGGCTCGACCTGCTGGTCGAACTGCGGCTGCTGGAGGAGGTCGACGGCCGCTACCGCAACGGCTCGGGCGCCGACCGCTTCCTGGTGCGCGGCGAGGAGTCGTACATCGGCGGCTTCATCGAGCGGTCCAACCGCAACCTGTACCCGGCGTGGGGCCGGCTGGGCGAGGCGCTGCGCACCGGCAAGCCGCAGTCCGGCAGCAGCTTCGAGGCGGTGGTGGAGAACCCGCAGATCCTCAAGCAGTTCATCCACTCCATGGACGCGCTGACCCGGGTCCTCGGGCCGCAGCTGATCGAGGCGTTCGGCGAGTGGTCCGACCACGCCTCGGTGCTCGACGTCGGCGGCTGCCGGGGCAGCCTGGCGGCGCAGATCGTCACCGCCCACCCGAACCTGGCCGGGCACGTGTTCGACCTGCCGCAGATGGAGCCGTTCTTCACCGAGCAGGCCGCCGAGAAGGGCCTCACCGACCGGCTGACCTTCCACGGGGGGAGCTTCTTCGAGAACCCGCTGCCCCGGGCGGACATCGTGGTGATGGGGCACGTCCTGCACGACTGGGACCGCGATCAGCGGAAGTTCCTGGTGGAGAAGGCGTTCCACGCGGTCAACCCGGGTGGCGTCCTGCTCGTGTACGACCGGATGCTCGACCGCCCGTCCAGCCGGGTGGAGAACCTGGTGATCAGCCTCGACATGCTGCTGGTCACCGACGGCGGCTCCGAGTACCCGGTGGGCGAGCTGCGCGAGCACGCCGAGGCCGCCGGCTTCGTCAAGATCGAGGACCGCCTGCTGGGTGACGACGACACCCTGGTCGTGGCCCGCAAGGCCGCCTGACCGGTCCGCGAGGCCGGGGTACGCCGCTCGCGACGTACCCCGGCCCCGTCGTGCGTGGGGCGCCTTCCGGCACCGCCGCCGCAATGCGCAGCGCCTCCCGACGTCGCCGCAAGATCCGCGCAACTTCACGGAAAGAGTGCCCTCCGGCCGCGGCCGACACCACTCTTTCCCTGAAGTTGCGGCCTCCGGTGTGCGGGGTGGGCGGTCAGGCGGCGCGGTGGCAGATGACCAGGGTCTCGTTGTCGTCCAGGGGCTGCTGACGTACCGACGTGAAGCCGGCCGCCTTCGCGTACCCGGCCAGCTCACCGACGGGGTACTCGGAGCCCTCCTCGGTGACCAGCGCCATGATGAGGCTCGCCACCAGGTTGTCGACGCGGGGTGCCGCCTCGTCGAGCATCCGGTCGTGCACCAGCAGCACACCGCCCGGCCGGACCGCCCGGTACGCGGCCCAGACCAGTTCCTCGCGCTGCCAGGGCCGCCAGTTGTGCAGGATGTGACCGAACACCACCACGTCGGCGGGTGGCAGCGGGTCGGCGAAGAAGTTGCCGGCGTGGAAGCGGACCCGGTCGGCGGTGCCCAGTTCGGCCATGTGCTCGGCGCAGACCGGGCCGAGCTGCGGCAGGTCGAACACGTGCCCGGCCAGGTGCGGGTGCGCCAGGACGAGCTGGCCGACCAGGCTGCCCCGGCAGCCACCCACGTCGAGCACCGAGCCGTACGCCGTCCAGTCGATCGCGGCCACCAGCCGCGGGATCAGCGGGCGCAGCACACCGTCCATCATGTGCGCGTACCGCCGGAGCCCGGTCGGGTCGGCGAGCATGCCGGCGAAGTCCGCCGCCGGCGTGCGTGGCCGCCCGGTGCGCAGCGTCTCGGTCAGGCCGTTCCACACCGGGTACAGGTTGGCCTTGGCGCCGCGCAGGAACCCGGTCACGTCCTCCGGCCCGCGCCCGGTGAGGAACCGGTCGACGTCGTCGGCGTTGTGGTAGCGGCCGTCCTCGACGTACAGCAGGTCCAGCGCCACCAGCAGGTTCAGGAAGTCGTCCAGCCCGCGCCCGTGCAGGCCCAGCCGGTCGCGGATCTCCGCGCCGGTGGCGGGGGTGTCCCGCAGCGTACGGAACAGGTCCAGCTCGACCGCCGTCAGCAGCGCCTGGGATTCGCAGAAGGCGTTGCCGAGGCGGAGCAGGCGAGCGGGGGATGCGGTGACCGTACCCGTCATCGGGCGGCTCCCTTCGGGGCGCGGACGGAGAACGCCCCCGATGGTGCCGGCCCACCTTGGAACGCCGCTCGACGCGCGGCTGTACCGGCTCTCGAGTCCGCTGTCGCACGATCGGGCGCGCGCGGCGGCCCCGGCGGACGCCCGCCGCGACGGACGACGACACGGCGATCGGTGGTCATCATGCGTGTGTTTGCGACCAAGGAGACCTGCGCGGTGAGCAGCCTCTGCGTCTACCAGGCGCCGGAGGTCTTCGACCAGGACGAGGAGGGCCAGGTCGAGGTGCTCGACCCCGAGCCGCCCGCGGAACTTCACGAGGATGTACGGATCGCGGTACGCGGGTGTCCCACCCGATCCATTCGCGTCGAGTAATCTGGGGCGCACGTTGCGTACGGGCCGCGGTGTGCCTCGGCCGGCGGGAAGCCGGTGGGGTGCGCCGCGGTCCGCGCCCGTCCGGCCCTGTCCCCGGCCCCTCGGCCGCCTCACGATGGAGACACCGTTGCTGGCGAGTTCCCCGCAGGACACCCCCGCCCAGGCGACCCCACCGGCCCAGACCACGGGCCGCCGCCGGTCCACCCGGCGCCGCATCCTGAAGGCGGGCCTGATCGGCGTGCCGGCCGTCCTGGCCGTGGGGGGTGCCGGCTTCGGCATCTGGTACGCGGTCAGCGACGTCGACACCGTCGGCGAGGTCGACTTCCTCAACGAGCTCGCCATCCCGCCGCTGCTCACCGGCCGTCAGGAGGGCGGGCGACGCGTGTTCGACCTGACCGCCGGCGCCGGTGAACGCCAGTTCCGGGCGGGTCGGGCGACCAGCACGTGGGGCTTCGACAGCGGGCACCTCGGCCCGACCCTGCGGGCGACCCGCGGGGAGACGGTGCTCGTCAACGTCCGCAACGACCTGCCCGAGACCACCACCGTCCACTGGCACGGCATGCACCTGCCGGCCCCGATGGACGGTGGCCCACACCAGCCGATCAGGTCGGGCGCCACCTGGTCACCGACCTGGAAGATCGACCAGCCGGCCGCGACGCTGTGGTACCACCCGCACCCGCACGGCCGCACCGCCCACCACGTCTACCGGGGCATGGCCGGCCTGTTCATCGTGGACGAGCCCGCTGCGGCGGCTGCCCGGCTGCCCACCCGGTACGGCGTCGACGACGTCCCGGTGGTCGTGCAGGACGTCAACCTCGACGACGACAACCAGCTTGACGAGGGCTACTCGCGGATCGCCGACGTCGGCATCCTCGGTGACACGCTGCTGGTGAACGGCACCGTCGGGCCGTACCTCACGGTGACGACCGAGCGGGTGCGGCTGCGCCTGGTCAACGCCTCCCCGGCCCGTGTCTACAACTTCGGGCTCTCCGACGACCGGCCGTTCGCGCTGGTCGGCACCGACGGCGGTCTGCTGCCCGCCCCGCACACCACCGAGCGGGTCCAGCTCTCCCCGGGCGAGCGGGCCGAGATCGTGGTCACCGTACGGGCGGGGGAGCGGATCGTGCTGCGCAGCTACCCACCGGCGCTCGGCCTCGACCCGATCAACAGCCGGATCACCGGCGGCGACGACCGGTTCGACGTCCTCGAACTCCGCGCGGCCGACCAGCTCAGCCCGTCGCCCGAGCCGGCCGCCACCCTCGCCGACCCGCCCCGCCTCGGCGTGGACGCCGCCGCGCCGCCCGCCCGCCGCTTCGAACTGGCCGGCACCAGCCAGATCAACGGCCTGACGATGGACATGAACCGCATCGACTTCGGAGTCACCAGGGGCACCACCGAGGTGTGGGAGGTCATCAGCCCGTTCCCGAAGCCGCACAACTTCCACGTGCACGGGACCCAGTTCCAGGTGCTCTCGGTGAACGGGCAGGCGCCGCCGCCCGAGCTGGCCGGCTGGAAGGACACCGTCTACACCACCCCCGAGGTGCCGATGCGGCTGGCGGTGCGGTTCAGCGAGTACGCCGACCGCAACGTCCCGTTCATGTACCACTGCCACCTGCTGCTGCACGAGGACAAGGGCATGATGGGCCAGTTCGTCGTCATGGAGCCCGGCCAGACCCCCGGCACCCCGCCGCATTCCGACCACGACTGAGGCGGCCTCGACCGAGACGTCAGGTCGTCTCGTCGGCGTGACGTGCGGCTCCGGTGCCGAAGCCGGGGCGGGTTTCCCGCTCGGCCAGCGGCTCCAACTCCTGGAACAGGGTGATCTGCAGTCCGGCCGGCGCCTGCAGGCGGGCGTTGAGCGAGCGCCACGGCGTGACCCTGGGCGGGGCGAGCTCGGTGGCACCGGCTTCGGTCGCCTCCCGCGTACGTGCCGCGGTGTCGTCGACCTCGAACGCGACGCGGATGCGGGGCGCGATCTGACGGCCCACCTCCACATCGTCGATCATCCGCTTCTGCGCCGGGTTGGCGATCTCCAACGTGGCTCGGCCGGCATCGAGGATCACCACGCGGGCGTCGCCCTCACCTTCGAAAGCCGCCTGCTCCGGCAGGCCCAACACGTCCCGGTAGAACGCCACCGCCTCGGCGTAGTCCTCGGCCTCCACGACCAGCCGCAGCTGCCGTACCCGATTCCCGTCGGTCATCGTGCGACAGTACGGCAGCAGCCGGCCACCCGGTTCTTCGCCAGGGGGCGCAAGGGAGCGCGCGCACGTCGCTGGGCCTCCCCCAAGATCCGCGCAGATTCACGGAAAGAGTGGCCTCCGCACGCCCGGAGGCCACTCTTTCCCTGAAAGTGCGGGCGACTGCCCGTTCCAGACCTCCTGGCTCGTCCCCGGCCCGGAGGATGCTCACCGCAGCCAGCCGAGGAAGCGGCGGTGCAGTATGCCGGCGGGCGCCCAGGTCAGGTCCTCGGTGGCGCGAACGAGTTGTGCCCCCAGGTACAGGGCCAGGGACACCGGAGCGTCCGCGTACTCCGCCCGCAGCTCCTGCCGCCGGGTCGGGCACGGCTACGGAGCGCCGCAGCCACCGCAACTCCAGACCGGCAGCACCGGCCCGTGCGTGGTCACTCGCCCCGCTCCACGGATCATGCTGGCGGCGTGCGATCGGCCGGGGCACCGTCCACCCCGGAATGGCCCGACGTATCGCGTGCCTGTCTCAGCAAGCGCTGTCGGGCTGCCTCCTGCTCACCTGCCTGGATGCGCTGTCCGGTGCTGAAGGTAAGCGACGCGAACGGAGAGAGCCGCCTGGCGAGCCGACGCAGCAGCCTGATGATCGCCTTCACGGTTTCTGCTCCCTCCGTTCGGAGGGCGCGGATCCGCCGACGGATGGCATCCTGCTTTCCGCGCCCTCGTCCAAGAAGGACAGCGTCACCCCACTTCGGGCGTCGATCCAGGCCGTGACCGTCCGCTAACGGGCTGTTCCGTCCGCTGTTGGCTGACGACGCGGCGCGTACTCGGTGCACAGCTCGCGTAGCGCCGCCGCCTCCGGCACGCCGGCCTGTTCCACCTTCGCCAACAGTTCGGCCGCCCGCCACCAGTTCGAGGGCACGACCCGCCCGGACGCGACAGCCTCCGCGCCCAGGGCGGTCGCCTCGTCGAGCTGGCCTGCGGCGACGAGGGCAAGGCCCAGGTCCAGGCGCGCCGACGCGGACCGGCGGGGTCGTGCCCCACCGTCGCCGTCCGGGTCCAGATCGGCGAGTACGGACCGAGCGACCTGCTCGGCACCGGGATCGCCCGCCCACGCCAACGTCGTCGCCGTGTAGGCGGCGGCCTTTGCCGGGTCGTAGCGATAGTGGTGCTCCGCGCGCTCGGGAACCGGCAAGTTCGCGGTCAGCCGCTCCACCCGCTCCAGGGCGTGCCGCGTCGCACGAACGTCACCCGTCCGCGCCCATGCGCGCGCCTCCTGCGCGGTGGCCTGGATACGGGCGGAGCTGCCCTTCGGGGCGACCTGTTGGGCCTGAAGGGAGAGGTCGAGCGCCTTTCGGTAGTCGCCCTGGGTCAGCACATCCCAAGCCCGCGTCTCCAGGCACCATCCCCGGATCTCAGCGTGTTCGGCGTGATGGGCAAGGTCGAGGGCCGCCCTGAGATGTGCCCTCGCCGCTGCTCGTTGTTGCAGGTCGATGTGAACGGTGGCCCGTAGCACCGCCAGCCAGCCGCCGGCGACCAGGAGGCGGCGCTGCTGGGCGAGCGTGACGCGCCCGTCGAGCAGACGCACCACGTAGGTGAGGTGCCGTCGTACCAGCGGCAGCAGGTCGGCGGGTGCCGCAGTCGGGTAGGCGCTGGCGAGGTCGTCAACGCCCTGCTCGATGCGGTCTATCACGTCCTTGCTGACATCACTTGCGGCGACTCGCGAACGCAGCTCGGCGGCCTCGGCGGCGTGGTCGACCGGCACCTCGACAAGGCGAGCCAGCGCACCGCCCGCGTCGAGCACCTCATCCAGGTGGCGGGCGGTGTCGAGGGTGGGAGCCTTGAGTCCCACCTCCAACTCGTGCAGGTGGCTCTTGCTCCGGTGGGCAAGCTGGCCCAGGGAACGCAGAGACAACCCGCGTCGTTCACGAAGCTCGCGTAGCGCTACGCCGAGGCGGGGATCCACCGACGGTGCCATCGCACTGCTCCCAGGTAGGTGTCTGGGCCGCGGCCTCCGCCGATGTCTGTGCGGGGGTCGCCGCAACCGACCGTACCGCTCCTTGGCTCTGGATCGATGCCCGCTGCGCGACGGACGTGGCCAACAGGTGTCGCAGGGCGCCTCAACCACAAGTGACGACGGCCCTGCCGCTGGAGGATGCTGCCGCCGTGGTTGTGTCGCGGCGATGGCCGCGCTGGGCTTGTGCGTCGTCGCGGGTGAGAATGCCGGCATGCCGAGCCGTCTTGCCGTCATCGCCATCGACGCCGTCCGACCACGACTGATCGCCGACTTCTGGTGCGCGGTGCTCGGCTGGCAGGTCGTTGACGAGGACGCTGAGGTGATCACCATCGCGGCGTCCGACCGTTCCTGGCCGATGATCGACGTGGCGGCTGTGCCGGAGGGCAAGGTGATCAAGAACCGGTTGCATTTCGACCTGCGAGCGGACGGCGTGTCCACCGCGGCGGAGCTTGACCGGTTGCTCACCCTCGGTGCGCGACGGGTCGACGTCGGCCAGCCCGCCGACGCGAGCTGGATCGTGCTGGCTGACCCCGAAGGCAACGAGTTCTGCCTGCTGTCGCGTCCGGTCCAGGAACTCTAGGGCAGCTTCGGCGCGGGCTATTACCTGCTCGTGACAATCCGCGGACCACGTACGGACATGGCGGTGGCAGTTTCACCCGGGTGACCTGCCAGCCGCTGCTGCCCGTACGGCCCGGCAGCGTCGGCCCACCGCCCCGCGCGCGGTGGTTGCCGCCGCTGCGCGGGCCGCTGCTCTTCGCCGTCTCCGCCCGCCGCGTCTCCCCGCCGGGGCGGCAGCGGTGAACGCGCTGGCCGAGGCCGAGGTCGACCTGGCCGCCGTCGCGGACAACGTGCGTACGGTCACCGCGGTCGCCGGCACCGATCTGATGGCGGTGGTCAAGGCCGACGGGTTCGGGCACGGTGCCGTGCCGGTGGCCCGTGCCGCGCTGGCGGCCGGCGCGCGCTGGCTCGGGGTGACCTCGACCGCCGAGGCGCTCGCCCTGCGCGCGGCCGGCATCGCCGCGCCCGTCCTGACCTGGCTGCACCGGCCGGACGACGACTTCGCCGGGCTGATCGCCGCGGCGGTGGATCTGGGCGTCTCGACCGTGCCGCACCTGCACGCGGTGGCCGAGGCCGCCGTCCGGTCCGGCCGGCCGGCGACCGTCCAGCTCAAGGCCGACACCGGGCTGTCCCGCAACGGCGCCGCCGGCCACGACTGGCCCGATCTGGTCAGCTGGTCCCGCAAGTACGAGGTGGAGGGAAGCGTCCGCGTCCGGGGGGTCTGGTCGCACCTGGCCGACGCCGAGACGCCGGACGGGCCGCGCGTCGTCCGCCAGGTGGCGCTCTTCGAGGAGGCGCTCGGGATCGCCCGGAGCGCCGGGCTACGACCGGATCTGGTGCACCTGGCGAACTCAGCGGGGGCGCTGGCGGCCCCCGCGACCCGGTACGACCTCTGCCGGGTCGGTGTGGCCCTGTACGGCGTGGACCCGTTCGGCGCGGCGGGACCCGGCGGGTACCGGCTGCGGGCCGCGATGACCCTGCGCACGACGGTGGTGAACGTGAAGCGGGTACCGGCCGGCACCGGCGTGTCCTACGGTCCCGACCACGTGACGCGGCGCCCGACCACCCTGGCGCTCCTGCCGGTCGGCTTCGCCGACGGTCTGCCCCGGACGGCGCAGGGGCGCGCCCGCGTGTGGCTGGGCGGGGCGCGGCGGCCCATCGTCGGGCGGATCGCCATGGACCAGTGCGTGGTCGACGTCGGCGACCTGCCCGTGGCGATCGGGGACCGGGTGGTGGTGTTCGGCCCCGGTCCGGGAGCGGACGCGACCGCCGGCTGCTGGCCGACGGTCCCGGAATGGGCGGCGTGGGCCGGGACCAGCCCGCACGAGATCTTGACCGGCGTCGGGGCGCGGGTGGCCCGCCGGTACCGGCACCCGGAGATGGCAACCCCATGAGCGAGCGCAGCGGGCCGATCGGCGTACGCGGCACGGAGAGAAACGGAACAAGGGCATGAGCATCCGGCTGGCGATCCTGTACGGCGGTCGCAGCAGTGAGCACGAGGTGTCCCGACGGTCGGCGGCGAGCATCCTCGCCCACCTCGACCGGGACGCCTACCTCGTCACCGAGATCCTCATCGGCCGGGACGGCCGCTGGCAGGTCGACGGCGAGCCGGCCACCCTGCCAGCGGCCCTGGGCGTGCTCGCCGCACAGGACGTGGTGTTCCCGGCATTGCACGGCCCCTACGGCGAGGACGGCACCGTCCAGTCGATGCTGGAGTGGCTGGACGTCCCGTACGTCGGCAACGGGGTCTTCGCCAGCGCGGCCGGCATGGACAAGGCGGTCACCAAGAAGCTGATCAGCGCCGAGGGCCTGCGGGTGGCGGACGGGATCACCCTGGGGCCGGGCGAGTTCCCGTCCCGGGCCGACCAGCGCAGGCTGGGGCTGCCGGTCTTCGTCAAACCGGCCCGGGCCGGATCCAGCATCGGGGTCTCCCGCGTCGACGAGTGGTGGCAGTTGCCGGCCGCGCTCCTGCTGGCCCGCGACGCCGACGCGAAGGTCCTCGTGGAACGGGCGGTACCCGGACGCGAGGTGGACGTCGCCGTCCTCCAGCACCCGGACGGGCGGGTCGAGGCGGGTCCGCCCCTGGAGATCACCGTTCCGCCGACGTCCGCGTTCTTCGACTACGCGGCCAAGTACGACGGTGGCGCCGTCTTCCAGATCCCCGCCGCGCTCGATCCCGCCACCACCCGGCTGGTGCAGGATCGCGCGGTCCGGGCGTTCCACGCGCTCGGTTGCCGGGGGCTGCTCCGGGTGGATCTCTTCCTCCCCGAGCCCCGGCCGGGCCTCGGCACCGCACCCGCCGAGGACACGGACGGCGAGGGTCGGGACGGCGAGGGTCGGGGCGGCGGGGGCTGGGACGACGACCCGGGCGAGCCGGTGGTCAACGAGGTCAACACGTTCCCCGGCTTCACCAGCGCCTCGCAGTTCCCGCGGATCTGGGCACGTGCCGGCATCACCTTCCCGGACCTGCTCGACATCCTGATCGCCGGTGCCCGCAGCACCGTCGCCGTACCGTGAAACCGGTCAGCGCTCGAAGGGGACGACGACCGGGTGAGCGCAGGTCAACGGCCCACGACTCCCGTCCGGGCCGGCCAGTGTGACCGCCGTCGGCATGCTCTCCGGCGCGGCGTACCGCACGGTGCACACGATCTGGTCGACCGCCGTGGCCGACAACGCCGTCACGCCGCCGGTGAGCGTCACCGTGGTACCCGCCCCGCCCGGGGTCGACAGCGACCCCAACCCGACGTCCGCCGGGATTTCGCTGGTGTAGCCCTGCTTCTGCTCGGCGGGATCCGGGCCGGCGAAAAGCAGGGCGAGAGCCTTGTCGACCGACCCGGGTGGCGGAACCGGACGCAGCACCAGCGTGAGCCGCTGCTCCGACACGAAGAAGAGGCCGGTTCCCCGGGCCGGCCCCACCGGGGCCGGACCGCCGGTGATGACACCGCTCGGGCGTACGCCGCAACCGGCGGCGAGAGCCACCAGCACGGCAAGGGCGACGAGGAGTGCGCGCCGCCGGAGACGAATCACGGTCGTCCCCCGGCGGCTTGGGAACGGGCTGCGGGCGGTGCCGAGCCCACCGAGCAACGCGGCAGGCGGAGCGTGAACACCGCACCCCCGGCCGGCTCGTTGCCGGCCACCAGGCTGCCCCGATCGGCACCCGCCCGGTGCAGCCGGGCGTTCTCCCACGCGATGGCGAGGCCGAGCCCACTGCCCTCGGACCGGCTCCGCGCGCTGTCCGCCTTGTAGAACCGGTCGAAGACGTGCGGCAGCACGTGCGGGTGCAGACCCGGGCCGCGGTCACCGACCGACAGGACGACCCAGTCCGGCTCGGCCCGCAGCCGGACCGACACCGGCGGGGCGCCGTGCCGCAGCGCGTTGCCGACCAGGTTGGCCAGGATCACGTCCAGCCGGCGCGGGTCGAGCCGTGCCAGCGTGCCCGGCGGCAGGTCGCTCACCACCTGGTCGGTCCAGCCGCGGGCGCGCAGCGTCGCCCGGACCGCCGCGGCCACGTCGACGTCGTCCAGGGCGAGCGCCGCGGTGCCGGAGTCGAACCGGGTCACCTCGATGAGGTCGTTCACGAGCCGGGCCAGGTTCTGCGTCTCCTGGCTGACCAGCCGCGCGGCGCGTCCGGCGTCCCCGGGCAGCCGGGGCGCCTCCTCGTCCAGCACGTCGGTCACCGCGGTCATCGCCGCGAGGGGCGTACGCAGTTCGTGCGAGACGTCGGCCACGAAGCGCCGGGCGTCCGCCTCCATCCGGCGCAGCTCCCCGACCTGCCGTTGCAGCCGTTCCGCGGTGTGGTTGAAGGTCCGCGCGACGCCGGCGAGCTCGTCCGAGCCGCGAACCGTCAGCCGGGTGGTGAGGTCACCCTCGCCGAGCCGGCGGGCCGCCTGGCCGAGTTCCTGGACCGGCCGCAGCACACCTCGAGCCGCTACCAGCGCCAGCAGGACGGCGAACACCAGCGACAGCCCACCGGTCAGCCACGCCAGCGTGGCGAGCCGGTCGATGCTGCGCTGCTCGGCCTCCAGGCTGTGCAGGCGGTAGACCTCCAGGCCGGAGGGGAGCGGGGTGCCGTCCCCCTGCGCCACCATCAGCTGCGTCCCGATCACCAGGTACGGGTAGCCGTTGACCGCGCGCCGCTGCCAGACGACCCGGCCGCCGCTCACCTCCGCCCGCAGCTCGGGCGAGAGCGCGCCGGAGAGCTGGTCGTCACCGGAGCTGCTGTCCTGGTACGTGACCAGCGCGCTGTCGTCACGGTCGGACAGGTCCGCGGCGATCGCCTCCAGGTCGGCCTGGCTCGGTGGCAGGCTCCGGATCGGCGTGATCCGGGCGATCTGCTCCGTCAGTGTGATGACGGCCGCGTCCTGGGCCTGTTGCAGGATGACGTCGCGGGCCTGGACGTAGCTGGCGCCGGCGACCACCGCCGTGGTGGTCAGGCCGAGCGACGCGAAGGCGAGCAGGAGCCGGAGTCGCAGGCCGGCCGGTCGCCACAGTCGATTCACCGGGAGTCTCCCCGCGCTGCCCGGTCGGCCCGCGGGTTCCGGCCACGCCTGCCGAGGGTCACAGCGGGCCGAACCGGTAGCCGAAGCCGCGCACCGTCTGCACGTACACCGGAGCCGCCGAATCGTCCTCGATCTTCGCCCGAAGCCGCTGCACGCACGCGTCGACGAGCCGCGAGTCGCCGAGGTAGCCGTGCTCCCAGACCGCCTCCAGCAGTTGCTGGCGGCTCAGCACGCGACCGGGTGTGCCGGAGAGTTCGAGCAGCAGGCGCAGTTCGGTCGGGGCGAGGCCGACGCGCAACCCGTTCCGGGTGACCACCAGTGCCGCCCGGTCGATGGTCAACTCGCCGTGCCGCTCCACCGCCGGCTCCGCACCAGCGGGGCGCGGCTCGCCGCCGGTCCGCCGCAGCACCGCACGGATCCGCGCCTCCAGCACCCGGGGCTGGACCGGCTTGACCACGTAGTCGTCGGCACCGGCCTCCAGACCCGCCACCACGTCCATGTCGTCGTTGCGGGCGGTGAGCATGATGATCGGCAGATCGCCGGCGGATCGGATCCGCCGGCAGACCTCGAACCCGTCCATGCCGGGCAGCATGAGGTCGAGGATCACCACGTCGGCGGCGCCCGTACGCAGCCGGGCCAGGCCCTGCTCGCCGGTCGCCACGGCGTCCACCGTGTGACCGTGGCGGGTCAGCGCCAGCTGGAGGCCGTCGCGCACGGTCTGGTGGTCCTCGATCAACAGCACCCGGGACATGGCATCAACTATGGCATTCCAGCCGAAGTCGCTTTGTCGATCATGTTCGGCGGCGCCGGTCGCCGCCCCCCGGCCCGCGCGTCCGGTTCCGGTGCGGCCGAGCCGGGGCGCCCGCAACCAGGGCCGAAGTCCACCGGGACCACCAGAACCAGGACGGCGGCGACGACCAGGACGACCAGCCCACCGGCGGCCGTGATCGCGACGAACAGCCCGCCGGGGACGGCCGGGGCGAGATGCGGCAGGCCGCCCAGCAGACCGAGCAGCCCGAGTGCGGCACCGGCCGGACCGGCTGTTCCGGTCGCGGCTCGGGTACCGGGCCGGGCCGCCGCGGCGGCGGCGTCCTTCCCGGGCTGGGCCAGCGGGGCGGCGGCTCCGGTACCGGGTCGGGCCGCGGCTCCGGTACCGGGCCGGGCCGAGGTGACGGCGGCCAGGCAGAACAGCGCCGCCGCCAGCAGGACAGCGCCGACGACGTCGCTGAAGCGGTGCCAGCCCGCGATCATCGTCGCCGCGGCGACGGTGGAGACCCCGGCCGCGCCCGGCAGCGCGAACCACCAGCGGGCCCGCGCGGGGAGCACGAGCAGGAGCGCGAGCAGCAGGGCCATCGCCGCCGCGACATGCCCGCTGGGAAAGCTGTTGTGCGTCGTGGAGGTCACCACGCCGAGGTCCGGCCGGACGATCACCTGCTTGGCCAGGCCGGCGCCGAGCACCGTGACGCCGACCAGGGCCACCCCCGCCAGCCCGGCCCGCACCCGACCGGACAGCACAGCCAGCAGCAACACCGTGCCGAGCCCGAGACCCAGCACCAGCGGGTCACCGAACCAGGCCAGCACAGCCTTCGCCGGCTCGACCAGGTCGGTCGGCTGCTCGTACCCGCCGCCCCGTTCGGCCCGGGGCAGCAACCCGCCGTCGAGGCGCTGCCCCGGGGCGGTCCACACGAACGCCACGCCGGTCAGCGCGAACGCGAGCAGGTAGCCGAGCGCGGCACGGAGCAGCCGGCCGGTCGGCGGCCTTCCGGCGGGTTCCGGTCGCACCGCAGACAGGAGCGGCGTCGCGTACGGATACGGCGATGGCGGATGCACCCGGCAAGCATGGCCGCGCCGGGTCCGGAAACCGTCCGCGTCATGTCATGGTTCTGTCACAGCCGCTCGCTCTGCCGGGACCCGCCGCGTACTCGTCGGTCGCCGGGGATCCCCCGTCGAGTCGCCGTCGAGGTGGCGTGGAACGCCGCCCGGCAGGCTCACGCGTAGTCGGACGCGAGGCGAGGGGTGATGCGCATGTGCGGCATCGTCGGCTGGGTGGACTTCGGGCGTGACCTGACGGGGGAGCGCGCGACACTGCGGGCGATGACGGACACCCTGACCAACCGCGGGGTGGACGACTCCGGGGTCTGGATCCGGGGGCACGCCGCTCTCGGGCACACCCGTACCGCCATCATCGACGTGGCCGGCGGCGCGCAGCCGCTCACCGTCGAGCAGGACGGCCGCGAGGTCGCCACGATCGTCTACAACGGCGAGGTCTACAACTTCAAGCAGTTGCGGACCGAGCTGCGGGCCCGGGGGCACGAGTTCCGTACCCGCAGCGACACCGAGGTGGTCCTGCGGGCGTACCTGGAGTGGGGTGTGGAGTGCGCCGCCCGGCTGGAGGGGATTTTCGCGTTCGCGATCTGGGACCTGCGCCGCCAGGAGCTGGTGCTGGTCCGGGACCGGCTCGGCGTGAAGCCGCTCTTCTACGCCCGCCGCCCGGAGGGCCTCCTGTTCGGCTCGGAGCCGAAGGCGCTGCTCGCCAACCCGCTGGTGCGGCCGCTGGTGGGGCTCGACAACCTCCAGGAGCTGTTCGCCACCGCCAAGCGGCCCGGCATGTCGGTCTTCCGCGACCTGCGCGCGGTGCTGCCCGGCACCACGCTCACGATCAGCCGGGCCGGGATGGCGCAGCGGCGGTACTGGGCGCTGGAGGCCCGGCCGCACACCGACGACCTGGACGGCACCGTCGGGCACGTCCGGGAGCTGCTGCACGACATCGTGCTGCGGGAGTTGGAGTCGGAGGTGCCGCTGTGCACCGCCCTGTCCGGCGGGATGGACTCCAGCGCCGTGTCGGCGATCGCCGCGTACTGGCGCTGGAAGCTCGACGGCGAGCGGATCCGCACTTTCGTCACCACGTTCGACGACTACGCGGCCCGGTTCCAGCCCGACGACGTCCGCTTCACCCCCGACGAGGTGTACGCCGACGAGGTCGCCCGCCACCTCGAGGCCGACCACGTCCGCATCCAGCTCAGCACCCGGGACCTGATGGACCGGGCCGCCCGCGACGCCGTCCTGTGGGCGCAGGACATGCCCACCACCCTCGGCGACATGGACACGTCGAACTACCTGACCGCGCGCCGGATCAAGGAGCACTCGACGGTAGCGCTGAGCGGTGAGGTCGCCGACGAGATCTTCGGCGGCTACAGCTGGATGTACGACCAGCAGCTCCTCGCCGCCGACATGTTCCCCTGGGTGGCCAAGGAGTACCTCCAGCCCGGCTCGCCACGCGGCCAGGGCCGCGGCCTGTTCGACCCGGGCTTCATGGCCAAGCTGGACCTGGGCACGTACTACCGGGACCAGTACCGGACGGCCCTGGCGGCGGCGCCGTACACCGGGGAAGAGGACGACACCGAGCGGCTCATGCGGGGCATCACCCACGTCACCCTCACCTGGTGGCTGCCGATGCTGCTCGACCGCGACGATCGGCTGGCCATGGCCAACGCGCTCGAACTGCGGGTTCCCTACGGCGACCACCGCCTCGTCGAGTACCTCTACAACACCCCGTGGCGGCTCAAGACCTTCGACGGCCGCGAGAAGAGCCTGCTCCGCGCGGCCGCCCGCGACCTGGTGCCCCACTCGGTGCTCGACCGTGCCAAGAGCCCGTGGCCGGTCACCCAGGATCCGGCGTACGCCGAGATGCTCCGCGACGAGCTGTCGGCACTGGTGAACGACCCGTCCGCACCGTCGCTGCCGCTGCTCGACCTCGCCGCGGTCCGGGCCACCCTGGACCGGCCCTCGGAGATCGCACACCAGTGGGTGAGCCGGATGAACATCGAGATGGTGCTGCAGTTCGACGCGTGGCTGCGGCGGTACGACGTGCAGCTCGCGATCTGACCCGAGGGAGTTTCCATGGACTTTCCCGACGTGCTGCGCCGCCGCCAGATGGTGCGCAGCTACACCGACCAGCCCGTCGCCGACGACGCCCTTCACCGGATCGTGGGGGCGGTGCGGCGGGCGCCGAGCGCCGGCTTCAGCCAGGGGTACCGCCTGGTCGTCGTCACCGACCCGGGTCTGCGGCAGAAGGCCGCCGACATCGCCGAGGCCCGCTACGTGGAGCTGGGCTTCCCCCGCTGGATCGCGTCGGCCCCGGTGCACATCTACGTCGCCACCCGCGAGGCGTCCTACCACGAGCGGTACGGCGGCGAGGACGTCCGGCCCGGCTGGTCGGAGATCCCCTGGCCGGTGCCGTTCTGGTGGTTCGACTGCGGGGCATTGTTCATGCTGCTTCAGCTCGCCGCCATCAACGAGGGCCTCGGCACCGGGTTCGTCAGCTCCGTCTACACCGACGAGTTGAGCGCGCTCGCCGACGTGGTCGACCTGCCGGGCGACGTGTCCCTGACCGGCATCATCACGATCGGCCACGAGGACCGCAGCAAGCGGATGCCGGTGCCGCCGAACGCGGCGCGCCGCAAGCCGCTCGACGACGTCGTGCGGTGGCGCCGGTGACCGCGCGTACGCCGAAGGCGGGAGGGCCGATGAGCCAGCGCGTCCTCGTTCTCGGTGGCGGTATCGCCGGCACGGCCGCCGCGATCGCGCTCGCCCGGCGCGGACACCCGGTGACCGTGGTGGAGCGCGACCCGCCGCCGGCCGACCCGACCGCGGACCCGTTCCTGCACTGGCCGCGGCGCGGCGTGCCGCAGTTCCGGCTGCCGCACGGCTTCTCCGCCCGGGCCCGTAACCTGCTGCTGCGGCACGCCCCCGACGTCCTGGCCCGGCTGCGGGCGAGCGGCGTCGAGGAGATGAACCTGTTCAAGCGGCTCATCCCGGAGGACCGGTGGGTGCCCGCCGACGACACGTTCACCAACGTGTGGGCGCGGCGGGCCGTCTTCGAGTTGGCGCTGCGGCTCACCGCCGAGGAGGAGCCGGGCGTCGAGTTCCGCTGCCCGGCCGTCGCGAACGGCCTGCGCTTCGACTGGACCAGCGCCGGGCCCCGGGTCGCCGCGGTACGCCTCGCCGACGGCGACGTGCTCACCGCCGACGTCGTGCTGGACTGCCTGGGCCAGCGGTCCCCGGTGTCCCGCTGGCTGGCCGCCGAGGGGATCCGGGTGCCGACCGAGGTGCAGGACTGCGAGACCGTCTACTACAGCCGCTACTTCCGCTTCACCGACACCTGCGAGCTGCCCCGGACCTCGGTGGCCACCCTGCGCGGGGAGTTCGCCGACGGGTGGTTCATCGGCTTCCCCGGCGACCACGACACGTACGCCTTCTCCTTCGAGTGTCACCCCGACAACCGCAGCGCCCGCGCGCTGCGGCACACCACGATCTGGGAGGCGGTGGCCCGGGGGATCCCGGCGCTGGCGCCGTGGGTGGACCCGGCCAACGGCACCCCGCTCGAGGGCGTCCAGGTGATGGCGGGCAACCGTAGCCTGCGCCGGCGGTACGTGGTCGACGGCCGGCCCGTCGTCCTCGGCCTGCTCTCGGCCGGCGACTCGCTCTGCGCGAGCAATCCCGCGTACGGCTGGGGATCGGCGATGGCGCTGACGTACGCGTTCGCCGCCGCCGGGGCGGTGGCCGTGGGCGCCGGCGACCCGGTGGCGACGGCCCTGGCGTACGACGCGGCGACCGCCCGGGAGGCCGACGCGGTCTACCGGGAGTCGGCGGCGATGGACCGCGCCCGCATCTACCGGATCACCGGCCAGCCGGTGCCGGACGAGGACAGGGCGGAGATGGCCCGCCAGGACCTCATCTCGGCGGCCCTCTCCGGCGGTGTGCTGCACGACCTCGAACTGGGCCGCGCGTTCAACCGCCGGGTCAACCTGGTCGGCCCCGCCGAGGCGGTCCTCGACGGCACCGACCTGATCCACCACGCCGAACGCCTCACCGCCTTGAGGTAAGGAAGGGCCCCTTCTTATCGCCTGCGGTAGAGGAAGGGCCCCTTGTTAACGCGCGAACGGCCCCCGAGCGCCGAGAGGCGCCGGGGGCCGTTCGCTGGGGCGTCAGTTGGGGCGCTGGTAGCGGGACGGGGGTGCCATGCCGGCGTCGATCGGCAGGTCCACCCCGGTGACGCTGCGGATCCGGCCCGAGGCGAACAGGACCACCAGCGCGGCGATCTCCTCCGGCTCGATCATCTCGCCGGTGGCCAGGCCGGCCATCTTCGGCACCATCGCCAGGAACTCGTCCGGCGTCATCCCCGCCTTCTCGGCGATGTGCGGGTTCGTCCACAGCCGCGTCTTCACCGGACCGGGGGAGATGGTGTTGACCCGTACGCCCTGGGCGGCGAACTCCGCCGACAGCGCCTTGCCGATGTTCGCGACGGCGGCCTTGGCGGCCGAATAGTGCGCCAGCCGCGGGTCGGCCATCGTGCCGTTCATCGAGCCGATGTTGACGACCGTGCCCTTGCGCTCGACGAGGCTCGGCAGCGCCGCCCGGGTCGCCCGGATCGTCGTCATGACGTTCAGCTCGAACGTCTGCCGCCACACGTCGTCGGGGATGTCCCGGAAGCCGGGGGCGAGCATGACGCCGCCGCCGACGTTGTTGACCAGGATGTCGATGCCACCGAACTCGGTGAGTGCCCGCTCCACCAGCAGCTGCGGCCCCTCCTCGGTGACCAGGTCCACGGTGAGGGTGTGCGGGGTGGCCTCCTTCAGCTCGGGGCTGACGGTCCGCGCGCCGCCGTACACGTCGGCGCCCGCGGCGGCGAGCGCCCGCACCACGGCGAGCCCGATGCCGGCGCCGGCCCCGGTGACCACCGCCTTCTTGCCGGACAGGTCGATCTGCATGCTCGGTCTCCTGTTGGTCGAAGGGCCCCGCTCGGTCGTGGGTCCCGCTTGGTCGCAGGCGGCCCGCCGTCAGTGCGGGACGCGTCGCTCGGTCAGGAACTGTCCGGTCGGCCCGTCGGCGGGCAGGGTGGCCACGTCCGCGATGAACCGGGCCGGCACCTCCGGCGGGGTCGTCATGTGCGGCATCATCCGGGTCCGGACCCGCCCGGGGTTGACCGCGTTGACCAGCACTCCCGTGCCGGCGGTCTGCCCGGCGACCAGCGTGGTGAGGCCGTTCAGGCCGCTCTTGGACAGCGAGTAGCCGGGCGCGCCGGGGAAGAGGGCGCCACCGAACTCCGCCGTGGTGCCGCTGGAGACCACCACCACCCGGCCCCAGCCCCGCTCGACCATGCCCGGCACGAACGCCTGGAGCACCCGCCAGGTGCCCAGCAGGTTGACCCGCAGCGTCTCCTCGACCAGGTCGAGCGGGGCGGTGAGCGGGCCGGTGCCGCCGTCGAGCAGCACGCCGGCGTTGCAGACCAGGACGTCGACCGGTCCGACCTCGGCGGTGGCCTTCCCGACGCTGTCCGGGTCGGTCACGTCGAGCTGCTGCCCGCGTACGCCGGGACCCAGCTCGGCCGCCGTGCCGGCGGCGGCCGAGGCGTCGCGGGCGGTCACCGTGAGCGCCAGCCCGCGGGCGTGCAGCTCGGCGGCGACGGCCCGGCCGATGCCCCGGTTGGCGCCGGTGACCAGAGCGTGGCGGTTCACCAGGTCACCGGGACCTCGCTGAAGCCCTCCATGAAGCCGCCGAGGGCGCGGGGGAGCCGGGCGGCCGGTACGGCCAGCCGGATGTCGGGGAACCGGCGCAGCAGGGCCTCCGTGGCGACCTGGAGCTCCATCCGGGCCAGCGCCGCCCCGACGCAGTAGTGGATGCCCGCGCCGAAGGTCATGTGGTGGTTCTCCGGGCGGCGGATGTCCAGGGTGAACGGGTCGGCGAAGACCGTCTCGTCCATGTTGGCCGACTCCTCGGAGAGCAGCACGCTGGAGCCCTTCTTGAGGATCGTGCCGTCGGACAGCTCGATGTCCTCCAGCGCGTACCGCAGCGTGCCGATCGAGGAACCCATGATCTGCGTACGCAGCAGCTCCTCCACCGCCGACGGCACCAGCGAGTAGTCCGCCCGGATGTCCTTGACCAGGTCCTGCCGGTGCAGCAGCACGGCGGTGCCGGTGCCGATCTGGCTCGCCGTGGTCACGTAGCCGGCGATGAGCAGGCTCCGGGTCCAGTGGTGCAGCTCGTACTCGGACAGCCGGTTGTCGTCCTCGTCCCGAACCTTGATCAGGCTGGTGATGAGGTCGTCCTCGCCGGGGTTGGCCCGCTTGTACTCGATCAGCTCGACCAGGTACTGCCACAGCTCGCTGCGGCACCGCTCCACCTCGTCCGGCGGCAGCTTGGTGACCGACAGGAAGCCGTCGACCAGCGAGCGGAACCGGTTGCGGTCCTCCGGCGGGATGCCGAGCAGCTTGCAGATCACCAGGATCGGCAGTGGGAAGGCGAGCGCCTCGTTCAGGTCGGTGGGCTTCGGGCCGGCGGCCATCGCGTCCAGCAGCTCGTCGGTGACCTGCTGGGCGTACGGGCGGAGCAGCTCGATCCGGCGGGCGGTGAACGCCCGGGTGACCAGGCCGCGCATCCGGGTGTGGTGGGGCGGGTCGCCGTCGATCTTCGGGTCGACGAACAGCTCGTTGTCGGCGGCGATGCGGGCCACGTCGGGGCGGGCGACGTTCTTGCTCAGCCGGGGGTCGGCGAAGAGGCTGCGGACGTCGGCGTAGCGGGTCACCATCACGGCGGTGTCGCCGCTGGGCAGGCGGACCTCGACGAGGGCCTGCTCCCGCAGGCCGCGCAGCGACTCCGGGACCTCCATCGGCGGGGTCCACGGGAAGGGGTAGGGAATCGGGGCCTGGGCAGTCATCTCGTGCCCTCTCTCGTTGACTCCTCGAACGGCAGCCGCCGGTCCCCGCCGTCGGAAAGGGACGCGGTGCAGGACTCGGCGAATGCCCATTCGTAACGGATGCTGATGGAGAACTGCTCGATGAGTTCGGCCCGCTGTCGGACCGTGCCGTTCATGCCGATGTCGTCGGCCATGTCGAGGAAGGCCTGCACGGCGTACCGGTAGGACTCGCCGGGGTGGTAGGCCTCCACCCACGGCCGGTAGCGCGAGTCGGCCTCGGTGTCGCGCAGCAGCCGGTCGGAGACCTCGGCGTTGAACCACACCATCGGCAGCAGCGCGCCCACCCCGCCGGCGAAGGAGTCGGCGGTCGCGGCGGTGAGGAACGCGGTGTGCGCCCGGGTCACCGGGTCGACGGGCGGGTCGCCGAGGGTGTCCGGCAGACCGGTGGTCGCGGCCAGGGCGGCGCTGTTGGCGCGCAGCCGGTCGCGCGCGTCGAGGGTGCCGGCCACCGACTGGCCGAGCAGCAGCGTGTGCGCGTCGGCGTCGGCCGCCGCCGCGCAGCGGGCCAACGCCCGGGCGTACGTCGGGAGCAGGTACCCGGTGTCCTGCGCGAGGAAGTGGGCCAGCGCCGCCGGTGGCAGGGACCCGTCCCGGATCCCCGACCAGAAGGGGTGGTCCTGCACCTTGCGCAGCACCGGATCGCGGATCTCCCGCAGTTCGTCGTGCAGCGGCATCGGCCGTCCTCAAGTCCAGGCGGGATGGTCGCGGCGGACGCTATCGGGGGCGGCTTGACCCCCGCTGGAGCAGACGCCGGTCCTGGTGGCGCCGTCCCGAGCCGCCGTCGAGCCCGGCGACGGAGAGTGACCTCCGGCACGGCCGTGCCGGTCGACGACGTCGTGAGGGGTACGCCATGGATCTCGGCCTGACGGACAAGCGGGTGCTGGTGACCGGGGCGACCCGGGGGATCGGCCGGGCCACCGCCCGGGCCTTCGCCGACGAGGGCGCCCGGGTCGCCGTCACGTACCACACCTCCGAGGCGGCCGCCGAGCAGGTGGTCAAGGAGCTGGGCGGGGAGGAGCGGGCGCTCGCGGTGCCGTACGACCTCGCCGACCCCGCCTCGGTACGGGCGGCGGTGCGCCGGGTGGAGGAGCGCTGGGGCGGGGTCGACGTGCTGGTGGCCAACGCCCAGACCTGGGTGTGGATCAACCCGGAGGACCTGCCGGGGTACGAGGACCTGCCGCTGGAGGAGTGGCTGGGGCGGTTCCGGGAGAACGTGGAGGGCCACCTGTGGACGGTGCGGGAGGTGCTCGGCGGGATGCGCCGGCGCGGGTGGGGCCGGGTGGTCCTGCTCTCCTCGGTCACCGCCCTGCACGGCAACCCGGGCTCGGAGGTCTACGGCGCCGCCAAGGCGGCGCTGCACGGCTTCGTCCGGGGTCTGATGTGGACCCGGGACGGTGTGCTGGCGAACGTGGTCGCCCCGGGCGGGACGCTGACCGAGAGCCTCGACAACGTCGACCCGGAGCTGGTCGCGCAGGCCGCCCGGGACACGCCGAGCGGCCGCCTCAGCACCGCTGAGGACGTGGCCCGGCTGGTGGTCTTCCTCGGCTCGGCGGCCAACGGCAACGTCAACGGCGAGATCGTCCGGACCGCCGGCGGGCGGTGACCGGGTGCCGGCGGCACAGCGCGGTCAACCGCGCCGGACACCGCCATGCCGGCGGCATCGAGTCGATCAAAGGTGACGGCCCGGCGCGCGACGGGCCCGGCGGGACGGCCGGGCCCTTAGCCCGGCGGGACGGCCGGGCGGCGGCTGCGACGGGACGGGCGGGTGACGGTGCCACACCGGCGGGACTGCCGGTCGATGGTGGAGCCTGACCTCCGGCACCCGTCCGCGAGCTCAGACGTTCGTTCCGAGCCGTGGCTCGATGAACTCGTGGTTGAGGCGTTCCCGCGCGTACAGGCGGGTCAGCCGGTGTAGCTGGTAGCGGACCACGCCCTCGTCCGCCCGCGCCTCCAGCAGGTTGCAGGCGACCAGGCGACCGAGCTGCGTCTCCACGGCGTCGGCGGCGCTGCCGAGCAGGTTGGCCGCGGTGGCCGCGGTGAAGTGCGGCGGCGGGAGCAGGCTGAGCAGGCGCAGGGCGCTGCGGTCGTGCGGCTCCAGCCGGTAGTAGGTCTCGTCGTAGTTGGTGCGGACGTCGAACTCGGCGAACCGCAGCTGGTCGAGGGCGGCCGGCCCGGACTCGATCAGGTTGGCCATCTTCCGCAGCGACCACGTCGGCGCCGCGGCGAGTCGGGCGCCGACGCAGCGCAGCGCCAGCGGCAGGTGGCCGCACCGGTCGGCGATCCGCTCGGCCTCCTCCGTCTCGGCGTCCACCCGGGACGGACCCACCATGGCCCGCAGCAGGGCCACGGCCTCGCCGGTGGTCATCACGTCGAGCTTGGTGACCTGGACGCCGGGCAGGACCTGGAGGCCCCACCGGCTGGTCACCACGACCGCGCTTTCCGACGTCGCCGGTACGAGCGGGGCGATCTGGGAGGCGCTGGCCGCGTCGTCGAGGACGACCAGGAGCCGCCGGCCGTTGGTCCAGGTGCGGTAGAGGCTGCTCCGCTCCTCCACGGTGGGTGGGATCTGCTGCTCCGGCACGCCCAGGGCCCGCAGGAACCCGGCGAGGACGTCCAGCTGCGCGGTCGGGTTGCGGGACGAGCCCCGCAGGTCGGCGAAGAGCTGCCCGTGCGGGTACCGGGCCTTCTCCAGGTGCCCGACGTGCAGCGCCAGGGTCGTCTTGCCGACACCGGTCAACCCGCAGATCGACACGGCGGCCGGCGCGGTGCGGTGTTCCTGCCCGGCGGCGAGGACGGCGGTGATCTGGCGTACCACCGCCTCCCGGCCGGTGAAGTCGGGGACGTCCGGTGGCAGCTGCGCGGGCACCGCCGTACGGGCGGGTGCCCGCTCGGCGGACGCCGCCGGGCGGGGCGCCGGCCGGTTCTCCGTCGGCTCGGCGTTGAGCAGGGACCGGTGCAGCCGCTGGACGGCCGGGGACGGTTCCAGCCCGAGCTCGTCGATGAGCAGTTCCCGAAGCCGCCGGTAGACCTCGAACGCCTCGTACCGCCGGCCCGACCGGTCCAGTGCGGTCATCAGGTTGGCGTGGAACCGCTCGTGCAGCGGATAGTTGCGGACCAGTTCCTTCAGTTCGCTGATCAGTTCCTCGTAGCGGCCGAGCTGCATGTCCGCCTCGATGCGCATGCCGAGCACCCGCAGCTTGTTCTCCTCGAGGCGGGTCATGTGGGCGGAGAGGATCTCGCCGGCGTTGACGCCGAGCAGGGCCGGGGCACGCCAGAGCGCGAGGGCCTCGGTGAGCAGTTCGCTGGCGCGTTGCGCGTCGCCGCGTTCCCGTTCGAGTCGGCCCTGCTGGGCGAGCCGCTCGAAGTGACACACATCGATCTCATCGTCGTTGACGTCCAGCAGGTAGCCGCAGGACTGGGTGTGCAGCCGCGCCAGCCCGGACGGGTCCAGGACGTCCTTGCGCAGCTTGTAGATGTACGTCTGGAGGGTTGTCATCGCGCTGTCCGGCGGATTGTCCCCCCATAATTCGTCAACGAATTCGCTGACCTGCACGACTTGGTTACGGCGCACCAGAAGAAAAGCCAAGACCTGGCGAACCTTCGGTGCGGTCGGGGTGATATCCCGGTCCTCGTGAGTAACGGACAGTGGGCCAAGAATGCGGAACACCATTAAGCTCCCCCAGGAAATGGTGCGGCGTTAACGCTCGTCCGAAAGGCGGGACATCTTGGGCAATTGTGGTGGTAAATCAACCCCCAGACACCTTGTCCGGCCGATCGGCGGCATGATCGACATGCTCCGTGGCGCAACTGCTACAGACTGTAAGTTGTGACCCCTGCACGGTCAAGGTTTCGTGGGTCAACTGTCTGACGTTTCCCGCGGGTAGGTTCCGTGCTAATCGCGCGGGTGTGCAAGAGTCGACTAACTGTCAACCGAGGCCGGTGGAGACCGGATGAGGTGGCACATAATCAGTGGTTCCACCGGCACTCTGGACAAAAACCGTCATCGATGCTGTCCCTTTTGCGCCGCCTGACGGAAATCGCGCCGAGCCCACCATTTTCCGCCCCTGCCGGCGTCCGGCGGCTGTCGAGCACGCCTCGAGGACGGCCCCGCCGGCGCGGGCGTACCGAGCCCGGCTTCAGCCGCCCCCCAGCGGGTCGGGGTGTCCTGTGCAGGCGGCCCCGGGCGGGGGCGCCGCCACGCCGTGGCGTACGAGGGAGGGGTGGCCCGCATGTCCGACCAGGTGGCACGGCCGACGTCCGACGAGGCCGGGCCGGAGGGCGCCGCACCGGCCGGTCCGCACCGGGTTCGGGTCCTGGTCTACGCCGCCGCCCCCTCGGGTGAGCCGGACGCGGTGGCGGCCGCGTACCACCGCATCAGCCGCGATCTGGCCGGAACCCCCGGCCTGCTGCGCAACGAGCTGCTCCGCGCCGCCGACGACGACCGCGCGTTCGTCGTGATGAGCGAGTGGACCAGCCTGGACGCCTTCCGCTCCTGGGAGGCCGGGGCGACCCACCGGGACACCACCGCGCCGCTGCGCGACTACCAGCGTGTACCCGGTCCCCGGCCGTTCGGCGTCTACGAGGTCACCGCCACCTACTGAGGCGGGCCCTCACGTACTGATCCGGTGAGCGTGCGGGACCGCCCACCGGATCGTCGCCTGGCCCGCCGGGCCGCGTCGCGTCACCCGGCCCGGCCGAGCACCGTCCGCAAGGCCTCCCGCAGCGCGGCGGCGGGATCGACCACCGCGTCCCCGCAGCACCAGGCCACGTGGCCGTCCGGGCGCAGCAGCGTCGCCCCGGCCGCGTCGTACCGGGCCGCGAAGACGCCCTCGACGTCGACGAGGTCCGCGCCGGCCGCGGCCGACCCGATCCGGTACGCCCGCAGCGGCACCGACAGCTCCCGGGCCACCAGCGACCCCACCCCGTCCCAGCGGACCGCCGCGCTCCCGGTCAGCAGCACGAACGCGTCGTGGCACAGGTCGTGCACCGAGATGCGCCGCCCGCCGCGGTCCAGCCAGAGGTGCGGCGCCCGCAGGCCCGGCTCGGCACGCGTGGCCAGCTCCCGCCCGTACACCGTGTCGTGCGCCGCACCGACCGTCGCCGTGGACCGGTACCGCTGCCCGAGCGTGCAGAGCACGTCGTCGACGTCCTCGGTCCCCGGGTCCTCGCCGAAGCGGGCCCGCTGCCGCGCGACGGTGATGTCGGCCAGGGCGAGCGCCACCGGTCGGCGCTCCGCCTCGTACGTGTCGAGCAGGCCCCCACCGGCCCACCCGCCGAGCACACCGGCGAGCTTCCAGGCCAGGTTGTGGGCGTCCTGGACGGCCGCGTTGGCGCCCATCGCGCCGGCCGGCGGCCATACGTGCGCGGTGTCGCCCACGAGGAACACCCGCCCGGACCGGAACCGGTCGGCGACCCCGACCGCCTCCTCCCAGGCGGCGACGTCGAGCACCGCCACCGGCCGGTCGGTCCCGAGGAACGACCGGGCCAGCTCCCGGCAGCGGTCCGGGGTGAACGACTCCACCGGGGTACGCGCCGGGTCGAAGCTCACGCTCATCGCCCACTGGTCCGGGACCGACGTGGTCAGGAACGACCCCAGCCCGAGTTCGTCGTTCACCACGATCCAGAACATCGCCCGCTGGCGGACGATCCCGGTGAGGTCGGCCCGGACCAGGAACGTCACCCAGTGCTGCGTGACCCCCGGCCCGGCGCGGTCGATCCCGACCGCCTCCCGGGTCCGCCCACGGAAGCCGTCCGCGGCCACCAGGTAGCGGGACCGGACGGTACGGCGGTCGCCGCTCGCGACGTCCTCGATCACCGCTGTCACGCCGTCGTCGTCGGCGTCCACCGACACGCACCGGGTGCCGAAGCGGATGTCCGCTCCGCGCTCGCGGGCCGCGTCGACCAAGATCGGCTCGACGCTGCGCTGGTCGGCCATCACGAACTCGGCCGGGGTCAGCTCGGGCAGCGGCTTGCGCGTGTCGTCGGCCAGCAGCCAGGTCCACTCCCCGCTGAGGGTCTCGCAGCGGACCACGCCCGCCTCGTCGTCGAACGGCCGGCCCGCCCGCCGGATCAGGTCCTCGACGCCGAGCGGCCGGTAGAGCTCCATCGTCCGCTGGTTGATCCCCCGCGCGCGGCCCTGGATCGAGATGCCCGGGTGCCGGTCCACCAGCACCGAGGCCACCCCGTGGTGGGCGAGGAACAGCGCCGACGCGAGGCCGGCGTAGCCACCCCCGACCACCAGGACGGGGATCGTCTCGTCGTACGTGTCGGTGGGCTCCCGGCCCACCGCCCGGTCGCTCGGCATCCGGTCCTCCCTCTCCGGCGGCGCTGTGCCGCCCGTGCCCGTGGGGCCTGCCGCACCCGCACAGCAGGATCACGGCCGGTCCTCGAGAGCCGGTGGACGTCCGCCCCGGTGGCCGGGCCCCGGTTCAGCCCGCGTCCAACACGCCTTGAGGCTCCGGAGTCACGCTTCCGGTGTGACCGTCTCCACACTGCCCTCATCCGCGCCGGAGTGGGTCAGCTGCGGCACCTGCCGGGGCCTGACCTACGGCCCGCGCTTCGACCGGGACCTGCGGGTGTGTCCCGGCTGTGGCCACCACAGCCGACTCACCGCCGGTCAACGCATCGAGCAGCTGCTGGACCCGGGATCCGTCCGGCCGCTGGAACCACCGGCGGTGCGCGAGGATCCGCTCGGCTTCGTGGACTCCCACCCGTACCCGGACCGGCTGCACGCCGCGCGCCGCGCCACCGGCCAGGCGGAGGCGGTCACCTGCGTGACCGGGACCCTGCTGGGCCACCCGCTGGTCGCCGCCGTGATGGACTTCCGCTTCCTCGGCGGCAGCCTCGGCGTCGGGGTCGGCGCGGCCATCACCGCCGCCGCCGAGACCGCCCGCGACACCCGCCGCCCGCTGCTGCTGGTCACCGCCTCCGGCGGGGCGCGCATGCAGGAGGGCGCGCTCGCCCTCATGCAGATGGCCAAGACCAGCCAGGCGATGGCCGAGCTCGACGAGGCGGGAGTCCTCACGATCTGCCTGGTCACCGACCCCACGTACGGCGGGGTGGCGGCGTCGTTCGCGACGCTCGGCGACGTCGTCATCGCCGAGCCCGGCGCCCGCGTCGGCTTCGCCGGCCGGCGGGTGATCGAGCAGACGATCGGCCACGAGCTCCCGGAGGGCTTCCAGACCGCCGAGTTCCTGCTGGCCCGTGGCCTGCTCGACGCGGTGGTGGCGCGCTCGGCGCTGCGTCCGACCCTCGCCCGGCTGCTGGCCGCCGCCGCGCCGGGCACCCCGTCGGCCGCGGCCCCGACCCGGGTACGCCTCGTCCGCGACCCCGCCGAGCTGCCCGTCCGCGAGGCCGCCGACGTGGTGGCGGCGGCGCGGCATCCGCAACGCCCCACCACCCTCGACTACATCGCCCAGGTCTTCGACGACTTCCTGGAACTGCGCGGCGACCGGAGTTCGGGCGACTGCCCGGCGATCGTCGGCGGGATCGGGCGGCTCGACGGCCGGCCGGTGGTCGTGATCGGCAGCCAGAAGGGCCGGGACACCGCCGAACGCATCCAGCGCAACTTCGGCATGGCGCTGCCGGAGGGCTACCGCAAGGCGGCCCGGCTCATGCGGCTCGCCACCAAGCTGGGCCTGCCGGTCGTCACCCTGGTGGACACCCCGGGCGCCCATCCCGGGGTGGACGCCGAGGAGCGCGGGCAGGCGTGGGCCATCGCCGAGACGATCCGGCTGATGTCGGGGCTGCCGGTGCCGGTCGTCGCGGTGGTGACCGGCGAGGGCGGCAGCGGCGGCGCGCTGGCCCTCGCGGTCGCCGACCGCGTCCTCGCCTGCGCCGGGGCCATGTACTCGGTGATCAGCCCGGAGGGGTGCGCCGCGATCCTCTGGAAGGATCCGGCCGCCGCGCCCCGGGCCGCGGCGGCGTTGCAGATCGGCTCCCGGGACCTGCTGCGTCACGGCATCGTCGACGCGGTGGTGCCCGAGCCGCCCGGCGGCGCGCACGAGGATCCGGTCACCGCGGCGGACTCGCTGCGTGCCGCGCTGATCGAGTCCCTTCAGGAGATCGCCGCCGTCGCGGCGACGGATCTGGTGGCCCGCCGCCGGCGACGGTTCCGGCGGTTCGGCACCGAGGAGTCGAGGTGGCAATGACCAACGAGGTGACCGACACGACCTCGCACGGCATCGACGAGCTGTGCCGGCAGGCGACCCAGCTGGCCCGGGCCGCCCCGGCGCCGTTGCGCAGCGTCCGGGTGCAGGCCGGCGAGCTGCTGGTGGCGCTGGAGTGGCCGGACACGCCGGCCGGCGCGCCGGTCGTGGTGGCGGCGCCGGCCGCCGCCGGCGACCCGGGGGAGGCGCCCCCGGCGGACGGCACGTTCACCATCGCGGCGCCGCTGGTGGGCACCTTCTACCGGGCCCCCGGGCCCGGGGCGCCACCGTTCGTCGAGGTGGGCCAGGACGTGGCGGCGGGTCAGCAGGTGGCGATCGTCGAGGCCATGAAGCTCATGAACCCGGTGGAGGCCGACCGGCCCGGCCGCGTGGTCGAGGTCCGCGTGGCCGACGGCACCCCGGTCGAGTACGGCGAGGTGCTCTTCGTACTGGCGCCGCCCCCGGAGGCGGATGCGCCGTGACGCGGACCAGGAGGTAGGACACGTGTTCTCCACCGTGCTGATCGCGAACCGGGGCGAGATCGCCCTTCGGGTCGCCCGGACCTGCCGGGAGATGGGCATCCGCACCGTCGCGGTCTGCTCCGACAGCGACCGCGACTCGGCCATCGCCCGGTACGCCGACAGGTGCGTCCGGATCGGCCCGTCGGCGGCCCGGCTCAGCTACCTGAACCCCGCCGCCATCGTCACCGCCGCGCTCCAGAGCGGTGCCGAGGCGGTACACCCCGGCTACGGGTTCCTCTCCGAGGACCCGGACTTCGCGGAGATCTGTGAGGCGAACGGGCTCACGTTCGTCGGCCCGCCGGCCGCGCTGCTGCGCCGCCTCGGGGACAAGGCGCAGGCCCGCGAGATCGCCCGGGCGGCCGGCCTGCCGGTGCTGCCCGGCAGTTCCCGTTCGCCCGCCTCGCTGGAGGAGGCGCGGGAGGTCGCCGCGCTCATCGGGTACCCGGTCATCATCAAGGCGACGGCGGGCGGCGGCGGCCGGGGGATGACCGTGGTTCGTGACCCGCGCGAGTTCGGTCGATCCTGGGCCCGGCTGCGGGCGGTCGCCCAGGCGACCTTCAACGACCCCCGCCTCTACCTGGAGAAGTTCCTGGAGAACGCCCGGCACGTCGAGGTCCAGGTGCTGGGCGACGGCAACGGCGACGTCATCCACCTCGGGGAGCGCGACTGTTCGGTGCAGCGGCGCCGCCAGAAGCTGATCGAGGAGACACCGGCGCCGGGCCTGCCCGGCGAGCTGGCCGACCGGATCCGCGCGGCGGCGGTGCACGCGGCCCGGGAGGTGCGCTACGCCGGCGCCGGCACGTACGAGTTCCTCGTCGGCGACGACGGCGACTTCGTCTTCATGGAGGTCAACTGCCGGATCCAGGTCGAGCACCCGGTCACCGAGCAGGTGACCGGCATCGACCTGGTCCGCGAGCAGCTGCGGGTCGCCGCCGGGTACGGGCTGTCGGTCACCCAGGAGGACGTGCAGCCGCGGGGGGTGGCCATCGAGGTGCGGGTCAACGCCGAGGACCCGGAGCGGGGCTTCCTGCCCACGCCCGGGGTGCTCGACGAGTTCCTGCCGCCGAGCGGGCCGTTCGTCCGGGTGGACACCCACGGCTTCCCGGGCTTCCGGGTCACCGCCGACTACGACCCGCTGCTCGCCAAGGTGACCGTGTGGGCGCCGGACCGGCGCCAGGCGATCGAGCGGGTCGACCGGGCGCTGGCCGAGTTCCGGGTGACCGGTCGCGGGGTGCACACCACTCGCGACTTCCTCCGCCGGGTGGTGGCGAACCCGGTCTTCCGGGCCGCGAAGCACACCACCGGCCTGGTCGACGAGATGGCCGTCGAGGACGCCGAGCGGCTGCGCCTCGCCGGCTGACGACGAGAACGATGGCCCCGTCCCTGGTGGACGGGGCCTTCGTCGTGGGCACGCACGAAAGCGGCGGACCGGACCGGTCCGCCGCTTCCGCCGTGCTCAGGCCGGCTGCGGGGGCACGTACTCCTCGCGCGACAGCTGCGAGATGCAGCGCATGGTGGCGTTGCGGAAGTACGTCTGGAAGCCCTCGGTGGTCTTCGTGTCCCGCTGCTCGGCGAGGTACGGGGCGAGCTTGCTCTCCAGCGAGTGCACACCCTGCTGCTTCGCCATGTGCCGGCCGATGGCGGCGAAGTCGCCCTGGTAGTGGATGACCCGCACCATCAGGTCGTCCCGGATGAACACCGCGGTGCCGAGCAGTTCGCCCACCTCGGTGCCGTCCTCGTCGCGCAGCACCGGCGAGTCCACCCGCCGGAAGTTCGCGAAGATCTCCGCGATCTCGTCCTCGTGACCGGGCTTGACCCGGTAGGTGATGGCGGCGTACGGCATCAGATTCCTCCGTCCACGTGCAGGATGCTCCCGCTGACGTAGCGGGACTCGTCACCGACGAGGAAGAGCACCGGCCCCGCCACCTCGTCGGGTTCGCCCAGCCGGCGCAGCGCGGTCATCCCCTTGATCAGCTCGGCGACCGGTGGCGGTGGCCCGCCGCCGGGTTCGGTGACGATCACACCCGGGGCCACCGTGTTCACCCGGACGCCCCGGTCGCCGACCTCCCGGGCCACCGAGCGGGTCAGCCCGACCAGCGCCGACTTCGACGCCGCGTAGTGGGCGCTGTGCGGCCGTCCGCGCAGCGCGGCCGACGCGCCGACGAGGACGACCGAACCGCCGTCGACGATCAGCGGCAGCGCCGCCTTCGTCACCAGGAACGCGGCGGTCAGGTTGATGTCGACCACCCGTGCCCACTCCTCGGGCGTCAGCTCCTCCAGGGACGCCCGCCCGTCGACCCCGGCGTTGTTCACCACGGCGTCCAGGCCGCCGAGCGTCTCCCGGCAGACCTCCACCAGGCGGGTGACGTCCTGCTCGTCGGTGACGTCCGCCTGGACGACCCGGTGGCCGGCGCCCTCCTTCTCCAGCTCCCGGGCGAACTCCTCGGCGTGCTCGCGGTCGTGGCCGTAGCACACCACCAGGCGCGCGCCGGCCCGGGCGGCGGCCAGCGCGGTGGTGCGGCCGATGCCGCGCGTACCACCGGTGATCAGGATCCGTTTCGCGGCGAGCGAACCCACGTCGGTGCCTCCCTTCGTCGTGCCGTGGTGGGGACGGCCCGGCTCACCGGGCCGCCGCCGCGCCGGTCATCCCGTACACGACGCGCATGGTCGTCATCGACCCTCCGGACCGGTACGGGTGCAGCTTGGTGCGGTGCTGCACGTGCGCCTCGCTGTGCTCGAACTCGCGGAAGCGCGGCTCGTCGACCCAGTCGCTGACCACGTAGTAGACCGACTCCTCCTCGGCGCTGCGGGACAGCCAGTGCCCGAGGTTCGCGGGGTGCTGGACGATGGTGCTGCCGACCTTGTGCCAGGTCTGCTCGAACTCCCGTTCCATGCCGGGGTGGATGTGCATCCGCAGCATGACGCGGAAGACCTCCGACCGGTCCTCGTCGGCGGCCATCAGATCCCCCCGTCGACGTTGATGGTCTCGCCGTTGACGAAGCTCGCGCTGTCGCTGGCGAGGAACCGGACCACGGAGGCGATCTCGTCGGCCTCGCCGAGGCGGCCGAGCGGGATCAGGTTCTTGTAGCGCTCCAGCACCGCCGGCGGCGTCTCGGCCTCGGTCTGCACCGGGCCGGGGGCCACCACGTTGACCCGGACGCCCTGGGGGCCCAGCTCCTTGGCGAGCGAGCGGGTGAGCCCGATCAGGCCGGACTTGGCGGCGGTGTAGTGGGCGCGCAGCGGGATGCCGACGGTCGCCACCCGGGAGCCGACGTTGACCACCGACGCGCCCGCGCCGAGCAGCGGCAGCGCCGCCTGGATCACCCGGGCGGCGGCGGTCAGGTTGCTGTCGACCACCGACCGGAACTCGTCCAGGGGGAGCTTGGCGAACGGCACGTGGCTGATCACGCCCGCGTTGTTGACCACCGCGTCGAGGCGCCCGAACCGCAGCCGGGCCTCCTCGACCAGCGCGGCGACGTCCTCGGCCTTGGTGACGTCGGCCCGGACCACGTGGTGCGTGCCGGGGGTGGCCTTGAGTTCCTCGACGAGGCTGCCGACCGCCTCGCTCTCCGTCCGGTAGCAGGTCACGACGTCGGCTCCGGCGCGGGCGAAGGACAGTACGATCGCCCGCCCGATGCCCCGGCTGCCGCCGGTCACCAGCACTTTCTTCCCGGCAACGTCCACGGTGTCTCCTTCCGAGGGTTTCAGGGGTTCGCCGTGGCGCCGAGCAGCACCGCCACGGCGCTCACGTTCACGACGAACGCCAGCACGGCCAGCGCCGTGCGCAGCAGGTTCCAGTTCCGCCAGCGGACCCGCGGGTCCGCCCGCGCCCAGTCGGCGGGCGGGCGTTGCGGGTCGAGCGACATGACGTACCGGTTGATCGGCACGTTCTTCACGACCGAGATCGCCATGACCACCACCAGCAGGGCGCCGGCGGTGCCGAACAGCGCCCGGCCGGTGGGGTCGTCGACGGTGGCGACGAGCACCAGGTCCAGGACGCAGGCCGCCGCGTTCAGTGCCGGCATGAGCGGGTCGTACCGCTTCCAGAGGAACTGCACGGTCCCGACGTACGTCTGGTACGGCACGGCCAGCGTCATCGGTGCCAGGCCGATGACGGTGGAGACCATGACCCCCACCGCCACGCCGTTGGCCACCAGGGCGATGGCCACCAGCAGGGGTGTCACGTCGACCCACCGGATCCGGGGCCGACCGGCCGTACGGTCACCGTCACGGCACCACCACGTGCCGGTTGACGTAGTCGACGAGGCGGGCCGGGGTGGTCAGCTCCGTCACGTCGTCCTCGCGGACCTTCACCCCGTACTCCTGCTCGATGCGGGCGGTCAGCTCCAGCACCGCGAGCGAGTCGTACCCCAGGTCCTGGAACTCCAGGTCCCCGACGTCGCCGTCGAGGTCGATCGACTCGTCGACGCCGGCGCTCTCGCGCAGCAGACGCCGTACGTCATCGAGGTTGATCTTCGTCACCACTGACCCCTTCCGTGCCCGGCCGGCCCGGTCCGGGCCGGCTCCAAGGTTTGCGGCTGGACGTCGAGACTCCGTGGAGGTTCGCTCGGGCCGCCCGTCACTGCTGGCCCGCGGGGCGGGCGGCGCGCGGCGCCGGCACCGGCGCGGCCGGGCGCGGCGCGTCGTCGACGAACGGCGCGTTGAGCCGGCGGCGGAAGGCCACGAACAGGGCGCCGATCGCGAGCGCGACCACGGCGAGCGAGAGGTAGTACACCGGCCCGGAGAGCACGTCGATCAGCGCGCCCACCTGGGCGCTCAGGCCGCCGCCCAGCGCGGCGAAGAGCCAGTAGACGCCGATCGCCTGGCCCAGGAAGGCCCGCGGGACGAGGTCGGCGATGGCGCTGATGCTGACCGCGGCCACCACGATCTCGCCGAGGGCGTGCAGCAGGTAGACCGAGAGCAGCCAGAGCGGCGAGACCCGGTCGCCGCCGGCCGCGAGCGCCGACGCCGCGGTCATCACCAGGAAGCTGACCCCGGCGAGCAGGAGACCGAAGGCGAACTTGTCGGGTACGGCGACCCGCGCGCCGAGCCGGGTCAGCTGCCAGGCGATCAGCGGCGCGAGCAGCAGCATGAACAGCGGGGTGGCGCCCTGCAACCAGCTCGCCGGGAAGGTGAAGCCGAGGACGGTGCGGTCGGTGGAGTCCTTGGCGAACAGGGTCAGCACCGAGCCGTCCTGCCCGGCCAGCAGCCAGAAGATGGTGGCGGCCAGCATCAGCCGCAGCATCACCGACAGGCGCCACCGGTCGTTCCCGGTCAGCTCCGGGTTGCGGCGCAGCCGCCGGTACGCGCCCCACGGCGCGGCGATGAGCAGCAGGCCGACGATCCCGAGCGCGGCCTGCGGCGGGACCACGCCGGCGCTCAGGCCGACGACCAGCAGCAGCACGAGCACGCCGACGACCGGGAGCAGGCGGTGCAGCAGGGTCCGGCGTTCGGCCGGGGACAGCGGGCGGGCCCGCTGGGCGCCCGCCGCGCCGAGGGCGCGTCGTCCGGCGGCCGTGGTGAGCACGCCGACCGCGACGACGGCGCCGATCGTGGCGAAGGCGAGCCGCCAGCTCACCCGCTCACCGATCCCGCCGACGACCAGCGGTGCCAGCAGGCCGATCGCCTGGATGCCGACGAAGAACGCGGCCAGCGTGGCCTCGCGCCGCCCCGGGGTGCCGGCGAGCATGTTGACCAGCGCCTGGTGGTTGGGCTTGAACAGTCCGAAGCCGGCGGAGATGAACAGCAGGCCGAACAGGGTCAGCGGGGACGGCGGCAGCGCGAGGGTGAAGCAGCCGAGGGAGATCAGGGCGAGCCCGGCCACCATGGCGCGCTGCTGGCCCAGCACCCGGTCGGCGAGCCAGCCACCGGGCAGCGCGAACATGAACGTGATGCCGATGAAGGCGCCGAACAGGGCGGCGCCGCTGCCCGCGCTCAGGCCCAGCCCGCCCTGGTCGGTCGGGGCGACCGCGTACAGCACCAGGACGGCCTGCATGCCGTAGAAGCCGAACCGCTCCCACAGCTCGGCCACGAACAGGCTGCGGAACCATCCGCTGGTGAACAGTCGGTCGGTCGGGTCGGTGCGGGGCGGCGCGACGGCCGCCGCGGCGGGGGACCTGGTCGTGTCCACCATGGGAGGTCACCTCCGGCTCGGCGAATGGGGCCTGGGGCTGCCCTCGAAGGTCCGGCGCGGTGGGCCGGTCACTTCGGGTCCGGCCGTAGCGTCGGGCAGCCGTGTCGCGCCCGGATCGAGCGTCGCTGGACCCGGGCTCGCGTTTCGTCGGCGCGGTCCGGGCGCCGGCCGAGCGGTCGTGCGTGGTGCGGACGGGGGTCGAGCCGGCGTCCGCCGGCCGGCCGCAGACTGTCGATCACTGTCCGCATCCCGACGACCGCGATTGGTTGACATCGAATGGTCGATCCTGGATAGTCGACATCGACCTTTAGGAGTGCTCAGTGGAGCGACGTCGTCGCGTGCCCAACCCGTTGGCGCTGGCCGTTCTCGCCTGGCTGCTCCTGGAGCCGATGCACCCCTACGAGCTGGGGCGCCGGCTCCAGCAGAGCGGCAAGGACCGACACATCAAGTTCACCCGGAGCTCGCTCTACATGGTGGTCGAGCAGCTCACCAGGGCGGGCTTCATCGTCGAGCGGGAGACGGTGCGCGACGGCCAGCGGCCGGAACGCACGGTCTACGAGATCACCGACGAGGGGCGTCACGAGTTCCACGACTGGCTGCGCGCACTGCTGGCGCAGCCGCGGGAGGAGTACCCGCACTTCGCCGTCGCGCTGTCGCTGCTGAGTCTGCTCCCGCCCGACGACGTCGTCGAGGTGCTGCGGAAGCGGCTGGCGGCGCTGACTGTCAAGATCGACGAGAGTCGGGCGGCCACCGAGGACGCTCTCACCCGCGGCGTCGAGTGGTACTTCCTGGTCGAGGAGCGGTACGCACTGGCGCTGATGGAAGCGGAGAGCGCGTTCGTCACGGAGTTGATCCAGTCGCTCACCGCGCCGGGCTACGTGAAGTCCTGGCAGGAGGCCATGGGCGGTCGGGCATGACGGCCGCGCCGGGTGTGCGGGTGCCGGCCGCATCCCGCCCCGACATCTCAATGACGTCATGTAGACGTCAATATTTTCTTGACTGACGTCACATCTGATGTCATCGTGAAGTCACGCACCGGAACCAGTCGTTCACAGCGCCGGGTTACCTGAAGTCCTGGCCGGAGACCATGGGGAGTCGTACATGACAGCCGCGAAGAGGGCGCTGGTCATCGGGGGCGGCGTCGCCGGCCCGGTGGCCGCGATGGCGCTGCGCAAGGCCGGCATCGAGGCAACGGTCTACGAGGCCTACCCCTCGGTGGCCGACGGCATCGGTGTCACGCTGACGCTCGCCCCCAACGGAGTGGAGGCGATGCGCCTGGTCGGCGCCGACGACGCCGTCCGGTCCATCGGCCTCCCGATGAACCGCACGGTGGTCAGCGACGGCTACGGGGTGCGCATCGGCGAGTTCCCGCACGTCTCGGTCCAGCCGACCACGCTCGGTCTGTGGCGGGACGAGCTCTCCCGGGTGCTGCACGACCGGGCGGAGGCCCAGGGCGTGCGCATCGAGTACGGCAAGCGCCTGGTCGACGCCCAGGAGACCGCGGACGGGGTCGTGGCCCACTTCGAGGACGGCACCACCGCCACCGGCGACGTGCTGGTCGGCTGCGACGGGGTGCGCTCCCGCGTGCGTACGCTGATCGACCCGAACGCGCCGCGCCCCGAGGTGATGCCGCTGCTCAACTTCGGCGCCGCCGCCGACTACGCGGTGCCGGACGCCGATCCGGACTCGATGTACTTCGTCTTCGGCAAGAAGGCGTTCTTCGGGTACTGGGTGCAGCCCGACGGCCGGACGGCCTGGTTCGCCAACGTGCCGGACAAGCGCCCGATGACGTACGCGAAGGCCAACGAGATCGCGGCGTCGCAGTGGCTGCGCGAGTTGCGTGCCACCTTCGCCGACGACGTGCCGGCCCGGCAGGTGGTCGAGCACACCAGCCCGGAGGCCCTGGTCTCGATCGGGTCGATCGAGAGCATGCCGTCGGTCCCGCACTGGTACCGGGGCCGCATGGTGCTGGTTGGTGACGCGGTGCACGCGCCGTCGCCGAGTTCCGGTCAGGGTGCCTCGATGGCCACCGAGAGCGCTGTCCAGGTGGCCCGCTGCCTGCGGGACTTCGACGACCTGCCGAGCGCCTTCGCCGCGTACGAGAAGCTGCGCCGCGAGCGGGTCGAGAAGATCATCCTGCGCGGCAAGCGCACCACGAACAGCAAGACGGTGGGCTCGTTCGCCAAGACCATGATGCGGATCATGATGCCGCTCGCGCTGAAGACCTTCCTCAACCCGGAGAAGACCCTCGGCCCCGAGCAGCGTTACCGCATCGACTGGGACGCCCCGGTGACGTCCGAGGTGCAGGTGCCCGTCCGGGCCTGAGCAGGGCGGGGCGGCGGGCGGTCGGTGGGCACCGGCCGCCCCGCTCATGTCCGGTCTGACGTCATCATGACGTCAGCAATCCTTGACTGACGTCGTCAATGACGTCATCATGGTGTCATGAACCTCGCACCGTACCTCGCCGACCTCGACGCCGCTCTCGCCCGCACGGGGGCCGCCGGGGACGACGAGACCCGCCGCACCGCCGCACTGCTGGCCGCCGCGCTCGAACCCGCGGCCCGGCTGGCGCTGCTCACCGCCCTGTCCGACCTCGCCGCCGAGGTCACCGACCGGCTGGCGGGGCCGGTCGTGGAGGTCCGGCTCGACGGCCGCGACGTCGCCGTCGTCGTCACCGACCGCCCGGAACCTGACGAGTCCGCCCCCGAGCCGGCGGCGCTGGAGGTATCGGGGGAGACCAGCCGGGTCACCCTGCGGCTGCCGGAGGAGCTGAAGATCCGGGCGGAGGAGGCCGCCGGCGCGCAGGGCGTCTCGCTCAACACCTGGCTCGTCCGGTCCGTGCAGGAGTCGCTGGAGCGGCGTGGCCGCCGCTCCGGCCTCGTCCGCAGCCGGATCAGCGGCTGGGTCGTCGGCTGACCCGCACGACCACCGTCCCACCGACCACGCGCCGCATCGCCGCCCAGACGAAGGAAAGGGTCCGCCATGGCCGACATCGACTCCACCGTCCGCATCGAATCGTTCAACTGCCCCGGGCCGGCCGACATCCAGGTCCACCTCGGCACCGGCGAGGTCCTGGTGGAGCTGATGGACACCGACGCCGTCACCGTCGCGGTGTCGCCGGCGTCCGGTGACACGCCGGCCGACGCGATCGCCGACGTGCTGCGTGGCACGACGGTCCACTTCACCCGCGGCCGGCTGGTCGTGCAGCCGCCCCGCCGGCGCCTGCGGCCGGTGCCGGTACGGGTCGTCGTCCGGGCCCGGCCGGGCTCGAAGATCCAGCTGACCGGCAGCGACGCCCAGTTCACCGTCAGCGGCCGGGCCGGTTCGCTCGAACTCCAGGCCAGCGGCGGCGGCCTCACCGCCGACCGGGTCGACGGCAAATGCAAGATCCGGAACGGGGACGGGTCGCTGCGGCTCGCCGAGAGCGGTGGCCAGCTCGACGCCCGCATCGGGCAGGGGCATGTCGAGATCGGCCACATCAGCGGCGGCGGCGCCCGGCTCACCACCGGCAGCGGCACCGTGAGCATCGGAACCGTCGAGGCCGACCTGTCCCTCACCACCGGGGCCAACCGCGTCGCCATCGCCGAGGCGGTCACCGGCCGGATCCAGGTCCGCACCGGGCCGGGCTCCATCCGGGTGGGTGTCCGCCCGGGCGTCACCGCCCGCGTCGACCTGTCCAGCCGCAGCGGTACGGCCCGCAGCGACCTGCCGGTCAGCCAGACCGCGAGCGGCAGCTCGGCCCTGCGGATCGAGGCGGCCAGCACCAGCGGCGATGTTCTCGTGACCACCGCATCCTGACCGCACCCGGGGACCCGGGCGCGCCGGCCACCGTCGCGGGTGGCCGGCGCGTCACGCGTGGCAGGGGGTCTGGCTCAGAGCGGCGGGGCGATGTCGCGGCGCTCCTCCACCCGCCGGTACTCGACCGGCTCCTCGCTGGTGCTGACGACCGTCCGCCGGCGGCGGCCCCACACTAGCGTCGTCATGATCAGGCCGAGCACGCCGGCGGCCATCAGGATCCAGCCGACCACGTCGAGGTCGATGCCGGCCAGCGTGGCGTCCAGGGCGAAGGTGAGGATCGCGCCGAGCGCGAGCAGGAAGATGCTGGTGCCGATACCCACGACAGCCTCCTTCTTCGGGATGTGGTGCGCTGTCGACCGTGCTCTGTACCCGGAGCGCGACCTGCGCAACCACGCCCGGAGCGGGGTGGCCGTCGGGCGATCTTGGCCATCGGGTAGAGTGAAGCCCGTTGCCGGGGTGATCCGGCGGCACGCGGACGTAGCGCAGCTGGTAGCGCATCACCTTGCCAAGGTGAGGGTCGCGGGTTCGAATCCCGTCGTCCGCTCGCGAACCGCCCGCCCGCTGAACCGGGTCGGGATGGGCGCCACGGGCGATTGGCGCAGTGGGAGCGCGCTTCCTTGACACGGAAGAGGTCACTGGTTCAAACCCAGTATCGCCCACCATAGGTAGCCTCGGGGTTATTGCACGGGGTGGACCCACCTCGAGCCGGGCATCTGCCCGGTTGTCATCGCGATCGATCCGCACCAGGCGTCCTGGACGCCGCAGCGGTCGACGCTCGGCTCCAGCCGCTGGCGTCACCGGTCCCGCACCGATATGGACCGTCAGTCGCGGTGCTCGGTCGATCCGGCGCTGTCCCCAGGATCCCGGGGGAGTCTGGTGCGTTCGCCCGCCGGCTCAATTCGCTGGCCTATACGATGGCGTCAATCATCCGTTTCCTCATGTTTGTCCATATGCGGGCCCTCTCGTGCCGTGTCCGGACCGAACCGAGCTTGTGCCCCCGGGTTCCACCAGGATCGGAAAAGCCTTAGGTGGTGTGGAGGTGAAACGACGACTGGCGCTGGCTCTGGCGGCGACGCTCGTCCCCGGAGCGGGTGGATGCGCCACCGTGCCACCCACGCCGCCGCCCGAGGTGGTCGAGGGTGACGTCGAGCGCGGTGCCCGACTGATCGAGTACTACGGCTGCGGAACCTGTCACGCCGTGCCGGGCGTGCCCGGTGCCGACGGCCGGGTGGGCCCGCCGCTGACGGGGATCGGCGCCCGCGCCTACGTCGGTGGGCGGCTGACCAACAACGCCATCAACATGCAGCGATGGATTCGGAACCCGCAGGAGGTGGACCCGGGCACGGCGATGCCGAACCTGGGCGTGACGGAGGCCGATGCCCTGGACCTCACGGCCTTCCTGTTCACGCTCGAATGACGTCTCTGTCCGTCCTGTACTCCGGAAGGAGGGTCCGGTGCCGGCCACCGCGTGGGGCAGGTCTCCGTTCCGGCGCGCAGCGCGGGTCGGCCGACTGGCCGCCGTCGCCGCCTGCCTGCTCCTCCTGCTCCCGGTGGTCCCGACCGCAGCGCCGACGGCTCCGTCACCGGGATCATCGATGGCGGCGGCCCACGCCGCGCCGTCGCCGCCGGACCTCGGCCGAGGCGCGTCCCTGTACTTCCGGGACTGCGCCGGCTGCCACGGGCAGCGGGGCGGCGGCACTCCGAAGGGGCCGGCGATCGCCGGGGCCGGTGCAGCATCGGTGGACTTCCAGGTCAGCACGGGCCGGATGCCGCCGGCGTCCCCACGGGACGTGGACCGCCGGGCAGACCCGGTCTACGGCCCGGAGGAGATCGACGCGCTCGTTCGCTACGTCGCCGGTTTCGGTGACGGACCACCGATCCCGGCGGTCGAGCCCGGCGACGTCTCCGTTGGCCAGGCGCTGTACCTGGCCAACTGCGCCACCTGCCACTCGGCTACCGGGGCGGGCGGGGCGCTCTCCGGCGGCCGCACGGCGCCGGCTCTGTTCGAGGCGACAGCCGTCCAGGTCGCGGAGGCGATCCGGGTGGGACCCGGTGCGATGCCGGCGTACCCCGAGTCCCTGCTCGACGATCGGGAACTGAACGCACTCGTCACCTACGTGGAGGTGCTGCAGAACAAGCGGCAGGACGTCGATCCCGGTGGGCTGGCTCTGGGCCGGATCGGCCCGCTGTACGAGGGTGCCGTCGGGCTCGTCGCCGCGGCGCTGCTCTTCGTGTTGCTGGCCCGCTGGCTGGCCCGGCGCGCGCCCCAGGGCAGCCGTCGATGAGCGCTGGTCGGGGTACCGGCCCGGTGGCCGTCATGTTCGGGCTCGCCGCCGTCGCGGCGGCCGGCTTCGCCGCGGCGTACGTTCTGGACGCCGGGACCCAGTGGCTGGGCGTCACACTGGGCCTGGCGATCGTCTCGCTGGCCCACGGGCTGGCGGTCTGGGCTCGCCGGCTCCTGCCCTCCGGCGGGTACGTCGAGACGAATCCCGAGCTGGCGACCCGGTCGCGCATCCTTCCGGTTCCGGTGATCCACGAGGAGTCCCCCGCGTCGCACCCCGGGCTGCGCCGCCTGCTTCTCCTCGCCGTCGGCACGCTGGGCCTCGCCGCGTTGTTTCCGCTCCGCTCGCTGGTGGGTCCACGCTTCAGCGGCCCCGTCGAGGAACTGCGGGCGACCCCGTGGCGAGCGGGGCGCCGGTTGGTAGACACCCGAAACGAGCCGGTACGGCCGGACGACGTGGGTCCCGACAGCATCGTCGTCACCTATCCGCAGGACCACCGGGAAGCGCCCGGAGCGCCGGTGTTCGTCGTCCGGCTCGACCCGGCGGCTCCCGCCACCGACCCGGCCGGCGTCGACGGGCTGGTGGCCTACTCCCTGTTGTGCACGCATGCCGGCTGCCCGGTGGGGCAGTACGAGCCGGACGTCGGCCGGGTGTTCTGCCCGTGCCATCAGTCGGCGTTCGACCTTCGGGCCGGGGCCCGTCCGGTCAGCGGGCCGGCCGCCCGTCCGTTGCCGTCGTTGCCGCTCAGGGTCGACGCCGACGGCTACCTGAGCGCCGCGGGCGAACTCAGCTCGCCGCCCGGCCCCGGGTACTGGAGCCGGCCGTGATCGCCCCCCGGCTGGTCCGCGCGGTGGATTCGCGCCTCGGCGCCCGGCCCCTGGCGCGCAAGGCACTGACCAAGGTGTTCCCGGACCACTGGTCGTTCATGCTCGGCGAGATCGCGCTGTACTCGTTCGCGGTGCTCGTGCTCACCGGTGTGTTCCTCACCCTCTTCTTCGTCCCCAGCAGCGCCGAGACGACGTACCGGGGCAACTACGCCCCGCTGGACGGCGAGCGGGTGCCCGCGGCCTTCGCGTCCACCGTGGCGCTCAGTTTTGACATACCGGCTGGGCTGCTCATGCGGCAGACCCATCACTGGGCCGCGCTGATCTTCGTGGCCGCGGTCGTCGCGCACCTGCTGCGCATCTTCTTCACCGGGGCGTTCCGCCGTCCCCGGGACGTGAACTGGCTCGTGGGGGTGACCCTGCTCGCGCTGGTTCTGCTCACCGCCTTCATCGGCTACTCGATGTCCGAGGACCTCCTCTCCGGCACCGGTGTGCGGATCGCCTACTCGGTCGTCCTGTCGATCCCGGTGGTCGGCGGGTGGCTGGCCTTCCTGCTGTTCGGCGGCGAGTACCCCAGTGATCTCCTGGTGCCGCGCTTCTTCATCGCGCACGTGCTGCTGATACCGGCGGCGCTGGTCGGCCTCATCTCCCTGCACATGGCGATCCTGGTGCGGCAGCGCCACACCCAGTTCCCGGGCCCCGGCCACACCGAGCGCAACACGGTCGGCTCCCGGCTGTGGCCCGGCTACGCCGCCCGGACGGTCGCCCTGTTCGGCTACGTGGCCGGCACCGCCGTCATCCTGGGTGGGCTGGTGCAGATCAACCCGATCTGGATCTACGGCCCGTACGACCCGGCCCAGGCCACCACCCCGGCCGCGGCCGACTGGTACCTCGCGTGGGCCGACGGGTTCCTCCGCCTGTCACCGCCGATGGAGTTCCGGATCTTCGGGCACCTGGTGCCGTCGCAGTTCCCGCCGGGCCTCGCCCTCGCGGTGGCGCTTGTCGGGCTGTACGCGTGGCCGCTGCTGGACGCACGGCTGACCCGTGACCGTGCGCCGCACCACCTGCTCGACCGGCCGCGCGACCACCCGGTGCGCGTCGGCGTCGGTGTGGCCGCGCTGACCGCCGTCGGCGTGTTGACGGCGGCCGGGAACAACGACGTCATCGCGTACATGCTGGACGCGTCCGTCACGACAGTCACGTCGGTCCTGCGGATTCTGCTGCTGACCCTGCCGTGGGTGATCGGCGCGGCGGCGTACTGGATCGCCAGGGGGTTGCGGGACCGGCCGGGCGAGAAACTCGGCTCGCTGAGCTGGGCCGAGGTGCGGTCGTCGGCGCACGTGGCGTCCCGGTCCGGCCGTCGCATGCCACCCGGTGCAGGTCCCGTTGTGCCCGATGACGCCCACGTGGAGCTGTGGCAGCGGGCCGAGGAAGGGTGGCGGTGGCGGTACGTCGAGCAGCGGGGCGCCGTCAGCCTGATCAGTACCGACTCCTTCCCCGACCGACAGTCCGCCGTCACCGCCGCCACCACCGCGTACCCGGGGGTGAGCGTCGAAGAGGTGTCCGCGCCCCCGGCTGTCGGGGCGGCTTCGCAGCGCCGAGGCCTGCTGGACGGTCTGGTGGGGACCGTCGGGCTGGTCGCTCTGTTCGTGATCGGGCGCCGGCGGCGCCACCGGGACGAACGGGAGGAGGTCCGGATTGACTGAGATCCCGACGGGCAGCCGACCGCTGTTCCGGCTCGGCGCGGTGCTCGCGGTGACGGCCCTCGCGCTCACGGCGTGCGGCCCCGACCAGTCGATGCTGTCCCCGGTTGGCGCCGACGCCGGTCGCGCCGCCGGGCTGTGGTGGTTGATGTTCTGGCTCGGCGCTGGCATCTGGGTCGTCGTGACCGCCGCGACGCTGTACGCGCTCTACCGCCGCCAGCCGGGCCGGCACGACCCGCTGGCCGGACGGCGCTGGGAGAACACGCCCCTGATCTGGGGCGGGATCGTGCTGCCCAGCATCGTGCTCGTCGTTCTCACCGGAGCGACCGTCGACGCGATGCGGCACGCCGATCCCCCTGCGGCGGCCGAGGCCACGGTCGTGCAGGTGATCGGACACCAGTGGTGGTGGGAGGTGCGGTACCCGGAGCGCAACGTGGTCACGGCCAACGAGGTGCACGTGCCGGCCGGCCGGCCGGTACGACTGGAACTCCGCACCGCCGACGTCATCCACAGCTTCTGGGTACCGGCGCTCGCCGGAAAGATCGACCTGATCCCGGGCCGGTCGAACACACTGTGGATCAACACGGACCGGCCGGGCGTCTACGAGGGCCAGTGCGCCGAGTTCTGCGGCCTGCAGCACGCCAAGATGCGGTTCCGGGTCGTGGTGGACGACGAGCCGAGATTCCAGGAGTGGCTCGCCGCGCAGGGCGAGTCGGCCGCAGAGCCGGCCGACGCGCTGGCCGCTCGGGGCCGGCAGGTGTTCCTGTCCGCGTCCTGCGTCTACTGCCACACCATCCGGGGGACCGCCACGGTCAGCGCGATCGGACCCGACCTGACCCACCTGGCCAGCCGGGACACCTTGGCCGCCGGCATCATCCCGAACACGAAGGGGCACCTGGGCGGCTGGATCATCGACCCGCAACAGGTCAAGCCGGGAGCGCGGATGCCGAACAACTACCTGCCGCCCGACGACCTCCAGGCGCTGCTCGCCTACCTCGGGTCTCTCGAGTAGGAGCCGACGTGTCCCTCACCCACGGCGTCCCGGGCGCCGCCACCGGCGGCCGGCCCGACTTCGTCGACAGGTGGCGTAACCCACGCGGCATCTGGGGCGGCCTGGCGGTGGTCAGCCACAAACCGGTGGGCAGCCGGTTCATGGTCACGGCGGGGGTGTTCTTCCTCGTCGGTGGCGTCGAGGCGCTGCTGATGCGCGTCCAGCTCGCCCGGCCCGAGAACGACTTCCTCGACGCCGAGACCTACAACGACCTGTTCACCATGCACGGCACCACGATGATGTTCCTGTTCGTGGTGCCGTTCATCGAGGGCCTGGCCAACTACCTGCTACCGGTCCAGCTCGGTGCCCGCGACCAGCCGTTTCCCCGGTTCAACGCGTTCAACTACTGGTGCTACCTGTTCGGCGGCGTGCTGCTGTACAGCAGCTTCGCCGCCGCGGCCGTACCGGATGCGGGATGGTTCGCCTACGTGCCGCTGAGCAGCGACCCCTACTCGCCGGGTCCGGCGATGGACTTCTGGTTGTGGGGGCTGGCGCTCGTCGAGGTGTCCGGCATCGGCGCCGCGGTGGAGATCCTGGTGCTGACGCTGCGGATGCGGGCACCCGGCATGTCGCTGGCCCGGATGCCGGTGTTCGCCTGGGCGATGCTGACGGCGTCCGCGCTGATCGTCCTCGCGTTCACGCCGCTGCTGGTCGCGACGGGGATGCTGGAGATGGACCGGCTGCTCGGTGCCACGATCTTCGTGGCCGAGAAGGACGGCAGCCCGCTGCTGTGGCAGCACCTGTTCTGGATCTTCGGTCATCCGGAGGTCTACATCATGTTCCTGCCCGCGGCCGGACTGGTGTCACAGGTGGTGCAGGTGCACGCCCGCCAGCGGCTGGTCGGCTACCCGTTCGTGGTGCTCGCCTTCGTGCTGACGGCGGTCATCAGTCTCGGCCTGTGGGTCCACCACATGTTCACCACCGGGCTGCCACCGCTGACCATGAGCTTCTTCACCGCCGCGAGCATGACGATCGCGATCGCCAGCGGAATCCAGGTCCTGGCCTGGGTGGCGACGATCTGGCTGGGCCGGCCGCGGTTCACGGTGGCGATGATGTTCGTCGTCGGGTTCATCGTGACCTTCGTCGCCGGCGGCATCACCGGTGTGATGGTCGCGTCGGTGCCGTTCGACCAGCAGGTGCACGACACCTACTTCGTCGTGGCCCACTTCCACTACGTACTCATCGGTGGTGTGCTGTTTCCGCTCTTCGCGGCCCTGTACCACTGGCTGCCGAAGATGACCGGCCGGCAACTGCACCACCGGCCGGGCGTGGTCGTGTTCGCGCTGGTGTTCGTCGGCTTCCATCTGACGTTCTTCCCGATGCACCTGTCCGGCATGTGGGGCATGGTCAGGCGGGTCTACACCTACGAGCCGGACCTGGGCATCGGAGGTCTCAACCTGCTGTCCACCGTGGGCGCGTTCCTGCTGGCGGCCGGCGTGCTGGTGTTCGTCGTCGACCTCGCCGTCGCCTGGCGTCGCGGCGACCCCGCGGGCAGCGACACCTGGGCGGGCGACGGCCTGGAGTGGTCCGTCCCGTCGCCGCCGCCGTCGGAGAACTTCCCCCGGATCCCGGTGGTCGGCAGCCGCTACCCGCTCTGGCAGCCGGAGCGCGACCGACCCGACCGGGACGACCGGATCCGCGCCTTCGACCGGGCGCCGGCGGAGTTCCGGGCCAGCCCGACGACCAGCGTTCTGCTGGCCGAGCCGGAGGCCGTCGTACACCTGCCGAGCCCCACCCGCTGGCCCCTCGTCCCGGCGCTGGGGCTGGCGGCGACCGCCGCCGCCCTGATCGCCCAGGCGTACCCGCTCGCGGTGGCAGCCCTGGTGGTCGTCGCCATCGGCGTCGCCGGCTGGTTGCGCCGCAACGAGGCCGAACGGTGGCCGGAACGGGCGGGGGTACGCGTCGGCGGCCTGGCCGTGGACGTGCACGGCGTTCAGGCGATCGGCTGGTGGGGGGCGATGGCCACGATCGCCGTGCTGGCCACCGCCGGTGGCACCATCCTGGCCTCGTACCACTTCCTCCAGGTCAACGCCGCCACCTGGCCGCCGGCGCCGACCCAGCGGCCGGCCGCGGTGCTGCCGGTCGGCCTGCTCGCGGCCCTCGTCCTGGCCGCCGGTGGTGCTCTCTGGCTGAGCACGCGCGCCCGGATACACCGCCGGGCGACGCTGGCCGGGCTCGCGGGCGTGACGGTGGTCGGTGTGGTGGCCGGGGCGTTGACTGTCGCGGTGTACGCCGCCGCGCCACCCGAGCCCTCCCGGCACGCCTACGACTCGATGGTGCTCCTCGTGCTGGTGTTCCAGGCGGCGCTGGTGGTCGTCGCGCTGGTGGCGACCGGGCTCGCGTACCTGCGGGCGGTGGCGGGTGGGCCTCCCGGGCGCCTCCGGTTGCTCCTGCAGGTGGCGGCCGGCTACTGGTCGCTCACCGCGGCATGGTGGGCGCTGGCTGCCGGATCCCTGTCCATCGCACTGGTCGGTTAGGAGGTGCCGTGCGGCAGGACCGGCGCGACGCGTGGGCCATCGCCTTCGTCCTGCTCGGACCGGCTGTGGCCTGGCTGGTCGCGCTGGCGGCGAGCTACGCCGTGGCGGATGTCAGCTGCTACCTGCGCAACGGCGGGCGGGGGGTGAGCGCGGCCGTTCCCGTCACGATCCTCGCTCTCAACGCCGTGCTGGCCGTGGTGCCCCTGGTCGCGGGGTGGGTGGCGGTGCGGCTCCGGCGAGGCGGCCGGCGCGGCGTCGCCGGCGCGGAGCTGGCCCGGTTCGCCGGGGCCGTGGGCCTGGGCCTCGCGGCGATCTTCCTGTTGGGTCTGGTCCTGCTCGCGGTCAACCCGCTGGTCTTCTGGAACTGCGGCTGAGCCCGGCGTGCTGGTGCGGGGTGTCGGCGGCGGCGACACCCCGTGGTGCCCACGGGTGAGGTTTGACGAAATGCCTCCTTTGTGGCTTCTGTTAAGCCATCCTGGACCGGATGCGTCCACTGGGGGAGAGGGAAGCCATGGTTGACCTGCACCGCGCTCTCGGCCTTGGCGCGGTCGGCGCGGCGGTGACCGCCGCCGTGCTGGTGGCCGTCGCCCCGGCGGACGCGGTGCAGGGCGAGTCGCAGAGGTTGATGTACGTCCACGTCCCGGCGGCCTGGACGGCGTACCTTGCCTTCACCGGCCTGCTGGTGACGAGCGTGGCGTACCTGTGGACCGGGCGGCGGCGGTGGGACCACTGGGCCGCCTCCTGCGCCGAACTCGGCGTCGGCATGATGGCGCTGGCTGTTGCGCTGGGCAGCATCTGGGGCCGGGTCACCTGGGGCGTCTGGTGGACCTGGGACGCCCGGCTCGTGTCAGCGGCGGCGCTCCTGCTCGTCTACATCGGCTACCTCGCCGTCCGCGAGCTGGGCGTCGACCGGGATCGCCGCGCCCGTCGCGCCGCCGTGCTCGGCGTACTCGCCTTCGTCATGCTGCCGCTGGTGCACTTCTCCGTGATCTGGTGGCGCACCCTGCACCAACCACCGACGCTGCTCGGGCCCGATCCGACGCCCCCGATCGCCGCGTCGATGGCGTTCGCCCTGGCCGGTGCGACGCTCGCCTTCACCCTCGCCGGTGCCTGGGTCGTCACCCGCCGCGTCTCCCGCCTCACCACGACCGCCGCCGGCACGACGCCACCGGCTCCCCGGCCGGCGCCGGTCGCCGCGACGCCGGCGGCCACGAGCGGGCCCGACGCTCCGAGCGCCGACCAGCGTACGCAGGTGCCGGCATGACCGCCGGGCTGGCCATCGGCCTGGGGTACGGCCTGACGGCCGCGGTGTGGGCCGGTCTCGTCTGGTGGTCGGGTCGCGGCCGGGAGCGGACATGAACCGGGTCAGCGTGCCGGCCCTGCTGGTGGCCGGCGCCGTGGCCGCCGGTCTGGCCGTGCTCGCCGGCAAGGGCCTCGACGAGAGTCTGGTGTACTACCGGACGCCGTCCGAGGTCGTCGCCGGCCAGGTCGCGGTCAACCAGGATCTGCGGATCGGGGGCACCGTGGTGCCCGGGTCCGTCCACCGCGCCGGGACGGCGACGCGACTGCGGCTGACCGACGGCTCCGCCGACGTCGAGGTCGTCCACGAGGGCGCGCTGCCCGACATGTTCGGCGAGGGACGCGACGCGGTCGTCGAGGGGCTCCTGGACGCCGACCGCGTCCTGCACGCCCAGCGGGTCATCGCCAGCCACGACAACGAGTACCGGCCCGCCACCGACCCGGCATGACCGTGTCGCTGCTCGGCACCGCCTGTCTCGGCCTCGGGACGGTCGCCGCGCTGGTGGCCACCGCCGGTTGGGTGGCCCGCTCCCGCGACGGGCGACGGAAGCCGCCACGCTCCGCCACGTACGCGCTCGCCGGCGCGGCCCTGGCTGCCTTCCTGCTCCTGGAGTGGGCCCTGCTGAGCAGGGACTTCAGCGTGCGGTACGTCGCCGAACACGGCGGCCGGGACGTGCCGCCGTACTACACGGTCACGAGCCTGTGGAGCGCGTTGGAGGGCTCCCTGCTGCTCTGGCTGCTGGCCCTGGGCGCCGTGGTGGTGCTGGCGTTGCGCCGTCCGCCGGCGGCCGAACCGCGTCTGCACCCGCCCGCCATGGCGGTACTCACCGCGACGGCCGCGTTCTTCTTCGGCCTCGCGCTGCTGGCCGGCAACCCCTTCGAAGCGGTGCCGGCGGCACCAGCGGACGGGCCCGGGCCGAACCCGCTGCTGCGCAGCCACCCCGCGATGGGCGTGCACCCGCCGCTGCTCTACGCCGGCTACGTCGGTCTGGCGGTGCCGTTCGCGTACGCGATCGCGGCCCTGGTGACCGGCCGGGCCGGCGCGGGGTGGGCGCGCGCCGTGCGCGGGTGGACGCTGCTCGGCTGGGCGGCCCTCACCGCCGGCATCGCGGTCGGTGCCTGGTGGTCGTACGCCGTCCTCGGCTGGGGCGGCTACTGGGCGTGGGACCCGGTGGAGAACGCCTCGCTGCTGCCCTGGCTGACCGCCACGGCCCTGCTGCACGCACTGCTGGCCGAACGGCGCGGCGGGGGCCGCACCGGGTGGGTGGTCTGCCTGGCCGCCCTGACGTTCACCCTGGTGATCCTCGGTACGTTCCTCACCCGGTCCGGCGTGGTCGGCAGCGTGCACACCTTCACGCAGTCCGGCATCGGACCCCCGTTGCTGGTCTTCCTCGCCGCCACGACGGTCGCCTGGCTGGCGCTGCTCGCCCTGCGGGGCGACCGGTTGGCCAGGTCGGAGCCGAACCGGACCCGTGATGCGGGCGCCGGGCGCGTGCGCCTGCTGTCCCTGCGGAGCGCCCTGGTCGGCAACAACCTGCTCCTCGCCGCGGTCGCGGCCACCGTCCTGGTCGGCACGCTGTTCCCCACCGTGCAGGAGATGCTCTCCGGTACCCGGCTCACCGTCGGTCCCGGGTACTACAACCAGGCACTGGCCCCGCTGGCGCTGGCCGTGCTGGCCCTGATGGCGATCGGCCCGTTGCTGGCCTGGCGCGGGGACCCGCCGGCGCGGTTGGCCCGTCGTGCCGCGACACCCGCGATCACCGCCGGCGTGGTCGCCGGCCTCGTCGGACTGAGCGGGAGCCAGCGGCCGAGCGTGGTGGTGGTGTGCGGGCTGGCCGCGTTCGTCGCCTCGACCCTGGTCAGCGCGATGGCCGCCCGGCTGGCCGGCGGTGGCCCGGCGGGCGCCCGGCGGGCCTTGCGCCGCCACCGGCGCGCCCTCGGCGCGCAGCTCGCACACCTGGCCCTCGCGATCGCGGCGTTGGCGGTCGTGGTGTCCGGCGCCGACCCGCCCGCCGAGCAGCGGGCGGTCGCCCTCGACGGCACGGTCACGTCGCGCGGGGTGACGATCCGGCTGATCGGGCTCGACTCGACGGTGACGGACGGGCAGGAGCGGGCCACCGCGCGGCTGGTGGTCCGCCCGGGGAACGGCGACGAACGCCGCATGTCGCCCACACTGGCGCTCTTTCCCGACCACGGCATGGTCGTCGCCACCCCGGCCATCGACCCGGGGCTGACGCGGGACCTGTACGTCACCCTCCTGTCCGCCGATGCCGAGACGAAGACCGCGCTGCTCCGGGTCTCCGTGAACAGCTTCATGGGGGTGCTGTGGGGTGCGGCCGGGCTGCTGCTGATCGGCATCGCCCTGGCCGCCTGGCCCCAGCGAGCCGCGTTGGCGTCCCGACGACGCGCCCCTGCACGGGCACCGCGCACGGCCGAGGAGGTGGGCCGGTGACTGGACGCCGTTCCCCGATCACCCGTCGAGCCGTACTCGTCGCGGCGGCCGCCGGCGCCGGGCTGGCCGTCACCGTCCCGCTCGCCCACGGTCTGCGGGTGGCTCCCGGTGTGCCGGCCGCGTCCCCCGGCGGACTGGCCGCCCCCCTGGCCGGCAACGGGCCGGACGGGACCTTCTTCGACCTCGCCACGCTGCGCGGCCACATCGTGGTCGTCACCGTCTGGGCGTCCTGGTGCGAGCCCTGCCGCCGGGAATTCCCGGTGCTGCTGGCCGCCCGGTCGCGGTGGTACCCGGCGGGGCTGCGCGTGGTCGGCCTCAACACCGCCGACCGGCCGGAGAGCGCGCGTCGGTTCCTGCGCGAGGCGGCTGCCGAGGCGTTGCCCGTGGTGTCCGACCCCGACGGCCGGCAGGCGGTCGCCTGGGCCGTACGGGGCATCCCCGAAACCGTCGTCGTCGACCGCGGCGGCCGGCTCGCCGCCCGGCATCAGGGAGAGGTGACGTGGGCATGGCTGGAAGCCTCCGTCGGACCCCTCCTGGGCTGAGGCGGTTCGGCCTGGGACTGCTGGCGGTCGCCGCGTTGCTGCTGTTCGCCGCCGGACTGTACCGGGCGTCCCGGGCCGCCTCGGCCCCCTCCGGCGAGGACGCGCGCGTGCGGGCGATCGCCGCCACCGTCCGGTGCCCCGAGTGCGTCGGGGAGTCGGCGGCCGACTCGCAGGCGCCGATGGCCCGGGGGATCCGCGAGACGATCCGCGAGCAGGTACGGGCCGGGCGGGAGCCGGACGAGATCCAGCGGTGGTTCGTCGACCGGTACGGGCCGGGCATCCTCCTCGAACCACCGGCCCGAGGGCTGGGGCTGCTGTTGTGGTGGCTGCCGGTGGCGTTCGTGCCGTCCGCGCTCGCCGGACTGGCCGTGGTCCGTTGGGCCCGACGGCGGGGAGCCGGTTCGGCGGTGCGGCCAACCGGCCGCACCGCGGAGGCGGAGGTGGTCCCCCCGGGCCGGTCCGGCCTGAGTGCGCTGGTGCTGGCCGCGGCCGTCGCCGTCGCCCTCGCCGTCGGGCTCGCCGCGGCCGGGCAGGGCACCGGTGACCAGCCGGCCGGTCCTCGCGCGGCGCCGGCCGGCGACGGGGAACTCGAGGTGCTGACCGCGGCCGCCCGGTCCACCCCCGACGACGGGAGCACCTGGTTCTCCCTGGGCCGGGCGTTGGAGCACCGTGGAAGGCTGGCGGAGGCCGCCGAGGCGTACGAACGGACGGTCCGGCTCGACCCGGAGGACACGGCCGCGCTGTTCCGCCTCGCCTTCGCCTACGCCCGTTCCGGTCAGGCGGAACGAGCCCGCCCGCTGCTGCAGGAGGTCCTCACGCGCGACGGGCAGCACGCCGAGGCGCTGCTGCTGCTCGGCATGCTGCAACGCGAGGCGGGCCAGCCCGAGGCCGGCGAGACCCTGCGTCGGTTCCTGGACGTGGCCGCCGACCATCCCGCCGCGCCGGGGGTCCGCCGGCTGCTGGACGGCGCCGGATGACTCAGGCCACCGCCACCGCCTCCTGGTGGCAGGGTGATCCCGCGACGGCGCTCGCCCTGGTGGCCACCATGCTGCTGTATCTCCAGGGGCGGCGCGAACTGGCGGCCTACCGGTCCGGGCCGGCCGTGCTGCCGCGCTGGCGGGTCCGGTGCTTCCACGCCGGGCTCCTGGTGATGGCGGTAGCCCTGGTCGGGCCCGTCGACGTGGTGGCCGAGGACCTGTTCTGGGTGCACATGGTGCAGCATCAGCTGCTCGCGCTGGCCGCGCCGCCGCTGCTGGTCCTGGGCCGGGCCGGCCTGGTGATCGGCAGGGCGCTGCCGCGGTCGGTCCGCCGGGTCGTCCATCCCCGGCGCTGGACGCCCCGCGCGCTGCGATCAGGTGCGGCGGTCGGTGTCGCGGCGGCCGGAGTACACGCCGGCACGTGGTGGCTGTGGCACCTTCCGGGCCCGTACGACCTGGCCCTGCGGTGGGACGCGGCCCACGTCGCCGAGCACGTGCTGTTCCTCGGCAGCGGCGTGGTGCTGTGGTCGGTGATCCTCCGCCGCCGTTCCCGGATCAGTCTTCCGGCCGCGCTGCTGTCGGTGCTGGCCGCGATGCTGCCAACCTCGGTGCTCGCCGGCCTGCTGACGTTCAGTGCGAGGTCGTGGTACGGCGGCCACCGCGCCGGCGCCTGGGGGCTGACGCCGTTGGAGGACCAGCAACTGGGCGCGGCGTTGATGTGGTTTCCCGGATCGTTGAGCTACCTGGCCGTCGCCGCTGTGGTCGTGTTCCGTGGTCTGACCCCACCGACGGCACCGCCCCCGACCGGACTCGGCGGCGCCGGCCCGGCCGGTGCGCTCGCGGCCGGCCGCAGCCCGGCGGTCCTCGGTGCCCGCCGGCACGACGTGGGGGAGCACCAGGACTCGTCAGCGGATCGGTCGGGAACCGATGAACGGTGATCAGTGCGGGCTGTGCCACCTGCCCCGCGACGAGTGGCTGCTGGCCTACGAGGGCTTCGACCCGGCGCGGGAGACCACGCGGGAGGCGTTGCTGGCGCTGGGCAACGGCTACCAGATGACGCGGGGCGCGGCGACCTACGCCACCGCCGACGGCGTGCACTACCCGGCCACCTACGTCGCCGGCCTCTACAACCGGTTGGTCTCCGACGTCGACGGCCGCCGCCGGGTCGACGAGAGCATCGTCAACCTGCCCAACTGGTTGCCGTTGACGTTCCGCCACCCGGGTGGGCCCTGGTTCTCCCGGGTCTCGTTCCACGTCGCGCACCGCCATGTCGCGCTCAACCTGCGACACGGCCTGGAGCGGCGGGAGTTTCTGGTCCGTGACCCGCACGGTCGCCGTACCCGGATCGTGCAGGAACGGATCGTCTCGATGGACCGTCCGCACCTGGCCAGCCTCCGTACGACGATCACGCCCGTGGACTGGTCGGGACCGCTGCACGTGCGAAGCCTCCTGGACGCCCGGGTCACCAACGACAACGTCGCCGAGTACGGCGCGTTCGCCCGGCACCACCTGGTCGACTGCGCCACGGGACAGCAGGGGGACGTCTGCTGGCTGACCGTACGCACCACACAGTCGTGGATCCGGATCGCCCAGGCCGCTCGGATCACCCTGCACCAGCACGAGGGGTCCGCCTCCCACCACCACATCGGTGGGCCCGGCTACGTCGGGCACGAGATCCACCTCACCATGGCCCCGGGCACGCCGGTCACCATCGACAAGACCGTCGCCACCTACACGTCGCGGGACCGGGCGATCTCCGAACCGCTGGACGCCGCCCGCGGCGAGATCAGCGACGCTCCTCACCACCCCGCCGTCCGGGATGCGCACCTGCTGGCGTGGGAACACCTCTGGCGACGTTTCCACCTCCGTCTCGGCGGGCACGACCTGGTTCGGGAGCAATTGGCACTCAACGTGCACCTGTTCCACGTCGCGCAGACCCTGTCCGGTTACACCGCCGACGCCGACGCGGGCGTCCCCGCTCGCGGTCTGCACGGTGAGGGTTACCGGGGACACGTCTTCTGGGACGAACTGTTCGTCTTCCCCCTGCTCAACCTGCGTACCCCCGAGCTGACCCGGGCCCTGCTGCTCTACCGGTACCGGCGCCTCGCCGAGGCTCGGCGGCTCGCCCGTGCACTGGGTCTGCCCGGTGCGCTGTTCCCGTGGCAGAGTGGCAGCGACGGCCGCGAGGAGACCCCGGAGTTCTTCCACAATCCGCTCTCGCAGCGCTGGGTGCCGGACAACTCCCGCCGGCAGTACCACGTCAACCTCGCCGTGGCCTACAACGTCTGGCAGTACTACGAGGTCACCGACGACATCGACTTCCTCGCCATGTACGGCGCCGAACTCCTCGTCGAGATCGCGAGGTTCTGGGCCGGGACCGCCGAGCACGACCCGCAGTCGGACCGGTACCACATCCGTGGCGTGATGGGTCCGGACGAGTTCCACGACGGCTATCCCGACCGCCCGGGGTCCGGGATCGACGACAACGCCTACGTCAACGTCATGACCGCGTGGGCCCTCGCCCGGACGATCGACGCCTTCCGGATCCTCGGCGGGTACCACAGCGACGACCTGTGGCGGCGTCTCGCGGTCGACGAGCAGGAGTTCGCCCGCTGGGACCGGATCAGCCGCCGACTGCATGTCCCTTTCCTGCCGAACGGGCTGCTCAGCCAGTTCGAGGGTTTCGCCGACCTCGCTGAACTCGACCTTCGGCCGTACCGCGAACGGTACGGCGACATCGGCCGGCTCGACCTCATCCTCGAGGCGGAGGGGGACCACCCGAGCCGCTACCAGACCTCGAAACAGGCTGACGTCCTGATGCTGTTCTACCTGTTCAGTGCCGAGGAGGTGACCGCGCTGCTGAACCGGCTCGGCTACGACTTCGACCCCGCGACCATCCCGGCCACGGTCCACCACTACCTGATCCGGACCACCCACGGATCGACCCTGAGCCGCGTCGTGCACTCCTGGGTGCTCGCCCGCACCCGCCGCTCCCAGTCCTGGTACCTGCTGCGCGACGCGCTCGCCGCCGACCTCGCCGACACCCAGGCCGGCACCACCCGTCAGGGAATCCATCTCGGCGCGATGGCGAGTACCGCGGACATCCTGCAACGGTGCTACACCGGGCTGGAAGTCCGCGGGGACGCGCTCCGCCTCCATCCGCAACTCCCGCACACCCTCACCCACCTCGACTTCGACGTGCGCTATCGCGGGCACTGGCTCCGCATCCACTGCAGCCACGACCTCATCTCGGTGCGTGCGCTGCCCACCGCCGCCCCGCCGGTCCTCGTGATCATCGAGGAGCGGGCACACCTCCTCAGCGGAGAGAGCGAGGTCCAGGAATCGCTCACCCGCAAGTTGCCGTCCCCCACCGGGACTGACGACCCATCTGGATCATGACGGGGCAGGGCGCGGCTCCGCGTCTTCGCCATCGGCGTCGCGAGGCTGTGGTTGTCATGATCGACGAGCGGTGCCCTCCGGACGTACCCACCGGCGGCCGGGTTACCGGTCGACAGTTCGGGTAACAACCGGCATGTTTCCGTCGCCGCGAACCGTCACCCGGAGCCGACGGTGACATCCGGGTGGTGGGTGCTCCTCGTGGCCGTGGTCTGGCTGACCATCGGTCTGCTCACCGCGGCCTGGTTCGTGATCCGGGCCGGCCATCGTCACCTGTCCTGGTACCTCGTGGGCGCACTACTCGGTCCGCTGTTCATTCCGATCGCTGTGGAACGGGGGCGCGCCGACCCGACGGTGACGGACGTGGCGCACCGGCCGCCGGCCAGGCAGGGGACGGGCCTCCGAGTGGCGATCGGTGTCGACGGATCACCCGAGTCCGACCTGGCCCTGCGGTCGACCGCCCGGATCCTCAGCCGTACCGCGAGCGTGCTGGTGCTGGTCACGGTGACGAACCCGGACCTGGTGGGTGAAGACGTCTCGATCGCGCAGCGGGCCGCCCGCCGCATGCTTGACGAACGCGCCAGAACCATTCCCGACGGGTTGCCGCCGCCGACCACCGAAATCGTTCGCGGTCACCCGGTGGACGCGCTGCTGGCTGCCGCCGAGGCGCATGATGTCGATCTGCTGGTGGTCGGCCGGCACGGCCATGGCATGCGGGACCGGCTGCTCGGCAGCGTGGCGGAGGAGCTGACCCGCCGTACCTCCCGCGCGCTACTGCTCGGCAGCCTGCCCGACCGGTGAGGTGCGGTCAGCGCACCGCCGACCGCAGGTGCTCGGCCCAGCCGGCCTCGAAGTCCGCGTACGACATGCCGAGCACGCTCCGCGTCACGTCACCGATCGGGGTGCCCCGGTAGTGCTCGGTGACGAGCTGGAAGACCTTCTGCTCGCCGTGGCGCTCCGCGATGTAGCTCATCGCCGAGTGACCCAGCCAGTAGTGGTAGCTCAACCGTCCCTCCATCTCCCAGGCCGCGTTGCCGGGCAGGTCCTGGCGGTAGCCGTACGAGCGGAGGATCCTCGTCGAATCGGCGGTGCGGTCGCTGGTGGTGAACGCCTTCCCGCCATGGGCCAGGTACTCGGCGAACCCCTCGACGACCCAGTTCTCCGGCCCGTCGAGCGCGGTCGCCCCCCGGCCACGCTTCAGCAGCACGTTGACGATGGCGTGGGCCAGCTCGTGTCGGAAGATCTCCAGCTCCCGGTCGCCCTTGGTGAAGTGGTACTCGTCCGTCACGTCGATCACCACGCGGCTGGTGCCCACCTCGGGCGCGGACGCGTCCGCGCCGTCGATCGCCCCGGCCGGCGGCACCGGGATCGCCACGCCGGACTCGGTGGGCGTCTCCTTCGTCGTGCGGTAGAGCGAACCCAACTCCTTCTTGCCCTTGACCAGGGAGATGACGAAGCCCTGCGGCACCGTGGCCGGGACGCCGCCGGCCTTCCACGCGGCCGCGTTCTCGGTCGCCGCGCGCTCGGCGACCGGCGCGTACCGCTGCGCCTCGGCCTTGAGTGACTCGTCGACGACGAGCACCGTGTGCGGGGTCCTCTCGACGTGGATGGGGCGGCCGGTGTCCCACGGTGCCGGGTAGTAGGTGGTCATGTCCCGGGCCGGGCCGTCGACCAGGGCGCCACCGACGGCGGTGACCTTCAGCGGGGCGTCCCCGTCAGTGCGGGTGACCGTCCATTTGTACAGTTCCTCGACCGGGGTCGGGTCCATGCCGTCGAACCGGTGCACGAACGACACCCGGACGTCGAAGGTGCCCTCGGTGGCCGTGCTCGCGCCGAACTCCTCGTACCGTGCCTCGGCCAGCGGCAGCTTGGTGAGGTTGTGGAACAGCGCGGTCTGCCGGGCGACCAGGTCCTTGTCGCCCGCGTCGAACGGCGCCAGGTACGCCGCGAGGTCCCGCTCCTTGAGCGCCCGGGTGTGCTCCGCCAGCAGCGTGTCGATCTCGTCCGAGCCCTCCGCCGTGGTGGAGGAGGAACGGTCCAGGTAGACCGAGACGGCGACCACCGAACCGACCAGCAGCACCAGCAGGGCCACCGCGATCGCGCCCAACGCGACCCACAGGCCGCGCCCCGACTTCCTCGGCGGCGGCGGGGCGGGTGGCTGGGCCCAGGGCGGGGCGGGCGGGCTCGGGACGGAGGGGTGGCCCTCGGTCATGGCAGATCCTCGCTCGGGTCAGTCGGGCCGGGGGAGGCTCCATGAGCGACCGTTCCCCCGGGACGGGCTCGCGTCATTATTCCTGCCGACGCCGTCACCGTCCGTCCCGACCCGGCGACGGAGGCCGCGGCGTGGTGTTCTGCCGTCGGCAGATCCGCTGACGGTGAACGCGGTGCCGGACCGGGCCCGCCGGCCGGCAGAGTGGAACGCATGAGACTGCTGGTGCTGGGTGGTACGGGATTCGTGGGCGGAGCGACGGTCACCGAGGCGGTACGCGGTGGCTGGTCGGTGACGGTGTTCAACCGCGGCCGGCACGGGACCGTTCCGTCCGGCGTGGAACGGTTGACCGGCGACCGGACCGCGCCCGGCGGCCTGGCCGCCCTCGCCGCCGGCGAGTGGGACGTGGCGGTCGACACCTGGGACGGGGCGCCACGGGCCGCCGGGGCGTCGGCGCGCGCCCTGGCCGGGCGCGTCGGGCGCTACGTCTACGTCTCCAGCGGCTCCGTCTACGCCGAGCCGGTGGCGCCCGGATCGGCCGAGGACGCCCCCGTCGTGGACGCCGCGCCGGACGCGGACGACGCCGACTACCCGTCCAACAAGGCCGGTGCGGAACGTGCCGTGCGGGCGGTGTACGGGCAGAGCGCGCTGATCGCCCGTGCCGGCCTGATCCTCGGCCCCGGCGAGGACATCGGGCGGCTGCCGTGGTGGCTCGATCGCGTCGCCCGGGGCGGGGACGTGCTGGCGCCCGGCCCGGCCGACCTGCCCCTGCAGTACGTCGACGCCCGCGACCTCGCCGCCTTCCTGCTCGACCCGGTCGTGCCCGGCGGGACGTACAACGTGATCAGCCGCACCGGGCACGCCACGATGGGTGCCCTGCTGGACGCCGCCGTCGCGGTGACCGGGGCCGGTGCGCGGCTGCGCTGGACCGATCCGGAGGCGATCCTGGCCGCCGGCGTGGAACCGTGGAACGACCTGCCGATCTGGATCCCGCCGGGGCACCCGTACCGCTGGTTGCAGGAGCGTGACGTCAGCCGCGCGTACGCGGCCGGGCTGACCTGCCGCCCGATCGCCGAGACCGTCGCCGACACGTGGGCCTGGCTGCGGTCGGTCGGCACCGTGCCGCCCCGGGCCGGCCGCCCGCAGCGCGCCCCGGTCGGCCTCGACCCGGCCCGGGAGGAGGCCGTCCTCGCCGCCGCACACTGACCGGGCCGCGGCGCTCCGCCCGGGCGGCCGGGTGCTGCGCGGCCTCGGCTGGATCCGGTAGCGCGCCCCGGTGGTGGATCAGGCCCGCGGCACCGGCAGGTCGAGCACCTCGTCGACCGGCCGGCGGGAAGTCGGCCAGCCGGGCTGGCCGTAGCCGATGCGCAGCACCATCTGCGGGGTGCCGAACCGCCCCAGCGACAGCCGCAGCTGCTCGCGGGCGGTCGGCACCTCGATCGGCTGGGACAGCAGCGACGCCGCCAGCCCCGCGTCGGTGGCGGTGAGCAGCACCCGCTGCAACGCCTGCCCGGCCACCACCTGGTCGACGGCGGTGTTGCCGGTCGAGCCGAGCACCGCGACGAGGGGCTCCGGCTCGAAGTCGCGCCCGGGGGCGCGGTTCCGGCCGCCGAAGCCGCGCGACGGCAGCAGGTCCTGCGGCTCGGCCTGCGGGCCGCCGGCCGACCTCGGCACGCCGTCGGGGGCGGGCTCGGCACGGACCCACTCCGCCCGCTCGGCCCGGTAGGCCGGATCCCGCTCCAGCACCCGGTGCGCGCCGCGGGCGATCTCGGCGAACGCGTTCACCGCGCTCACCCCGACCAGCAGCTCCAGCCAGCACCCTTCGGCCCGGGCCGCCTCGGTGAGGCGCCACCGCGCGTCCGCCGGGACCGGGTCGGGCCAGAACGGGGCGCGGTTGCTGAACCGGCGGGGGAGGGCCGCGTACAGCGCCTGCTCGGCGGGGGTGGGGCGGCGCGGCACGTCCGGCACCAGCCGGGCGACCACGTCGGGCTCGGCCGGGTACGGGCGCAGCCGCACCGTCGCCGGCGTACCGGCCACCGTCAGGGCGAGCCGCAGGTTGAACAGCGCCGCCCCGCAGGCGACGCGGACACCCCACCCGCTCGGGTCGGTGGCCGGCAGGCGCCGGGACGGGTCGACCAGGATCTCGATCCCGCCGTCGCGCAGGCGGAACCGCCACGGCTGGGTGTTGTGCAGGGAGGGCGCCCGCACGGCGTCGGTCGCGGCGGCGCGTAGCTGCTCGACGGTGTAGCCGGCGTCCATGGTGTCGCTCCTTCCGTGACGGCTGGTGCCGCCCTCGGTGGGTTCCTCCCCACGGTGCGTCACGCCGGGGCCGCCCGAGCAGGGCCGGACGTCCCGTCCCGCCAGGACCCACCGCCCCGCCGCACCGCAGGCCACGCCCCGGAGCGTGCCGTTCGGGCCGGTCACGGTCGGGACCTTCGGCCCGTGCGGGTGACGGCTGCGGCGGGTAGAAACGAGAGATGATCCGCGTGTTCCTGCTCGACGACCACGAGGTCGTCCGTCGTGGCCTGGCCGACCTGCTCACCAGCAGTGGTGACATCGAGGTGGTCGGCGAGTCCGGCCTGGCCCAGGAGGCGGCGCGACGGATTCCGGCGCTGCGCCCCGACGTGGCGATCCTCGACGCACGGCTCCCGGACGGCAGCGGCATCGACGTGTGCCGTGACATCCGGGCCGTGGACTCGTCGATCAAGGGCCTGATCCTCACCTCGTACGAGGACGACGAGGCCTTGTTCGCGGCGATCATGGCCGGCGCCGCCGGGTACGTGCTCAAGCAGATCCGCGGCACCGACCTGGTCGACGCGGTCCGGCGGGTGGCGGCGGGGCAGTCGCTGCTCGACCCGGCGATCACCACCCGCGTGCTGGAGCGTATCCGCAGCGGCGTCGAGCAGCCCCGCGAGCTGAAGTCGCTGACCGAGCAGGAGCGGCGGATCCTGGAGTACGTGGCCGAGGGCCTCACCAACCGGGAGATCGCCGGCAAGATGTTCCTCGCCGAGAAGACGGTGAAGAACTACGTCTCCAGCGTGCTGGCCAAGCTGGGCCTGGAGCGGCGGACCCAGGCCGCCGTGCTGGCCACCCGCCTCCTCGGCAAGACCCCCTGACCACCCGGCGGCACCGCTGACCGGCGGGGCGTCAGCCGTGCAACGGCACGCACCAGTGCAGGCGGGTGCCGTGCGGGGCGACCGGTTGCACCTCGAAGGTGCCGCCGTGCCGCTCGGCGCGTTCACGCAGGTTGACGAGGCCGCTCCGCGCGGCGGCCGGGTCGCAGCCGACCCCGTCGTCGGTGACGGTCACCGTGACCTGGCCGGCGTCCACGCGGACGGCGACGGTGACGTGGTGGGCCTGCGCGTGGCGTACCGCGTTGGACAACGCCTCCCGCAGCACGGCCGTGAGGTCGGGGCGGACGTCGTCGGGGACGGCGCTGTCGATCGGGCCGGCCAGGTCCAGGGCAGGCCGGAAGCCGAGCGACTCCGCCGCCACGTCGACCGCCTCCCGGATCTCGGTGCGCAGCGCCGCGCTCATCGGCGTACGCAGCTCGAAGATGGTGCGGCGGATGTCCTTGATGGTGGCGTCCAGGTCGTCGACCGCCGCGTTGATCCGCTTGGCGACCTCCGGGCGTGCGCTCATCGGTACCGCGCTCTGCAACTGGAGGCCGGTCGCGAACAACCGCTGGATCACCACGTCGTGCAGGTCGCGGGCGATGCGCTCGCGGTCCTCCAGGACGACCAGCAGCTCGCGCTCCTCCTGCCCCCGCGCCCGTTCCATGGCCAGCGCCGCCTGCCCGGCGAAGCTGCCGAGCAGGGCCAGGTCGTCGTCGCTGGTGCCGCCGTGATCCGGGTGGTGCGCCACCACCAGTACGCCGTGCAGGGTGTCGGCGGTGGCCAGCGGGGACACCACGGCCGGCCCGGTGTGCAGCAGCGCCGGCCACGGCGCGGCGTGCGCCAGGTCGCCCACCTGGTCGTGCCGGCCCTCGGCGACGGCGGCGGCGAAGCTGGTCTCGGCGGCGGGCACGACCGTGCCGACCAGCGCGCCGGCCTGCTCGCCGGCACCGTCGACCACCTCGACGGTGAACCGGTCGGCGTCGGGGTCGTACAGCAGCACCAGCGCCAGCTCCGCCTCGGCGACCTCCCGGGCGCGCCGCGCCACCAGGCTCAGCGCGTCGGTGCGGCGGACCTCGCCGAGCAGCAGCGAGGTGATCTCGGCGGTGGCCGCGAGCCAGCGCTCCCGCCGGTGGGCCAGCGCGTACAGGCGGGCGTTCTCGATCGCGACGCCGGCCGCGGCGGCCAACGCCACCACGATCTCCTCGTCGTCCTCGGTGAACTCGGCGGCACCCTGCTTCTCGGCCAGGTAGAGGTTGCCGAAGACGTGGTCGCGGATGCGTACCGGCACGCCGAGGAAGCTGTGCATCGGCGGGTGGTTCGGCGGGAAGCCGTACGACTTCGGGTGCCGGGTGATGTCGGGCATCCGGACCGGACGCGGGTCGTCGATGAGCAGGCCGAGCACCCCCCGGCCGTGCGGCAGATCCCCGATCTTCGCGTGCAGCTCGGCGTCGATGCCGTGGGTGATGAAGTCGTGCAGCATCCGGTCGCGGCCGACGATGCCGAGCGCGCCGTAACGGGCGCCGGCCAGCCCGCAGGCCGACTCCACGATGCGCTGGAGGGTGCTGCGCAGGTCGAGGTCGGTGCCGATGCCGACCACCGCGTCGAGCAGCGCGCGCAGCCGCTCCCGGCTGGTGACCACCTCGCCGACCCGGTCCAGCATCTCCTGGAGCAGCTCGTCGAGGCGTACCCGCGACAGCGGGGTCAGCCCGAGCGAGGGGGTCGCGGGGGGTTCGCTCCGGGGCGTCGGTGCGCTGGCCACCGCCCGATGCTATCGCCGGCCGGTCGTGCCGGGATACCCCGTCAGGCGCTCCGGACGGCGGAGGTGTCGACCACCTGCTCGACGGCGAGCCGCGGGGTGTGCGGCGGGCCGGCGTGCGCCGGGTCCGCGATCCCCAGGCGCAGCACCAGGTACGGGTGACCCATGCCGGCCAGCAGTCCGCGCAGCGTCTGACGGGTGCCGGGCACCTCCACCACACCGCTCAGCGGCACGACCGAGACACCGAGCCGGGTCGCGGTCAGCCAACCGGCCGAGAGCGCCTCGCCGGCGCGCAGCCAGTCGATCGGCTCGTCCTCGTCGCCGTAGAGCAGCCCGTACCCGGCCGCGCGGTCGTGGCCGGGGCCGACCGGCAGGGTGCCGGGGCGGCCGAAGTCGCGGGCCGGCACCGTCGTCTCCGGGGCCGCCTCCGGCAGCACCTCGGGCGGCAGGCCGGCGCCGCCGGCGCGGCTCGTCCAGTACGCGAGCTCCTCGTGCAGCTGCGGGTCCTCCGCCTCGACGGTGGCGGCGTGCGAGGCCGCGGCCGCCAGTTCCAGGACCTGGTCGCGGTCGAGCAGGTGGAGCTGGACGCCCTCGGCCACGACGGCCTTGGTGATGTCGCCGACCGCGGCGCTCGGCACGGGCTCCTCGCTGACCGGCCGCCGGTCGGTGTGGCGGACCTGCATGCACTGCACGAGGCGCATCGCTTCCGGGTCGGCCCCGACCCGGGTCAGCCCGGTCAGGCGGGCCAGCAGGTCCGGTTCGGCGGGGTCGGGCATCCGCTCCACGGCGGCCCGCCAGCCCTCGGCGGTCAGCGCGACCCGCGCGTGGTGCAGCGCCGCGCCGCAGCTCAGCGTCGACAGCCGGCCCTCCGGGTCGGTGGCCGCGAGCTGGCGGTCCCGGACGGTGTGCAGCTCCAGCGCGTCCGGCAGCACCCGCCAACGCCACGGCTGCGTGTTGTGCACCGAGGGGGCGTGACCGGCGGTCGCGGCGGCCTCCGCGAGCGCGGTGGTCAGCGGGCCGTCCGTCGCCGGCGTGTCCTGGCTCATCCTCACGACCTTTCCGTCTCGAGCACATCGTCCCCCACCCCGACGGCGTCCCGGGCGGGGTTGCGGCTCCATCCTGCGACACCCCGCGGACCGGCGCAGGGTGCGCAGGTCCCCACCGGCCGGGCCCTTTGGCCCGCCCCATCGCCGTCGGCCGCGGGCCGGACGGGCACCGACCGGCCGTCGGCCGGTCGGGTGGTCAGCGTTCCCGGACGACCGCGACCGGGCAGTGCGCGTGGTGCAGGAGCTGCTGGCTGACCGAGCCGAGGAGCATCCCCGCCAGACCACCCCGGCCCCGGGTGCCGACCACGACGAGCTGCGCGTCCCGGCTCGCCGCCACCAGCAGGGCGGCGGCGCTGCCCTCCGCCATGCGCACCGTCACGTCGACGTCCGGGAACGCCCGCTCGCAGCGGCCCAGCGGCTCGTCCAGCTCGGCGCGGTCGGCCCGGACCGCCGCCTGGTTCTCCGGATCCGACGGCGGGCGCTGACCCGGTGGCACGTGCCAGGCGCGGAGCACGCGCAGCGCCACGTTCCGGGCGGCGGCCTGCTCGAACGCGAAGCCCAACGCCAGCAGCGAGTGCTCCGACCCGTCCACGCCGACGGTGACGTGCCGGGTGCGCCCGCCGGTGTTGCCGCGCACCACGACGACCGGGCAGTGCGCGTGCGCGGTGACCGACACCGCCGTGGAGCCGGCGAGAAGACCGCCGAACCCGCCGTGCCCCCGGGTGCCGAGCACCAGCAGACCGGCCCGCGCCGACCGCTCCTGGAGCACCAGGGCGGGCGGGCCGTCGAACACCTCGCCGGTGACCGTGAGCCCCGGGCGGGCGGTGTCGGCCGCAGCCCGCTGGACCAACTCCTCCACCTGCCGCCGGGCCGCCTCGTCGGGCCAGACGCCCGGTGCCACGCCGGGGCCGATCCACCCGGCGACGGTGAGCCATTCGAAGACGTACGCGAGCCGCACCGGCCGCCCGCTCCGTCCGGCCTCGTCCAGGGCCCACTCCAGGGCCAGCGCGGCGTCCGGCGAGCCGTCGTAGCCGACCAGGATCTCGTCGCCGCTCACCGCGCCAACCTTCCGTTCGCGACTGCGGGGCTCGCCGGCGCACTCCTCGCGCTCACTGGTCACCCCTGACCTTGGGGTCGCTCTCCCGGATCCACCGCCACTCGGACACCCGCGGGTCGTCCTCGCCGTGCCGGCGGGTGTAGTCGCGGCACGACTGGCGGGCGTCGACCATCTCCTGCCGCAGGTGGGCCGCCCGGGCGGCCAGCCCGGGCACCCGGTCGATCACGTCGATGACCAGGTGGAAGCGGTCCAGGTCGTTGAGCATCACCATGTCGAACGGCGTGGTGGTGGTGCCCTCCTCCTTGTAGCCGCGTACGTGCAGGTTCTCGTGGTTGGTCCGACGGTACGTCAGCCGGTGGATCAGCCACGGGTAGCCGTGGTACGCGAAGATGACCGGCTTGTCCGCCGTGAAGATCGTGTCGAACTCCTTGTCCGACAGCCCGTGCGGGTGTTCCGTGGGCGGCTGGAGGCGCATCAGGTCGACCACGTTGACCACCCGCACCTTCAGCTCGGGCAGGTGCCGGCGCAGCAGGTCGGCCGCGGCGAGGGTCTCCAGGGTCGGCACGTCGCCGGCGCAGGCGAGCACCACGTCCGGCTCCTCACCGCCGTCGCTGCTGGCCCAGTCCCAGATGCCGAGGCCACGGCGGCAGTGCATGATCGCGTCGTCCATCGACAGCCAGTTCGGCGCCGGCTGCTTCCCGGCGACCACCACGTTGATGTAGTGCCGGCTGCGCAGGCAGTGGTCCATGGTGGAGAGCAGGGTGTTGGCGTCCGGCGGCAGGTAGACCCGGACCACCTCCGCCTTCTTGTTCATGACGTGGTCGATGAAGCCCGGGTCCTGGTGCGAGAAGCCGTTGTGGTCCTGCCGCCACACGTGACTGGAGAGCAGGTAGTTCAGCGAGGCCAGCGGCTGCCGCCAGGGGATGGCCCGGGTCACCTTCAGCCACTTCGCGTGCTGGTTGACCATCGAGTCGACGATGTGGATGAACGCCTCGTAGCTGGTGAAGATCCCGTGCCGGCCGGTCAGCAGGTACCCCTCCAGCCAGCCCTGACACAGGGTCTCCGACAGCACCTCCATGACCCGGCCGTCGGGGGACAGGTGGTCGTCGTCGGGCACCGTCGCCGCCACCCAGGCCCGGCCGGTGACCTCGAGCGCGGCACCGAGCCGGTTGGACTCGACCTCGTCCGGGCCGAACAGCCGGAACGTCTGCGGATTCGCCGCGATCACGTCCCGGACCCACCGCCCCAACGCCCCGGTGGCACCGCCGATCGTCGCGCCGGGACTCGCCACCTCCACCGCGTAGTCGCGGAAGTCCGGCAGGTTCAGGTCCCGCAACACCAGCCCGCCGTTCGTGACCGGGTTGGCGCTCATCCGGCGGTCCCCCCGCGGGGGCAGCGCCGCCAGGTCGGCCACCGGGGCGCCGGTCGCGTCGAACAGCTCCTCCGGCCGGTAGCTGCGCAGCCACCGCTCCAGCTCGGCCAGGTGCGCCGGGTTGGTGCGCACCTCCGACAGCGGCACCTGGTGCGACCGGTACGTGCCCTCCACGTGCTTGCCGTCGACGTCTCGGGGGCCGGTCCAGCCCTTCGGCGTCCGGAGGATGACCATCGGCCAGCGCGGACGCTCGACCGCGCCACCCGACCGGGCCTTCCGCTGGATCGCGGCGATCTCGTCCAGCGCCCGGTCCAGGGCCGCGGCGAGCGCCTGGTGCACGGTCGCCGGGTCGTCGCCGGCGACCACGTACGGCTGGTAGCCGTTCCCGCGCATCAGGTCCAGCAGGTCGGACTCGGGGATGCGGTCGAGCACCGTCGGGCTGGCGATCTTGTACCCGTTGAGGTGCAGGATGGGCAGCACCGCGCCGTCCCGGGCCGGGTTGAGGAACACGTTCGACAGCCAACTGCCGGCGAGCGGCCCGGTCTCCGCCTCGCCGTCACCGATGACGCAGGCGACCAGCAGGTCCGGGTTGTCGAACGCCGCGCCGTAGGCGTGGCTGAGCGCGTACCCCAGCTCGCCGCCCTCGTGGATCGAACCCGGCACCTCGGACGCGACGTGACTCGGGACGCCGCCCGGGAAGGAGAACTGGCGGAACAGCCGGGCCATGCCGGCCTCGTCGCGGCCGGTGCCGTGGTAGCGCTCGCTCCACGTGCCCTCCAGCCAGGTGTTCGCGACCAGGGCCGGGCCGCCGTGGCCCGGGCCGGTGATGAAGATGGCGGAGAGGTCACGGGCGACGACGACGCGGTTGAGGTGGGCGTAGATCAGGTTCAGGCCGGGGCTCGTGCCCCAGTGACCGAGCAGCCGCGGCTTCACGTGCTCGGCTGTGAGCGGTTCCCGGAGCAGCGGATTGTCGAGCAGGTAGATCTGCCCGACGGTGAGGTAGTTCGCCGCCCGCCAGTACGCGTCCAGCCGGCGCAGCTCGTCTTCGGTCAGGGGGCCGTGCAGGTCGGTTGCGGTGTCCATACTGCCTGAGCCTCTCGCGGGTCGGGGAGTGGCGCATCCGGAAGGAAGGGTTCCGTCATCAGCCTCGCCGGATCGGCTGCGGTGGATCAGGGTCGTTGGTCCTGTGCGTCCGGGCCGTCCGTCGCGGCGAATCCGCGTACCACGATCACCGGCGCCGGGGAGTGGTAGAGCAGCGTCTGGCTCACGGACCCGAGCATGCCCCGGCCGGGCTGGTCCGCCCGCGCAGCCACCACCGCGAGCTGGGCCGACCGCGTCTGCTCGACGAGGACGGAACGCGGGTCGCCGCGGATGGTGTGACACTCGACGGATACGGCGGGCCACCGTTCGCCGACCCGGGCGACGGTGCCGGTGAGCACCTCCGGGTCGTCGTCGGCGCACCCCGGCTCCGCCACCCGGACGGCCACCAGCCGGGCCTCGCGACGCGCGGCGCAGTCGAACGCCCACGCCAGCGCCTTCCGGGAGTCGGGTGAGCCGTCCACGCCGACCAGCACCGGGCCCTCCGGCGGAGGATCCCGGCGTCCGACCAGCACCGGACACCCGGCCCGGGCGGCGACCTGTACGGCGGGCGCCTCGGCGGGCACGCAGCAGCCGGGGTGTGCGCTCATGCCACTGTCGCCGACCGCGACCAGGAACGCCGTCTCCGACCGGCGGACCAGCGTGTCCACCGCTGGTTCCTCGGAGATCTCGCCGCTGACCGGCAGGTCCTCGTCGACCTCCTTGGCGACCTCGGTGGCGCGGGCGAGAAGTTCCTCCGCCGCGTCGTGCGGCCCCGCGATCGACGGTGCCGCCAGCGCCGCTCCCCAGTCGAACGCGTGCACCAGGTGCAGCGGCCGCCCGTGCCCGACGGCCTCGCGCGCGGCCAGCCGGACCAGCGGCAGGTTCCGCTCCGAGCCGACACCGGCCAGCACCGGCGCCTCGGTGACTGCGGTCATCCGGCATCACCTCCGCAGGCGTCGCACCCGGCCCCCGTCCCGAGGCTAGTCCGGGTGGTACGGCGGCGGGGCGGGATCGGCGTACCGCCGTGCTGTCCGCCGCACCCCCGGCGGCCTTCGCGCCTGGGGCCCGGCGGCGGACGCCGTCACCGGGTGGCGCGGCTCAGCGGAACTGGAGGCGGTTGATCGCGTCGAAGACGCGGGCGCCGAAGAGCCGCCGCGTGTGCACCATCGCCCACGCCGCCGCCGTGACCAGGTAGCGGGTGCGCGGGCGACGGGCGGTCACCGCCCGTTCGATCACCCGGGCGACCGCGTCGGGCGCGGCCGCGAGCAGGCGATTCTCGTACGACCGCGCCATCGTCTCGTCCACCGCCGCCACCATCCTCCGGTACGGCCCGGCCGGGTCCGCCCCCGCGCCGAGCGACCCGGCCGCGACGGCGCCGAAGCCGGTACGGATCAGGCCCGGCTCGACGATCGCCACGTCGATGCCGAACGGCCGCACCTCCTGGCGCAGCGCGTCGGAGATGGCCTCCACCGCGTACTTGCTCGCGTGGTAGTAGCCCCCACCGGGGAACACGATCCGGCCGCCCATCGAGCTGACGTTGACGATCCGGCCCCGGCCGGCCCGACGCATGCCGGGCAGCACCAGCTGGGTGAGCCGGCTCAGCCCGAACACGTTCGTCTCGAACTGCGCCCGCACCCGATCCATCGGGGTCTCCTCGATCGGGCCGTACTCTCCGTAGCCGGCGTTGTTCACCAGGACGTCGACCTGGCCGTGCTCGGCCTCGATCGCGGCGACGGCGGCGGTCATCGACGCCTCGTCGGTGACGTCGAGGGGAAGCAGCCGGGCGCCGGCCTCCGCCAGGTCGGCGATCGCCTCGACCTTGCGGGCGGTGGCGTAGACGGTCAACCCGGGGTGCCGGGCCAGCCGCGCGACGGTGGCCCGGCCGATGCCGGACGAGGTGCCGGTGACGAGGACGGTGGTCATGCGAGGTCTCCAGGGGTGTCCAGGCCGGCGACGATCAACGCGACCCCGTCGCGCAGCCGCCGCCGGGGCAGGTCGGGGTCGGTGAGGTCGGCCTCCAGGCCGCGGGTGAGCGCGACCAGCACGTCGGCCACCGCGCGGGCGCGGGGCCCGGCACGGTCGGCGAGCGCGGCGGCCACCAGATCGGTCAGCTCCCGGGTGTACGCCTCGACGAGGTCCCCGGTCAGCTTGGTGCTCTCGTCGAGCAACTCGGCGGCGTGCCGGCTCTCCCGGTGCAGGGTCAGGGTGAGGTCCAGCTTCGCCCCGAGCACGGTGAGCAACCGCTCGGCCGTGGACGCCGCGGGGTCGGCGGCCGCCCGGCGCGCCTCGGCGAGCGAGTCGGCGAACAGCCGCTCGGCAAGCCGTCGGTACGCGTCGTCCTTGTTGCGGACGTACTGGTAGACGGCCGGACGCGACATCCCGGCGGCGGCCGCGATGTCGTCCATCGTCGTCCGACGCACCCCGTGTCGGGTGAAGCACTCGTACGCCGCCGCGAGGATCGTCTCCAGCCGGTCGCTCGACATGCTGACAATCCTTGCACATTTTGTCAGCACGTCAAGGGCGGACTGGTGGCGATGGCGCCTCCCTGGGCTGAATGTCGGGTTTCGGGGGTGTGATGGGCGGCATCGTGGGGGTGGAATGGGGGCGGGGGCCGGGTCGTTACATCACCTGGACGATCGAGCAGGGCCGCCCACCCGAGCGGGTGGGGCATGGGTCCTCGGGCCCGGCCGGAATGATGGCGGGCCGGCGGTCGTTACATCTGGATCCGGCACCACGAGGGCCCCGGCCCCGGTTCGCCGGTCTTTCGGTCACCATCTGCCCGCCCCCCTTGGGCCTGGTGGTCATCCCTCGAATGTCTGTGAGCGCCGGACGGTGCTTGCGTCACCACACCCCTTGTCCCCCCTTTGCGGGTGGGTGGCGTCTTCCCCCGAATGGAGCTTGTCATGAACTCGAAGCTGCTGCGTAAGAGCGTTCTGGGTGTTGCTGGTCTGGCCTTCGCCGGTGGCGTGGTCGCCGGCCCCGCCACCGCCGCCCCGTCGGTGGAGTCCAAGCCGGTCGCCGCCACGGTGCTGGCCGACAAGCCCGACACCGGCAAGCTGATTCCGCACGGTGTGCAGGGCAAGCAGTCCCGCATCGACCTGGACGACGAGCAGACCGCGAATGTGAAGGCGATCATCGCGGCGACGAAGAAGGCCGACATGGACGAGCGGGCCGCCGTGGTGGCCATCGCCACCGCGTTGCAGGAGTCGAAGCTGGTCAACCTGGGTCACCTGGGTGAGCGCAACGACCACGACTCGCAGGGCCTGTTCCAGCAGCGCCCGTCCAGCGGGTGGGGCACGGTCGAGCAGATCACCGACCCCGAATACTCCACGCTGGCGTTCCTCAAGGGTCTCAAGCAGGTCGACGGCTGGCAGGACATGCCGCTGACCAAGGCCGCCCAGACCGTACAGGTGTCGGCCTACCCGTTCCACTACGCCCAGTGGGAGACCCAGGCCGCCGACCTCGTCGCCAAGTACTGGAACAGCTGACAACCACAGTCTTTCCTCGACAGGGGGAACCAAGCCGCTGGCCGGCACCCGAACCCGGGTGCCGGCCAGCGGCGTTTCGCACGCCTGGCCGACCGATTCTCAGCGCACGTGGACGATGATGGCTGTGGCGTTGTCGGCGCCGCCGGCGGTGAGAGTGGCGTCGAGGAGGGCGCTGACGGCCTGATCCGGATCGGGGTCGGCCAGAAGTTCCCGCAGGCGGTGGTAGTCGACCTGGTCGCTCACCCCGTCGGTGCAGAGCAGCCAGGTGTCACCGGGTCGCAGCGTCACCGCGTGCAGGTCCGCCTCCGGTTCGCCGGGGTGCCCGGCGTACCGGGTGAGCTGGTAGCGGGCCCGGGCGGCGGCGGGGGAGTCGGCCGCGTACCAGCCGTGGACGACGCCCAGCCAGGCCGCGGTGTGGTCGACGGTCAGCAGTTCCAGGAGGCCGTCGCGCAGCCGGTACGCCCGGGAGTCACCGAGCTGCACCAGCCAGCCCTGTCCGCCGTCCGGTTCGACGAGCAGGGCGGTGAGGGTGCACCCGGTCAGGTCGGCGAGGTCGGCGCCGGCGGCGCGTACCGCCGACTGGACCTCGTTCACGGCGGTGCGCAACCGCCGGGCGTCGATGTGGGGCCAGGCGGCTCGGAGCTGCGTGACGAGCGTCCGCACGGCGGTGCTGCCGGCCCGCCGGCTTCCCTCGCCGGCTCCCATCCCGTCGGCGACCACGGCGAGGGGACGGTCGGGGTCGACGTGGAGGACGTCGAAGTTGGCCGGGTACCGGTGGCCGACGACGGTGTCGCCCGCGAGGTTCAGGTCCAGGTCGCCGGCGCGCAGGCGGACGGACGCTGGGTCGGGCCGGGGCGATCGGGCGGGAGCGGGCACGGCCGGACCCTAGCAGGACGTCAACCGGGGTTGACGTTTCCGCGTCGTCAACGTAAGTTGACGCCATGAGTCAGGCGACGGAACTCGCGGCGGCCGCCAGCAGCACCGACCCCCGGGTCGGGCTGCGCGCCGTCCGCGCGCTGCGCCGGCTTCTCGAGCGGCTCGAGGTGGTCCAGGTCGACAACGCCCGGCGGCAGGGCTGGTCCTGGCAGGAGATCGCCGACGCGCTCGAGGTCAGCCGGCAGGCGGTCCACAAGAAGCACGCCGGGCGGCCGGCGGTCGATCGATCCTGGGAGGCGTGATGTTCGAGCGGTTCACCGACCGGGCGCGCAGCGTGGTCAAGGGGGCGCGCGCCGAGGCCCGCGCCGAGGGGCAACGCCCGGTCGGCACCGAGCACCTGCTGCTCGCGATGCTCGACGACGGCGACAGCCTCGCGGTGCGGGTGCTGCGCGAGGCGGGCGTCAGCGCCGACGACCTGCGGGCTCGGATCCGGCGGCACACCGCGTACACCAGCACCGGGCTCGCCGACGCCGACGCCGCCGCGCTGCGCGAGATCGGCATCGACCTGGCGGCCATCGTCGCGCGCATCGAGAAGACGTTCGGCCCGGACGCGCTCCGCGAGGCGGAGCCGGCGCCGCGCCGCCGCTGGGGCCGGCGACGGTACGCGGGCGGCCCGTTCTCGACGCGGGCGAAGAAGGCGCTGGAACTGTCGCTGCGGGAGGCGCTGCGGCTGCGCCACTCACACATCGGCACCGAGCACATCCTGCTCGGCCTGCTCCGCGAGGGCGACGGCCTCGCCGCGCTGGTGCTCACCGAGGCGGGCGTGAACCTGGACGACCTCCGCCGCCGCGTCGAGGCCGCCCTCCGCACGGCCGCCTGACCCGGGCGCGTGGCGTGGGGCGGCGGGCTGCACCGGTGGCGGCGGCGCCGAAACCTCCTTGTGGCGCTGCCGACCCCGCTCGCGCCGCAACTCGCTGAACCCGCGGCTGTGCTGCACACTGACGCCGTGGATGCTGGAGAGGACAAGGGCGGGCTGCGGTCGGCCGTGGTGGTGAACCCGGTCAAGGTGGCCGATCCGGACGAGTTGCGCCGTACCGTCGACGACGTCCTCGCCGCCGCCGGCTGGCCCGAACCGCTCTGGTACGAGACCACCGTCGACGACCCGGGGCGGGGCCAGGCCGCAGAGGCCGTACGGGCCGGCGTGGACGTGGTCTTCGTCTGCGGCGGCGACGGCACCGTCATGTCCTGCGTCAGCGCCCTCGTCGGCACCGAGGTGGCGCTGGCCGTCCTGCCGCAGGGCACCGGCAACCTGCTCGCGGCCAACCTGGGCCTCTCCAACGACCTCGTCGCCGGCCTCGAGGTGGCCCTCGAGCGCGGCCGGCGCCTGCTCGACGTCGGGCAGGTCGAGGAGCACTACTTCACCGTGATGGCCGGCATGGGCTTCGACGCCCAGATGCTGGCCGCCACCTCGGAGACCACCAAGAAGCGGATCGGCTGGCCGGCGTACGTGGTGGGGGCCGCGCGGCACCTGCGGGACCGGCCGATGCGGGTCTCCATCCGCATCGACGACCAGCAGCCGTTCCGGCGCCGGGTCCGGTCCGTCCTGGTCGCCAACGTCGGCCGGCTCCAGGGCGGCCTGCGCCTGCTCACCGGCGCCGAGCCGGACGACGGCTACCTCGACGTCGCGGTGCTCACCCCGCGCACGTTGCGGCACTGGGTGGCGCTCGGCTGGGCGGTCGTCCGCCGGCAGGAACGGGTGCCCCGGATGGAGGTGTTCCGCGGGCGGCGGGTGGAGATCACCAGCAACCGCCCGCAGCCGCGGGAGCTCGACGGTGACCTGATCGAGCCGGGCCGGACGCTGCGGGCGGAGATCCGGCGGCGGGCGCTGTGGCTGTGCGTACCGCAGCCGGAGGAGGCGCCGGACCTGGCGGTGGACGTCGACGCGGCCGCGGAGCGGGGCGAGCAGCGGGTCGAGGAGGCGCGCCGTGAGTAGCACCCGCATCGTGCCGGAGACCCGGCTGATGGCCGACGAGGAGCTGTCCGCCGACGACGCCTGGCACACCCTGCGCCGCGAGGGCGGCTGGCACCTGCTGCGGGACGCGTTCATCCGGTTCCGCTACGGCGACGGGTTCAGTCACTCCCGGGCGTTCGCGTTGCAGCTCTGCCTGGCCGTGGTGCCGTTCCTGATCGCGCTGACCGGTCTGATCTCCGAGCTGGGCGTCGAGGAGGGCGGTGAGGTCGTCGCCGACACCGTGCTGGCGCTCTCTCCGGGCGCCAGCGACGAGGTGGTGGGCGAGCTGCTCGGCGAGGGCGAACGCACCGAGGAGGTGGGCGAGCTGGCCCTGACCCTCGGTCTGCTCACCGGCCTCGTCGCGCTGACCATGACGATGGCGCAGATCGAGCGGGGCGCCAACCGGATCTACGGCGTCGAGCGGGACCGCCCGGCGCTGTGGAAGTACGTACGCGCCGCCGTCCTGGCACTCACCGCCGGCCTGCCCGCGCTGACCGGGTTCCTCATCCTGGTCGCCGGCGGTGCGATCGGCGACTCGGTGCAGCGGCACTACGCGTGGGGGGAGGGCGCCCACGCCGTGTGGGACGTGGCGCGGTGGCCGCTCAGCCTGGGGCTGACCGTGCTGGCCGTCGCGGTGCTCTTCCGGCACGCGCCCCGGCGCAACCAGCCCAGCCTCTCCTGGCTCTACTTCGGGGCGGGGCTCGCCACCGCGCTGTGGTGGCTGACCAGTCTCCTGCTGGCGGGGTACGTCGCCTGGAGCGACGGCTTCAACCAGACCTACGGTGCGCTGACCGGCATGATGGCGCTGCTGCTGTGGGCGAACTTCACCGGCATGGCGCTCTTCGGCGGGCTGGCCTTCGCCGCGCAGTTGGAGGCGGTGCGGATCGGCGCCCACGAGCCGGCCCAGCCGGACCTGTGGGAGCCCGAGGCCGACCGGATGGAGCCGCACGACACCGGTGAGATGACCTCGCTGTAGGTCCGGCCCGGTGTACGCGAAGCACCGATCGGGTAAAGCGCCACGCCAGGAGCTGAGAGGGAGGCTGCCGTGGGCGTGGTCACCGACGTGTTGCGTCGACCACTGGGTCACTTCACCGAGCGGACGCTCGCCGGGCTGGCGCTCGTGCTCGGCACCGGGGTCGGCTTCGGCCTGCTGCTGGTCCTGGTCCGGGTGAAGTGGACCCCGCTGTACGACGTCGACCACGGTGTCGCCGCCTGGCTCAACGACCTCGTGTCGCCGTACGGGCCGCTGGTCACCGTGCTCAACGCGCTCACGGACCTGGGCGGCCGGGCGGTGCTCATCTGGCTGATCTCGGTCGCCGTGGTCGGTCTGCTGATCCGCCGGCAGGGGCGGCTGGCGGTGTTCCTCATCGTCACCGGCGTCGGCGCGTTGATCCTGGACCCGGCGCTCAAGACGCTCGTCGACCGGCTGCGCCCCGAGGTGGAGGTGCCGATCGGGACGTACGCGGGGCAGAGCTTCCCCTCCGGCCACGCGCTCGGGTCGTTCGTCGCGTACGGTGCGCTGCTGCTGGTCTTCCTCCCGGCCATGTCGCCCCGCTGGCGGAAGCCGGCGATCGGCCTGGTCGCCACGCTCGTGGTGCTCATCGGGCTGACCCGGATCGCGCTGGGCGTGCACTTCGTCTCCGACGTGCTGGGCGCCTGGCTGCTGGGCGCGGCGTGGCTGGGCATCGCCGCGTACGCCTTCCGCCTGTGGCGGCTGGAGCGCGGCCGGCCGGTGCCGGCGCTGACCGAGGGGTTGGAGCCGGAGGCCGCGCACGACGTGGCGCCCGCCCCCGACGAGGCGCACCTGCTGCCGCACCCGCGGGCAGCCGTCTTCGAGCTGATCGTCGGCTGGGTGCTGGTGCTCGGCGCCCTCTACGGCTTCGGGATGTTCGTCAGCTACCACGCCGGTGGGACGTTCCTCGCCACCCTCGACACCGACGTGCCGCGCTGGTTCGCCGAACACCGGACCCCGGCCCGCGACGAGCTCTCCTGGTGGTGGAGCAAGTTCGGCGACACCCACGCGATCCTGCTGATCTCGCTGGTCTTCTGCCCGCTGGTGCTGGCGGTCTGGCGGCGCTGGCGCCCGGTGCTGTTCGTCGCGCTGACCATGTTCGGCGAACTGACCCTCTTCCTCGCCTCCGCCGCCGCGGTGGACCGGCCCCGCCCGCCGGTCGGGAACCTGGACGGGCCGATGCCGACGTCGTCCTTCCCGTCCGGCCACATCGCGGCCACCCTGTGCGTCTGGGTCGCCATCGCGATCATCGCCTTCCCGCGCACCGACCGCTGGTGGCGCTGGGTGTTCGTGGCGCTGGCGGTGATCATGCCGGTCGGCGTGGCGGTGTCGCGGATGTACCGGGGGATGCACCACCCGACCGACTTCATGGGCGCGATCATCCTGTGCACCCTCTGGGTGGGGCTGCTCTACTGGGTGGTCCGGCCGAACGAGGACCTGCGTGAGGGCAACCGGCCGGCCATCGAGTCGGAGGACGTGCACACCCTCGACGACGAGCTGGCCCGGGCCGGCCGGGTGGACTGACCGGCCGCATGCTGCGCGTGGCGACGTGGAACATCCGTACCGGCGGTCGGGACGCCGGCGGCGGGGACCGGCGGGATCTGATCGTCCGGGTCGTCACCGACCTGCGGCCGGACATCCTGGCGCTGCAGGAGCTGCGCGGCTTCGACGACGGCACCCTGGCGGCCTTCGCCGGGCGGATGGGGATGGTGGCACGCCTGGCCCGGTCGTGGTTCGCCCAGCCGGTGGCGGTGCTGGTCCGCCCGCCGCTGCGGATCCTCACCGCCGGCCGGGTACGCCGGCCGTTCCACCACGCCGCCGAGCGGGTCACGGTGGCCACCGACGCGGGGCCGCTGACCGTGTTCGGTACGCATCTCAACCCGTACTCCGGCGGGCGGCGACGGATGGAGGCCGACTGGCTGGCGGCGGCCGTGCGCCGGACCGGCGGGCCGGCCCTGGTCGCCGGTGACCTGAACACCCTCGATCCGGCCGTCGACCACACCGCGCGCCTGGCCGGGCTGCCGGAGCTGTACCGGCGCCGGCACCTGCGCCGGGACGGCCGGACCGTGGACACCCGCGCGGTCGCCCGGCTGCTGGACGCCGGCCTGGTCGACCTCTGGGCACGCGACGGTTCACCGGAACCGGACGGGTGGACCGTGCCGACGCGGCACGGCGGGGCGGAGTTCGCGCCGATGCGCCTGGACTACCTTCTGGCCACGCCCGCGGTCGCCGAGCTGACCCGGCAGGTGCGGGTGGTCCGGGGCGGCGACGCCGACCGCGCCTCCGACCACTACCCGCTGATCGCCGACCTCGACGTCGCGCCGGCGTAGCTGGCACCGCTGCTCAACCTGGTGCTACAGCACCAGGTTGAGCAGCACGGTCAGGACGATCGACGCGACGACCGAGAAGAGGATCATCAGCAGGCAGCCGAGGCCGCCGCCGGCCGGGCGGATCTCCGTGTTTCCGATGCGCATCAGCGAATCACCTGTTCGTCAGGGTCGGAGCCAGCAGCAGCCGGACCGCGTCGGCGACCTGGGCGGGGGCGGTGGTGGCGACGTTGTGCGCGGCGCCGGGCACCACGACGTCCCGGGCGTGGGGTACCAGCCGCGCCGCCTGTGACCGCCACCCGCCGGGGACCACCGGGTCGCGGGAGCCGGTCACCACCACGGTCGGCGCGGCGATCCGCACCAGGTCCGCCTCGATCGCGTTGCGCACCGAGTGGGTGAGGGTCGCGGACACCCGCCAGGGGCGGGCGTCCCACACGTCGCGGAGCAGGATGGGCGCCTGCAACGGCGCCTCGCGCAGCGTGTCGACCAGCCACCGTCCGACCTGGCCGCGCCGTGACCGCGCGGCCGGGTCGCTGGTGGGGCCGGCCAGCACCACCGCGCGGACCGCCTCGGGGTGCCGGGCGGCCAGGGCCGCGGCGACCTCCGCGCCGAACGAGTGGCCGAGCACGCAGACCGGCGGCATCCGGTACGCGGCCAGCCAGGCGGCGAGGTGGTCGGCGTGCCGGGGCACGTCGTACGCGGTGCCGGGGCGTTCGGTCAGGCCGAAGCCGGGCAGGTCCGGCACGTACACGGGGTGGGTGTCGGCGAGCGCCACGGCCAGGGGGGTGAGGTACCGGTGTGAGACGGCGAGGCCGTGCACGAGCACGACCGGCGGGGCGTCGGTGCCCGGGTCGGCGCCGCGGCGGGTGTGCGTCCGGAGGCCGTCGACCAGTCGCCACTCACTGGTGAGACCGGCGGCGGGCCGGGGCGCGGCGAGGGCGAGGCGCAGCTCGGCGGGGCCGAAGCGCCCGGCCGCGGTCAGCCGGGGCCGCCGCAGCGGCGAGACCCTCACAGCTCCCGCAGGCGCGGCAGCAACTGCTCCTGCGCCCACTCCAGGAACATCGGCTGGCTCTCCCCGCCGACCTGTACGAGCGCGACGTGGCTGAAGCCGGCGTCGACGAACTTCTTGAACGCCTCGACGTGCCGGTCGACGTCCGGGCCGCAGGGGACGCCCTCGGCGACGTCCTCCTCCCGCACGAACTGGGTGGCGGCGGCGAAGGCGTCCGGCCCGGGCAGGTCCGCGTTGACCTTCCAGCCCAACCCGAACCAGCGGAACTGGTCGTGCACGATCTTGCGGCACTCGGCTTCGTCCGGGCCGTAGCAGATGGCGACCTGCCCGAAGCGTGGCTTGCCGGCGCCGCCGGCGTCGTCGTACATCTCGACCAGCTCGGCGAGCGGGTCGGTGGCGATCATCCCGTCGGCGTACTCGGCGGCGAGGGTGGCCGACTGCCGGCCGGAGGCGGCGATCGCCATCGGCACCGGCTGCTCCGGCCGGTCCCAGACGTACGCGTCGGGCACGTCGTAGTGGTTGCCGGAGAAGGTGAGCGTCTCCCCGTTGAGCAGGGGCCGGATGATCTGGAGGGCCTCCTCGAACATCTCGTGCCGCTGCTGCACGTGCGGCCAGCCGCCCACGACGTGCTCGTTGAGGTTCTCGCCCGCGCCCAGGCCCAGGGTGAACCGCCCGTCCGACAGCACGCCGACGGTGCTCGCCTTCTGCGCCACGACGGCCGGGTGGTAGCGGGCGATCGGGCAGGTCACGAACGACATCAGCCGCGCCCGCGAGGTGGCGTGGGCGACCGCGCCGAGCACCGACCAGGCGTACGGGGCGTGGCCCTGCGAATCGAGCCAGGGGTAGTAGTGGTCGGACATGACGAGGTGGTCGAAGCCGGCCGCCTCGGCGCGTACGGCGTAGTCGACCAGTTCCTTCGGACCGGCCTGCTCGCACAGGAGGGTGTAGCCGACGTTGACCATGGTGCCTCCTCGTTCCGACCGGGCGGATCATCCCCGGATACCCCGGTCGGCGTCGGTCAACCCTGGCGGACCGCGTTCCTTAACCGGTTCATTGCGCTCCGGCAGCCATCGCTCTACGCTGATTCCTGCCGCCGGGAGCCAGGTGGCGGTTGTCGGGCTGCAACCGCCGTCCCCTGTGACGTCCCACCCCTGCGCGGGCAGCGGGGGCCCTCGGTGAGGAAGGCCATGACAAGACGACTCTCCGCCGCCGGTGCGGCGCTTCTCGCGCTGCTCGTCGCGGTCCTGATGATCGGGCAGCCGGCGCGGGCCGCGACCGGCTTCACGGTCGCGAACGGCAAGCTGTACGACGCGAACGGCAACGAGTTCATCATGCGTGGGGTCAACCACGCGCACACCTGGTACACGCACCAGACCCGTTCGTTCGCCGACATCAAGGCGCTCGGGGCGAACACCGTCCGCGTGGTGTTGTCGAGCGGCGACCGGTGGACCCGCAACAGCGCCACCGACGTCGCCAACGTCATCTCCCTGTGCCGGACCAACCGCCTCATCTGCGTCCTGGAGGTGCACGACACCACCGGGTACGGCGAGCAGAGCGGCGCGATCACGCTCGACCGGGCCGTGGACTACTGGCTGAGCATCGCCGATGTCCTGCGTGGGCAGGAGGCGTACGTGATCGTCAACATCGGCAACGAGCCGTACGGCAACCAGAACTACGGCACCTGGGCCGGCGACACATCCAACGCGATCACGCGGCTGCGCGCCGCCGACCTCGACCACACGATCATGGTGGACGCCCCCAACTGGGGGCAGGACTGGACGTTCACCATGCGCGATAACGCGTCGACGGTGTTCGCCGCCGACCCGGACCGCAACACCGTCTTCTCGATCCACATGTACGGCGTCTTCGACACCGCCGCCGAGATCAGCGACTACCTCGGCCGGTTCCGCGCCGCCCGGCTGCCGATCGTGGTGGGCGAGTTCGGCCACAACCACTCCGACGGGAACCCGGACGAGGACACCATCCTCAGCTACAGCCAGGCCAACGGCATCGGCTGGCTGGGCTGGTCGTGGAGCGGCAACGGCGGTGGCGTCGAGTACCTGGACCTGGCGGTCAACTTCGACCCGAACAACCTGAGCACGTGGGGCCAGCGGCTGTTCAACGGCGCCAACGGCATCAAGGCCACCGCGAAGGAGGCCACGGTGTTCGGCAACCCGCCGACCAGCCCGCCGCCGACCACGCCGCCGCCGACCACCCCGCCGCCCACGACGCCACCGCCGGGCGGCTGCACGGCCACGTACACGATCACCAACCAGTGGCCCGGCGGTTTCCAGGGTGACGTCCGGGTGACCGCCGGCGGGTCGGCGATCACGGGCTGGACGGTGCGCTGGACGTTCGCCAACGGCCAGACCGTCAACCAGTCCTGGAACGTGTCGCTGACCAGCAGCGGGTCGGCGGTCACCGCCCGCAACGTGGACTGGAACGGCCGGCTGGGCGTCGGCGCCAGCACCAGCTTCGGCTTCCTCGGCAGCTGGAACGGCACCAACGCCGCACCCGCGGTGACCTGCACCGCGAGCTGATCCGTCCACCGGTGGCCGGGCCCGGACCAGGACCCGGCCACCGCGCCGGCCGCGCCTGACGTCGGCCGCGCCTGACGTCGGCCGCGCCTGACGTCGGCTGCCCAGCTCGTCGCGCACCCTCGTCTCAAGCACCCGTCGCCGGGAGCGGCATACCTGCTCTGGTCCCTTTGCTCTGCTTCAACGGACGCACAGATTCTGACGGCAAACCCGTGCGCCGGTTGAAGCAGAGCAAAGGCCGCGAGGCGGGTGGTCGGTCCGGCCAAGGGGTGCGGCGGCGGTGCGGGCGCGGCGTGCTCAGCCCTGGTGCCGGGTCGCGGTGAGCCGGGCGGCGCGCATGCGCAGGTACCGCTGCTCCGGCAGGCTCGTCGTCAGGTCGGCCGCGGCGCCGTAGTCGGCAACCGCGCGCTTCCGGTCGCCGGCCATCTCGTACAGGTGGGCGCGGGCGGCGGGCAACCGGTGGTGTCCGGCGAGCCGGGGATCGGCGGCGAGGGCGTCGAGGGCGGCCAGCCCGGCGGCCGGACCGTGCACCATGGCGGTCGCGACCGCCCGGTTGAGCGACACCACCGGCCCGGGTGCCAGCCGCTCCAGCACCTCGTACAGCGCCAGGATCTGCGGCCAGTCGGTCTCCTCGGCGCTCGCCGCCTCGTCGTGCAGGGCGGCGATGGCCGCCTGCACCTGGTACGGGCCGACCGGCCCCCGGGGCAGCGCCCAGGTGACCAGCGCGACGCCCTCCGCGATGGCCACCGCGTCCCACCGCGAGCGGTCCTGGTCGGCCAGCGAGATCAGCTCCCCGCCGGGGCCGGTGCGCGCGGCGGCGCGCGCGTCGGTGAGCAGCATGAGCGCGAGCAGCCCGGCGACCTCGCTCTCGTCGGGCAGCGCCGCGTGCAGCGTCCGGGTCAGCCGGACCGCCTCCTCGGCCAGGTCGACCCGCCGCAGGTCCGGGCCGACGCTGGCGGTGTGTCCCTCCGTGAAGATCAGGTACAGCACGTGCAGCACCGCCGCCAGGCGGGCCGGACGCTCCTCGACGTCCGGCATCCGGAACGGCACCCCGGAGGCGCGGATTCGCTGCTTGGCGCGGCTGATCCGCTGCGCCATCGTGGCCTCGGGCACGAGGAACGCCCGGGCGATCTCCGCCGTGGTCAGGCCGCCGACCGCCCGCAGGGTGAGCGCGATCGCCGAGGCGGGGGAGAGCGCCGGGTGGGTGCAGAGGAGGAGCAGCACCAGGGTGTCGTCGCGGTCCGCGCCCAGTTCCTTGTCCGCCGCCGGAGCGGCCCGGCGGTCGTCCGGCTCGCGGGTGGCGGCCAGGTTCTCCCGACGCCGCCGGGCCGCCTCGGAGCGGACCAGCTCGACCATCCGGCGGTACGCGACCTGGACCAGCCAGCCCCGGGGGTTGTCCGGCAGTCCCTCGACCGGCCACTGGGTCACCGCCGCGAGCAGCGCCTCCTGGACCGCGTCCTCGGCGGTGGCGAAGTCACCGAAGCGGCGGGCGAGCACACCGAGGACCTGCGGCGCCAGGTCGCGCAGCAGGTCCTCGACGTCACGGTCGACCGTGTCCAGCTGTCACAGCTCCTCGGGCGGGGCCGACATGACCGGGTGCACCTCGATCGGCATGTTCAGCGGCCGGCCGCCGGGGCCCGGCGCGGTGGAGATGTGCGCGGCGATCGCGACCGCCCGCTCCGGGGCGTCGACGTCCACGATCCACCAGCCGGCGAGGAACTCCTTCGTCTCGGCGAACGGCCCCTCGGTGACGACGGGCTCGCCGCCGCTGCCGGCCCGGACGATCTTCGCCTGCGCCGGCCCGCCGAGGCCCTCACCCTGGACCCACTCGCCGTCGGCGACCAGCTTCGCGTTGACCTCTCCCATGAACCCGATGTGCGCCCGGATCTCCTCCGGCGTCCAGGTGTGGATCGGCGGGAAGTCGGTGCCGGCGGCGCTGAACTGCATGAGCAACATGTACTTCACGTCTGGCTCCTCAGGTCTCGGGCACCATCGTCGGTGCTCTCACCCGTAGGTAGAAGCAGGCGCACCGCCGCTCGACATCCGGCGCGGAAAAATCTCCGGGAATCTCAGTCGAGCACGGTGACCTCCAGCAGCAGGGCCTGCTCCGGGTGCAGCGCCGGCGCCGGGAGCCCGACCGAGGCGAGGACGGCACCGGTCAGCGTGGCGCCACCGGCGGCCACCCAGCCGGGCTCGGTCATCTGGAGCGTCGCCGGTTCCGGCACGCCCGCCGCCGGTCGGACCGCGTACCGCCGGTGCCGGTCCAGGCCGGGGAGCCGGACCGGCCCGGGCACCTGGGCGACCGAGGTGGCCAGGCGCGCCACCGCGTACACCGCGCGGGAACCGTCGTGTGCGACCACGCCGTGCGCCCAGACGGCCGGGTCCGGGTGGTCGACCCGGACCACCCGCCCGGCGTGCAGCAGCGGGCGGAGCCGCTTGTGCAGGGCCACCCAGGCGGTCAGCTCCCGGCGTTCGTCGGCACTGATCGCGCCGATGTCCCACTCGATGCCGTGGTGGCCGAAGAGCGCGGCCGCCGCCCGGAAGCCCAGGTCGTGGACGCGGTGGGTGGTGTGCGACCGCTCCGGCCCGATGTGCGTGCCGACCAGTTCGGGCGGCAGCAGCAGCCCGGTCCAGCGCTGGATGGCCAGCCGTTCGAGGGCGTCGTTGCAGTCGCTGGCCCAGACCCGGTCGGTGCGCCGGAGGATCTCCAGGTCGACCCGGGCGCCGCCGGAGGCGCAGCTCTCGATCTCGACGTCCGGGTGCCGGGCACGCAGCTCGTCGAGGAGCCGGTAGACCGCGACGGTCTGCTCGTGTACGCCCGGCCGGCCGTGGTGGCCGGCCTCGGTGAGGTCCCGGTTGTGGTCCCACTTGAGGTAGCTGATGCCGGGGTGCTCGGTGAGCAGCGCGTCGAGCCGGCCGAGCAGGTACCCGTACGCCTCCGGGTGGGCGACGTCGAGCACCTGTTGGTGCCGCCACTCGGGCGGCAGCCGGCCGGGCACCGAGAGCACCCACTCGGGGTGGGTGCGGAACACGTCCGAGTCGGGGTTGACCATCTCCGGCTCGACCCACAGCCCGAACGCCATTCCGTGGCCGGTCACGTGGTCGACGAGCGGCGTCAGACCGTCCGGCCAGACCTTCTCGTCGACGTACCAGTCGCCGAGGCCGGCGCGGTCGTGCCGCCGGCCCCGGAACCAACCGTCGTCGAGGACGAACCGTTCCACGCCGACCTCGGCGGCCCGGTCGGCGAGGGCGCGCAACCGGTCCAGGTCGTGGTCGAAGTAGACCGCCTCCCAGACGTTGAGGGTGACCGGCCGGGGCGTCCGCGGGTGGGTCGGCCGGGCGCGCAGGTGCCGGTGCAGGGCGTCGCTGAGGCCGTCCAGCCCGGTGTCGGACCACACCGCGTACAGCAGCGGGGTGGCGTACTCGGCGCCCGGGGCGAGCAGCACCTCGCCGGGGGCCAGCAACTCGCCGCCGCCGAGGATCGAGTCGCCGGTGGGCCGGCGCTCCGCGAAGGTCACGTGGTCCCCGCTCCACGCGGTGTGCACCGCCCACACCTCGCCGTGCCCGAACCCGAACCCGGCCGTGCCGGCCACCAGCAGCAGCGTGGCGTCGTGGCCGGTGCGGCCGTGCCGGCCCTCCCGTACCCAGGTGCCCATCGACCACGGGTGCCGCTGCGGCGACCGTTCCCGGCACCACCGGCCGGTGAGGTCGAGCAGTTCGGTGGCGACCGCCGGCACCGGCAGCACCGGGGTCAGCTCCCGCAGTTCGTAACCGGTCGTGCCGTCGTTGCGCAGCCGGTGCCGCACGGTCAGCACACCGTGCGGGTCCAGCGTCAGCTCCACGGCGAGGGACAGGCCGGCGGCCGGGTCCGACGCCCGCACGGTCACCCGCGCCGTGCCGGCCCCGTCGTGGTCCCGCTCCCCGTCGGGTACGCGCACCGCCTCCCCGCCCGCGGCCACGCGGCTCGGTTCCGGCCCGTCGTCGTCGACGTCGACGCCGGCCAGGCGGAACGCGGTGCACCAGGCCGCGCCGTCGCGGTGCCCGGCCAGTGCCGGCCGGCCGCTCCACCCGGCGCCGGGCTCGGGCAGCAGGGACAGCACGGTCGGCGCGTCGAAGCTGCTCGGCACCACCGGCGGGACGGTCGCGGCGACCAGGGTGGCCAGGTCCCCGTCGGTGAGCGGGCCCAGGTCGGCGCCCCAGTGGACGACGCGCGGCAGCCCGGGCCCGCGCGCGTCGAGCACCAGGCTGGTCCGGGCGCGGCGCAGGTGCAGGATCGTCATCCCTTGCTGGCTCCCAGGGTGAGGCCCCGGACGAACTGCTTCTGCAACAGGAAGAAGATCACCAGGGTGGGGATCGCGACCAGCACGGAGCCGGCCGACACGAGGTTGTTGTCGGTGAAGAACTCGCCGCGCAGGTTGTTGAGCGAACTGGTGACCGGGAACTTGTCGCCGGTCCGCATGAGCACGGTGGCCCAGAAGAACTCGTTGTAGATCCAGGTCACCTCCAGCGTCGCCAGGGCCGCCAGGGCGGGCCGGCACAGCGGCATGGTCACCTGCCAGTACTGCCGCCACACGCTCGCCCCGTCGACCATCGCCGCCTCGTACAGGTCGCGGGGGAGCGCCTTCATGTAGTTGCTCAGCACGAACACGCAGAAGCCGCACTGGAAGGCGACGTTGACCAGGATCAGCCCCCAGTAGCTGTCGTACAGCAGCTCCGAGTCGCTCATGAACTCCGGCAGCGGCACCTGGGTGAAGAGGCGGAACAGCGGGATCAGCAGAGCCTGCTGGGGCAGCAGGTTCGCCGCGGTGAACAGGCCGAGCAGGATCAGGTTGGTCCGCCAGCTGAACCGCGCGATGACGAACGCGACGCACGAGGCGAGGAAGAGGGTCAGCAGCACCGCCGGCACGGTGATGTACACGGAGTTGAGGAAGTGCTGCCCGAACTCGGCGGTCCGCCACGCGGTGACGTAGTTGTCGAAGGTCCAGCCGCCGAGCGAGACGTAGCCGTTGGCGGCGGTGTACTCGTACGACCGCAGCGAGGTGAGCACGGCCCACAGGATCGGGAACAGCCAGCTCACCGCCACGGCGGCGAGGAAGACGTGCAGCAGCACCCGGGCCGGGCGCAGCGGCCGGCGGGCCGGGGCCGGAGCGGTGGCCTCGCTCATCGCCGGTCCTCCCTCATGACGGTGGCCAGGTAGACGGTGATGAAGACCAGCGAGACGACCAGCATGATGGTCGCCAGCGCGGAGCCGAAGCCGATCCGGCTGGCCTCGCCGACGACGTTCGCGGTGACCAGCGCGGAGATCAGCTCCAGGCCGTTGCGACCCTTGTTGATCACCCAGACCAGGTCGAACGCGCGCAGCGACTCGATCACCGTCACGACCAGCACGATGATGTTGATCGGTCGCATGACCGGGAAGACCACCTTGAAGAAGGTGCTGGGTTCCGAGGCGCCGTCGACGGCGGCGGCCTCCCGCAGCGACGGGTCCACACCCTTCAGCCCGGCCAGGTACAGCAGCATGATGTAGCCGACGTGTCGCCACCCGGCCGCGACGAGCACCGCCCAGATGTTGACGTCCGGGTCGCCGTACCAGTCGACGTCGGTGCCGAAGACGCCGTTGAGCAGCCCCTGGTCGCGCGAGTAGATGAGCTGCCAGACGAAGCCGATCAGCGCGAGGGAGAGCACGACCGGCAGGTAGAGCGCGGTCTGGTAGAACCGGGTGCCGCGCAGTTCCTTGTCGAGCAGGACGGCCAGGAACATCCCGATCGGGGTGGCTACCACGAAGAGCGCGGCCAGCCAGAGCAGGTTGTTCTGCACGGCCGGGACGAACGGCGGGTAGATGTTCACCACGTCGGAGTAGTTGCGGGCACCGACGAACTCGATCTCGCTGACCGGGCCGATGCCGTCCCAGTCGGTGGTCGACAGCGCCACCGTGGCCAGCGCCGGCAGCCAGACGAGGGCGACGACGAGCAGCAGCGGTACGAGCACCATCAGCGCGATGACCACGCGGTCGGTGCGGGACAGGAGCCGTAGCCGGCGGCCGCGCCCACCGGTGGTGGTGGTCGCGGCCGGCGGCGGTACGGCGCGGTCCGCTTGGACCAGGGGCAGGTCGGACACGATGTCCTCCCCCTTCCGCCGTCAGTCGGTGAAGATCGACTTCTTCTGGTTCTCGATGCTGGTGGTGAGTCCGTCGATGTCGGCCGGGTCCTTGATGAACTGCTGGAGCGCCGGGATGATCACCGTCGACGCGAAGTCCGGGCGGGTGTCCCGGTCGAGGAACTGGGCGATCTCGGTGGCCGAGCCGACCAGTTCGGCGGCCTTCTTCTGCAGCGCGGTGTAGCCGCTGGTGTCCGCCTCGGTGTTGGCGACCAGGGTGCTCGGGTCGTTCTTCACGGTGATGTCCGCGGCGGCCTTGGAGCCGACGTACTCCAGCAGCTTCTTGGCGTTCTCCTCCTCCTTCGGCCGGCGGGCCATCATGTAGCCGTCGATCGGCGCGTCCAGGGCCTTCGCCCCGATCGCCGGGTCGATCTCGGGGAACGTGAAGAAGTCCAGGTCGTCCTGCTCGTCGTTGTTGAACTGCTGGGCGACGAAGAGACCGAGCAGGTACATGCCGCTCTTCTTCTGCTGGAGCGACTGGGCCGCCTCCTGCCAGGTGCGGCCGAGGCTGTCCGGCTGGTGCAGGGGCAGCAGGCCGCGCCAGGCGTCGAAGACCTTTTTCACCTTGTCGGAGGTCCACGACTCCTTGCCGGCCATCAGGTCGACGTGGAACTGGTAGCCGTTGATCCGCAGGTTGAGGATGTCGAAGGTGCCCATCGCCGGCCAGCCGTCCTTGTCGGCGAAGGCGATCGGGACCAGGCCGTCCTTCTTCATCTCGGCGGCGAGGGTGGTCAGCTCGTCGAGCGTCTTCGGCACCTGGTAGCCGTTCTGTTGCCACACCGACTTCCGGTAGAACATCGCCCACGGGTAGTACGACGAGGGGACGAAGTACTGCTTGCCGTCGTCGCCGGTGGACGCCTTCTTGAACGCGTCCGACATCCCGGAGAGCTTGCCCCAGATGTCGCTGAGGTCGCCGGCGAGGCCGCGCGCGGCGAAGAACCGCATCCGGTAGCCGGCGAACCACATGAAGACGTCGTCCGGCTTGCCCTGGAGGTAGTTGTTGATGTTCTCCTGGTAGGTGTTGTGGTCGACGGTGTTGATCGCGACCTGGAGGCCGGACGAGGTCTGGAAGCCGTCCACGACCTTCGCGATCACGTCCTTGGGCTTCGGGTCGGACTGGTTGGAGCCGAGCGACACCGTCTTGGAGCCCGAGCCGCCCGAGTCGTCGCCGCCGCAGCCGGCGAGCAGGCCGGTGCCGAGCAGCGCGCCGGTGCCGGCGGCGCCCGCGAGCAGCGAGCGGCGGCGGAGGCCGGCGACCGAGGGGGGTACGAGCCGGGCGAGGTACTCGGCTTGGGATCGGGGACGGGACATGGTGCCTCCTGCGGATGAGAAGGTGCTGCGCCCGAGGGCCGTCGGCTGGCAGTACCACCCGTCGTGATCCCACATGCCGATCCACCGAGAACCCACATTGGCGAACACGAACTGCCAGTGGCCGCTCAAGCTACTCGTTCGACCGCTTCTGTCAAGAGGGGTGTGCCGGGTGGATAACCCAGTCGTGACAAGCCTGTTACGAGGTAAACGTTGGAAAGAATGTCGATGTTGGAAAGTGTTGACTTGCGCCTCTCCCGGGGGCACCCTCTGCTGTCATGCGGCGGTGGCAGGGTGAGCGGATCTTCTTCGGCGGCGACTACAACCCGGAGCAGTGGCCCGAGGAGACCTGGGCCGAGGACGTCGCGCTGATGCGCCGGGCCGGCGTCAACCTGGTCTCCGTCGGCATCTTCTCCTGGGCTCTCCTCGAACCCGGGCCGGGCCGGTACGAATTCGGCTGGCTCGACCGGGTGCTGGACCTGCTGCACGACGGCGGCGTCGCGGTCGACCTGGCCACCGCCACCGCCAGCCCGCCACCGTGGCTGGCCCGCCGGCACCCGGAGACGCTGCCCCGCCGCGCCGACGGCGGGATCCTCTGGCCCGGCGGCCGGCAGGCCTACTGCCCCAGCTCGCCGGTGTTCCGGGAGCGCTCGCTCGCCCTGGTCGAGGCCGTCGCGAGCCGGTACGCCCACCACCCGGCCGTGGTCATGTGGCACGTCTCCAACGAGCTGGGCTGCCACAACGTGCACTGCTACTGCGACGTCAGCGCCGAGGCGTTCCGCGGCTGGCTGCGGGACCGCTACGGCACGCTGGACGCGCTCAACGACGCCTGGGGGACCGCGTTCTGGAGCCAGCGCTACGGCGACTGGGCGGAGGTCAACCCGCCCCGCCTCGCACCGACCTTCGCCAACCCCACCCAGCAGCTCGACTTCCTGCGGTTCTCCTCCGACGAGCAGCGCGCCCAGCTCCGGGCCGAGCGGGCGGTGCTGGCCCGCCTGGTGACCCGGCCGGTTACCACGAACTTCATGATCGGCACCGGCATCAAGTACCTGGACTACCACTCCTGGGCGTCCGACGTGGACGTCGTCGCCAACGACCACTACCTGACCGCGGCCGACCCGGAGTCACACGTCGGACTGGCCCTCGCCGCCGACCACACCCGCGGCGTGGCCGGCGGTGAGCCGTGGCTGCTGATGGAACACTCCACCAGTGCGGTCAACTGGCAGCCGCGCAACGTCGCCAAGACCCCCGGGCAGCTGCGGCGCAACAGTCTCGCCCACGTCGCGCGCGGCGCCGACGGCGTGCTGTTCTTCCAGTGGCGGGCCTCGCGGGCCGGCGCGGAGAAGTTCCACTCCGCGCTGGTGCCGCACGCCGGCCCGGACACCAAGGTGTTCCGCGAGGTGTGCCGGCTCGGCGCCGACCTCGCGGCGCTGTCGGAGGTGATCGGCAGCCGGGTGGACGCCGACGTGGCGATCCTGTTCGACTACGAGGCATGGTGGGGCGTCGAGTTGGATTCCCACCCCAGCGTCGACGTCACGTACGCCGACCGGCTCGAAGCGCTCTACGGGGCGCTGTGGCGGGCCGGCGTCACCGCGGACGTCGTGCACCCGTCCGCCGACCTGTCCGGCTACCGCCTGGTGCTGGTCCCCACCCTGTACCTGGTGCGGGACGCGCACGTCGCCGCGCTGCGCGCCTTCGTCGAGGCCGGTGGGACGGCCCTGGTCACCTACTTCAGCGGAATCGTCGACGAGCACGACCACATCCGGCTCGGCGGGTACCCGGGTGCGTTCCGGGACCTGCTCGGCGTCCGCGCGGAGGAGTTCTTCCCGCTGCGGGCGGGGGAGCGGGTCAACCTGGACGACGGGTCGGTAGCCGACGTGTGGACCGAGTGGCTGCACGTCGAGGGCGCCGAGGTGCTGTCCGCGTACGCCGACGGGCCGCTGCCGGGCGTACCGGCGGTGACCCGGCACCCGGTCGGCGCGGGCGCCGCCTGGTACGTCGGCACCCGCCTGGACGGCGCGGCGACGGACCGCCTCGTGGCCCGGCTGATCGCCGAGGCCGGGGTGCGGCCGCCGGCCGACGCGCCGCCCGGCGTCGAGGTGGTCCGGCGGCGGGACGGGGAGCGGAGCTGGTTGTTCGTCCTCAACCACACCGGCGAGGAGGTCCGGCTCGCCGCCAGCGGCACCGAACTGCTCGGCGGGGCGTCCTGCGCCGGCGAGCTGACCGTCCCGCCCGGCGAGGTGGCCGTCGTACGGGAGGACGTACCCGTGGCGTCGACGGCCGTGGCCGCCGCGGACCCGCTGGCCCCCGCCGCGGACGCCGCCTGAGCTGGTTGTCCTTGCCCACGACGCGCGAAGGAGGTTCGATGCTCGCCCAGCAGCGGCAGACCGCCATCCTCGACCTGATCCGGCAGCGGGGCGGCGTGCGCGTCAGTCACCTGGTGAGCCGGTTCGGCGTCTCCGACATGACCATCCGGCGGGACCTGGAGGTGCTGGCCGAGCGTGGGCTGGTCGACAAGGTGCACGGCGGCGCGACGCTGGCCGGCCCCGGGTCCGCCGAGGAGCCCGGCTTCGCCGCCAAGTCGGTGCGCCAGCAGGCCGAGAAGCGGGCCATCGCCGAACGGGCCGCGACGCTCGTCGAGCCCGGCATGGCGATCGCGCTCTCCGCCGGCACCACCACCGCCGCGCTGGCCGGCCTCCTCGCCGACGTCCGTGGGCTGACCGTGGTGACCAATTCGATCCCGGTCGCCGACGCCCTCTACCAGAACCCGCGCGCCGACCAGACGGTCGTGCTGACCGGTGGCATCCGCACGCCGTCGGACGCGCTGACCGGGCCGGTCGCCGAGGCCGCCATCGGATCGCTCAACGTGGACCTGCTCTTCCTCGGCGTACACGGGATGAGCCCGCGCACCGGCTTCACCACCCCGAACCTCCTGGAGGCGGGCGTGAACCGGGCCCTGATCGCCGCGTCCCGGCGGCTGGTCGTGCTCGCCGACCACACCAAGTGGGAGACGATCGGCATCGCCACCATCGCCCCGCTGGAGGACGCGGACGTGCTGGTCACCGACGCCGGCCTGCCGGCCGAGGCGCGCGGCCAGATCGGCGACCAGGTCGGTGAGCTGATGATCGTGGACCCCGTCCCGCTCTGACCTCACAGGGACGGTAGGTTCCACCGCTTCGGCTGAGTCACGACGTCCAAATCGTCGGGGCCGCCGACCAATGCCCTACCCGCGAGTGCGATTGCCCTACCCGCGAGTGCGATCGTGCACCGGCGCAGCTGGCGATGGTCCAGTACTGCCTTTGGAGCTGACGTCGTCCATGGATCAGGCCTTTCTGCGGGGGCAGGGACGGGCCAGTGTGGTAAACGAGTCAGTTCCAAAGGCGCTCCTCCGGTACGACTCCGCGCGCCGACCACCGGGCACTCGGCCACGCTGAACCAGCGCATCCGCGCCAGTCGACCCACCACGGGAGACGCTGGACGCGGTCCGACCGCCGTTGCGCGGACCGGTCACCATGGCGGCGAGCGCCGACCAGCCTTCTGTGCCGGTCACCGAAGGAGGCCACCCAATGCAGATCGGCTCCCGACTCGCCGCCGTCACCGTCCTCCTGACTGTCGCGGCGGTGCTGGTGCCGGCGGCTCCGGCCGCCGCCGACCTGAACGGCTGCTACGACTCGACCACGCCACGGTTCCAGGATCCGGCCCCCTGGTCGGCGCCCGGCAACGTCCACACCGGTTGGAGCACGCCGGCCGGCGTCGTCCGGGGCGACGCGTTCCGGATCACGGCGACCGGCAACGTGCGGATCGACTTCTGGGGCACCACCAAGAACGTCGCCGGTGAGCTGCCGCTGCCGCCGGACAACGGTGACTGGCCGGCTCCCGACGCGCCCCGCTACGCGTTGATCGCGCGGGCGGGCGTGATCCACTCGATGCCGGCGGCGTCGAGTTGACCTTGCGGTTTTCCAACACGGCGTTGCGGCTGGTCCCGGGACCGCCAGCGGTGGGAGACTTTCAGCGACCTCACAGCGCCGCCCGATACCGTGCCCCCGTCAACCGTCCCGCTCCGGCAGAGCGTGGGCACCAGACCCAGCGGGAGTTCCGATGGTCTTCAAGAAGATGTTGAGCGCGTTCGGCGTCGGCGGCCCCAGCGTGGACACCGTCCTGACGAACCCGAACACTCGGCCCGGCCTGACCCTCGAGGGGCAGGTCAACCTGCTCGGCGGGGACGCGCCGGCGGCCATCGAGCAGATCGTCGTCGGCCTGGTCACCCGGGTCGAGATGGAGGGCCACGACACCGAGTACGCGGGCATCATGGAGTTCCACCGGATGCCCGTCTCCGGGCCGCTCCAGCTCGCCGCGAAGCAGCAGCTGTCCATCCCGTTCCAGCTGCCGGTGCCGTGGGAGACCCCGATCACCGACGTGTACGGCCAGCGCCTGCACGGCATGACGATGGGTCTGCGCACCGAGCTGGCGATCGCCCGGGCCGTCGACAAGAGCGACCTGGACCAGGTCAACGTGCACCCGCTGCCGGTGCACGAGCGGATCCTGGAGGCGTTCCAGCGGCTCGGCTTCCGGTTCAAGCACGCCGACCTGGAGCGCGGCCACATCCGGGGGACGCAGCAGACGCTGCCGTTCTACCAGGAGATCGAGTTCTTCGCCGCTCCGCAGTACGCGCAGACCATCAACGAGGTCGAGCTGACGTTCGTCACCAGCCCGCACGGGGTGGACGTGATCCTGGAGTGCGACAAGCGCGGCGGCTTCTTCAGCTCCGGGCACGACGTGTTCGGCCGTTACCAGGTCTCGCACGCCGACGCCGACCGGGTCGACTGGACGCAGGTGGTCGACGGCTGGCTGCGGGAGACGACCTCCCGCTACGGCAGCCTGCGGGCGCAGGGCTTCGGCATGCCGCACCAGCACGGCCACGGGCACCACGGCCGTGGGATGGGTGTCGGCGGGGTGGTCGCCGGGGCCGCACTCGGCATGGCCGGCGGCATGATCGCCGGCGAGATGATCGAGGACGCGGTCGAGGGCGACTTCGGCGGGGACTTCGGCGGCTTCGAGGAGTAGGACCGGACAAGCGTCGGTGCCCTCCGGGACGGATCCCGGAGGGCACCGACGGTTTCAGCGGTCAACGCCGACCCGCGCGTCGCTCCTCGCCGGAGCGCCGAGCGGTACCGGCCTTCGCCAGACCCCGGCTGACGAGGTAGGCGGCGGTCAGGATGGACAGGTACCACCACGCGAGGGTCGGGTTGTTGATGTTCAGCCCGTCGGTGGCCGAACCTCGCCAGAACGCGGCGATCACCACGACCGCGACCGCGGCGGCGTAGATCCAGAATTCGGTCGTCAGGAACGACTGCTTCGTCTCCGTACCGGGCGACGGCATCTGTTCCCGGCGCCCGTCGGGTATCGCCGCCATCGGGCGGGTGGGCGTCTCCTGCATCGCCGCGCGGTTCTGCACGTCCGTCGCGGGACGGTTCATCGGCCTGGTGGATGCAGCCTGCGTGCTCATCTGTCCTCCCGAGGATGCGATGAGTACCTGCGATCCCTCGCCCCGCTACCGCGTGTCGGCCACGGCACGGTTCACGTACTTGGCGGGGGCACCCCGCGTCTACCCGACCGGCCGGGGGCAGTAACACCACCCCCGGCCGCGAATCGGTCTTCGTCAGCGCAGGCCGTTGCGGATCGCCACGCCGATCAGCAGGTCCGGGTCGTCGGTGATGATCCCGTCGACACCGAGGTCGATGACCCGCTGCATCACGGTCGCGTCGTTGACGGTGTACGGCACCACGCTCAGCCCGTACCGCCGCTGAAGGGTACGGACGTCCGGTCCGTGGAAGTATGCCGGGTTCTCCCGCAGGTACCAGTCGGCGGACGCGACGATGCCCTGCGCCGGGTCGTGCACCTGCCAGTTCGACGAGACCGTCCCGGCGCCGGCGGCCCGGACGAGCTTGCCGAGGTCCCGGTACCGCCACCAGTCCAGGCCCCCGGTCCACGGGCTCTTCACCCGGGGGTCGCCGTAGACCGCCCGCAGCGAGCACTCGTCGGCGAGGCTCGCGCACTCGGCCGGACCGTACTGCCAGACCAGGGCGACGGTGTCGATGCGGCGGTCCAGCTTGCGGGCGTACCGGATGGTCCGCCAGTCGAACGACTGGATGGTGACCCGGTCGGTGAAGCGGGCCCGCTGGATCGCCGTGACGAGCTTGCGGGTGAAGACGTCGTACGGCGCGGTGTCGTTCACCACCGGGCTGATCTTCGTCTCGATGTTCAGCCGGACGTCGTCCCGGCCGCTGCTGCGCACCAGCGTGAGGACCTCGTCCAGGGTGGGGATGCGCGCGCCCGGCACGGCGACCTGGTCCGGCGCGTCGGCCGGCGTCCTCGAGCCGCAGTCCAGCGTCTTGAGCTGCGCCAGGGTCAGGTCGTGTACCCGCTTGCCGACGTACGGGAACTCCGGGTCACCGGGCCAGGCCGGCGCGGTGTCCTCGCAGTGCGAACCGTTGATCGTCCGGTCGTGCAGCACGACCAGGTGACCGTCGGCGCTGACGCCGGTGTCCAGCTCCAGGGTGGAGATCGCCGGGTTCTCCAGCGCGTGCGCGAACGCCGGGAGGGTGTTCTCCGGCCGGGTGGCCCGGCCGCCCCGGTGGGCCTGGATGTCGAACGGCGACGCGTACGCCTCGGGCAGCCGCATCCCGCGCTGGGCGAGCAGGCCGCGCAGCCGGTCCGGGTAGTCGGTGATGATGCCGTCCACGCCGTCGTCGAGCAGCTTCGCCATGGTGGGGACGTCGTTGATCGTCCACGGCACGACGGTGATCCCGTGCCGGTGGGCGTGCGCCACCATCTCCTTCGTCACGTACGGGCGGTAGGTCGGGTCGGTGACCGTGCCGTTCTGCGGGAAGCCGTGCACCGGCGAGAAGGTCTTCGCGCCGAAGGTGCGGATCGCCGCGATCGGGTCGCCGCCGAAGTCGTCGATGTCCAGCCCGCCGAGCCACGGCGAGGCGCCCGGCTGCCCGGTCTGGAGGAAGTCGTAGTTGGTCAGGGCGACCAGCGGCAGCCGCGGCTCGACCTGGCGCATCCGCATCAGCGCGCCCCAGTCGAAGCTCTGGATGGTCACCTGCTTCAGCATCCCGGCGGCCCGGATCTCGGCCGCCGTGACCTGGACGAACTGCTCACGCGGCGCGGTCTCGCTGGGCGCGCCGGCCTCCACCTTGGTCTCGATGTTGAGCTTCACGTCGTCCGCCCGGTGCCGCTTGACCAGCGCGAACACCTCGCGCAGCAGCGGCATGCGGGCACCCGGCACGGCGAGCTGACCGGGGCGGTCGGCGAGGGTCCTCGTGCCGCAGTCGAGGGTGCGGACCTGCGCCAGCGTGAGCGTGTTGACGTACTTCCCGACGTACGGGAACTCCGGGTCGCCCGGGGTCGCCGGTGCGGTGTCCACGCACTTGGCGCCGCTGACGCGCCGGTCGTGGGTGACGACGGCCTGGCCGTCCTCGGTGATCTGCACGTCCAGTTCCAGGGTGTCCACGCCCAGGTGGAGCGCGTTGCCGAAGGACGCGAGGGTGCTCTCCACCCGCAACCCGAGGCCGCCGCGGTGGGCCTGCAGGTCGAATGTCCGGTCCGGTCGCGGCTTCGCCTCGGCGGGCGCCGCGAGCCCGGCTGTCACGGTCGCCGCCACCAGGGCGGCGACGGCGGTGCGGCGTACGTTGCGCACGCTCTTTTCTCCCTCCCGCGGGGGTTTCCCGCTGGTTCGCCGCTCAGCATCGGCAGCGTGGACGGCGGGCGGGCGAGCAGCGGGCGACGTCCGGGTGAACCGGCCGTGCGGGTTTGGCCGGGCGGGCGTCGGGCACGCAGTGGGACACCGACGACTTCGGCGAGGTGAGACAGCATGCGCGAGGACGACGTGCGGAACGAGGCCGCCCGGCGGGCGGAGGAGCGGATCGCCGGTGGCGGGTACGGCGAGGGGGCCCTGGACGAGGTGACCGTGCCGCAGACCGACGTGCAGCGCGTGATCCAGGACGAGGACCCGGGTGACCCGGCGCACGTCCGCGTCGATCCCCAGGTGCTCCGCGACGGCGGCCCGACCCGGGGTCAGGGTGCTGTCACCACGACCGGCGGCACGGCCGGCCCGGCCAGCGCCCGGCGGGTGGCGCGACAGCCGGAGCGGCACCGCGGCAAGGTGGCGCCGACGACCACCGGGGACGCGACCACCGGCGGCCTGAGCACCCCGGCGGGCGGCTCGACGAGCGACCAGTCGTCCACGGCGAGCCAGGTCGGCAACTTCACCAACGAATGATCCGACCGCGGGGGCGGCGTCCGTGTCGGACGCCGCCCCTACGGCGCGGCCGGGCAGGTGGCCGGGCCGCGCAGGACCGTCTTTTCGAGTGGGAGGTCGTCGTGGGCGACGTGTATGCCAACTACGCCCAGCTGGCTGCTGGGGAGGACGAGGGCGTCGACTACACCCGGACGGTGATCGGCGGGCCCACCACGTCGTGGGCGTCCATCGCGATCCACGGTGGCGGCATCGAGGCCGGCAGCGGAGAACTCGCGCTGGCCGTGGGCGACGGGCTGATGAACACGTACGTGTTCGCCGGCATCAAGTCCAGCCGCAACTCCGATCTGCACATCACCGCCACCAAGTTCGACGAGCCACAGTGTCTCGCCCTGCTCGCGGCAGCGGACCGGACCATCTCCGTCCACGGCTACACCGGCACAGCCGGCGAGCCCGAAACCGCCCTGGGCGGGCTGGACGCCAGCCTCGCCGGTGACCTCTCGGCCGCGTTGACCCACAAGGGGTTCAACGTCGTGGCGGCCTCGAGCGAGATCTCCGGCAGCTACCCGGGCAACATCTGCAACAGGAACCGGCGCGGAGCGGGCGTGCAGGTGGAGCTCTCCCACGCCCTGCGCACGTCGTTCTTCCCCGACGGGGACCTGACCCGGTCGGCGAGGGACTCGGGGCGACGGACGCAGCTCTTCCACGACTACGTCGAAGCCGTGCGGTCGGTGGTCGCCGTTGCTCAGCCGGCCTCCTGAGGCCCGGCGGAGGCGCCCTGCCGGAGGATGCCGAGGCGTTGGGTGGCGCGGGTGAGGGCCACGTACAGGTCGTTCCGGCCGCGCGGGGACTCCGCCACGATCCGGTCCGGGTCGACCAGCAGGACGGAGTCGAACTCCAGGCCCTTGGCCTGGGCGACGCTCAGCACGACGATGCGGCTCTCCAACTCGGGGTGCTCGCCGACGGCCGCCTCGGGCAGCGCGGCGGTGAGCGCGGCGCCCAGGTCGTCGACCCGGCCGGCGGGCACGATCACCCCGAGCCGGCCGTCGGCCAGCCCGGCGGCCTCCCGGGCGGTCGCTGCCACCAGTTCCGTCGTCAGCCGGTCCGCCGCCACGGCACGGTCCCACGGCGCCACACCGGTGGCGCGTACGGAGCGTGGGGGGCGCAGCGCCGGGTCGATCCCGGCGAGCACCCCCGCCGCGACGGCCATGATCTCGGCCGGGGTGCGGTAGCTGACGGTCAGCTCCTCCAGCCGCCAGCGCTGCGCCACGTACGGCTCCAGCGCGTCGGCCCACGACGCGGTGCCGGCGAGCGCGCCGGTCTGCGCCACGTCCCCGACGATCGTCATGGACCGGCTCGGGCAGCGGCGCATCAGCAGGCGCCACGCCATCGGCGACAGCTCCTGCGCCTCGTCGACGATGACGTGGCCGAACGCCCAGCTCCGGTCGGCCGCGGCCCGCTGGGCGGTGGTCAGGCGCTCGGCCTCCTCCTGCCGTTCCAGCAGGCGGTCGGCGTCGATCAGGTCGGTCACGCCGAGGATCTCGCCGCCGTCGGCCTCGTCCTCGACGTCGATGGACCGGGAGCCCCGGGCGATCTCGAGGACGCCCTCCGCGTACTCCCGCTGGAGGGACCGGATGCGTTCCCGGCGCGCCTCGGCGGCGCGGTCGTCCTCGCCGAGCAGTTCCGCCGCCTCGTCCAGCAGCGGCACGTCCGCCGGCGTCCAGCCGCCCGGCTCGCGGTGCAGCAGGGCCCGATCGGCGTCGGTGAGCATCGGCGCCGCGACGGCGATGCGGCCCGGGTCGGCGTACAGGTCGGCGAGGAGCCGCTGCGGGGTCAGCACCGGCCAGAGCCGGTCCAGCGTCGCGCGGACCTCCGGGTCCTCGCGGAGCTCGCGGCGGATCTCGGCCACGTCGGCCTCGTCGAGCAGGTTCTCCCCACCCAGCGGGTCGGCGCCGATGCGCTCGGCCACCTGCCCGGCGAGCGCGTGCACGATCTCGACGTCGAACAGCGCCCGGGCCAGGTTGTGCGGGCGGCCGGAGCGGCGGGCCCGGTCGCGGGCCGCACGGACGGTCTCCGGGGCGAGCACGAGGATCTCCCGCTGCGGCTGCTCGATCTCCAGGGGCTCGTCGGGCACCCACTGCCGGTCGCGCACGGCGGCGGTCAGCACGTCGACCATCACCTCGCGGCCCTTCAGCGCCGCCGCCTCCGCCGGCTCGGTACGCCGCGCGCTGACCCCGGGGAAGAGGTCGGCCTGGGTACGCAGCAGTACTCCGGTCTCGGCCAGGGCGGGCAGCACCTGGGAGATGTAGCGCAGGAAGGTGGCGTTGGGCCCGACCAGCAGCACGCCGCGGGTCGAGAGCTCCCGCCGGTGGGTGTAGAGCAGGTACGCCGCCCGGTGCAGCGCCACCGCCGTCTTGCCGGTGCCCGGCCCGCCCTGCACCACCAGCACGCCCGGCAGGTCGGCGCGGATGATCCGGTCCTGCTCGGCCTGGATGGTCTCCACGATGTCGCGCATCCGGCCGGTACGGCCGGCGTTGAGCGCGGCGAGCAGCGCCGCCTCGCCGGTCACCTCCTCGTGGGCGGTGGGGGAGGCGGTGGCCAGGTCCAGCACCTCGTCGTTGAGCGCGATCACCTTGCGCTGCCGGGTCCGCAGGTGCCGCCGGCGGCGGACGCCCTGCGGGTTGGCGGCGGTGGCCAGGTAGAAGGCGCGGGCTGCCGGCGCCCGCCAGTCGATGAGCAGCGGGTCGTAGTCGCCGCTGGTGTCGAAGATGCCGATCCGGCCGATGTAGTGCGGCCCGCCGTCGTCGGTGTCGAGCCGGCCGAAACAGAGGCCGTTCTCCACCGCGGAGAACTGCTCCACCTGTTCGGCGTACATTCCCACCGCGCTGTCGCGCTGGGAGCGGGCCTGGAGGGTGCCGCCGGTGTTCCGCAGCTCCTCGGCCAGCCGCCGGGACGCCTGTTCGCGCAGCCCGTCCAGCCGGCGGTAGAGCATCGAGACGTACTCCTGCTCGTGGCCGATCTCGTCCGTGGGCAGGTCACCGGAATTGCCGGAGTGCCTTGACAAGCCGTCTCCCAGTTCGTTAAGATGGTCGCCGGAACGGCCTGCGAGCCGTTCTTTTTTGTTGCCTGAACTGGTCAGGATACCGGGCGACGCCCCGCCGGACCACATCCCGCGCATCGGCGGGCCGGTCCGCGCCGGCCTCGCTCACATCGTCGCGCCGGAGCGGTCCAGCAGAGTGGCGAGCAGGTGACCGAGCTGCTCGCGTTGCCGCGGTGTCAGCGGTGCCAGGACCTCGTCGTCGACCTGGGCGAGGAGGTCGTCCAGCTCCAGGAGCCGCCGCCGGCCGGGCGCGGTGAGGGTGATCACGTTCTGGCGGCGGTCGGCGGGGTTGGGTGCGCGTTCCACCTCGCTGCGGTCGGTGAGCTCGTTGACGACCGCCACCACGTCGCTGCGGTGGATGCCGGTCCGGCCGCTCAGCTCGGCCTGGCTGGCCGGACCGAACTCGGCCAGCGTGGCGAGCACCGCGTAGTGCCACTTGCGGGCGCCGACCCGGGCGAGCTCCTCGTTGACCCGCCGATCCGTCCGCGTCGCGGCCAGGGACAGCAACCGCGTGCGCAGGTTCCGTAGCCGCGCCGGTGCCTCGGGGCGGCCGGCCGCGCCCGCCGGGCTGTCACTCATGGCGGAAGGATACCGCTTGTGTTGGTGACACCAACGATCTAGGTTCGTTGGTGAGACTAACGTTAGTGTCACCAACGAATCGGAGGCGCGCCATGCCGGTGACCCAGGTGAGCGGATCGACGATGTACCACGAGGAGCGGGGCAGCGGGACTCCGATCGTCTTCCTGCACGGCAACCCCGGCTCATCCCACCTCTGGCGCAACGTCCTGCCCGCCGTCGACCTCCCCGCCCGCCTGCTCGCCCCCGACCTCATCGGCATGGGCAGCTCCGGCAAGCCGGACCTGCCCTACCGGTTCGCCGACCACGCCCGCTACCTGGACGCCTGGTTCGACGCGCTGGACCTGCGGGAGGTCGTCCTCGTCGGCCACGACTGGGGTGGAGCGCTCGCCTTCGACTGGGCGGCCCGCCACCCCGAGCGGGTCCGCGGCGTGGCCTTCCTGGAGACCATCGTGCGGCCGATGTCCTGGGCCGACCTGGGCGACGGACCCCGGTCCCGCGCCGAGGCCATGCGCGGGCCGCAGGGTGAGGACCTGGTCCTCGACCGGAACGTGTTCCTGGAGTCCGCCTTCAACGGCGGGGTGCTGACCCCGGTGAGCGAGGAGGACCTGCGGATCTACCGGGCGCCGTACCCGACCCGGGAGAGCCGCCGGCCGCTGCTGGAGTGGGCCCGCTCGCTGCCGCTGGACGGACAGCCGGCCGACGTCACCGAACGGGTCCAGCGGTACGGGCGGTGGCTGGCGGGCAGCGACCGGGTGCCCAAGCTCCTGCTCACCTTCGACTCCTCACCCACCCTGCTCGTCACCGAAGCCGTGGCCGCCTGGTGCGCGGCGAACATCGCCGCCCTCGACATCCGCCACTGCGGGCCGGCCGGGCACCACGCGCCCGAGGACCGACCCGAGGCGATCGCCGCGGCGATCACCGCCTGGGCGCGCCGGCACGCCCTCGTCGGCGAGCGTTGACGCCGGACACGACCGGGGACCCGCGCCACGCGCGGGCCCCCGGTCGGCCGTGGAACCGTCAGCCGCGAGCCACCTCGTACAGCCGCTCCGGCGTCACCGCACCGGCGATCAGACGGCCGTCGTCGGTCAGCAGCGCGCTCACCAGGTGGCTGCGGAACAGCCGGCCGCTGCCCCAGTCGCCCCGGACCGCGGGCAACTGCCCGGACAGCGCGTCCAGGTCCGGGGCATCCCCGGCGTCGGCGGAGCGCGACGCGCCGTCGACCTTGGCGACCACCACCGTGGTCCAGCCCTCCCCGACGGTGCGCACGTCCGGCCGCTCGTCCCCGGCCGGCTTCCCCGGCCGGGCCGGGCGGGACCGGTCGGCGCCCTCCTCGGTGATCGTCACGCCGGGCCGCGGGTTGAACCGGAACTGGTCGTCGTCCGGCCGGGCGTAGTCGATCTGGGTGAACGCCACCTCGAACGCCGGGCGGTCACCGCCCTCGGCGAACACCTCGAACCGCAGCGGCAGGTGCTCGGTCGCGTCGATGGCGATCCGTACCTGGTGCACCAGCGAGGCGGCGTCGCGCGGCGCGAGCACCAGCTCGTACGCGTCCCGCCCGGCCACCGTGGCGGCCCGCCCCACGCTCACCTCGGTGGTCGGGTCGACGGCGGCGAGGGCGGCGTCGGCCGCCTCCTGCGGCGTGTCCGGCAGCTCCGGCGGGGCGTCGGCGTCCTTCTCCGCGGGCAGCGTGCGGTGGGTGGCCGTGTTGGTGCGGCTGTTCCACGTCCACACGTCGCGTCCGTTACGGATGATGTCCCGCTCGCCGAGCGTGTCGACGAGCGCGACCCGCTGCTTGTCCGGCCCCGAGTGCCACACCCGCAGGGTGTGGGTCCCGGTCAGCAGGTCGGCCGGGCCGTCCCCGGCGGCCAGCCCGGCGATCGCCGGCAGGCCCAGGTCGGCACGCTGCACAACGGTGCCGGAGAAGCCGTCGTGGCGGGCGGTCTGCAGGTCGACGAGGAGCTGGGCGGCGGTCCGGGGCGGCAGGCTCGGCTCGGCCTGGGCGGCGAAGCGGCCGAGCGCGGCGCCCCCACCGACGACGGTCACGACGGCGGTCACCGGGACCAGCCAGCGCAGGGCGGGACGGCTTGTCAGGACGGACATGTGTGGCACCTCCTGCCGACCATCCTGCCCGCACCACCCTGTGAGGGCGCTGAGGACACCCGATCGGGTACGGGCGCCGGGGTGGCACCCTTGACCCGTGCGGCTGCTGGTGGTGGAGGACGAGGCCCGGTTGGCGTCCGCCCTGCAACGCGGCCTCCAGGCGGAGGGTTTCGTCGTCGACGTGGCGGCGACCGGCCCGGCCGGCCTGGAGGCGGCCCGGCACGGCGAGTACGACGCGATGGTCCTCGACGTGATGCTGCCCGGCCTCTCCGGGTACGAGGTGGTCCGCCGCCTGCGGGCCGAGCGGCGGTGGCTGCCGGTGCTCATGCTGTCGGCCAAGGACGGCGAGTACGACCAGGCCGACGGCCTGGACTGCGGCGCCGACGACTACCTGACCAAACCCTTCTCGTACGTGGTGCTGCTGGCCCGGCTGCGCGCGCTGCTGCGGCGTGGCGCGCCCGAGCGGCCCACCGTCCTCGCGGTGGGCGACCTGCGGCTGGATCCGGCGCGCCGGCGGGTGACGCGGGACGGCGCCGAGGTGGCCCTGACCGCCCGGGAGTTCGCGCTCCTGGACTACCTGATGCGCCGCCCCGGCGAGGTCGTCTCCAAGACCGAACTGCTGGACCACGTGTGGGACGCCGGCGTGGACACCGCCCCGAACGCCGTGGAGGTCTACGTCGGCTACCTGCGCCGCAAGCTCGGCCGCGAGCGCCTGGAGACGGTCCGCGGCGCCGGCTACCGCCTCACCACATGAGCGGCGAAGGAAGGGCCCCTTCTTATCGCCTCCGGTATAGGAGGGGCCCCCTCCTAACCCGGACGCTCCCACGGCGCGGCCGGCTCTGGGCCGCCCTCGGCCTGCGCGGCCGGCTGATGGCGATCGGGGTGCTCGGGGTGTCGGTGGGTCTCGCGGTCGGCGGCCTGGTGCTGCTCGCGGTGCTCACCTGGGCGCTGCACCGCAACGTCGACACGGAGGCGCTCCGGACCGCCGACGCGGTCGCGCTGCTGGCCGCCGAGGACGCGCTGCCCGACCCGCTGCCGGTCGCCGGCGGCCAGGTCCGGGTGCAGGTGGTCGACGCGCAGGGGCGGGTCCGCGCCGCCTCGATCGACGCCGACCGGTTGGTGCCGATGGTCCGGCCGGAGCGGGTCGACCGGCACGCCCGGCAGGGGATCACCGTGGCGGGGGAGCGGATGGGGCTCGTCGGGCCGGTCCGGGTGGTGGCCGTCCCGGCCGGCACCGACGCCGACCCGCTCACCGTCCTGGTCGCCCGGTCGCTGGTGGACGTGCGGCAGAGCACCCACGTCGTCTGGACCATCCTGCTGGTCAGTTTCCCGCTACTGGTGGCGGTGCTCGCCGCCGTGGCGTGGCGGGTGGTGGGCGCCACCCTGCGGCCGGTGGAGGCGCTGCGGCGGGGCGCCGAGGAGATCACCGGCCGGAACGGGGCCGGGCGGCTGCCCGTACCGGGCTCGCAGGACGAGATCCACCGGCTCGCGGTCACGCTCAACGACATGCTGGACCGGCTGCGCGCCGGCCGGGACCGGCAGCGCGCGTTCGTCGCCGACGCCGCGCACGAGCTGCGCAGCCCGCTCACCAACATCCGCACCGAGCTGGAGGTCGCGCAGCGGCTGGGGGACCGGACCGACTGGCCCGCGGTGTCGGCGGACCTCCTCGCCGGCACCGAGCGGTTCGGCCGGCTCGTGGACGACCTGCTCCTGCTCGCCCGGCTCGACGAGGCCCCGCCGGCGCGGGCCACCGGGCCGGTCGAGCTGGGCGCGCTGCTCACCGAGGTGGCCGGCCGCCAGCTCGCCCGGCCGGTCGAGGTGGTGCCGCCGCCGGAGCCGCTGTGGACGGTCGGCGACCCGGACGAGCTGCGCCGGGTGCTGACCAACCTCGTCGACAACGCCGTCCGGCACGCCCGTACCCGGGTGGTGCTCGCCGCCGCGCCGGACGGGTCCGCGTACCACCGGGTGACGGTGACCGACGACGGGCCCGGCATCCCGGCCGCCGACCGGGAGCGGGTCTTCGGCCGGTTCACCCGGCTGGACCCGGCGCGCGACCGGGACGCGGGCGGCGCCGGGCTGGGCCTGGCCATCGTGCGCGAGCTGGTCCGGCGGGCCGGCGGGCAGGTCGACCTGGGCGACGCGGAGCCGCCGCCCGGGCTGCGGGTACGGGTGCTGCTGCCGGCACTGACCGCGGAGCCCGACCCGACCTGACGGTCAGCTCCGGTCGGTGCAGACCTCCTTCGACCGGCCGATCGTCTCGGTCGACCAGACCACCGCCACCGTGAAGCAGTAGTCGGTGCCGCGGTTGAGGCCGTACACGACGAAGTCGGTGGTGCCGGCGGGCAGGTTCGCGAAGGCGGTCTGCGGCTGCCCGGCCCGGCCGCCCGAGATGACGACCGGTCCCTCGCCGCCGGCCGGGTACGTCCAGCGCAGCGCCACGTTGTCGCGGTTGTCCCGCAGGGTCACCTCGCTCGGCGGGGTGCCCGGCGTGGCCGCCGCCGGGGGAGTCGGGCTCGACGTTGCCGGGGCGGGTGTGTCCGTCGCGCGTCCCGCCGTGCCGGTGGCGACCGGCGGCGGCGCACCGTCGAACCGCGCCACCCCGGCGATCACCGCGGCCGTCCCGAGCAGCACCACCGCCACGCCGCCGACCACGAGCGGGAGCAGCCGGTTGGCCGCCGGCGCGGCGGCGTGGTGCACCGGCACGGGCAGCAGCCGGGACGGCTGGTACGCCCCCTCCTCGGGCGTGGCGTGGTCCCGGACGCGGTGGACCCCGGCGGCCTCCTCGCCGCCGGCGAGAGGCAGCACGGACGGGGGCACGGCCGTGGCCCGTTCCTCGGCCGGCGGCCGCCAGGGACCGGTGTGCGCCGCGCCCGGCGCGTCCGGCCGCCAGGGCGCGTCGGTGCGGGCGTCGGGCGGCCAGCCGTCGCCGAGGTCGTGCTCGGGCGGCCACCGGTCGTCGGCGTCGTGCGGGCGGTCGTCGGGATCCGGGGCCACCTGGGGGCCGGCGCCGCCGTGGTCGGGCGGCCGTCGCCAGGCCTCGTCGGCGGGCGGGTCCGGTGCCGCCGGCCGGGCCGTACCGTCGAGCGGCTGGCGGGGTGTGGGCACCGTGGGCGGCGGCGCGTAACCGGTCGCCGGGTGCTCGTCCGGGTCGGGCCCGTCCAGGTCCGGCGCGGTCGGGGTGTACGGGGTGGCGGGGCGGTAGCCGGGCTGCGACGGGTGGTCGGGGACGTGCTGCGCCTCGTCGCCGGGCGGGGGCGTCCGGGCGGTGGGCACGATCGGGGTGTCCCGTCCGACCGGTGCCGTGTCGGCGCAGGTGTGGTCCGGGTTGGCGGCCGCCCGGGCGAGGGCGGCCACCTGCGCGGCGAGCGGGTCGTCCGGCGCCAGGTGCTGCCGGCACAGCTCCTCGGCCAGCGCGAGGTTGTCGTGCGCCTCGGTGAACAGGCCGCAGTCGCGGTGCATCGCGCCGAGCCGGGCCAGCATCTTGATGCCGCTGGGGTGGCCGTCGCCGTACACCTCGCGGTGCAGTTCCCACGCGTCGGCGAGCCGGTCGCGGGCCACCTGGCACTGGCCGCGCGCGTACTCCACGGTGGCCAGGTCGGCGTGCGCGGCGAGGACGCGCAGCGACTCGGGACCGTCCAGGGCGGTCAGCTCGATGATGACCTCCTGGTAGAGCCGAGCCGCGCGGGACCAGCTGCCGACCCGGTGCAGCACCGCGGCGAGGGTCGCGGCGGCGGCCACCGTGCGCTCGTCGGAGCGGCCGTACAGCCGGGTGGTCGCCGCGTACGCGTACGCGGCCCAACCCCGGGCGGCGTGCGGGTCACCGAGGGCCACCAGCACCCGCGCCTGGAGGCTCGCGGCCTCGGCCAGCTCGGGCGTGGCGTTGGCGGGGCGGGGATCGGCGTCGGCCAGCGCGTCGGCGAGCAGCCGCTGGGCGCCGGCGAGGTCGCCGGTCGACACCAGGTGGTGCGCGTGGTCAGTCAGGTCACCGAAGCCGGAGGGCACGCCCCATCGTGCTCATCCGGCGACGGTAAGTACAAGTCCCGCGCCGGTCAGGTTTCCCGGAGTCGGTCCACCAGGATCCCGTGGTACGCGTGCGGCGCTACCGTCGGGGACATGGGAATCCACCGCCTCAACCACGCCGTCCTCTACGTCAGCGACCTGGAGCGCAGCGTCGCCTTCTACGCCGAGGTGCTGGGCTTCCGCCGGGTGCCGATGACCCCGGACGGCTTCCGGGGCGCTGCGTTCCTCCAGGCGCCCGACTCCACCAACGACCACGACCTCGGCCTGTTCGAGGTCGGCGCGGGCGCCGGCCGCTCCGCCGCCGGCCGGAGCACCGTCGGCCTCTACCACCTCGCGTGGGAGGTCGACACCCTCGACGACCTCGCCGCCACCGCGCAGCGGCTCGCCGCCGCCGGGGCGCTGGTCGGCAGCTCCGACCACGGCACCACGAAGAGCCTCTACGGGCAGGACCCGGACGGGCTGGAGTTCGAGATCGTCTGGCTGGTGCCCGCCGACCTGCTGGACGACGCCGCCCTGTCGGCCCGCAAGCGGATCGGCCGCCTCGACCTCGACGCCGAGCGCCGCCGCTACGGCGGCCAGACCCGCGGCGGCATCGGCATCAGCGTCCCCGCGGCGAGCTGAGACCTTCGGCGCACCGGTTTGTCACCCACCACGACTCCATGATCGCCCGAAGTGAGGTAGAAACCAGGGCGTGATGAACGAGGTGCTGCGGGAGGTGCTCGTCCGGCACGCCGAGGTGTGGGTGCCCCGGGTGTCGGGGCGGGGGCGGCGCTCTGTCGTCGCGCTCGCGTACGGAGACGGCGAGTCCGCGACCGCGTCGGCGGAGGCGGTGCTCGGCGTGGTCGCCGAGTACGCCGACCGGCTGCGCGGACGGCAGATCACCGTGCTGGTGCTCGCCGACGCCACCGAGGAACTGCCGGCCCGGCTCGGTCCCGTCGAGGCGGCGCTGCCGGCCGAGGTCGCCGTCCACCTGGTGCCGGGCGGGCCGGCCCGGCTGCCCGTCGCGCTCAAGGCGGCCGGCGCCGCCGGTGCGCCGCTGCTGTCGTACCTGGACGGTCCGGGCGCGACCGACCGGGCGGTGCTGGCGGCCGCCGCCGGCCGCTCCGCCGAGGTGCTCGTCGTCACCGAGGCCGCGCCGGACGCGTCCGTCCGGCCGGCGCTCCGCGACGCCGGGTTCCCGCTGGTGGCCGAGGTCGACCTCGTGCCGGGGGACGGGTCGCCGGCGCGGCGGCTGGCCTTCGGCACCGGGTACGACCGCAGCCTCGAGGCGTTCAAGGACCTGCTGTGGGCGGTCGACGAGTACGCCGGCGTGCGCTACCGCGACCCCGCCGACCCCGCCGGGCGGCTGCTGGACATCGCGCTCGACCCCGAGCCGGGACCGCTGCGCCGGGAGTTGCTCGCCGAACTTGACCGCTCCGGCCCGCGTACCGTCACCGAACTGCGCCGGCACGCGCTGACCGGCACCGTCTACCGGGCCGCGGACGTGCAACGGGCGCTGACCGGGCTGCTGCACTCCGGCGCCGTCACCCGCGACCCGGAGCACGGCCGGCTCGGCGGGGACGTCGTCATCGCCGCGGGCCCGCAGCCGTAGCACCGGGCTCTCCCGGACCCGCCCCATCCTGCGGCCCGTTCGGCCGGGAACCACCCGGCCCGGGTTCCGGTGGAACGGCCGGCGTCAGCGCCGACGGGGCGGGCGGGGCCGCGCCCGGGAGCAGCCGCCGGAACACGATCGACACTCCGGTGGCGATCACCCCGATGCTGAAGACCATCTGCCCGCAGACCGCCGCGCGAGCGACCTGCCCCTGGGCGTGCACGTCCCCGTACCCGATGGTGGTGAGGGTGGTCAGGGCGAAGTAGAGCGCGTCGATCCGGGTCTCCAGGTTGGCGAACTGCTCGGAAGAGCTGCGGGCAATGACGAAATCGGCCAGCGCGAAGGCCAGGACGCCGGCCACCAGGGCGACGGCGAGCTTCAGCAGCGACGGCACCTCCCGGGCGGCCGCGGTCCCGTCGGCGCGAAGCTGCCGGTGCACCTGCCGGGTGACCAGCCAGGCGATCGCCGCCACCAGCACCCCGGTGATCGTGCTGCGGACCAACAGCCGGGCCCGGTCCGGGTCGGGCTCCACCGGCACGACGAAGTACGCCACCAGCAGGAGCAGGCAGGCCAGCAGGGCACGGCGGCGCTCCCGCCGCCAGGGCCGGGTCATGCCGCGATTCTCCGTCCCACCGTCCGCCGGCGGGGTCGGTTTCGGCGAGTGCCGGTGCCGCGCCGGGGCGGCGGCGGTGCCGGGGTGCCGTCGGTCGGGGAGGCTGATCGCCTCGCGCCGCCGCCGGTGCGGGACACGGCGAAGGGACCCTTCCGCAGCGGCGGGCAGGGTCCCTTCGTCGTGCCGGAGCCGTCAGGTGCGGGACTTGTCCTGCTTCCAGGACAGCGGGCCGGGCAGGTCGACGCGGTGCGCCCGCGCCCGGGAGTTCCACGACCAGCGGCCGATCTTGATGCTCCAGGAGGAGAAGCCGTTCTCGGTGAAGTTCAGAATGATCGGGCCGTACTTCTTGCGCTTGCGGAACATGAGACCCATTGCGGGGCTCCCTTCGGTATCCCTTCCCTGCCGTGTCGAACCTGAACATGCCCGGACGGTCTTTCCGCGAAACCCGGCTGCTGCTCCACCGTGGACGGCCCGGCCGCCGGCATCAGCGCTCCCCGGCGGCTGTCCACGGAGGAGGCGGCCCACCGCCCGGTGGGCGGGCCCCGCCGGCCCGGGATCAGCCGGCCGGCGTGACGGCCAGGACGCGGGTGGCAGTGCCGTCGGCCTCCGTGATGTCGCGCTCGTGGCTGAAGCCGATCTTTTCCAGCAGGGCCAGGCTGGCGTGGTTGGCGTCGGCGACCGTCGCGTACACCACCGGCAGGGCGAGCGTGTCGAAGCCGTACCGCACCAGGGCCCGCGCCAGCTCCGTGCCGAGGCCGCCGCCCCAGGCCGGCTGGGCGAGGGCGTACACGATCTCGTGGCCGTCGACCTGGTCGGTGTGCTTGATCTCGGCGTGCCCGACGTAGCTGCCGCCACGGCGGACGGCCCACACGTCGAACAGGTCGTTTGCGTACACCTTGCTGAACACGCGGCCGAACAGCGCGCCCGCCTCCTCGGCGCCGAGCGGGCCGTCGCCCATGAACCGGCCCACCTCCGGGTCGGTGAAGAGGGTGACGAAGTCCTCGGCGTCGTCCGGACGGTACGGCTCCAGCAGGAGACGGTCGGTGTGCAGCACGGGGGTGGGCATCAGCGGGGCTCCCAGGCGTCGGGCAGGGCCGTCAGTCTGCGCACGTGCGCGGGGAGCCGGCCACTGACGATCTCGGCGAGGCTCACCTCGTCGACCACCCGCCGCACGGCCGCCCGGACGGCCACCCAGAGGCCGGGCAGGTTCTCCGCCGCGCCCTCATACCGCGTCTCCTCCGGACGGAGGCCGCGCACCCCGGCGAGCGGGCCCTCCACGGCCCGCAGGACCGCGCCGACCGTCACCTCCCGCGGCGGCCGGGCCAGGGAGTAGCCGCCCTCGGCGCCCCGCTGCGCGCGGACGACGCCGGCCCGTCGCAGGTCGGCCAGGACCGCCTCCAGGAACTTGCGGGGCAGGTCCTGCTCCGCCGCGATGGCCTGCGTGGAGAGCAACCGGGGGTACGCGGTGGCGAGGCTCAACGCCGCCCGCACCGCATAGTCACCGCGCGCCGAGATCTGCACCAGGCCATCATGCCGGGCGCCGGTCTCCCGCGGTGTCGGCAGGTGGGCGTGGGCGGACGACGCGCCCGGCCGCCCCGGTCTCCCGGCCGGGATCGGCGGGTGGGTCCGGCGGCTCGTGGGCCCGGCCGGGCTCGGGCTCGGGCCGGCCGGGCTCGGGCTGCTCGCGGGCGGCGCGGAAGGCACCCGGGCTCATCCCGACCTCGCGGGTGAAGAACCGCCCGAAGTTGGTCGGCTCGGAGAAGCCGAGGCGGCGGCCGATCCGCGCCACCGGCTCGTCGGTCGCGGCGAGCAGCCGTCGGGCCTGGAGGGCGACCCGGTCGTCGACCACCTGCTTGGCGCTGCGCCCGGTGACCGCGAGACACGCCCGGGTCAGGGTCCGGACCGAGCAGCCCAGGTGGGCGGCGTAGTCCTCCACCCGGCGGGTGTGCTGGTAGCCGCGCTCGACCTCCCGGCAGAGCCGCTCGAAGGTGATCATTTCGGCACGTGGTGCGGGCCGGACGGCGTCCGGCAGCATGGCCAGGCGGAGCAGCAGCACGGCCAGTTGGTGGCGGAGCAGGCCCGCCGCGGCGGCCACGCCCCGGTGCCGCTCGCAGTCCACCGCGAGCTGGCTGACCTCGGTGATGATGGCGTCCTCGTCCTCACCGGCCAGTTGGAGCCAGGCCGGGACGGCATCGGGGTCGACGTCCAACCCCCGCAGCGCCTCCGGCCGCCAGCGCACCACGGTCGCGTCCAGTTCGGGAAGCGCGCACCGGAGCACCTGGCCGGCCCGGACCCGCAGCAGCGTGCCCGGCCGGCACGGCAGGGCCTGGAAGTCCAGCTCAGCGCGGCCGTGCCCACCGGTGACCAGCACCAGCAGGTCCCGGTCCAGCAGGAGCGGACGTCGCCACGCCGGATCGGCCACGAGGTCACCCAGGGTGAGCGTCTCGATCTCAGGAGGCGCGGAGAACGGAACGGGGGAGGGCTGACCAGGAGAAACCATCACCTGCGACGGTAGCCCGGGGCGACGATCATCGCATCTCCGAGCGCGTATCCGCCGCGCCCGCCGATGCCCGTGCCCGCGGCCACGATTCCGGGTGTGGGTGGGCGGCGCGGTGGGACGGTTGGGGTTGTCGGGGCCGGTGGGGGCGGTTACGTTACCGGACGGTAGGGGCGTATCGCGAGAGGATGGGCATGGCGGATCTGTTCTCGGTCGAGGGAAAGACGGTCCTGGTCACCGGCGGTTCGCGGGGGATCGGACTGATGATCGCCCAAGGGTTCGTCCAGGCCGGCGCGCGCGTGGTCATCTCCTCGCGCAAGGCGGACGTGTGCGAGGCGGTCGCCAAGGAACTGTCGACGCAGGGGCACTGCGAGGCGATCCCCGCCGACCTGGGCACCGACACCGGCGCCGAGGCGCTCGCCGCCGCCGTGCGGGAGCGCTACGACCGGCTGGACGTGCTGGTCAACAACGCGGGCGCCACCTGGGGGGCGCCGCTGGAGGCGTACCCGGAGACCGCGTTCGACAAGTTGTGGGCGGTCAACGTGAAGGCCGTCTTCCGGCTCACCACCGCGCTGCTGCCGGCGCTGCGCGCCGCCGCCACCGCCGACGACCCCGCCCGGGTGATCAACATCGGCTCGATCGACGGCATCCGGGTGCCCTGGATGGAGGTGTACGCGTACTCCGCCACGAAGGCGGCCGTGCACATGCTGACCCGCAGCCTCGCCCATCAACTCGCCGCTGAGCACGTCACGGTGAACGCGATCGCGCCCGGCCCGTTCGAGAGCAAGATGATGGCGTTCGCGCTCGACGACCCGGCGTCCCGAGCCGCGATCGAGAAGCAGGTGCCGCTGGGTCGGATCGGCCGTCCGGAGGACATGGCCGGCACCGCCATCTACCTGTCCTCGCGCGCCGGTGCCTACCTCACCGGCGCGGTCATCCCGGTCGACGGCGGCATCACCACGCACGGCTGAGGGCCCCGTCGCCGCAGCGGCCGGCTGCGCGCACGGAACAGGCCCGCCTGGCCGCAGGCGGGAGGCTGTCCGCGTACGTCCAGGCAAGCCGGAGCCGCGCGGACTCGGCAGATCCGCGCGGCCCCGTTGTGGCCGGTTGTTCCGGTTTTTCAGCGGCCGGCGAGCAGCCGGTTCACCGCCGTGTCGACGTCCAGGTGCTCGGCCTCACGGCCGCGCGGTACGACGACGTAGGTCCGCCGCAGGAAGCGCACCAGGACGCTCCGCGGCACCTCGAACAGGGCGTTGCCGTCCGGGGACGACAGCGCCAGAGCGACGAAGTCCCCGCGCGGGGTGGCCCACGGCCAGACCCGCACATCGCCGATGCCGGCCGGCTCGTCGAGGCCGGTCACCAGCAGTTCCCGGGCGAACGACCAACTGACCGCCTCGCCGCCCGCCGATTCCGCATGGAACAGGACATGGACGGCATACGGGTCAGCAGGGTCGTAACGCAGACTTGCACGCACCGGCAAGGCCGTGGCGTCAGGTGCGACGAGCCTTAGCGACGTCTCGACCTCTACGGTCGTCGGTCGGATGACACTCATGGACGTTCTCCCCCCGGCACCGCTGCGGAACGCGCGTGTCCCGCTTTTCCCATACTCAGGTGCTGCTCCTAGCTACGCTCCGCCATACGCTGACTTCACCCAGTGGTGGGAAGGTGATCGGAACGTCCTCGAGAATGTGAAGATTCTTGTAGGATTTCCGCTTCTACCCAGTCCGCGGTGCCGCCCGGCAACGGGTGGTTCAGACGTCGACTTACTCCGGTAACGTCCAGTCCACGGTTGCAGTGACGGGCGCGCGCCACACTGGGGGAGGAAATGGTGACGAAGCGATCCTCAGTGGATCGGGTCACGCTGCCTAACGCGCCGAACGTCGCGCTCAAGGCAGCCGAAAAGCGGGGGTACGGGGTGCCGAACGAGCAGCGTGACCGGCCCGGTCGGCCGGCACGGGACAAGGGTGGGCCGTCCGGGGGGGCGGCGGTCGTCACCCGGCGGGAACGGCCGCGCTGGCGGCAACGGGTGTCCACCACCCTCGCGCTCATCCGGGCCAACCCCACCGGCCGGGTGGCCCTCAAGATCTTCATCGCCATCGCCGGCGCGCTCGTCGTCACAATCGGACTGGCGCTGATCCCCCTGCCCGGGCCCGGCTGGCTCCTGGTGATCGCCGGCCTCGGCATCTGGGCGGTCGAGTTCCACTGGGCGCGACGGCTGCTCACCTTCACGCGACGGCACGTCCACAACTGGACCGAGTGGGTGAAGCGCCAGTCACTCGGAGTGCGGTTCGTGCTCGGCGGCGTCGGCCTCGTGTTCGTGTCGACCATCGTGTGGCTATCGCTCAAGTACAGCCTCGGCATCGACGTGGTGGCCCGGGCCCTGCACTACCTCGCGACGCACTGAGGGCCGGTTTTTGGTCCGTGCCGGCGATCAGGTAGAGTCGTCGGCGCTGAGGGCGATTAGCTCAGCGGGAGAGCGCTTCGTTCACACCGAAGAGGTCACTGGTTCGATCCCAGTATCGCCCACCACGAATATAGGCAGGTAGGAAGCCCGTCACCGGAACCACCGGTAACGGGCTTCCGCGCTGTCGCCCCTTAAATTGGGAGCAGATTGGGAGCAGGGACGTCGGATAGATGCCCGCCGTCTCCTGCCTGTGCGTAGCGAGGCAGCCATGGCGCTAGGGGGTCGGAGGATCAGCTCCGGCCCCGGGCTAGCGGGTGGACGAGCATGCCGTGGGCGAACGTGTCCTCAACCTCTCAGATGCTCATAGAGCGGCAAATGGCGCCGGAGTACCGCCTGTTGCCTCCCTGGCTGGGCGCTGGCCCCACCGTCCACGGTCCATTGAAAAGTCACCGCGGCGACCGGCGTGATGCTGATCATGGGGCCTGCGTGCCCGTGGGGTAGGGCGCGGGGATGCGGAGCCTTTCCAGCGATTGGCGCGCGAGTTCCCCGACGGCGGGTAGGTGCGATGTGCAGGCCCGGAGGCTGCGTTGGATCTGGTGTGGCAGGCGGTGTTCCTCGGCGATGGCGATGGCAGCCTGGAACGCCGTTTCGGCTTGGGATGTGTCGGCGCGGGCTAGGAGCACTTCGCCGGTGGTGACGTGGAGGATGGCCTGCCATTGCGGTGGTATCGCAGTGGTGGACATACGGTGGTGATCGAGCAGGTCGGTGGCCAGGTCGGGTCGGCGTGTATGGACCAGCCCGCGCAGGTGCACTTCATGGAGGGCGTGGAGGCTGGTGAGCCCTGTGCTGGGGTTGGCGTCGACCAGGCGCCAAGCGTCGGTGATGGCGCGGTCGAACAGGGCGGGGTCGCCGAGTTCGCCGGCGGCGCGGGCTAGCTGAACCAGGGCCGCGCCTCGGTCGGATTCAGGCGCGAGTTCCACTGATCGCTGGAGTCGGGCAACGGCGGCCTTGGGCCGTTCGGCCTTGCGTAGTTCGTTGCCGTGTACCCGGAGGGTGAAGGCGAGCAGGTCTTGGTCGTTGAGGTGTTCGGCCAGCCACAGTGCCCGGCTGGTCCAGCGGGCGGCACTGACCAGGCGCTCCTCGGGCAAGACATAGCCGAGTGAGACGCCGAGTTCGGCGCGGGCGCGGGCGAGCAGGAGCATCACGTCCCGCTCGACGTGTCCGTCGGCGACCCGGCTTTCGAGGCGGGTGACCAGCGGCCAGAGCTCGTTGACGGCTTCGGCGCCGTGACCGGATTGTCGTGCGATCGCGGCGAGGCGGATAGTCGACTCGCCGAACTGGAGCATCGCGGTGAAGTCGGCGTCGTCGGGGTCGCTGACCCCGAGCGTGTGCGCCGGTAGGCCGAGGTGGCGGGCGATACGTAGCCGGGCCGCGACATCACTGATCTCCCGCCGCCCTGTTTCGATCATCGAGATGTACGTTGGGTCGTAGCCGAGCAACTCCGCCAGACGCCGTTGGCTTACACCGGTCGCGGCCCGGTAGGTGCGAATGATGACCGCGAGATCACCGCTGGCCAGGGCGGCCCGTGCGGAGTCGCTGGTCCACAGCCACATGGCCGCGCCTCCCCGGCGATGGACAGGGACTGGCAGGGGAGCACCGGCGATGGCGTGGCAAGCCGGGCACAGCGGCGACGCGCTCCAGCGGCCGACCTTCGCCCCGCAACCGCCGCACCGCATCGTCGGCCGCCTACATGACTCGGCTACTGAGCTTGGCGTACCAGGTCGCGATGGACCTCTTGTACCCGTCCGGCATGCGCAGCGCGGCGACCTCGGCCTCGGTGAACAGGCCGAATTCCTTGTGCTCGTGGCTGATGACCGGGTCAGCATCGGTGCCGACGTGGCAGCCGTACGTGATGATCAGGACATCGACGCCGTCGCGGATGTGGTACTGCCAAGCGTCCAGCAGGGCGCCGCATGTCACCTGCCAGCCGACCTCCTCAACGATCTCCCGGACCACGCACTCGGCCGGTTCCTCACCGAGGTCCAGCTTCCCGCCCGGCAACTCCCACTCATCGCGCTCGTTGCGTAGCAACAGCACGCCTCCATCGCGGACCACGACGCCCTTGACCGAGACGGGGAACAGGTGCGGCTGGTAGCTCATCGGCCCGCTTCCCTCCACTGTTGCAAGACCTCGAGTGTCCGGAACGTAGCACGGTCATGGCGCCCCATCGGGCGCCTCGGCATTGACAATCCGTCACTTGATCCACCCGGTAGGTGCAGCCATGGTGAACGCCGACAACCCAGTCCGGCGGAGGTGACCAGATGCGCGACATCGGCGACCTGCCCCACGTGGACTTGCGCGACCCGGACAGCACCGCTCGCATCCTGAATGGCCTCACCACACACGGAATCGTCCTCTTACACGGTGGAATCGAGCGTGACAAGCTGCTCGGCGCGGCCCGATCCCTGATCACAATCCGCGTACACCGCGACAGCGACTCCGACGGAGTGACCACCATCGCCCAGCGGCCATTGTCCAATGACGGAACCAGCCTCACGGGCTTCACCAACCGCGAGCTCTGGCCGCACACGGAAGGATCGGCCGTATGCCGACCACCGCGCGTCCTGATGCTGGCATGTCTTCGATCGGCAGAAACCGGTGGACGCAGCATTCTGGTCGACGGTCGCGACCTCTACGACGAGATCGCCCGCACCGAACCCGCCATGCTCGCAGCATTGTCCACGCCCCGATCCGCATACTTCGGCGGAGGATCCGGCCGCCTCGGCGCGGTCTTTCAGCAGACCACCGAGGGCCGGATAACCATCCGGCTGCGCATCGACGAGGTTGTACATTTCGCGCCGATGCTCGTGCCATATATCGACCGACTTCGCACGCTTGTCCAGCAGCAGGCCATCCAAATTGACCTACGTGACGGGCACGGCTACATCCTGCTCAACGACCGCTGGCTCCACGGCAGAACCCGGTTCACCGGCAACCGCCTCATGCTGCGCATCATCGGTGATCCGCTATCCACCGACGCCCTACCGAGTGGTTTCAGACCAGCAGAGGCATCCCCGCCCGCCGGCACTGCGCGCACCTGACTAAACCGAATCAACGATTGTCGACGATCGGAATCTGAAAGGCGCGCCATGAACATGACCTCGATCGCGGCCGTCAGCGCAGCGCTTGTACTCGGATTCCTCGCCGGACTGCTCACCTTCAAGCGCTCGCTGCAATGGTGCCGCACCTGCGGATCATCCCTAAGCTGCCCGGAATGCACCCAGCTGCTAGGCGCCGAATCTGCCAAGCAGGCCGAAATGCGCCAATCGAGAAATCTTCGTCCATAGCCGTCGAGGCAATTCGCCGGTCGGCATCGGTGCCCTAAGGCAGCGAAGCGCGGCCCAAAAGAGCGCTGCCATGAGGCGGAGGTATGCAACCACCAGCAGGAGGAGCGCGACGTGACCTTCTTTCAGGAAACCCGCTGGCGGCAATCAGAGACGATGTCGGCTAAGCAGGTCGCCTACAACACCTTGACCTTGGCGCGTAAGTTGCCGGCCGACGTGGCGGAGGAACATCCGGCCGACCCGCCGATCGGTGGACTGCCCTGCCGATCGAGACACCGCATACCTGATCAGACGAGGGCACTGGCCGGGTGAGGCGTGATGACCACGCATGGACCAATCCTGCCGATCTGGACCTGCGCCGGGTGCGGTGCCCCATGGCCCTGCCGCACACGACGCCACGAGCTGCGAGCCGAGTTCGATAGCGCTCCCGTCTCCCTCGCCCTGTACATGGGGTCCTGCATGGTTGCTGCAAGCCAGGACATGGGCTGGGCTCCCGCTGGGCTACTCCATCACCGGTTCTTGGGGTGGCTGCGGTGACAACCCCGGGGCCGCACACCCCCGATGCCGGAGGACGCGGGAGGACACTCCTGGGCGCTTGTGGCGTAACCGCTGGCAGGTAGGCTAGGGTCTCGCGCCCTCGTGGCCCAGGGGATTGAGCAACGGTTTCCTAAGACGACGCTCTATCTGTATCCAGAGGCTCACTACCTGCGGGTTCCTATTCTGTTGTCACGTTAGTGGGTCGCACACGCGCGTTGCTATGCTCGCTTGCCGAAGATCAGCAAAACGGGCGTAATTCCTGCTCAAACCACGCTTCGGTCGGTCCGACGTGTCCTTGCCGAGATCCGGCGAAGCTACCGCGCCGCGTCAATCTACGGGGCTGTGAGAGCTTGGGCCAGCAGCCCGGCGAGTTCTAAACCTAAGCTCGTTCGGCGTCCGCCTGCACACCACTTGCTGTTCCATCCATTTGTGTCCCTTGCCGAGCACCCAGGAGCATCGCCGGCTCGCCGCCACCCACGCGCATCGTCACTCAGAGCTACTGTCATTACAACCTAAGGCATACGGTATCTGGTCGGCGGAGACGCCGAGTCGTCAGGCGGCCGGTCCGCGGAACGCGGCGATCAAGGCCTATGCCCTGCCTGCTTGAGGTCGTCGTCCCGAGTTCATTCGCGGCATCGACGGACGTTGACCCACGCGCCGCTGGAGGGCGGCTGGTGCGGATCCTGTTGAAGACGCAGCCGGTTCTTCTGTGATAACCCGGTATGCCGGAGCAAGATCTTCGTCGAGCAGGTCGACAGGCTGACTCGCCGCGCCCCTCGTCGGCTCGATACAGTCTGTCTCCTGAAGCTTGGACACGGACAGGGATGCGTGAACCTCGCGACATGTCGGATTTTCGGCGATGGTGCACGATTGGTACACCGGTACCAACCGGCGGCCACCTTGCCGGCGTCATCGAGTCACACGACGACGCCACGGGTGTCACCACGATCGCAGCCGGTCTACCCAATACGTACGCGAAGTCCGGCTCGCTCGCGCGCATCGCCGAGCGCATGGGTAAGAACGCCGTCGCAGAGTTCCTCCGCAACAAGCTTCCCACCTCAGCCAGCGCCCGATCCGGTGACATGGGCGAGATCCTTGCGACGGCCTACCTTCACGAGGAGCACGGGTGCGTGGTCGGGCCGAGCCGGCTCATCGACCGCGACCACCAGGAATGGGCCATGAGAGGCGACGACGCGCTCGGAGCCAAGTTCGATTCTGACGGCAAGGTACGCATCATCAAAGCGGAGGCCAAGAGCCGCGCCAAGCTGTATAAAGACACCGTCGCCGAGGCGCGCGACGGTTTGTCGCGCAACGGAGAGCTGCCATCACCGCAGTCTCTCGCCCAGTTTGCCGAGCGGCTTCTGTCCACGGCCGACAGCGACGTCGGGGACGCTGTGCTCGCGTTGCAGCTGGGCGAGGGCGTCCGCCCCGAGGACGTCCATCATCTGATGTTCCTCTTCACGAGCAACAACCCGAGCAAGTACGTGACGGCGGACCTCGAATCCTACCGGGGATCCGTGTCGCAGCTGACGATTACGCTCCGGGTCCAAGGTCACCAGCAGTTCATCCAGGAAGCCTACGAGAAGGTGACCGCCGGTGGCCCGTGAGACGCAGGAACTGGTAGAAATCCTGACCTCGGCCACCGACGCTGGCTTCCGTAATCGGCTTCTGGCTCAAGGCCAGGCCCAATCGATGATTCGCCGCGACGGCATCCTGCCTCCGGACGCACCGAACTTCAGTTCCTTCCTGGACGCCGACCTGCTCAACTACGGGTACGCGCTGCTATCGACCAGTCTTGAGTTGCTGGAGATCGCGCAGAACGACTCGCCCGAGCAGGTCGCCCTCGCGCAGCAGGGATTCATCCAGAGTTCCTACGCCCTGGAAGCAGCCACCCGGAACGCGGCCTCCGGGGCAGATCTGGCGTTTCACCGTCTTGTTGCTGGCGCGGCCAGTCACCTTGGTGGCTTCGCCGCGCGAGCATTCTCGCTGATTCAGATCAGCCGGCAGTCGGAACGGCTGACTCAGATGGAGGAGACGCTGGCAGACCTGCTCATGCGCAACCTGGGCTCCATCGAGCGGCGGACCCTGTCACTGCGATCGTCAGATCAAGTTTCCGACGGGGCGTTGCTGGCAGCTCTCAACCCGGTGGGTAGCGAGGTGGATGACGAGACACCGCCCGAGCAGATCGGCGCCGTTGTCCTCCTACTGAGCGAGAACTACCTGTCGGCAGCCGCGGCTGGGCTCTTCGCGATCGAGATCGGCAACCGAGCCCTGCTTGAGAATGCTCTCGCCGAATTGCGAGAGGGCGAGCAGGCGTCCTCGGACGTGAGCGCCCCCGGGCCGTGGTGGGTTTACCGGCTCACTCGGCATCTGTTGGGTGGCCTGTTCGATACCAGCCTAGAGACGAACATTCCGAGCGATCCGCCGCCCGGGGCTGCCGACCGTGTCAAGCGGTGGCGGTACCTGCGGCGGACCTTCGTCGCGTCGTTGCTGGCACGGGAGCGCGCCGAGATCGACTTATGGCCCTCGCAACTGCATGTCGTCGACCGGCTCTTCCGGGACGTACGGGATCTCGTCGTCGCGCTGCCGACCAGCGCCGGCAAGACCCGCATCGCGGAGCTGTCGATCTTGGCATGTCTCGCGCAACAGCGGCGTACGGTCTACGTCACCCCGCTACGAGCGCTCTCCGCGCAAACCGAGCACATCCTTGCCCGGACGTTTACTCCGCTGGGCATCCGGGTCTCGTCTCTCTACGGAAGCATGGGAACCAGCGACGTCGACGAGGACACCCTGCGCTCCAGCGAGATCGTCGTGGCGACCCCCGAGAAGCTAGACTTCGCCCTTCGATCGGACCCGTCCTTGCTCGACGACGTCGGCCTGGTCGTCTTAGACGAGGGGCACATGATTGGGGCCTCCGAGCGTGAGGTCCGCTACGAAGCCCAGATCCAACGGCTGCTGCGCCGTCCGGACGCCTCGGAACGTCGCATTCTCTGCCTATCGGCCGTATTTCCCTCCGGGCCCGAGCTCGACGACTTCGTCGCGTGGATTACCGACGACGAGGCGGACGGTCTGCACCGCGAATCGTGGCGCCCAACGCAGCAGCGCTTCGGCCTCGTCGAGTGGCGCAGAGACCATGCGAGGCTGTCCATCACTCTCGGCACGGAGCAGCCGTTCATCGAACACTACTTCGAGGAGAAGAAGCCAAGCGGACGGCGCAAGAAGATGTTCCCGAGAGACCAGCGTGAACACGTCATCGCCACCGGGTGGCGGCTGGTCGAGGAAGGCCAGACCATCCTGGTCTTCTGTCCCCTGCGTAAATCCGTCGAGCCCTACGCCCGCGCGATCGTCGATCTTCACGCACGAGGCCTCGTGAGATCCTTGCTGCCGCCCGACGTCGACCTGAGCGATGCGCTAGCGGTGGGCGCCGAGTGGTTCGGCGGCTACCACCCCATACTAAAGTGTCTTGAGCTCGGCGTGGCCATTCACCACGGCGCGTTGCCCGGCCCCTTCCGCCGCGAGATTGAACGTCTCTTGCAGCGCGGCATCCTGAAGGTCACCATCGCCTCGCCCACTCTCGCCCAAGGACTCAACCTGTCCGCCTCCGCGGTGCTCTTTCACGGCTTACACCGAGGCCAGGATCTGATCAAAAGCTCCGAGTTCGCGAACGTGATCGGCCGCGCCGGCCGGGCGTTCGTCGATACGGAAGGACTCGTGCTCTACCCGATCTTCGCTCCGACACCAGGACGCCGCCGTGAGTGGTTCCAACTGACGCAAGGAGACGGCGGAAAGGACCTCCAGTCGGGACTGATCGAAATCGGTGTTGCCCTGCTGCGCAGGATGTACCGCTCGCAAGGGCTAACCACGGTTGAGCCTTTACTCGAATACCTCACCGGCGGCCCCGACTGGTCTCTGCCTGTACTGACACACGAGGCAGCTGAGGTGCAGGAAGCCGCAGCCGTAAGCTGGCGAGAGAACCTCAAACTTCTCGACATTGGAATCCTCAGCATCGTCGGGGACGGCGACCAGGACGTTATCGCCGACGCCGCGACCCAGGTCGTCGCCGACGCCCTCCGCGACTCGTTGTGGGACCGGCAACTCCGCCGCGACGAGGACATCAAAACGGCAGCCGTGCGTGAACTCGTCTACAGCCGGACCAGGCACCTGTGGCGGACAGCCACACCGTCCCAGCGCCGCGGATGGTTCTTGGCGGGACTGGGGGCAGAGGGCGGTTCCGAACTCTCCCAGGTATCCGGTCGCATCATCGCCCTCGCGGGCCAGGCCGAAGCCGCCATCCTCGAAGAGGATCATGCAACAGCCGCTGACCTGGTCGTGCTGATCGCCGAAACCGTATTCGCGATGGAGGTCTTCGAGCCGAAAACGAATCTTGCCAACTGGGACGACGTACTACGGCACTGGGTACGCGGATCGGCCCTCAGCGAGGTTCCCGGCGACCGTGTCGAGGTGGCCCAGTTCATCGAGGACGACCTCATCTACCGGCTGGTCTGGGGAATGGAAGCCGCTAAGGTGTACGAAGCGGCCCAGAGTAACGCCGACGCCGACACCTTGTCGGGCTCGGCGGTGGCCACGATCGAGACGGGAACCTTCAACCAGGCCGCCTCAATCCTCATCCGCACGGGCTTCGACCACCGTCTCGCAGCCATATCAGCGGTCACGAGCACCGAAGCCACGTTCGATTCGACGGACGGCATGCGCCAGTGGATCGATAACCTCGACCCAGAGCACGCCCTCAACCCGGATTGGCCAACACCCGAGTCACGGTCAGCATGGGAAGCGTTCGTCAATCCGTCACGAACACGCCGCGCCCGCCGCTGGAGCAAACAGAGCAAGGACGTGCAGGAAGTCACCTGGTACGGGGCCGCCCCCGAGCCAGACACATGGCTGCGGATTACCGACGCCACCCCAGGAAAGATCAACATTTGGTCTACAGGCTTCGACCTCCTCGGCGAGGCAAGCATTTTCCTCGATCACGAACGGCAAGGCGTCCTGCGCGCCCGCCGGCACCGCACTGACACCGGCATCCGTCTGCACTATCGTGGCCCGGGAGATCTACTGCCGAAGGCACCGAGCACTGGCGCATAAACAGGCGTTTGGCAGATCGGCTCCCGCCGAGCGCAACGCACAGTCGACTGAGACGATGACACGCGATCAAGCCGTCCCACGAGCACGAGCCGTCCGGCCGGGATGGACCTGGAACGGTCACCGAATTCGTCGACCCGAACGGCGCGGGCCCCTGATCAGCGCGTTTCCCAGTTCGGTGCGGATAGCGAACAGCCGTCGGGCGCCAGTTCGCCCAGCGTGGCACCCGCACCGAAGATCATGTCGGGACGTGTAGTTGGAGCTTGAAGAGGGATCTCGCCGCGGTGGGGCATTCCAGCGGACTTGCGTGAAGGCGCCGGCAACTGTGCAGGCCGCCTTTGTCGTCGTCACGGACGCATGCGAGACCGAGTGTACGGATTGCCAACGGCCTGAGACCATCGGTGATTGGCGGGTCGCGCGTTGCGTCGGGCGCGCAAGTGTGAACAGTTCAGCGAGAGCGGGGACTACGCATGACTGAGGAACTAGCGGTGGTCAGGTGGCTCGACGGGGAAGAGCCGTTCAACTCGAAGAAGAATCCGGGCGATTTTAGTGCTTCTACTCATAAGCTGGGCAGCTCACGTAAAAGCGGTGAAGTTACCTTCAGAATGGCAACTAAAGCCGACTTGGCGGCTCACATTGGCGCGCCATCCCACGACACGGAGCCCACCAGCAGGTACGAGCACGATCGGCGACAGTTCGAGTTGTCGGACGAGCACAAAGAGGCGCTTCAGGCGTTCGTCCGATGGGGGCTGGTCAAAGGTTACGAGTGGGCCGCGCCGCGCGCCGAGAGCTTGGTCAAAGACCGGGCGATCCCATACGTGAAAGAACGCATGATCCCGTACGGCACGGCGAGATTGCAGAAGCTCCGGGAGGCTCGAAAAGCTCGCCGCCAAGCCGCAGCGGCTGAGCCGAAGGTTAGCGCTGCGGAGCCGCAGGTCGTCGCGGGCACACCGCAGACTCAGGAGAAGGTTGCGCCAAAGAAGGTACCGGGTGTGCTGGGTGCCACGCTTGAGTCCTGGGGACCCGAGATGAGCGCGGAAGAGGCGCGGCATCTTCGTGCGACGGCCGAGGCGATGCGGGCTTGGGCTGATCGGCTGGACGAGCATGTGGATCGCTCGCGAGTAGTACCTGAGCGTGTGTCGCTGGAGCTGGACGGCTCGGCGGTAACAATCACCCACGAGCAGCTAGCGGCCGGCCGCACGCCGGAACTGGAGGTAGCGCCAGCAACTGCCGGAGAGAGCGCCTTGGTGGTCCAACTCGGCAAGATCATCGGCGCGCAGCGTGAACCGGGCGACGGTACGCGCGTCAGGCCTTCCTGACGGTCGGAACCGGCGACGTCTCTGCTGGCGCGTTCGGACGAGGGTTGCTGCGGCGATCCCGCTTATGCTCCTGTTTGTGCTGCCGAACTTGGTTTCCAGGTCACCTGAACAGTGAGCCTTCTCGAGCCTAATCCGCTGAGGTGGCTGGCCGAAAGGCGACAGATGCTGGCCGGGGCGGCACGGGTCGCGGTCGCGCAGACGGCGATGGTCCGGCGACGCCGCAGTGGACCTTGCAGCGTGGCATGGGCCTCGTCCGGCGTGGTGACGGGAAGCTGTCGCACAGCTTGTTCGATGATGCTGAGCAGGCTGCCCACCGCGAGCAGGCGAGCCCCTGGCACGGCAGAGTTGGCCCTGCGCCACGCCGCGTCACCTCCCGGGTGGTCGGGCCTGTATCCGGCGACAGTGAGGAGGGTCCGACTCGGGATGGCCTTAAGTGGAGGAAGCTCATGTGCTGACGGAGAGTTCGTTCAACCAAGCCTCAAGGCTCCGGATCCTTCCGTCCGTTATGTACTCCTTCGCGCGCGCGGTACTTCCGCCTGGCCGGCTCGGGTGGTCGTACGCAGCAAGCAGTGCAGCCGGATTTATGTGTACAACTGCCTGGAAAAGTGGGCGACCCGCGAACGTGCGCTCACATACTGCCGCTAGGCGGGACGGGTCAAACTCATTGGTGAGTAACACGTAGCTGAGTGGTTCTCTTCCTGCCCGGAGGCCCGAAAGCGCCGTCAAATCGTCTACGAAACGGACGTCCCGGTCCGCGCGCAGCGACCAAGCGCAGGCAACTATGGTCGGATTACCATTGGACTTCCTGGCCAGCGCCAAATCCACTACCCGTCCACCCCTGGGTCGCTTTGCTGGGAGGAAGCCCGGAAGGTCGTGCGGTAAAGAACGGACCCGGACGTCGTAGGACTGGCGGATCTTTGGAATCCCTTGAAGGATAGCCCCCAAGACGTCCTGGAAGCCCTCGCCAAGAAGCACGCTTCGCTTCTTTTCGTAACTAATTCGGAGTCGAATGCTGGCGGTGAGGGCGCGAAGGTGACCCTCGGGCAGTGAGCCGCGGAGCCATGGCTCCAGTTCTCGGCTGACGAAGTCGATGAGCCTTGGGTCTTCCCCCGGAAAGGGTGCCGCTTCGAATGTATTTGACCGACCCCGAGGACCGCTGATCGTACGAGAAAGTTCCTGTTTACTCATGGCATAAGGCATGGTCCATGAGAAGAGGACATCGATCTCAGAGCCAAGGTCGCGGGGAGGCACGCCTAGTTCACGAGCGAGCCATGTGTGGAAAGCGAGCGATTTCGCGTACCAGGGCCGTCCTGGCTGGCACTTGTCAGATTCGTAGCAAGAGGCCAGCCCGCTCGAGGGGTCGATCCAGAGCAGCAAGCGGTAGATATTCCGCCAAGCTCCTTCGGGTGTTACTGGATACCGAGAGCTGAAGAACTGTTCGACCAGGCGTATGCGGTTCACATGGCCGAGAGGTATGTCGCGATACAATTTGTCGGTGCTGGTGTCGTTGGCTGCTCGCAGTTGGGCGCGCAACTCGCCTATCTGTCGGCGCAGTTCGGCGTTCTCGGCGGCCAAGTCCTCTTTACTTGACGAATTCTTTCCGGTCGTTTGCCACGACCGCGTGGAGTCCTGCTCTTTGGTTGGTGGGAAGGTTTCGGTACTGGGGGTGGGTGACGGCGCGGAGAGAATGTCGCTGGGGCGGGCGGTGGGTAGCCGCTGCCTCGGTTCCTCTTCTTCGACATCGACTTCGGCGGGTTCAGCGACGTGCTCGGCCTTGCCAGTCTCACCCGGGCGGCCGGTTACGTCGATGACGCTACGGGCATCCTCGACCGCAGTCCAAAGTCCCAGGAACTGCTCGATATCGCCCTTAAGGGCTTCGACCACGAGTTCCAGTGGGCCCCACTTCGGGATGCTTTCGCAGCGCAACACCGCTCTGACCGTGGTATGACTGATCGTCCGCATGGTGCGGCGGCTGATCTCTCGAGAGCTGGGCTTGCCCGCTCGAAGATGCAGCCGGCCGAGGTGGTGTCGCAACGTAGCCAGTGGATCATCGCCGGAGCCCTGAATATCGGACGTCGGTGGCATGCTCATCGTGGCCAACATGATGCCCAGCCTTGGCAAGAATTGTAAAGCTCCTTCCTGCTGCGGAGCACCGTCTCCGCCGACGACGGTGCCGATCGCACTGACCCTGGAAAACTCTGTGAACCCTCTGGAAGGTCTCGTCAGAGTGTGTAAGCCCTCTTCGAGCTCATCCAAAGCTGGGAAGCGGCCTCCCCACCCGGGGATGTGCCACCCGAGGTGGCTACGCCATCAGCTAATCAAGTGCCAAGATGAAGGGTCTTCACGAAAATGCGTGAGTTGTCCACCGCCGTACTGCTTTGCGCCGCAGGGGTCGCCATGTTGGCGGGTGTGTACCTGTGGTCCGCCGACAGGGCCCGCCGTCGCCGTGCCATGGAGTTGCTTAGGCTCCTGCTTGGACGCTAAGGATTGCGCCGCGCGTCAGGGCCGACCGGCTTCTGGCAGCTGATTCCCCTTGGTCCGGCCGAGCAGCTTGGGAGGGCTGCTCGGCCACCAGCCCGAACTGCAAGCAAAACTAGAAACCGTGAGACACAGGCCCGCAAATCTCCGGTGACGCGGTGCCCAGCCGCACGTGCGTGGGTCACAGAAGTGTCGGAGGCCGGGTGTCTACTGGAGCCGCCCCTTGCACGGGAGAACCGGGTCGGACTTTAGCTGTGAGGAACGGCTGCAATGGACGTTCATGCTCAGGTACCAATCGCTGGCGAACACCGGGGACGGGATCGGACCCCGGATGACGACTACCTGACGGTGATGATGTTGTCCGCTGGACTGGCCGGCATCGTTCAGCGGAGGAGACAGGCGACGGGCGGGTCGGCGAAGGCGGTGGGTTTGTTGCCGGCCCCGTGGCGGGTGGGCTTCTCGCGTCTGTGGTGGCGGTTCGCCGACCAGGGTCTGCAGCCGCTCGACTGCGACCTCGCCCTGCTGGAGCTCTGTGCGCAACCACTGGCGACGTGGCCTGTGCAGCTCGACCTATCGTTCACTGACCTTCAGAACAGTCTGCTGGCCGACGGTGACCTGACCGAGTTCGCGGTGCAGGGCTCTCGGCTCGCGCGGCACGACGTGGAGGCCGAGTGGATTGAGAACCAGGTGCACCTGGCACTGCGGGAAGCCGCGGCCGCGAACGGTTCCTCGGACGAGGAGATCGGGGAGGCGTACGCGGTGCTGCGGCGCTACCTCATCGACCACGCGGTCGTTGCCGACCGTGAGGTCCGCGGCCTTGAGCGGCGTTTTCCGGCGACGGACAACAGCGGACAGACGCACGTCCACCGGCTGATCAGCCTCGCCTACCACTCGAGGCCCGCCCGGGAGCCGCAGGAGTACCTCCTGTGCCCTTCGTGTCGCAACGTGCTGTCCGATCCCTCGGCGTGCTGCGCAACCGCGGGTTGTCCCGGGGGGTCACCGGAGACGTGGACGGCTGTGCCGATGGCGGTGGTCTACGAGCAGCACCGGGCGACCCGCAAGTACATCCATGATCCGGGCCTGGTGGAGGCGCGGATCATCGACGGGCTGTCGGTCGACTCGCTGGCGCCGGTGGTCAGGGTTACGCCGTACCCGGGAGTCGATGCGCTGGACGTGTTGATCGAGTTCCTGCGCCCAGGCGCGGGTGGCGTGCCGAAGGTTGCCGAGACCTGGGGCGTGGACGCGAAGGACCAGGTCAGCGCGCGGCTGTTGGGCCGCGGCTTTACCTGGCCGCAGGCACCGGCGTGCGATCGGCGGTACCTGGCGCTTCCAGCTCACCGGGCGGTGCAGCCGGGCTACATCAGTGATTTGGAGGCCGAACTCGACGGGCGGGTCGCGGGCGTGCACGTGATTGACGAGAACCAGCTGGTGGCTCGGGTCAAGGAGCGGGTGAAGGAGTTGGCCGCGTGAGAGAGACCTCGTCGTGGCGCGACAGCTTGATGAAGCAGATGCGCCGGGAGCAGTTCCCGGAGGCGGTGATGGCTCGGGACGCTTTCTGCCGGGTCGAGCTGGGGCTGCACTTCCTGACGAAGCACTTCCCGGGCGAGCCGGTGGGGGCGCTGCAGCCGCTGCTGTCCGGATACGTCGACCTGCCGCCCGAGCTCGTGGCGGCGTGCCGGCGGGTACGGCACCGTATGGGTGACGTGGCCCGGCGCGGCTACTGGCGCAGGCTGCTCAACCACTACCTGCGGGTGCCGCAGGAATGGCGGCGCTTCGCCCGCACGGACGCCGCGGACGGGCAGGTCAACGACAACACGGTGTTCACCGTCGCGGGCTCGGCGCTGTGCCAGGACCGCGCGGCAACGTACGACGCGGCGCTGGCTGACCCGCTGCAGTACAGGCTGACCCCGCCCCGGCCGCCAGCGCCGGCCGGGCGGCGGTACGAGTTCCGCGTCGGAGACGGCGTCGAGGTGGTGCACCTGCCGTCGACGCTGCCGCCGGCCCCGCCCGTCGCGCGGCTTCCCCTCGTGCCCCGCCGCTCTCGGGAACCCTGGACGGTGTCGTTCGAGAAGGAGCTGTTGGAGACGGCAAAGGAGATCGACCGCAGGCTCGTCGGCAAGCCCCACATCACGAACCGGAACTGGCACAAGCGCCTGACGGAGAACATGCGCTTCAGCTCCGTCGACCGCAACGGCCCCGGCCTGGTCGACAGACCCGAGACGTTCGTCCTCGACGGCGTGTCCCACATCGTCGGGCTCATGAACTCGGGCAAGACCACCCTGACCGACGTGTTGGCGGTCAACCGGGTGCTGAAGCACGGCAACCGGGTCGGGATGGTCCTGGGCTCGGTTGGTGACGTCTACGCCAAGGTGTCGTTTCTCCGGTCGATCGGCATCGACGCCGTGCCCTTGATCGGGCGCAGCAACCGAGCCGAGCACGCCGCGCGGTACTGGCGCTCCGCGATCGAGGAATCTCCGGTCCTCGTGCCCGACGACGACAACCCTGCCGACCCGGCTGCCGCCTACGCCAACGCCTCCTGCCTGCTGGAACCCTTCCGGCGCTCGGTCAACCCCGACTGGAAGCCGCTGGAGCCGAACGAGTTCCCGTGCCACGGCAAGCTCCGCGACGCCGAGGCAGACGAGCCGGCCACCTACGACTGCCCGCTGCTGTCGATCTGCCCGGCGCAGAAGGCTCGCCGCGAGATCGCCAACGCGCAGGTCTGGGTCACCACCGCGCAGTGCCTCATCGCCAGCCGTGCGGAACCGGCTGACGCGTCCATGCGCTGGTTCGAGGCCTTCCAGCCGCACACCGACCTGCTCGTCATCGACGAGGCGGACGCGGTCCAGCAGGTGCTGGACTCCCGGTTCGTGCAGACCGAGCCCTTGGTGGCCGCGGGCAAGGGCTGGACGCACCGGATGGTCCAGTACACCAACGCCGCCCTGGACAACCAGAGCATGGCGCCGGCGGCCGATGACGAGGTCGACCGCTGGCACACGCAGCTGCAGATCCACCAGAATGCGGTCTTCGTCCTGAACCGGCTGGCCCTGTCGCCTTCCGGACAGCGGCTGAAGGAGTTGCTCGGCGACGCGCCGTTCACGGCGCACTCGCTGTTGCGCCGCGTCGCCCGGACCCTGTTCGGGCTGCCCTCGCGCGGTGACGGGGACAAGCGCGTCGAGGACCTCGCCGACGACTTCTACCGCCATGAGCTGCAGGAATTCGCGGAGAGCCCGCTGAGCGAGCAGCCGCACAGCCTCGACGAGGTCGTCGCCCAGGTGACCCGCCAGCCACGGACGGACGCCGCGGTGGCGCTGGCCATCGACGACTGGCTCGACCGGTGGCTGGAACCCAACATCGAGGCAGGACACGTGCGCCGCGAATGGTTCGACCAGCGTCGCGGCCTGCTGCGCCTGGTCGTCGAGGCAGCCATCTGCGCCGGCCGCATCACCACGACGTTCTTCACAATGACGACGATGTACCCATCGGTGCGGGAACACCTGCAACTGCCCGACGAGGAGACCTTCTGGGCCGACCAGCCGCCACGCGACTACCGGCCGATCGTCCCAGAGGCCCCGATGGGCAACATCCTCGCCCTGCGGTGGGCCGACAGCCGCAACGGCGGAGCGTCGCTCCAGCTGCTGTGGGTCCACGGAGTCGGCCGGTGGCTGCTGCACCACGCGCACGACCTCCTCGCCTGCGAGGGCGTGCAGGGCCCCCACGTCGTGCTTACCTCTGCCACCAGCTGGGCGCCCGGCTCGTCGTTCTACCACATCCCCATCGAGCCCACCGCCGTGCTGCGCCCACCCCCCGAGGACGAGGTTGCCCTGCGTCGTTCCCACATGGCAGTCAAGGCGCAGAGGACCGGCGCCGACCCGATCTTCGTGTCCGGCAAGACCGGCAGCCGCCGCCACGACGCCCTGCGGCTGCTGGTCACCGCGCTGTGCCAGCCCGTCGACGGCCGCCCGCGCAGCCTCGTCGACGAGCTGCGGGCGAAGCTGCCCGAAGACCGGCGCAAGATCCTGTTCGTGGTCCTGTCTGGCGACGAGGCACGCACCGTCGGCGACCACATCAACGCCCGAATTCCCCAGCTCAGCGCGCGGATCGTCGTACCCGACGCCGCCGACCCCGGCGTCGGCGGCATCCAACGCCGTCTCGTCGGGCGCTTCGGCACCGGCGAGGAAGACATCCTCGTCGCCGCCGAGATGTCGATCCAGCGCGGCTACAACATCCTCAACGCCAACGACACCGCCGCCCTCGGCGCCGTCATCTACCTGACCCGCTCCCACCCGCCGCCCTTCGACCTGGCCTTCCCCCTGTCACTGGTGAGCCAACTGGCCATGGACCACCTCCAACGGCCGCCGGCCGCCGCCCCCGGCGAAGTCGGCAGCCTCGTGAAGCAGCTCCGCTCCACTGCCCGCAAGGTCTGGTTCGACGCCATCGGCCGCCCCATCCAGTTCCGCGCCCTCGACCCGCAGAACCGGCGCGTCTTCGTCGCCAACAACCTCGTCCCCATGAGCCAGACCATCGGACGCAGCATCCGGGGCAACCAGCCGACCAGCGTGCTGCTGTGCGACGCGGCCTTCGCCGAACGACTCGCCGACCCCGAGGAGAAAGCCGCGGACACGGCGCGTACCAGCATCGTCGTGGCCACCGACCAGTACCTTGGACAACTGCTGGCCACGCCCGCCGACGGCGCGAGCCAGCACCGCCTGCGAGAGCACGCCGTCAACACCGCCGTGTGGGGCCTGATGGGCCACCTGGTCCGCACCAACGAGCCCCTGGGATCGAGGAGGACCCCCCGGTGACCGACACCGAAACCAGAGAGAACACGGCCAAACCGCCCCGCAGGACCACCGGAGACCACCTGCGCCTACTCGCGTTCGACATCGAGCCAGGCACCCGCTGGGACGTGGAGTGCGACGTCGCGGAGATGCCCGCCACCTGGTTCACCGAACTCGACAAGCACTGGCGCACAAGGCCGTTCGGCCGGCCTGGGCACTCGCTGCCCACCAGCAGCCTCAAAGAGCTCCTCTGCGGCATCGACCCGGCGATCATGTACGTCAACTGGGACCTGAGGTCGAACGACTTCATCGTCGCGTTCCCCGGCATCGACACGTACGTGGTCACCGACGCGATCGCCAGCTGGGCCACCACCGAGATTACCGACCAGGTCGACTGGTACCAGATGCTCAAGCCGGCCGACCTCGTCTTCGACCGCCGCTGCTTCAATCTCCTCGAATACGCCGTCCGCGCCAACGGCACCGCCGCGGTGGCCCCGCACGTCTACCAGATGCTGCCCTCGTTCCTCGCCAAGGAGGTCGTCGACAAGAAACTCGACCTGCTCGGAAAGGCCCGGCGCGACTTCATCCTCGGGCCGCCGAGAAGCGACGGCCGGCGCAGCGCCGTCCTCTGGCCGCCCCAGCGAACCGACGACGATCGCGCCGGCCCCGGACTCGTCACCGCCAAGATCGACTTTCACGTGGAGACGGCACCCAACTTCCCCGTACCGCGCATCCACGCCGACGTCAGCATCAGCCGCTTCCCCCTCATGCCCGTGGCCTACGTCCCGTCGCGCGGCAAAGGCCCCACCTCAGCCACCATCTGGCTCCACGGCCCCCAAGGCTTCCTCGGCCGCGACGACGAACCCCACACCCTGCTGTCCGCGCCGGCACGCCAGATGCGGATCCCCGGCGGAGGCTGGCAGTGGCAGTGGAGCCCCGGCCTGGCCCGCGCCCTCGCGAAGCTCACCCAACTCTCGTTCCCCGACCCGCACAAGACCCTCGCCGACCCGGCGGCAGCCGCCGACCTGCTCGACGAACGCGCCATCCGCGCCTACTTCCTGTACAGCGAAGGCACCAAAAGCCAAGCGGCGGACGCCGACGGCGCACCCAGCGTGGACGCCGACGGCAATGGAACCAGACGAGCCAAGACGCTCGTCCACGCCGCCAACACCGGCCTGGTGCCAGGAGACCACGTCGACGTCCACGACAGGCTGCGCAGCCTCCTTACCCGGCGCGGAATCCGGCCACTGCCCGACCTCGAGCGTGTCGGCTCCCGCGCCACCCGCAAGATCAAAGCCGCGTTCGACCCGAACACCACGTACACCATCGAGCTGTGGACGCAGAGCGACATCACTCGCGAGGCCGTACTTGCGACCCTGGAGCACCACTTCGGCCTCGCACGCGAGTCCGACCCGGCCGACAACAGCGTGGTCCGCTTTCACGGCGACCTCAACATCACCGTCCGCCTGCGCAACGGTGCCGAGGTCGGCGTTGGCGTACAACCCGACCCGGACAAGAAGAAGACCGACGACGCCATGCTCCAGCTGTACACCAACCGGCTTGCAAGGGAGGTCCTCGGCGGGAGCACCGACCGCCTGGGGGCCATCGTCGAACTGCAGGACGCTGCCTTCTTCCAACGCGCCCGGCTCATCGACCCGAAGCCCGGCCTGAAGAAGGCCTTCGCCCGCGCCAACCGGCGCCTGCAGTGCCTGCGGCCAGCCCAGCTTTTCACCGAGCCGAAGACCTGGCCCGAGAACGCCAAACGGAAGAAGCCCGAGCCCTACCCCGGCACCCGGTTCGGGGCCGGCACCATCCTGCGGGTGGCCTCTGCGATCAACGACTGCCTGCGCCAGCTCGGCCGTTTCGGCCCCTACCACATGCCCGTCGGACTGCCCGACATTGAGCAGGTCGGGATCTGGCTACACCACGACGGTCCCACCTGCATCCCGATCGTCATCCGCCAACAACCAGACGGCACCGCAACCGCCTACCTCCCCGGCGCAGACGGCAGCCCCTCTCACACGGTCCCCTACGCCGACCTACCCGCCCTCCTCGCCGACGGCAAAGGACGCATCGGCGCCGGCAGACAACAGAAGCAGATCCTCGCCGGCTTCCTCGTCAACGTCCTGGGCATCGGCGGCGCCGCCGACTCGGCAACCCACGACCGCATCATCATGGTCAGAGCTGCCGGATTCCGGAACTGGGGCTGGGACTGGATGCAGGACAAGCACCTGCGCCCCGACCAGCTGATCCTGCCCGGCGTCGACATCGAAGACGACGCCGACCTCCCCGAGACCATCGGACCGGACAAGACACCAGGCCTGCGCATCGTCCGCGTCCGGGACCGTTCCAGCACTATGGAAGTCCCCCGCGGCTTCGCCAACGACCTCGACAAGCACCACCCCAGGGTCAGCGGGCTGTTCCGCGCCAGCGAGCGCGTCTACTACTCCGTCAACCCCAAGTCCGACCAGATGCAGACGCCACACGGCCGCACCAAACTCGACCCCGACATCCACACCAACTTTTCCGTGCAGGCGTCGAACCCAGTGCCCCTAGAGATCTGCGTCGCCCACCAACAGCCCGACGACGACCCCGCAGCCCTCGCAACCCTGGTATCGCTGCTACGCCGAGCCCATGCCCATACCGACCAGGCCACCAAGTACCCCGGCGTCCTCCACCTCTGCTCGCTAGCCGACGAATATCTCTGAGGCAGGTCGACACATCGGTGAAGACGCTGCTGCTCCGGCCCGGAACCTCGGGCCATCTAGCCAGGTACACGACGGCCGGTCGGCGGCGAATTAGGTAGGTTCGCCGGTAAGACGTTTTCGTAGCTGGCCGATACGTTGGCACCATGAGCGGGGCGGATGGCTATGCCCAGTGGCAGGAGATCCTGGCTTGCCGGTACTTCGGTGAGGCCCAGGCTGGCCGGCCCGTGCTTCTGTTCGCCAGTGACGAGGAACTCGCGGAACTTGGCGGCTCCGGCTCGCTTACCGATGCAGTGGCGCGCCATCTGCGCCTGGCCGACGAGGCGCGGCTGTTCTGGCCGGTGGAGGCTGCGGTGGCGCGGTGGCGTAGGGGTAGCCGAACCGAGCCGCCGCCGTGCCTACCGTTGCTTGCCGTCACCGTGCTGGCCGCGACACGGATGCACCGCGACGAGCGTTCGGCGCCGCATGCCTACTACATCCGTCTAGCGGAAGCGTTGAAGCCCCTCGCCCCACCAGACGATCTCGCTCGCTTGCGAGACCGGTTGTCGCAGGCCTTCGACGTGGTCGCAGCGTTGTGGCGGGTGCTGCACGACTGGCTCGACGGGATGCAGGGCCAGCGGGGGATTAGCACTATCCGGACCGGGGGACACTTCCACCGCATCGGCTACCCGCTGTCCCAGGCGCTTGTTCGCGCCGAGGACCGCTACCGGCTGACAGAGTTCTTCGCAACGCTTGGCATCGATCGTGGTGGCGCTCCGAATCTGGAGAGCATCCTCTACCACCTGCGCATTTGGGCCAGCCGGCCGCGCGGACTGTCGCCCAGGCTAGTGGCGGCGTTGCAGAACGACGCCGACTCGCTGCTTCTGGGCGGGGTGCTGTCGTCACTAGCAGAGCACTGGGACGGGGTGGTACGCGAGCGGGCAGGTTTGCGGCGTGCCCGGTTGCGCGCCTGCGTCAATACCGACTCGTGGACGATGTGGTGGGAAGTAGAACGTGTGGCGGGCATTGACGAGGACGTGGTGCAACTGCCCGGTGGTGGGGAGTTGAAGCTGTCTGTCCGGGGAGACGGCGATCTGTATGACCTGGACGGGGACCTGCCCACCTTCTCGGAGGCCCTTCGAAATGGCCTGCACGCTCGCGGTACGCAGCTCGCGCTGCACGTTCCGGCTGCCGACGTTGTGGCGATGCGCAAGGACCCCACGATCGGTGCCTGGGCGGCGCACGCCGGAGTAGTTGCCTTCGAGGATCAGGTGCTACTGGTCGCCGCGGCTGCCGAGGCCGAGGTCAGCAGGATCCTGGAGGCGTCCGCGGCCGCGGGCTGGAAACCGGCGAGGGCATCCCTGCTGTCGGGCTGGGTGACCTTCCTCAACGTGCGCATTACCAATCCAGCTGCTGTCGAGGGGGCCCTGCCGGGCTTGCGAGAGGGAGTGGCCTCGGCGCTGCGCCAGGACACGGGGATATTGCCGGTGCTATGCCACGGTCTTCCGGTGGGGCGCGGCTTGGGCCGTCGCCACTATCTGGCTGGCGGCGAGCCGGACATGCTGCTGCCTGCCGGTGAGCAGACGCGAATGGTCCGCGCTGTGTTGGATGGCGTTGAGCAGGAGTTCCGGGCTGCGGTTTTTCCGGTACCGCTTCGGGTGCTGGGTCCGCTGCCTGCGGGGAGGCATGACCTGACCGCTGACCGGACGGACCTCAGCTTTACTGTGGTCCAGACGCTCGGTGCCGAGGCGGTGCCGGTAGATCCGGCCGGACCCGCCGTACAAGGCGCATGGGTAGGCACGGGAAACCCTGGTGGCCAGCCGGTGCTGATTCGCCGCGGCCTCCAGGAGGCCTACGCGCTGCTCCATGACGGGACCGTTGCACTCGTCGAAGAGCCCGCTGCCCCGGCATGGCTGAAGGCACTCATAGGTATCGGAGCGACGTACCGGTTCGAATACGTTCCGCCGCCCGGGACCGCATGGATCGCCGAGCGGTCACAGCTAGGGTGGCGGGTCCGGCCGGTGCATCCCACCCTCCCCGCCATGCACCAGCTAACCGCTGCCGCTCAAGAGGTGTGGGGACGTCTGCTGGGTCCGGCAACGCGGATCGCAAGCGACCAGGAACGCTGGCGGCTGTACACCCAGGCCGCGGAGAACCTCCTTGGACGCTGACCTGTTGGCCCGCTGGATGAGCGAAATCCAGCATGGCAGCCTCGATGACGTGTCTACGCGGATCAGGTGGCTCGCGGCCACGGGCCAGCACGGGCACCGCGATACGAGGGGATTCAGCGCCGGCCGGTGGCTCAGGGACGCCGAGACCATGTGCCTTGCACGCGTCGACTGGACTGCCGGCTCCTGGCGGGCAGCACCAACGGTGATCACTCGGTTGCCCCAGTCGGATGGCACCGCCCTTCTAGCCGGCGCCCGCCCGGTCAGCGTGCTCGACCGGCTGGCCAGCGAGGACCTCGCAGTGACCTTCGCGTCGCCGCCAGGGCGTAGCACGACACTCCCACCGCCGTCCGCCGTGTTGATCTCCTACGACTCCCCGGCCCAGCTTCCCGAGCTGGCGAGCCGGTTGGGAGCCCGATACGTGCCCTGCTCGGCTCTTCAGCTTGGAAGCAGCATCGCCGTCATCCGCCCAGGGGATGCCGCAGCACCACCGGCCAGCGGAAATACGACAGTGGAGTGCTACGCGCCCCTCAGGCGGGCTTGGGAGCCAGTCTCACCCCGAGCGGCCGGCGCAGGCGAGGGCCTGTACCGCCTGCGCCGCGACGGCCGGATGGCGTACCTGCTGCAGCGCGCCGGCGCCTGGTACCGGACCACGTACGCAGAGGGGATCCATCTTGTGCTTGCCGCGTGTGGCGCCCAGCCCCTGCGCTGGCGGCCCGAGCCTGGTAGGGAACAGGCAGGGGCATTTTTCGTAGACTATGGAGCACCGCTGCCACCCCTGCAAGCTGCTGCAGCCGCCCTGTGCACGGGCCTGCCGCCCCGCTTGACCGACCGCGCCGAAACGGTCGCCTTCGACAACGTGCCCCTCAGCCTGGCACGGCAGCTGGCAGGCTCGCTGGGGCACCGCCTGGAGGAACAATGACGGGACCCGCGAGCCTCGATGCGTTGGCGACCTTCGACGTCCTGCGCGATGCATTGTTTCGCTATTACGACACGCCGTTCGGGCTCAAAGACGAGCGGCTCGTGCGCGAGCGCAGGGCGCTTCTCGACCGCGATGGTGGCGCCTGGCGGCGGCCGCTCATTGAGATGCGGCCCGACTACGCCGTCGTTCCGCACGACATCGCAGCCTCCGCGACTGCCGCCGGTGCAGTGCCGGAGCTCGCGGCGTTCGCCGAGTGCGGCCTGATCCCGTCTGGCCGGCCGCTCTACCGGCATCAAGAGCAGGCGCTCCGCAGCGGCTTGACCGCTGGCCGGAACACCGTCGTGACGGCTGGAACCGGCTCGGGCAAAACGGAGGCCTTCGTGCTGCCGATCCTGGCCAGTCTGTTGAGCGAGTCGCGTGGCTGGTCCGGTACCCCGGCGCCGCACCGGCCGTGGTGGGAAACTCCTGGAGCGCCGTTCGTGCCACAGCGGCAGGGCGAGACCGGCCGGCCCGCGGCGGTACGCGCGCTCGTGATGTATCCGATGAATGCCCTCGTCGACGACCAGCTCGTCCGGCTTCGCCGCGCGCTGGACAGTAGCCCTGCCCGTGCCTGGCTGGACAGCCATCGCAACGGCCATCGCTTCTACTTCGGCCGCTACACAGGCCAGACACCGGTGACCGGAGCACCCGGCAACGCCGCCGCCTTGGAGGAGCTGCGCGAAGACCTGCTGCAGACGAGCCGGCGGGGCGCAGCCATCCGCCGCGAGAAGGACCGTGCCTTCATTCCGCAGTTGGACGGGGCGGAGATGCGCTCCCGGTGGGACATGCTCGACGCTCCGCCCGACATCTTGATCACCAACTACTCAATGCTCAACGTCATGTTGCTGCGTGAGCGTGACGCGGTGTTCTTCGACAGCACCCGGCGATGGCTGCAAGACGATCCCTCGGCGCGGTTCACGCTTGTCATCGACGAGCTACACACTTACCGCGGCACGGCCGGTACCGAGGTCGCCTACCTGTTGCGAAACCTCCGCCACCGGCTAGGGCTGTCGGACGAGCCCGAGCGGATCCGCGTCCTCGCCGCCTCCGCGTCACTGGATCCGGCTCGGGACGCGGGCTTCCTTGAAGAGTTCTTCGCACTTCCCCGAGACAGCTTTGACTTCGTGCCCGGCGAGCTCGTACGGCCGGCTGCCGCCCACATCAACCTGTCTCGCCACGCTTCGCGCCTCACGAGGCTGACTGGGCAGGAGGCGCCGAAGGAGTGCGCAGCCGTGCTGGCCGAGACTGGCGCCGGCGATGCCTTCGCCGCCGCATGCCTCTCGAGCCCAGATGGCACGCCCGCCGCCAGCCCGGTAGCTCAGGAAACGTCGCTGCTCGCACGACGGTTGTTCCCTGCCTGTGAACCAACCCAGCAGGACGAGGCGCTGCGCGGCCTGCTCGCCGGCCTGCGTGTAGCCGGCACACTGCCGGGCAGCAAGCTACCCCGTATCCGGGCACACCTGATGTTCCGCAACGTGCCGGGTATCTGGGCCTGCACCAACGCGGGCTGTACCGCAGTCGAAGTCGACGCCCAAGACGGGCGGACCGTCGGTCGGCTCTACGCCCAACCGGCCACCCGGTGTCACTGCGGCAGCCGCGTGCTGGAGCTGCTCTACTGCCAGACCTGCGGCGACGTCCTACTGGGCGGCTTCGCCCCTGAGGATGAATTGTCCAAGCGCTCCATCGACACGTTCCTCCTTGCCGACGTGCCCGACCTGTCGAAGCTGCCGGACCAGGTTGTCCTCAACCCGACGGCCGCCAACTACATCGTGTACTGGCCCCGCACCGGCTCGTTGGAGACCGACCGCCGTTGGACAGCTGACGGCGGCACGGTCACCTACGAATACCGGCGCAGTCACCTGGACTCGGCGACCGGGCGGCTGTCCAACGGCGAGCGCGGCTCCACCGGATGGAGCTTCCACATCAGCCTTGCAGGGTCGCGCCGCGGCATGGCGACGATCGGCGCTGACGGCCTGCAGCCGTTCCCGACCCGATGTCCTGCATGTGGGGATGACTGGGAGATCCGCCGCGACCGCAACGGTGCCCTGCCGCTGACCGACCGGCGCCGCCAGCGGTCCCCGATCCGCACCATGCGCACCGGCTTCGAAAAGATCAACCAGGTCCTCATCACGCAGATGGCCGGGCATCTACCGGCCGAAGAACGCAAGAGCATCATCTTCTCCGACAGCCGCCAGGATGCGGCGAAGCTGGCCGCAGGCATTGGGCTGCGCCACTACCAGGACCTGTTGCGGCTGCTGCTATATCGGCGAGTCACCCAGCCAACAGCAAGCGGTGGGGACCTCGAGCTCGCCCGAAGGCACTACCAGGAGGGGCCACGAGACGACGACACCTGGGCTGCAGTCGCCCGGCTTCGCCAGCGCAACGCCGCCAGCTTCCAGGCACTATGCGACATCTGGGAGAAAGCGCCCCACGCCGACCCGTCATCGGAACCAGCGCTGCGAAGCGACCTCGCCGGCCAGCCCAGCGTCGAAGACCTGGCACGGGATCTCGCCCGTGACCTGCTGGCCATGGGGATCAACCCCGGAGGCCCCAAGGCGTCGCTGCAAGCCGACGGGAACGACCAGCCGTGGACCACGCTCTACCAGTGGACCGGCCAGGAACCCGTCCAAGCCAGCAACTTGAGCGCCAACCAGCAGGCACTCCTCGACGACATCCAACAGGAACTGCGACAGGAGATGCTCGAAGGCCTCTTCTCCGGCGCTGGCCGCGACTTCGAATCTCTCGGCCTGGGCTGGCTCGCGCTGCGGGAAGACGCCGAGGACGTTGACCTACCCCCGGACAGCGCTCGCGCCGTCGCGCGGGCAAGCCTTCGTGTGCTCGCCCAGATGCGCCGGTTCACTGGCCTACGTGACGGCTCTACCCAGCCTCCGGCACGGCTGCGGAAGTTCTGGGAAGCGGCAGCCCGGGAACTCGGCAGCACCGCCGCAGCCCTCGAGCAACTCGTCCGCGCCAATTGGGGCGACGCGGTTGTCGAGTACGTCATCCGGCCAGAGCGGGTCACCCTGCGGCCACCAGGCAAGGGTGCGTGGCGATGCCAGTCATGCCGGCGGCAGCACCTGGGCCGCGGCATCAGCATCTGCACCGGCTGCCACCGTCGGCTACCTACCGACCCGGAACCGGTGTCACACGAGGACGACTACTACACATGGAAGGCAGCGAACGGGCAGGGCATGTTTCGCCTGGCGTGCGCCGAGCTGACGGGCCAGACCGGCAGGGTGGAGTCCCAGGCCCGCCAAGCCCGGTTCCAGGGCATCTTCCTTGGCGGCACGGGAGAACCTCCGCTGCCGTACGGGATCGACCTGCTGTCAGTCACTACCACCATGGAAGCCGGCGTTGACATTGGTGACCTGTCGGCCGTCGTCATGGCGAACATGCCGCCCACCCGGTTCAACTACCAGCAGCGGGTCGGCCGTGCAGGCCGGCGCGGCGCACCGGTTGCCGTTGCCCTCACTGTCTGCCGCGGGCGAAGCCACGACGAGTACTACTTCGACCGCCCTGACCTGATCACCAACGAGCCCACGCCGGCGCCGTACCTTGCGCTCGACCGGCCCGAGATCTTCCGGAGGGTCCTCGCTGCAGAGGTCCTGCGGATGGCGTTCGCGAGCCTGGGCGCGGCGCTCGTGGCCAGCCAGGTCCTGTCCGACCTCACAAACAATTCCCATGGCCAGTTCGGGCCGGCCGCCGACTGGCAGCGCGCCCGCCGGCACGTGGCGGGTTGGATCGAGCAGAACCGGCCCAGCGTCGGCGCTGCAGCCCGCGCCCTCGCTGCCCGCTGCCACGGTGAGGTGGCCGGGTTCGACACCGGCGCGTGGGTGCCGGCGCTGTTGGACCGCATCAGCGACGTCGCCAACCAGGACAGCGGGCACCCAGACCTGAGCCAACGGCTGGCCGAATCCGGCGTATTGCCGATGTTCGGCTTCCCGAGCCGGGTTCGCTATCTCCACCTGCGCAAGCCCACCCGGTCCTACCCATGGCCACCACCCGCCGTCATCGACCGCGACGTCGCCATCGCTGTGTCCCAGTTCGCCCCAATGAGCGAAGTTGTCCGCGACGGCTGGGTCTACCCGGCCGTCGGCATCTGCGCGTTCGACCCCGTGATGCCCCGCCCCCGCGCCGTCGCGGAACCGCTCGCCACACCGCGGTTCGTCGGCGTGTGCAAGACCTGCTCACATATAGAGCAGTTGGCGGCGCTGCCTGACCCTGCGAACGGCCCCGACACCTGCCCGCGGTGCGGCGCCCAGCACCCTGCTTACCAGCCGGCTGAACTACGGGAGCCGCTCGGCTTCCGCGCCGGGCGCCGCCGCGACTTCGACGGCAACTTCACGTGGTCGCCCCGCACGATGGCGGCGCGCGCCCACGCCACCCTTGCAGAACTCACGCACCACGAGGAGGGCGCTGCCGCCGCCTACAGCGGCCCCGGGACCCGCTACACCGTCAACGACAACGGCGGCCGCATGTTCACCCTCACGCCGGTGAACGGCAACTGGCTGGGATACCTTTCGCCAGAAGCGGTCAACGGAAACCTCGTCCGCAACGAGAATGCATCCGGCGACCAGATCCAGGTCGCCCTGGGCGCCGTACAGCCCACCGACTTCCTCTTCGCCGGCATTGCTCCCGGCTACCGGTTCCCCGGGCTGCGGCTCACGCTCGAGCAAGGGCTGCAGCAGCCAAGCGGCGCACCCGACGAAACAGCCGGACGGCGGGCCGCCTGGTACTCGTTGGCCTTCCTACTACGCGCCGCCGCCGCCAGCCATCTCGACATCCAGCCGCAAGAGCTGAGCGCGGGCATCTATACCGGCGCCGGCGACGATCGGCAACCCGTCACGTACGCCTTCCTCGCCGACACTCTCGAGAACGGCGCCGGCTTCAGCACCCACCTCGGGGCGCCAGGCACGCTTCCCCGCTTCCTTCACCACGTACAGCAGCGGCTCAACGAGTTCGAAGACCCGGGCCATGCCGCAGCCTGCACCGGCTCCTGCTACCGGTGCCTACGCGACTACTCCAACATGGCCTACCACTCCCTGCTCGACTGGCGCCTGGCGCGCGACCTGTTCGGCCTGCTTCGGGCACGCCCACTCGCCGCAGACGACGAGACAGAGCGACGGGCCGTCGCCGCGTGGGCGACAACATACCGTGCCCAGGTGCTCAACGACATGCCGGCGCCGACCGCAGTGTTCAGTCACCCCGCCCACGGCCGTATCGCGATCATCGCCAAGCATCCGTTGGAGGCCTACGACACAGAGTCCGCCAGCGACCGACTCGCCTACGCGGCCGCCGCTGCTCGTGACACTGTCACCGAACTCGACGCCATTGTCGCCGCCGACAGCTACGCACTCGACCGCGCACCCGGATACCTGATGGGTGCCCTAGCACGGATACCGAGTTAAGTACCTCGACTCGAAACCCCGGTGGAGGCCAGGCGTTCCGCGGTGGCCCTCGGCCGGGGGTGCGGGTTGGGTAGCGGTGGTTGAGCCGAAGCAGGTCGTGCGTTACTGCCGCTGCTAGGCGACAGGGCGGCAGTCCTCGGCAAGCTCGTCTACGCCCGCGGGCCCGGGCCGGACGCGCGTAATCACCATCTGCCCGTGGTCAGGGTCCTGCCCTGGTGCGCCGGGGCAGATCAGCCGTGTGGAATCACATGCCCGCACCGGGCGGCCGTTACCGTGACCTTCTCCCCCGAGTTCTGGTGCAGGCCGTGACCAGACGCACACCTACTGCCCGGGAGTGATTGCGCAAGGCGTGCCTCAACGCGCATCGGCTCTCGCTGCCGGCGCAGACTGCCCCTCCTGACATAGGGTACTGGGCGCTCATCTCTGCCAGTGCTGGCCGGCGTGTCCAGCCGCCTGTCGATTGCCATCGAGGCGAGGGCCTGCGCCGGCATGCAGCCGAGCCAGATGACGACTTGTCGAACGGGTGTAGGAGAGGATCAAATATGGCAGGCGCGTCATCCGGCGCGGCGGCCGCTCCTTGTGTGTGGCCAGGACCAGAATTGGGCCTGCAGTAACACCGCGGGTACGCGGCGTGACATGACAGGTCGAAGGGGGCTGCGTGGTCACGCAACTGGCACTGCCATTGCCTGGACTCGAAGCCGACATGGCGCCGTGCGCTCAAGTCGACTTCCTGCCCGTACAGCAGCCACGCGTACTGGACCTATTCGCTGGGGCTGGCGGCCTCTCCCAAGGGTTCCAGCAGGCCGGCTTCGAGATCGCGGGCGCCAGCGACATCGACCCGGACGCCTGCGCTACGTTCGCTCTCAACTTCCCAGATGCACAAGCCATTTGTGGTGATATCAGGCTACCTGAGGTGCGTGAACGCATCATCGAGGCAGGGCGAGGTGTCGACGTGGTCGTCGGAGGCCCGCCATGCCAAGCCTTCTCGCAAGTCCGGAACCACTCAAGAATCATCGACGACCCGCGCAACTCCTTGTACCGGGAGTTCGTCAAGACAGTTGGAGAGATCCGGCCGCTCGCATTCGTCATGGAGAACGTGCCGGGTATGGCCCAGATGGGCGTGCTGGAGCAAGTCAAAGAGGACCTCGAGCTTGGCGGCGTATACAATGTCCAGCCGAACCTGCTCGACGCCGCTGACTTCGGTGTTCCGCAGACCCGCAAGCGGCTGGTCTTCGTGGGCGTACGAAGCGACCTGGGCGAGACCCCGCCACTGTTCAAGGGAACTGAAGCGACTCTTCACCTCGCCCTCGTTCGTCAGGGCAAGGGTAAGTACGCTATCGAAACGCGTCGAGACGAAGTGCGCGCAGCCGCTCTACTGAAGGCTCTGGAAGACCCGGATAATCCCACCGTTGTCTCGGCTGGCCAGGCACTATCAGACCTCCGGCACCTGAAGGCGGGGCGACGCGAGGAGGCGATGCCCATCGGAGAAATGAAGGAAGCCGAATCGGCATACCAGCGCCTGATGCGGAAGCAGTTGGAGGACAAGATTTGGAACGTCAGTGTCCCTAGAATAAATTCGGACACGGTCACGCGACTAAAGGCGATTCCAGCAGGCGGCAACCACCGAGACCTCACCGAGGCCTTGACCGCTCGCTACATCAGTGGCGAGAAATGGGGACCGAGCACTGATAGTGGCAAGCTCGGGCGAGCACACTTCTATGCATATCGTCGCCTACACCCTGGCGTGTGGGCCTGGACGTTAAACACCAAGGCCGACTCGGCCTATCACTACCGGATGCCACGCGCCCTCAGCGTCAGGGAGTTCGCGCGCCTTCAGTCTTTCCCTGACCATTTCGTGTTTACTACAGACCCCCGGCGTGGGCCCCTCCCTGGGCGCATCGACGGCGGTCAGGCACACTCTCGCTACCGGCAGGTGGGCAATGCCGTGCCGCCGCTGCTAGCAGAGGCCATTGCACAAAGGGTGAGCACCCTTATCGGCACTTGGCGTGAGCAGGGTGGGAAGGCGGTGCCGCCGCCATCTTCCGAGAAGACGTCACATCCCGCTGCGGCCAGTGCCTAGCCATCATTGGGATACGACAGGCCGACCCAGCGCCCGAAGGGCATCGGCCACAGCCCGGGTAACGCCATCGAGGTCATCCTTGACCTCCGTATCCCAGATCCTCAAGACAGTCCAGCCTATGGCCGCGAGCGCGGCGTCGTTCCTTACATCTCTCTCCTGGTTTCGCGCGATCTTCTCTCGCCAGTACTGACTGGCCAGCTCCGGCTTGAAGTGATCCGGATGGCCGTGCCAGAAGACGCCGTCAACGAATATCGCCAGGCGCCAGCGCGTATAAGCGATGTCCGGCTTTCCTGGGAGGGACGTGAGGTGGATTCGATAGCCGGTCGCACCTGCGCTTCGCAATGCCTGCCGGAGCATCAACTCCGGCTTGGTGTTCTTGGACCGGATGGCAGCCATCACGCGTGAGCGCCCCTGTTTCGACAAATGGTCAGGCATAGCTCCGTACGTTCCGTTCGGGTCGCCTACACTCAACCAAGCGGAACAGGCGACTAGGCGCCTGGACGCACGGGTTGACTACCCAACAACTATTGCACAACTTGCGCCACCTGCTACACGTGCGACAGGACGGCTCGGCCTGTTCGTGCGGGACACCGAAGCATGGACATATCCAGTACTCTCGGCGAGTGGTTGTAGATCAGTTGGCCATACCGGGGCTGGGTGATGCACCCGAGGGCTCGACTAGTGAGGCCAGTGCCCGCGCCTTCGGCGAGGAGAACCGCGCCCGGCTACTGGACCGGTACTTCTCCAGCGCCGAGGCAGTGAGCCCGGAGAACGCCTGGCGACACGTCTACCGTCTGCTGCTCTGGATCGACCGCACCACCGGGCTAGCCCACTGCTACGAGAGCGACAAGTGCCAGCCCGGCCGCCCCTGGTACGCACGCAGCCTCGCCTTCCATGTCTGGTCAGCAGAGGCGCTGGGGGTCGGGCCAGGCGAGCTGGACAAGCACATCGACTATCTCTTCCGGCACGCCACCGCTGACCTTGCGCATGTCGCCGCCCGGAATCGCGCGCGCTTGCTGGATACCGTCTCCGGCCAGCGCCGGCCCTATGAGGGCATGGGCTTGCCCGAACCGGGCGAGGACCCCGAGCTGGAGTCGATCATCACCGAAGTGCTTGCTCCGTTCCTCGCGCAGCGGCCGTCAGTAGCCGCCCTCAGGACTCTGGCGGAGAGGATCTATGCTCACGTTGGCCTAGAAAACAAGCGGAAAAACCTGGTCGGCGAAGGCTTCGAAGACACCGTAAGCGGACTCTTGAGCCGCATCCCGGCCATCGCCGACACCCACACCATTCGCGTCCGCCCGCTGCTACACCAAGTTCCGGGGTTCCGAAGGCCAAGGGCCAACAGCAAGCCCCGGCAGGTGGATCTTGCGCTCGTTCACGAAGCCACCGGCAGGCGGACGCTCGTCTCCTGCAAGTGGAGTGTGAGAAGCGACCGGGAGGAGCAGTTCGTCAGCGACTTCCGAGACTATGCCGAGCTTGAGGAGGCTGGCGAGGACTTCGACTACGTGCTCATCACCAATGAGTTCGACCCTGCTCGGCTTGCTGCGGCCTGCGAGGTTCGCCGCCAGAACAGCCCGCTGTTCTCCGCCGTCGTCCACGTCAACCCGGCTGGCCCGCACGCCGCCTATGGAGCACCCGTTCCACCTCGCGGCAAGGGTATCGGCCGGGCGCTAGGGCACATCGAGTCGGGACGCCTCGTCGGCCTGGACGGCTGGCTGACGGAGGTAGCCGGTCGATAGCCTCGTCAGCTGTCAACAAGTGGGCGTCCGCTGCCCTCCTTATTCAGCATTCGACACGATCGACATGCCGCAAGGACTCGGCTCCATCCCCATCGAGCATGTAGTCGGCGGACACCTGCGGCAGGTCTCCGCCCTTTAAGAACCGATGCGGCAGGCCCCTCTTCACATATCCATAATCGCCGTTATTGCTACTCGTTGCGGTAGCATCACTCCGGTCAGCAGACAAACGTCAAAGCTGCCGCCACCATCCCGCTGGTGATTCTTGTGGCGCTTAGGCATATCTCCGCACGTCCGCTTACGCCGGCGTCCTCCACTAGCTTGATGGCTGCCCCGCGTGGCCGAGGTCTTCAGGCCCCCTGCAGCTGGCGCCGGTGCCGGCGGCCGTACTTTGCGTCATCTCAGACGGCAGGTCCGGCGCACGACGGCCACCCGGTCGCCGGGTATCCCTTTGCCGTCGCGCGGCTCGCCACGTGGATGCACGTCGTTGTCCTCGACCTGTGACGAAGCGTCGGGCGCGACGTACGGCCGGCATTTCGGCTCGTGCAGCCGGATGTTGACAAGGAACACGCCCTGACGGTTCCGGTCGGCCGGCTGCTGGCGAACGCCGGTGGTCGGGCCGTCATTCCTCATACTGATCTTGCTGCTGGTGTCGGCCCTCGACTCGGATCATGCGGATCAGTCAGAAGCGCCGCGAGCTGATGAGGCATGAGGAATGTAACCCGGGGCTGCCGTGCGTGCGCTGCGGGTTCCACCCGACGCGTGATCATCAGCGGGATCACCCGCCAGCTGCCGCTGTCGGTGATACCGCAGGCATGCGCTGCCAGGGCAGCGTGTTGCGCGATCTGCTCCGCCTTGGCGAGCAGTTTGGTGACGTACCCGCCGGACCGGAGGAAGCGGCGCACATGGGCGCGCATCGTGGTCGCGCTGAAGGGCGCAATTGGATCTTTAATCTCGCAGACCCAGAGGCGGCGGGTGGTTGGGTCTGCGATGAGCAGATCGATTTCGCCGACTGGGTTCGGAAAACCGACCTGTTTGAGTTCGCGCTGGCTGAATCGGAACCGGTGCGCGAGGTTGAGTTCGGTGACGACCGTGCGGACTTGCCCTTCGAGTCCGTTGTTTGATGCCTTGCGGTGCTCCGTCATCGCGTTGACTACCTGGGCAGGAAGGGACTGCGCTGGGTGCGGCAGGCGTGAGCTGTCGAGGTAAGCGCCGTAAAGCTGCTGGGACGCGATGAGGACCCACGGCAAGATCCAAACCTGGCCATCGACGATCGGGAGTGGGCGAAGCGCCAGGCGGTGGCTGCGACGTTCGACCTCGAGGTAGGTGGAGTCACCGGCAACCGGGAGGTGGTCCGGGGTCAGGGTCAGGACGTCGAGGGCTGCGCGGATCTCCGATTCGGGCAAGTGTGACCAGGCGACGACTTCGGCGATGAGATTGTCAGGATCTGTGGCGGCGATTCCGTCTGTGGTGGTCGGCCAGTCTGCGGCCACGCCGAGTATCGCGGCGATACCGTTCAGTCCGGTGCCCCAGAAGGTGGTGAGGTGGTCGTCAACCGCCTGGAGCGACGGCTCGAGAGCGTCGCGAAGGGGGCGGTAATCGTTCGGAACCCGGGACTTGCTGGTGAAGGGTGAGCGCGGTGCCGTGGGCTCGGTCGTCACCGGGCCAATCGCCGACGCGCGTGCGGCCATGGTGATCTGCGTGTCCCGCAGTGCTCGGTGGTATGCCGCGACGTCGATACCGAGCAGCTGCGAATCGGTGTCTTCGTCGACGTCGGAGGGTTGCGTATGCGCGGCTGAGTCGACCACGATCTGTCCACCGCGGTGGATGTCGACGCGCAGACCGTGCAGGTCGTTGCGGAATCCGTGATCCTGCCCAGCGGTGACGAGCAGCAGCTCGGCGAGGGCGGCCAGCTCGGCGATCAGTAGGGCGTCGACCTGCTGGGCGCCGGCTGGTGGTGTGGCAAGCGCGAACTCGAACAGAAGCTGGGTGGCGCGGACGGCGACCGCCCGATCGTCGTCCCTGGCGAACTTGTGCCAGTTGTCCGCCCAAGGGCCAGTCAACGCGTGGGCGAGTTGTTGACTGCGCCGGTTGTAGGTGGCGTGCGTTGCGTTGAGCCGGATGGCGAGTTGCCACAGCAGGCTGCGCTGGCTGCGGCTGAGCCGGTCGTGCAGCGCCTGTTCGATGGCGGGAATGAGGTGATCCTGACAGACCTCGTGGGCTGCCTCGTCAACGAACGTACCTCGCAGGCCGCGCTGGCGGACGAGGTCGAAGACGGCGTGCAGCACCCGGGCACGCACCGCTGGGGTGCGTGGCAGGGTGTCGACGGGCGTTGTATGGGGGACGCTTTCGAGGTTGGCCGTGAACAGGATCGCGGGGTCGAGGGTCCGCCAGGCCTGCTGGAAGATCTCGACCGCAGCTCCGGCTCCTTGGCCGCGCTCGATGCGGATTCTCCGCACCGTCTCGTGCAGAGCCAAGCCGAGAATGTCGTGTCCGGCCAGGCCGTCACCGATGAATTGCTCCAGCACGTCGGGTCCGATCCCCACCTCGATCAGTGCGCGTTCGGCGTTGGTGGCGACCCGGACCCGGCAGTGGTCCACGTCGGGCGGGTCGGGTTCGCCGAGGAGCCGGATGATGATCGTGAGTGGCGTCCCCTCGGCTAGCTTGAAGTGGTCACTGACGGCGGGGTGCCCCGCGAGGCCGGTCCGCAGTCCGTCCGCTATCCCGACGAGCGTGTCGATGTCGAGGCCGAGCCCGTCAACGTCGGACGGATGAAGGAGGATCATGACGGGCGGGTCGACGTTGACCAGGCCGATGAGCCCGTCGGCCAGAGCGAAAAGGTCGGCCCCGGTGCCCGGCACGAGACGGGTGATCGGCCAGTCCAGGTGCTCAGGCATATTCGTGGCGGTCAGAATCGCGTCGACCGGTTCCCACGCCACGGCCCTGTCCCATGTGAAATCCCGCTCGGCGGGGGCCACCTGCAGAACTGCGGCATCTTCATCCGGTTCGGCGGGCCCGAGTCTGCCCCAGTCCCGCCAGGCAGCCCACACGTCAAGCACATCAAGGAACACCACCGCCTCGTAGCCCGTGTGGCGGCCCAAGTCTTCGAGGAACAATTCAACGGTGCTCCAGTCGCCGTCGGCGTCGGCGAGGATCTCGACGAACTCCTCCAGATGCAGCAGAAGAACGTCTTGAACGACCTGGAACCCGACGACCAACGGGCCGCCGAACAGGATGACCTTAATCGGGTCGGTTTTGGTGTACGGTCCGCGCCCTACCCCACCCGGGGACTCGCCGAGCTTGGAAGTCGCTGCGGCGATGGCGTCCTTTAGCCCTCGATGGGTCAGTGCGCTGACAACCATCATCACCGTTCGAGGGCCGACAATGATGGGGGCCTCGTCGACTGGCAGGGCAGCCGCACGGTCCACGACCCGCTTGGAGAAGACCGCTTCGGCATGCGCCACCGTCACGGCCTGCATCCGGTGGTCGGTGGCGCTCCGCCCGCCGACACGGCGCAGTATCACCGCCGTGGCAGCGGCCAAGGCGCTTAGCGTCAGGCATGCCGGAACCCCGATCGGCCGTTCACCGACGACCCTTAGCACCGCCCCGAAAACCGGGGCGGATGGCGCGTGGCGGACGGAGACTCGTCGGGCGTCGGAGGTCAACCATGCCAATGCCGCTGCCGCCCGTTCCGGGCGCTCGCAGAGGCCCGTCACCTCGTCGGTCCCTCGAGCCTGCAGTGCGGCAACGGCTGCAACCTCGGCGCCGGTGACCGTCGCCGCCTGGCCTGCCTCAAGGTCGGTATCGGCCGTAGGCCACAGTGGTGCCAGCCGCGTGACGGTGCGATGCCCGTGAGCCAGGGTCACCTCGATGAGGTCGGTGAGAGTGAAGCCGACAGCCCGTAGGACCTCGTTGTCCACGGCGCGCGCGACGGCGACGATCCGTCGCAGCAGCATCAGCGGGTGTTCGAAATCTCCCGGGTGGACGCGCCACCGCTGCCGCCCGAGCGTGAAGCCGACGAGCTGGCGCGGATCATTCGGCCATCGCGAGGCAGCAACGGGCCGCCCAGGCGCGGCGTAGGCCGCTGCGGCAGCCAAACCTGCCAGGGACGCCGCGGTCGCCGTTGTTGCGCCGTGTGGCGGTCGGCGCATGGCGCGTATCCACACCAGGGACAGGTGGTACTCCCACGGAGCTGACATCGGCGCATCCATCGCGGCGCCCAGCAGCGCGACCGCCGAGTCGGCAGTGAACGGAGCCAACGCTCGGTCGATGACCGTCCAACGCACCGATCCGCCTCTTCTCGCGGGCGCCACCTCTTCCCTATCCTCCCCGGCGTGCTCCATGCCGACATCCTGGCCGGACCCATCAGTTCCCTCGACACATTTCTTGCACAGCGCCAACGGCGTGTCCGACTACGCCCGGAGACCCGGGCACGGCCGGGACGCCTCGATCACGGCCACGGCCTACCTAATGGGACGTACCCAGTAATGTTGAGGCTGGCCGCTACCGGCGAATGAAACAGGATCGGGAGAGGGTCTGCAGCGGTCGCCGCGGGCGAGGCTGCTCCAAGACCGCGCCTATGCCGTTCCCTGGCACGAACGGCCCGTGCTTCTCGGCCAGCCTGGCTCCCGAGCCCGTCGCCACCCCGCAAATTGGGCAGGGACGGTCAAGCACCAAGCCAGTAGAGCGCTAGATCCACCTCCCGAGCTGAGTGACTTTCAGCCCGCAGCTCGAGGAGTTCGGCGCGGCACTGCTCTATACGCTCCATGTAGCGCCCGTATCGGCCGGGGCCGTCGCTCAGGGGAAGACCGACCTTGTTCAGTCCCTTGCGGGCGCGCCTGTCGTATACGGCCATGCGATCGGGCGCGGCCGCCAGGAGCAGCGTCGACGGGAGGGCGTCACCGGTTCTCATCCCAGGCAGCGGGGAGAGGGCGGTCCTTGCGGCTGCCGCCGCCTCGGGCGTTGGCAAGTCCTCGTCACGAGCCGCTCGAACGGCAGCGCTGGTGACGGCTCGCACCTCGACTTCCGACATCCTGAGGAGCTTCAGGCCCCAGTTCCCCCGTGGGATGCGCTTCCATAGGTAGAGCGCTCCGATGTCGAGCTTGCCCAGGTTGCCGTCCCGCTCAACCCGCTCGATGACTTCATATAGCGGTTCGTCGTAGCAGTCAGGGACGGCGGATCGGTATCCCAATAGTGCAGTGAGGATCATCTCGCACCGTTGCGCTGGCGCCATAGGGCATGGCTGGTTCGGGTGGTCCGGCGTGTCTGTGGCAGTCATTGCGGTCACCGTACGGACGGTTTGCCAGCGAGGCCTCCCCCTGTTGGTCGAGTACAACGGGACCGGCGGCCAAGCTTTGCTTCACCTGCGCTCGGGCTGTGGAGGATTGAGTGCGGGTCGGCTACCCTGCCATTACCCGGAGGGGGCCATACGTGGAAGTGAAGCTCAAGCTCGACGACGTTTCCATCACGCTCGGGAACAAGGGCATAGTTTTGAAGATCGCCGACAATCAGGGTAAGCATGTCGGCGATCTACGGATTGGAAAGGCAACCGTCGAGTGGATGAAGGGGCGCACTCGTGATGGTAATGGAGTGAAGATCAGACCCGATGACTTGATCAGCCTTATCGAAGACTGCGAGTGAGCTGCACGGTAGCTCTATAGGCGGACGCGGCCGGCTGAAGTGGCTCAAGATGGCGTGGAGGGAGTGAAATGAGTCTCGAGGGACACCCCGGTTTTCTTGGGCTTACCTCCAGAGGTGTCGTGCTGATCCATGCAGATTGGCCGGCATACCCGCTAGAACACGGCTGGGAGATTGCCGTGATCAGCCTTGGCAGCTTTCCGCCCGGTACCGATTTCAAGCGCGTTGACGACATCGACCAATGTTCACTGCTGCTAGCGGAGGGATATGGAGACTATCGGGACCCTTTCGACGAACGAGCCTTTCATGTAGCGATTTGGCATGAGGACCTGCTCGAGGCGTGCGACCTTGGCTTAGTGGAGGGCGTGGAGCGACTTACACACCGCCAATACGAGACACGAAAGCGCGAGGAGTTGAGAACGAGGATCCTGCGAGACATCGAGCGGAGGGGCGGGGAGGCGCCCCCAGGTGACATCCTCGAATCTCTCTACGCGGAGATCGACGGCCAGAGGGTTTCCCTGGGACTTCCATCGATCGACGACTATGACGACGGCGAGGACGATACTACTCCCTATCGACCTTGGTTGGGTATCGACGGCCTGGGAGTGGTGCGTCTAACCACTCAAGGCTGGAATCGGCTGGACGAATTATGGGCCGATGCCCTAGACATCCCCCAAAGCGCCCGTTCCCGAGTCGACCCCCTAGTTCAAAGCGGATTGTACGATTCCGCGCTACGCGAACTCGGCGTTCTCATCGAATCCCGAGTGCGGGAGTTGGCCTCGTCCCAGCTCCACGGGTCCAAACTCATCGATCTATTCATAAGACGTCTTGCCGACTCGAACCGTTTCCATAACGCAGGTTTGAAGATCCTACGAAGCGAGCTTAGGACGGCCTTCAAATTTGTGCGGAACGAGTTTGCCCACAATGTTGTAGACCTTCCAAGGCCTCGAGCCTATGCGCTGCTGGGCCGCATGAGTCACGTGCTGATGGAGGTTGAGGGGATCGGTGCAGAGCTGCATCCTCGATGAATCGTGAAGACGAATGCATCGATGCGCGCGCATGACACTATCGCCGAACTCATTAAGCACCGCTGGCTGGGGCCGACCTGGAGTACCGGCAATCCGCCTCGCGAGGAGAGCGACCAGGCCCTAGGTGTCGGCAACGCGACAGAATGCCGGGCGGTGGGCGGGCAGCGGGTAGACGGCGGTGGACAGCATGATCTGCGAATGCGTACCCAGTTCAGCCTCATTATCTGCGCCATCGCAGCTGCCCTCGGCTTGACCGCCTGCGCCACCGGCACTGACACCGGTGGCACAACGCCAACGGCTCCTGGCGCTGCGGCCAGCAACACCGCCGTTCAACGTCCGCAGCCAGCGGCCGCCGCGAAGCTTGACGCCAAGGCAGTGCTCGCGAAGCTGACCGCCGCGAAAATCGGACTCACGCACGGCGCCGTTCAGGACGAAGACACCGACCCGAACAACCTGCTCGGACGGCCCAACGGCTACACCTCACGGGCATCAGCCGACCTACCCGGCGGCGACAACACCAGCGACAAGTACAGCATCAACCGCGGCCTCGTGATCGAGGTCTTCCCCTCCGCAGACGACGCAGATCGGCGCGCCACGTACATCCAGGGACTGCTCAAGAACGCCCCAATCCTCGGCACCGAATACCACTACCGGACCGGTGACGGCACTGTGTTGGTCCGAGTCACAGGTCAGGTGAAGCCGACAGCTGCCAAAAAGATTGAGCAAGCGGTCAACCAACTATGATGCCGCCGGCCGGAGACCAACCCCCGGGACGAGTCTCAGAGGATGAGGAACATGGTGCATGTACCGTCGCTGCCCCAATGGCGGCGGATCAAGCTGGCCGAGCTGTCCGGGGTGGCTGGCCGGTACGGCATCGGCGCCAGCAGGGACCGCCCGCAGGAAGAGGCGATCGCGGCCGTCCGCGCGGTGACGACCGACCCGCAGCTGCTCGGCATCCAGGCCGGCGTCGCACTCTCGGACCCGCACGGCATCAGCGGGCCCATCGTTCGATTGCTGGAGGCTTCCGGCGCTGACATGACGGTCGCCGAGCTGCACGCGGCCGAGGTGCGCGCGAGGCTCGAGGGCGGCAGGGTCTATTGACCTTGTTCCGCATCTGCTGGCTGGTACGCGGGGCCACCCACCGCCGTTACCGATGCAAGCACGAGTTCCCGCGCTCGGCGGGTCATTCGCAGCGGTCTTCGGCGCCTCGCCCGCACGGCTCGCAGCAGTCCGGGCGGTGCCGGTAGATCCGCAAGTCACGGCCGTGCCGGTGGCGGTACTCCGGCGTGATCTCGTACAGGCAGGCCTGCCATACGACGGTTTCCCCGCCGCTGGGCACCACCTTCCCGTCACCCGGCCCGCCGCGCAGCAGCACCTCCACGCTCCGACGGTACGTGCACCCTGAGTGCGCGACGCTGGGTACGAGACGCTGCCGCCCAAGCGGGTGGCGCTGCGGGCCGGAGGCCGTCTCCCCGGCCGGATGCATCGCCCAGAGGACCGCCCACCGGTAGCTGCGGCCGAACGCTCTCCACCTGCACGCGGCGCCCGGCCTAGCGTTAACCGTGCTACGACCGTCCGCTGGCGCATTTGTTGTCGCGGATCTTCGCCCGAGGCGGCCCGGGTCTCTCCCACGATGACGTGGGGGTGGGCGGAGGATGAGCGGCACGTGCGGGCGGCATGGTGAGGACTGGACGTGACTCCCGCCCGGGCACGGGCGAGTGCCGCAGCGGAACCGGTGCTGCGTCGGCCGGTCGCGCCGATGCTCGCGGCGCCGGTTTGACGTGGTGCCCGAGGGCCCGGATCTGGTGCACGAGCCCAAGTGGGACGGGTGGCGGGCGATCGCCGTCCGCGAGACCGACGGGGTGTACGTGCAGTCGCGGGCTGGCCGGAACCTGACCACCTACTTCCCGGACATCACGCGGGCGATTGGGCAGCCACCCCGCCCGGGATGGTGGTCGACGGTGAGCTGATCGTCTGGGAGCGAGGCCGCACCAAACTTCGCGTTGCTGCAGCCCCGTATCGCCGCCGGCCGCGCCCTCCTGCGCGTGGCGCGGGAGTGCCCCGCCTATGACGTGCTGTTCGACCTGCTCGCGGACGCCGCCGGCCAGGTGGTCCTGGACCTGCCGCTGGGGGCAGCGGCGCGCCCGACTGGAGCAGTTGCTTGCCGGTGCGCCGTCGCAGCTCACCGTGACACCGCAGACGGCTGACTTGCGGCAGGTGGGGGAATGGTTGATCCACTGGACTGTCGCGGCGGGTATCGAAGGCGTGGTGAGTAGGCGCTTGGCCGGCCGGTACGAGCCTGGGCGGCGCGGCTGGTCGGAGTTCCGAACCCGGATCACCACGTAGGCCATCGTCGGCGGGGTCACCGGCAGCCTCAGCCGACTGGAGACAGTGCTGCTGGGCCCTTTCGATCGAAAGGGGCGCCTGCGGTACACCGGCCGCTCCCACCCCTGACGTCCGACCAAGCGGGGGAACTCGCCGTGCTGCTCGCGCCGCCGCGGCTGCCACGCCACGGCACCGTGGCCCACCCGTGGCCGCAACCACTGCCCGCGTTATGGTCCGGTCAGCTGGACCGACCCGAGCCGCTGCCGTACGTACAGGTGGAGCCGACCGTCGTGGCGGAGATCGACGCCGACGTGGCGTTCGAGCACCAGCGGTGGCGCCACCGGGTGCGACACGTCAGGGTGCGAGCGGAATTGTCGGTCTATGACGTGCCGCTGTTGCTCGTTGAGGAGGAGGGCTACTTCGGCGACCCGGGGCGAGCGTTGATGGACGGCTGATGGGACGCAGGTGCTCGCCGGATCCGCTGCAGGCCCGCCTGGCCCCGCAGCAGGCGCACCCGCTCCCACGTCGCCCACCAGCAGCTCGGCTGACATTGTCAGGAGCCGGGTCATACCCGCGGTTCTGGACGTCACCTTGGCGGGGGATCATGAAAGGCGGCGAGGGCTGACTGCGATACTCCCGCCCATGACGAGCACCCACACCGGCCTGACCGCCGGACCTGCGCAGCCTGGGCCGAACCAGATCCAGACCTGGCAGGACGCCGAGCACAATGCGGCAGAGTGGATGCGTTATTGGGGATACACGGATGCCACCGCAACGCCGGCCGGCTCCGACGGTGGGATCGACGTTCTGGCATCCTGTGCGGTTGCCCAGGTCAAATACCACGCCTCCGCTATCGGAAGACCAGCCTTGCAGCTCCTCTACGGAGCGCGCGGTGGCGCGTCGGACAAGCAACTGATCTTCTTCACGGGTAGCGACTACACCACGACTGCCGTCACATACGCCGATGAGAACGACATCGCGCTGTTCGTCTACTCGCTCGACGGCTCGATGCGGGCCATGAACGCGATCGCCGAGCGGATCAGCACCGCTAAGGTGGCGACTCAGCCGTCGAGCAAGAAGCTGACGAAGGCCTCCGCACCCTCCACCCCAACCGCGCCAGGCACCTGGCGGCAGGTCATCGGCGTTGGGCTGATCATTGTGCCCCTCCTGCCGCTGATCACTGGGAGGAACCCGTTCCAGGGGCCGACGGCCCAGACCATCATGAAGATCACCACGCTGCTGTCCGGCATCTATCTGTTCGCCTGGGGTCGCGGCGCAGGCAAAGCCGCTCGACGGAGCAAGGAATCGGCAGCCGAGGCGAGCAACGCCGCGTCGTCGCTGCCAACCCCGGCAGCCATGGCTCCAGATAAGCCCTCTGCCCCTGGCATCCTGCGGTTCCTGTCCGGGTGGCTGCTGCTCTGCGGGACGATCGTGCCGCCGGACGACGGAGTGTTCGCAGGAAGCACGACCCAAGATGTCGTGAAGATCCTCTGGGTCGTGCTCTCCTGCACACTCATGCTCTGGGGCCTCCTGACGAAGACCACGCCCAGGTCGCGCATCGGTCGCAGCACCTCCCAGGCCGAGGTGGCCGACACCGCGAGTGCCGATGACGCGCGGCCGGCCGAGGCAGAGGCAGAGGCAGAGGCAATCGATGGTGCCGGCGACGGCGGCGTACAGCAGGCCTCGACTGATCCGGCCGATGCTGCTGCCGAGAGAGGGCGTGCACTCGACACGGCCGCTCCACCGGCGATGCTCCTCCACAACCCCGACGTCCTGCCGGAGAACGTTTCGGCCGGGCAGCCGGGCGTGGTGGTTTCGTTGCCGGCCGAGGCGCAGCCCGCGCCCGTGCTGGCGGATACGCCGGCGTCGGTCGGGCCTGCGCCGACCCGCCCGCCGGCATCGTTCGAGCGCACTGCGACGGCTGCCGTGCCGGCCGAACCTACTTCTACGACACCGGCTGCATCTGTCGCGCCAGCCAATGATCCCGCCGAGGCAGGACAGACAGCGGACATCGCCGGGGCACCGGCGGTACTCGACGAACGTGACATCCACGGTCCCGACCCGCTTCGCGAGGATGCCCGCGTGGCGTGGGCGTATCGGAAGTATCTCCAGGCGCGCGGTTCCCGGCCGCTGCACCCAGCCGCCGGGGCGAGGCTGCTCGCCGCGGTCGATCCGGACGACCACGTGGAGATCATCGTCGAGGCCGGAGTCCAGTTCGAGGCCCGCCTGCTCGAGTTGCCCAAGCTGACCCGCGACGGTAATGCGCCGTTCGTCGCCGCCCGGACGATGCGCCGCTGGATCCTCGTCGAACGCGCCACCGGTGCAGTCACGGTCTGCACAGGGCCGTCGTTTCCGGGCATGATGGCGAGCACCAACCGAGCCACGACGTGGCCGAACGCCGGCTGGAGCCTGGCCGTCACCGCTGACGATGGCCGCAAGCTCGGTTTCAAGGTCTTCTCCGACGACGAACGGCTCGACCGACTAGAGCAGCTCATCAAGGACGGCGCCGCCGCCCAGATCATGCTGCTCCCCGAGCAGGCCGAGGTGCCTGCGCTTCCCGATCTGGGCGCCGCCGCCCCCACACGGCAAGCTGCGGTGGTGCCGCCTTTCCTGCCGTCAGACTGGCGCACCAGTGAGGAGATCGCTGCCGCCCACATGCGGGCGCTCGGCTTCGCCGATGCAGAGCTGACCGGTGGCAACCGGGACGGCGGCCTCGACGTTGTCGCCGGGGCCGGTGTGGCACAGGTGAAGATGCAGGCGCAGCCCGTAGGTGCCCCACTGGTGCAGCAGCTGCGAGGTACCCGGCCGCAGTCAGCGCATCACTTGTTCTACTCGACGTCCGGGTACACGGCCGCGGCGCGCGAGGCAGCCGCGGAGATCGGCGTGCACCTGTTCGTTATCGGCCGGGACGGCAGGGTATCGCCGGTCGGTGACGCCGCCGCCGAGCTCGCCGAGGCGGGCGTGCACGACCCGGACGCGGTCCGGCAGGTCACCGCACGCCGGATCGTGCAGGACTACGTCCAGGGCGTCGCCGACCGGATCATGGCCGCCGTTAAAGCCGTTGAACCTTCCGCGCCCGGTCGTACCGGCCGGTACTCGGGGCATCACGAGCGGGCGCTGCGGTACCTGCACCATGCGCTGGAGAACCTGAGCAACCGGCCAGAATCGTTCGAGTCAATGCGGTCCGCAGCTGTGTACTACCACCACACCGAACTGTTGGCCCACGTCTGGTTCCGAGAGATGGGGGTGCCGTACCCGGAAGGCGAACGCCTGCCCCGCGAGGCTGACACCTTGGATGCGTTCTATCGATGAGCAACGGCCGGTTATCCTCCTGTGCGTCGAAGAGGACGAACGCGGATGCGAGTGGCAGGTCGAGCACAGCGTCGAACCCTAAGTCCTCTTCCCGCCTGGAACGCAGCGGAGCCCCAGCAGGCGAGGGAGGCAATATGTTCCAGGCCCGGTACCTGCTTTTCTCGCATCGAGCACCCGCCGACGCAGAGCCACTGCGCACTCGCACGGTGACCTGAAGGAGGTGCTGGGCGGCGTCCCGCGCCGGCCGGCCCGCTGGAGGTCGCCGACGACCCGTGCCAGGTGATCCTCTCGGCGACCGGCCTGGTCGCGCGCACGACGGCGAGTCGGAGGAGCGGCCGAGGGGCGCCGGCGGCACGGCCGGGTCAAGCACGACGCGGTGCGCGCCGATCAATCCGGGGATGATCTTCCGCTGCCGGTACCACTTAGCGGTGGTTGCCGGCGCGAGTTCGGTTCCAGACGGTGCAGATCCAGCTTCGACTGGGTTGCGCCGGTAGCCTGGAGGAGCGGCCTCATCTCGTCAGGCGGTGCCTCGCTCCACTGAGTCGTGCGAACAGAGGCGGGCGTCGGCTGACGCCGTGCTTGTCGTAGACGTCATTAAGGACTCGTTCGGATTGGCCGATCACGAAGATCACAGCCGTGAGCAGGATGAGCAGGGCGCCGATGGTCGATAGCAGCCGCGCCGACGAGACATGCCCGACCAGGTAGGCGATGGCTCCGGACACGACTGCTGTCGCGACGGAGGCCGAAGCCAAGGTGAGAAGGAGCTTGCGGAGGTCGAGATACGCCTGAGGGCTGTCCGGGAACATCCCGGGTTCGAGTCGAGTGACGGTGTTAGCGAAGGCAGCGGCACCCAGCAGGGCGAAGGCGGCTGTGGCGATCCACCATGCCCGCGGGTCGTCCAGCAGGAGTGGCGGGACAATCTCACCGAGGCCCAGTATGACGGGGATGGCAGTGTCGCGGAAGGTGGGAGTCCAGCGCATAACTGTGGAGAACCACAGGTACTCGTACGAAACGATGATTAGGCAGGCCAGGGTCAGCGATGACTGTGCGACTGTGGGCAGTATTGGCAGTGGTTTGTCGTCACGCGTCAGGGCCTTGACGGTTTCCACGACGAGGACGCTGAGGGCTACGCCCTGAATGATGCTGATGTTCATCAGGTAGCCCTGCGGGAAGATCTCGATGGATCGCTTCCTCAAGATTTGCTGCCGGAGTGGCTCCAGAGCTCGCAGCGGCTCTTCGCCGGACGGCTGCGAACGGTGGGCGTTTCGAACGTCCGTGGCGGAGACATCTTCAGTGGGGACGGTGTCGACAGGGGTTGTGGATTTTGTCTCAGCAGGGGTGGCTTGGCCGAAGTAGCGGCTGGCCGAATAGGCGATCAGCACCGAGAAGGCCGCGACGAGTACTAGCGCCGACACAGGTATGACGGTCGGTACGGATGTGTTCGCGTCGGTGAAGGTGATCAGCGCAGCGGAGCCCAACAGCGAGGCGAAAGACAGTTGGGTGGCAAGGTGTGAAACCTTGGTGGCGACTTTGAAGCGAAGGGGAGAGGTGCGACCGAACAGTAGCCGGAGAAGGAGAGACGCCAACAATGTCGAAGTGAGGGCGGCAAGGGCCACCCAGTCGGGCCATCCGTAGAACATGGCTTTGCCCTGCGTCTGGATGAGGTGATCTCGAACGCCGCTCCACATCAGCAGAACGAGTACGGTCGGAAGGAACGACACGATGATGCTGCGCAGGAACTTGATCGCAGGGATGCTGAGGGGCCGCCCCCTGGGCGCGTCGTCTTGAAGATCGCAGAGCAGGATGTAGACCGCATAAATCAGCATCGCACCGGCTATGCTGAAGCCCATTCCGGCAACTGTCTGCAAGCTCGCGACGCGCACCGATCCCACCGGCTCGCCTGCCACCAAGGCGTAGTCGAGGCTGGCTGCGACCAAGCCGATGAAGGCGCTTACCAGTGGCCCGAGGCTGCGAACAACCCCAGCGGCTGCATGGTTGGCCCCCAGTTGGGTGGTCACGAGACCGACCACCCCTGCGAAGCCGAATCCGGCAAGGACACCCGCGAGCTGCGAGTAGAAGCCTGCGACGGCTGGGAGGTCGGGTACGTCGGTCGCATGCCACGTCCCGATCACGCGGCGATCCTGGTGTCGGCCTCGGGGCGGTTAATTCGGTGCTCTGTGTTCGACGGGTGGTGGTGACAGGTCCGAGCAGCGAGCACGGCAAACAGCGCCAGGATGGCAAAAGTGGCGAGTTCGATGACGATTTTCAACGGGTCGGGGAGCAGGTAGTCGGCCGGCATCGTGGCGACGGCAATCGCGCCGACCACCGTTATGGCGGGTACGCCGATGATGAGCCATGCCATGGCCCGAGCGGTCCAAGCTGGCGCTGGAGACTGAGGCGTCCGGAAAGCGATAAGGGCGACAACGCCGATGAGAGCGAGGAGGACGGTCAGCCAAACGCCCAGACCGTAGGGTCGGGTAAGGGTGAGCTGGCTTGTCGCGGCGCAGGGCCCCGCAGGGGCCACGTCCCTGCACTGCTTGATGAAGAGGTCCATGCTCGCCGCAGCGACGAGCAGCATGGCTATCGCTGGACCTACTATTGCTAGCAGCACCCGTGCTGAGGCGAGCATGGGTTCGAGGTGCTTGAACGGGGTAGCTGCTAGCGCGGTGGCGAAGAACATCCCGAGGATCGCCAGGCCGAACGCTGGACCGTTGACCATGATCCCGGACAGGGAATTCCCGGTATCTGGTGGGCCGCCAGCCAGCATGCCGTACAGCACCGCGCACACGACCAGTGCGCCCAGCGTATTGAATAGCACGATCGTCACCTGGCGCCGGACCTCGGACAGAAGTTGGTGCGCTGCGCCTTGCTCGGGAGTTGGTTCTATTGGTTCTTCGGTGTGCCGGTTCAGGTATGACAACAGGGTCGTGAATGCGAAGCCTGACAAAACGCCGGCTATCTGGGAGTAGAGGCTTGCCGTTGCGCTGATGTTGATGAAGGGTGTGTCAGCCACAGTTCCCCCATAGGCCCGGTTTGAGGTCTTCGAAGCTGGTTGCCTTTCGTGCACTGCAGTAGGTCCCGGCAGCGTGACATTTTGTGCACGGTTGGCCCATCGGCTGAAGGTTCAGTCGATGTCGATGAAGCAGCAGTGCGTCTGTCTGAATTGAGCGGGACACTTCCCGGTCATCGAGTCGCCTGCTAAAGTCTGCCGCTTTGTTCACCTCGTCGAGCCGCGCCCCTACCTCGAGGCAAGATCGCCATTTCGATGGGCGGTCTTTGACTGCGGCATGCGTGACCTCGCTTGATGACCTGCCCTGTCCGTGCAGCAGCTTGAGCCGGCTCGTAGACCTACGGCGCGGTGGCCAGGACCGTCGACGTGGCAGCTGCCGTCGTCGGTGTGCCGGTGCACTACAACAGGATGTGGATCCTGCGCTTATCCGTCGTCGGCGGGCCCGGCATACCGGTACACCGGCGGGCTGTCCTGCACGCGGTCGCGGACATACCGGTGCTCGACCGGCGGACGGGGATGGTCCTCCGCGCCGATGTAGAAGCCGGTCTGCAGGAGCAGCACCACCTGGGGCAGCTCTCCTGCCTCGCCGACCTCGACCGGCGCGAGGCGGCCGTCGGCCGGGCCGCCCAGGAACCAGGCCTCCACAGCCGGCATCAGTGACTGCCCACCGCGTCGCCGATCACGGACCTCACCGCCGCGACCGCCCTGATGAGGCTCCCGACCGCAGTGACCGCCCCATCCGGGCGCGGTCATCTCGCGCCGTCACTTTCTCCGCCCGACGTGCCGGCGTTTGTCGCGCCTGTTCATGCTCGTGTCCTCTCGTCGCCTGCGGGCGCCGCGAGTGACGCCCTTGAGTACCTCATCAGCAACCACGGCGGGCGCGCTGCCCTGAAGGGGCCAACTGTGGATAACTCGGCGGCCAATGGAGGACGCAGCCGCTCTGTACCTGTGGTGTGAGCACGGCCAGCTTGGAGGCGAGCAGGCCCGGGCATGACGGTGTCGGAGGCGCACCGATGGGTTCACCGGCTTCCTTGGTCCTGTGGCACCCGGGCATCAGTATCGATCTATCAGCATGCTGTGGGGAGGGATTCCATGGAGCCGTGGACGTTGGCGCAGGTGGACCAGTGGCTGAATTGGATCCACCAGCACCAGGGCGAGTTCGACTACCGGTACATCTACTTCGCGTATCTTGCGGCGCGTTTCCCCGATCCCCTGGGCGGCGAGATCACCACGACGGTCGACCCCGACGGCAGTTGCCTGCTTCAGGCCGGAGGCCATGATCGCGGGCTTCGGCTGGCGGACGAGCGTGAGCGGGCCTTGTTCATCGAGCATCTCGAGCGGCGGTACTGCGGCGACCGGTATCCGAACATGCAGGAGTGGGAGGCAGCTGAGCACGAGGCCTTCCTTGAGGAGCGAGCCCAGTGGCGGCGCCTCGGCTAGCGGATGTCGCCAGTCCACGATCGTCGGGACGCGTCCACATCCTCGCCGACCACGGTCAGTGATGTGTGATGACGATGCGGTGATCGTCGTGTTTGACTGGGATCTATGCGGTCGGGGGAGACGCGGCTGGCGATCGACTGGGGTGCTGCCAGCACGACGGCGGTGCTGGCGTGGCCCGACGGGTCCTGGCAGCCGCTGAGGTTCCGTGCGGAACCGGCGTTGTCCAGCGCGGTGTTCCTGTCCGAGGACGGCAGGATCGTCACGGGGCAGCCTGCCTGGCAGGCCGCCGTGACGCGGCCGGAGCGGTTCATCCCGGCGCCGCGCCGCTCGATCGAGCAGCAGGTGCCAGTGGCCGGCGGCGAGGTGGAGGAGCTGGATCTGGTCGCGGCGACGCTGCGGCAGGTCGCCGAGCACGCCAGGAACGTCGCCGGCGGCGAGGTAGCCGATGTGCGGCTGGTCGTTCCGGCAGGGTGGGGGCCACGACGGCGCACCTGGTTCCGGCACGCGGCGCATCGGGCCGGCTTGCCGCAGCCCCGTCTGGTGGAGGCGCCGATAGCCGTAGCGACCCATCTCCTCGCGACGGGCGTGCAGCTGCCGGTCGGCTCGTATGTCGTCGTGTGCGACGTGGGCGCCGGCGCGGAGGTGAGTGTGCTGCGGCGCGGGCCGGCCGGGTTCGAAGTTCTCTCCACCCTGGCCGACCCGATCGCGGGTGGGTCCGCGGTCGACGACGCGTTGACCAGTGCACTCACCGGCGATGTGAGCGGTTCGGTGTCGGATGGCTCCCCGTGGGCGCTGCTGGCCAGCGTCCGCGCCGCTAAGCACGCCCTCGCCGAGCATCCGGCGGTGACCGTGCCGCTGCCGGACGGGCCGGCAGTGGTGGTGAACGGGACGCTGCTGGAGCAGGCCACGCGGCCGGTCGCGGAGCGCATCGCCCACCTCACTGTGGAGGCGATCGCCGCGGCGGAACTGCAGCCAGCCGATGTCGCCCCCCTCTACGTGGTAGGCGGCATGGCCGCCATGCCCGCAGTGGAGAAGGCCCTCACCGAAGGCGTCGGGGTGGCGCCGACGGTGCTCACCGATCCGGCGCTGGCCGCCGCCCGCGGCGCAGCGGACGCCGGCAGCGCAAGCGCCGAGGGCGAGACGGAGACGGTGGAGTCACCGGTGCCGCCGGTGCGGCGAGCGGTGGCCATCGCCGTGCCGGGCTTCGCCTCGCTGGGCCTGGTGACGCAGTTCCTGCTCACCCCGGAATGGAACGGCGGGTTCCTGCACCGGTGGGCGCTACTGAACTGGGGCGAGCTCGCGATGGCCGCCGTGTTCGCCCTGGTCGCCGCACTCGGCGCGGGCACCGTGATCGCCTCCGCGCTCGCCGCCCACACCAGCGGCGAACCGATGTCCCCGGGTGGGCAGGTCGGCACCGGCATCCTCGCGTCGGCGTCGCTGGGCGTGGCGGTGGCCGGCCTGTACGCGGTGGTCGGCAGCGTCTACATCGGCCAAGAGGTGACACCGTTCCTGCGCTGGACGCTGCTGCCGATCGCGCCAGTGGTCGTGATAGCCGCAGTGATGGCGGTGGTCGCCGCCCGCCAGTGGCGCACCCCCCACGGCGGCTGGTCCCAACTGCTGGCGTTCCCGGCCCTCTCCGTGGTGACCGCCGCTGTCGGCATGGCACTCATCCAGTACTCCCTGACGGCAGCCCGATGGCCGGAAGTGGTGCTGTGGATCGACGCCGCCGGCCGTCTCGGCGGCCTACTCCTCGGCATCGGCGTGGTGACAGCGGTCGTGTCCACCCCGCTGCTGCGGCTGATCCTCGCCGCCCCCCTCGCAGTGATCACCGCAGCGATCGTCAGCCGCCCCGCATCCGGCATCCTCGGCGTCATCTACGCCGCCGCAGTCGCGATGTGGTGGATCCGCCAGGTGTGGACACGCATCCTTCACCCCACCCGACCGCCGGTACGCACACCATGACCACCACCGCACCCGCATGTCATGGCGGTGGGTGAGATGCGCTGGCCCCGCCAGGCGGTATCAACGCTGCTCCTCGCGCTTCTCCTGCTCCTCCCGCCGATAGTGCTGACGAGAGTCGTCGGTCGGCTGGCGGACGACTGGCCGGGCATACGGCAGTGGGTAGAGCAACCACTGACCGAGCACACCCTGACCGTCGCGGTGACCGCAACGGCATGGGTGATCTGGTTGATGCTCGCCGCCACGGTCACCCTCCGGGCCGCCGCCCGCGCCCGGGCAGCAGCAGGGTGGCTCCGCAAACTCCCGCTGCCCACCCCGCTACAGGCCACCGCCACCGGCGTCGCCGGCGCCGCCGCGCTCAGCGCCGGCGCCCACACCGCCGTGACCGGCACCGCAGCCGAGAATCCGCTGCCCGCGACCGCCCCAACCCTCGACCACCCAGCCGACACCGACATCACCCACCCGCCCGACCTCGGCGACGCGAACGGGGTGGAGGTACCGGGCGGCTGGCTGCCGCGAGAGACCGCCGAGCATATCGCCGCAGCAGCCGCACTGGTGTGGCTGCGCCGCCGACGCGCCTACCAACCCCACCCACCAGACGGAGCACGAGACGGCGACGACCTGGCACCGTTGCCCGCCACGGTCACCAACCTCCAAACCGCCCTCGCCTCCACACCGCCCGACGCGGCCACCGGCATCGCACACCACCAGCCCGCGGGATCGATCGCGTCGCTTCCCCCGGGCCGGATAGCCCTGACAGGCCCGGGTGCCCTCGACGCGGCCAGAGGCATGCTGGTCACCACCGTCCTCACCCGGCTGCGCCACCCCGCGCCAGCAGCACCCCTCGTGATCACCCGCACCGCGGCGACCATGCTCCTCGGCGCGGACATCTCCGCACAGGAACTGCCCGGCGTGCGGGTAGTGGACAACGCCGAGGCGATCCTCGCGTCATCGCCCGCAGCCGAGGACCCCACGCGAGAGGAGACCAACCGCTCAGCCGCGTCCGACCGGCCGGTGCTGATCCTTGAGTCCTCACCGCAGTCCGGACCGGTCGCGGCGGCGCTGACGGCCGGCACCGGCACCGCCATCATCCTTAGCGCCACTACCGCCGACGCGATCTGGCATGTCGACGCCGCCGGCCACACGGTCGACCCGCGTCACCCCGACCGCGCAGGGCTGCGGCTGTGCGTGCTCGACCCGGCGGCCGCCACCGACCTGCTCACCGTGATCACCCAAGCGCACCCACCCGACACGCGACCCGGCGCCGTTCCACAGGCCGCCACCGTAGCGGCACCCGAGCGACAGCTCATTCCCCGCCAGACAACCGGGACCCATCGAATCCACCCACCGCCGCATGCCACCACCGGCCCGCTCGACCTGCGAGTTCTCGGCGAACCAACACTGCTCGCCGACGGGACGCCCGTGCCGATCCGACGCAACGCCGCCCTACAGGTTCTGGTCTTCCTCGCCGTGCACCCCGACGGCGCCACCACCGGACAGCTCGTCGAAGTGATCTGGCCCGGCCTGCCCGCCCACCGGCTCACCGGCCGCCTCTACACCACACTCAGCGACCTCCGAGCAACCCTGCGAGCCGCCGGCGGCCTCGCCGTCCTCGACCACACCGACAACCGCTACCGCCTTCACCCCGCGCACCTGGATGTCGACCTCTGGCGACTGCGCACCCTGGCCGCGCACGCCGCCACCGCCCTCACCAACCCGGCCGCCGCGTGGCAAGCAGTCGTCGACGCCTACACCGGCGACCTCGCCGCCGGCCACCCTTGGCCCTGGCTCGACCCCGCCCGGGAGGCCACCCGCCGTCACATCCTGGACGCCTACGCGGCTCTGGCCGCCGCCGAGCCGAACCCGCGACGCGCCCTCGACCTCCTTCAAGCCGGCATCCGCGTCGACCCGTACAACCAAGCCCTGCACCAGCGGGCGATCGGGATCCTGACCGCTCTCGGCGACCACGACAACGCCGCCGAACTGGCCGACACCTACGCCCAGCGTCTCTCCGCCGCAGGACTCGCACCCGCCGACGTCCGCCATCCCGGGCTGCAGAATGGCGCGGAGCCGATGTACCGCCGGTAGCTGTCGCAATAGGTCTCCTCCCTGTACCACCGCACCTATCGGCGTCGGCTCAACCCGCATAGCCATAGGTCAACGTGGTCCGTAGCCAGCGACACGGCATCCGCCGGTCGCTGTATCCGCTGCTGCCGATGACCGGACGTCCAACCGCGAGCGCGAACACGGTCCCTCGCTGTTCGACTACTGACGCATCTCACGGCCGACGTCAGCTACCTGTGCGATGCCCCGCACATTCGCCGCATTTCGGGTGCGCCGAGGTAAGGGCTAGTGTGGCACCATCCAGGGGCCGCCACAGGGGCCGCCTGCGGAACGCGCCCAGGACGCCCGACCGGACCTCGGAGCACGATGTGGGGCCGTCGAGTTGGCCCACCGAGCGTTCCCGAGGGTCGCCAAGGCCGCTGTCGTTGATGCTGTCGGTGGGGCGGCAGGCCAGGGCTTCGCCGACGCCAACAAGGTCATCCGTGCTGAGCGAGATTGGGCTGGTCGTGCAGGCCGAGCTGGCGGGTCCAAGCGGCCAGGTCGGCGATGCAGCCCGCATAATGTTGCTTGCGTTACATACCGTATCTGCCAGCGCGGCGTTATAACCCAGCGGCAGTGAGGACCAGCTCATGTCCACGAAGCGGTGGCGGATAGGCGGTCGGAATATGCGCGTCGTCCCGATGCGCGACATGGATGAGTTACGCCGGTATATACACGAACACCGGACGACTGACCTGATCTTGGACGTAGAACCGTGGCTTGTTCACTGGTCTGAGCCGGCCGAGGTGCTGGCGGCCCGGATGGTCATGTGGCAAGATCCGGCGTTCCCGCAATGCACCGTTCGGCTGTGCACCAACTCCACGCGCTTCAGCCCGCTGGACGTGACCGTGCGCCTGATCAGTGCAGCCCGTAAGCCCCGCACCGCCCGATGTCACCTCGGCCAGCTGGGCGAGCGCCCGTTGGTGGCCGGTGACCTGCTGCTGCTCGACGGCCTGCTGGCCCGCCGGCTGCCGGCCGACTTTGCTTGGTTGAAGTGGCGCGGCGCGAGCCCGCCTTGGCCACGTGCACTGCGGGCTGCGGACCGGGTGGCGGCGCCCCTGTTGCTTGTGGGCAGGTGACCGGATGTCGACCGCCAACCGCACGCTGGACGCCCTGATGCTGGACTACAGCGAAGCCCGCGATGACGAACGGAGTTTCGCTGCCGTACAGGGGTCGGTGGTTGCCCTCGCCCTGACGGGCGTGGCCCTGCTTGGAGCGCTCGCGAATGAGGTCGCCGCCGGCAAGCATGTACCGCCCCCACTGATTGCTGGCGCGCCGCTGATCATTTTGTGCATTCTGGCGTTCGGCCAGTTGACGGGTGCACTGGCTGTGCTGCGCAGTTTCTACCTGCGCTCGCTGGAACGGGAGATTCGCAGCCACCTGGAACTGCGGGACTTGGCTGACTATCCCGCGCTGCAACCGCTGAGTTACGCCGAGCTCACGGTCTCGTACACCACCTTGGCCAGGGGCCGGGGGTTCGGCAGATTCATGGCACTGTTGATCTTCGTGGCCCTGTGGTTGGTGTTCGGTGGCCTAACCCTGTTCCTTGCTCTCTGGCTTACCCCGCCCTGGCAGATCGTCATGGCGGTCGTGTATGGCGGCGGGGCGCTGACGATCTTCACCGACACGGTTCGGACTAACCTGTACGGGCGCTCCTTCTTCCATCGGCACGTCGCGCTGGCCAACCGACGACGAACCGGGTCGATGCTGCCTAGCAATTCGCTTACGCCAGCCCGCAGCACGAATCTCATCAGATACCTGGTCTTGCCCCGGCCGGACGACCTTGTCAAGGGGCTGTTCGTGGTAGCCGGCATCGCCGTCGCGCTGATAGCCGGTCGGGACGGGCGGTCGGCCCCGGCCACCGGCGCATTGGTGCTCTTCGTCATCGCCGTCGAGTGGCTCGTCTACCAATCTCGGTACCAGTGGAACGACATTCGGGGCATCACTGAAGATGCGCAGGCGCCGAGCAGCGCCCAGCGGGGCCGACTGCCAGGCGGTGCGGCGAGCGTCCCGGCATCGCTGCTAGCAATGCTTCTGCGCATGATCGTGGTGGGCTGGGTCGTTGCGCTCGACTGGCCGGGCGAGTCGCGGGTGTCTCGCGCGGATTTCGTATTGTTGATTGCAGTGCTCTTGATCTATGGCGTGGGCATCGGATACGAGACGATTCGGCACGCCGCTCGGCTTGCCAGCCACTCGACGTGGCCGAACCTGCTGTTGACACTCGGAGTGGTCGGTGTCGGATACCCGGTTCGGTTCGTGCTCGGATGGTGGGCCGCGGGTGGGCCGACGTGGAACGTCTCGCTCGGCTGGATGCTGGTCGCCTGCTGGGGCCTCGGCGTGCTCTTCGTGTCGCTCACCTGGATCTTGGAGTTCGCCGACCACATCCACTCCTACGTCGACCGAGACCGGTCTGCTTACCGGGTGAGCCCAACGGTTCTGAGCAAACCACACCTGCTTCGGCTCGCGAAGCTGAGCGGGATCCGGTCCGAAACCTCGAACCTGGTAGGTTCCGACCCAGTCGACGGAGGCAAGTTACGTATCATCCCGCGCACCTGGTTCCGGCCCTGGTGCCCATGGCTGGTCGGCGGAGCGGTCTGGTACGTCGCCGTATCGCTGTCCCTGCGCGACCTTCTCGACGCTCCCGACTTACGGCTATGGCCGTGGGGTCTCGCCGCTGCCGCGATACTCACACTGCCCGTCACCAGTAGGGGCGGCCTATTGCCAAACCTCGCCGCGAGCCTGATCTTCACCACCGGGATGGTCTGGTCTCTGCAGGTCACCACACCGACCGGCGGCCTCGCGGACCGGCCAGCAGCCGTCGTCATCCTGTTCACCGCTGCTCTCCTACCGTCGGTGCTGTATCTCAACTTCTATCTCTCCACGTACCAGAGCACTCGTGCGGTAGCAGAACGAACGATCCGCACGGTCATTGGCGCGCTGAGGTGGCTGGCGCTGTGGTTCATCGGCGCACCACGCCGCACCACAGCTCCTTCGACCGATGTGAGGACAGATTGAAAGCGTCGACTCCCACGACCTCGACGGACAACGGGTGCCTCAAGGGCGACGGTCGTTACGGCGCACCCGCAGGTGATCGACCGCTTGGCGACTCAGTTCACGTGATGCGGCAGGCCGAGGACCAAACGCTGGACTAATGGCGTGACGACCGCGAACGGAGCCGTGGCTGCATCCGCTCATGCCGAATCGAGTGCACGTGATCATGCCGGCCAGGCGTGGCGCTTCACGGCAGGTTGAAGGTGGCCCCGGAAGCGGCGAGGGTGGCTCTTGGGATGTCGAGCAGGAGGGCGTTGCGGACGTGTCGATGGCCGGACCACGCTTGAGGAAAGATCAGATTCCACCCTTCGATAAATCGGTGATCGGCCGATCGTCGCTTCCGATCAACGTGGTCAGCCCTTTAACGTCTGATGTCTCGATGGCGAGGAGCGGGGGGGCGCATGGCGGGGCAGCCCATCGATCCAGGTGAGCGTGCGGTGGCAGCGCGCCGGATCATCGAGCGCGGACGTAAGGAACGTGACCTCCCTAAAATCGAACAGGGTATTGCTGAGCTTCGCGCTCTCCTTAAGAACGACGGTTGGATCGACGGGGCCCGCCGGGCGCTGCTCGCGTATCTTGCCGAGGGCCTGATCGAACGGTCGGAGTTGACCCGTAGTCGAAAGGACGCGGCCGAGGCAGCGGGCCTGATGCGCGAGTCGCTCGACGGCGAGATGGACGACGAGATCCGCGCTCTCGGATTGTGGCAGCTGAATCTCGCGCACCGGCGCTGCTACGAGGTCGGCGGGCCGGTCTCGGAACTGGAGGCGGCCGACCTCGCCCTTCGAAAGCTGCAGGCCCTGGATGCGATGCCGCCGGCGATGGTCGCATCCGCCGTGGGTCTCCTGCGAGGGGAGTGGTACGCCGCAGTCCGGGACGTCAGCCTGCTGGATCCGGCGATCGACCTGCTTGCCGAGTCGCTGCAGGAGGATCCGTCCAACGGCGCCATGCTCGCGCACCTCTTACAGTACCGAGTGGAACACTCAAGACGCCTGGAGGACGCGGACAGCCTGGTGGAGCTGTGCCGGAGCCTGCTGTCGGTCGACCGGCGCACCGCTTCGTTCCTCCTTGGATCAGCGTGCCACCTGCGCTATGGCATCACTCGACAGCCGGAGGACCTGGACGGCTCGGTGTCGGCTCTCCGCACCGCGATCGATCTGTACCCGGAGCCTGAGGACGAGCAGGCCATGGCGATGTCTTTGCTGATCCGGAGCCTGGTGGCGCGGTTCGATCACCGCGGGCAGCAGGACGATCTCACCGAGGCGCTGGGCGTCGCGGAGCGGGCTCGCACTATCCGCGTCGAGGATCCCGCGACCCGTGCCGGCGTGGAGACAAATCTGGCCCTCGCTTACACCGCCGCTCACGAGCGCACCGGCGACGCAAAGCATGCCCGGCAGGCCCAGCGGCTGCACCGCGCCGCGTTGGCCGGCATCGGTGGGGGTGGACCCGAGCGGGCCGCGCTCGCCATGAACATGGCCACCGAGATCGCAGAGTCGGTTGCGGACACCAATGGCGAGGAAACCACCTCCGCGCTGTGGGCCGGGCTACGGCAACGCCGGGCGAAGCGGCGGGATACCCGGCAGATCGATGAGGCAATCCGGCTGGCCCGGGAGGCGGTGGACATGCTGCCCGTGGGGCACCACGAGCGCGATGTCTACCAGTGCAACCTGTCGTCCATGCTGCTGCGCCGCCATGAGCTCACCGGCCGGACCGAGGACGTCACGGAGGCGGTACGACTGGCTCGGGAGGCCGCCGATGCGACCCGCGACCGCGGAGCCGTGGACGCCAGGGCACTCACCGCGCTGGGCTGGGCCCTTCAGCGCGAAGGCCGGGCACCGCTGTCCGAGATCATCGCGTTGTGGCGGGCAGCGAGCGCCGAGACGAGCGCACGGACGGAGGTGCGCCTGCTGGCCTGTCGGATGTGGGCGCAAGCGCTGATGAAGTCGGACGATGTCCCCGCTGCACTCGAGCCGTACACCGCCGCGGTCGACCTGTTCACCGAGCTGACCTGGGCCGGATCGGCGGCGGAGGACAGCGAGCACCGGATGGCGGACTGGCCCCACCTGGCAAACGACGCAGCAGCCTGCGCAGTCGCCGCCGACCGGCCGGAACGCGCGCTGGAGCTGCTGGAACGCGGCAGGGCAGTGCTCTGGTCGCAGACCTTGAACCTCAACAGCGACCTCGCCGACCTGCACGACCAGCGGCCCGCAGCGGCCATCAAGCTGGAACAACTGTTCGGTGAACTGCGCGCGGACGGCGGCGACGTCGCCCGCCGGGCCGCCCTCTCAGACCAGATTACGGCCCTGGTCGACGAGATCCGGACCGATCCGCGGTTCACTGATTTCCTCGGCACACCGTCGGCGAGCACGATCCGGGACGCGACGGCCGACGGCCCGATCGTGGTCATCAACGCGAGCATGTGGCGCTGCGACGCTCTTGTGGTGACCCCGGCCGGCGTCGAGGTCGTCCCGCTGCCCGACGCCGGGCCGGCCGAGCTGGTCCGGCGGGCTCGGCAACACCTGGTGTCGGTGCTGGAGGGAGCTCGAAGCATGGAGCGGGACCTGACCGACCTGCTCGACTGGCTCTGGCACGCGGTTGGGCGGCCAGTCCTCAACGCGCTGGACGACAGCTCACAGGCCCGGCTGTGGTGGTGCCCCACCGGGCTGTTCGCGATCCTGCCGCTGCACGCCGCGCAACCGCGCGACGGCTCGCCCGGCATGTTGGACCGCGTAGTCTCGTCGTACACCCCGACCGTGGCGGCGCTACGGCACAGCCGTGCGCCCCGGCCCCCGAAGCCGGCGTCACTAGTGGTGGTCTCGGTCGGCGACCTGCCCCGCCAGGAACTCAAGGGAGCGAAGGCCGAGGCGGCCGCGGTGGTGAGCGGCGCCGATCGCCCAGCGGAGTGGCTGGACTCCTCCGAGGCGACACCCGCCGCGGTGCTCGCCGCCCTGACCCGCGCCTCTTGGAGCCACTTCTGCTGCCACGGCATTGTCCACCTGGAGAAACCGTCGCGCAGCGGCCTTTTACTGGCAGACGGCAAGCTGCTCTCCGTCGCCCGGCTGCGCGCCGCGCCAACCAGCGGCGAGTTCGCCTTCCTGTCGGCCTGCCACACCGCACTCGCCGGCGTCGCCAACACCGACGAGGCCATCACCCTGACTGCGGCACTCCAGTACGCCGGATGGCGACAGGTCGTCGGCACCCTATGGCCGCTCGACGACGCCGTCGCCGTCGACCTGACCAAGCGCTTCTACGAGCAACTCGGCCAGCGGGCGGACGGCGCGCCGGACGCCGAGACCGCGCTGCACCACTCGATCCGCTGGCTCCGCGAAACCCGTCCCGACGAGCCCAGCCTCTGGGCGAACCTGATCCACTTCGGTGCCTAACCCTAGGGAACACAGTGATCTCTGGACTTTGGCCAACTATCGCCCTCGGCGTCCTCGGCGCGTTCATCGCCGAACTGCTGCGCATCACCCCCGCACTCAAGAAGAGCAGCATCCCAACTGGCGGCGAGGCCGCCGTCTCGGTCATCTACACGCTGCTCGGCGGCGGTGCCGCGCTGCTCGGCTGGGAGGAGCCGCAGCGCGCATTCACCGTAGCCGTGCTGGGTGCTGCCTTCCCGCTGCTGTTCTCTAGCGCGGTCAGGGCGACCGCGCCCACCGGACGCACGCGTCGGGGAAAAACCAGGCCGGTCACCGAACTCGTCGACTACGCCGCCAGCCGGTTCTGAGTCCCAGGCGACGCGTGACTGCTGCTACCCTCCCACCGCCCTGAGCGTCGAGCAGGTCGGCGTAGTTGCCGACACGACCTGCCGGTAGAGGCTGTCGGCCAGTGTGCCCTTGACTGCTATACGCGCCGCGTCCCGCGGCGCTCCTGCCATGTACGGCGACGGCGCGCTGAGGAAAGTCAGCGACATGAATTCCATCCTCCCAGGAGGTGTCAGGTCTTGGCGCCCGGCGACACTCGTCGAGGTCAAGAATGACTACGGCCGCAACTACCTGCTGCCCCAGCGTTTCGCGATCCAGTAGACTACTCGCCGTCATCAAGCGGCCCGCGAGGCCCGTGAGATCTCGACTGGGCCAAGCAACGAGCTCAAGGAGCAGCTGTCCGGCTCAAGGTCACGCTGAGCGAGCATTCTGGCAACCGCGGTCGTGAGCTTGCAGCACCTTCTATCGGGATTGACGCCTGCTCGTCTGTTTCGCAGCTGCTGCCATCGCAGTGATCCGGATACCCGTGCGCACATCTGCCGCAGATAGTGCGCGGTCGGGCCGGCTGGCGCCTCGCGGGCACCAATATCCAGTACGAGTGGCGGTCGTCCCACCACGTCAGGTTGAAGAGGCGAGCGCCTCGTCGCGTTCGGAACCTGTACCTCGCCGCCAGCGGCCCGCTACAGCACCGTCGGGAGAGGTTCGACCGAGCAGCTCCGCACGTGGGGTTCGACCAGCCGCAACGCCTCCTCGGCATGCGATTCGATCAGGAAGACCCCGACGTTGTGCCGGCTCCGTCGTCCGTTCTTTTCGGTGACCGCCGTAGGCACTTACACGGTGGCTCGCGGTTGAAGCAGTTCCGGGCTGTTGCAACCAGGTTCGACAAACTAGCTGCGCACCACCGGGCTTGCGTGGTCATCGCGTCGCTGCTTCTGCGGCTGCGAGACACGGCGACGTGTCCTGTCCCGCTGAGCGGGTGACAGGCGCTACTTGACCAGATGGAAAGCTGGATGCCTGAGCCAGGCGGCCAGGAACTCTGCGTCACCGACGTGCCGCAACCACCACCGCCCTCCGCCCCCGGTGTCGTACGACACCTCCGCGACGCTTCCCGGGAGAGACGCAACCAGTGCTCTCGCATGGTTCAAGCACGCGTCACGGTCCGTGCCATCGCCCGGGGTAGGGTGGCCCAGAATTCCGTCGAAGTCGATCAACGCGTCGAAGCGGTTGGCGAGCGCAAGCGCGAGGTGACCGAGCAGCAGGTGATTCACCGGGCCCGAGCAGCCGGCACCGAGCACCAGCCCCTGTACCGGTGGCTTCGGGAGCGCCGAGTAATCCTCGTCCTCCGCCGGAATCTCCTCGTCCTCCGCCAGAAAGAACACACCGACGCCGGTCTGATCGAACGCAGGAAGTCCCACAGCTGAGCCGTCCCGCACCCAAAAGTCCAGGTCGTTGCCAACCCTCGTCTCGACCGGCTCGCAGAAGCTCTCCAACCATGGGATCACGTCGGCGAGCACGTCCTGGCACTCACGTCGCTCAAAGAGCCATAGCCCAACTGCCGGTCCCGACATGTCACCCCCAGCGGCCATCGACGCCGTCGGACATCCCTTAGTCGGTGGGAGGCTCGTAGGAGAAGTCGACTTCGAAGGCGCCGTCACGCTGGACGGCCATGGTGAACCCGTACCAGGGGTCGCTGCCGTCTTCGATCACCACCTGTCGCAGGTCGATGAGCAGGTCGGTGATCTCGTCGACGGCTTCGTCGGGGTTGTCGTCCCACGCGAAGTAGAACGCTTTGCCGTCGGGCCCCCGAAGTTCCAGGGACGCGTTGGCGTAGTCGACGTCGGTTTCGCCGTTGACGATGATGGTTTCCGCGTTGTCGGGCAGGACCGACAGCAGGATCTGCCCGATGCGGGTGATGATGTCGCTGTCACGACCGTCAGGCACGACGGCACCTCTCATGGATTTCGGAATCGGTGAGTGCGTTTGGGGCCGTTGTCGATCTGTTCGGTGATGGTGAACGCGGTCGGCCGGGTTGATGCTGAGTTCGGATCGTAGTGCACCCGGCCCTCGACCCGGACGGTCTGGGAGCCGGCGCCGGGGGCGGGGTGGTCCGGGTCCAGGGCCCGCGCCCACCTGTTCTCCATCCGTTTCCAGGCGGACAGGTTGAGGTTGGAGTCCATCGCCACGAGGTTGATGCGTTCGCCGGGACCGCGGAAGATGTGGGCGAACAGGTGGCCGCCCTGGTCGGTCGACTTGCGGAACGGCCTGCCGGCGACGCGCTGCTGGTAGGCGTTGCGGTGTCCGTCCACCGCCTGGAGACGTCCGCTGAAGTGGGTGACCCGGCCCTTGGAGTCGGTCTTGTAGGTGTAGCCGGTGGTGCGTTCCACGTAGGTCGTGTTGGGTTGGAGTTTGCGCCGGTTCACCGTGCGGTTCCACGCTCCGGGCTGACCGGCGTTGAAGTCGATCCGGGCGCGGGTGCGTGGGGCGGGGATGACTCGTCCGGCAGCGCCGATCGGTCCGCGGGCGTTCGGTGCGCCGCCCGGGGTCGCACGCCGTCCGCTGCCTCGCCTGCTTCTAACCATTGAGCACCGCGTCGACGGCCATGGCGATGAGCTGGTCGAGGATCAGCGAGGTGATCATTTTGAAGACCGGGATTTCGAGGAGTGAGGCGCCGAACGTCACGGCGGCGGTCGCGATGGCCTGGGCGATCTGCACGGCAAGGATCGCCAACTGCACGATCACCTGGATCTTGAGGGCGAGGACGACGCCGGCGCAGACCATGATCCCGGCCCCGACGAGGGAGGCGCCGGGGATGCCCTGGGCAAGCGCGTTCGCCGGGCTGTCGGCGCCGTTCCACCACGCCTGGAAAGCCTGGGCCGCCTCGCCCTGGTTGTTCGCAAAGTAGGTGGAGGCTGAGGCGAGGGCCGCGGCTCCCGCGGCTTCCATCTTCGGCGCGAACTCCACCCACAACTGCCCGAGCTGGAACAACCGCTCCTCGTCCGAGGTGGGCCAGTCGTAGCCGAGCATGCCCAGGATGGACACCAGTTCACCCGGTAGCTGCAGTCCCATGCCGGTCAGCCGAGGCTCTCGCCGAGCGCGTTCAACGCGGCGAAGGCGTCCGCCTCGACCCGTTCGTAGGCTTCCGCCACGCCGACCAGGTCGTCGCCGGCGGCGGCCAGCTCGTCGGCGACGGTGTGCCAGCAGTCGAGCGCCCACTGCGCGACGGCGACGTAGGCGGTGCCGATGTAGGTGCCGATGGTGTCGTCGCCCCAGGCGCCGTCGTAGGCGGCGGTGGCGGCCTCGAACGCCGCCAACTGCTCCAGGAAATCCTCGCCGCTGGTGGCGAGGTTGTTGCCGGCGGTGAGAATCGCCTCCGGTTGCACGTCGAAGCCTGGCACCCGTTCCCCCGATCGTGTGACGGACTGTGGCGGCACGGATTCTATCGGCCGGCCTCAAAGGCAGAGCAGGCACACTGTCCCTTGTGGCCCTTGGGTGCGGGTCCGCCGGGCGTGTGGCATGTTCGTACGCTCAAGGGCGGCCGACGGGACAAGGGGAGCGGGGATGCGTCCGAGCAGTGAGGGTTTCGCCGAGATGCTGGACCAGGTGATCGCCGCCGCCGGCAAGGTGCAGGAAGCAGCCACCGGCGGCGCGGAGCCGGTGCGCACGAGCGCGGCGAACGGCTGGGTCGAGGCCGAGTTGGGCACGGACGGGAGGCTCGCCGCGCTGATGCTCGATCCGGGGCTGAAAGGACTGCCGATGGAGCGCGTCGCCGCCGCGATCGTCGAGGCGGTCAACGCGGCCCTGGACGAGCAGCAGGCCCAACGCGGCCATGGTGCGCCGGCGGTGGACCTGTCGGAAATGATGGCGCAACTGAAGCAGGTCCAGGAGGCCGCAGTCCCGCAGATGCGCTCGTTCGTGGACGCCATGACCCGCGCCCAGCAGGACGCCACCGCCCGCGCATCGCGACAGTAACCTCAAGGGCGGGGACGTCTCCCAGCTGGTGGCGGGCGGGCCACTCCAGAGACGAGTCGTGGCGAGAGGTTGAGCCGACCGGCGGCGCTTCGGCGAAAGCTGGGGCCAGATTCACAGCCGTTACTCCGGTCGATGACCACGCAAGTCCTCGGCGCCCCGCAGGGCGCGGGTGCGCGTCAGCGCGGTGCCGCTCGCGCCATGATCGTTCGTCCGGTAAGGCGCTCCACCTTGTCCCCGGCCGGGCGGGCTGGGCGGTCTACGACTGCCCGACGAGGAGATCCGTTTTCCACCACTCGCCCGATAGTCGCTGCGCGACATGTCGTTGCTGGCTGGCACACTCCGGCGCATGAGTTACGACTTGGCGGTGTGGGAAGGTGACAGGCCCGCTGACAACGCCGCAGCGCTGACCACCTTCAAGGCGCTCTACGAGAGGTATATCGGTCAAGGTGAGATTCCGCCGACGCCGCGCATACGAGCCTACGTCGAGGCCCTACTTGAGCGGTGGATCGACCTCACTGAGGACGACGACGAGGAGCGGAGCCCGTGGTCGACGGGGCCACTGATCAAGGAGGCATCGGGACCAATCATCTACTTCCCGATGGTGTACAGCCGCTGTGAGGAAGTGTCGGCCGGTGCGGCACGAATTGCCGCTGAGCATGGCCTTGTCTGCTTCGACCCGCAGCTAGGTCTACTTCGGCCCGCTCCTGAGGAGCTGTAGGTCGCCATCACGGGCCGAGGGCGAGGGTTCCGGGCTTGGCTGTACAGCCATCCGTACAGCCAAGCCAGCCGACCCAACCGGTCAGAGGCCGACCGGAGGCGACAGAACGAGCAGCTCAACGGCGATTACCGACGTTGGCCGACAGAAGTCTTGATCTTTGCAAAGCAGGGACGCTGTCGGCTCGCCTCAGACGGGGTAGTCGGTCCGATGGACGTAGGTGAGCTGGCCCGGGTCGACGCCCCAACTGACGAGCAGCTCGTTCAACTCGTCCTCGTCTTGAACCTGCGCGACCCGCAGGTCGATCATGCCGTCACCTGGCCCAGTGCACCAGTCGTTGTCGATGTAGCTGGCTTCGAACTCGCGGTGAAACAGGTTAAATGCCTGCTTCTCGCTGGCGGGGGCGGAGGGCCGGATCGGGTAGATGGCGATCCAGGCACGGCGTTCAGGCACGGAGGCGGGGACCTCAGCGACGAGTTTGCTGCCCCCGCCGAAGCGCGGTGCGGAGCGGGACTGGCCATCCTCCGGTCACGGCGACGATTGAACCACCGCTTAATCCGCGGTAGGCAGCCCGAACTCGTGGTTCGTCGGTCGTCGTGCCATCCACGTGCCAGTAGCCGGCGCCTAGGGTGGTCACCAGGGGGCACAAAAGTCACCTACTACCTCGGTTGGCCTGGCCCACCAGGTCCTTGTCGGCGGTGATCTTCGTCCTTCCGAGCTGACGCTCCGACACGGTCAATCGAAGAGCCTGCCGAGCAAAGCAGATTGGCCGGCGGCTAGGACGTGCCCCTGGGCCAGAGGCAGCCAGTAGAGCTCGAAACGGATCGGTTCGCTGTCGCCGTCCCCATGTTCCTCCGTGATCCAACGGTCCAGAACCTTCGCGCCCTCGACAGCTAGATGGAAGAAGTGGCGCACGTGCACCGCGTCGGCGTAGGGCCGCACGTCCCACTCCGCTGCGCCGAGGTACCGCTCGACGCGTAGTCCGTGCAGGCCGGTTTCCTCGAACGCCTCGCGCAGCACGGCCTGTTCCGGTAGCTCGCCGTCATGGACGGTGCCGGCGGGATCTTGGAGGCCGGATTGATCAAACTGCTTGTCGGCATGGACGAACACCAGCAGCTGTTCCTCGTGGACGATGTAGGCCACAACCTTTTGCGGGCGTTTCACCGCCAGAGCCTACGACGACGGGCACAGCGGCTTCGGCCCCCGAACTGCCGTGCCCGTTGCGTGCCCGGTGTGGCGGCAAAGCAGGGTGAGCGACGGTCAGCAACAGGACAAGGAGAAGCTCCACGCCAGTGAAGGAAGCAGGTCAGCGAGTTGCCGAACGAGTGTGATCGACAATTCTAAACCGTGTGGCTGTACACCCAGGCCTTAGCTCAGTCGAGCAGTCCCGGAATCCGCTCCCGAAGCTTGGCCGTCACCCGCGACAGCCCGGCGTCCAAATCGTCGCCGTCCCACCGCACGAGTTCCCCGCCCAGCGGCTTGCCCGACACCAGCACCGTCCAGCGGCCCCGTTGGCGCTCGCCGTCCATCTTGACGATGGCGACCAGGCCACGATCCCCGAGTTGGGCCAGCAGCTCCGTCAGGCACTCATCCAACCCCATGGCCGACTATTCGATCACGAATGCTCCGGCGACGAGCAGTCCGCATCTAGTCCGCAAGAGGTCGGCGGATGGCAGGGGAGTGGTGTGAGATTTCGAGAGGTGTTTCCGCTGCTAGGACCGCATGCGCACAGGCCGTCAGCGCTGTCAATTTGATCTCGTAATGCTAGTTCGCGGCTTCCAAGGGACGATGCTCATCCCGCTGCCACGCCTGCCGATGCCCCGTTGCGTCGGATCCCTGTCGTGCGGCAGCATGTCGTGGTAACCAGCCAACTGTGCTTCTGCTGCGGACAACCAGCCGATATCCACGACCGGCAGGCGCGGTTCCGGCTGCCTGATCCTGTCCATAACCCGCGCAAGCAGCACAGGCCACGGGGTGCGTGGCTGAGCCATGGGGCGCCGGATGATTCGGTGATGATGCAGGTTCCCGGAGGCGGTTGCTCTCGCCCTTTCGGATGACCTGGAAATGCTGTCCGCGGCTCGGCATTCCTAGGCAGAGGCGTTTTGGCGCTGGTCCAGGTCTCCGGCCCGGTACGACATCCCCTGATCGCAGCCCCTCTTATTGGCCTGGGTGCGGCTGAACCGTGGGGCACTACCCGTTCGCCGAGCGGCACGCCGCCGCGTCACCCTGCGGTATGTGACAGCCGTAGGGGCGCTGACCTGGGGTTGTGAGGTGCCGTGAGGTGATGTGAGGTGCTGTCAGCCCTCTGACCGCCGCCAGCGACGTCGCCCGCCCATACCGTCGATTCGCCACCGGGAGGACCGCAGCGGATGCCCGGGCGGACGAGTCAGGAGGTAGGCGATGAGATCTCGCGCATCATCGGTGGCCGCCATACTCGGCTACGGGATCCTCATCGCCGCGGTGCCGGCCGCCCTGGTTCAACACATCGGACTGTCGGATGTGGGCCTGCCGTCCACCGACGTGGTGCGAGCCATCATCCGGCAACCTGTGACCAGCGGGTTCATCCTTGCCCTCAGTCATGCGGGAGCATGGGCGATCTGGGCGCTGCTGGCCGCCACCGCCGCCGTGCGCGGATACCACCGGCTCGCCCGCGCGTCGCGGTGGCTACCGACGGTGCGACTGCCCGGTCCGCTGCAGCACCTGGCCGCGCTGATGCTCGGCGCCACGGCCATCAGCGCCGCCGCCGGCGCCGCGCCCGCCCAAGCCGCACCCGACGCCACCAGCGGCGACAGCACACACCGCCCGCCGGTGCGGCCCGCCGATCGCGGCACACCGACCCAACCTGCTGCTGCCTCTGCCGAGGCTTCCGCCACCTACACCGTCGCCCGCGGGGACAGCCTGTCCGCAATCGCCCAGCGCTGCCTCGGCGACGACGACCGCTGGCCGGAAATCTTCGCCCTCAACCGCGGCACCCACTTTCCCGACGTGGGCGGGACGCTGCGTGACCCTGACCTGATCTACCCCGGCTGGACTCTTGATCTGCCCGCCGACGCCACAGCACCGGCGAAACAGCCGCCCCGGCCCACCCCGCCTGCCGCCGCGCGGCCGTTACCCGCGTCGACGCCCTCAACCGCCACCCCGCCGGGTGCCGGACCAGCAGCCACCATGACGCCGCACCCTTCCGGCGCTGGCGCGCCCACCGCCAGCCGGACGGGCCCTGGCACCGCAACCCCGCCGGCCACCGCCGACGTATCGGACAGCGACACCGGCAGGCCGTCTCGCCCCGGCGTGTCCCTGCCCAGCGGAAGCTGGGTCGACGTCGGCCTCGCACTGGCCGTCGCCGCGGCCGTGGCGCTGGTCTGGGCGCACCGGCAACGCCGACACTCGCCCCGCCGCCCCTCGACCGCGTCCCGCACGGACGACCCGGACCTGGCCCCGATGCCGCGCGTGGTCGGGCAGATCCGCCGCGGCCTGCGCCGCACCGCCGACAGAGGCGACACGACAGGCCACGACGAGCACGACACCGTGCACATCGGCGACCAGCCCGTCCCCACCGAACCCGGCCTCGATCCCGCCGACCGTGTCTCCGACGATGCTCCCACTCCCGCCGCCGGTGCCGATAGTGCCGCCGGGCGGCCGTTGGCGCCGGCCATCGGACACTCCATGCCCGCGCTGTGCCCGCCGGCCGGGCTGGGCCTTGCCGGGCCCGGCGCGCACGCCGCCGCCCGCGGCTTCCTCACCGCCGCCCTCGCCGCCGGTGGCGAGGACCACCCCGACGCCCGCACCCGGGTGGTCATACCGTCCGCGACCGCGGCGACCCTGCTCGGCGCCGGGGTCACCGTGCCGCGCACCCCGAGGCTGACCGTCACCGCCAGCCTCGACGACGCCGTCCGGGTCCTCGAAGAACAGGCGATGCACCGCACCCGCCTGCTCCACCAGCACGACGCCGACACCATCACCGACCTACGCGCCACCACCTCGCACCCCGAACCCGTCCCGCCAGTGATGCTGCTCGCTGACGCCGACGCCGTCGACCACCACGACCGCACCCGTGTCGCCGCCGTGCTCGCCCAAGGCCACCGCCTGGACATCCACGGCGTGCTCCTCGGCCCGTGGCCGCCCGGCGACACCGTCACCGTCGCCGACGACGGCACCACGACCACCCCCGCCGACAGCGGTACCCGTTCCGGCGCCCACCCCGCCGACATCGGCCGGCTCACCATCCTGCACGCCGCCGAGACCGTCGACCTGCTCACCACACTCGCCGAGTCCCACACCGGCCAGCCGCCAGCCCTGGCCCGCATCGAGTCCGTCGTGTCGGTGCCGAGCGCGCCCGGGCCCTCCGTCGGGCGGCCACCACGGGTGGTGACGCCGCAGCCCGCCGGTCCGTCACCGGCTGAGATGGCCAACCCGCCGGCCACGCCCAACTCGACCACCTCGGGCATGGGCGACAACCCCGACCGCAGCCACCCCGACAAGGACACCGACCCCGGTGATATCGACACCGCGACCGGGCAGCACCACATCCACGGCGCCAAGCCCGATGCCACCGCTGACGCCTCGGACACCGGCGACACACCCGACAGCGATGCGCACCGACTCCCGGGCAGGGTGGAGGTGACCGTGCTCGGCGCGCCCGGCATCGTCGACTCCGCGACACCGCCCCCGCTGCGCAAGAAATCCGTCGAGGTGCTGGTGTACCTCGCCGTGCACGACGGCACCGCCACCGTCGAGGCGATCCTCGACGATCTGCTGCCCGACGCCCCGGCCAGCAAAGCTCCCGGGCGGCTGTACACCTACGTGTCGGACCTGCGGGCCGCCATGCGCCGCACCGGCGGCCCGGGCAGCTACCTCACCCACCCCCACCGCCGCTACGCCCTCAACCCCGAGACGGTAGATGTCGACCTGTGGCGCATGCGGGCCGCGATCCGCGACGCCAACCAGGCCACCGACCCCCAGCACCGCATCGCCGCGCTGCGCCGCGCCGTGAACACCTACCGCGGCCCCCTCGCCGAGGGCGCCGACTACGAGTGGATCGAGCCGTACCGCGAAGCGGTCCGCCAGCAGGCACTCGACGCGTACCTGGCGCTCGCCGATGCCCTCGCCGGCGACCCGGCCGAGCAGCTCACCGTCCTGGACGTGGCGATCCGACACAACCCGTACACCGAGGAGCTGTACCGGCAGGCGATGCGCGCCCGCGCCGCGCTCGGGCAGGCCGACGCGATCCGGGCGCTGCGGCGCGCGTTGACCCGCGCGCTCGGCGAGATCGACGCCGAACTCAGCGACGACACCATCACCCTCGCCGACGACCTCGTGGCCCAGATCCAACGGCCCCGACACCGCCCGCAGTTGCGGCCCTCGCCTAAGGACGGAGCCGCGGCATGACCACCACACCGCTGCCCGTTCCCACCGGCATCGACCACCCGGCCACGCAGAGTGGTACCGAAGCCGCCCGGCTGAGGCGGCTGCGGTGGGCGGTCCGCGCCGGGCTCACCCTCGGCGTCGCCGCCTCGATCGGCGCGAACGTCCTACACGCCCGACCCAACCTGATCAGCCAGATCATCGCCGCCTGGCCACCGCTAGCGCTGCTGCTCACCGTGGAGCTGATCTCACGGGTACCCAGCCACCGCAGGTCCCTGGCCATCCTGCGGCTGCTGGCGACCGCCGTCATCGCCGGCATCGCCGCCTGGGTCAGCTACTGGCACATGGCCGGTGTCGCCGCCCGACACGGCGAGACCGCCGCAGGCGCCGCCTACCTACTGCCGATCTCCGTCGACGGGCTCGTCGTGGTCGCCAGCATCAGCCTGGTCGAGATCACCGGACACATCCGCGCCACCGCCACCGCTCCCGCCGGCCACGACCAGCCGACCAGACGGGCGGTTGCCCCGGTACCGGTTCCAGCGACAACGCCGACGTCCGGCCCCGCCCTCGCCAGCAGACGACAGGCCAGTGTCCTCACCGAACCCCTGACCACGGCAGAACCGCCCGTCGCGCCGCCATCGGCTGCCGCCGCCCCCGCATACGCGGAACCTCCTCACACTTGTGCGGCAAGTGACGGCCGCGTACGCGCCGCTGCGAGGCCCGCCAACGCGCCAGAGCCGCCCAGCGACGATCTTCGCGGAGTGCCCGCGAAGCGCGACCTGCCTGACGACAACCGTCGCGACCAACAGCGCGGAGACGACGACGTCGATGTATCACCAGCGGCGGCGCCAGCCAGCTCCCGCGACGGGCACGCCGCAACGCGCTCCGACACGTCGGCGGCAGTCGCCTACTGGTACCGGCGCGACCCGTCGATGCATCCGGCCGAGATCGCCGCGAGAATCGGCCGGTCCGAACGAACTGTCCGACGGTACTGGCCACCCTCCCCGCGGCGCACGCCCCAAGGGCACGACGCGAGCCGCCGCCCCGACCGGCTGCGCGCCTCGTGAAGCCACTGCTCGCCTGCAAGGCCGGCTCCGGGGCGTCGAGGGGGCCGGAGATAGGCGAATCGTGGGAACACCACCGGTGGCCCCCGACATCGCACGCCCAACTCGCGGGGACGGACCACGCCAACGCTGCCGCGTCGGATACTGCTCCTTGACCACCGTTCCTCCACATCCGTGCTCGTATCCGGAGCACCCGGGTGACGCCGGCGAAAAGCGAGCCAGCACAGTGGAGGTTGTGTAGTTGCAGCAGCGCTGAGAACTGACGGTATGGATCAGCTCTGCCACATCCCAACGACACGCCGAGAGTGCGCGGTAGCTTCTGCGAGTCCTTCACCCAGCGTTCCCGGGCTTTGCCGCTAACCGACCTGCGGCTGCGGGGTCAGTCGAAGATGCGCTCGACGACGGCGGCCTGTTCGGCGGTGCCTGCGCGGAAGTAGCGGGCGGTGGTGTCGAGGGAGGCGTGGCCGAGCAGGGCCTGAACCTGGGCCGGGTCGGCGCCGCCTTGGCGGAGCCGGGTGGCGTAGCAGCGGCGCAGCCGGTGGGGGCGTAGGGCGGGCAGGCCGGCGCCGACGGCGAGGGTCACCCGGTCTGCCTGGACCGGGCTCGCCCGCCCGCAAGCCTCCCGAAGACTCGCGCCTACAAAGATCTTGGCCGCCGCGCTTCACGCCAGGGCTGTCCCCCATCCACTAAACGGTGAGTACACGGGCGGGAAGGGAAACGGCGATGACAGCTCACGACGTGATCAGCATCGGGTGGATGGTCCTTGGGGTCGTCGTGTCTCTGGGGACACTATGGCTACGGCTCCGCTTCCGGCTGCATTGTGAACGGGAACGACGCAACTACCTGCAGGCGGCTACCGCCCTGCCGGCCGGCAGCCGAGTACAAGAACAACGCGACGACGGCACCCTGCTCACCGTTGACGTCGGGAACCCAACCCGAAACGAGCCCCGATGAACGATGTCCTCGAACCGTCCGACGAACCGGGACGTTCACGTCCCACAGCGGCGCCCGGCCTACCAGCTCGCCAACGACCCGACACACCACCGCTCGATGTGGCAGCCTTCAGCGCCTTCTACCGCACAGAGGTCAAGCCCTTGGTCAACTTCCTGCTCTGGATGGGCGCCGGCCTCGCTGACGCCGCTGACATCGCCCAGGAAACCATGATCGAGGCATACCGGAACTGGTCATCAATCCAACATCCCCGTGCCTGGACCCGGCGCGTCGCTTCCCGCCAATACGGTCGCCGACGCTACGGCCACGAGACGACCACCGAGCCGGAGGACCTTCCGCTGCTGCCCGCTAATGCCGACATCACCGCCTGGGAGCAGCGGCATGACGTGTTGCGGCTGCTGGCCACGCTGCCCTGGCGGCAACGACAAGTCATGGCGTGGACGTTCGACGGCTACCAGCCGCACGAGATCGCCGACGAACTGGACATCACACCGCAAGCGGTGCGAGGCAGCCTGAAGCTCGCCCGCCGCGCGCTCGCTGAAAGCTTCCGCCAGGCGGGAGAAACCGAATGAACCATGACGAGCTGCTCATCAGCCTGCACGCCATCACCGCAGACGACCTCGACGGCCTGCTCGACGTCGAAGCGGGCCTGCGCGAGGTCCTCGTCGCTGCGCAACACACCCGGACAGGCCACGACCTGGACCTCGACATCGAGACAGGGCTCCGCGCCATCGCCCCTGCCCCGGACACAGCCGCACCATCCCCGGCCTCACCTGCGCCCAGGCACACAGATCAGCCTAGCCCGACACCCAACCAGTCAGAATTGGAAGGCGCGGTCGCCAACTGGCTGATGTCGCTGGATATCGCTAGCCGACTCGCTTTCCGCGACCACCCAGTCATCGCCGCCTTCGCTCTCGTCCTGGAGATCGCCAACGCGACGGCAACTAACCAGGCCAGCGCCAGCGCCCGCGCCCGCGACCTCGACCTCGCCCGCGACGTCGCCCTCGCCCACGCCCGCGCCCTCGCCCGCGACCTCGCCCTCGCCCACGCCCGCGCCCGCGACCTCGCCCGCGACCTCGCCCGCGACCTCGCCCGCGCCCTCAACCCCGACCTCAACCTCGCCCTCGTCCGCGTCGCCCGCGCCCGCGCCCGCGACCTCGCCCGCGACCTCGCCCTCGCCCGCGACCTCGCCCTCGCCCTCGCCCTCGACCTCGCCCTCGCCCACGACCTCGCCCGCGCCCGCGACCTCGCTCGCGCCCTCGACCGCGGCCTCGACCGTGCCCTCAACCTCGCCCGCGCCCGCGACCTCGCTCGCGCCCTCGACCGCGGCCTCGACCGCGACCTCGCCCGCGACCTCGACCGCGCCCGCGACCTCGCCCTTGTCCGCGGCCTCGCCCGCGGCCTCGACCGCGCTCGGCATGACTTCACGGGAGTCGATCTCAGCGGTGTGGAGCTGAGCAGGGTGTCGCTTACCGGCATCCGCTGGTCGATGGCAACTAGGTGGCCATCAGACGAGTGGCAAGCTCAGGCTCTGCTGGACTCGCGGGACCTCGGCGACGGAACGTACGAGATCCAGGGCGGCACCACGAACACTCCCGTCTACAGCCCCTGAGCAGTGGACCCTTACATGCCGCCGCCGCAGAAAATGCATCCGCTGCCAGGAGGCCGTCACCGCCTGGCGCAACGACCCTGACGGCTTTCGAGGCGCCGGCTAGACCAACGTCGTCGACGCCTGCTCCCGGGCCGGAGAGGCCGTATGGGCAGCGTGGCAGCCGGCCGACCCCGGGAAGCAGCTCGACCTGTTCTCTGCCGGGCATCGAAAGCTGAAGCAATTATGTGGGCACGTCGCCAGCAAGGAAGTCCTGGTCGGCTGACCCGGCCCGGGCCCTGGGGCGCGCGCCGCCCCGGGGCCCACCCCCCTCGCCCTCGAAACCCCGCTCCCGCCAGCACTACAGAGGAGACCAGCGATGTCGACCCGGACCGCCTCCGAGATCCGCGCGGACCGCGCCGCCGCGCCCTGACCGCCCTGCTCACCGTCACGGCGCTGACGGGCGGGATGTCTCAGATGCAGCTCACGCGGGACCATCGCTCAGGCGAATCAGCAGCTCAACAGTTGAATCCGGCAGGGCGATCAGTTACCCGGATCGCCGGGCGCCAGAACAGGGCCACCGAGGTGTTGGGTCGGCAGAAGGGACACGGCCGCGTGACTGACCAGCGCGGGGATCGGGACCTCCATGATCAGCCGGACCGTCGCGGTGGTCATCTTCCAATGGACGGCCGACAGGTAGCGACGGGCCGTCCGGGGCCCTCGGCCGATCGCCTCGGCCACGTCCTCCGGCCGTGGCCGAACTAGGTCGTGTCTCGAAGTGCGTGTAGCCACTCGTTGATGGCGGTGACGTGGATGGTGGCTTCGTAGCGGACGGCCAGCTTGTCGTATCGGGTGGCCAAGCCCCGGTGGCGTTTGAGGCGGTTGATGCCGCACTCGACGGCGTGGCGCTGGCGGTAGACCTCGGGGTCGAAGGCGGGTGGCCGGCCGCCTGCGGAGCCTTTGGCCCGGCGGTGCGCGTCCTGGTCGACCTTGCTGGGGATGCAGGCTTTGATTCCCCGCCGACGCAGGTGGGCGCGGTTGGCGCGGGACGTGTAGGCGCGGTCGGCGATGACTCGGTCTGGTCGGACGCGGGGGCGGCCGGCGCTGAGGCGGGGCACGCGGATACCGGCCAGCACCGCGGCGAACTGCGGGCTGTCACCGCGATGCCCCGCGGTCAGCAGCATCGACAGCGGCTTGCCGCCCTGCTCGCACGCCAAGCGCAGCTTCGTGGTCCACCCACCGCGCGAACGCCCGAGGGCGTGGTCGCCCGGCTCCGTCGCACACCACCGGGCGGCTCGGTCTGCTGCTGAGGGCACCGGCGTGCGCCGGCGGCGTGCTGGTGGGCCCGAGCGATGGTGGAGTCGACGCTGACATCCCAGGTGATCAACCCAGCCGCGTCGGCCCGGACCTGCAACCCGGTCACGATCTGCTGCCAGACCCCGGCCCGCTGCCAGCGCCTGAACAGCGCATACACCGCTTGCCAGGAGCCGTAACACGCCGGCACGTCCCGCCACGGAGCACCGACCCGCACCCGCCACCGGATGCCGTCGATGAGCTGCCGCTTGCCCCACTGCGACGGTCGACCTGGCCGCTTACCGGCAGGCAGCAGCGGCGCCAGCACCGCCCACTGCACGTCGGTCAGGTCGTGCCGCCTCGTCACCGCTATGGTGGCCACGAGGTCTCCGGTATTCAGGTTCTTCTTGGTCGATGAACCCTCTACCGGAGACCTCGCCATCTATCGACTACCGACACGCCGCACCCGACTTCGAGACACTGCCTAGGGTGAACACGTCGAGTCCTCGGGTCGGATCAGCGGTTGACGCTACTGATCTCGCCGGACATCGACCCCTACCCGCCGACCATCACCCGGCGAGCCTAACCCCGCCAAATGTTTTGAAGAGCCGCTAAAGGGCGCCAGCGGCTCGGCCATCGGTGATTCCCTCCGCGGGGCCGGAGCGGTGCCGGGCCTACCCATCTTCAACTGGCTGTAGACGCACAGGTTGCCGCAGCCGCACCGTGAACGGCGCCGGATGGGCTCTCTCCGGCGGCAGAAGATGGCGCGCGGACGGAGTCGCTGGGTGAGGCGGGCGCGGTCCGCCAGTAGGGTCAGGCTCGTGGAAGCGTTCGAGTCTATGGTGGCGTTGGCGCTGGAAGATGAGCAGCTCGTGGTATCGGAAGCGATCAAGTTCCCGGTTACCCGGCAGACAACCAGCGGGCGACAGACCCACGGCTTCGAGGTTGATCTTGTCGCGGCGCGTCGCGACAAGTTGGTCTTGGCCTCTGTGAAGTCTGCGTTTGGATCTCGCGGTGTCGTTGCCGACCATGTCCTCGGAATCACCGAGAACGTCCGCGCTCGGAAGCTCTACGCGCTCCTGAACGACCAGAGTGTGCGAGATGCCGTGCTGCTCGGGGCCGCATCACGATACGGGTACAGTCCGTCGCAGGTTCACCTTCGGTTTTATGTGGGGCGGTTCGCAGGGCCGACGAAAGGTGAGGATGAGAAGCGGATCCGGGCCTGGTGCGCGGAACAAGAGGTCGGCGCAGGGCCAATAGAGGTTTACGGCGTCCGTGACGTACTTGACCGGGTGATGAGGGCTGCGGCGAAGAAGCAGTACCGGGACCACGCGGTGCTCGTAACGCTGAAAGCGTTGGCCGCGGCGGGAAGCCTCACGCTCAAGATCCCTTCTGCTGCTGAGATCGACGTTGTGCTCGACGATTCCACCGACGACCTGGCTCTTCACTAGGTCGGGCAGGCCTTGCCGCTTCCGTCCCGTTGGATGCTGACGTAGCCGCAGCAGCTGAGACGGCTACGTCAGCACCTGTTGTCACCGCGCGAGCCATCGGCGAATCAGCGAGAAGTCTGCTTCGGTGAGGCCGATGTAGGGGTCAATGCGGTGGAGTAGTGCCCTCGCTGGGTAGTGGGCCGCCACCCAGCTCCGGTCGGCATCGGCTATTTCGTCGTCAAGCCATACGAATGGGCGTCTGGCCGCCCACTGGGTAAGGCACACGGTCTTCCAGTGCAGACCGTGTGCCGGAGCGACGTCGTCGTCCGGCCACTCGACGACGGGCAGATCCGGAAGCCCGAGCCCTGGCGCGATGACGTCGTTCGCCTCGGCCATCCACGTTGTCGCCCAGACCAACGGGCATCCCAGCGCCAACAGTCGGCGCCCGTCGTCTGGGTCAAGCCGGTCGAGCAGAGGGTTGCCGGTCCCGTTCGTCGGCTGAACGTCGCCACCGCCCGAGGGCCGATCGCTGAGAACGGGCCGGACTTTGAACGGGATCAGCGTCCCGTCCACATCGAGGAAGATCAAGGGACGGTCGGTATGGCCTGGCATCACTTCCGAACGGTATCGGGTCCGTTCACACTGAGCCGGGCGGTCTCTTGACCTGTTGCAGGTGCATCCGTTGGTCGCGGCAGCGTGCGGCGCCGGAACCGCTTGCTGAGCTCGCCTTCGACGGCGGCAGCGTCGTAGCGGCGATGAGATCGCTGACGCGCGCGAGTCACGGGTGAAGGCCTTGCGGCGGTGTCGTGTGGGGGTGTGGTGGCTGCGGCGGGTCGACCTCGACGAACCCGAAAAGGCGCTCGATGAGTTGCAGTGCCTGGGTGCGGTATCGGTCGGCGAAGCCGCGGCAGATGGCCGGTTTGACCTCGGGGTCCTTGTAGTGCGGGAGTGTGTCATGGCAGATGATGAACGACTCCCGCGATCGGGCTTCGGCGACGAGGTCGCGCAACCGTCCGGGCGCCAGGTGCATCCGGTTGCCGGGGGCGAAGATGCAGGTGTCGCACTGCCGCGACAGCAGCCGCGACTTGCCGAGGTCGGGGTCGCCGACGCTAAGGACGTGATGGGACACCTTGGCGTCGGGCGCGGGATCCATGAATGCTCCTCCTGTTGAAGTTGGGGCGGCGCGGCGGCGGTCACGGTTTGCCTCACGGGCAGTGCAGGTTGGCCCATTGGCCCGTCCGGTCGGGGGTAGGCGGCGGCGACGTTGGTGGCGGAGCAGCCACGGCAGCACGTCGGTGACGCCAGCGGGTATCGGACGGAGGTGCACCATCCGCGGCTGGTCCTTTCCCCCTATATGGGCGGTGGGTGGCCGCCGCCCCGGCCAGCAATGTGGGGATGTCGCTGTCGGGTCCGCCGGAGCGGCGGCCGGGTGCAGTCACGCTCGACTTTCCGGATAGATCAAGTCGCCGCCACTACGGCCCGCCAGGAGCCGGTCGTGACCACCTGCGAGTTATCTCGGCCGCTTGGTGTCATCGCAGGTCCGCGGGTTCGTCACCGGCGGTGTCCAGGTCGCCGGGGGTGGCGTCATCGCGGGTGGCGGCGTCCCAGTCGATGTTGCTGTCGTGGCCGCTGGCGGCCAGGGCGGTGTTGATGAGGTCTTCGGCGGTGTCGAAGGCGTCCTCCCGGCTGGTGGCGGTGACCTCTACCTTCACGGGGAGGGTGAGGCGGACCTGCCAGCGGCGGGGGAGTCCGGGCAGGTCGACGTTGTGCAGGATGCGATCGGCGACGTCCGGATCGATGTCGTGTTCGGCGGTAGCGTCGCGCAGCGCCTGCCACATCTGCCGCCGCAGGCGGGTAACGGAGGTCGTTTCGGTCGAGGGCGGGGCGGGTGGGGTGGGGTGCTGCTCGCGCAGGTAGGCGTGGAGTTGGGTGGTGGTGTGGGTGAGCCATCCCAGTGGGGCGGGTTGGCCGGGGTGGAAGGCGTCCCAGGCCTGCCGCAGGACGGACTCCAGGGTGGGCGGCTGCTGGGCCGCGTCGGGGGTGGTCATGCTGGTGCTCCTCGCTCCGGGCTAGAGGGTGGGGTCGGGCTGGTCGTTGAGGGCGGTGGGTGGGATGCCGTGGCGCAGGGCGTGGTCGATGAGGCGGGCGAGCCGGTAGTCGGGGTCGGCTGTGAGGGCGCGGTCGAGAGCGACGGCGGCGAGGGCGCCTTGGCCCTGCCGCCAGGCGGTGAAGGCGAGCAGGCTGGCGGGGGCGGCGGCGAGGTGGGGGTCGGCGCGGCGGGTGAGGTCGGTCCACAGGGAGAGGTGCCAGGCTTCGGTGCCGGTGGCCTCTGATGCGAGGTCGCGGACGGCGACGTCGATCAACAGGACGGTCAGCCAGGCCGCCTCGTCGTCGGTGAGCACGTTGCCGGCCGCGTAGGTGGCGACCGCCTCGTTCACGGCCTGTTGTCCGGCGCGGATGACACCGGCCCGCCCGGCGGCGGTGAGGACGGTCAGCCGTCGTTGCTGTGCCCGGCGGGTGGCGGCGGTCATGGCGGCCGAGCTGGTGGGGGCGACGCTGGCCACGAGAGCTGCCCGGTCGGGCAGCGCGGTCTGTCCGGCCACGATGGCGTGCAGGGCGGTGGGGCTGTGGTGCGGGTCGAATGGCGTCCCGTCGGGTGGGCAGCAGCGGGGGTCCTGGCACCGGTAGGAGTGGTAGCGGCCGTCGGTGACGCGCAGCGCGTCGAGGATGGTTATGCCGGCCGCTTCGACGTGTGGGGTGAGGGTGTCGATGACCGGGGTGACCGTGGTGGCGGGTCCGTAGCCGATGAGGATCGCGGTGGTGGCGTCGACGTTGCGCAGCAGGGCGAGGTGCTGCCTCGCGGCGATGTGCACCCAGTCGGTGACGGTGGCGGGCTCGGGGAGGTCGGCGCGGCCGGCAACGGTGACTCGTTTGCCGGTGAGGCCGACGGTGACGAGGCTGTCGGCGGGGTGAAAGCCGAGCAGGTAGGGCACGGCGGCGAGCAGGTCGCTGATCGACGTCAGCGGCAGCCGCGACGGGTGGTCGTGGTGCATGGGGCAACTCCTTTGTGGTGACGGGCTCCGCGGCCGTCGTGTGGCTGCGGGAGCGGTTGGCTGATCAGGGCGCAATCCCGCCGTCGGGCGCCGTGCGTCGGCTGGCGTTGGTGGCCCTTCGTCGGGTGGCCAGATGGCCGGGGAGATGTGGTCGGCGCCGAGACCAAGGCAGGTGCCGGTAGCGCGGCCTCGGTAGGCGGCGGCCGGCTGGTGGCGGCATGTAAGCCGTTGCCGGTAGCGGGTGGGAACCCGGGCACGGCCGTGTGGCCGTGCCCGGGCGGCGCGGGGTGACCGGGCACGGCCTGGTTCGGCGGTGCAAGGAAGGGGAAGCCGCCGTCAGCAAAGGCGCTCCACCTGTGGCGGCACCGGGTGACGGCGCGGCAGCTCGCTTGCGGGAGGCAGCCCCGGTGGTGGCGGGCTTGCCGGTGCTGGGTGTGTCAGGCCCGCTGGAGGGCGGTGATGGCCGCGTCGGCGATGGCGTCGATGGCCTGCACCGGGTTGTCGACCAGCAGGGTGGTGGTGTGGGTGAAGGTGTGCCCGGCCAGGTTGGCGGGGCGCAGCCACAGCACGGGGCAGCCGGTGTGGTGCAGGGTGGTGATCAGTCGTTGGGCGGCGTCGGTGTTGGGTAGTTGGCCGTCGGAGACGACGGCCATCATGCGCAGCGCTCCGCGGTGGCGCAGATTGAGGAGGGTGTCGGCGAGTTTCACCGCGTCGATGAACCCGGCGGTGCCGCCGGCGGCTGTCATCTCGAGGACCTGTGCCGGTCGGTGGCGGGGTGGCACGAGCAGGGTGGCGGTACCACTGAAGGCGATGGTGGTGGTGATGGCGTCGCGGTGGCGGGCGGCGTGGGCGAGGATCCACCCGGCGGAGGACATCGCCGTCGCGTAGGGGCGCATGGAGCCGGAGGTGTCGACGAGCACGGCCAGGTGCAGGGTCGGCTTGGGCGGTGGCAGGGTGGTGCGCCGCTGCCACGGGGCGGCGGTGGGGATGGCGCCGGCGTCGGCTTGGGCGCGGGCGGTGATGGCGTGGCGGGTGCGCAGCCGCCCCGGTGGCACCGGGCTGGGCCGGGTGTCGGGTTCGGCCGGGTGGGTGCGGGCGCGTCGTAGTCGGGCGGCGAGGGTGCGGGCGGCGGCGCGTTCCGGGTCGGTGGGGTCGCGTCGGGTCCACGTCGCGGGCGCCCCGTGTCGGGCCGCCAGGTGGTGGGCGGTGTAGTCGGCGGGTGTCATGCCGGCGGTGTGGGCGAGGTAGTCGGTGAGCGCGGCGGCGAGTTGGCCGGGGAACATTCCGAGGTCCGGTGTCGGCGCGGTGGGCTGCTGGTGGGGGTTGATGTCGAGGAGGTGGCACCACCGCCACGCGAGCTCGATCATCTGCTCGGCGTCGCTGTCGTCGACGGTGTGGGCCTGCCGCCACACCTCCCGCAGTTGCCGCAGCCGCTGACGGCCGAGGACGGTGGTGACGGCGGCGCGGATCCCTCGGGTGTCCTTGGCGGTGAGGATCCGGGCGTCGACGCGGGCGAGCAGTAGGGCGGCGAGCTGGCCGGCGTGCCACGGGTCGTCCACGGGGGCGTCGCCGGGGTCGAGGAGGGTGGTGACGGTGTGCCGTAGCCACCGTCGGTCGGCGCGGCGGCGGGTGCGCTGCCGGTGCTCGATGCGGGACTCCTCCAACAGTTCGGCGACGGCGGCCACAATGGGTGGGGTGCCGGGTGGGGTGCGCCAGCGGCTGTGCGCGGCGTGGGCGGCCTCGTGTACGAGCAGCCCGTAGGCGGTCGGCACGATCCGCTTGTGGCCGGCGCGTGCCGGATTGGTGATGTCGGGGGTGCCGATGTAGGTGGCGTCGACTTCGATGCGGCCGGCGTCGGGGTAGCAGCAGGCGGGGGCGCCGCCGCCGGCGCCGGGGGCGACGGTGACGGTCAGGTCGGTGCGGCCGGTCAGGGTGGGGACGTGTCGGGTCCAGGCGTCGCTCCACACCTGCCAGTCCGGATCCCCGGCCGTAGGCGTTGCCGGGCCGGGCTGCAGATGGTGGGAAGGGTGCGGCATCGGTTCTCCTTGTCAGCGTTGCTTGCCGAGGGTCAGCGCGGTGATGTCGGTGCCGAAGTGCTGCCGCAGTGCGGCGAGGACGTGTTCGCGGTCGTCCTCGGGGGCGCGGCCGGCGAGGTTGGCGACTGCCGCGGGCAGGCCGAGGGTTTTGCGGACGCGGGTGAAGCCGAGCAGCTCCCGCAGCTGTGGCGCCCACCCGATGCGCCCGGCGGCGAGGTCGGCGTTGAGCGCGATCGCGGCCTGTACGGCGGGGGTGGGGACGCCGAGGTGGCGGGCGAGGTCCCAGTCGGTGGTGACCTCGATGTGCACGTCGAACCGCGAGGCGAGGGCTTCGGTGAGGATGGCGCCGTGGACGCCGGGGTTGTGGCCGGCGATGACGTAGAACCCGTCGACCGCCTCCACCCGTTCGTTGCGGTACCCAGGGATGGTGATGACCCGCCGGCCGTCCATGGCCGGGTAGAGGACGGCGAGGACCTTCGGGGGGATGAGGGTGGCGTCGTCCACGAGCAGCGCCCGCCCCTCGCGCATCGCGACCACGAGGGGCCCGTACACGTACTCGAACCCGCCATCGGGGAGGGGGATGAAGGTGCCGAGGAAGTCCTCCACGACGGTGTCGCCGGTGCCGGCGACGGTGAGCAGGTCGGGAAACGCGGCCTCGACCAGGGCGGTCTTGCCGGTGCCCGGCGGCCCGTAGAGCAGCACCGGGATACGCTTGTCGCGTAGCCGGCGCAGCACGTCCACATCGGTGGCTCCGGCGAGCTTCCGAGGGAAGTACAGGTCGCCGTTGGGGCGGGTGACCGGCTGCCGTCGACCTGCCCCGCGACGTCCTTGGCGGGGTGTATGCGGGGCAGGCGGTGGCATCGCCCCGGCGGCGTCGATCCCGGCCTTAGTGATTTGGAACCGGTGGGGGCCGGTGTGGTGGGTGGCGTAGCCGGCGGCGGCCATCTTCTTCAGCGCCTCGAACACCGCGCCGGTCGACCGCGCCGACAGCGCCTTGGTGATGTCACCGACCTTGAGAACCTGATCGGGGTGGGCGGCGAGATGAGCGGCGACCTGCCGGTAGAGGTAGCCGGGCCGGCGTGCGTCGCCCGAATCGGGCGGGGCGGCGGTGGGTGGGGTCGCAGGGTCCATGCGGGGCTCTCCTGTCGTAGGGCGCCCGCGCACCCGTCTCCGGGGTGCGCGGGCGGTGCGGGTTCCGCGCGGCGGAGACGGTGGTGGCGGGCGGCCCGTGGCAGGGTCGGCCCGGCGACCTCCGTGACGTGCTTGCAATCAAGGGGCGAACCGCGAGGTGGCTGCCCGGTCGGGGTGTCGCCGGCACCGGTGGTGGGCGACGACAAGGAACGCAGCCGATCCCGGATTGATCAAGTCGACCCGGTGCCGGCGGTTAGCGGCGGCGGAGGGTGACCTCGTCGTGGGGCCGGCGGGTGATGGTCACGGTCAGGCCGAAGACGCTGCCGTCGGACAGCTCGAGCCACACCCCGCGGTCGAGGGTCAGCACCCCGGCGTCCCGGTAGGCGCGGGCGGAGGTGATGGTCACCGGGGTGCCGTCGGCGTGGGTGAGCTGCGGCAGGTCGGCATCGTCGCAGAGCTGGTCCAGGTCGCCGCTGGTGAGCAGGTGCGTCACGAGGGCCTGCAGGATCTCCTCGTGGGCGTAGTCGCCGAACTCGTCGGCGCAGGTGTCGAACATGCGGATGCTCCTTGCGCGGGGATCGGTCGCTGTCATGTCGACCGTTCGGGCGGGGTGCCAGCGGATGCCGCGGGCCTTAGTTCTCTGTTCGCGGCTGGGCTGGCCGCTGGCTGGTGGTGTCCGCCGCGGTGGAACTGGCTGGCGGAGGGGTCGGGTGGGGTGATGAGGTGTCGGGGTGAAGGGCTGGAAGGGCCGCCGGCGCAACGGCAAGCAGACCCGGGCGCTGCCGACGTGGGAGCTCGACGAGGGTGTGCCGCTGGTACGGCCGGAGCGTGGTGATGTGCTGGTGTCGGCGTCGATCGGACCTGCCGGTGAGCTGGTAGCGCTGTGGTCGGCGCGCACGGACGAGGCGGCGTTGCGGTCGGTCACCATGCAACCGGGTTGGGCGACCTTCCCTGATCCGACGGCCGCCCGACCCGTGGCTGCTCGCGTGAGCAGGCAGACGGGCCACGAGGCCGATGTCACGCCGCTGGCCGAGTTGACGCTGGCCCATCCGTCGATCCAGCCCCTGCCGGACCGACGGTGCTGGTGGTCGGCGCCAGGTGCCGGTGGCGGGCCGACGGCCCGGACCGCAACGCCGTGGTCTACGACAGCGACGGACGCATCGAGGCCCGGGCGACGCTCGGTGACGGCATCGAACACGTCCTCACCACCACCTCAGGCGAGGTGTGGGCGGGGTACTTCGATGAGGGCGTCTACGGCAACTACGGCTGGGGCGACACCGACACCGCCGCACCAATCGGCAGCAGCGGATTGGTGCGCTTCTCACCCCAGCTGGAGCCGGAGTGGCGATTCCCGTCCCACGTGGACAACGAGTGGGATGCCATCAGCGACTGCTACGCCCTCAACGTCACCGACGACGCGGTGTGGACCTGCTACTACACCGGCTTCCCCATCGTGCAGATCCGCGATGGCGCGGTCACCGGCTGGCGCAACCAGGTCGACGGGGCGAGGGCGGTGGTGGTCAGCGGCACCCGGGTCGGCTTGCTCGGCGGGTACGGACCGCAGCGTGACCGCCTCGTCGTGGGTGACCTGACGGGCCCGGCGATGCGCGTCGTCGGCGAGTACCGGCTCGTGCTGCCTGGCGGGGCTCCGCTGCCGGCTCGGGTCACGGCTGTCGGCCGCGGAGCCGTCTTGCATGTGATCACCGCCGGCTCCTGGTACCGGCTGTCCCTGTGATCACGTCCGGTTGGGGGCGGAGGATCGGGTTCAGGAAGTCGGCTCTGGTGGCGGGTCGGGGATGTGGCCGGTGATGCGGTCGCAGTCGTACGGGTGCACCGCCGTCCAAGTCCAGGAGCGGCCCATCACCACGTACCGACCCTGTGCGTCGGGGGCGATGCGGTCGATCGCGGCTGGGTCGTCGTGCACTCGGGTTTCGTCCGCGACGATGACGTCGCCGTCGAACCACAGCCGAGCCAACGCTTGGTCCACCATGCGGTCCAACCACTCACCCGTGACCCCTGAGGCGGCCAGCTGGCGGCGGTAGCGGTCGCGGGCCGCCTGCTGGTCGGAGACGATCGCCTCCGCCACCTGCCGGGTGCAGGTGAACACGGCCCACCCGTTCCAGGTGTCCACCAGGGTGCCCGCGAACCCGACCGGGATCCGCAGGTCCCCCTCAGCGTTCGTCGTCCACGCCCAGTCCCCCGCGAACACCCCCGGGCCACCCACCCGCAGCCGGTCCGGGTGCATGTGGCTGAGGTCCCGGTCGTCGCCGTGCGGGTGCAGCACGATCCGGGACTGCCGGGCCACCTCGGCTTCGGCGGCCTCGTCGAACCCATCGCACCACGCCCACCGCGCCTCCTCTGACTGGCGGGCGGTCAGCGTCTCCCACGCCGGAGCGTCCGGCGGGGCGTGCTCTGCGTACCGGTCGCGGTCCTCAACGAGGACATACCGGTCGGCGACGGGAAGCCCGTCGAGCACCGCCGAATCACCGTTGTCCACCCCGGCGAGGATCTCCCGCGCCCGCCGGCGAACATTGCCGGGTGCCCGGCCGCCGAGAGCATTCTGCGCCCACCACTCGGCTGCGGACCGTCCCGCCGCCGCCCCGGCCGCGCGCAGCACCTCGAGAACCCGCTCCCAGCCGTCGAAATCGCCGATGTGGATGCGGCGGACGCGGTCGCCGGCGTCGAGGAGCATCGCCAGGCGGGACCCGCTGTCCCACTCCACGTCCAGGACCCCCTGTTCCGGGTCGAAGCGGCGCACGGTGCCCTCGTCACCGGGGCGCAGCAGGGTGTGCGGGTCGCTGGTGTGCTCGAGCGCCACGCGCTCGCCCGGCTGAAAAGTCACCGCCGCCTCCCCTCAGTCGCGTCAGCCGAGCGGGCGCTGAGGATGGTGTGGTAGCGCGCGGCCCAGACACGCAGGAGCCGGCTGACGTAGGTGCCGCCGGAGGCGGTGACACCGATCAGGGTCAAGCAATTCACGAGGAACCTCCATCAACAGTGCGGCCGCCCGGTCGGGCGGCCGGCGCAGCGGACGTGCTTGTTTCGGCCGCCGGCCCAAGGGCGGCGTGATAGATGCGATCGCTCGGCGGGAGCCGCGCTGGTCGTACACGGCCGTGCTGGCGTCGCGTCGATGTAGTCGGCAGCGCACCGTTCAGCGATTCGCGGACACCGCCCGATGGCACCTGCGCCGGATCTCGGACCGTCGGACCGTGTGTCGGTCTTTCCGGCGGCTGAGGGCGGGCTGCCAGGCGGCGCCAGGGCTTTCGGGATCGCGGAATCACTGTTGGCGGCGTGGCCAGAAGGGGGCCGACGTTGTGCTGAGGGATCTGCTCCGGCTGGTCTATCCACGGCGCGTTGCCCGCGTACGTGCCGGGCGCGGCGCCGGACACGCCCGGGCGTGATCCGGTTGGCCGATCGGGCGCTCGGGATCTACTGTCGGATATCTGTGTCTACCGTGGGTAGCCGACCGGTTACGTTGTCCCGATAATCCTCAGGTGCGATCCCCACTCACGCCAGGGCGCTCCGCCCGGTGGCGGACCGGCCTGCTCGGTGGACTCGCGGTCGGTTCGGCCGGGTTCGTTGGTTGGGCCGCGACCGCTGGTCTGGATGTCTCGGTGGCCGTCGCTACGCTCGGCGGGTTGCTTATCTCGGCCGCCTCGCTGGTGGTAGCGATCCTGCAGATGTTCCCCGTCGTGCGCCGGTCGCGGGTGAACGTGACCGCCGCCGCGGCTGCGCTCGGTGATGACATCCGGGACCAGTGGCTGGGGGAAGCCGGCGCCCGGTCGATCCGGGACAAGGCGATCCTGCCGGTCACGTGGACGGTCGCCGCCTCCGAAGTCGCCGACCGGGAGCAGCCCGCGCACCCGTGGGCCGCCGTTGGGCGGGGCCGGTTGGACGGCGATTTCGACACTGCGGCTGCTGAGATAGCGACCGAGTACCGGCGGGTGGGCAACGGCCGGCTGGTGATTCTGGGGCAGCCGGGGGTGGGCAAGACGGTGATCGCGATGCTGCTCACGGTCGGCCTGCTGCCGAACCGGTCCTCCGAGGCGAACCACCCGCCGCCAAGCCGGGGCAACCCGGTGCCCGTACTGCTGTCGGCGTCCTCCTGGGATCCGATCTGTGAGCCCTTCGACGACTGGATCGTCCGCACCGTCGCGCTATCCCACTTCAACGGCGAGACCACGGTGCCCCGGCAACTGCTCGACGAGCGGCTGTTGCTACCGGTGGTGGACGGGTTGGACGAGATCCCCGAATCGGCGCGACGCACCGCCGTGCACCGGATCAACCGCGCCATCGACACCAACCGGCCGATCGTGGTGACCTGCCGGACGGCCGAGTTCGAGGACGTGATCCGCGGCGGCGCACCAGTGCTGCATCGGTCACCGGTGATCCAGGTGATGCCGGTATCGCCGGCCGACGCGGTCGACTACCTGCGGCGTGTGGTCGACGATCCGAACCGCGAGGGCTGGCAGCGGATCTACGACACGGTGCGCCACGCGCCGGACAGCCCGCTCGCGGAGGCGCTGTCCACCCCGCTGATGCTCTCGATACTCGTCGCCGTGTACGGCGACGCACGGGCCCACCCGGAAGAGCTCCTTGACGCGGCAACCTACCACTCCCGGCACACCATTGAAGATCACCTGCTCGACCACGCGATCACCGCGAGGTTTGCCGGACCGGGCGCCGGGCGGTACCGGTGCGACGCGGAGCAGGCCACCCGATGGCTCACCTTCCTCGCGACCTACCTGCACCGGCACCGCGAACGGGATCTCGCCTGGTGGCGGATGAGCGAACGGCTGCTGCCCCAGCTGGCGGTTCCGGCGATCGGGCTGCTGCTGGGGTTGGTGCTGATGGTGGTGGGTGCGCTGGTCGCGCGACCGCTGATCGTCCTGTCGACCGGCAAGGAGGACATCGAGTCCGCGCTGGGCATCGGCGCGTCCACGGGCGGCGCGTTCGCTGTGCTGTTCCTGCTTATCTGGTACGCGGTGCCGACCCGGCTGCCGGGCCGGCTGTCCTGGTCGCCGTCCGGTTCGTGGCGCCGGGTGCGGCGCAGCCTGCTGGTCGGCTTCGCCGTCCTCATCATGCCCGGCGCCGCTGTGCTCGTGGCGGTGCTGGCGACGCTGCCGCTGGTCGACAACTGGACGTACGTGGCGGTCTATACCGCCACCGCCAGCGGCGTGCTGGTCGCGGCCGCCGGCTGCGTGCTCGGGATCGGCCTGGCCGCCGACGCCTGGCTGAGCGCACCGCCCGAGCGGTCCACCCAACCGAGCCCGGCCGGCTTCCTCCGGCACGACCGCCGATCCGCGCTGGTCGGCGCCGCCGCAGCGGCGCTGGCCGTGGCGGCGACCATCCCGCCGCTCGAGCTGGTCTCGACGCTGCTCGGCGATTGGATCGCGCATGCAGTGGCGGCGAACGCCGGCGTCGGTCCCCGCCCCGACGGCGTGAAAGTGTTAGATCCCTCGTCCCAGTTGGACCCGTCCGACTGGGTGAGCCGAGTGTCCGCGGCCGTCGTCCCAGGCGTCGCGGTCGGGCTACTGGTGCTGCTCACCCGGGCGTGGCCGCGGTTCCTGGTGGCCCGGGCGTACCTAGCGGTGCGCGGCCAACTGCCCTGGCGGCTGCCCGCCTTCTTGGCCGAGGCCAGAGCCCGCGGCCTGCTACGCGAGTCCGGCGGGATGTATCAGTTCCACCATGCCCGGTTGCAGGAGCGACTGGCGAGCCGACCGGCGGCCGAGGCGCCCCAGGTATCTCCGGCCTCGGCGCCTGAGCCGCTGCCCTGGTCACACCGCCGGCGCAAGGCGCTACTAGCCGCCAGCACCGCACTGATCATCCTTGTCGCGGCGACCGCCACGATTCTCGACGCGCCGCCACGGGTCACGCCGATCCGGCTGCAGCCGCCAACAATTGTCAATGCCTCCTCGTACTTCCGGGAAGTCGGGCTGAGCCGTGACGGCTCCGTGCTGGCGGTCGCACGGGACGACGTGCTCGACGTCTGGCACCTCGATCTCGAGGCCGGCTACGGCCGGTATGCCGGTGTTCGCCTACCGGAATCGTTCCCGGACGTGGTGCAGGCGGTCGCGGTGTCGAGCAGCGGCGACCGAATCGCGGTCGCCACCGAAACCGGTCTTTCTCCTCGGCGCGGACGGCACCAGCATCAGGCGGTGGAACATTCCGGAGGTAAAGGCGCTCGCATTCGCACCGAGCGATGAGCTGCTGGCAACCTACGAGGACGACGGCCCCATACGGATCCTGCCCACCAAGGAAAACGGACCGGGGACCACGCTGGATGATCATCTGACAGTCTCGGCGGTCCTGGCGTTCCGGCCCGGTGAACCGGCCGGCACGCTCGCCACCATGGTCGGCCGCCAGGTCGGTCACGCCGCGAACCCTGATACGGAATCGGCCGAGTCGCCCACGATCTCCCTGAGGGCCCCGAACCATATCCCGCAGCATTGGAAGAACGAACACACCAGCACGGTCACGGCGATGATCTTCACCGACGATGCGACAACCCTGGTCACTGGCAGCTCGGACAGCACGATCCGGTTCCCCACCGGCATGGGGCTCGCGGCACGCCCACCGCTGACTTCGTCCCGGCTCGACAGTATCGACGCGCTGGCCCTGCCGGACGGCACCACTAACCGGATCGTGGCAGCTGACATCTACTCAGTCGAGCTCTGGACCACGTCCTAGTTGGACCGTGCGCACCCGCACCACGGCGACGATTCGGGCCCGAGACTGGCCCGGACAACCACACCGCCCGTTACAGAGCGCTGTCGATCGTGCTACCGCGGGCTGCTTCCCGTCAGAGTCGCGACGTCGATGCGGAAGGCGTCAGCCGCCGAGCAGGTTGCGCCGTTGCATCGCCTGCCGGTCAGCTTCGGCCTGGTCCTCGACCATGACCGGCGGGAACTCGGCGGGTACGGGCGCTTCGAGCGCGTTCAGTCTCAGGCCGTAGCCGCAGCGGGAGCCGGCCTTGATGACCAGCGGGGCTGTCGGCGCCGCGGGCCAGGCCAGGAAGTGGAACCGCTCACCTGACTCATCGACCACCCGGTCGTAGTGGCGGTCCCGACCGCTGGCGTGCAGCCGCAGCCGGTAATGGCCCGGACCGTGCCCGCTGAGCACTGGCAGTTGCGCTCGAGGATCGAGAGCCTGCTCGAGCTGCTCGACCGTCAGGCGGCCGTGGGGAACGTAGAGGCTGACCTCGGCGACGTCTTCCCAGGAAGCGAGATCGTCCCACTGCTCGGCGGTGTCCAGCCCGGGCCGCTCGTCGACCGCGGCTGCGGTGACGGCGACATACCCGCGGTCGATACCGGCGTGCACCAGCACGGCGGACTCCATCACCCCGGCCAGTCCCGTGCCGTAGTCCATCGTCTCGAACGGGGTGTCCACGTCGCGGTCCGTCACGAAGAACCCGTGGTCCTGGACGTAGACGCGTACCGGTTGCGTCATGCGCACCATCCTGCCCTACCGTTTCGCGGCCAGCGGCCCAACGGGGCGGGGCGCCAGGCCTCCCTGACGCCCCGCACACGCCGGCGGCCGTGGTTTTGGCCTCAGCTGCCGATTCCGACGCGGAACGGGTCGCTGTGCAGGACCCGATAGTCGTAGTAGAAGGCGGCCATGATGCCACCCTGGGCGTTGTTCTCACCGGCCGTGATCATGCATGCGCTCGCCCCGGACGGGCCCGTGACGTTCGTCGGCGCGTTGATGTTGCATCCGGAGAACGTGCGCCGCGTGCCGCCGAACGCCAGTCCCTGAAAGGTCGACGCGAGCGGGTACTCGTCGCAGCTCTTGCCCGAGATGTTCGGCGCGTCCCCGCAGGCCCTGCTGCGGTTGAGGTTGATCGACGCCTGGTCGACGTTGCGGTGCAGCGGGTCAGTGATCGTGGCGCCCGGCAGCCCGGAACCCTGTGCCCTGGACACGTGCGAGGCCAGGCTGGGGTAGCGGCTCTGGCTGTAGAGCACCCTGGCGGGATACCACGCCACGACGCAACCCACCCGAGCCGGCCGAGACCCGTTGGCGCCGACCGCGTTGTCGCACATGATCTCCGCCATTTCCGACGACGCGGTCGCCTGCGGATAGCCGACCGGCTGGAAGCGCAGGTTCCACTTGGTCGTGCAGTCACCGACCGCGCCGACCGCCGTGGCGGTGGTCCTGGCGCCGGCCTCGCCGACGCGGCTGGTGTTGTTCGCCGGCGCCAGCGACTGCACCGGGAACGAGGAGGCGCCGTTGACGACGCAGTCACCGCTGACCGACAGCGTCCCGGTCACCGTGGAGTTGCGGGCGTCGCCCCACCCGGAGTACGGCGACAGGCCGATCTGGTGGATCCAGTTGGGCCGGTCGACCGCGCCGTAGGTGAAGTCGTAGACATCCATCAGCAGCTCACCGGTGATCCGCACCGTGCCGTTCACCGTCTGCTGCGTCGTCAAGATCAAGCCAGTGATCTTGCACGCCTCCGTGCGGGTGCCCGCCACCGGCGTGCCGTCGCTGCTGGCACACCACGATGGGAACGCGACCGGAGCCAGCGCCATCCTGGCCGCCTGGCGGCTCGGCGGCGCGGGTGCGATACACACCGATCGCGTCTCCGACGTCTCCACACAGGTCTGCGCTCCGGCCACCCGTGGCTGCGCGGCGGTGGCTCCGGGACGGGCGATCGGCATGCTGGTGGGCTTGGCGAGGACGTCCGGCGACGTGACGGCGCCAACCGCGCCGACGCCGCCCGGGTCCGCCGCAGCAGCCGACGCCGCAGGTGTCGCGACGACGGATGACCCGGCGACGAGAACGGCGACCGCCAGACCTTTCAGGATTTTGGGCAGGCGCATGCAGTGCTCCCCTCGTGATCGCAGGTAACAGCGATGAGCGCGGCCATCGAAACACGCGCTCGCGCTGCGTATCAACACCTGTCACTGTCCGTTGCAATTGTGTTCATTGGCTTGGCCGGCCGGCAGTCTCGCGACCAGGGCAGAAGCCGTTGCCGCCCTCGGTGTGCCGCACGTCACGGGGCGAGGGGTGGCGACCGCATAGTGGAACGACGGTGAGGGTCGTCGACGCGAAACGAGGGATCAGCTGACGATCCGCCGGACGGCCGCCAGGTGCGGCAACCACGCGGACAGGCGGCTGATCTTGACGACGTCGCCGGTGTGGGGGGCCTGCACGATCAGGCGGTGACCGAGGTAGAGGCCGACGTGCCCGGGTCGGGCGGTGGTGCCGCGGCTGCCAGGGATGAGCAACAGGTCCCCCGGGAGGAGACTGGTGTGGTCGCCGACGGGCTGACCAGCGTGGACCTGATCGCGGGTGGTGCGCGGCAGGGTGATGCCGGCGGCCCGGTAGGCCTGCTGCACCAGTGAGGAGCAGTCGCACTGGCGGGCCGGGATCCCCGAGTGGGGCGCGGTGCAGTCCCCGCCGAAGGTGTAGGGGCTGCCGAGCTGCGCCAGCGCCCAGCCGATCGCCGTCACGACCGGGCCCGGGGTGCCCGGCGGCAGGGCGAACCCGGCCGGCAGGGGAACCTGCTCGCCGCCGAGCTGCCCGTCACCGCCGACGGACAGGCACAGCGGGTTGCTCATCGCCTGCTCCAGCGCGGCGGCGACCGGGCCGGCCGGGGTGCCGCCGGTCAGCACCCGGACCAGGGCGATCGCGTCGTCCTCCCACTTCGCGTACGCGCCCGGGTAGGCGGAGCGCTGCACCGCCTGCGCGGCATCGGTCAACGCCATGGCCTGCCACCCATCGACTGCCAGCAGCGCCTGATAGAACTTCCCGGCCGCATGGCGGGGGTCCCGCAGTTGGACGGGCGTGCCCCAGCCCTGCGACGGGCGTTGCTGGAACAACCCGACCGAGTCGCGATCCCCGCCCGGCAGGTTCCGCAGCGTGGACTCCTGCATGGCGGTGGCCAGGGCGATCACCCACCCGCGCGGCGGGACCTTCAACTCCGTGCCGACGGCGACGATCACGGCGGCGTTGGCCGTTTGGTCGCGGTCCCACCCGCCCGCCCCGCCCGGAGGTGGGGATGCGGTGATGGCAGGAAGCTGGGGCTGCCCGTCCGGACCGGCTGCGGGGTAGCAGGCGGCCGAGGCGGTGCCGCCGCCGGTGAACAGCGCCCCGATGCCGCCCGTGCAGAGCACCAGCACGGCCATCACGCCGGCGGCGACAGCGGCCAAGGCGCGGGCGCTCACCGCGCTGCCCCGGGCACCAAGGCCAGTGCCCAGGACGCGGGGTCAGCGGCGGGGGTGTGGAGGTCGCGGCCGGCGCGGGTGCTGCCGGCGGACGGGCTGACGCACTGGTCGAGCCGGTAGCGGGCCACGGGTTGCCCGTCGTCGCTGTGTACGGCGACCGTGCCGGTGACCGGCTCGATCAGGTAGATCCAGTCCGCGTCGAGGTGCCCGGCCTGGCACAGCGGGAACACGGTGACCGGCTCCGCCGCGCCGGTGCCGGGCAGGGGCACGCCTACGCCGGGGACCGGGTGCTGCTGGGCAAGGCCGGATCCGGTGGTGGTGACGGTAGGGTCGAGGTATTCCCAGTCGCAGGCAAGGATCGCCTCGGCCAGCGCCCGGGTGTCACAGCCGGCGTGGCGGGCCCAGATGTCGGCGAGGGCGGGCACGACCAGACTCGGGTGGCCGTCAACGACGACGAACCGGGCGTGCACCAGGTGTGGGTTCTCCGGGTCGGTGATACCGACAAGGCAGTGGGTGTTCACGAGGTCTCCTTATGGGCGCAGTGGGCTGAGGGGACTGGTGTGCGTGCTGGCCGGACGCCGGGCGGTCACGGCGCGCGGTAGCGCAGCGCCCGGGGCCTTGGGGGCCCGGGCTCAGGTGGCGTGGCCGGGGGTGCGGTGGCTGGAGATGCCGCAGGGACCTGCGGCGGTAGCCGATCCGGCACCCGGGCGAGAAGGGGTGGGCCGCGGCGTCAGCCGGGTCGTCACGGCTGGTTCTGCGGCGGTGTCGGCGGCCAGGGGGCAGGCTTGGCGCGCCAGCCGAAGATCGGGTCGCTGGTTTCTACGGATCCGCAGCGAGTGCACCGGGCGTAGGTGTCAGTGCCGTAGCCGGCCATGGACGGCATCTCGTCGCAGTCCACCTGGTCGACCGCCTCGCACACCCGGCACCGGACGGGCGCCCCGTCCGCCCCGCAGGTGGTGAAAATCGGCTCGTCGTGGTCCGCGCCGTTGCGGGACTCGTGGCCGGTCACGCCGCGCCTCCATCGGCGACGCGGGCGGTGGCCGCGAGGAGGGCGGACAGTCCCGGGTAGGTGGCCGGGGCGCCGTCCGGGTCGGGAGTGTCGTCGACGGCCAGCAGCGGGTGGTCCTCGCCGCGCAGCCGGGTGAGCTGGTAGAGGCGGCCGTCGGTGTCGACCGCGTCGATACGGCGGACCTGCCGCGGCTGCCCGCCGATGGTGAGACTGTCGGTGTAGCAGATGGCCCAGGCCCGCAACTCGGCGTCAGGCGCGGACCACCGAACCACGCCGAGGATCGTGTCGAGAGCGCTCAGGTAGGGCCGTTGGTGGAGGTGAGCGGCGACGCGATCCAGCAGGGCGGGGATCCCGGCCGGGTCGGCGAGCACGTCGCCGCGGCGCAGCGGGAACTCGACACTGCGCATCTCTCGCAGCGGCATCGGCCCGCCGGTCAGGTGGGGTCGGTCGTGGATGAGCAGCAGCGTCACCGGAGTGCCCCAGCCGAGGGCGTCGGCCTCGGCGTCGGCGACCAGGAGGCAACCGGTGAGGGTGTGGACAGCGGTGAAGGACAACACGGGGTTCTCCCTTGTCAGGGGGTGGAAAGGGAAGGACCCCGCAGCCGGTGGCTGCGGGGTCCTTACGGGCATCTGGGGTCGGGTCAGTGGTAGTGGCGGTCGCGGCTGCGCCTACTCGGTGGCGGCGCTAGGGGGTGGTGGCCGTGCACGCCGGTGCGAGCGCGTTTGGCGTGGTACATCGCGGCGTCGGCCTCCGCGAGGAGTTGCCGGGGGCTGGCGTGCGGGTCGTGGGTGTGGGTGTAGCCGACCGACGCGGCCACGGTGACCTCGCCGTTGACCACCCGGATCGGGGCGGCGGTGAGGACCAGCGACGCCGCGTGCGCCGCGGCGGCGACCTCGTCGGGGTCACCGCGCACGAGCAGGGCGAACTCGTCCCCGGACAGCCGCGCGGCGATCTCCACCGGCGTCCGCAGCGAGGTGAGGAGCCGACCGACGCGGTCGAGCAGGTCGTTGCCGGCGTCGTGGCCGAGGGTGTCGTTGACCGTCTTGAATCGGTCGAGGTCGAGCAGCACCACCCCCACAGGCGCGTTGTCGACGAGGGCGGCGCGTAGGCGGTTGAGGAACAGCCGCCGGTTGGGCAGGCCGGTGACGTCGTCGTGGGTGGCCTGGTAGCGGGCCACGCGGAGGGCCTGTTGCTGGTGCCAGAGGAGGGCGCCGGCGAGGGCGAGACCGGCGAGGATCCCGCCGCCGGCGATAGCGATCGTGTGCACGGTGGGAGACACTCGGAACGCTCCTTGCGTTGGAAGGAGCACCGGGGGCGGGCGTGAAGCCGCCAAACTGAACGCCCGCCCCTGGGCTGCCGGACAGCGGCTACTGGTTGCCGCGACGGGTGGGGGAGACCTGGAAGGTCGCGGGCCGCTCGACGGTCTGCACCGCCAGGCCGTCGGCGACCAGCTTGGTGGCCGCGTTGGCGACCGCCCCGGCGCTGGCCTTCGCCACACCGGCGCCGCGGTTGGCGTCGATGAGCTTGCACAGCTCACCGGTTTTGTAGGCCCGGTCGGGATGGGCCTCGAGGATGTCCAGGATCGCCCCACGCAGCGACCCCTTGCCGCGGCGTGCCCTGTCCTGCCGGTCCTCGGGGGTGCTGTCTTCCTCCTGCGTACCGGGCTGCTGGTTTGGCGTCAGCTCTGCCGACGTCTCTTGTGGATCGCCCAGGGTCGGGGGCGCGGCGGTGCGGGCGGTGGATGCGGCGGTGTCGACGGCGGGTTGGTCTGCGGCTTGATCGGTGGCCGACATGATCAGCGGCTCGGTGGGCGTGGCCGGGATGTCGCCGTTCTGGGGCCGCTCGTCGGTGACGTCCCGGTCACCGGCCTCGTTGGCACTCTCCTGGGCGGCCGACGGTTGCTGCCCGTCGCCGGTGGGTGCAGTGGCGGTCGCGGTGCGGCCGGTGTCCGTCAGCCGCCACAGGGTCCGGCCGTCGTCGGTGCGGAACCGCTCGGCCTGACCGGTCTGCTCCCAGGCGCGCAGCTTCGCCGTGGTGGTGGAGTAGCCGAGCCCGGCGTGCTCGGCCACCTCCCCGGCGGTCGCCTCACCGAGCGCGCCAAGCGCGGCGAGGACCGTGAACATGCTGTGCGCCGGCACAGCCTCGGTTGCGTTCGTCATGGGCATACGTCCGTTCCTTGAGTGAGGGCAGCACTGATCCACGCTCCACAGGCGCTGGTGATCAAGTGCGGTGACCGGATCTCGGGACAGGAAACTGCGTGCCCGGCAGCCGCATGGCGTCACTCGGGTGGCGGTCGAGCACGCGCGATGGCCAGCGCCTGGCGCGGCATCCTTCCGCGACCACGACTGGCGGTCGAGGAAGCGGAGGCGAAACAGTCGAGCTGACGGGGCGCTGAGGCGGCGAAACGGGCCCTACAGTTACCGGCGACGCGTGCCGTGAACACCTACCGCATCGGACATGCGAACCACGGCTGCGAGGCCAGGGACGATCCTGCTGTGGCGAAGTACGACCCGCTCACCGGGTTTCTTCAGCGTCAACCGGCGGACAAGGACACCGTTCGGATGTCCTTCCAGCGGCTTGAGGAGATCCTCGGCCGATCGCTGCCGCCGAGCGCGCGCTACGACCGCACCTGGTGGGGCAATACCGTCAACCGGACCCGGGTGCAGGCGCACGCCTGGTTGACCGCGGGCTGGACGGTGGCGGTGGTCGACCTCGGTGAAGAGCTAGTGATCTTCGCCAGACGCCGGCCATAGGCTCTCGTGTCGGCTTCGTCGGTGTGCGGGTCAGATGGCGGCCAGCTGCCAGGGCCAGGTGTAGGCGCCCAGCGGGTAGCGGCCCTCGGCGTCGGGGTGCACCCGGTCGGTCTCCCGGTAGGTGACGTGCTCGCCGTCGTCGTGCTCGTCGAACACGACCAGGACGTCGCCGGTCATCCGCAGGTGCGGGTACTCGCCGGGCATCGGATCACTGTTCCGGTCCGGGTTCGCGTGCACCGCGTCGAGGTCGGCGATCATCTGCTCGACCGTGACGCGGTCGAAGCGGGGCAGCGCGTGGCCGGCGTCGCTGGTGTAGCCGTCGGCGACCAGCGCCGGGTAGGCGACACCGGCCACGGCACTGGACGTGACCATGGCCGGCGCCCACCTGCCGTCGGGCGGGATGAGCTGGTCGCGGTGCTGGACGACCCGCACCCGGTCGGGGCCGATGAGGTGCCCGTCGGCCGGGTCGATGTCGACCGTGACCCAGTGCCGGCCGGTGTAGTGGGCACCGCGCAGCATGCTGATCACCGGGCCCGAAGCTTGTCCGGCCCGCAGCGGCAGGAATGCCTGAAAGTAGTCGGGTCGGCCGGCGACCCCGTACCGATCGGTGCTGATGTGCCGCCAGGTGCGCGCGTCGGCGGTGTGCACGTCACCGGACTCGCTGTACCAACCGGGTAGGCCGTTGGAGGAGAGGACGTCGCGCCTGCTGGTGCCCGTCCAGATCAAACCAGGCGTCAGGGGCGCGAGCCCGCGCGCCTGCGCATCGGTGATGCGGTGCGCCGGGCACGCCATGGCGTGCTCCGCGAGGGGCAGCACGTCGTCGAGCCGGAACCACAGTCGATAGGACATGGAGAGACCTCCAAGGGTCGATGGTGGGAAGAGGGAAAGAGCGGCCGTTTCGCTGGCCGAGCAATTCAGTGGCGCCCCCGCCCGGGCGCCGGCCCCACGCTGACTGCCGCAGCCAGCGGGATGGGCTCACCGCGTATGGCGGCCTCGCTTTCGTAGACCGACGGGATGCCGCCGGCAGGTGGTTGGGGAGTCGCCACTGCGAGCGGTTCGCGTCGGACCGGAGCCGTGCTTACATGGCTCGTGGCGGGTCGGCTTGACGCCTCGCCGGGGCCGGGTTGCAGGCCCGCACCCGCCGGGGTGAGAACGCGGGCTGGGCGGCTCTGATCGGTGAGACGGTGGTGGAGTTGGTCAGGCTGTTGCTGATGCGAGGGGTAACGGTGTGCCCGGCCGCCCCGGCTTCTGGTCGTCTCAGAGGGCGACGGTCAGTAGCCGCTGGTGGGGCTCGACGGTGTCGAGGTAGCGGATGGCCTGCTCGAGGTAGGTCACCCGGTGGCAGAGAGCGTCGCTGGCCGGGGCGAGCTTGTGCCCGTCAGGCAGCAGCAGCGCGTCACCGCACACCGCGGTGGCGGCGATGTAGTGCTGGTAGGCCACCGGTCCTGCCTGGAACATCTCCAACTCCTCCATTGGCAGCCGGTGGGCGCCGTAGCTGGCGACGTTGTGCATCCGCATCGCATTGACGCGCGGCTGCTGGTGGAAATCCGCCTCCGCCCGCTCGCGCGGATACCGAGCGGGGTCGGCCAGGTGACGGGCGTGGAACACCACCCAGGGATGGGCCGGGCGGGTGCCCTGCACGACCCGCCGCCACACCTCAGCCCGGATGCTGGCACCGACGCCGGCAGCGTGGCGCATACCGGCCAGGTCGAGCAGCTTGACCGGCCCGCCGGCGCAGTAGGCCGGGCGGCCGGCCCGCAGTCCGAACAGTTGGCCGCGCTGCCACCGCCATAGGGCCGGGCTGGCCCAGAACCTGGGCTGCAGGGTGCCGGACACCCCGAAGTGCCGGTCCAGCCGGGCGTCGGTAAGAGCCTGCGAGGGCAGCCCGTCAGGCAGGCAGACGATCATGATGCGGATCGTCGCGGCCGGCGTCACCACCGTGCCGGTAGCTACCGTGCTGGCGGTGGCCCCGCCCGGCGCGGCGGGCTTGCTGCCCCTGCCGGGCGTTACAGCCCTGACGCGGTTGCCGTAGCGGGTCAGCGGCGTGCTTGCCCCAGGTGTAGCAGTCATACAGATTGCCTCCTTGTGTGAGCGCGTCGTAGGCGCGCGGACGTGACCGGCCCACCGGGTGCATGGGGCGGTTGCGGGTGAACAGGGGGAGAGGTCCGTGCGAGGTGGTGCGGTGCGACCATCGGGGTCGCCGCGCGGCGCGGAAGCCGACCGGCCTGACGGGCGGGTGGGCGAAGCGCACCGCAGGGGGTGCGGCGGTGGTTCCCGAGGTGGGACCGGACCAGGTGAAGCGAAAGAGAAGGTAGTGCCGAAGACGGTAGCGGCCCGATCTGTCAGTCCCCACCACGGTCATGATCGTCAGAAGTGCCGGTGAGCTGCGTCTCAGACCTCGGACCGTCTACTGTGAGTCGTTGGTCGAGAGTCTGTGAGATCCGGTCGGTCCCACAAATGATCGTCCGCCGTGACAGACGGCGCTCGGACCTGCCCGCGAAGCGACGTGCTACGGGCCGAGGTTGGTAGGGCCGTCGTCGGGAAAGCGGTGCGGGTTGGTCGCCGGATTGTCCGGGCCATGGTCCGAGGGCAGCTCGTGCAACCACCGCCGCAAGTCAGGGTCGGAGGTAATGGTCCAGGCGGGCCCGGCGGGATGCTCGCCGTGAACCCCGGTAGCCACCGGCATGGCAGTGGGCACACCGGCCAGAGCAGAGAGCAGGTGGCGCTCGCGGCGGCGGCCGGGCACGCGTAGCAGCACCGGATACCTGGGCCCGTAGGCGGCGAGGGCCTCGTAGCCGCGGAGCTTACGCAGCACCGTACCCAGGGGTTCGGTGCCGTTGTCGTGTTCCAGAAAGAACCCGACCTGCCGACCGCCCGCTGCCCAGACGCCGTGCCCGTCAGGGCGGATGCCGGAGCGGGCGAACACGGCGGTCGCGTGCTGCTCGGACCACCACCGCGCCAGCTTCGCGTTGTCGTCGCCGCGGGCGTAGGCGATCAGGTCGATGAACAGTTGGTTCGTGCCGAGCAGGTGCGCGAGTTTGCGGCTGCCGATGATGCGTTCGGTGCGCTCGACGCTGGAGCGGGGTGCGCGGATGTCGGGCCGGTTCGGGTCGTTGAAAGCGGTCGGATGCACGACCATGCCGAGAGGGCCGAGGGTGTAGAGGTACTGGCCGCTGCCGGTCGTGACGTCGACGAACCGGCTGACCGCCTCCAACCGGTGCAGGACGGCCAGTCGCAGCCGGGCGGATCGGCGGGACGGGAACAGGGCACCAGCGATCTGATCGGCTGACAGCACGTAGTGCTCGGCCAACCAGGACAGCAGGTCGTGGTCGCGACCGGTCAGACGACGCAGGCGGTCGAGTCGATCGAGCCGAGCCGACGACGAACGGCGAGCAGGCGAGGGTGAGGGGTGTCGAGCGGTGGGCATAGCGAAGCTCCCATGACGAGTAAGTGAGGAACCCCTCCCACCAGGAGGGGTTTCTGAAATCGGCGCGACGATGACCGACCGCGATCAGCGGCGATGTGCAGCACTGACAGACCCGGACGGCGGATCTGTCAGCGCGCCAGGGTGATCAGTGGTGAAGGGCTAGTGAAGCCTCTAGGGAAGGGGCGACGGAAGGCCGTGGACGAGCCGGTGCAGACATGTTGTCGACGCGCAAATCAACATGCCAACCGGTAGACCGGACGTGCCTGAGGTTTGAGGCTGCATCGCCTCGGGTTCGGTGGAGAACTCAGCTGTTGACTCCAACCGCCTCACGGGGCTGGGGTTGAGCCGTAGGAACGTTGATTCGTGTTCGGTCGGCGGAATGTGCCCGTTGGCTGAGCTTGTTCTTTAACCTCGGCGCCCGTGTGGGGCGCTGATCCTGTGTGGACTCGGCGTGTCATGGAGACGTAAACCGGCCACCACCTGATGATCCTTCACGTTCCCTGCAAGGACACGAAGAACAGAACAGGTGGTGGCCGTGGCCACGATTCTGGACTACCTGGGTGGCCTCGTGTTGCCCGACACGCCCACGCCCGACACGTCGGCGGTCGGGTCGGCCGAGGATCCAGCAGCGAGGTTGGCCGGGTTTCGTCGGGACTTCTACCGGTGTCTGCCACGTCGGGCGGACGCGTTGTTCGAGCTCACCGACGCGCTGCTGTGCTCGGGAGGGCCGGTGACCAGCCTGGTCGACCTGTCGTTGGCCGCCGAGCACCGCCGTGGTCACGGCGCCCTGTACGACGCTTTGGGCGCCGGCGGGATCGATGTCGCCCGGCTGCGGGTGACCCTCGCAGGGTTGGCGCTGCCCCGCGCCACGGACGGGCGGATCATGCTCGCCGTTGACGTCAGCAACTGGCTGCGCCCGGACGCGGCCACCAGCCCGGATCGGTTGTTCTGCCACACCTACGGCCGCGGCAAAGGCTCCGCCCAGATGATCCCCGGCTGGCCGTACTCGTTCGTCGCCGCCTTGGAACCAGGCCGCACGTCGTGGACACAGGTACTCGACGCGGTGCGGCTGGGCCCGGCCGACGACGCCACCGCGGTCACCGCCGACCAGCTCCGGCAGCTGATCGACCGGCTGATCCGTGCCGGGCACTGGCGCCCCGGCGACCCCGACATCCTGATCGTCTGTGACACCGGCTACGACACCGCCCGGCTGGCCTGGGTGCTGTCCGACCTGCCCGTGCTCCTGGTCGGCCGGATCCGCTCGGACCGGGTCCTCCGGTTTCCCAAGCCGAGCAGGCAGCCGGGTGCCATCGGCCGTCCCCGCAAACACGGCGCCGAGTTCGCCTGCAACGACCCGGCCACCTGGCCCGCGCCGCAACACACCACCCTCACCCCGACCAGCCGCTACGGCACCGCGCAAGCCGACAGCTGGGACCAGCTGCACCCCAGGCTGACCCGCCGCACCTGCTGGATCGACCACGACGGTGACCTGCCGATCATCACCGGCACCCTGATCCGGCTACAGGTCGAGCACCTGCCCGGCGAGCGTGACCCCAAACCGGTGTGGCTGTGGTGCTCCGCCACCAACGCCACCACCGCCGATGTCGACCACTGGTGGCAGGCCTTCCTCCGCAGATTCGACCTCGAGCACACGTTTCGACTGTTCAAACAGACCCTGGGATGGACTCGGCCGAAGATCCGCACCACCGAAGCCGCTGACCGGTGGACCTGGCTGATCATCGCCGCCTACACTCAGCTACGCCTCGCGCGACCCCTCGTCGCGGACCTGCGTCGACCGTGGGAGCGGCCAACGGCACCTGACCGGCTCACTCCCGCCCGGGTCCGTCGGGGGTTTCGGAACTTGCGCCCGAAGACCACCCTGCCCGCAAGTGCGCCGAAACCCAGCAGACCAGGTCCTGGACGCCCGTACGGATCACGAAACCGTAGACCAGCACCCCGCCACGACGTCGGTAAAACCGTCAAGCGTGACCTGAGCATCACCGCACGTAAACAGCGCACAGGTTAAAGATCAAGCTGAGTGCAGGCGCTGGTTGTTGTACCAGTCGATTCACTCCGCGGTGGCCAGTTCGACTCGGGAGAGGCTGGGCCACTGTGGTGCCGATCTTTCTGCCCACGACGCCGGCCAGGCCGGCGTTCGACCACACGGGGCCGCTCTGGGCGTTCTGCACGCAGGGCCGGCATAGCCACTGCGCGTCGATGCGCCGGTGCAGGGCGACAGTCCGGAGCACGTCGGTGACAGACACGCTCTGCCCTCAGCCTCCGTCTCGCAAGCGGTGCGTCCGCCCGCTGGTCTAGGGTCCCTCGGGTGGTCATGAGCGCGCAGGACGTTGTGGGCGTCATCGAGTCAGACCCGGGAGCAATGAGAGTCCTCCGGGCTACGGCCGACCTTGGATTACCGGACTGGTGGATCGGTGCCGGCTTCGTACGCAACCGCGTCTGGGACGCGATCAGCAACCTCCCGGTCTCACCGGAACGCGACGTGGATGTCGCCTACTTCGACCCGGAAAAGCTGGACCCACGCGAGGACGCACGCGCCGAAGCCCAAGCCATAGTGGCCCTGCCTGGGGCGCCGTGGGAGATTCGTAATCAAGCACGGATGCATCTGCGCAATGGCGATGAGCCCTACACGTCAGCCCTGGACGCGATATCGCGCTGGCCCGAAACGGCAACGTGCGTCGCGGTTACTCTGCGGGGTGACTCTGTTCGCCTGGTGGCCTGCCATGGGCTGGCTGACCTTGTGGGATTGGTTGTCCGCCCCTCTCCAGCCTTCAACAACGCAGCGGGCCGCGCGAAGGTACAGCGCCGCGTCAAGGTCAAGGGATGGCCCGACCGATGGGCCGGACTGCGGCTGGAGATCTAGCGCTCACGCCACGCGAAGGAAGATCACCCCGACAGGACGTCCTCTTCTCGGTGGAATGATAGTGCCGCAGCGGCCGAACGCTTTGGTTGATCGAGAACCGCGAACCTTCGCGATGGTTACGCCATGATCAGCATTACCCCACGGTGGCTCGATCATTGCCGTGTAGGCAAGACCTGGCCGGCTGAGACCCGGTCGGCGGTGCGCGAAGCTGGCGCGTGCCGTGGCACACGGACTGATCGGCGTCACGGGTAGCGGGAGGTGTGCCGGAACAGGCCGAGCCGGTTCAACCCGACCAGCGCCAGCACGAGCCCTGCCAGGAGCACCAGCCACTGCTCTACCAGCGGATAGAGCCGCACCATCCATCCCTGCGTCAGATACACCGGATCGGTGCAAGACACCTGCGCGTTGCCCGCGAACCACGGATCCACCTGCCGACCGTTGACGTGCGGTCCGCGGTTCGGCCAGGACGGCACGTTCAACGTCCGGGCCTCGCCGTCGTCCGGGGTGATGGTGCACTGGTGCTCGCCACCGCGTACGGCGCTGGTCAGGTAAGCGGGGGCGTCTCCATTCCAGGTGTGTCCGGCGTCGACGGCGCCGGACCGGGCGTAGCCCATGAGACCGAGACACAGCGCGGCGATCACGCACCCGAGCGACACCAGCACCCGGCCGAGCCACCTGTCCGCTTGCTTCGACAGCGTCCTCACCGCCACCAATCCTCCTGCCGCTCACCCTCATCCTCCGCTCGTGGCCGGTAACCGACGCCCGTGACGGTGTCCCGGTCGAGGTCACCTGTCGGCAGCTCGTCGTGGTCGAGGGCCGAGGCGGACGCGGCGAGGGCGTCGAGGTCGAGCCGTTCGGCGTCGGCCCGGGCGCGGCTGAAGAACTCCCGGTAGTCGGCCACGGCGAGCAGATCCCGTGGGGTGACGCTGCCCGACCGCAGCTGCTGGGCGATTTCGCGGCCGATCGGGTCGGGGCCGGACATCATCGCCTCGTAGACCAGCTGCCGCCGGCGGGACTGGTCACGCAGGACCTCCCCGTACGGGGTGCGGTCCACTGCGGCGAGGATGTCCTCCGGACGGGCGGGCGGAACCTGGTTCACATTGAACATCCTTCCCGACGCCCGGTCACTCGGGCAGCCCTACCGGCGCCGGGGCGAGCACGGGCAGCTCACCTGGCCCCGCAGCCATCCCGAAGTCGCCGACGGCCGAGGTGAAGGCACTGGTGAGTGAATCAGCTCGGCCCACCAGGTCCAGCGCCTCCTTCAGGATGTCCCACATCTTGTAGCCCTCATAGAGCGCCGCTGCGCCGAAAACCACGCCGCCGATGACGGTCTCCGAGGTGGCCGCAGCCGTGCTGGCGGCCGCGACGAAGATCATGGCCGCGTCGACCAGGTCGGACAGCAGGGAGCCGAGCACCTTACCCATCTCGAACATCGCCTCGGCCGTCTTGCGGTACTCGGCCGCCAGCGCGATCAGCGGCCCGGCCGCGACGTCGAGTTTGCGCGCGGAGCCCACGACGTGGGCCTGGAACGCGGTGCCCGCCTTGCCCTGCCAGTACTGGTCGGCACCGAGGGCGGCCCAGCGCAGGTTGTCGGCCATGCCGCCCAGAGCCGCCGCGAGGCTGTCGAACACGTCGGCGCACCCGCGCACCCCGGTCCAGTCACCCGCAAGCGGCTTGATCAAAGACTCGTACGGGTCGTAGGCGCGGTCACAGATACCCAGTTTCGCGCCAAGCCAGGTGGCGCCCCAGATCGCATCCCGGGTCAGCGACGTGGGACTGGCCATGTCCCACAACTGCGGCTCGAACTGGAACGCATCATCCTTGTTGTAATCCGGCACCGCCCGCAGACTGACCTGCGGCTCGACCGGATCCGCGAACACCGCTGAGGGACCGGCCGCCCGATAGAGGCTCGCGTACTGCGAGCGGTCGAGGTGACCGCCTCCCCGAAAGGTGCGGTCCAACTGCTCCGCCGCCGCCTCGTCCGTGCGCTCGTAGTAGTCAAGGGCCTGGCGCAGCGACGACCCGGTGTCCGCGGCGGTGTACTTGGCGATGTCCTCGACAAAGTCACGGACAGCCAACATGGCCTGCTCGTGCTTGCCGGTGAGCTTGTTGATGAACCCTGGTCCGTACTCCAGCGCGGTGTTCGTGTCGAGGTAGGTCAATCCGGCCCGCGCGTCGTCGCCGAGCCGGTCAAACACCGCCGGTAGGCCGCGCAGCGCGGCCACATCGACGTCGAAACTCATGGCACTGCCCCCGTTTACGCCGACCGGCGCCGTCCGGCCGGTCATCGCACCGCACATCCTCCTACAGTGGACGCCGCTCGTGGGGGCAGCTGCGGCCCGACGATCGAAGGGACCCGGTCAGACCGTTTGCTCGGCGACGAGATGCCCATCGACGTACGCCCGGCACCGCTGCGGCCGGAAGCCGGCGAAGAGCAGCTTGCGCTCCTTCTCGATGAGCACGTTGTGCCGCTCGTCGACGCCCACGGTGAACTGATACCGCTTGACCAAGTCCACCGACATGACCCGCAGCTCCCGATGCACCGGTTCACCGTCGACCAGGATCGACAATCCGCCCCAGAACTTGTCGAAAGAAAACGTCACCTGGTGCCGCTCGTGGACACCGACGTCGAAGCTGAACCTCACCGGACGAGACCCCCGCACCTTGCCGCCGTGAAAAAGCCAACCCACCCCGACGGGGTCGAGATGAACGCCACACGCGCGGTGTCCGCGGAGTCGCGGCCGGCCACCATGTTGGGAAGATCGATCGCGACTTCGACCCAGTTGCCACCGTTACCGCTGCCGCGAGTGCTCCTGCGCCAGACGGCGCCGGTCAGGTCAGTCATGTCGAATCTCCGCGACGACGCTCTAGATCACGTCCACCGATTGTGCCTCACGAGAGCCAGCCACTCCAGGCGCGAACAGGTCCTCCCAGCTGCCGTCGCCGAGGCAGGGCGTCTTGGGTCACGGCACGAGCAGGCGTAGGGTGTCCAGTCCGCTGCCTGCGATGCGTGCCTCGCGCTGCACCTGCTCGGCTGCCAGGCGCGGTGTGGCCACCGGCGGATCCCAGGGACGGGCGTCGGGTAGGAAGGCCGGCCTGCGTCGCCGGCAGCATGCCCAGACTGCCACCGCCGGGCAGGCGGCGGCTGCCTAAGCAGGGCTGAACACTGAAACAGCTCCGGTGGCATCCGGCACGGCGGGCCAGATCTGGACGAGCCACTCCTCGGTGCCGCGGTGGTCGACAGACTTTGCTGGCGAGGGCGGCGGCCAGCTCGCCGTCAGCGCGCCCGCTGGCGAGTTGGGTACCTCCCCCGCGTGGAGTGGCAGCTGGTTGTCGGCGATACCTGCAAGCACAGCGCCTAGCTCGGCAATTGCGGATGATCTTGTGGTGGAGTGTGCCAGGAACCCACAGGCTTCGCTGTCCCAGGAGATCCTTCGTATCAAGACATCGCTGGTGGTTAGCCAGGCCCGCGACGCCGGTCGTTGGGTCGGGACGAGAATGTCTCGACGAGTGAGTCGATGGCGCTGGTGTCCTGAGAGGGCACGGTTCGGGCCGCGGCCTGTCGGATCGCGGTCGCCTCCCCGACGATGGGTTTGGGTGGGCGGGTGCGCAGAGTGAATGCCGGTGTCTGTCGGCCGTGCACCACGAGGCGGGCGGCGGCGGTGTAGGCGTCGAGGTGGGCGAGGTCGTGCTCGTCGAGCTCGGGCAGCGTGTGCCGAGCAAGGACACGGGCGTCCTCCGGCGCCACACTGAAGTAGATCTTGTTGCGGGCGTTCGCGGAGGCGGCGGCGAGCAGGTCCTTGGGGAACTGGGCGAGGTCCTGGTGCGCGAGGACCATGGACAGCCGGTACTTGCGGGCTTCGGCGAGCATCGTGTCCAGCGAATTGGCGAGGGTCAGGAAGTTCTGCGCCTCATCGATGATCAGCGTGGCGTCACGGCGTCTGTCCGGGGCGAGGGCGGCGCGGGCGGTGGCGCCCTGCCACACCTGCGCCAGGATCAGGGAGCCGAGCAGCTTGCTGGTGTCCTCACCCAACTGCCCTTTCGGAATACGCACCAGGAGAGCCCCACCGTCGAGGACCTTGCGCATGTCGAAGCTCGACTGAGGGTGGCGCATGGTGCGCTTGACGAAGTCCCGCAGTAGGAACGCCCGCAGCCGGGCGAGGACGGGCCCGATGACCTGCGAGCGTAGGGCGGGGTTGAGCTCGTCGTACCACTGCCAGAACCCGGACAGGCCCGCCGGGTCGTCGAGGCCGACGGTCATCGCCGAGCGGAACTGCGCGCTGTTGAGCAGGGGTGGGATGTGCTGCAGGGTGACGTTGGCGTGCCGCAACAAGGTGAGGCAGGCGACGCGCATGACGTCGTCCATGCGGGGCCCCCACGCTTTGGCGAAGATGTTGCCGAAGATCGATACGAGGTTGTCCACGACGAGGTCGGGGTCGTCGCCGGCGAGGGGGTTGATGGTCGGCGGGTTCGGCTGGTCCGGGTCGAAGATGACGAGGCGGTCGGCGACGGTGGCGGGTAGCCGGTCGAGGATGTCGAGGACCATGTCGCCGTGCGGGTCGATGACCACGGTGCCCCGACCGGCGGTGATGTCGTCGACGGCCATGTTGACCAGCAGGGTCGTCTTGCCGGAGCCGGTGGATCCGACCACGTGCAGGTGATAGCGGGCGTCGGGCACCGTGAGGGCCACCGCGTGCCCGCCGACGGTGGCGTCGCCGAGGACCTTCACACCGCGCCCGCCTGACGGAACCGCGACGGGCGCCGGCATGGACTTGGCCCGTGCCCGGTCGAGGCCGGGCACGGCCAGGTCGCGCGGCAGCGCGGCCAACATGGCCAGTTCGGGGGTGGAGGCGAGGAATCCTGGCCCGAGCCGCCGTGCGGCGACCACGGCCGCCGGGGCGGCCATCCGGGCCCGGTGGGCGAGGCGGTTACGGCCGGCGTAAACGGCGAACGAGGAGGCGACCGCGTCCGCGAGCCCACGCAGCCGGGGATACGGGTCGCTGTGGTGGCGGCGGGTGTTCTTGGCGATCGCGTAGCGGATCCCGATCGTCCACAGCGGGTGCGCGGTCTTGTCGAGAATCGCCCGCACGTCGCGCTCCACCCCCGGATCCCGCCGACCGGCGATCTGACCGCTGCTGCGGCTGGTCGTCGACGGGCCGGGTAGGAACACGTCGATCAGCCACCGCAGCGGCGCGGCGGGGTTGAGCGTCGGCACGGCGGTCGTGCCCCCACGTAGCCGGCCGGCCGCCCGACGGGCGGAGGCGGCGTGCCGTGCCGTGGCGGGGCGGGCGAGAACCTGCACGCACGCGTACTCGTCGGCGCGCAGCCCGGAGCCGGCGGACATCAGCGCCCGCAGCGGGTCGGCGTCATGGTCCGTGCGGATCGGTAGCCACTGCGCCGCTGCCGGCAGCAGCTGTCCGCCGACCGCGGCCGCGACGTCGCGCGGGATCGGCGGGTGGGCTTCGGTGGTGGTGCAGGCGGCGCCGGGCCAGGCGGCTCGAACGGCGGCCTCGACCGCACCTGGCGGCACGGTGCCGGGCACCCAGATGCCAATGAGCAGCTGCCGGCCGGTCCAGGTGTACTGCCACCCGACGTGCGGGCTGCCGAACAGCAGCCGGCGGCGGCGGGACGGGGTGAGCGTGCCGTGCAGGTTGGCCCACAGCGCCGCAGCGCTGTGCGCGTCGACCTCAGGCGGCGGCGCGATGGTGACGAGCCGGGCGCCGTCGGCGTGGCGGCGGTGCCGCCACCCGTCGAGCAGGTTCCGCCCGGCGACCCAGGCCACCAGCAGCGCGGCGGCGACGGCGAGCAGCCACGGCCGTTCGGCGGCCCAGTCGGCGGCCTGCAGGACCCACCGCGCTGGCGCGCTGGGCGGAGTTATGACATCGGGCGGACTGGGCGCCGGTGATGCGAACAGCGGGATCGACAGGGACGTCACAGCTCGTCCTCTCCGTTATCGAGGTCAGCTAGCTCGGACGGCGTCGTGGTGCACAGCTGGTGCTCGGCGGGGGAGGCGACGGCCTCGAAGCTGGTCCGGTTGGTGCCGCAGATCAGCAGCCCGGTGCCGACCCGGGCCGCGAGGAGCAGGCGGCGTTCGCCGGCGGTGAGGCCGAACGCGTCGCCGACCGTGTCGATGGCCTGGGGGGCCTGCTTGAGCAGCACCTGGGTGGCGGCGTTGGCGACCACCGCGTGACCGAGGTCGGTGCCGAGGACGTCGGCGACGTCCTGGGTGACGACGGTCAGGCCGGCATGGCGTTTACGGGCGGCCTTGGCCATCCGGGCGAGGAACCGGGCGCCCTCGCCGTCGCGCATCAGCAGCCACGCCTCGTCGACCACGACGAGCCGCCGCGCCACCGCCCGGCCGGGGGTGTCGACCTGCCGCCAGATCGCGTCCAAGGCGAGCAGAGTGCCGACGGTGCGCAGCTCGTCGGGCAGGTGCCGCAGCGACCACACCACCAGGTGGCTGTCGGAGCGGGTGGTGGTAGGCCTGTCGAACAGGTCCGAAAAGGAGCCCTCAACCCACGGGGCGAGGCGGGCGGCCAGCTCTGCCGCGGCCGGGTCGGTGTCGGCGTGCAGGCAATCGGCGAGGTCACGTAGGAGCGGGGCGGGCCGGTGGTGGGTGGCCGGATCCGGGGTGATGCCCGCGGCCCGGTAGGTGGCCAGGATCGCCCGGTCCAGGGCGGCCCGCTGCGCCGGCGGCGGCTGCTGGCCCAGAAGCACGGCGATGAGGGTGTGCAGGAACAGTCCGCGGCGGGTGAGCACGTCGGGGCGGGAGTCCCCGGTCGGCAGGTCGAACGGGTTGACCTTCACCCCGGAGGCGCCGAGGCGGACCACCGCCCCGCCAACCGCGTCGGCCAGCCGCCCGTACTCGTCTTCCGGGTCGACGACCGCCACCTGCACGCCTTGGTAGAGGGTGCGCAGGATCTCCACCTTCACGAAGTACGACTTGCCCGCGCCGGAACGCGCGAGCACGACGGAGTTGTGGTTCTCCTGCGCCCACCGGTCCCACCACACGATGCCCTGCGAGTCCGGGTTCACCCCGTAGAGCACCCCGCCCTCGGTGGGCGGGTCGCCGGGCAGCGGCGCGGGCAGATCAGCGGAGGCGAGGGGAAACGCCGCGGCGAGGGCGGCGGTGTCCATGGTGCGGAGCATCCGCAGCGAGTTCGACGCGAGGGGCAGCGTGGTGGTCCACCCGGCGAGGTGCCGCCAGGTGGCGGGCTGCACCTGCAGCAGCGTCGAGGCGGCGGCGGCTCTCACCTGCGCGCACGCTTCGAGGAGCTCGGTTTCGGTGCGGGCGTGCACGGTCAGGTAGAGGCCGACGCGGAACAGCTTCGCCGCGCCGCGGGCGAGCCGGGCGGCGAGGTCCGCAGCGTCGTCGGCCGCCGCGTCCACCTGCGGGTCGGGCAGCTTGCCGCGCTCAGCGTCGGCCCGGCGCGACGATTCGAAGCGGGCCCGCTGGTTGCGCAGCCGGGCAGCGGCGACCGGCGCGGGTAGCGGGTCGATGTGCAGGGCGAGGTCGAGGCGACCGGGCCAGGACAGCAACGGTTCGAGCCAGGCCGGGCCGACCTCGGCCGGGTAGCCGGTCACCACGAGGGTGGCGGCGTAGCCGTCGCCCACGCGCAGGAACCGGGGGGTGACCTCCACGGAGGCCGGGGCGACGGTGGCCGCCACCCGTTGGCGCCGGCGGTCGTGGTCGGCAGGCCCGCCACGGTGGCGCAGCTTCATGTCGGTCGGCTCCTTCGGGGCGATCGGGTTGCGGTGATGACGGTGTCGGGGGCGGCGAGCCCCCCGAGGCGGGGCGGCCGGTAGGGGTCGGCAGCGGCGGCGAGCGCGGCGGTGACGGCCGCCGCGTCCAGGGCGCGGGCGGTGACGCCGAGACCGGACAAGGCGCGGACGCTGTCGTCGGCACGCCGCCGGGCGGCGTGCTCGCGCTCGCCTGGATTGGTGCGGGTGACGATGAGGACCTGCCGGCGCAACGGGTCCCGACGCTGGGCGAGGTCGTCGAGGAACCGGGCGTGGTCGCCGGCGGCGTCCGCCAGGGCGGGGTGCGGCAACCGCTCCGCGGTGCGGGCGAGGGTGCGGGCGGCGGAGTGCAGGTCCACCGGCTGCGCCGACACCACGATCTGCGTCGGCGTCGACAGGGAGTTCAGCCACCGGCCGAACGTGTCGACCAAGGCGGCCTGCTCGTCCGCGGTGCGCAGCGCGAGGTTGACGGTCGTCGCGGCGACCATCGCCGCCCGCGTCCCGCCCAAGCGGATCTCCCCGCCGTCGTCGATGGCGTCGGCGGGCAGCGCCAACGGCGCCGGCAGCGGCATCGTCGCCGTCGGAGCCTGCACCCAGGTCGGCGTCCTTGCCGTGGTGTCGGTCGTCGACAGCACCTTCGGGGACGTGCTGTGCCGGACCGCGGCGAGCAGCCACACGTCCAGGGGCAGTCCGTCGCGTCGGCCCACGGCGACGCCGAACACGAGACCGCCGGCCACGACGGCGGCGCCGGCGAGCACCGGCACCGGAACGACACCGCGCGCCGCCCGCCAGGCGCCGTAGAAGGCGAGGGCGGCGACGGCGAGAATGGCCAACTGCCGGAACGTCAGCCCGTAGGCGACCTTGTCCGGGGCATCGACGTCGGCGGGCATCCGCACTCGCCCCGCCTCGCTCTGATCGGTATGGGCGGTCATCGGGCCACCGCCCGCAGCCCGCGGCCAAGGCCGGGAACCGACCGGGTGACTTGCTGCACCAGGATGACCCGCACGGCCGCGCCGAGCATGGTCCCTCCGCGACCGCCGGTGCCGGTCGTGACGTAGCGGCGCATCAGGGACGGCACCCGCAGCGTCGTCCAGAGCATGACCATGACGACGAACAGGTTGATCAGCCCGCCGGGTTCGACCGGCAGGCCGAGCACCGGCAGCAGGTGCTGCGGGTCGGTGAGCATCCACTGCCCGGCGTAGAGGGTGAAGCCCTGCACCACCGGCACCGCCAGCACCCCGAGGTAGGAGCGCCACCACAAGCGGGCGACCGGGTCGGTCTGCGGCAGCGCGTGACACGCCAGGGCAAGCGGGGCGGCGGCGGTCAGGACGAGAACGACCGCGAAGCGGACGATCACGCTGAACGCCGTGGCAGCGAGCAGGACGGCGATGATCGCCACGCAGACGACGAACAGCAGCAGCGAGGTCTTGTCCTGCCCGCCGGTGACCTGGGTCCTGATCGCGCTGAGAGCGCCGTCGCTGTCCCCTTCGGGTGTGGTGAGCGCGGCGGTCAGCGCGTTGGCCAGGTCGATGAGCGTGCCGCACCACAGCTGCGAGAAGTGCGCGGCGACGAACCCGACGATCAGCCGGGGGAGGAGGTCCTTGACGGTGTAGCGGGAGGCCTCGCTGCCGCCGGCGGTCATGGTGAGCACCCCGGCGGCGACGAACGCCAGGACGAAGACGGTATCCACGACGAGCACCGAACGGCCGGTCAGCGCCTGCACCTGCGGCAGGCCGGTGACGTTCGGAGTGACCAACAGCGCGCGGCTAATCACCCCGAACAGCGCCTCCAGGCACTCGAGGATCGCCGCCGCCAGCCAGTCCAGAATCTGGTCCAGCAGCCAATCCATGATCAGCCCCCGACGATTCCCCGCACGACCTGCAACAGCACCGGGGCGAGAACCGCCAGGCCGTAGCCGACCAGAGCGTTGCGCAGCGCAGCCTTGGCCCGCTCGACCTGAGTCGGGTCACCCCCGGCGGTCGCCCAGTAGACACCGGCCAGGACGAGGAACAGGGTGGCCAGGGCGGCGAGGATGCCCATCAGCCAGGTCTGCAGATTGTTGATGACGACCGGCAGCGAGTTCGCCGCCAGCACCGGCACGCCGGAATCGGCGTGCGCGGCGGCCGGCGCGGACAGGACCAGGGCCACCGTCACGGTGACTGTGGCGGCGCGGCCGGCGCGGCGGGAGCGGATGAGGGCACGCACGGGTGCCATGTGGTTGCGGAACATGAGACTGTTCACCTCCCGCCCCGACCTCGATGAGGATCAGGGCGCCGAACGGGCGGTCGGACAAAGGGGGGCCGCCGCCGGGCACACCATGGGTGCCGAGTCGCGGGAAAGTCCTCGGGAGGAGCGCATCCTCCCGTTCGGGTCGGCGGTTCGATGAGGTGTCAGCGCATCGATGTGGCGCGGCACCCGAGGCTCCCGGCTCGCACCGCTCGAGCCCGGCGGCGGGCGGAAGATCACCCATCAAGGGCGGCTCGTGGCCGCCTCAGGAGACTTCCGCACCCTCAAACCGGTCCCTGTGAGCGCTAGCGAACACCCCGGCCGTCTCACACCGACCTGACAGGCCACCGGCCCGACCACCGCCGGATCTGACAGGTGGCCCACAGGCCCTGCAATCCGGCCCACAGACGACCCCTGCCGCATCCGTCCATGTGCCCTGGCAGGCGGGACCGTTCAGGCTGTGGGCGCCCAGAAGCCCCCGGAACGGACCACATGTCCGCAGCCACCGGGCACGCGATCAGGGGAGTCACAGTGGCCGGTTGAGGCCATCACGGCGCAGCGAAGTGGCGGGTCTCAGGACGTGCGCGACCCATCTGCCTCGGGAGGGGGTGACACGTCCGGCTAGACAATCTTGTGATCGTTAGTCCCACCAGAGAGCAACCGCGAGCCGGTGCCGGGCGGCGTGCAGGTAGAAGTCGCGGACCGCAGCGAGGTGGTGTCGCAGGTATGCCAGCGGATGTCCGTCGAACGCGGGCATACCGAGGGCCGCCAATGCGGCCGCGGCATCCAGCGGGACGGCGGCCAGTGCCGCCTCCGGGTCCACCGTGCGCAGCACCCTCGCGACGTCAGCGACGGCGTCAGGTTCGAGCGCCCTGACCGAGTGCTCCACCCGGTAAGCCGGATTGATTTCCGCATCGCCGGCGAACGCACGTCGCAGAGCGGTAAGGCCTGCAGAGGCGACCTGGCCGAGTTCGCAGGCTCGCAGTATGGGGCCGGGGGACCAGTCGAGGTCCAAGTGGTCGGACGACGGGAGCAGCTCAAACGAGCGGAGCTTGTCCAACTCCTCAACCGACCTGCGGCACGCGGCAAGCCGGTCTGCAGACAGTCGTGCCAGTTGCTGCGTTACGGCCATCGGAGGAGTGTCTCAGGCCGGATCCCCCGGGTACGGCATGGCATTTTGGATCAGGCGGCCGCACCCGTCGACGTCGCGTTCCCGCAGCAGGTGCCGGCGCGGCCGAGGCGGGTCCTGTCCCGGTGCTTGGCGCTGGCGGCCAAATCGGCGGCGGCCCGCGGGGACGCGACGCCGGTGAGCAACCCGCTGGCCAGCGCGCGAGCGAGGCGCTCGTCGATGCGTCGGACCCGCATCCGCAGGGCGTCGACACTGACACCCATGGCGGCCGCGATCGGCTCGATCGCCCGCCGCCCCAGCCGCAGGTCGATGTAGGGCTGCTCGTCGCAGGCGTCCAGCAGCCCCAAGCTGACCGCCCTCCGCACCAGCAGGTCGGGGTGCCCGTAGGGAACAGTGGGGGTCCGGGGCCCGATGACGTGCTCGACATCCTCGACGGGCACGCTGTCGCCGGCACGCCGGCGCAGCTCGTATCCGGCCCGCCACGCCGCCATACACAGCGACGCGTACGGCGCCGGCTTCGACAGGTCCACCCGGTCACGCAACGCCGCCAGGAAGCCGGTGAGGATCTCCGCGTCGACGTCGTAGGCCTCACCGGACCAACCGACCCGTAACTGTCCGGCGCAGCGGCGCAGCGCCGGCAACGCCATCCCGGCCGCGACGACAACCCACGCCGGACCATCCAGCCGCGCCCGCAGGACCAACTCCCGCCACACCCTGTCACGCCCGGCGTAGGCGCGCGGGTGCGCCAGCAGCCACCCCCGCAGCGCCGGCAGCGCCATGACACCCCCGGACAGACCGCAGTCACCGCCGAGTTCGTCCAGGTCGAGTGTCATCGGGTCGGGATCGCATGTCAGTGCCGCGAAGGCAACCTCGACGGCATCCAGCGGCGAATCGGGCCAACAGGTGTCGGACACGGCCATGTCCGCGCTCCATTTCAGTCGAGAATGTCGATGCCGCATCGGTACGTGTCACGCCCGACGTGGCGTCACCGATTGCGCCACGCCCATCTCACAGACCTCTGGCGGAGCAGTCCGGTCCTCAGCGCCCGTGACGGCATGGACTCTGACAGCACCGAGTGTCAGACCAGGCCGCTCCCACGGCGCGCCACCGCCGGAGGGCATCGAGATGTGACAGCGACATCACCAACACCCGACACCGTCTCCGCACTGGCGAAGACGCGACGCACCCATGTCAGCGACCGGGGCCGGATGACCGAGACGGCGGCGACAGGCGGCATGTCACCACCGCTGCCCTGACATGACGGCGCCTGACAGCACGGGCGACCGAGCCGCCGGATCTGTCAGAGGTCTGTCAGATCCGGAGGTGTTCGCCAGAGCTCACAGAGTCCGGTTTGAGGGTGTCAGCGCATCACGGCGCGGCGCGGAGCCGACACCACATGAGCGAGCACCCTCCGCACCACCACGACCCTGCCCGCCCCGTCGACCCGGCACCGTCCGAGGTCGACCCGACACTGACCGACCTCGTCCCGGGCGAGCCGCCGGTGCCGATCACCGTGTGGCGCACCGCCCGCACCGACACCGACACCGGCCAGGCGATCGGCGCCCGCCTGGCCTACCGCCTCATCGCCGCCTACAGCCGCCCGGACGACATCGTTGTCGACTGCACCGAGGGCCACGTCCTCGCCGCCGCCTGCGCCGCCGGCCGGCGGTGGCACCACCCCGGCTGGTTCACCGACCCCCCGAGCCTCATCATCGGCCCCGCCACCCGCCCGCCCACCGACCCCCTGGACAGTCAGGCCACTGATGGTGACGGCGACGTGCCCGACGTGGCCGCGTGGTTCGGCGACGACCTCACCGACCCGCCGCACCCCGAACACCACGACACGCCACCGGACGCCCGGCTCGTCGTCGCCTCGTGGCCCCTCGACGAGCAGGAGGCCACCAACCGGGTGCGGCTGGCCGGCCTGCTGACCGCCTGCACCCGGCTGCTACGCCCCGGCGGCTGCCTCGTGCTCGTCGTCGCCGTCCCCACCGGGACGACCCCCAGGCCGCAGGACTTCAGCCCCCTGGCCGCCGCCGCGGCCAACGCCGGACTGGGCTACCTACAGCACATCGTCGCGGTCACCGCCGACACCGACGCCGACACCTTCGTCTACCACGTCACCGACGAGGAACTCCTCGCCCTCACCGAGCAGACCGCCGGGCAGCGGTGGACGCTCACGCACCACCGGATCCACGCCGACCTGCTCGTGTTCAGCCCGCCACCCGCCGCACGGTCACGACGCCGCCCCGACGGGGGTGAGCGCCGTGGCTGACCACCACGCCGACCCACGGGACCAGCCGGCCGGATCGGCGACCCGCAGCCGCCACCGCGACGCCGACGAACACCCTCCCGTACCGGAGGCGCCGGAGCGCCTGTCGGTGTGGGCGACCGCCCAGCGAACCGGACCGGTGCAGCGCCGCGGCCGCTACCTGCCCGAGTCGGTCAAACACCCCGCCCGCATGCTCCCGGCGATCGCCGCGCACGCCGTGGACGCCTACACCCAACCGGGCGACCTCGTCCTCGATCCGATGTGCGGCATCGGCACCACCCTCGTCGAGGCGATCCACGCCGGCCGCGACGCCATCGGCGTGGAGTACGAACCACGCTGGTCGAACATCGCCGACGCCAACATCACCCACGCCCACCATCACGGCGCCACCGGACGCGCCTCTGTCGTGCGCGGCGACGCCACCCGACTGCAGTCGCTGCTACCCGCCGCCCTCACCGGGCAGGTCACCCTCGTCGTCACCTCACCCCCATACGGGCCGACGGTGCACGGCCTGGTCCGCCCCGGAGCCGACGGCGTCGCCAAGTTCGACAACACCTACGGCGCCGACCGCGGCAACCTCGCCTACCGCGACCTCACCGGACTCACCGACGGCTTCGCGCACATCCTGCGCGGCTGCGCGACCCTGCTACGCCCCGGCGGCACCGTCGTGGTCACCGCCCGGCCGTGGCGCAAGAACGGCCAGTTGGTCGACCTACCGTCAGCGGTCATCGCCGCCGGCACACGCGCCGGCCTCGTCCCGACCGAGCGGTGCGTCGCCCTCCTCGCCGCAGTCCGCCACGGGCGCCTGATCGCCCGGCCGTCGTTCTTCCAACTCCAAGCCGTGCGCAAGGCCCGCACCGGCGGCACACCGCTGCACCTGATCACGCACGAGGACGTGCTGATCTTCCGCGCCCCGGACACGCCCGGCCATCCCGCGGGTTCCGTCGAGGGCCGGAAGCGCGACGCCAACGTCCGTCGGCGGGCTGGCCGCGACGCGGGGGAGGGGGTGTGAATGCCGCCGCCCTGGCCGGCCCCCGGACCGGGTCGCTGTGCACCGGATACGGCGGCCTCGACCTGGCCGTCGAGCTGGTGCTCGGCGGCGATCTCGCCTGGTACGCCGAGAACGACCGACACGCCCGCACCGTGCTCGCCCACCGCTGGCCCGGCGTGCCCAACCTCGGGGACATCCGCACCGTCGACTGGACCACAGTCGAACCAGTCGAGGTGCTCACCGCCGGCTTCCCCTGCCAGGACATCTCCAACGCCGGCACACGCGCCGGCATCACCGGACCCACTCCAGCCTCTGGCGCCACATCACCCAAGCCCTTCGCATTCTTCGACCCCCACTCGTGTTCGTGGAGAACGTGGCCGCCCTCCGCCGCCGCGGACTCGACGTCGTCCACGCCGACCTGGCCGCGCTCGGGTACGACACGAGCTGGCTATGCCTCCGCGCATCCGACATCGGCGCCCCGCACCGGCGCGACCGACTGTTCCTGCTCGCCACCCACAGGGGAGCCGGTGCCAACACTGCCCACGCCCTGCGCCCGTGACGGCAAGGGCCCCGGCCACCAGCACGGCCTGCCAGACCTCATCGAACCCGCCGGCACCCGCCACCACCTTCTGCCGACACCCCGCGCCACCGACACCGGCACCCCAGGTCGCCGACCCGGCAACGGTTTCCGGCCGCCGCTGTCCCATGTCCTCCTGCCGACACCGCGGGCCAGCGACGGGCAGAAAGGCTGCCCAGGACAGCGCGGCTCCCACGGAGACCTCACCCTGCCGTCGGCCGCCGTCCGGCTGCCGCAACGTCGCCTGCCCACACCTCGGGCATCCGACGCCCGCGGCCCCGGCCGCCACGGCGACGGCGGCACCGACCTGCGCACCACCATCACCGACCTGACCACCCGCCTCGGCCGCGTCGACGAGACCCGGTGGGGCATCTACGCCGCCGCCGTCGCCCGCTGGGAACTGCTGACCGGCCGGCCCGTCCCCGCGGCCACCCAACCCGGCCAGCACGGCAAACCGGTGCTCGCGCCGCCGTTCGTGGAATGGCTCATGGGCCTACCCGAGTACTGGGTCACCGAGCCGGCGCTCGGCCTGCCCCGCACCGCCGCGCTGCGGGTCCTCGGCAACGGCGTCGTGCCCGCCCAAGCGGCGACCGCCCTGCGCCTCCTGCTCCGCCACCACCACTAACCGCACCGCCCCACGGCGGCTCGTCGCGGGCGGCCGTCACCCGCCGCCCGCGACGAGCCACCACGCCCGCGCCCAAAGCGCGGGAACCGACAACACCCGGGAGCCCACCTATGCCTGCCAACCCGCCCCGAGGCCGACGTCGACCGCCGCCGACCGCCCCGACGCCAACCCACCACGAAGACCAGGACCCGCACCTCTACACCCCCGCCGAGGCCGCCGCGCGACTGCGCGTCTCGGAGTCCTGGCTGCGCCGCCGCGCCGGCCGCCGGCAGATCCCCTGCACCTTCCTCGGAAAACACCTGCGCTTCTCCGACGCCGACCTCGCCGCCATCATCGCCGCCGCCGCACAACCGCCCACCGGCCGGCGCACCACCCGACGCCACCGGCGCCCGCCCTCCGGCGACTTGCCCCACCCCGAAAGTCGAGCGTCAATCACCGCCGCACCCGACAACCGAACGGAGACATAGCCATGGCCTGGGTGGAAAAACGCGGCACCCGCTACCGCGTGCGCCTACGCATGCCCGACGGCACCGTCACCACCGACTCCATCCACGACATCCGCGCAGACGCCGTCATCCGCGCCAAGGAAATCGACGTGGAGGTCGCCCGCGACACCTTCATCGACCCCCGCGGCGGACGCATCCCCCTCACCGACTGGGTACCGATCTGGGCCGCCACCCACCAAGCGGCACCGGCCACCTGGTCGGCCTACCGCAGCCACCTGCGGCTGCACATCCTGCCCGCCCTCGGCCCGCTACCCCTGGTCGACATCCGCCGCCAACACGTCAAAGCCCTCGCCGTCACCCTCGGCAAACGCCTGGCACCCCGCTCCGTCGCCGACGTGATCATGGTGCTGTCGATGATCCTGCAAGAAGCCGTCGAAGACCGCCGTATCCCCTTCAACCCCTGCCGAGGAATCCGCATCCCCAAAGGCATCCGCCCGGAACGCCCCCACGCCACCGCCGGGCAGGTCGCCACCATCGCCGCCCGCCAACCCCGCTCAAGCGACGGGCTGATGATCCTCACCGCCGCCTACACCGGCATGCGATGGGGCGAGCTCGCCGGCCTGCACCGCGACAACGTCGACCTCACCGTCGGCAGCATCTACGTCCACCCCGAGGTCGGCGCGCTGCACGAAGTCGACGGGAAACTGTTCCTCGGCCCACCCAAGACCAACGACTCCGTCCGCCACATCCGGCTACCCCGCTTCCTGACCAACCTCCTCGCCACCCACCTCGCCGGCCACCCCCACGGCACCGTCTTCCCCGGCGCCCGCGGCTACCACCAACGCCGCTCCAACTTCAGCCGCCGCGCCTGGTCACCCGCCGTCGCTGGTGACCCGGAACGAGCGATTCCACCCGTGCTGCCCGGGATGCACTTCCACGACCTGCGCCACACCCACAAAACCTGGCTCATCGAAGACGGCATCCCCGAGATCGCCCAAGCCCGCCGCCTCGGCCACCGCCTCGCCGGCGTCCGAGGCATCTACAGCCACGTCACCGATCCGATGATCACCAACCTCGTCGACGCCCTGCAACGCCGCTGGGAAACCACCCAGCCCGACCGCCCCGACGGCACCGTCCGGCGCCTGCGCCCCGCCGCCTGACACCTGCCGTGAGGGATGATGAGGACATGCTGCAGGCGTTCGTAGCCGACCCGCGCTGCGCGGTGTGTGGGCGACCCGCATCGCACGTGGAGCTCGTCGCGCCCGGCGCGAAACCCGCCGACTGGCAGCAGTGGTCACCGCAGCAACGCGATGCCTTCGACGCCGCCCGTCAGCGCCACGGCGACCAGCGGTGGTGGCTGCTGTTCTCCGGTATCGAGGCCGGCAACGGCCACGGCCGCCCCGTCGACCTGACGGAAGCCATGCGGATCGCCGCCGCCTTCACCGAGCCATACCGATACGCCCGGGTGAGAACAGCCGGCTTCTACGACGACGCCGGATTCTGCGGCCCCTGCGACGCACCGTACTGCCACCACCACTGGAACGTCTCCAGCACCGGATCCGGCACCTGCCCCCACGGCCACGGCAAGAGCCTCGACCCATTCTGGTGGCCCGACAACCTCTGTTGCGGATCAGGTGGATCACGCAGGTCTGCACCACCGTCTGGGGCCACACGTTGGTGACCACCTCGGGCAGGCCTTTCAACCCGTCGCAGACGAGGAAGAACACGTCCTTGACGCCGCGGTTACGCAGGTCGGTCAGGACGCTCATCCAGAACTTCGCGCCCTCACCACCCGTGCCGGCCCATAGCCCGAGGATGTCCTTGTCCCCGTCGAGGGTGACTCCGATCGCGGCGTAGAACGGTCGGTTGGCGACCTGCCCGTCCCTGACCTTGACCACGATGGCGTCGATGAACACGGCGGCGTAGATGGCGTCGAGAGGTCGGTGGGACCAGTCGGTCATCTCCTCGATCACATTGTCGGTGATCCGGGAGATCGTCTCCTTCGACACCGAAGCCCCGTAGATCTCGGCGAAGTGCGACGAGATCTCCCCGGTCGTGAGGCCTTTGGCATACAGCGACAACACGACCTCGTCGACCCCGGACAGGCGCCGCTGCCGCTTACGCACGATCTGCGGCTCAAAGGTGCCGGCCCGGTCCCGCGGCACGTCGATCTGCACCGGACCCGACGTGTCGGTCAGCACCGTCTTCGGACGGGTGCCGTTGCGGATATTGCCCGACCCGGCACCGGTCTGGTCGTGCTTTTCGTAGCCGAGGTGTTCGGTCATCTCCTCGTTCAACGCGGTCTCCAGGACCGTCTTCGTCAGCTGCCTGAGCAGCCCGTCCGGGCCGGTCAGGGACAGCCCTTGTTCCTTGGCTGCCCGGACCAACTCGGCGGCGGCCTTCGCCTCCGCCGACGGCTCGGGCCGCTTCCTGCGTCCGGTCTGGTCGTTCAGTGTCGCGGTCATCACGGCACCCTCCTCACCAGGCACAACGCCCGGCAGGTCAGGCCGGAAACACCGTTAAATCCACACTCCCCACGTAGGGGAGGAATACGGCAGCCGCTGTTTGAGATCTTGCTGCTGGGGCGGGGTGGGGTGCGGGCCACAGCACAACCGTTGCTCGGTGGGAGCGGGTGCTGGCCGCGGTGCTGGGTTGCGTCGCGGACCGGTTTGGGCGGGTGAAGCCGCCGCGTCGTGCGGCGGCAGGGTTCGTGACGGCGCTGCTGTCCGATCTTGAGATCAAGACGTGTTGGCAGCTGGCCGAGCAGGTTGGACACGCCCGGCCCAGGCCGAGCAGACCTTCGACCGGCTGGCCGGGCCGCGGGCGGTACACGACTGGCAGCCCACGCTGCGCGTGACTGCCTGGACGCCGCAGACCGAAGGCCACATGATCCTGGTCGAGGTAATCGGCAAGGCGTCCGCGTGGTCGGTTTACGACGCACAGGACCTGCTCGAACCGTTGGGCAGGCTGTTCGAGGAACCGGTGACCGAGATTTGGAAGCGGTACCGGTTAAAGCGCGATCACTTCGCAAAGCACCTCGGCGCGAGCATCCGTACCATCGCCAACGCCGACACGTCCGCAAAGACGGGCGGGCACGCCCGTCCGTGACTTCACCAACCTGCAATGGCCTGAAGCGCCAACATGATCAACCAGGCTACCTGGGCGCCGAACCCGGTCGATCTTTGCCAGGCGGGACCGTATCGGATTGCAAGATCGTCAGGTAACGTGGCGCCGATTGCCGACCTGCTCGTCGCGGATTTCGCCCGCTACCGACATCCCGCTGAATGTGGAGGACCGTTGTCAAATCCGATCATCGCGCCTAGATCGGTCCCCGCGTGGGCCCCGGCCAAGTGGACGCAGAACTTTCAGGCGGGCCACGGGTGGAGCATCGCCGGCGGCAACGTGGGGTCGTCGAACCTCGACGACACCAGCGAGTTCGTGCGCGGCACCCAGTCGGTCTCGATCACCACGGCGGGACATGCCACCGCGAACGGCGCGGGCGTCGACCAGGCCAACGTTCAGCGGCTCGCGGCGCCGGCGCTCGACCTGACCGGCAAGGCGATCCGCCTGTTGTTCAAGGTCTCCGACGTCTCCAAGCTGCGCTGGATCAGCTTCTACGTGGGCACGGCCAGCCTCGCCAACAGCTTCAAGTGGCGGGTGCATACGCACACGGGCACCCAGAACTGGGTGCAGACCGGCGAGTGGGTCATGGTCACCCTGCAGTGGGGCGACGTCCAGTCGGCCAGCGGCGCCTTCAGCCTGTCGTCCTCGCGGGTGCCGTCGACCACCACGGGGTTCACCGACCTGAGGTTCCAGGTGATCGATGCCGGCACCGGCCCGGTGAACGTCCGGCTCCAGTCCGTCGAGCTCGTCGACGACACGAGTGTGAGCTACTCCGAGGGCCTGGTGTCGATCACGTTCGACGACTCGTGGGCGGACGTCTTCGACAACGGGCGACCGGCGATGGACACGTATGGCTACCGCGGCACCACGTACACGATCGCCGACCAGATCGGCACCACCGCGAAGTACACCACGGCCCAATTGCGGGCGGCGCAGGACCTCTCGGGCTGGGAGGTCGCCGGACACAGCCACCGGGGCCTCATCCACGAGAAGCGATACGACGGCGTGACCGCGGACGAGGTGGACACCGACGCCGCCAATCTGCGGGCCTGGCTGGTCGAAAACGGCTTCCACGGCGACTCGTTCGCCTACCCTGGCGGCCGGTTCGGCAAGACGACGGACGGGATCAGCGTCGAGTCGATCGTGGCCCGCTACTTCGGCACCGGCCGCTCGATCATCGCCGAGGACAACCGCGAGATCACTCCGCCGCCGATGCCCTACCGGCTCCGGTCGCTGACCGGCATCAGCTCGTTCGCCAACGGCCTGTCGAACCCGGCCAACCTGGCCGGCCCGGGTGGTCTGCTCGACCGCGCCCAGCAGTCCGGCGGCTGGCTGATCCTCTGTTTCCACCGCGTCATCGACACCGCGCCGACGAACAGCGCCGAGTGCCACCGGGACGACTTCGCGGCCATCATGCGGGCCATCAACGCCCGCGGTATGACCGTCCTGCCGGTCGGCGAGGTCATCAAATAGGCCACTGCGCCGCACCTCCCGACCGGGACCCGGTCAACCGCCGTTAATAACACCAGCTACCTAGATGTTCTGCCCGGTGAGGTTGGGGACGCGGCTGGCGGGTGGGTGTCCGCCGAGTGCGGTGTGGGCGCGGTGATGGTTGTAGGCGTGGAGCCAGTCGGGCAAGGCCGCGCGTCGGGCGGTTTCTGAGGAGTACGGCTTGGCGTAGGCCCATTCCTCGGTGAGGGTGCGGTGGAAGCGTTCGACCTTGCCGTTGGTCTGTGGCCGGTAGGGGCGGGTCTTCTTGATCGTGATGCCGGCGGTGGCCAGGGGGTCGCGCCAGAGGTGGGACTTGTAGGCGGCGCCGTTGTCGGTGAGCACCCGTCGCACGGTGATGCCGCAGCTGGTGAACCAGGCGTGGGCGCGGTGCCAGAACGCGACCGCGGTCTCGCGGGTTTCGTCGGTGAGGATCTCGGTGTAGGCCAGCCGGGAGTGGTCGTCGATGGCGGTGTGCAGGTAGCTGTAGCCGATGACGGGTGCCCGCCGGTGGTTGCGGGTGACGCCGGCGGTGGCGGCGCGGTTGCGTTTGCCCTGCTGGCGTCCTCGGGTGCGCCAGCCACCACCGTCGGGGATGTTGCCCAGCTTCTTCACGTCGACGTGGACCAGATCGCCGGGGGCGGCGTGTTCGTAGCGGCGCACCGGTCGTCCGGTGGCCCGGTTCAGGTGCGCCAGCCGCGCCACCCCGGCTCGGGCCAGCACCGCATGACACGTCGACGCGGCCAAGCCGAGCCGGCCGGCGATCCGTGCGGGTCCCCACCGCCGCTTCGCCCGCAGGTGCAGCACCTTGCGCTCCACCGGCGCCGGCGTGCGTCGTGGTGAGCGCAGTGGGCGGCTGGACCGGTCGACCATCCCCGCCGGCCCCTGGGCGCGGTAACGGTCCGCCCACCGCTTCGCCGTGGTCGGGCTGACCTGGAACCGCTCCGCAGCCCGCCGCAGCGGCCAGCCATCGTCCACCACACAGCGGGCCAGACGCAGCCTGCCGGTCTCCGACAACGGGGCATTACGGTGGGGCACGAGGACCTCCCTTGGGTCAGGTGCGGCTGTCTGGTAGCTTCGCACCTACTCGGGAGGTCCTCATCCCTTCAAGATCCCGGACACGTCACCAACGTCCATGGACAGAACACCTAGACCGTCGCAGCCAGGTAGTCGATCATGCGGGCCTTCTGCCCCTCGTCGGGCAGGGGGCCTTGCAGCGCCCGCATGTTCTCGGTGACCTGCTCCGGGCTGCCCGCGGGCGGCAGGGCGACCGTGACGGCCGGATGGGCCAGCACGTACTTCAGGAAGAACTGCGTCCACGTAGTCGCACCGAAATCGGCCGCCCAGCCGGGCACCGGACTACCCGCGACCATCTGGTGCAGCCGGCTTTCCTCGGTCGGCATGGTGACGATGACGCCGATGCCTCGCTCTGCGGCGAGCGGCAGGATGTGCTCCTCGGCCGTCCGGGTGAGGATCGAGTAGCGAACCTGGACGACGTCGACGCCCGCGTTGCGCATCAAGATCTCGACGGCCGGATAGTACCGCGTGTCCTGGTGACCGACGCCGACGTACCGGATCGTCCCGGCCGTCTTCCACCGCCGCAGCAGGGGTACGGCGGCCTCGGTGTCGGCCAAGTCGCCTACGTGCAGCAGGTCGATCTGCTCGCGCCGCAGTCGCGCTGTTGCCGCCCGGAGCTGACGATCGTCACCGCGAAGTGGCTGGGTCAGGAACATCTTGCCGGCGATGCCGAGGCCGGTGGCGACCTCGTAGAAGGCGAGCTCAGAGTCACCGGACAGGCCAGAGGTGTCGATCACCCGGCCGCCGGCTTCCCAGTACGCCTTCACGAGATTGCGCAGGTAGGAGCGCTGCGCGGGTCGCCCACCGAGGCTGGTGAGGGCGAGCCCGATCGCCGGGAGTCGCTCGCCGGTACGCCCGAGGGTGCGCAGCCCGGGCGGGGCGGCGTGCGCGGCCCGCGCATGGCCCGTGATCCCCGCGGCCAGCATGCCTACCCCCGCCAGACCGGCGGTCAGCACGCCGCGCCGGGTCGGCCGGGTGAGCAGGAATGCCGGTGTCGGAAGCTTGGATGTCACGGGGTTCCTCCCACCTGTACCGCTGACCCAAACGAGCGGTAGCCGACCGCACTCTAGCGAAGATCGGCGACGCGGGGGCAACCCCGCGCGCATCAAGCCGCGTTGTTGGCGAGGGTCTTGAGAAGCGCGTTCAGCTGTGCTCGCAAGGTGTCCGGTGACGCGGGGTCGAGGGCCCGTACGCCTGGGGTGTTCGTGTTCGTCCCTACGACCATGAATCGCACCTCGGGGTGCTTGCCGGCGACGTCGGCGGTGGCGTCGACCTGAGCTTGTCCGACCGCAATGACGGCGCCGCAGCGGCGGCCCACCAACGTGTTGAGGTAGACGGTGGCGTTCACGGTGGTCTGCGGTCCGTTGACCGGGAGGTACTGAGCCCGTACCCGGCTGACGGCTGAGGTGTCCTGCAGGGCGGTCCAGATCGTGGCCGCCGGCTCGGCCGTCACGCCGGACTCATCGGTGAGCAGGCAGGCGGTCGCATCGAGATATTCGCGCTGGCGCGGGGGGTCCGGCCAGAGGGCCCAGGTGGTCAGCCCCGCGACGACGGTGACAGCCGAGCCCAAAGCGATCCAGCGGCGCCGGCCCGCCGCGAAGAACGTGACGATTTGCCCCTGTGGAATCACGGAGCGGTGTGGCTTGCTCCGCTGCAAACGTTGTGGCCTCGGCTTTTTCGACACCGAGAGAGGGTACGCACGTCTTCGCCCGTAATCAAGATCTTGCTAACAGTGATGATCTTAGGGCATGCTGCCGCGGCACCTTTGCATCAGCCGTGAGGACGGGGCTCACTATGAGGCGGCGTATCGCTGTCGTGACCGCGCTAACCGTGGGTTTGTCGCTGGGCGTGCCGCCGGAGGTGATCCCGGCGGACGGCGGGTGGCCGTTGTCGGGTCTGCTCTCCACGTTGCGACAGGCGCCCGCACTGGCTGCCGTCACGGGGTTGCCGGTCCAGAGGTGGGCTGGTGGTGCCGCCGACGTCAACCATTACGTGTCGAGCGCAGTGACGACCGTTGATGGCGGCGCAGGAAAGGCGCCGGACCGAGGCAAGGGCGTCGTCGATCCGGCGTTGCCGACGAACCCGGCGTCGAAGGCGTTCAAAACGCCCAAGAAGCCCGGTGACGAGACGAGCTTCAACGAGAAGACCAGCAAACGCCTGCCGGAGCGTTCGACGGCTACCTACGACGAGTTCCTTAACGAGGACGGTTCGATCACCCGGCAGATCCATGAGGAGCGGATCAACTACCGGGCGGCCGACGGCACGTACCATCCGATCGAAACGACGCTGACCAAACGAGGCGATCGGATCGAGGCAGGTGCCAACTCGGTCGGCGTGACCCTCGCGGCGACGGGTTCGAACGAGCCGGGGACGGTGTCACCGGCGCGGGTCGCGTCAGCTGAAGAGGCGTTGGCGTCGGTGACGACCCCGGCCGGTCAGAAGTTCGCCTACGACCTTGCGGGCGCGGCGGAGGTCCCCGCGGTCGTGGAGCAGTCGAAGGCGACCTACCGCGACATCCTGCCGGGCACCGACCTCGAGGTGCAGATCACCAAGAACGGCCTAAAAGAGACGATTATCATTGACTCCCCGGCGGCCGGCAACGAGTGGCTGTTTCCGTTGAAGCTGGAAGGGCTGACCGCGAAGGAAAAGGCCGACGGTTCGGTCGACCTGCTTGGCGCCGACGGCAAGGTCGCGCTCCGGGTGCCGGCCGGCCACATGCAGGACTCGAGGGTCGACGCGAAGTCGGGTGCGCCGGCGCAGTCGGCAAGTGTGGACTACCAGCTGGTGACCGTCGATGGTGCGCCGGCGCTGAAGGTGACCGCCGACGCGACGTGGCTCAACGATCCGGCTCGGCAGTATCCGGTGCGGATCGACCCGTCGGTGAGCTATCCCGAATCGACCAGTATCAGCAGGGACGCGTACGTCGACAACGACCCCTCGACGGCCGACCACTACGACGGCGACAACCTGCCCGTGGGTACGTTCAACGGTGGCACGACCAAGGCCCGGTCGTTCCTGCACTTCGACAACCTCAACGGCGATGGCCTCATGGGGGCGCAGATCCGCTCGGCGAGGCTGGTCGCTTACCACACTTGGTCGTACGACTGCACCAGTCACCTCCCCATCTCTGTGCACCGTGTCCTTGAGCCCTGGGACCGGGACAAGATCGGGAACGGCGCATTGTCGAACGCTCCTGATTACACGACACCAATCGGCTCGTGGACAATCTCGGACAACTCACCGGCGTGCGGGAACACCGCCGGTGACCGGTCGGTGGGCGCGTGGCGGGCGGTGTCGCTGCCGGTAAAGACGTTCAACGGCTGGACCAGCGGCACCGTGGCGAACTTCGGTCTGGCGTTGACCGCCTCGGAGACCGATTCGGCCGGCTGGAAGCGGTTCACCTCCAAGGACGCCGCTGGCGGCACGTACGCCCCGTACCTGTCGCTGACCTACGACTACAACGTAGACCCCCAGGTCAACGAGCAGTACCCGGCGTACGGGGCGTCGGTGGCGACGCTGCGGCCGGAACTGGTGGCCGACGCAGTCGACCCGGACAACTGGCCCAAGTCGATGCGGTACCGGTTCGTCGTCTATGCCAAGGACGCGAAGACGCAGATCGCGACCTCGTCCTTGATCACAAAGAAGTCGTGGACGGTTCCGGCCGGGACCCTGGTGTGGGGGGAGAACTACTACTGGACCGTCGAGGTCGAGGACGGCCTAACCTCCAACGCCAAATATCTGGTGAAGCAGCTACTCACCACACCGGTGCCGCAGCCGCCGGTCACGTCCGGGTTGTCGCAGAACACCGGGCAGGGTTTCGATCCAGTCATCGGCAACTACACATCCACTGCCCGGGACGCGACGGTCACCACGGTCGGGCCGCCCCTGGAGATCGCCCGCTCATACAACAGCATCGACCCGCGCACCGATCAGGCTTTCGGCGTGGGCTGGTCGAGCGTGCTCGATGCCCAGGCCATGGAGAAGACGGCGACCGTCGGGAGCAGCACTGCGGTCAACACCGTGACCGTAACCCACCCGGACGGCCGCGAGACAACGTTCGGCCGTAACGCCGACAACACGTTCTCCTCGCCCGCGGGTCGATCCGCCACCTTGAGCAAGCTCGACGCCGGCGGGTATCGGCTCATCGAGAAGAGCGGTACGACCTACGAGTTCGGGCGCACGCTCGCCGACGGCAAGTTCGGGATCTCCACGATCAAGGACAGCGCCGGTCTCGCCCACACCTTCACCTACACCAGCGCCAACCTCGTCTCGCGTATCCTCGCCGCGTCCGGCCGCACGCTGAACTTCCAATGGACGGCCACGTCGCCACCGCGGGTGGCCTCGGTAACCACGAACGCGGCGGTGGCCGGTGACGCGAGTACCGCGAATACGTGGACGTACACCTACACCGCTGGCGCGCTGACCGCGGTGTGCCCGCCGACAAGTGCGACAGCCTGCCACACCTACGACTACGCCACCTCGCGGTCGGTGTATCCGACCGCGGTCGCCAACGTACGGCCGTACTCATATTGGCGGTTGAACGAGCCGGTCGGCCGGAACACGGCTCAGAGTTCGGTGCTGGAGAACGGGGGCACCGACGGCGGCACGTACACCGACGTGACGCTGGGCCAGCCCGGCCCGCTCGCCGGATCGACCGCCACGGCGGCCGGCTTCAACGGTACGACGTCACAGGTTCAGCTGCCGTTGAAGCTGGCTGGCGACGCCACGAACCAGGCTATCAGTATGTGGTTCAAGACCACCCTCAGCGACGGCGCCGGTGTCCTTTACGGCCAGTCGATGGAGGACGTCACCTCGACCGCGACCAGCACCTACCGGGCCTACAACCCGACGCTGTACATCGACTCGAACGGCAAACTGAGGGGCGGCTTCCCGAAGGCGCCACAGAAGGGCACCTTGATCGGCCCGCTGCAGTCCTCGGGCAACGGTCAGTGCCTGACCGTGTCCAGCACCAACGGCGCGGCCGTCACGCTGACCAATTGCACGGGTGGGGCCAACCAGAACTTCACCTGGACGCTGGACGGGATGCTGAAGGTCACCACCGGCGGGGTCAGCAGGTGCCTGGACACCGAAGACCACGGCTTCACCAACGGCAGCGATCTGGTCGCGGGCGCCTGCGACATCACACAGGGCAACCAGACGTGGGACGTTCAGGTAGACGGCCAGATCGTCAACGTCAACTCCGGTCTGTGCCTGGAGTCCGAGGGCATGGCGAGCGGCGCCCCGATGCACATCTGGACGTGCAGCAACAACCGGCCGCTGTATCAGCTGTTCCCCTATGGCAAGCACGACCCGATGGTGTCCGAAAACAAGGTGGTGGCCGACGGTCAATGGCACCACGTGGTGTTGTCGGCCTCTGGCAACCGGCAGGAGCTGTTCGTCGACGGGGAGCGGGTCGACTCCGAGAACGACGTGACCGTGCAGGACATGAGCCCGAAGAGTTCCTACCTCGGCAAGGGTTTCCTCGGCGGCGGCTGGCCCAACCAGCCGCACTACGACGACGTGTCGAATCAGGGCCGGATCGAGCGGTTCACCGGGTCGATCGCCGAAGTGGCGTACTTCGACTCGGCCCTGGAACGGCCAGTGGTCGAAACACTGAAGAATGCCAACGCGGCCGTCAAGCCGATGACCAAGGCATCGCGTCCCTCGGGCGGCACCGCCGCCGCCATCGTCTATGACGGCGACACCGGCCGGGTGACTCAGCTGACCGACGGCAACGGCGGTGTGTGGAAGCCGCGAGCCCCCGTACTCATGGGCTCCACCAAGGTGTACGAGAGCGCGGTGCTCGGTGGCGCACCGTCGAATTACTGGCGCTTGGCCGATCCCGCGGGACACCAGCAAGCGGCCAACGAGGTCAACGGTGGTGACGCCACCTTCAACAGTGTCGACCTGAACGTGGTGGACGGCCCGTTCGGCAAGGAGCACGGCTCGGCGGCGTTGTTCGACGGCGCCAGCTCGTTCGTGGCTCTGCCCTCCGAGATGACGCCGGCCACGACCAGCTCGGTGTCGATGTGGTTCAACACCAGCGCCTCCCGCAGCGTGCTGCTCGGACCGAGCCCCAACACACCCAGCCCTGTCGGTCAGTACGACGTGCCAACGATGTGGATCACTTCGGACGGCAAACTGCGCGCGCTGTCGCCGTCAACGACACCGACCGGCCCGATCAACGCGGTCAGCGCGGCCGGCAAGTGCGTCGATCTCACCAGCAGCACCACCACCAACGGCACCGACATCCAGTCCTACACGTGTAACGGCACCGCCGCCCAAAACTGGTCACTGGTCCCCACCGACACCACCAACAGCACCTTCACGATTCAAGCGTTCGGCAAGTGCATGGTCCCGCAGAGCGACGGCACGGCCAACGGCACGCCGGTCGAGATCTGGGACTGTGTCCCGAGCAAAGCCGCCCACAAATGGCGGGCCGACGGCGGGATGCTGCGCAACGTGGGTTCGTCCCGGTGTCTCTACCTACCGGGCTCGTCCACGGTCGACGGCACGAATCTTCAGCTGTACGACTGCAACCAACTCACCGGACTGGGGTGGCGTCCCTCGCTGGCCAGCAAGACGGCGGTCAACGACGGTAAATGGCACCACGCGGTGCTGACCACCGACGGCACCACGCAGACGCTCTACGTCGACGGGGCCGTAGCACAGTCGTCGACCGGCCCCACGAAGCTCACGCCGGGAACATCGCGTTACTCGCTGGGCTCCGCCAAAATCGGCTCTGTCGTCGGCGGCAACTTCTGGGGCGTCGACGGCGGAACGAACTACTTCAGCGGTAGCCTCGCCGAGGTCGCGTTCTACCAGTCCGTGATCGACCAATCGCAGGCGTCGTACCAGTTCAAGGCACGTAACGCCGTGAAGTCGGCACCCACGGGCGAGGTCGAGTACCGGGTGCAGGGCCCGGACGACTCCATCACGGCGACGACCAACGACCTGATGTACGGGCGCAAGGTCGCCGACGTCAACGCGTTGGGCAACACCACCCGGTACGGCTACAGCGGCAAAGGCCAGCTACGGACGGTCACCGATCCCAACGGCAACATGACGATCAACGAGCACGACGCGCGTGGCAACGTCGTAGCGGTCACGACCTGCCAGGACCGGTCGGCGAATCTGTGCTCGACGGCGTACTCGAGCTACTACCCGAACGCCACCGACGCCAACCCGCCGCCGAACAGCCTCAACGACCGGCTGATGGAGGTCCGCGGGCAAGGTTCCACCTCGGCGACCGACAGCACGTACCTGACCACGTACACCTACGACGCGAACGGCAACCGGACCAGCGAAACCGACGCGCTCGGCCGCCGCACGACAATCACCTACACCGACGGCACCACGGCCGGTCCCGCCGGCGGCGGCTACGGCACCGCAACAGCACCGGCTGGCCTGCCGTGGAAGGTGACCAAGCCCGACGGCAGCCTCCAGCGGATCCTCTACTACGCCAACGGTGACATCGCCGAGCAGACCGACCCGGCCGGTGCGATCACCCGGTACGAATACGACGGACTCGGCCGCACCACCAAGGAGATCGAGGTCGTCAACGGCAACGTCGGACCGACCACCACCTACACCTACGACCGCCTGGACCGGGTCGTGACGGTGGCCGACCCCGCGGTCACCAACGCGGTCACCAGCGCGAAGCACAGCCCGGTGACGACGCTGGTCTACAACGTCGACGGGTCGCTGACCTCCGAAACAGCTGCGGACACCACCGGCGGCGACGCTTCCCGAACGCTCAGCTACGGCTACGACACCTTCGGCCGACGGATTTCCCAGACCGACGCGACGAACAAGACCACCGAGTTCCGCTACGACGCGTACGGGCGCCTGACCAAGGAGATCAACGCCGACGGCAGCACCGTCGAGACCACCTTCGACGCGGTCGGTAACGAACTCAAGACCGTGGTGAAGAACTGGACTCCACCCGAAGGTGGTACGGCGAGAGACTTGACGATGCGGTCGCTGGCCTACGACCCGGCCGGCCGGCTGGCGTCGGAGACGGACGCCATGGGCTGGGTCACCGAGTACACCTACACCGACAACAACCTGCCGCGCACGGTGGTCCGCAAGGACCCGAGCACAGGCGCGTCGTACGTGATGGAAGACAACACGTACAACGCCGCAGGTCAGAAGGTCGCGCAGGTCACCAACAACGGCCGGTCCAAGTCCACCGGCACCTACGACGCCGCGGGCCGAACCCTGACCGCGACCGCGGAGGTGACCGACACCAACGGTACGACCAAACGCATCACCAGCTACGAGTACTCGGTCGAGGACGACGTCGTCAGCACCACGCTGTCCAATGGCACCACCACGCTCGGCCGCTCCGACACCGCGTACGACAGGCTCGGCCGGGCCCGTCAGCAGACCACCTTCCTCGCCGACGGGTTGACACCGACGACGCGCTGGAAGCTCGACCAGACCGGCGGCGCCACGACCGCGGACGCTGCCGGCAACAACACCGGCACGGTCGACGGCACCGTTGCCTGGTCGACCGACCGTGGTGGCTCGGCGTCGTTCACCGGCAGCACCGCCGGATCGATCGTCGGTCAGGCGCCGGTGGACACCACCCGGGCGTTCACCGTGGCGGCCTGGGCCAAGCTGACGGACACCAGCGCCGACCGGCATGTCCTGGTCATGGGAGGCGATCTCAACAACTCGGCGCTGAAACTCTATTACGACAAGGCCGCCAACTCCTGGCGGCTGACCATGGCAGTCCGCCGAGCGGACGGCACGGTCGGGTTCCAGTCCAGCAACTCCACCATCGGGTCCGCCACCTCAGCCTGGCAGCACCTGGCGGTCGTGGTCACGCCGGCCACCACGCCCGGCGGCGCCAGCACCGCTTCGCTGTATGTCGACGGCGTGGTCAAGGGGTCACTCTCGACCACGGAACACTTCAACAACCAGGCCACCGACCTGCGTGTCGGCGCCCAGACGGCCGGATCCGGACTGTTCGCCGGTCTCATCGACGACGTCCAGTCCTACCAGCAGGCTTTGACGTCGGCCGAGGTCGGCCAGCTGCTGGCCGGAACGGCGCCCGCGGCGACCGCGCAGGTCAGCCGCACCACCTACGGTCTGGACACCAGCGGCTCGGTCACCTCGGTGACCGGTCCCAATGGGCAGACCAGCTACATCCTCAACGACGAAGCCGGCAGGGGCGTGGTGACCACGAGCCCGCCGGTGAGCACGGTGCTCGGCGAAGGTGCCCCAGTCACCGCGGTGGCGGAGAGCCGGGTCGGTTTCAACACCTTCGGTGAGGTCACCGAGCAGCAGGACTCGTACGGCAACGTCACGATCAACCGTTACGACGCGCTCGGCCGGATGGTCGAACAGGAATCGCCTGCCTACACCACGCCTGAGCCGTCACAGACGACGCTGACGGCGAAGACGACGGTCGAGTACGACGAGGTTGGCCAGATCCGGTTCAGTACCGACCCGCTCGGGGCGAGGACCGAATACAAGTACGACCTGCTGGGACGAAACACCGAGATCGTTGCCCCGGACCAGGGTGTCACCACGTACGAGTACGACCTGCTGGGCAACCTGCTGTCGCACACCGACCCGAACGGTGCGAAGGCGTCATCGACGTTCGACTACCTCGGCCGTACGCTGACCAGCACCTCCGCCGTACGCCAGACCGGCGCCGCGTACACCACCGAGTACCGGTACGACAGCGGCAGCCCGTGGCCGACCTCGGTGACCTCGCCGACGAAGGTCGTGACCAGATCCGAGTACAACAGTGTCGGCCAGCCCACCCGGATCACCGACGGGGCGGGCCAGGTCACGACGATGACCTATGACGGTGCCGGCCGGGTGATCCGCACGACCGCACCGGACGGCACCTACTCCACGGCCGCCTACGACTTCGCCGGCCGGCAGTTCAGCGCGTCGGACTACTCGGCAGCCGGGGTGTTGCTGCGCAACGAGTCGCAGCGTTTCGATGTCTCCGGCAACCCGGTCGCGCTCACCGATGCCCGTAAGGCCACGAAGACGTTCGCGTACGACACGCTCGGGCAGTTGGTGACGCAACGTGAGTCGATCGGCCCGTCGCAGACGATCACGACAGAGTTCGGTTACGACCTGAACGGCCGGCAGACCCGGTTCACCGACGGCCGGGGCAACAAGTTCGTGACCACGTACAACGCGTGGGGTCTGCCCGAGTCGCAGATCGAGCCAGCTACGACGTCGACGCCGAACACGGCCGACCGCACCTTCACCATGACATACGACAAGGGCGGCCGCCTGACACGGCTGGACTCGCCGGGTGGGGTGACGGTCACCTCCGAGTACGACGCGATGGGGCGCCTGCTCAAGAGTTCCGGTACCGGCGCGCAGGCCACGACCACGGACAAGACCTTCACCTATGACAAGGCCGGCCGGATGGCGTCGTTCGCCGGTTCCGCCGGGACGAACCAGATCGCCTACGACGATCGGGGTCTGGTCACCTCGATCAGTGGTGTCTCCGGGAACTCCTCGTACACCTACAACGGTGACGGTGCGCTGACCTCACGGGCCGACGCCGCCGGCACGACGTCCTACAGTTACGACACGGCAGGCCGGCCGCTGAAGGTCGAGAACGCGACCGCGGGCGTGAACATGACGTACGGCTACGACGTCATGTCGCGGGTGGAGAAGATCAACTATCCCGGTACGGTCCGGACGTTCGGCTACAACGATCTGCAGCAGCTGACCTCGGACACGCTGAAGAATACGTCCGGCACCACGATCGCCAAGATCAATTATGAGTGGAACCTGAACGACAGCCTGACGAAGAAGACGACCACCGGGTTTACCGGGGCGTCAACCAACACATACGAGTATGACCTGGCCAACCGGCTGACCCTGTGGGACAACGGCACCACCCCGGTGGTGTACGCCTACGACAAGTCCGGCAACCGCGTCCAGGCCGGAACCACGACGTTCACCTACGACCAGCGCAACCAGCTGGTCTCCGACTCCTCGGGTACGACCTACCAGTACACGCCACGCGGAACCCTGCAGTCGACCACCAGCGGTGGACAGACGGTCGTCACGCAGACCGATGCGTTCAACCAGGTGACGGTGCAGGGCACCAAGACCGGGGGATCGACGAGTTACAGCTACGACGGCCTGGGCCGGATGCTGCAGGCCGGGATGAGCTACACCGGTCTCGGCAACGACGTCGCCGCCGACGGCAGCACCGTCTACGTCCGCGACGTCGCAGACAGCCTGGTGGCGGTAACTTCCGGGAGCGCGAGACGCTACGCGTGGACCGACGCCCACACCGACGTGGTCGGCGAGTTCACCGACACCGGTACCGCGTTGACCGGTTCGGTGTCCTATGACCCGTGGGGCAAGGTGCTCTCCGCTACCGGCATGGTCGGCAAGTTGGGCTTCCAGCAGGAATGGACGGATCAGACCACCGGCAAGGTCAACATGTGGTCGCGGTGGTACGACCCGCAGACCGGCGCGTTCGACACCCGCGACACCGCTGACAACAGTCCGACCCCGACGTCGGGTTCGGCTAACCGCTTTGCATATGCCGAAGGCGATCCGCTGTCGAATACCGACACCACCGGTAACGCGGTGGATGGCAAGTGCGGCGAATACGACTACGCCTGCGCACTGCGCCGCTACCAGGCCGCGATGGATGTCTACAACGATGCGATGGAACAACGCGACCGCGACATGCAGGCCGCTGGGGCGCAGATCGCGCAGCAGGAGGCCGAGTTCCAGCGGGCGCAGCGGGAAGGCCAGGTCTCACTGCTGGACATTCTGCTCCAGGTCGGCGTCGGCATGCTGCTCGACATGATCGGCTACAACGCGTTGCAGGGCTGTCTGGGTGGCAGCCTCTGGGACTGCGTCGATCTGGCATCCAACGCGTTGGGTCCGATCAAGGCGCTCAAGGTGGGCCGGTCGTTGTACAAGGCCGCGGAACGGGCGTTTGAGGGTTACCGGTTGTGGAAGCGGATCATCGACGGTGCCCAGACGACGATGCGGCGCGCATACGATGCGATCAACGCCGGCCGAAAGCTGCTCAACGATGTAATGAAAAAGGTGCCCAAGAAACCGAAACCACCGAAGAAGAAAAAGAAACCCGCCGCGAAGAAGAAGCCCAAACCGAAACCGAAACCCAAGCCAAAGCCGAAGCCGTCGAAACAGGCAAAGCCGGAGAAGCCGCAGACCGCACCGAAGAAGGAAAAGGCGCCGACCAAGCAAGTCAAACCGAAAAAGCCGGAGCCAACGAACAAGGAACCCAGAAAGGAGAACCGGCGCGCCGAGGAGCAACACGACGTCACCGCCTCGGACAATGCAAAGCAAGACCCGGCGGACCTCGCCTCCTGCGCGCCTCGGCACAGCTTCGACCCGGACACCCGAATCCTGATGGCTGACGGCACCACGCGGGCGATCTCCGAAGTCACCATCGGTGACGAGGTCCGGGCCACCGACCCGGCCACCGGGCAAGACGGTGCCCGTCAGGTCACCGTGCTGCATGCCAACCGTGATCTGGAACTGACGGATGTCACCGTCTCCGACCAGCCCGCCGACACCACGGCGGACAGAAAGCCCGTGAACGAGGGCAACGGCGACCGCAGCACACGCGGACCGACCACGACGGTCCTCAAGACCACAGCCCACCACCCATTCTGGGACGCCACCACCGGCACCTGGATCGACGCGGCCGACCTGGTCCCCGGCGAATCCACCCTGATCGGCCCCGACGGACAGATCCAATACGTCACCGCGGTCCGCAACTTCACCGGCTCCAAGGTGATGCGTGACCTCACCGTCGACGACATCCACACGTACTATGTGATGGCCGGTGACCAGCCGGTCCTCGTACACAACTGCGGAGGCTCAGATCCAGATCACGCGACATCTTGCCGCTGTGCGAATGGGGCACCTCCGCGCATGGCAGTCGAGGAAGGCGAAGTAGGCCGTTTCGGCGACCTGGAAGATAGGGCCCGATCTGGTGATGGACTTACACCCAATCACATTCCACAAACTGCTTTGGCTCACCTTCCCCACCGTGATCATGCGGCCGTAATGATGTCGCATGCAGACCACCTCCTGACTAGAACGTATGGTTCCAAGGGCAGGAAGACCAAGCGGCTCGACGCAGGCCTGAGCTTCCGAGAGGTTCTCGCGAAAGATCTCTGGGACCTTCGGAAGATCGGACAAGATGTCTACGGGGATGCCAGCCACTTCAACCCGCAGATCAAGGGCATCATGCAATATTATAGAACGAATTACCCGCATCTTCTGTGAGAGGTAGTCGTGACAGTCAGGGATGAGGTTCGCGTCTTCTGTGAGTTTGGTCCATTGCCGTCGGAGGAAGACGACTCGGAAGAGGGCGACGAGGCGTTTGAGCAGCTAGAGCTAGCTCTACACGCGATTGAGAAGCCCGTTACGGACGAGGAGGCGCGGCTGCTCGTAGGTAGCTTTGGGGTTGACGAATGCTTTGGCCTGGCCTGGACGCTGCTTCATTTGGTGGAGTCGGCACCGTCACCCGTGGTCACTATTGAGCCGCCGCCGGAATCTAATGAATGGATCCTTCGGCTATGGAAGCGTTACCAAAATACGTTGACTGATCAGTGATATCTTTGTTGGTATCGGACGGTGTTACATTGAGCCTTTTCCAAGTTGATCCGGCAGCTCAGGGCGGGTGCGGCGAGCCCGGAGGTCGATGAGGGTGAGGCTCCAGGTAAGAGGGCAGTCGACCAAATCCGATGCCCAGACCGGGAGCCTCGCCTGTGCTGTCTTACCCCTCCACGATCTCGCTGCTCAGCCGCACCCTGAACCACCTCGACAACCTCGTCCGCCAGCACCGCAACCAGCATTGATCCCGCCGGTTGCTTGGCAGCTACCTCTCTGGGCGCTGTCCGAGGTTCGACACCACGGCTCGCTGCAGCACCGCAGTCGTGCCCAGCACCGTCCCCGCCGGCCCGTCGGCGGTGTCCGCCACGAGGTAACTGCGCTCACCGAGGTATTCGTACGTTTGTTCATCGAAGATCCACTCTTTGCGCTGGCTCCGCTCGGTGTACGCGACAGCCACCCCCCGCCGCCCGGCCGCGTCCGTGACCCCGCGGACCACCTCGACTCCCGGAATCTTCGCCGCGGCCTGGTAGAGCGCGGCAGTCGTCCGTGGCGGTACCAGCGACTCGCGCAGGATGTCGCCGATCGCGGTAAACGCCGCGCCGTCGCGGCTGTTGCCTCTGCCACCCTCGTCGCGCTCCCGGTAGAGCTTTTCCAGCAGGGCGTCCGGATTGCTGGGCAGATCGACCAGTTCCGCGTTCGGCGTCACGTCCGTGAGCTTTTCCCGCTGCGGGATGACACCGATGATCGGCATGTCGAAGAACGGCTGCCGGAGCAGGCCGTCACCGCGCTCGTCGCGCGGGATCCAGATCTCCCGATCGTGCACCGGTTGCAGCCGCGCCGGGCCGTCACCCAGCACGGCGAACGCGCCTCGGCTCCTGATGTAGACGTACGCACCCTCGCTGGACGATGCTCCCGGCCGGTCGGCGGCAGCCGCCGCCATCCGGTTCAGCAGCAACGTCGCGCCGCTGCGGTCGCCCTGCTCGACCGTCACGACCAGCGGCGCGCCCTCCGGTGCCCAGGGCTGGGCGATCGCCCCGGCCGAAACAGCGACCGCCAGCACGCCGGCCGCAGGCGCGAGCACCAGCATCCGCCGTGGCCGACGGGCCGGCCGCTCGATTTCGTTCACCAGATGATGCCGCAGTGCCTGCCGGCGCAGCGCCGGCATGGCCGGCACCTGGGGGGCGGTGGGCTCGCTCATCGGTACTCTCCCTGCTCGACGGGGATCATTCGGGTACGCGCCATCTCCTGCTGTGCCAGCACCCGCAGCCGGGTCCGGGCCCGCGACAGCCGCGAACGCACAGTCCCGACGGGTACACCGAGCGCCTCGGCCGCCGCCGCGTAGTCCAGTTGCGACCACACGCAGAGCAGGAACACCTCCCGGTCCGCCCGGCGCAGCGCCTGCAGTCCCGCCATGACCGCAGCCACCTGGTCGGCATCGTGCATCCGGGCGACCACCTCGTCAGCGAAGTCCGGGACGGTGTCGCGTACGGGCAATCGCCGCAATGCCTCCCGGTGCCGGCGCGCCGCCCGCCTGCGGTTGCGCAGCACATTGGTGGCGATCCCGAGCAGCCACGGCCGCAGGCTGTCTCCATCCGGATGCAAGGATTCGCGGATTCGCCACGCCTCAAGGAAGGTCAGCGACACCACATCCTCGGCCTGAACCGGATCGCCCCCACTCCACACCGCATGCCGATGAACCGCATCTGCATGCTCATCGAAGAGCTCACCGAACGCATCGGTGTCTCCGGCCCGGATCCGGACCCGCATCTCAGCTGTCACACCTGTACCTGTCCGCAGCCGCCCCCGAGTTCCACCATCGGGGAAATTCTCATCATGCGTAGCGGTTCGCTTCGACGTGGTGCAGGACGAGGATTGAGCTTCCCCCGGTTTCCCGGACACCTGAGCTGAGGCGACACTGGTCGCCGAGGGAGGAGTTCGGATGCCCGCACCACACCCGCCGGAGTTTCGTCAGCGCGCGGTCGAGTTGGCTCGGCTGCGGGACAAGCCGATCCGGGAGATCGCCAAGGATCTCGGGATCTCGGAGTCGTGTCTGCGCAACTGGCTGGCCCAGGCCGACACCGACGACGGCACGCGCGAGGGCCTGACCAGCGACGAGCGCAAAGAGTTGGCGGCGCTGCGCAAGGAGAAGCGGCGCCTGGAGGTGGAAAACGAGATCCTGCGCCGGGCCGCGGCCTACTTCGCGCGGGAGAACGTCCTCCCAAAATGATCTACCCGGTCGTCGCCGATCTCGCCGCCGGTGGGATCGCGGTGGCGGTGGCGTGCCGGGTCCTCGGGGTGTCGACCTCGGGCTACTACGACTGGCGCGGTCGGCCGGCGTCGCCCCGAGCGGTGGCAGATCAGGCGCTCGGTGAGCTGATCCGCGAGGTCCATCAGATGTCGCGGGCACCTACGGATCGCCGCGGGTACACGCCGAGCTGCGGCTCGCCGCAGGCGTGCGGTGCGGCCGCAAACGCGTCGAGCGGCTCATGCGGCACGCCGGCCTGCAGGGCATCTACCGGCGCCGCCGCAAAGGCTGCGCTGTGCGTGATCCTGCCGCCCAGCCCAGTTCGGACCTGGTCAACCGGCGGTTCGTCGCCGAACGGCCGGACGCGTTGTGGGTCACCGACATCACCCAGCACCGCACCCAGGGCGGCTGGGTGTACTGCGCCGTCGTGCTGGACGTGTTCGCCCGCCGGATCGTGGGCTGGTCGATCGCCGACCACCTGCGCTCGGAACTGGTCATCGACGCCCTGGACATGGCCCGCTGGCGACGCCGCCCCATCGAGGGGCAGACCGTGGTGCACTCCGATCACGGCAGTCAATACACCAGTTGGGCCTTCGGACAACGGCTGCGCACTGCCGGGCTGCTCGGCTCGATGGGCTCCATCGGCGACTGCTACGACAATTCGCTGGTCGAGTCGTTCTTCGGCTCGATGCAGCTCGAGCTGCTCGACCGTCAGCCCTGGGCTACCCGCCAGGAACTGGCCAACGCCATCTTCGAATGGATCGAGGCCTGGTACAACCCACGCCGACGCCACTCAAGCCTTGGCAACCTGTCCCCGATCGACTACGAACGACAGCACACCCCGGCCGCAGCCGCGGCCTGACCCATCACAGAAGAGCAGTCCGGCAAACCGGGGGAAGCTCAGCGCTACATCCGCGCCATCCTGTCCGCCGCCCTGGCGCACGGGGTCCGGGAGGACCTGATCGGCCGCAACGTCACCTCGGCCGTCCGCCTGCCCACCCCACGCAGCGACTTCCAGCCGTTCACCGCCGGTGAAGCCCGCAAGTACCTCCTGGCCGCCGCCTACCACCGGCACGGCACCCTCTACGAACTGGCGCTACGCACCGGCCTGCGGCGCGGGGAACTGCTCGGTCTGCACTGGGCAGACATCGACCTGGACTCCGGGCACCTCTACGTGCGGCGCACCCTGGCCCGCACCAAGGGCGGCCCGACCTTCCTGCCCACCAAAACCTACCGGTCCGCGCGGCGGATCATCCTGCCCCGTGAATGCGTCGCCTCCCTCAAGCGCTACCAGGCACGCCAGGACATCGACCGGCGCGAGGCAGGCGAGAAGTGGCGGGATCTCGGCCTGGTGTTCGCCAACCCGACCGGCGGCCCCCTGGAAGCCGCGACCGTGCACCGCAACCACCAGGTGCTCTGCGAGGTCGCCGACGTCCGCTACATCAAGTTCCACGGACTCCGGCACACCTGCGCCACACTGCTCCTGGAACAGGGCGTGGAACTGATCACGATCAAGGAACTCCTCGGCCACGCCCACATTCACACAACGGCGGACATCTATTCTCACGTCCGCGTACGGATGCAACGCAGCGCCATCGAGGCCATGGACGACGCGCTGCAGCCCGCCACCGACGAAGATCCCGACGATCCCGAGCCGGACGGCCTGGTCACCGCCCGATAGCCGGAACCGGCCTCAGCGCCCCCGCCACCTGTCCACCGGCGGGGGCGCTGTCATGCCAGTCACCCGCCGCCGTCGCCGCCGGCCAGGCCAGGAACCGCTGGTGGAGCATCCCAGCGGGCACGCCCGGCAGGTCCTGGCAGGCTTCGACAAAGAACCCGATCAGATACACCATCAACGACACCGGCGTCTGGTGGTAGTGCGCGGTCAGCTGCCGTCTGCGGGTCGGGCAGGGCCACAGGTCACCGCACGCCGCGCAGGTCCAGTCCGGGCGGATCGGCAGGTGCATCGACACGTTGGCGTCCCTTTCGGCGGGTGGTCTACGGTGGGAAGGCCGGGATACGGACGGAGGACGAGGGTGCGATCTCGTTTCTGCTCCCGGCCTTCCCCTGGCGCCAACAGGTCCGGACTTGACGCGCGTTCCCGCTGGGCCTACCACCAGCATCAGCGGAAAGAGATGATCGTGGAAGTATGCCGCCGTCCAACGTCTACACGCCCATGAGTGACCTCGCACAGCAGTGGCAAGGATCTTCGGACGCGACCCGATGGCCTGCATCTGGGAAGTGCCCTCCGTGGTAGCCGCACTCCCACGGCACTTGATCATGTACGTTAAGTACGAAAGCGTCTGCTGCGACCTCTGCCGCGTAGTGGACGTCGCGGAAAGCGGTGGCGATCGTGAGCCAGGCCAGAAACTCGCCGGATCCGCCGCAGACCGCGCTCCCGCCGTCACCACCGCAGACGACGCCTCGCTCGGTGGTGCGCTCTTCCTGGTAGGGGCCTTGGCCGATGTGGAGACCGAACAGGTTGGGCACGCGGTGGGGTCCGGTTCTCGCTGACCATGGGCCGCTTGGCGGGTTGGCGTCGCCCCATCGGAACAGGGTCGTCGCGCCCGCACCGCACGCATATTCCCATTCGTCGGGCGTCAGGAGCCGCTGCCCGAGTGCGGCCAATCGGTCGATCTCCCCGTCGTAAGACGGGGAATCGAGCAGCCAGGCCGCCTCGACCGTCCAGTCCGGCCGCAGGATCGCACGACCCGCGCCCGACCACTCAATCTGTCGCGGCGCGGACCGCTCCCACGATCCCGGCCGCCGTCGGGTCTGGTCGACCCGGCGCACGATGTCCGGATGATCAGGCGAAACCGGTACGGCACCTGCCTCGACCGCCTCCACCGCGACCAGCAGCGGCGATAGGACGACGGTCCGCGCCGGTGAGGTCATCGAGTCGGTGAACTGCCGGATGTCGCCTTCAATGCCGTACTCGTCCGCGCTCTCGCGAAGCTCGTCTCCTGCTGCGGTGTCGGCGCAAACCCGTTCGTAGGCGGCGAGGTGTCCGGGGGTGGCGAAGGCGCTGCCGTCGCCGACTTCGAACAGGATCCGGGCGGCGGTCCTGACGCCGATGCCGGGCATCGCGGTCAGGACCGAGGCAAGAGGGTGTACATCGAGCATCCTCTCCAACTCGGCGGCGACCTGGTCGCGCTGCTGAAGCACGTCACGTAGGCCGTCGGCCAGCCTCGGCAGGATCGTCTCGGCCGCGGCGGTGCCGGGAACCCTGACGGTCTGCTCGTCCAGGGCAGTCATGGTCTGCTCGACCAAGCGCTCGCCCATCCGAGGCGCGTACTTGCCCGCGATCGCGACCGGTTTGCGCCCAGCTGGCCTTGCGCAACCCGGCCGGGCCGCCGCAGCGCGACAGCAGCTACAGCACGGCCTTGTGTTGCACCTTCGGACCGAGCACACATTCCCACCGTGTCGCCATCGATACGATCAGTTCGAAGCGATGATGAGGCAAGACTTGCCGGCGTGCTCAAGCCAGCCGTGACCAGAGCGGGTGCCATTGTCTCTGTGCCGGCAAGACCGGTGCGCCGGCCTTCGATAGCGCCGCTCAGCGGGCCTTTTCGTCGCCCGCTTGCGGGGCGGAGTCAAGAGGTCGGCGATCGCCGCGATCGCGGACGGCACGAGCCGGTAGTACGCCCAGACGCCCCGCTTTTCGCGCTCGAGCAGGCCGGCCTCGGTGAGGATCCGAAGGTGATGACTCACGGTCGGCTGGGAGAGGCCGAGCGGCTCGGTGAGGTCACCGACGGACGCCTCGCCGTCCGGGGCGGACTGGATCAGACTGAGCAGTCGCAGCCGGGCCGGGTCGGCGAATGCCTTCAGCACTCCCGCGAGCCGCTCGGCGTCGGCACGCTTGATCGGCTCACCAGCGAGCGGCGAGATGGCAGGCGTAGTTGTTTTTGCAGTTCCCACGTCTTCCATCGTTCCACAACGGCGTTAATAGACCGGTGGAACCAGGACTCGCGGACCCCCGCTGCCTCTTCGACTACGGCCAAATGATGGACCTCAACCCGCCGCGCAACTCGCAGAGGTGGTGAGAGGGCGGAATCAAGGTCAACTACGGTAGCGGGAAAAGCGTCCAGCCGTCGCTGCCGTCCCAGCGAACTCGGAGCTCATGCACGTCCAGCATTGCGGTTCAGAAGGTGACCGACTCGCCGGGCCCACGACCTCGTCGCCGTCAACGTGGATGGCCCCCGTCCAAATCGTCGATCTGGACCTCTCGGACCGGCTGGCTTCCCATGTTGCGCAGGACGTAGCTGTTCCGCCCCCGCAGTGTGACCTCCCACCCCACCGGCTTTTGACCCCCGGTATCCCCGACCGGCCGGGGCGTTCGCCGAAAGGTGTCACCTGCCGAGGCGCATTCCGTCACCGCCGGTGGGGACGATGCGGCGTCGCCGGCATGCTCGCGCCAGCTGCCTCCCGCTGTGACGGCGATGAGCCAGCTGACCGTGACGAGGGCATCAGGCATGCGGTGGCGCATGCCTGAACAGGACGCGGCCGAGGTTGACGTCGTAGCCGGCATGCCGCAACTACTGTAAGTGCCCATCGACGATGCCGACCCGCTGCGCGTCGGCGAAAAGGGGCGCGGGGCCTGGAAACGACTATTTCGCCAAGGCGATCGATAGGGTCTTCGTTGCTATCGGTGAGAATTGCACTAAAGGCCCAGATCTTGAAGGGGAGGCTATAGCACCGGGATCCCTGCCCGGTCGACCCGGGGACTAATGTGGCGGCCATGAGTGATCCACTACGGCCCAAGTCCCACCGAGCCCCCTCGCGGCGATCTCTGCTCAAGGCGAGTGCGGTCGGAGCTGGTGTGATGGTGGCTGGGGCCGGTGCGACCATCCTGGGTACCAGGATCTTCAACAGCGGACCGGCCCGCCCTGTGCTGCTCGGCGCTCCCTCCGTCGTTGCGACATTGACTCCGGCATCCTGGTCGCAGAACTTCCAGAAGGATCATGGATGGACCGCCACCGGTGGCAACGTCGAGAAGGTCATCTTCGACAACACCACCGAATTCGTACGCGGCACGCAGTCCGTTTCGCTGATCACCGCCGGGAAGGCCGGCGTGGACGGGACCAATGCCGACCAAGCCAACCTGGAGCGGTTGGGCGGCCCAGCGGTGAGTCTGAAAGGTAAGGCAATTCGCCTGATCTTCAAGGTGTCCGACGTGAACAAGCTACGCTGGATCAACTTCTACGTCGGTACGTCCGGCCTGGCCAACGCCTATCGGTGGCGGGTACACACGCACTCGAACAAGCAGAACTGGGTGCAGTCTGGCGAGTGGGTGGCGGTCACCCTGCAGTGGGGTGACCTCAGCGGTTCCGAGGGGGCGTTCAAGCTTGATGCGGCCCGGGTGCCCTCCGTCCGGGCCGGCTTCACCGACATGCGGTTCTCGGTGATCGACACCGGCACGGGCCCCTGCACCGTCTGGCTCCAGGCGGTCGAGATCGTCCCAGACACCAACTCCACCTATCCCAACGGGCTGGTATCAATCACCTTCGACGACTCGTGGCAGGACGTTTTCACCAACGGCCGTCCGGTGATGGACAAGTACGACTTCCGCGGAACCACGTACACGATCGCCGACCAGATCAACACGGACGGCAGATTCACGACGAACCAGCTGCGGGCGGCGCAGAACCTGTCCGGGTGGGAGGTGGCCGGGCACTCCTATGAAGGCGCCGTGCATGCCGCCCGCTACAGCGGGGTTAGTGCTGAGGTGGTCGACAAGGACGCCGGCGCGCTGCGCAGCTGGATGAGGGAGAACAACTTCAACAGCGACTCGTTCGCCTATCCCGGGGGCCAGTTCGGGCAGACGACCGACGGCCACAGCGTCGAGGCGATCGTGCAGCGTTACTTCTCCACCGGCCGGTCGATCCTCGCCGAGGACAATCGGGAGTGCAGCCCACCGCCGATGCCGATGCGGCTACGCTCCCTTACCGGCATCAGCTCCTCCCAGAAGGGGATGTCGAACCCGGACACCCTGATCGGCCGCGGTGGCATGCTCGACCGGGCCCAGTACGCTGGCGGCTGGCTCATCCTCTGCTTCCACCGGATCGTCACGACGACACCGGCGAACAGCTCAGAGTGCCATCGGGACGACTTCGCGAAGATCATGCGAGCGATCAAGGTTCGCGGCATGGAAGTCCGTACGGTCGGCGAGGTCATGAGCTGACCGAAGACATCGTCGCGACCGGGAGTTAGCTGCATTGTCTGCGGTCCGCGGCCGGCGGCGCGGACCAGAACTGCGACACGTCGTGGTGGACTGGGTCGCCGTGGTCGCTGGTACTGGTCGCGACCCAGTGGCTCCTCCTGCGCATACCGCCGCGGCTCACACTGGTGGAGCTGCCATCATCCAGGCGGAGGATAAGTGGAACCATCGCCTGCGAGCCCCCAGACCTCCGCGACGCCATCACCCGTCTCAACCTCACACCAACCCCACAACTCGTCACCCCGACGTAGGGGCCCGGCGTGCGTCGTGAAGTCGGGGAGCGGCGCGGGAGCGGGTGGGAGCACCAGACGGCCATGAGCTCAGCCGTCCGCCATTTTTAGCGGTTCTCTTTGGGCAGGTCATTGCCCGTGCTGCGTTTTCGGTCGGCTGGGTGAACTCTTCGGGAAGACCGAGGAGGTCAAGGCGATGGGTCGTCCGGGCGTTGGCGCGCGGCACGCTCGTTCTTGGTGGTCATCTGGCGTGGGCGAGCCGCGGCGAGCATCGGCAGCGGTGGCGGACAGCCTTCAGAGCTGGTGTCGGCGGCGCGTGAAATCTGACCCTCAGGTGGCAGTTCACCGTGACCTGGCCCGGAGAGGCTGCGGTACTGGCACCAGAGGAAAGAAGCGGCGAGCATGTCCGGCGAAGCCACGCTCAGCTTTCAACCGTCGCGAGGAGTCGCCGCCTCGCGGTACGATATCGACTCGGGACATCGACGGACCTACCTCTGCGGAGCGCCTGTGCTCAAGGGAAGGTTGCACCGGGGTCGGCTTCGGCCCGCGTTCCCGCTCTATCTGAACGTGGCTCTCATCGTGGCGACGAGCCTGCTCGGCGTCGTGGGAAATTACCTCACGAGCATCGACGATCCGCCGCCGCTGCTGAACGTGCTAAATCGGTGGCTATCCCGGCCTTCTTTGTGATCGTCGTCTTACTGATCGCTGGCCAGATCGTTCTTCATAACATGGCCAACCCGAAGATCAATCGACGCGAATGGGACCCGGGCCGGCCGCCGTACCCCGGTCTTGAGCCGTACCGCGAGGGTGATGCTGCGGTGTTCTACGGCCGGGACCAGCAGATCTCCGACATCGTCAGACGCCTGCTGAGCGCTCCGGAGTCGCGGCTGCTGGTCATTGTCGGCGCCTCGGGCAGCGGGAAATCATCCCTGGTGCAAGCCGGAGTCGTGCCAGTGCTCAAGGCTCGCCGCTGGGTGATACTGCCGGTGATCACTCCAGGCAGCGACCCGATCGGAAATCTGGCGCGGGCCGTGTCGAAGGCCCTGCCGACTAGTACCGCGATCCCGTCGATCGTGCGCAGTGTGAGACAGAACCGGGAGATCCCCGAGCGTTACGTGTCGGAGATCCGACGTGCGAAGGGACACCGGTTCAGTCAGGTCGTGCTGGTCGTCGACCAACTGGAAGAACTTTTCACCATCACCGGCGAGGGCGATAGGGCGCTCTTTCTCGACGTCATCGAGAGGCTGCTGGCAGGTGACCCGCGCGTCTCGATTCTCGCCAGCATGCGAATCGAGTTCCTCACCCAATTCCTGGCCACCGACCACTCGACGCTCTTTCAGAGTCCCATCGCGATCGGAGCCATCCGTAGCGAATACCTCACCACGGTTATCGAGGAGCCGGGCCGCACCGCCGACATGACGTTCGCCCCGAACGTCGTCGATCGCATCGTGGCCGATGTCGGCACCACCGACGCACTTCCGCTGCTGGCGTACCTCCTGCAAGAGCTGTTCTTCGAGGTCGGCGCCCAGGGCACGGTGACCCTAGCCGACTACCTGGCGGCCGGCGGTGTGGGGGGAGCCCTGACCAGGCAGGCGGACCAAGCCGTGACCGAGCTGCGTGACGAAGGTGGGATTCAACAGACGCTCTCCACGCTCCTGCGGTTCGTCTCGCTCGACGCGAACGATGTCACCAAGCGACCGGTCGCCCTCCGGGACATCGGACCGGACCAGCGGCGCATCGTGGACGCCTTCGTCGATGCCCGCCTGCTCATCACCAATGTCCGCGACGGTGAGCCAGTGGTGGAGGTCGCGCACGAGGCGCTCTTCCGGCTCTGGGCGCCACTTCGTCAGGAGGTCGAGACCCGGGCCGAGCAGTTGCGGCAGCGGTCGGAACTGGAACGGTGGGCGGCCGACTGGGAGAATTCGAGTCGCAGTCACGACTACCTGCTCACCGGTCAGCGCCTCGCGCTCGCCGAGCAGTGGCTGGCCGGGCTCGACGCGTTGGGCCAGGCCGGGGAATCCGTCCGCTCGCTGATCGAGCATTCGAAGCGACGCGACCTCGCCTTCCTGCGGCGCGTATCGGAGAACATCGGCAAGTACGTCCTGGCCAACGCCGAGCGCTTCCCCGAGCTGTCGATCCTGCTGTCGATGACGGCGCTCGCCGAGGCGCCGCGGACCCCGGTCGTCGAGCGCGCGCTGATGTCGGCGCTTGCGTTCAGCCATCTGCGATGCGTGCTCTCCGGACACAGCGACACGGTGCGCGTCGTCACCTGGTCCCCAGACGGGCGGTACCTCGCGACCGCCTCACGCGACATGACCGCCCGAATCTTCGAAGCCGCGTCCGGGCGGTCGGTGGCCGTCTTCAGTGGCCACCAGGCCATGGTGGAGGCCGTCGCTTGGGCCCCGGACTCACGCCGGATAACGACCGGCGGACGCGATCGGACCGTGAAGGTATGGCGGCTGGGCGAGAACGCGCCGCTGCTCACCCTCTACGGTGCCGACGACATGGTGCGAGGGGTGGCGTGGTCGCCCGACGGCAGGCACGTCGCCGCCGGAAGCCAGGACCACCAGGTCCATGTCTGGCGTGCCGCCGACGGTGAGCACCTGACGGCGCTGCGCGGGCACAGCGGCGACGTTTACGGCCTCGGCTGGTCACCGGACGGCACCCTGCTCGCCTCGGCGTCCCACGATCGCACCGTGATCGTCTGGGACTTCGCCTCTGGTGACCGGCGGCTCTCCCTACGAGGACACGGCGACTTCGTCGAAGGGCTGGACTGGTCACCGGACGGGTCGCGGCTGGCGACCGCCTCCGGCGACCATACGGTGCGCATCTGGGACGTCGCCGACGGCCGCCAACTACTGCTCATCCGCGGGCACCTCGACTTCGTGTGGAGTGTGGCGTGGTCTCCGGACGGGCGGTCCGTCGCATCCTCGTCCAGCGACCGGACCATCCGGGTCTGGGACGTCAACGACGCGCGCGAGATCGCCACGCTGCGGGGGCACGACGATGCGGTCTGGAGCACGCAGTGGTCGCCCGACGGCACCGAACTGGCGTCCGCCTCCAGCGACGGCAGCGCTCGACTGTGGTCGTTGCTCCCCGACGGTGCCGAGCAGCGGGCCCTCGTGGGACAGGCGGGTGGTATCCGGTCGGCTGCGTGGGCCGCGGGCGACCTTCAGGTGGCCACCGCCTCCGAGGATGGCACCGTCCGCGTCTGGAACCTCGCCGCCGACAGCTTCACCGAACTCGACGCCCACACTGACATCGTGTGGGGTGTCGGCTGGGCGCCCGACGGGAAGCGCCTGGCGTCCTGCGCCAACGACGGGCTGGTGCATGTCTGGCGACTCGGCGGGAGCCGACCCGAGCGGACCCTCGACACCGGTGTCGTCTCGGAAGGGATCATGTGGGCGCCCGACAACGCACGGTTGGCCACGGCTGGGCGCGACGCGACCGTGTCGATCTGGGACGCGGCCACCGGGCGCAGGCTCCTGCAGCTGCACGGACACACCGACTGGGTGGTGCGCGTCTGCTGGTCGCCGAGCGGCCGGATGATCGCCTCCACGTCTGACGATCGGACGGCGCGCATCTGGGACACCGCCACCGGAGAGGAGCTGGCGGTCCTGCGCGGGCACCACAACTGGGTCGACGGGGTCACCTGGTCGGCGGACGAGGAGACGGTGGCCACCTGCTCGGCGGACTGGACCGCCCGGCTCTGGGACGCGCGCTCCGCGCGGCACACGCACACTCTGGAAGGTCACGAAGGGCGCGTACGCGCCATCGCCTGGTCCCCAACGGGCGACCTGATCGCGACCGGCTCGTACGACCGCACGATTCGGCTGTGGAACTCCACCGACGGAGCCGAGGTGCGGGTCGCCGGGGTGCACCGGGACCGGGTGACCTCCATCGCCTGGTCGTCGGACGGCACTCGTCTCCTGTCGGCCTCCATGGACAAGTCAGCCAGGATCTGGACCGCTGCCCCCGACTTCGACGCCCTGCGGCGACGTGCCGCCCAACGGGTGTTCCGCGAGTTGACCGCCGAGGAGCGTGAGTCGCACATGCTCGCTCCACCGGTCGACGGGTGACGGGCGCGTCATCGCCCGCTCGCCGTCACGTCCAGCACCGAGCGCAGGAGAATGTCGCTGCTGCCCTGGTCGCGGACGTTGACCACCGGTACGCCGTACCGGGCGGCCTCGTCGCAGGGCCTGCTGCCGAAGATCGAGAAGCCCGCCAGCCTGGCCGAAATGCCGACCCTGCGGCTGAGATCCTCGATGACGGCCAACTCGTCGGCGACTGAGGACACCTTGAGACCGGGGAACATGGCCCGATCCACGCGATCCGTGTGGTGACACATGATGATCGCGTCCGGCGCCGCGCCGAAGAGAATATTGATGATCCCGCCGCCGTAGGCGCGATGGAGGATGGCACCCTGTCCCTCCACGACGATGATTTGGCGTCCCTGCACCGCCAGCCGGTGCACGGCTCGCTGCACGGCTCCGATGATGAAGTCGCCGAAAGTGTGGTCGGCATGCACCACCTCATCGGCGCCGCACATGTTCCCGATCTGCCCGGTGGCGACGAAGCCACTCGACAGGCCGGCGGCCAGTGCCGCGCGGTGCAGCAGCAGTGCGGTGGTCATCTTCCCGACCGCGCTGTCCGTGCCCACGGTCAGGACCACCGTGGCGTCGACCCGAAGGCCGGGGGACCAGGTGTGGCGCGGCCCTTCCGTCCTGACGTCCACCAGCCGCACCCCGGCCGACGCTGCTCGCGCTTTCAGCTCGGGGTCGTCGTTCAGATGGGCGTGCGTCGCGCACACCACGTCGAGGCCCTCGGCGATGGCCTCGACGACGAACGCCCGGAGCCGCGGCGGCACGTGGCTGTCCGCGTCCATCGCGTTGACCCCGACCACCACGCTTCGCGCGCCTGCCCGCGCGGCGGAGGCCAGGTCGGGTACCACCGGCACGTCGAGCGCACCGACGCCGAGGATGACGCCGGCGTCGGCGCCTGCCGCGACCGCGTCGACCACGCAGGCAACCTTCCAGCGTGTGCCCAGTAGGAGAAGGTTGTTCGCCGTCTTCGTCCCGGAGCGCCCTAGGCGGCCGTCCGTCCAGATCGCGACCGGATCCCTCACGGTCGACACATCAGTGTCGGTGGTCATCACAACTCCCTTCAGGACGTTTGTGAACCGGCCCGGTCGGCAGGAAGAAAGAGCGCGGAGGCGTCGATTCCCGTCCCCAGGGCGTCGTGCGGGATCACTATCCGTCCCCGCGAGTAGCCGATGCCGCCGGTCATCGGGAGGTGCGGCATGAAGCACGGGGTATCCAGGTCCACGTACCCGACCGCGTGCCGGCGGGCCGCGGCGAGGGCCGCCGAGAACGAGGTGGACACCGCCGTCTCGCTCATCCCCCCGATCATGCACCGCACTCCCGCTGCGGCGGCCGCCTCGATGAGGCTCATCGACTCCAGCACCCCAAACTTCATCACCTTGACGTTCAGCGCGTGGATCCCGCCGCGTTCCACCAGCCACCAGAGGTCGCCCTCCCCGCGGATCGACTCGTCCGCGCATATCGGGGCGCCGGTCTCGCGTTGGAGCCTGACCAGGTCACCCGGGCGGGACGGCGGCGTCGGCTGTTCGAACAGCGCGAGTTCGACACCGGCCTGATCGAGGGCGTCGACGAACCGCCGCGCGTCATCGTAGGAGTACTGACCGTGTGCGTCGACCTGCAGCCAGGAGTGTGGTAGCGCGGCGGCGACCGCCCGTACCCGCGCCACGTCCAGCTTCCACGGGCCGACTGCCTTGATCTTGATACGACTAAACCCCGACCTCCGGGCCGCCCGGGCGGCGGCGAGGGTGTGGGGGATGTCGCCGGGGAGGACCGTCAGGCTGGACCGTAAGGGCACGGGCGATCCACCGAGGTGCCGCACCAGGGACAATCCGGCCCGACGCGCCCCGGCGTCCAGCAGCGCCTGTTCCACGCCACACCGGGTCGCGGTGAGACAGGGGGCCAACGCCCGGACCCGGCGGGAGAGCTCGCACCACATCTGTCCGCAGCTACCGCGGACCGAGGACTCGATCCGGCGGAGCGCAGCAAGGCTCGATCGCTGCGACTCGCTGGTGATCCCGGCGAAGAGTGCCACCTCTCCGTAGCCGACCGTTCCGTCGCGGAGGACCGTACGAACGATGACGTTCCTCGACACGATCCGGGCGCTGCCGGCCGGCTGCGGAATGGACAACATGACGTTCAGTGGAACGGCGTCGATTCTTGTCACCATGCAGCCTGCGTCGCACTGCTGCGGGCGCGGCGACGTGGGAAGGGCCGCCGTTGCACATCGATGCTCCATCCTTCCGGAATGATAACCACTCATCGAGATCCCTGGAATTCTTTCTCAGGGGCCGAGGATCGGCTCGGGGTATGATCAGCCCCTCGGGGGTGGGCGGCACACATGGTCGATTTCGTAGCGGTGTACGGCACCGGCTTCGTGGACCCCGACGAACCCGTCGCCCATGCGGACGACCTCGGGCTGCTTCGCGGCGACGGCGCCTTCGAGGCCCTGTTGTTGCACGGCGGCAAGCCGATGTTGCTCGAGGAGCACATGGACCGTCTCTATGCCTCTGCCCGGCGTATCGAGCTGGAACTGCCCGACCGGCTGCCGCTCACGGAGTTCGTCAACGAACTCGCGGCCGCCTGGCCGGCGGACGTCGAGGGCGTGCTGAGGATCGTCTGCACCCGCGGTCGCAGTGGTGCCGGTCGCCCGACCATATTCGGCACCGTCGACCGTCTCCCCGCCGCCACGGCGGTGAACAGGCGACACGGAGTGACGGCCCGTACCGCCACTAACGGCTACCCGGTGGCTGGGCGCCTTGGTGCGCCATGGCTCCTGGGCGGCGTCAAGTCCCTCTCGTACGCGGTCAATCTGGCGAGCCATCGCTGGGCCCTGAGCCAGGGCGCCCAGGAGATGTTGTGGCTGAGCACGGAGGGCTATGTCCTGGAGTCACCTAGCTACAGCCTGCTGTGGATCACAGGCTCGACGCTGTTCTCTGTACCCGCCTGGACCGGGATCGTCGCCGGAACGACGGCCGCCACCCTCCTCGCGAGTGCCCGGCACCTCGGCCTCGCGATCGGAGAGGCACTGGTGACGCCGGTCGACCTCGCTCGCGCCGACGGCGTGTGGTTCACCGGCTCACTGAGCGGAGTCCTGGCGGTCACGGAAATCGACGGCAACCCACTGCGGCGCTCACCGCTCCTTGAGCCCGCCCGATCCTTGATCGGTTACCCTGGCGCCCTACCATAGTCAGAGGACGGTTTCGACCTGCCGGGTGACCTCCGATACCAAATAGTCGCGGGGATTGAGATCCATGGCGACCCGCTCGGGCGAGGCCCAGTACGCGGCGTTCGCCTCCTCGAAGGAACCTGGCCCCGTATAGAAAACCACCCAGATGTGCTGATCGAGTGAGCGGTCCACCCAGGACCCGGTGATTTTGAACCCGAATTGCCGCCGGAGCGGCACCACCAGGGTGCGCCACCGCTGGACCCACTCGTCCAGCAGGCCCGGCATCACAGTGTAGATCCGTAGCTGTCCGCTCATTCTCTTGGCCTCATTACCCGACCTAATCCGGACCACATCACATGGTCTAGGTGATCGGACGGTACCAGCGGGTCGTCATCGCACATTACCCGTCCCTGATTCCGGGATCCTGCACCGTCGAACCACTTCGGTCGCCTCGGCGCCAACCGGCTGCAGGACCGTCCAATGTCAGCCTGGTGGGCAGCAGCCCTATTACAAGCCCGGGATTGGGGAGCAAGTTGGGAGCAATTGGATGCATTGAACGGCCGTCACCCGCGCCGAACGGCACCCAACGACACGCAACTGCACCCACCCCTGCCTGCGGCTTCGCGTTTTTGCACGTCAGAGTCGATGCAGCGTCCTGCTTCACGCGGAGTGCTCCGCGGTTTGCGCAGCAGTCGACAGCACTCATGTCCCCTGGCAGGGGAGTATGCGCAGGTGACGGCGGTAAGGACCTGCTGGATGGCCAGGCCTTGCAAGTGGGAGCAGACTGGGTGCAGGTTGGCGAGGTGGTCACCGCGCCCGAAGTGCTCACCGACACTGGACAGAGCCGAGGGCTTGACCTGCGGTGATGTGGGCGAGCGGTCCGGCGTGACCTCCCAGAGAACACCGAAGAGGTCACGCTCCGCTTGTCCCGCTTACTCATATCGGTCGCCGTCTCGATCCCGCCAGCGCAGGCGTCCTGGGCTCCGCCAGTATCGACGTGTGGCTCTGGACCATGCCTGTGCCGGCGGCAGAGCGGATCCTGAGGACTGGAACACGAATCCCACGAGGAACTCTCTGAGCAGGGCCTGCAGCTCGGTGACCTCTTCGGCAGCTCCGAAGGGGTCACCACGCGGCTAAACTGGCCTGAGCTTCGAAGTCATGCCGATCGTCGTCGGCGGTGGTTCGTGTCGCCCCGACACGTGCCACGCAGGTCCGCGGCGACCAGCCCGTCTCCCGACACTGATTCGTCAACCCTGTGCGGCGGCGATGCCGTGCGGGGCAATGAACACCTTGTCGGCCGTGCCTGTCCGCTGCGCCTCGAGGGCCTCCGGTAGCTGGTCCAGGCCGTAGAAGGCCGGACGCAGCCGGTCCAGGCCCAGGACCGGCAGCATCTGCACCGCGCGGTGGTGCGTGTACGGGTTGATCACCGCACCGACGAGCGTCAGCTCACGCGCGAAGATCTCGTTGGGGCGTACCCGGGCCTCGTCGTCGGGCCGCGCCACCCCGAAGACCAGGATCCGGCCGCCGCGCGACGAAACGGTGATCGCCGATTCCAGGACCCGGCCGGAGCCGACCGCGTCGATCACGTGCGGGAAGCCGAGACCGTCGGTCAGCGCGATGGCCTCGTCCAGCGACGCCGGGTCGAGGGCATCGTCCGCGCCCATTCGCAGGGCGGCCGCCCGCCGGTCGGCGCGCGGGTCCAGCACCACGACCGGTGCGAGCCCGCGGGCTTTGGCTAGGGCGACCATCATCGCCCCGGCCGGTCCGGCGCCGAAGATCAGGATCGGCAGCCCCGAGCGTGGGTTCAGCTGGTCCATCCCGTGCAGGCAACAGGCGAGCGGCTCGGTCAGCGCCCCTATCCACGGCGGCGTCGCCTCCGGCAGCCGGTACGCGATCCGCGCCGGCACCACCATCCGCTCGGTCATGCCGCCGTCGAGCTTGACCCCGTACCCCCGCTTGCGGTCGCAAAGGTGTTCCTGGCCCAGGCGGCAGTACGTGCACCGGGTGCAGTAGTCGTGCGGTTCGACGGTGACCAGGTCGCCGACGCTGAGCCCGTCGACCGCCGAACCCACCTCGGTGATCCGGCCGCACACCTCGTGGCCGAGCACGACCTGCGGCGCGGCGGCGAAGCTGCCGGCGACGATGTGGCTGTCGGTGCCGCAGACGCCGACCGCGAGGGGCGCGATCGCCACCTCCGCCGGGCCGAGCGGCACCGGCTCGGACTTGAGTAGCCGTACGTCGCCGGCGCCGAAGAAGCGGGCCTCAGTCAGCAGCACGGAGCAACTCCTTCAGTCGGCGGATGTGCGCGCGGGCGGCTTCCTCGGCGGCTTCCGCGTCACCCGAGCCGATGGCCTCGAAGATGGCCTGGTGGTCGTGCACGGCCTGGACCATGCCGCCGGTCAGGCTGGTGGAGCGCATCGCCACCAGGACCCGGCTCTGGACGCTGTCGAGCATCCGGGCCAGCACCGGGCTCTGCGCCGCCTGCCGGATCTCCCGGTGGAACGCCGCGTCCAGCTCGATGTGGCGGGCGAAGTCGCCCTGTTCCGCGACGGTGCGGTGCTCGGTGAGCAGCGCGAGCAGGGTACGCCGCAGCGCGGCGTCGTACTTCTCGGTCGCCAGCCGGGCCACCGCTCCTTCCAGGACTTCGCGGGCCTCGTACAGGCTGACCAGTTCGGCGCGGGAGACGCGCGCGACCTCCGCGCCGCGGTTCATCGTCTCGGCGGCCAGGTTCTCCTGGACGAGGCGGATCACCGCGTCCCGGACCGGGCTGCGGCTGACGTTGAACTCCTCGGCGAGGGCCGGGACGCTCAGCCGCGTGCCCGGGCGCAGTTCGCCGGAGATGATCCGGTCGCGGAGGGTCCTGTAGAGCACCTCACCGACCCGCTGCGGGTCGACCTGAAGAGAGCTGGTCACTGGAGGAACGTCCCTGCGAAGTGGCGGTAGTTGGCAGCGACCGCCGCGATCGCCTCGGGCCGCGTCAGGTCGCCGGCCAGAAGTCCGCGCAGCGCGTCCCACCAGATGCTACGGCCGATGGCGAAGCCCGTGAACCCGTTGGCGGCGGCGTCGGTCAGCCACCTGTCCACTGTGGCCTGCGGGGCGTTCGCGCCCAGCAGGATGCACTCGCCGCCGGTCTGCGCGGCGAGGTCGGCGGCCGTCCGGTAGTGCTCCGGTGCGCCGAGGTGCTCCAGCTTCCAGACGTCGACGGGCACCTCCTCGACGATCTCCGCCATCGCCCGGTGGATGAGCCCCGGCCGCACCTCGGTGTCGAACACCTCGCTTGGGATGGCCCGCTGCTCGGGCGTCGGCGGCACGAGCAGCTCGAAGAGGAACCGGCCGCCGGAGTCCCGGACCGCCTGCGAGACCTTGGCCAGCCGGGACCGCTGCTCCCGGTTGTCCGCCGCCGAGCCCTCGACGTTGTAGCGGACCAGCACCTTGGGGAGCTCGGGGCGGAAGTGGGCGAGGAAGCCCGGCAGGTCGACCGGTTCGGTCTCGTAGAGGTCTCGGCCGCCCCGCTCGACCGGCATGCTCAGCGTCACGTGACGGGCCCGGGCCCGCTCCGCCACGCCCGCCCCGAGCTGCTCGTCGACCAGGATGCCGGCGTGCGCGGCCATCCGCGGCTCGGCCTCGAGGGCGGCGAGCAGTCCTTCGAGGACCATGTGCTTGCCGTCGGTGATCGCCGCGCGCTCCGCGGGCAGCGCTGCCGCGGTGTGGCCGTACAGGGCCTGGGTGAGCCAGGGACGCTGGTCGACGGCGAGGATCAACAGGCTCATCGGGTTACCTCCGACACGAGATGGGCGTCCGCCGACACGATGCAGGGCTTGACGTAGTCGCCGGCCACGAAGCGGGCGAACGCCTCGGGCAGCTCAGGCAGGGTGAGGGGCTTGACGATGAGGTCGCGCAGCCACGCGCCCATGACGCGCAGCAGGTCCCAGTTCGCCTCGACCTCGTTGACCGGGAAGTAGAAGGACCGGACGGTGTAGCAGTCGGTCCGCCGCCAGCGCGGCGTCGCCGGCATGGTGTACGGCTCGTTCGACTCGCCGAGCGCGACGACCGTGCCGCCGGGCCGGATCACCCGCTGTGCCGTCTCCCGGGCCGCGTTCGCGCCGCTGACCTCGACGACCATGTCGTACTGGTTCTCGGCGGACAGGTTACCGGCGGGCGTGGCGCCGAGCGCCGTCGCGGCCTCGAGGCGGGTGGGATTCGGGTCGAAGACGTCCACGGCGATCCCCATGGCCCGGGCGACCGCGACGACACCGAGGCCCAGTGGCCCGGCGCCGACGACCAGCGCGCGGTCCACCGTGTCCTGGGTCCGCAACGCCAGCCGCAGGGCGTGCGCCGCAGTGCCGACCGTGTCCAGCCCGAGGACCGCGACCGACAGCGGGATGTCGTCCGGCACCGGCAGGACGCACCGCGCCGGCACGTCCACGTGCTCGGCGAAACCGCCGTCCCGCTGCCAGCCGATCAGCTGCGACAGGTTCAGGCACTGATTGGTGCGGCCGGCGGCGCAGCGCACGCACGTGCCGCAGAAGACCGGGATGTAGACGATGCCGCGCGTGCCCTCGGGCAGCGCCCCGCCGACGACCGTGCCCCCGATCTCGTGGCCCGGAACGACGGTCGAGCCGCTCTGGAGCAGGCGCTTGTCCGACCCGCAGAGCGCGCAGACGTCGACCCGCAGGCGCACGTCGCCCTCGGCGACGTCGCCGAGCGTGACCTTCTCGAACGTGATCTCCCCGTTGCCCTGGAAGCGGGCCCGCATGGACGTCACTTGACGGCTCCTCCGGTGATGCCGCGGACCAGCCAGCGCTGCGCGAAGAGCGTCAGCAGCAGGGCGGGCGCGGAGATGAGCGTGCTCGCGGCCATCAGGCCGCCGAAGTCGTTGGATCCCTGGCCGATGAAGTTGAACGCGATGACGGTCAACGGCAGCGTCTGCTCGTTCGCCAGGGCCAGCGCGAAGAGGAAGTAGTTCCAGCTGAAGATGAAGCTGAGCGTCAGCGCGACGGACAGCCCGGGCAGGGCCAGCGGCAGGGCGATGCGGCGGAACCGCTGCCAGGCGTTCGCGCCGTCGATCAGCGTCGACTCCTCGATGCTGATCGGGATCTCCTCGAAGAAGGGCACCAGCAGCCAGATGCACAGCGGCAGCGTGATGATCAGGTGCGCGACGATCAGCAGCGTGTAGTTGAGTGCCACGCTGTCCGGGCCGCCGACGCGGATCGAGAGCACGAAGAGCGGCAGCACGAACAGCACGCCGGGCGCCATGCGGGCCAGCAGCGTCATGAAGCCGAGGGCGGCCAGCTTGCGCCGCACGATCACGTACGCCGCCGGCGCGCCGAGGACGAGCCCGAGGATCGTCGACCCGCCGGCCACGATGAAGCTGTTGGCGATGTAGCGGCCGAACTCGAAGCGCTCGAAGAGGTTGGTGAAGTTCTCCAGCGTCAGCGGCGACCCGAGGTCGAACAGCGAGCCGGTGATGTCGACGTTGTTGCGCAGCGAGGACCAGAGCATGAAGAGCACCGGGCCGAAGAAGATGACCGCGAAGACGAGGTACGCGGCGTACACGCCGCTGAGCCGCTTGGTCATCGCGCGGCCCGCTGCCGGAACCAGGTGAACCCGCCCGCGATCACGATCACCAGGGCGAGCAGGGCGATCTGGAGGGTGGCCGCGTAGCTCGGCTCGTAGTCGACGAAGCCGGCGTTGTAGCCGTACACGTTGAGGGTGTTCGTGGAGTTCACCGGCCCCCCCTGGGTCATGATGTAGATCGTGTCGAAGAAGCGCACGAGGTCCACCGTGCGCAGCAGCATCGCCACCGTGAGCACCGGACGCAGGAGCGGGAGGCCGATGTTCCAGGCCGTACGCCAGCCGCTCGCCCCGTCCAGCGCGGCGGCCTCGAACGGCTCCTCGGGCAGCGACCGGATCCCGGCCGAGATGATCAACGCCATGAACGGCGTCCACTGCCAGATGTCGACCAGGGCGATGGACCAGGGCGCGATGTCCGGGTCGCCGAGCCACACCACCGGGTCGACACCGACCTTGGCGAGGATCTGGTTGGCCGCGCCGAGCGTCGGGTCCATGATCAGCAGCCAGACCAGGCCGACCGCGACCGACGCCGTGATCGCCGGGATCAGCATCATGCCCTGGAAGATCCGACGGCCGGGCACGTCGAGGCTCATCACGTAGCCCAGCGCCAGCCCCAGGACGGTCTCCACCAGCAGGCAGACAACGAAGAGGAACAGCGTGACCTTCAGCGAGTTCCAGAACTCCGGGTTGCCGAACATCTCGGCGTAGTTGGCGAACCCGAGGAAGCCCGAGTTCGTCCCGTCGGACTGCCGGTCGCTGACGGAGAGCCAGATCGTGTACGCCACCGGCACCAGCACGAGCACGGCCGTGACCAGCACGGCCGGCAGCGCGAACGGCCACACGCCCCGAGCCGTCGGGTCGAGCCGGCGGCGGCGCCGGGCCGGGGCCCCCGCCCCCGGCTCCGCGCTGGCGGATCCGGAGACGGCGGGCGGCTTCGTCATCAGGTCACTCATCGGACTATCCGGCGTTCTTCGCCAGCAGCGGGGTCAGGCCGTCCTGGATCTCCTTGGCGGCGGCGTCGGCGTCCGCCTGGCCGAGGATCACCTTGCCGACCGCGTCCCCGACCACCTTGCGCATCTCGGGGGCGGCGACACCGACCGGGCCGACCTCGGTGGAGCCGTTCGCCTGCACGTTGGCGAGGGCCTTGCTCCACTCCTTCAGCGTGTCGGTGTTCAGCGTGTCGGTGTACGACTTGTCCTGCGCCACGGAGGTCCGGGGCGGGGCGATGCCGCCCGCGGTCAGCTTGAGCTGGGTGGCCTTGCCGGTCGCCCACTCGATGAACTTCCAGGCCGCGTCCTTGTGCTTGGAGTACGAGGACATCGCGATGCCCCAGTTCAGGACGGTCGACTTCGAGCCCGCCGAGCCGGCCGGGAAATCCAGCACGCCGATCTTGCCGACGACCTTCGAGGTCTTCGGGTCGTTGATGCTGCTGATCTCGTTGCTCGACTCCAGCTCCATCGCCGCGCTGCCCGCCGCGAAGAGCGCCGAGGACTGGGTGAAGGTGTTGTTGACCACGCCGGGCGGGCCGTACTCCTTGGCAAGGGTCGCGTACCGGTTGATCGCGTCGGCGGCGCCGGGCGCGTCGAAGTTCGGGGTGCCGTCCGGCTTGGTCCACTCCACACCCTGGGAGTGCAGGAACGGGCCGAAGGTGAACGGCAGGGCGGCGGACTGGCCGCGCAGCGCGATCGGGGTGACCTTGCCGCCGGACTTCTGCTTGATCGCGGCGGCGACCGTGGGCAGCTCGTCGAGGGTCTTCGGCGGGGTGATGCCGTACTTCTCGAACAGATCCGTCCGGTAGTAGAGGACGACACCCTCGACGTTCACCGGCGCGGCGATCATCTTGTCCTGGATCGTCATGCCGGTCTTGACCGCGGCCGGGAAGTCGGCGGCGTCGTACGAGGCGGACTTGCTCATGTAGTCGTCGAGCGGAGCGTAGTAGCCGGCCTTGCTGAACTGGAGGCCCTCGCGCGACGGCAGGGTCATGAAGACGTCCATCGACGAGCTGCGCGACTGGAGGGTCAGCGAGATCTTGTCGCGGGCCTGCTGCTCGGCGAAGGTCTGCACCTTCACCTTGACGCCCGACGCCTTCTCGAACTCGGGGATCAGCGGCTCGATGGCCTTCTGCCACGGGTGGTTGGACATGACGATGGAGATCTCGTTGGCGTTGCCGCCCGAGTCGCCGCCGCCGCAACCGGCGGCGAGCCCGCCGACGAGGGCCAGGGCGAACCCGGCGCTCAGAATCTTGTTCCGCATCATTGTGCCTTTCCGTTCTGACCGAGGAGTGGGGCGAGCCAGTCGTGGAAGTCGCCGAGGTCGGCGGGGTTGGTGCTGCGCCACTGCGGGGGTACGGGCCGGGTCCGGCCGGCCACCTCCGCAAGCGGCACCGGGTCGTGCACGGTCTCGCCGGCTCTGCGGTGCAGGCCGACCATCAGTCCGGTGGCGTTGTCGGCCAGCAGCTTGGCCGCGTGTCGCCCGGCCTCCGCCGCCTCCGCCCGGTCGACGTCACTGGCGAGCGCGCCGCTGCTGCGCTGGACCATGCCGAGCACCTCGCCGCGGGCGGCGACACCCAGCTCGGTGCTCACCAGCCCGGCGAGCGCCCGGGAGACGCCGCCGAGGATGATCCGGGTGTGGTTGACGGCCTCGAACGGGTCGTCGGTCATCTCGCTCGCCGCGCCCTCGCTGACGACCACGAACGCCCGCCCGTGCGCGCGCAGGGCGTCCTGCACGGCGGTGAGGAACGCCGCCCGGTCGAAGGTGAGTTCCGGGATCAGGACCAGGTGTGGCGCGTACGCCGGATCGTCGCGGTGCCAGGTCGCGGCGAGGGCCAGCCAGCCCACCGAGCGGCCGAGGGTCTCCACGATGCGGACCGGCTCGATGCCGGCCATCGCGGCGTGGTCGCGGGCCAGGTCCGGGACGACCGTCGTGAGGTAGCGCGCGGCGGAGCCGTACCCGGGGCAGTGGTCGATGCCGACCAGGTCGTTGTCCACGGTCTTCGGGATGCCGACGACGCTGAGGTCACGCCCGGTCGCGGCGGCCCGGCTCGCCAGGGCGTGCAGCAGCGCCATCGTCCCGTTGCCGCCGATCAGCGCCACGCCGTCGACCCCGTTGGAGGCCAGCACGTCGAGTGCCGTGTCGAGGTCCGCCTCCGTGACCGCCCGTCGCCCGGCGCCGAGCCAGGATCCGCCGTGCCGGGTCGCGGCGACCGGCACGTCGGCGGCGGTGACCGGGGTGAGCCGGCCCTCGACCAGGCCGTCCGGGCCGCCTCGCAGCGCCAGCACGTCGTGCTCCGCCGCCGCCTCGAGGAAGCCGCGGAGGCTGGCGTTGACGACGCTGGTGGGCGCGCCGGTCTGTCCGATGAGCAGGCGCATCGTCACACCTGCGCCTTCGAGCCGACGGACAGGAAGGTCTGGAAGGCCTCCAGGCCGGGGCGGCCGCCCTCGTACCCGAGGCCCGAGTCCCGCACCCCGCCGAAGGGGATCCACGGCGTGTTCGGGGTTCCGGTGTTGATGCCGACGATCCCGGCGGAGAGGCGGCCGGCGACGGAGTGCGCGCGGTCGAGGTCCGCGCTGCAGACGTAGCCGGCCAGGCCGTACCCGGTGGCGTGGTGCAGGGCGAGCGCGTCGTCGAGGTCGTTGTAGACGTGGATCGGCGCGATCGGTCCGAAGATCTCGTCGGTCATCACCCGGCTGTCGACGGGCGCATCCAGCAGCACGGTCGGCGGGGCAAAGTGGCCCCGCTCCGGGACGGCGCCACTCGTGACCTTCCGCGCGCCCCGGCTCACCGCCTCCTCGACGAGCGCGGCCATCCGGGCCGGGTCCCCGGCCGGCGCGAGGGGGCCGAGGTCGGTGGCCGGGTCGGTGGGAAGGCCGACAACGAGCTTCTCGGTCGCCGCGACGAACGCCTCGGTGAACTCGGCCGCCACCTCGCGGGCCACGAGGACCTGGTTCGCGGCGATGCAGGACTGGCCGTTGTTGCGGTACTTCGCCACCAACAGGGTCTGCGCGGCGGCCTGCGGATCCGCGTCCGACATCACGAGGAAGGGCGCGCACCCACCGAGCTCCATCACCGTACGCAGGAAGCGCGGCGCCGCGGCCGCGGCGACCAGCCGCCCGACCCGGGTCGACCCTGTGAAGGACACGACGCCGACGCTCCGGTCGGCGAACCACGGATCGACCACATCGGCGGGGGTGCCGATCACTGTGGACAGGACCCCCTCGGGCACGTGCCGTTCGACGACCGCGGCCAGCACCATCGACGACAGCGGCGCCAGCTCGGAGGGCTTGAACAGCACCGGGCACCCCGCCGCCAGCGCCGGCGCGATCTTGCGAGCCGGGATGGAGACCGGGAAGTTCCAGGGGGTCAGGACCGCGGCGACACCGGCGGGCCGCGCGGTCACCCGGTGCCCGATCCCGGGTACGACGGACAGCTGCTCGGCCTCCTGCCGGTCCAGCAGGTCGGCCATGATGCGGAAGTAGGCGACCGTGAGCCCCAGTTCGGCGACCGACTCGGGGAGCCGCTTGCCGGTCTCCCGGGTGATCAGCGCGGGCCACTCGGGCTCGGCGGCGAGCGCCTCGACGTCCGCGGCGATGGCCCGCAGCGCCGCCGACCGCGCGGCCTGCGGTGTGCCCGCCCAGACTGGCAGGGCCCGCTGCGCGACGCCGAGCGCCGCCGCCGCGTCAGCGCCGTTGCCCGTGCTGACCTCGGTGAACGGCTCGCCGGTGGACGGGTCGAGCACCGCGAGCCGCGGTCCGCCCGCCGTCCGGCCGGTCACGCGCACGGCGGTGGCGGCCGAGCGGATGTCGTTGACGATGGGGTCGGTCACGGAAGCTGCTCCTCGTACGCGTCGAGCTGGTCCTGGTCGAGATCGATGCCGAATCCGGGCCTGTCCGGCACGCGGACCGTGCCGTGGGCGGTGAGCAGGCCGTCGGCGGCCTGCCGCAGCGGGTTGGAGCGGATGTCCCACTCGATGAGCCGGGTCGCGGGCGAGATCGCGCCGGCCTGGACGGTCGCGGCGGTGGCGACCGCGCCGTTGTAGAGGTGCGGGTTGACCGTCCGCCCGGCCGCCGTCGCGGCAGCCAGCACGTCCAGGTACTCGGTGACGCCGCCGACCTTGCCGAGGTCGGGCTGGAGGATCTCGACCGCTTCCAGGTACGGCGTGAACGCCGCGGCGCCGTAGAGGTTCTCCCCGGTCGCCAGCGGCATCCCGGTGCGGCGGCTTAGCTCGGCCAGCTCGGCGGGACGGTCGCCGGCCAGCGGCTCCTCGACCCACGCGACGCCGAGATCGGCCAGCGCGGGGACCATCTCCAGCGCCTCGGCCAGCCGCCACGCCTGGTTGGCGTCGGCGAAGACCTGCACCTGGTCGCCGAGGATCCGGCGGGCGGTCCCGACGTTGACGAGGTCGGTGTCCGCGCCGAACCCGACCTTGACCTTGACGGCGGTGAGCCCGAGCGCGGCGCAGCGGTGGGCGACCTCGGCGACCCCGGTGGGTCCGAGGCTGGAGCCGTACACCGGCAGCTCCGTGCGGGGGCTCGCGCTGAGCAGCCGGGCCAGACTGGTGCCGGCGTGGCGGGCAGCGAGGTCCCACAGCGCCATGTCGACGCCGCTGATCGCCTGGTGGACCGGGCCGGGTGCGCCCCACTGGCGTCCCAGGGGCGCCAGCTCCGCGAGGAGCGTCCGCTGGGCGGTGGCCGGGTGGGGGAAGCTGCGCCCCTTCAGGAGCGGCGCGATGCCGTCGTGGATCGTGGCGATCCGCTCGCGCCACGCCCAGGACGGGTAGTTCGCCCAGCTCTCGCCGACGCCGACTGAACCGTCGGCCAGCTCGACCTCGACCAGGACCATCACGCGGTGGGTCAGCGGGGCGAAGGACATGGCGATCGCCTCGCTGGGGCGCGCCCGGAAGACCCGGCACCGCACGTCCACCACCGCGGCATCCGGCAGCGCGACCGTGCGGGTCTCCGGGGCTGGGGGTGCGGCCTTGAGGTCCATGTGCCTTCTCTCACGTCGACGAGATCTGCATGCAGTGTTGAACGCATGTCACCGAGACGTCAAGAGCACGAAACAAAGAAAAAGGCGGCGAGTTGGCAGCGGTGAGAGGTGCCCATGCCGGGTCCGGGGCGAAATTCACCCACCGCGCGGGCAACCCACCCCGCGGTCGGGCGACTACGGGTCAGGCGGTCAGGACGCGGGTGCCGGTGCGGCGTGCGGCCGCGGCCACCGCGGCGGGCAGCGGACCGTCCACGACCAGCGTGTCGATGCGGTCGAACCCGCACACCTGAACCGGGGCGGTGGCGGTCAGCTTGCTCGCGTCCACGAGCAGCACGACCTCGTCGGCGATGTCCATGAGCGCGTGCTTGGCGCTCAGCTCGACCTCCGAGCGCACGTATGCGCCCCGCTCGTCGACCGCGCTCGCGCCGAGGAACAGCAGGCGCACCCGCATGCGCCGGACGAGATCCAGCGCCGCGAAACCAACCATGGCCTGGTTGTCGTGCAGCAGCTCGCCGCCGATTCCGATGACCCTTGACCTCGGCCGGGACAGCATGTGGGCGAGCACGGGGACGGAGTGGGTGATCACGCAGCCGTCGAAGTCCTCGGGCAGCGCTTGGGCCACCTCGGCCGTGGTCGTGCCGCTGTCGACGCCGATCGTGTCGCCCGCTTGGACGAGGCGGGCCGCCGCGGCGCCGATCGCCCGCTTGGCGCCGGCGTTGCTGAGCGCGCGGGACGCGTACCCCGGGCCCCCGACGCCGCCCGGCGGGAGGCTGACGCCGCCATGAACCAGCAGGACCTCGCCACTCTCGGCGAGTCGCCGCAGGTCACGGCGGATCGTCATCTGAGAGACGCCGAGCTGGGCGCTGATGTCGGCGACCGAGAGGAAGCCGGCCCGGCGCAGCGCGGCCATGATGTGCGTCCGCCGCTGCGGGGCGCCGTCGTAGCGCATGGCTTCCACTGACACGTCGGAAGTCTAGCCCCTGTTCCTCCACTACCAGCGGATGTTATTTTTCGAACATCCTTTGATCTCAGTGGCTCGACGGCGCCGACCTCGGCGGCGGACCGGCCGCTCTCGCGCTGGAGGAACAGAACAGTGACAGTCGACCCGTCGATCCTCGCCCGCCCCTCGGGCGGCTACGCCATGCTCGCCGTCGACCAGCGCGAGGCGCTGCGGGCCATGTTCGCCGCACGCCAGCCGGAGCCGGTGACCGACGCGCAGCTGACCGCCTTCAAGGTGGACGCGGCACGCGCACTAAGCCCGTACGCGTCCGCGATCCTCGTCGACAAGCAGTTCGGCTGGGACGCCGTGATCGCCGCCGACGCCGTCGACCCGTCCTGCGCGCTGATCGCGGCGGCCGACGCGTTCACCCCGAGCGCCACCGAGTTCGTCGCGGACGTGGCGATCGACCCCGAGGTCAACCCCGCGATCGTGCGGAAGGAGGGCGCGAAGGCCCTCAAGCTGCTCGTGCTCTACCGCCCGGACGAGGCGCCGGAGCCGCGGATTGGCATGGTCACCGACTTCGTCGCCCGCTGCCGGGAGGCCGGGCTGGTGAGCATCATCGAGCCGGTGTCCCGTGGCCCGCGCGACGGCGGCGCGTACGACCACGAAGCGGGGATCCACGCGGCGGCCCGCGAGCTGGGCGCCCTCGGTGCCGACCTCTACAAGTCGGAGGTACCAACCCACGGCAGGGGCACCCCGGACGAGATCACTGCCGGCTGCGCCTCGCTGTCGTCTGTCATCAGCAGCCCATGGGTGGTGCTGTCCTCCGGCGTACCCGCAGAGGTCTTCCCCGAAGCCGTGCGACTCGCCTGCCGGGCCGGGGCCTCGGGTTTCCTCGCCGGCCGCGCGGTCTGGGCCTCGGTGGTTGGTAGCCCGACCATGGCCGACGACCTGCGCACGATCTCGGTCGACCGGCTGCGACGCCTCGCCGACGTGGTCGACGACGCCGTGTCGCGCTAAGTGGTGCCCGTCGGCGACGTGCTCGCGGTCGGCGCGGTCGCGCTCGGCGCCACCATGCAAAGAGCAACCGGCCTGGGCTTCGCCCTGGTCGCGGCCCCGTTTCTGGTCGTGATCCTCGGCCCCTTCTCGGGCGTGACCCTGGCCAACCTGCTCTCAGCGGTGATCAACCTGATCGTGCTGTGCGTGACCGCCCGGGCGCTGCGCCGCCGCGTGGCCGTCCAGATGATCGCCGGGGTGATCCTGGCCCTGCCATTGGGGATCTGGGTGGTCCGGGAGTTGCCAGGGCCGGTCCTGCTCGTCGGCATCGGCCTGATTACGGCGGGATCAGTGGCCTGGGTGGCGGTGGGCCAGAGCATGCCGTTCCTCAGGCATCGGGGCGGGGCCGTCGCGTCGGGATTCGCCTCAGGCTTCTTCAACACAACGGCAGGGACGGGCGGACCGCCGCTCGCGGTCTACGCCGTGACTACCGACTGGGAGCACCGAAGCTTCGTCCCGACAGTGCAGCTCGTCGGCCTGGTGACGAACGTGTTGTCCCTTGCGGCGAAGGGCGCCCCGGTCATGTCGTGGACAATGCTGCTGGCCTGCGGGGCGGCGATGCTGGCAGGGATCGGTGGCGGGCACTATCTGGAGCGGTGGTTACCGGAGACGGCCACCCGGCGTTGGGTGCTGGCGCTCGCTCTCACGGGAAGCGTCATAGCGATCGTAAAAGGGCTGGCGGCGTGGTGAGACCTAGCTCGACTCGGTGGCCTCGCCGCGTCTTCAGTCAGGGCAGCGACCCGGATCCACGGTTTAGCCTCGCCAATGAGCGCACGTTCCTGGCGTGGATCCGTACCTCCCTGGCGCTCTTCGCCGCAGGCGTGGCTTTGGAGGCGGTGAATCTGCCGATCGTGCCCGGGTTGCGCCGGGCGTCAACGATCGTGCTGGTCCTGCTGGGTGCCGCCGCCCCAGCACAGGCCTGGTTTGGCTGGGTTCGCACCGAGCTCGCCCTGAGCTTGTTCTTTAACCTCGGCGCCCGTGTGGGGCGCTGATCCTGTGTGGACTCGGCGTGTCATGGAGACGTAAACCGGCCACCACCTGATGATCCTTCACGTTCCCTGCAAGGACACGAAGAACAGAACAGGTGGTGGCCGTGGCCACGATTCTGGACTACCTGGGTGGCCTCGTGTTGCCCGACACGCCCACGCCCGACACGTCGGCGGTCGGGTCGGCCGAGGATCCAGCAGCGAGGTTGGCCGGGTTTCGTCGGGACTTCTACCGGTGTCTGCCACGTCGGGCGGACGCGTTGTTCGAGCTCACCGACGCGCTGCTGTGCTCGGGAGGGCCGGTGACCAGCCTGGTCGACCTGTCGTTGGCCGCCGAGCACCGCCGTGGTCACGGCGCCCTGTACGACGCTTTGGGCGCCGGCGGGATCGATGTCGCCCGGCTGCGGGTGACCCTCGCAGGGTTGGCGCTGCCCCGCGCCACGGACGGGCGGATCATGCTCGCCGTTGACGTCAGCAACTGGCTGCGCCCGGACGCGGCCACCAGCCCGGATCGGTTGTTCTGCCACACCTACGGCCGCGGCAAAGGCTCCGCCCAGATGATCCCCGGCTGGCCGTACTCGTTCGTCGCCGCCTTGGAACCAGGCCGCACGTCGTGGACACAGGTACTCGACGCGGTGCGGCTGGGCCCGGCCGACGACGCCACCGCGGTCACCGCCGACCAGCTCCGGCAGCTGATCGACCGGCTGATCCGTGCCGGGCACTGGCGCCCCGGCGACCCCGACATCCTGATCGTCTGTGACACCGGCTACGACACCGCCCGGCTGGCCTGGGTGCTGTCCGACCTGCCCGTGCTCCTGGTCGGCCGGATCCGCTCGGACCGGGTCCTCCGGTTTCCCAAGCCGAGCAGGCAGCCGGGTGCCATCGGCCGTCCCCGCAAACACGGCGCCGAGTTCGCCTGCAACGACCCGGCCACCTGGCCCGCGCCGCAACACACCACCCTCACCCCGACCAGCCGCTACGGCACCGCGCAAGCCGACAGCTGGGACCAGCTGCACCCCAGGCTGACCCGCCGCACCTGCTGGATCGACCACGACGGTGACCTGCCGATCATCACCGGCACCCTGATCCGGCTACAGGTCGAGCACCTGCCCGGCGAGCGTGACCCCAAACCGGTGTGGCTGTGGTGCTCCGCCACCAACGCCACCACCGCCGATGTCGACCACTGGTGGCAGGCCTTCCTCCGCAGATTCGACCTCGAGCACACGTTTCGACTGTTCAAACAGACCCTGGGATGGACTCGGCCGAAGATCCGCACCACCGAAGCCGCTGACCGGTGGACCTGGCTGATCATCGCCGCCTACACTCAGCTACGCCTCGCGCGACCCCTCGTCGCGGACCTGCGTCGACCGTGGGAGCGGCCAACGGCACCTGACCGGCTCACTCCCGCCCGGGTCCGTCGGGGGTTTCGGAACTTGCGCCCGAAGACCACCCTGCCCGCAAGTGCGCCGAAACCCAGCAGACCAGGTCCTGGACGCCCGTACGGATCACGAAACCGTAGACCAGCACCCCGCCACGACGTCGGTAAAACCGTCAAGCGTGACCTGAGCATCACCGCACGTAAACAGCGCACAGGTTAAAGATCAAGCTGAGACTCGGAAGAAGCCTCCCGCCACCGCTGATGGCTGTGCCAGTCGGTGCAGGTCTCATGCTCGTCGGCGTCCTGGTCCTCCTGGGCCTCACCCTGTGATCGAATTCGGCTCCTCGCCTCGCGGCTGCTCCTTCGCCCCGGACGCTCCGTCCTCGTCGAGCTGTTCGCCTCTCCCGGGCTCGTCGCCGTCCTCAGATCCCTCCTCGGATCCCGTTTCGTCAGGTGATTGCGGTTTGCAGCTGGAACGGACGGTGCTGGCGTGGCGGCGTACAGCAACAGCCTTCGTCGTCGCGGCGGCCGCGGCCAGTCGTTTCCTCCTGCCGCACCTTGGTGGATGGATCTTCCTGGCCGCCGTCGTCAGCGCGATGACGGTGGTCATCGTCGCCGCAGCGGCGCTGCGACGGCGCCTTCCGCCCTCCGATGCCCCGGCCGCGCTGAGCTCGGCCTGCCCGCCCGGCCCCTGGCTGGCGGCGGTCACACTGGCAACCGCCGCTGGCGGTCTCAGCGTGGCGCTCGCCGTTCTGGGTTGAATTCAGCCTGGCGACGAACCCTGCGGGTCCCGGCGACCCAGCCGCCGAGGCGTTCCATCGGCACGCATCACCGCTGCCGGCTGGTTGGTTTGGCATGCTCACGCAGCGGCCGTCTCTGCCGTCCCGCTACGAGGTGAGCGCTTGTGGCAGTTGTCCGACCGAAGCCCGTCAGCTCGATCGCGAGTACCCGCTCCGCCGGGTCGGCGAGGTGCACCATCGTCCCGGGCGGCGTGAAACCTCGGCCCGGCGGAAGATCGACCGGATCCGGGCGTACGCGTACTGCAGGTAGGAGGCGGTGTTGCCGTCCAGTGAGTGCATCCGGCCCCAGCCGAAGACGTAGTCCCGCAGCCCGGATTTAGCGTTGGCGCGTCCGGCTTGCCACGGTCCGGTACGCGTCTCGCGGCGGCTCGTGTGCGGCGTGATCAGCTTGATCTTGCCTGAGCGCCGGTAAGCTGCGACATCTCGTTCTATTTCGGGCCCACTTGTGAGGGCGGTGTATCCGGCAGTTGAGGTGGCTGGAGGATGGGTCTCGTGGAGACAGTTCTCGTCACCGGGTACTCGGCCGCGCCACGTGGCACGAGCATGCACGCGAGGTATGAGCACTGCGGGGTGGTACTGGAGGTTGATCCGCGTACCGACGTGGTGGTTGCTGCCGAGTTCACCGTTATCACCGGACTCGCAAACGACTTCCTGCGACGGCTGGTTGTCGGCTATGACCTGTCACAGGGCATCGCCGGCCTCGCCGCGCTGATCAAGAGTCGTTACCTGGCGCCATCATCCGACGCGATGGTGGTTGCGCTGCGTGGCGCCGTCCAACGGTACAGCGACCACAAGGTGACGCAGGCCACAACCTGAGCCCGCTTGTACGTACAGCGGGTGACTGTTATATGTATTCGAGCAAGTTGGTGGTGCCGCTATCGGTGACGACCGACTCGCCTGTGACGGCTCGTGCCGCTCGCCCACCCGAGCGACCACACGAGCCGAGTAAGCGGGCCAGTCAAGCGTTTCCGAGGACGCAGGCGAGCAGTGCTCACCGTGCCTTGGAAGCTTGACGCAAGGAGTCTCGTGGTCCGCTGTCTTTCGTCCGACCATGCCCTCGGTGCCGTGCGGGATGCTGTCCGCGACGGCGCGACGGTGATGGTCGGCGGTTTTGGCCTGGTCGGCCAGCCACTCGGCCTCGTCGCGGCGCTCGCCCAATCAGGCCGTGCCGGGCTGACGATCATCAGCAACAACATCGGCGAACCGGGCCGTGGCCTCGGCGCGTTGCTGCGCGCCGGCCAGATCCGGCGGGTCGTCGGTTCGTTCTTCACCTCGAACCCCGAGGTAGCGCAGGCGTACGAGCGCGGCGACCTGGAGGTGACACTGCTGCCGCAGGGGACCCTGTCGGAGGCGATCCGCTGCGGCGGCGCCGGGATCCCGGCCTTCTACACGCCGGCCGGCGTCGGCACGCTCCTGGCCGAAGGCCGGCCCGTCGCCCACTTCGACGGCCGTGACTACCTGCTGGAACGGTCGCTGCGGGCCGATGTGGCGCTGGTGCGGGCGCACCGCGCAGACCGGCACGGCAACCTCACGTACCGCAAAACTGCGCGGAACTTCAATCCGATGATGGCCAGCGCCGCTGGGCACGTCATCGCTGAGGTCGACGAGATCGTCGACGAGTTCGACGACCCCGACGTGATCGTCACGCCGCACTTGTACGTGGACACCGTCGTACTGGCTGAGGGGGGTACCGATGAGCGCTGAGAAACGTAACTGGATCGCCGCCCGCGCTGCCGCCGAGCTGCGCGATGGCGACATCGTCAACCTCGGCATTGGCATTCCCACCCTGATCCCCGACCTGGTCACCGGGCGGAATGTGGTGTTCCAGTCGGAGAACGGGATGCTGGGGTTCGGCCCGCGTCCGACGGCGGACGCCTACGACGCGGACATCATCGACGCCGGCAAGCAGCCGGTTACGGAGCGGGCTGGCGTGGCGTACTTCGACTCGGCCAGCTCCTTCGGAATGATCCGCGGCGGCCACGTCGACGTCGCCGTCATCGGGGCGTTGCAGGTCGACGGGCGCGGCCGGGTGGCGAACTGGGCGGTGCCGGGCAAACCGGTACTCGGGGTGGGTGGCGCGATGGACCTGCTCGCTGGCGCCCGACGGGTCGTTGTCGCGATGACGCACACCACGCACGACGGCCAGCCGAAGGTGGTGGATACGGCGACCCTGCCGCTCACCTCGCTGCGCCCGGTCGACCTCATCATCACCGACCTCGCGGTGCTCGCGGTCGACGGCGACGGGCTGCGGCTGGTCGAGATGGCGCCCGGGGTGACCCTTGACGAGGTGCACGCGCACACCACCGCGCGGCTGCGCACCGACCGTGAGGCGGCGGCGCGATGAGAGCTTCGAGGAGTGCGTTGCTGCTCAGCTTGTTGAGTGAGCGGCCGACCGCGGTCCGCGGCGAGGGTGTCTGGCTGTACGACGCGGACGGGCGGGCGTACCTCGACGGCTGCTCCGGCGCGGTGGCCGCGAACATCGGGCATGGCGTCGCCGAGGTGGCCGACGCGATGGCCGCGCAGGCACGGATGGTGGCGTTCCCGCACCGCAGCCAGTTCCACAACGAGCCGGCTGAGCGGCTGGCGGGTGAGTTGGCGGCCTGGACCGGCGGACAGCTGCCGTATGCGATGTTCACCTCCAGCGGGTCGGAGGCGGTCGAAGCGGCAGTGCAGCTCGCGCTGCGCTATCACGCGGCGCGCGGCGATGCCGAACGGACGATCGTGCTGAGCCGCCGGATGAGCTACCACGGCGCAACGCTGGGCGCTCGGTCGGCTGGCGGCAACCCGGTACGCCGTGCCCCGTTTGCGCCGCTGTTGCACGACTGGCCGCAGGTCGACGCCCCGTACTGCTACCGCTGCCCGCTGCGGCTCGATCCGGGCTCCTGTGGCTCGGCCTGCCTGGGAAGCCTGGAGGACGCTATCGCGGCGCACGGCCCGGACCGGGTCGCGGCATTCATCGCGGAACCGATCACCGGTGCCTCGGCCGGGGCGCTGCGCCCGCCCGCCGGCTACTACGAGCGGGTACGCGAGACCTGCGACCAGTTCGGCGTGCTGTTCATCGCTGACGAGGTGATGACCGGCGCCGGGCGTACCGGGCGGCCATTCGGCCACCAGCACTGGGACGCCCGACCGGACATCCTGACGTTCGGGAAGGGCATCGGCGGCGGTTACGTCGCCCTCGCCGGGATCCTGTGCACCAGCGAGGTCGCCGAAGCGGTCGCCAAGCTGCCGGGCGGCCCGGGCATCGGCCACACCTTCACCGACACTCCGGTCGCCGCCGCGGCCGGCGGCGCCGTCGTGGCGTACTTGCGCGAATTCGACCTGATCAGGCGCGCCGCGCAGCTCGGTCCCCAGGTGCGGCAGGCGCTGTGCGACCTCGCCGAGTCCCACGGCGGCGGAATCGTCGGCGACGTTCGTGGCGAGGGCCTGATGTGGGGCCTCGAACTCGTGGCGGATCGCCAGCGCCGGACTCCGTACCCCGCGCATGCCAGGGTTACCGCTCGACTGCTGGCGATCGCCAAGCGGCACGGGCTGCTGCTCTACCCCGCGGGCGGCGGCATCGACGGCAGCCTCGGCGACGCGGTGCTGGTGGCGCCGCCTCTGACCATCGGCGACGACGACCTCGCGGAGCTGCTGCGGCGCCTCGGTGTGGCGCTGGACGACCTGGCCGCCGAGCTGGCGGTCGACGCCGCAGCCACCACCCCGGTCCGATAACCACATTCCCCGGCCAACCCCAACTCTCAGAACCCTGTCCGGCCCTAACCCCATTTAGGAGTAGTAATCATGAAATTCCCGTCCCTGGTCCGCCGATCGACGGTCGTCGCGGCTATCGCCGCGCTCGCGCTGACCGCCGGCTGCCAGCAGCAACAGCGCGGCGGCGGTGACTACCCGAGCGACTCGATCACCCTGCTCGTCCCGTACGCCGCTGGCGGCACCACCGACCGGATGGCCCGGGTGGTCGCGGAGAACCTCCAAGGCAAGCTGGGCAAGCCGGTCGTGGTGACCAACAAGCCCGGCGGCGGTGGCGCCATCGCCATCACTGAGCTGATGAAGGCGAAGAAGGACGGCCACACGATCGCCATCATCGCCACCCCGACCGCGCTGATCCCGCCCGTGCTCGGGCAGGCGACATACCAGCCAAAGGATCTGGCGCCCATCGGCTTGGTCGCCGAGCAGCCGATCGTCGTGGTGACCAGCGCCAAGTCCCGGTTCGCCAACGCGGCCGACTTCATCGCGGCGGCCAAGGCCAAGCCGGAGTCGGTGACCATCGGCACCAACGGCCCGACCACCTCCGCCGGCATCGAGGTCAAGCGCTTCGCCGACGAGTACGGGGTGAAGCTCAAGCAGGTGCCGTTCCAGGGTGAGGCGGAGCTGTCCAGCGCACTGCTCGGCGGCAACATCGACGCGATGGTGACCAACGCCTCTCCCGCCACCCTGTCCAAGATCGAGGGCGGGCAGGCGCGTCCGTTGGCGATCTTCACGCCGCAGCGGGTGCCGTACCTGCCGGAGGTGCCGACCTTCGTCGAGCTGGGCTTCCCGAAGTTGACCCTGGCCACGTCCCGGTTCGGCCTGGTGGCCGGCGGCGGTGTGCCGCAGGAGGTGCTCGACAAGCTTGCGCAGACGCTGCGCGATGCACTCAAGGACGCCAAGGTGATCGAGGGCATCGGCGAGCAGTACGTGCCGAAGGAGTTCGTCGACGGCACGCAGTGGGGCAAGGAGATGGACGAGATCACCAAGACGTACCAAGAGGCGGTGTCTGGGTGACGATGACGATGAGCCGACTCGCGGCCGGGGTCGCGGCCGCGAGCGGCATCGCGATGATGGTCGTCGCGGCCGGCTTGTCGTTGACCACTGCCGACGGGCCAGGGCCAGGACTGTGGCCGTTCACCGCCGCGACGCTGGTCACCGTGTGCGGTGTCGTGGCGATGCTGCGGCCGGCCCAGGAGGAGTACGAACCGGCTGAGCCGGGCGGCATCCGGCGGGTGCTGCTCGGCTCGGCGAGCCTGGTCGTTTTCGTCGTGGCGTTCACCTGGGTCGGGTTCGTCATCGCCGGCACCGTGACGTTCTGGTTCTGGCTCAAGGTGCTCGGCGGTGGGCCGTGGCTGACCTCGACGCTGCTCGCACCGGCCTGCGTGGTCGGCATCCAGTTGCTGTTCGTCGTCGGGCTGGGCGTGCCGTTCCCGCCCGACCCGATCGCCGACCTGTGGTCCTAGGGAGTAGGCAATGGATTCCCTGCTGACCGGTCTCTCGGTCGCCGTCGCACCGCAGAACCTGCTGTACGTCCTGATCGGCGTGCTGATCGGGATGGTCATCGGCGTGCTACCAGGCCTCGGCTCGACGGCCACGGTGGCGCTGCTGCTGCCGGTGACGTACGGCATGGAGCCGACCTCGGCGATCATCATGCTCGCCGGCATCTACTACGGCTCCATGTACGGCGGCACCATCACATCGGTGCTGTTGCAGCTCCCGGGTGAGGCCGCGAGCGTGGTCACCACGTTCGACGGCTACCAGATGGCGAAACAGGGCAGGGCCGGCAGCGCCCTCGGGATCGCGGCCGTCGGGTCGTTCATCGGCGGCACGCTCGCCGTGGTCGGGCTGACCTTGTTCGCGTCCCCACTCGCGCAGGTCGCGGTGAAATTCGGCCCGCCGGAATACACCATGCTCACCGTGCTCGGCATCCTGCTCGTGTCGTATCTCGGCACTCGGTCCCTACCGAAGAGTCTCGCCGCCGCCGGGTTCGGCTTCGTGCTCGCCGCCATTGGGCAGGACCCGATCACCGGTGAAGCGCGGCTCTCGTTCGGCGTGCTGGAGCTGCTCGGTGGCCTCGACTTCGTCGCGGTGGCGATGGGGCTGTTTGGCATCGGCGAGGTGCTCTACAACCTCGAGCGCAGCGAGGCGGGCCAGCGGATCGTCACCCGGGTACGTCGGGCATGGATCAGCCGCGACGACTGGCGGGCGTCCCGGGGCGCAATCGCCCGCGGCTCCGTCGTGGGTTTCCTGCTGGGCGTACTGCCCGGCGGCGGCGGCGTGGTCGCGTCGATGGCGTCGTACGTCCTGGAAAAGCGCCGCGCCAAGCAGCCAGAGCGGTTCGGCCGCGGCGCGATCGAGGGCGTCGCCGGGCCGGAAACCGCCAACAACGCGGCCTCCACGTCGTCGTTCATCCCGTTGCTGACCCTGGGCCTGCCGTCCAACGCGGTGCTGGCGCTGCTGTTCGGGGCGCTACTGCTGCAAGGCATCACGCCGGGCCCGCAATTGATCAACGAGCAGCCGGACGTGTTCTGGGGCGTGATCGCCTCGATGTATGTCGGCAACCTGTTGTTGCTGCTGCTGAACATGCCGCTGGTCGGGGTGTTCGTGCAGATGCTGCGGCTGCGGGCCGGGATCCTCGGGCCCATCGCCGTGCTCGTCACGATGGCCGGGGTGTACAGCGTCAACAACAGCATCTTCGACATCGGCGTGGCGGTGGCATTCGGTGTGCTCGGCTACCTGATGCGCAAGACCGGCTTCGAGGCCGGGCCGCTGGTGTTGGCCTTCGTCCTCGGGCCGATCATGGAGCGTTCGTTCCGCCAGTCGCTGCTGTTGTCCGACGGCTCCCTGACCATCTTCGTTTCCCGGCCGCTGTCCGGTGCGATCGTCGCGGTGGTGCTCGGCATGGTCGCGTTGTCGGTGGTACGGGGGGTGCGCCGGCGCCGCGCTGGCGCGAGCGCCAGTCCGAGTGAGACCACCAGTGCCGGCGGGGCCACCGACGTGATTGAGAAAGACGATGCACATGTCTGAACGGGGAACGGTCCAAACCGTGCTCGGCCCGGTGGCGCCGGAGTCGCTGGGCCATGTACAGCCACACGAACACGTGCTCATCGACCTGTGTCGACCACCTGCCCGGGAACTGCCGGCGACCGCCCGGCGGGCGTACTACGAACCGATCCGGCTCGACAACTACTACGCGCTCCGCCGCGGCAACTTCAACCTGTACGACCGGCAGCTGCTCGACGTTGACGACGCGATCGCCGAGCTGAGCCGGTACCGGGAGCTGGGCGGCGGCACGATCGTGGACGTGACCTCGATCGGGCTGGGCCGCGATCCGGAGGGCCTGGCACATGTCGCGCGTCAGTCGGGCGTGCAGATCGTCATGGGCGCGGGCTACTACGTCCGCGAGTTCCACCCGACGTACGTAGCGGACCGCGACGAGGCGGCGCTCACCGCGCAGATCGTGGCGGACATCGTGGACGGCGTCGACGGCACCGGTATCAGAGCGGGCTTGATCGGGGAGGTCGGCCTGACCGGGATGGGCCACCCCGACGAGATGAAGGTGCTGCGGGCGGCGGCCCGGGCGCAGCGGGAGACCGGTGTCGCGCTGATGATCCACCCAGGCCGCGACGAGGACGCGCCGTTCGCGGCGCTCGAGGTCGTCGAACAGGCCGGCGGGGCGCTCGACCGGGTGGTGATATGCCACCTCGACCGTACGTTGCTCGCAACCGAGCCGCTGCGGCGGCTCGCGGCGACCGGTTGCTACCTGGAGTTCGACCTGTTCGGCCAGGAGTCCAGCTACTACGCGTTCGCCGACATCGACATGCCGAACGACGCGCGCCGGGTCGACTTTCTCGTGGCGCTCGTCGACGCAGGGTACCGCGATCAGCTGCTGATATCGCAGGACATCTATCGCAAGGCTCACCTGTGCCGCTACGGCGGTGAAGGGTACGGCCACATTCTTGCCAACGTACTGCCGGTGATGCGGCGCAAGGGCCTCAGCGAGGCGGACATCGCCGCGATCACCAGGGGCAACCCGGCGCGGATGCTCACGACAGAAGGGACGCTCTGATGACGCAGCAGGTGTACGTCGTGGGAGCGGTGCGGACGCCGATCGGCCGGCACCGGGGAGCCCTCGCCGGCGTACGGCCCGACGACCTGGCGGCGCTCGTCGTCGGGGAGGCCGTCCGGCGCGCTGGGGCCGATCCGTCCACTATCGACGAAGTGGCGCTTGGGGCGGCCAACCAGGCCGGTGAGGACAACCGCAATGTGGCCCGGATGGCGGTCCTGCTCGCCGGGCTACCCGACCACGTGCCCGGCTACACCGTCAACCGGCTCTGCGCCTCCGGCCTGACCGCGGTGGTGTCGGCGGCACAGGCGATCGGCGCCGGCCACGCCGACGTGGTGGTCGCCGGCGGGGTGGAGTCGATGACCCGTGCGCCATGGGTGATGGCGCGGCCGGAACGCCCGTACGCCGCACCGGGCGAGCTGGCCGACACCGCCCTCGGTTGGCGCCTCGTCAACCCACGGATGCCGGACCTTGACGGCGGCGAGGCGACGATCTCCCTGGGGCGGACCGCCGAGAAGGTGGCGCAGCTCGACGGCATCACGCGCGAAGAGTCCGACGCGTACGCCCTGCGCAGCCAGCAGCGCGCGGTCGCCGCCCAGCAGGCGGGCCACTTCGCTGACGAGCTGCTGCATGTGCCCGTGCGCGGCGGTGCGATCGAGGCCGACGAGTGCCCCCGCGCCGAGACCGACGCCAGCAAGCTCGCGGCGCTTAAGCCAGTGTTCGATGGCATCGTCACCGCCGGGTCGGCGTCGCCGTTGGCCGACGGCGCTGCCGCGCTCGTGCTCGCGAGTGAGGCCGCCGTACAACGGCAGGGCCTAACCCCGCTCGCCCGAGTGGTCACGGCCGCCAGCGCGGGCGTGGCGCCATCGGTGATGGGGCTCGGCCCGGTGCCGGCCACCGAGAAGGCACTCGCCCGCGCTGGCTGGACAGTGCCCACTCTGGATGCCGTCGAGCTGAACGAGGCTTTCGCGCCGCAGGTGCTGGCCTGCGTCCGGCGGCTCGGGCTCGACCTCGACGTCGTCAATCGCGACGGCGGCGCCATCGCCCTCGGCCACCCGCTTGGCTGCTCCGGCACCCGCCTGGTGGTGACCCTGCTGGGCCGGATGACACGCGAATCCGCCCGCCGAGGCCTCGCCACACTGTGCGTCGGCGTCGGCCAAGGCGTCTCGTTGCTTCTCGAAAGTCCCAGCTAGGCGGTGCGGCGTCCAGTTGTGGCACGTAGGGCCGCTCGCTGACCTCTGGAAGTAGGCGTACGCGGTCAGGGTTGCCCAGCAAGGGGCAGCACGCGGCAGATTGGGCATTGGCCAGCTCGAGGTCGGTGATCGGTGATCGGTGATGGTGATTCTGGCGGCCAGCACGCGTGGGTTGCGGCCCTGTGCAGGCACGGCCTACCGATGAATGATAGGGGAGCGGGCTGGGAGCAGCGGGGTGCGCTGAACAGCGCTCAACTGCATCAAACGGCGTTCAGCTGCACCCAACGGCACCCGCATCCACCTGCGCCTTCACGTTCCGGCAGGTCAGAGGCCGTTCGGCGTCCCGGTTCACACCGGAGTGCTCCGCGGTTTTGCGCAGCAGTCGACAGCACTCTATGTCCCCTGGCAGGGGAGTATGCGCACGTCACGGCGGTAAGGAGCTGCTGAATCACCTGGCCTTGCAAGTGGGAGCAGATTGGGTGCAGGTTGGCGAAGTGGTCACCGCGCCCGAAGTGCTCACCGACACTGGACAGAGCCGAGGGCTTTGACCTGCGGTGATGTGGGCGAGCGGTCCGGCGTGACCTCCCAGAGAACACCGAAGGGGTCAAGCCGGCCCGCTGCTGGACGCCTTTCGCTCCGGCCGCACCGGCGGCTGCCCGGATGGTGTGGCATGTGAGTTAGTGGATCGGCCCGGTTTGTGGCGAAACTCAGCTGGGTACCGAGCTCGTCTCACCGTCGGCCTCATGACCAGGGCTTCTGGCGACCTATTCGGCACGCCCGAAGTTGTCGCCATTCAGGATCGACAACGAGTTGAGGCATTTGACGCGTCGTCGTCTCGCTAAGCGGGCAGGTTGCGCCGATCGTTGGGTTCGTCGTTCCGCTGTTCGATGGAGCGTGCCGGGTCGGGTCGACGGCGACAATTGCAGTACGCCCACCTGATGGGAGGTGCTGTGTCACAGTTGCCGGATCAACCTGGGCCCTCAGGCGGGCCGCCGTCTCAACGCGACGGGTTTCCGTCTGTGTGGCGGTCGCCGGTACCGTCGGCATCTCCTGCCGCCGCTTCCCGGAAGGGTCTCAGGCTGTGGGTGATCCTGCTCCTGGTGGCGGTGGGTGTGCTGTTCCTGTGCTGCGCGGGCACAACGACTCTTGCCACGATCGGGCTGGTCATTGGTGACACCTCAACGCCGCGATCCGCTTCGGTTAGTCCTGGCACCGAGCCAGCCACGTCGTCACACCGTCCTGATCCCGGTGGCACCGCCGTTGCGCCCACAGCCCCGGCCTCGACGGCTGGTACGCCGTCGGCGGCGGGAACCAGTGAGGTGGCGCCTGGACCAAGCTTGCCTGCCTACGAGATCTTCGAGCGACGGGACGTCAGCGCCGGCTCCGGTGCTCGGCGCCTGGCGCTGCGGGCCGAGCTGCGCACCTTCCCGGTCAGTGAGCAGCAGGTTACAGCTGTGGCATCGCAAGTTGTGGAGCGCCATCGGGGGCAAGGTTGGCAAGCACTGTCGATCGTGGTCACCTACGACCGGCGTGAAGTCTTGCCGAGCTACGCGGTGTTCGAGTGGGCACCCGGCGGCCGCTGGTCGGAGGCCGCCACAGGGGATGCGGCAACCTGGCGGGGCTACCAGCTCAATCCGGCCACGCTTCGCGAGAAGCTGGCGCAGCCAAACAAGTGCAGGCTTCCGACGGAGCAGGCTTACGTGCTGAATGCCGAGTTCAACCAGGCAACCGAGGACAGCGTCGAAGTCAGTGAGGAGACGGTGTTGTCGGAGATTGCCAAGCGACACAAGATCTCGACTGCTCGGGCAGAGGAACTGGTTGTTGCCGTCGAAGACTGGACGATGTGCTGAGCTGGCAAGATCGACCGGATCGGAACCGATCCCGCGGTGGATGCTGACAGCGCACACGACCATGTCGAACATTTGGCTAACCGTGACGTGTAGTAGCCGCGAGTTGGCGGCGTCGGAGGTCGCACGTGCGTCGTGCTGACGGCGCGATCTGCAGGCGGGTTAGGCTGCAACGCCTGCCGCCAGCGTGTCATCCGACGATTGGCGCACCACGACGGGTAGGAGTTCCTCAGGGCGGCGGTCCATGAGGATCGTTGGCCATCAAATTGCCCTACATTGCCACACGCTACGGGAGCGCCGGCCGGTTGCGCGTCGGCCACCTCGAAACGACAGAGGAGCGCCGTGAACGAGGATGCTGTCTACGCCGCCGCCCACAGGGTGATTGACGCCGGTCTCGCCGGTGACGGGTCGGCCTTCACCCCTGGCCGGGCTGTGTGGACAGCCGAGGCAGCGGATCAGCTGTACGCCAGGTTTGTCCAGCAGCCTGACGCGGGCAGGGGCAGCTTCGTCAGGAAGCTACAGGGGCAGCTTGCCGCCGCACCGCCCACGGCGGTGCAGCTCATGGGCGAGCTGATCTATCTGCATCTGCTCCTGCCACGCGACATCGGCGGCGCGGCGAAACGCACCGTGATCAACGGGGCGATGTCGTTGCTGCCCGAGCCGGTCGAGATCCCCGCGGACCTTGACGCGGTCCTCGATGCCGGCGTCGTGCGGGCCGGCACGGCATACATGACGCAGCGGGACCGGCAGATCGCGTGGCTCGTGCGGCTTGTGCAGGCGTGGAAGCGCCTGCCGGTCGACCGTCAGCAGGCGGCACTGCGCGACCCGTGGACCTTCAAGGAGGTCCTGGACAGCATTCCGATCAATAGCGCCTACAGCCAACGCAACATCCTGCTGAACCTCGCGTTTCCGGACACTTTTCCGCCAGTCGCGTCGCGGCGGCACAAGAAGCTCATCGTGACGGCGTTCGCTGACGAGCTGCCCCATCAGAGCGGCGACATCGATCGGGACCTGGCGGAGCTGCGGACAATGCTGTCGGCCAAGGCTGGCACGCCGGTTCATTTCTATCAACCACCCTGGGTCGACAGGTGGCGGCAGCAGACCGCGCCGGCTGGCGACGGCAAGGGACCGCGCGGCTGGCTGGTGCGCGGCGCGAAGGTGCACGGACACAACCTGATCGGCCAATGGCTCTCCGACGGGTTCTGCTCCATCGCCTACCCCGGGCTGCCAGAGCTCAAGCCGGGCCTGTCGAAGGCGGAGCTGGACCAGCACCTACGGGAGTCGCTGCCGGACTTCTCACCCTCGCAGCGCGGTCTGCACGTGGGAGTGCTCGACCGGTTCCTCAATCGGATGAGCGAGGGCGACATCGTCGTCACCGTCGACGGGCCCAAGGTTTATGTCGGCACCATCACCGGCCCTGCCACCTGGGTGAACACGCCTGACGACTTGTCGAACCGGCGGCGGAAGGTTGCCTGGGCGAATCCCGACGCACCAGTTACCCGAAACGAGCTGTCCGCCGAGGCACGGAACAAGCTGTCCGGTCAGCTGACCGTGTCGGACCTCGGAACCTACGCCGTCGAGTTCGCGGCCCTTGCGGAACTGGACGACCAGCCGGGGGAGGAGGACGTCGACGATCAGCTCGAGGTGGCCGAGGTGGAGCTGCCCGAGCCCACGGTCGAGCTGGCCGACGAGCTGCTCATCGATCGTGAGTGGCTCGCCGAGACAGTTGACCTGTTGCGGGAGAAGAAGCAGATCGTGCTGTACGGGCCGCCCGGTACCGGCAAGACCTACCTCGCACAGGCGCTGGCCCAGTTCCTCACCGGGCAGGCCGACAACGCCTACCGGCTCGTCCAGTTCCACCCGTCGTACTCGTACGAGGACTTCTTCGAAGGCTTCCGCCCCCGAGCCACCGCCGATGGCGGGGTCGGCTTCGCACTCGAGCCCGGGCCCTTCAAACAACTGGTGTCCGACGCGAAGGACGACCCTTCCCAGGCCTACATCCTCATCATCGACGAGATCAACCGGGCCAACCTCGCCAAGGTCTTCGGCGAGCTGTACTTCCTGCTCGAGTACCGCAACCGCAGCATCCAACTGCAGTACTCACCCACCGAAGACTTCGAACTCCCACCGAACGTATACCTGATCGGCACCATGAACACCGCCGACCGCTCCATCGCCCTCGTTGACGCCGCCATGCGCCGCCGGTTCTACTTCCAGCCGCTGTTCCCCGGCGAGACTCCCCTTGACGGACTGCTCCGCGAGTGGCTGAAGAAGCACAACCTCCCCGCCGACCGCGCGGACCTACTCGACGAGCTCAACCGCGTCATCGGCGACCGCGACGCCGCCGTCGGCCCGTCCTACCTGATGACAACCCAGGCCGCCACCGAAAAGGGGCTGGCGAGGATCTGGAAGAACGCCATCATGCCCCTGCTCGAGGAACGCCACCTCGGCGACGGAACCGACATCAACCTCCGCTACGGCCTGGTCGCACTCCGCAAACGCGTGAAGCAGGCCGCCGCCAACACCCCCGTGCCTCTGCCCCGCGAACACGCCGGAGATACAGCACAGTGAGGCTGATCAGCCTACGCGAGCACCAGACGCACGAGTGTGAGCCGACGACACCGGCCGTCGCCCGGGCGATGGCAGCCACCAAGCTCGTCGACACCTCACTCACCCTCGACGGGCGGCTGTCGTTGCGATCCGGCTCCATGGTCGGCGCGGCCCGCATCATCGCCGGCGACGAACACGTCGAACTGCACATACGGCCGAAGATCGGAATCGCTCGGCTGCTGTGGCTGCTCGGCTACGCCCGCGACCCCCGCGGCTGGCGCACCGAGCCCGTCGGCCTGACCCCCGAACACGACCTCGTGCCAGCGATGGCAGTCGCCTTCACCACCGCCACCTCCCAGGCACTCGCCCCAGGCCTGTTGCAGGGATACCGAACCGTCGAGGAAGCCCTGCCGCTGGTGCGCGGCCGACTCCGCGAGGCAGACCAACTGAGAACTCGGCCCGGACTGGCCCTACCCGTCGAGGTGCGCTACGACGACTACGACACGGACATACCAGAAAACCAGCTCCTGCTGTCGGCCGTACGCCGTCTGCGCCGCCTACCCGGCGTCCCACCGGCCACCCGCAACGCGCTGCACCGCATCGCGGGCGCACTCGCCGACGTAACACCCCTCACGGCGGGCGCCCCCATACCCAAAACTCCGCCCAACCGCTTCAACAACCGGTACCAACCCGCCCTGCGGCTCGCCCGGCTGATCCTGGCCGGCGAAAGCATCGAACACGCCCACGGCTCAACCCTCGCCGCCGGCTTCGTCTTCGACCTCAACACCGTCTTCGAAGACTGGTTGACCACAGCCCTACGACACGCCGTCGAGATACGCTACGGCGGGACCATCACCGGCCAACACCAGATGCACCTCGACCGTGACCACCTGCTACCACTGGTAAGGCCAGACATCACCTGGTGGAACAGGCGCCACTGCCTGGCCGTCATCGACGCCAAATACAAGGCACCCGGCAACACCCCACCCCGCGACGACATCTACCAAATGCTCGCCTACTGCACCACGCTCAAACTGACCCGCGGCCATCTCGTCTACGCATCGACAGGGAGAAAAGCGGTGACGTACCAGCTCAGCGGAAGCGGGGTACACATCGTCGTGCATCGCCTTGACCTGTCGGCTTCCGTCGAACTGCTGCATGAACAGATCAACCAAGTAGCCGAGGCGATCGCAGGCACCAACGTGGCAGCCGGCGTCTCGGGTGCCGAGAAGGTAGGCCGGGGTGTGGCGGCGAAGGGGTAGCCGTGACGGATCATTGCCCAGCCTGCGGCGGACGGAACCACCTCCGAGGCTGCGGCCCGAGCTGTGGGAAATGAACGTCAGGCGTGGGTTTCGTGGGCGCGGCCACCGCCGGGCTTTCGGCCTGTGACTCTGGCATCGCGAGTCGGGCCCCATGGCGAGGGCCGCCATCGGTCCCGCTCGCTCACGTGAGAGCCAACGGGGTGTCGACGTGCTCGCCGCCGGATGCGGTCTGGCCGAAGTGACGAAAGTGGCTCAGTGACGCCGACGGTTGCTGTCGGGCCGTCCAATCGGCAGTGCTCGCACACTCTCTGTGGTCTCAGACGGGTAATCGCGTTCTAGATCTCGGACTGGTTCCTGCCGCCAGCGGGGCGATGCGCTTCGAACTTCTTGCACGGTCGGCACCTCGTAGTCCCGCTTCTTCCGGCGCTCGGATTAAACCCGATCACGCAATATCCGAACGGCATCGCGGTTGTTGTCTACGTCTGCCACTGCCCTCAGCGTGGTGGCCACGGCACCGTGCAGCTGCAGCAGCTTCTCAACATCCTCAGGCATGGGGACCATGACAGCTGCCGCACAAGGCAAGGGCTCGAAAGATACGACTGGCTTTCCGACGTCGTCGACCCCAACCCAAACCTGCACAGGACCACCACGCCGACGTGGTGCGGGAGTCGCCTGCGGCCTGTCGTCCATGGAATAAGCCTAGTACTCCAACGTCATTTGGCCTGTCTGCGCTGGTAGTGGGATCGGCGGGCGCGGGCTTGGGATGTTCGTCGCCAGATCGACCAGTGCAGGATGTGCTCTGGCGGTAGCGATGCGGTGAGGACGAGGGCGTTGAGGAGTCGGCGGATCTCGGCGATGGTCAAGGCGATGATCTCCGCGTCGGCGTGGGTTTGCTGCGCGGTGGCGGCGAGGATGGTCAGGACGGCGAGGGCGAGCATCGCCAGGGTGATGAACCGGTGCCAGCCGGTCCAGCCGCGGACTTGGTAGTGGTCCAGGCCGACCTGGCCTTTGCCGGTCTGGAACAGCTCTTCGATGCTCCAGCGGGAACCGGCGACACGGACGAGGGTGTGCAGCGGGACGGGTCGGGGTGACCAGCACAGGTAGAAGGCCAGCTCGCCGGTGGTTCGGTTGCGGCGGATGAGCAGCCACCGGTGTTCACCTGGCTGGGTGGCGGTGGTGATCCAGGCCCACAGGTAGTCGCGGGGACCTTTCGCTCCGGCGCCGCAGCTGTGCTGCTGCCACTCGCGGCTGGGGATCCGCTCGGCGAGGTCGTCGACGCGTACGAGGGTGCGGCCGTCGTTGACGTGCACCCGTCGGTCGCAGCCGACGGCCAGGACGTAGCCGATCTGACGCTGTTCGAGGTCGCCGCGTAGGCCGGGGTCGGCGCCGTAGACCTCGTCGCCGGTCACCCACCCCGCCGGGATACCGGCGTCCAACGCGGCAGCGATCATCTGTCGGGCCAGCGCAGGCTTCGTCGCGAACTCGACCTCATCCGGAACGCCGGCGGCGGCGAGACGCTCGGGCCGCTCGCACCACGTCGTCTCGGGCAGGTAGAGCCGGCGGTCGATCAGCGCCCGCCCGTGCGGAGTGACGTAGGCCAGGAAGACCCCGACCTGACTGTTCTCGACCCGACCGGCGGTGCCGGTGTACTGCCGCTGGTGCGCCGCGAGGCGCTCTGTTGTATCCCCAGCTCAGCTGGGAGGAACTTGGAGGGAGGTTCTTGGGTCTGATGGCTTACCCGGAGCTGAAAGGCGATGGGGACAAGAGCATGCCAGGAAACCGGCGGTCATGGTCAGGCGTCTGACGTGATGCGTCGTGGGACCCGCGCGATATGGCGAAGGCTGGATTGCTTGAAACCCAATCTCCAGACGATGAAAAGTACCATCCGCCGGAAATGACGCCTGGAACCGGCGCCGCGCTCTGCTCTGGCTTTACAGCGTGGTCGGGGCAACCTCTGGGGCGCAGGGCGATGCCCAGCGAGGGCATTCAAGGAGATGAGTGGGTCGCCTACGTCGTGCTGTCACGTGCAACAGAGACGAACGCGGGATCGCCTACGGGGCGCGAGCCCTACGGCGACGGAGCGCTCGTAGTAGTCGCCGGGGTCACGTCCGGCCGAGGAGGACGGGAAAGCCGTCCGCAGGGCGAAGGAGCGCAGGTGATTCGGACACCACAGGACTCGGGAGGTATGCGAAATGCAGAGCGCCGAAACGGTGCTGGGTGTCCTGCGTGAACGCGGCAAGCGTGGTCTGCCGCTGGATGAGTTGTATCGACAGATGTTCAACCCGCAGTTGTATCTGCTGGCCTACGGGCGCATCTACGCCAACCAGGGCGCGATGACACCGGGGGCCAGCGCAGAAACCGTGGACGGCATGTCGCTGGGCAAGATCGGCCGCATCATCGATGCGATGCGCCAGGAGCGCTACCGGTTCAGCCCGGTGAAGCGGGCGTGGATCCCGAAGAAGAACGGGAAACGGCGACCGCTTGGCCTGCCCACCTGGTCGGACAAACTCGTCGGCGAGGTGATGCGCCTGCTGTTGGAGGCGTACTACGAGCCGCGGTTTTCCGCCCGGTCCCACGGGTTCCGTCCCGGCCGGGGCTGCCACACCGCGTTACGCGAGGTGGCGACCACCTGGACGGCGACGGCCTGGTTCATCGAGGGTGACATCTCCGACTGCTTCGGCACGCTCGACCACAAGGTCATGCTGTCGACGCTGGCGGAGCACATCCACGACAACCGGTTTCTGCGGCTGGTGCGCAACATGCTCACCGCCGGGTATCTGGAAGACTGGGTCTGGAACGCCACGCTCAGCGGGGCACCGCAGGGCGGCGTAGTTTCCCCGATCCTGTCGAACATCTATCTGCACCGGTTGGACACGTTCGTCGAGAACGTTCTCATCCCCGAGTACACCCGAGGCGAACGCAGGGCGAAGAACCGTGCCTACTGCCGGGTGCAAGACGCGGCCGCACGTGCCCGTGTCCGTGGTGACCGCACCACGGCCCGGAAACTGCGCCAGCAGTTACACAGCCTGCCCAGCCGGGACCCGAACGATCCCGGCTACCGGCGGCTGCGCTACGTGCGCTACGCCGATGACACCCTGCTCGGGTTCGTCGGACCACGAGCCGAAGCCGAGGACATCAAACGGCGTCTCGCTCAGTTCCTGCGCGACGATCTCAAGCTGGAACTGTCCGAGGACAAAACGCTGATCACGCACGCCCGCACAGGCGCGGCGAGATTCCTCGGCTACGAGATCACCGTCCAGCACGGCGACCACATGCACCATCGTGGGAACCGGACGGTCAACGGCACGATCGGGTTACGCGTGCCGAAAACGGTGATCAAGGCCAAGTGCGCTCGGTACCTACAGCGTGGTGAACCCGCGCATCGGACCCGGCTGGTCAACCACGATGACCACACCATCATCGCGACCTACGGGGCCGAGTACCGAGGCATCGTCCAGTACTACCTGCCCGCCGGAGATGTCTGGCGGCTGAGCCGGCTGCGTTGGGTCATGGAGACCTCCATGCTCAAGACGCTGGCCCTCAAGCACCGCTCAGCGGTGTCGAAGATGGCCCGGAAATACCGGACCTCCATCGACACCCAGCACGGCAAGCGACGGTGTTTCGAGGCCCGCATCGAACGCGAGGGCAGGCCACCACTGGTCGCCCGGTTCGGCGGCATCCCACTCAAACGGCAGAAGACAGCGGCCCCCATCGACCGCAGTCCCACCCCAGCCGTCGCCCGCAAGGAGTTGATCAATCGGCTCCTCGCAGGCAGGTGCGAGGTCTGCGGCGGATCAGTGGACATCCAGGTCCACCACGTCCGCAAACTCGCCGACCTCGACCAGGCCGGGCAGTCACGCAAGAACACCTGGACAAAGATCATGGTCAAGCGGCGACGCAAGACGCTCATCGTCTGCGCCGACTGTCACCACCAGATCCACTCCGGGAACAGCGCCGCACTCACGCAGTAGTCACCGGAGAGCCGGATGCTCGGAAACGGGCCCGTCCGGTTCGGGAGGAGGGCGTTGGAAAAGGACCTGCCCCGGCAGGCACCTCGTCAACGCCCCACCTCACCACCCCGACTGAGCACACGCCCTTCTTCAGGAACCCTGTCTCATCGGTGGCCAGCACGGCGTCAGGGTGGCCGAGCTGCTCGACCAGCCACTCTCGCACGTCATCGCGGACGGCGTCGGCGTCCCACACCGCCGTACGCAGTAACCGCTGCATCGCCTGCGGATCCGCGTGCCCCGCCCGCTCCGCCAGGGACCAGCAGGTTTTGCGTTCCAGACCCGACAGCAGACCTTCCACGAACTGCCCGGCAGTCCGGCGCGGCTCCGCCCGTACGAACCGGCCAGCGACACGCGCCACCGCCTCGTCGAGGGTGACCCGCCACCGGCTGGGGTCTACGCTGTGGCACGCGGCCACCGCACGATCTTCGGTTGTCCTCACAAACCATCGATGATCAACGCGGTGGCCGTCTTCATGCCCGCGCCACGCCCAACGCCGAAGCCAAGTGACGTTGGAGTACTAGGCCAGCATCGCAACAGCCCGTAAGTGGAGAGATCTGGTCTGAATCAGTGGCCCGCGGACGACCATCAGCAAGTGTCCTGGCGACTCCGAGACCCTCCACCGGTTGGCCCCCTTTCTCAGTCCGGCCGCCCCGGTCGCGCAGGGCTGAACGGGCTCGACGGTTATGCCGGTGGCCGGCATGCCGGGCAACCCGTGGCAAGCACTGCGCGCCCGCGAGGTTCTGGCCCGGCTGGGCAGCGGATGAGGCGACGGCAAACGGCCCGAGATGTGCGCCGAGCCGAACGCGTCGCACGGTGAGGCGGCAAGCTGGCGGCCGATCTGGGGCGTAGGGCGGGCCTTGGAACGTGGCTTCGACGCCGTCGCGCCAATGTTGCCTGCGGCGGGCGTGCCCCGATGGCGACTTGCAGCGTAGGTTCGTGCCGTGCCTACCGAAGAGTGGCTGCGGGTGTCGCTGGGAAGAGCGATCCTCACGGCGTGTAGGGACGATGAGGTACTGCTGCGTCGCGGTGCCAGTGAACGGTCGGTCATGTTTCGCGTCGGGCGCTACTTGGCGCCTGAGATCGAGCAGCTCTGGCCAGGCGAACTGTGGGTCGATCTTGAATACAACCGGTTGGCGGGCGAGCCAAAGATCGCGAAGGCGGTGACCGGCCTGCTCGACCCCAGTTCCGACAGCGCCACGGAACGGGCGGCGGCTGGGAAGCGTTCGGTGCTGCCGGACCTTATCGTCCACGATCGTGCTGGAAGGACTAGTGAGCACAACGTCCTTGTCGTGGAGGCAAAGAAGCATCCAGCGAGTCAGAAGGCGGTGAACTTCGATCTAAGAAAGCTGAACGCCTACAAGCAGCAGTTGGATTACCAGCACGCCGTCTACGTCGAGCTGAGCAAGGGCCGGCCACGTTGGCAATGGATTGACGTTCACAACGAGTTGGTGATCATTCCTGCTCTGGCCTAGGCATCGGCTGGTCGTCGTTTCGCGCTGGGCGCGGATGGCGTGCCGGTTACCTCGCGCCCGTAACGTGGAGTTCCAGTGGTTTCCTCAGCATCGATGTGCGGCTCTGGGTGCCGTCGTGGTGGCGTCGAGATGGATCCCGCGAGCTGAGACCCGAGTCCCACTGGAGAACCTGTGAGCAGGGCTTCTTGAACGGTGACCACTTGCGCCGACCCGACGGGGTCGACCTCTGGCCGTTACGTGATTGGTTCCAATCGCACGCTCATGGCTCCCCTCTGTGTCAAGACACCATCGGGAGCGGGGTTCTAAGCTGGGTCTTGGCGGGTTCGGGAAGTGACTTCTCCGAAGAGCCGGCTTGGGGATGCGAGTCGGTCACGCTGGAGTCAGTAGTCGTTCCCCGTTGTCCTCCCGGGCCCGCCGCCATGGCGGCTGCGGCGTCGGTGATCATGCGCCGGTAGACGATGTCGGACAGGCGTCGTTTCAGCGCGCGCATCGCTTCCATTGATGTCTTGCCGCCGGCCTTCTTCCGGTCGAAGTAGGCGCGTCCTTCGGTGGGGTTGCGCAGCTGGACGGTGGCCATGATGTGCAGCACCCGGTTGATCTGCCGGTTGCCGGCGCGGGAGAGCCGGTGTTGTACCTGTTCGCCGGATGAGGCGTCGATGGGGGCGGTGCCGTTCCAGGAGGCGAAGTGGGCCCGGTTGGGGAACCGTGCGATGTCGCCGACCTCGACCAGCAGCCGGGCGGCGCCGGATGGTCCTATGCCGTGCAGGTCCAACAGCGTAGTGCCGGTGGAGGCCACCAGTTCCTTCAGTTCCTTGTCGGCTTCCTTGGAGCGTTGGTAGACCCGTTCGAGGTCACTGATGAGCTCCGCGGCGACCCGACGCCGGGCTTTGCCGACTGCGTCACGGGGTCTGACCGTGGCCAGCAGTGCCTTGGCCTGGGCGGCGGACAGGCTCTTCTTCGCCCCGCCGGGAATCAGCTCCAGCAGCAGTTGATGCAGCTGGGAGACCATCCGGGTGTGGTCTTCGCCGAGGGAACGGCGCCGGTCGACCAGGATCCGCAACAGGGCGAGTTGTTCGTCGTTGACGACCGGCCGCAGGCCGGCCATGCGGGTGCCGACCAGCGCGACGGAGTGTGCGTCCGTGGCGTCGGTCTTGCGGCCCTGCCCGGTGGCGAACACCCGCGCCCGGGCGGACAACTTCGGTGGCACATCTACGACCTGCTCGCCATCGGCCAACAACCGGTTAGCGATATGCCGGCCGATACCCTGGCAGCCCTCAATCGCCCAGACCCGGTTCGGCCACTGCCTGGCGTACTTTCTCATCGCCGCATAGCCGTCCCGGCCGGTGTCAAAGCGGCCGCCGCCGACGATCGTCTCGTCGCCGGCCATGACCTCGATGGTGGCGGAGCGCTTGTGCGGGTCCATACCGATGACCACGCGATCCAACGCGACGCTCAACAGGTCCTCCGATGCTCGATCCAGCAGGTTCATCGAGCCGGGAGGGCAACGCTACTTCGAGCCGAGCAAACCCCTCTTGAGCCTCTCCCCGCCCTGGCGGCGCCCGGGACTGCGCAGGCCAAATGAGAGCCACACGACCAGCATGGGCAGCCGAAATGAGAGCGACAGCCCGGGCGCCTCGACCGAAGCCTGGCCGGGCCCACGGTCGTAGGTCAATGAAACAAGTAGCCGATGTGCGTGCACAGGATCATGAGCTCCTGTGGCTTGCCACGTCCACGCCGATGCCGCCAAAGCGGTTGGTGTGGACAACGGGTGTGGACGTGGCATGCCTCGACGACGCAGACTGAGCCGTGACCTCCCGGGACATTCCGCTGCCGCTAGCCTCGATCATTCACGGCTGATGTCGGCCGCTTCGGCCCCGGGCCTTTGATCGCTGGTGTTCGATGCGATTGGGTCGAGGGCATGGTGGTGGGCCGTCTGTCGCGGCGGTGGGCGTGGTTCTCCTTGGTTCCTCCGGTCGTCGGGATAGGGCTGAGCTGGTCAGCCGGGGGCGGGGATCTCCGCGATTCGGGTGAACGCGGCGGTGATCTGGTCGGCCCAGGGCCAGGTCGATGGGATGCGCAGCCGGCGGCGGCGTTGACCGTGGACCAGGCGGGCGGCGGTGTGCAGCAGGCGGTAGCGCAGCCGTTTCGGTTCGGCTTTGGCCAGGTCGCCATCGAGGGCGATGGCCTGCAGCCAGGCGATCAGGTCGTTGGCGATGGCTGCGATCTGGCACCAGGCGGTGTTGATGGCGAACTCGCGGGAGGGCAGCCGGCCGAGTCCGGTGTCTTTGGCGCAGCGGATGCGGTCTTCGACGCGGGCGTGGGCGCGGTGGCGGGCTTCGAGCCACTGCAGGGCGCCGACGGTGGTGTTGGTGACGAAGGCGGTGTAGCGCCGGCCGTCGCGTTCCTCGAACAGCGACAGTTGAGCGCCGGGGTGTGGTCGTTCCCGACGCACGATCACCCGCATGTCGGGCGGCCAGCCGGCCAGGGTGAGCAGGCCGGTCAACTCTGCGACCTGTGCGCCGTCGCGGATGCCGCCGTCGGCGGACAAGGCGGGTGACCAGGCCGCGGTCGGCAGTGCGCTGATGGCGGCGCGTTCGGCTTCGCCGATCGACCAGCCGAGCGAGTACTCCACGTTGCGGCCACGCTTGCGGCCTTGCGCGGTCAGCCAGTCCGGACTGTGTGGGTGGCGGCGGCCGAGTCGCCACGCACCAACAGGTTCCTGCGGTGGGCGGCCGGGACCTGCGCGAACGCCTCACCCAACACGCCCAGGTGATCGGCCGCGGTGTTCGCCCCGGCGTTGCCCGGCCGCAGCCGGATCGCCAGCAGCTCCCCGGTGTTGTCGCAGGTCACCAAGATCGGATGGAACCCGTAGGTGTGCTTGTAGGTGGCCGCGGCGCCGTCCTTGTCGCTGTGGGCGAGCACGATCGTGGAGTCCACGTCCAGCACAACGAGGCCGTCGCCGAGGCTACGGCCGGCGGCACACGCGGCCGGGACCTGCCCGAACAACGCCCACACCCGGGCCCGGACCTTCGCCCGTGCCCGGCTGATACGCCGCACCTGCACGTCGCTGACCTCGTCGAGGGCCCGCCAACACGTCGCCGGCGACGCGACCACGCCGAACACCTCGCCCTGATGGCGCAGCACGTCGATATCCGCAATCGCCTCACCGCCGTCGGCGATCATCACCGCCAAGTCGACCAGCACCCTGCCCCGGTCCCGACCGGGGACGAACCCCCGCCGGGCCACCGACGCCGACAACGCTTGCGTCAACCCGCTGCGATCAGCCAGCAGCCGCAGCAGCGCCGCACCCACGTGCGACACCACGCCACCGCCACCGACCTCGACGGACAAGCCCTTCGACCACTGGGTAATCTGCACCTACGAAGTGCCTCTCACGCGGGGAACCTGCACGACTCGACACCGGGCAGTTTTCCTTACGTGGCAGGCACTTCGCCATATCTACCGACCCGTCAGACACCCAAGATCACGACCGCTGTGAAAGGCCGAGGCTAGGCGAGGTCGGTTGGCTGTTCCCCGCCCTGGCAGATCGGACGGAACACGACCTCGTTCGTCAGCTTCTGCAGTCCGCCGACGAGACCCTCTTCCGGCTGGGGCAGCGGCTGGGTGCACGACCCGACGCTCAGCTCTGGGGCGTCCCGCTCAACCGCTTCCGCTATCAGCGGCTCGGGCCCGAACCGGAGTTCCCGGTCACGGTCCTGGCAGGCGAGGGTGGATCGGATCAGATCTGGGTGGACGTCCTGTGCGCCCCGGCTGGCAGCGGACCGTACCACCGCCCCGGGCCGCCATGGCAGGTGCACACCACGATCTCCCTCAGTTGTGACACCGACCCCACCGGCTGCGGCGGCCACCAGGTCGACGCCCAGACCCGTCCGCCGGTCGAGACCCCGCTCGGAGCCGCCACCGAGGTGCAGGCCGCGACTGCATGGCTGCTACAACGACTCGCCGACGAGACCGCGGACTCCCTCCGAAAGCACGACCTGAACCGCGGGCACCCGCCGGCACCTCGGCGCCGCGACTGACATGGACCGTGCGTCACCCCGCCGGGCTGTCAAATGTGGCCGAGCGAGGGCGGCGGCCCCATCACGGCAGACCGGTACTCATCGGGCGCGATGCCACTCACGCCGCCGTCCGGTTCTGCCGCAGACCGCGCGTCCGGTCAGCGTTCGCTCGTGCCGAAATGAGTGTGCCTGATCATGCTGCTCTCGCTGGGGTTCTCCCGGGATTAGGTAACCCGCTGGTGTGGCGTCTTTGTCTGAATGAGGTTGCCAGAAAGGCTTAATCCTGCGGATTCGGTGGATCACGCTCGAAGGGCTCGGCTCAAGCGCCGCCGCCGAGCACCAAGGGGAAAACGAGGCCTTGATGGCACCCCGATCCGGCGTCGGAGGCACGCTCGGCGAGCGACCTTACGCGCGAGCCAGTACGGTCACGCGACCGGACTCGCCGTTGCACTCGACGATAATCAGGCCCTGCTCCTCGACCAGACGAGGGAGGGAGTTCGTGTCGTAGAAGCGGACGGCGCCGGGCACGAGGTGATAGCACGCTGCGCGCAGCCGCCAGTACAGGCTCTGGGAAGTGAGCGACGCGCTGTCGCGGGCGGGAGCGGTGATCAACAGGTGCCCGCCCGGCCGAAGGCAGCGCCGGATCTCGGCGATGAAGGCCGCAGGATGCGGGAGGTGCTGTAGGACGAGGATCGCGAGGACACCTCCGAGCGTCGCGTCCGCGAAGCGGAGCGGTGCGTTGACGTCGTGCACGTCGAATGTCGCGTCAACGCCGTCGCGCGCGGCTCGTGTCCGCGCGATTTCGATCATGCGGGGCGACCCGTCGACACCGACGACGTCGTAACCGCGCCGCGCGAGTGCGAGTGCGTGCGCGCCGGGTCCGCAGCCGAGGTCGGCTACCGGTCCGGGTGGTGCAACGACGTCCGCGAGCTCATCGGCGGTCCGCTCAACCATGTCACGGTGCTCCGGCTCGTCGCGTCGTCGCCCCCAGGCCGTGCTCTCGCGGTCGTAGATGAAGCGAAAGAACCACTGTGGAGCCGGCATGGCGACGACACTACGCGTGCCACTGCAAGTGGTCGTCCGCACAGGCGTTGAGGTACGGCTCAGGCGCCGACCGTGCCCACAAGCGAACGCTGAGCGGTCACACTCTGTGGTCAGCATCCCTGACGTTCGGCATCCGGAACTGCCGCGGATCGCGCGTTGCTGCGAGTCGTGGGCAGCGGAGGCGTGGACCTGGTGAGCGGATGCAGCTGGGGTCGGGCGGCAACGGTCAGGAAGGGACCCGAACGGTTTAGAGCAACTCGAGGATGATGCCATCCTCGGATTCACTGCCGCCTGGGCCGTGTTCGTGGATGATCTCTACGATCATGTCGAACAGCGTCTGCCCCTGGCCACGCTGTGCGTCGCTGAGCCTGGCCTCGATGCTCGCGCGGTGCGATGGGTGGCAGGTGACGAGGATCTGCTCTAGCCAGCGGACCGTCGCGTCATGACCAAGCGCGACGCGGGACGAGTCAGAGTTGACCCACTTGAGCACCCAGCCGGTCTCGGGGGTGCCGAAGCCTCCGCGGAGGATGTCGTTGAAGGCATCGAGGCTTCCGTTCCAGGTGCCGTGACAAAGCAGCTGCGAGAACTCGCGTACGAAGCCGGCGAAGTCGACGAACGAGGCTCCGTCGATGACGAGCACGGGAAGGGCATCGCTCTGGTTGGTCACGGTGCAAGTATGGGCGCGACCCCAGCATCCGGATCTGCCGGCGAGGGGGCGTCAGGGGCCGCACCTGCGAGACCGACGAGTCAGCCGACCGCTCGTGCCGAGAACAGTGATGTTCGGAACCCGTAAGGTATGGCCAGTGGGGTGGGATGCACTGGGGCAATGGGGTGAAGACGTCGCTCGCATCGAACCGCTCGCTGGCGAAGTCGCCAACGACGTGTGGAGCGTGCGCGTCAACGGGCACCTCGCGGTCGGTCGTCTCGGCACCAGGAGCGACGCTGATCTTGCGTGGGAGACAGGGCTCCTCCAACACCTCGACCGTGAAGGTCTGACCGTGCCGGTCCCGATCCCGACTACGGACGGCCGGCTGTTCGCTGACGGTCTGGTGGTGATGACCTATCTGGATGGCGGACCGCCCGAGACGCAGGCCGACTGGCCGGCACGCTCCGTGAGTTGCATCGGCTGACGCAGGGCTGGCCGCAGCGCCCAGGCTGGCGATCGTCGACCGATCTCCTGCACGCCGAGACCGGGACGAAGATCGACCTCGGCGCGATGCCCCCTGAGGGTGTTGCTCGATGCCGAGCAGCGTGGGCGCGGCTCAGCGGACGTCGGACATGCGTCGTCTACGGCAACCCCAACAACCCTGGCAACGTCCGCATGACCGCGAGTCAGGTCGCGCTGATCGACTGGGACGAGTCGCACGTCGACGTCGCCGACCTCGACCTCGTGCTGCCCGACAACGCCGCCGGCCTCGACGACGGCGCGCTCGACATCGCCGGGCAAGCGTCGGCGGCATGGGAAGCCGCCGTCTGCTGGGACGACGAGTACGCAGTCAGGCGGCTCGCCGAAGTTCGAGCGGTCTGAGAACGCGTTTGAGGAGTGGGGTTGTTGGCGGCCGAGTGCGCACATCTGCCGCTGACAGAGCGCCCACTTGCGGCGCCAGGGGAGTTGCTGGAGTTTGTTGGGGTCCTGGGCGGCCGCGGCCGGCTGGGTGAGCCGGCTGACGTATCCCGGGGGAGCGGTTTGGAGGCGTTGACCTTCGGCACCGCCAACCTCGTAGGCGAGGGCCGGCGCCGCGTGGCAGGTGGTCCATATGGCGTCGGCCGGCCCGTCCGGATGCCGCAGCAGATCAATCTGCCGCCGATCTTCATGCCCGAGCTCGGGGAGCAGGTTGGGAGCAACGGGGTGCACTGAACGGTGTTGAACAGCGCCCAACGGCATTGAACGACACTCTACTGCACCCACTACGACCTGCGGGTTCCCGTTTCCCCAGGTCAGAGTCGGTACAGCGTCCCGCTTCACACCGAAGAGGTCACTGGTTCGATCCCAGTATCGCCCACCCAGGTAGAAGGCCACTTCCCATTGATGGGGGTGGCCTTTTTGCTGCCCGTACAGCAGCGAAGTGCAGCAACGGTCAGCCAGCGGGTGAGCAGCGGGCGACGAGGTGTCCGCCTGTGTTGTTACTTTGCCGGCCGTGAACGATCAGTTGACGTGGATCGACCGGATCATCGACGTGACCGGATGGCACCACCAGCCTGAGGGCGGTGCCGGCTGGGAGCAGGTGGAGGCGGAGCTCGGTGTCGCGCTGCCGAGCGACTTCAAGGAGTTGTGCCGGCGGTTCGTGCCAGGCCTGTTCATGGGCGTCCTTGACCTACCGCGACCGACCGACGATCACGATTCGACCTCGCTGCTCGGGTGGTGGAACTCCAGCCGGCGTTGGGTAAGTGAGCATGACGATCCCGCCGCGCGCTTGTACGCCCCGCACGATCTGTACGAGCCCGACAAGGGGTCCGGGCTGATCGAATGGGGTCACGACTCGTCCGGGGGTCAGTACTTCTGGCTGGCGGACCGCTCGGTGGAGTCTGATCGGTGGCCCGTGCTCGCTCGGCACGATCCGCCCCACCCGTGGCACCGGTTCGACATGTCCATGACGGAGTTCATCTACCGCATGCTCGCGGACCCGGAGCTGGAGTCGTTTTCGATGGTCACTCCGACGTGGCGACCGTTCCATCTGCCGTACTGGCAGCCGTTTCCCGGCACACCTGAGGAGTGGGACGCTCTCGGCGATCCGAACCGCGAGAACTGGACCAGTACCCGTCTCTGTCCGTGTAGGTCAGATGCCGAGGGAGTCGCCGAGGCGCTCTAGGGCGTCGCGTGTCGCCATTGATGAGACCGGGGTGTAGATCTCCATCGTTACGGAGAAGCGGGCGTGCCGGAGGACCTGCATGGCGACTCGCGGGTGGACGTCGAGGTCGGCCAGGAGCGTGGCGCAGGTCCGGCGGGCGTCGTGGACGGTGATCGGCTTGACGCCCGCTTTTCTCGCATCTCTCTGCCAGGAGCGCTGGAAGTTGCGCGGCTCGATGGGTGTGCCATAGCGGGTGGTGAATACGAGGTGTGTTTCGTGCCATGCCTTGCCGGCGGCTGCTCGTGCCTCATCGCGCTGTTCCTGTCTGAGCTTGAGGGCGGTCAGGCAGATGTCGGGCAGGGGGAGAGTGGCGTCGGACGCTTGGGTCTTGGTGTCCCGGTGGAGGAGCTGTCCGCGTACGCGTTGCAGTTGGCGGCCGATGGTCAGCTCTCCGGCGTCGAGGTCGACGTCTGCCCAGGTGAGTCCGAGCGCTTCGTCCTTGCGCAATCCGGTGACGAGGACCAGGGCGTAGGCGGCGTAGAGGAAGTCCTCGTCTGCTCTGGCGGACTCCAGGAACTTCCGCGCCTCGTCGCTCGACCAGGACTTGCCCCGCCGGCGGCGGACGGTGGCGAGGGTGACCGGCACGGCGGGGTTCTTGGTGATGAGGTCTTCGGCCTGGGCGTGGGTGAGGGCGGCCCGCAGCGCGGCTCGGATGTCGCTGACCGTGCGCGTGGACGGGACGGCCCGGCAGCAGCGGCCGACAGCGCAGCAGCGCCGCTTGTGCTTCGGCCGGGTGGCGTCCTTGCCTTGGGCGCAGCACTGGCAGGTCCGGGCCACCGGCAGGTCAACGCCAAGTGACTAGGGCTTACTCGGTGGCGGGGGAGTGAGCCAGGCGAGGGGTTGTCCGCTGAGGGCGGCGTCGGCGAGGCGGTGGGCACTCGCGGTCTTGAGTGCCGCGCGTGAGCTGTCGATCCAGCGCTGGACGTTGTCGACGCCCTGGTGGCGGTACTCGACGGCTTGGACGAGGCATTCGAGCTTGTCGGCGTCGCGGGCGACGGTGGCTTCGAGGGTTTCGCCAGCTTCGTATTCGGCGACGGCGGCGGTGATGACGTCGGCGACGGCCGGTGGGCAGGTGGCGACCTGGTCGGCGGTGACGGTGGTGTTGGGTACGGCGGTGAGGTAGCGCTTGGCGATGTGCGGGATGTCGGTGATTCGGGTTTCCTGGGTGTCGTGCAGGACGCAGAGCATCGACACCCGGGCCGGGTCGGCACCTTCCATGGCGGCGAGCATCATCCCGATGAGCGCGGTCCGGAAGGAGTGTTCGGCGATGGACTCGGGGTGCTTGACGCCGGCGAACCACCAGCCGGTACGGGCGGCGCGTTTGAGTACGCCGGCTTCGAAGATGAAGCTCATTGCTCCGGCGGCGTCGTGGTCGTCGCTCATCTGCCCGTCCCTGTGCCGGTGAGTCCGTCCGCCCGCAGGCGGTAGACGATAAAGGTTAGTTCCTGCCGCGACTGCGCGGAGATCCGGTCACTGTCCAGGAGCGGGACACTGCGGTCGAGGAGTGACCGGGTCGCGGCGGGGCTGTCGAGGGCGAGGCCGCGTCGTGCGGCCAACAGAGCCCAGACGTTGTGGATGTTGAGGTCGACGAAGGGATGCGCTGGGTCCAGGCGCTGGACCAGGTGCCGAAGAAGGATCGAGCCATGCCAGTCCGCGAGCGTCCCGGGCATGAAGCAGTCGTCGCGGTGGCGGTACGGGATTTCGCCTACCCAGTAGGCCGAGTAGTTGAGGGCCGCTCGCTCGCAGGCGTCGTCCGGGTGTGCCCGGGCGATGAAATCCCGTAGCGGTTCCGGGTTGCCCTGGTTGGCGAGGGACGTGACGACGGAGCGGGCGTCGGGCCACAGAGGTGACCAGGTGTGGAAGGTGGTCGTCCGGCGGGCGCGGGCGGTGGTCTGGGTGAGCCAACCCGCCGCCGCCCTGGTGGGGTCCATGCCGGCGAGGAAGCAGGCTTGCCGGTGCAGGAGCACGTTCGGATCCCGTCCGGCGGCTGCGCGTTCGGCGAGCCCGGGAAGGTGAGCGAAGAACGTACGTTGCTCATCGATGGGCAGGGTCGGCCCGGACGCGACCGGACCTCGCCGCGGATGGGCGATGGGTAGCCCTCTTGCGAAGGTCGGTGTCTGCCCGAGGACGGCCCAGAGGATCAGATCTGTCAGGCGGTGGGTGAGTACGGACGAGCCGAGCGGTTGTTCGTCGATGTCGCAGCGGTCCACCTGATCGTCGAGGACTGCGGCGAGGATGAAGTCTGCCTCGGCAGCGTCGTCGAGTGCGGCGAGCAGGACTGCGTTCGCGCCGAGCCGTCTGAGCCGGTGCCGGACGGAGACCGCGTGCCCGAGCGGCACCGCGGTGAATGGCCGCCGCCCGGATTCCCAGCTCTGCACGGTCACGCGGTCGACGCCCAGGCCCACGGCGAGCTGCTCCTGCGTCAGCGGGATGGACTCCCGGATCAGCTTGAACAGGTAGCCGGTCACCCCGCCGCGCTGTAGTGCCGATCGTCCGCGACCTGCCATCCGTCATCCCTACATTGACCGGTGGTCGACGTTCCCGCCGTGAAACCAACACTGTGGAAGGGCATTTGGCCTGCTCACTCGTACTACGGGTGAGTCCAACCGCCGTCCCCGTGATCGTAGCGTCGCAGTTACCGAACGTTCCAGATCCGGTCCCGTGGTTCGGGGTCGGTCATGGAGGGCTGCCCGGCGGAGGGAGGCAGTGATGCGGGACAGAACACCACCGTGGCGACGAGTGTCCTACGACCAGTACCTGATCGCCGTCGCGATGACCCTGGCGCGGCGACACCGCCCGGCATGGTCGTGGCGCAAGTGGGCGTGGGTCTGTCGCTGTGGGGTCGACCTGCCCTGCCGTAACCGACACCGCATCCCGATTAACCGGAAGCACTGGCCCGCCCAGGAGGAGCAATGAGCATCGAGGCGGAGCGGATCCTGGTCGCGCATCTGCCAGGGACGGACGGCCTGTGCACCGGTTGCCGGGCATGGTGGTCGCGGCTCACGCCGTACCCGTGCTGGCAGGTGGAGTGGGCGACCAGCCGGCAGGCGCGGTCGCTGACGGCGGCGCTGCTCGGAGGCTGCGCATGACCACGCACGGACCGGTGCTGCCGATCTGGAGCTGCGGCGGCTGCGACGCGCCCTGGCCCTGCCGCACGCGGCAGCGAGAGCTACGCGCGGAGTTCGACGGCGCACCGATATCCCTGGCTCTCTACCTGGGCGCCCAACTGGTGCGCGCCTCCGAAGACCTGACCTGGGTGCCGGCGGGAGCGCTGCACCAACGCTTCCTCGGCTGGCTGCGGTGAGCATCCTGCGCCCCGGGGACGACAAGTTCCACTACAGCGACGGCTCCCACAAGTGGATCCCGCCGGACCCCGACTACGACCAGGATGCCTGGGACGAGCAGGTCCGCCAGCACAAGCAGGGCCACCTCCGGAACGAGCAGCCGAAGGTGCGCATTCAGCGCCTCCTCTAGTAGTGCTTTGTTAGGTCGGCGTGTCGTTGGGGCGCTGGGAGTGGTTCGGGTAGTTCGATGTTGGCGTGACCCCTGATGAGCTTTCCGTTGTGCGGCAACGGCTTGAGGCGTTCGCCGCGGATGTGTTCACCCCGCTGGCGCGGTCGGATCAGCGGGCCAAGGGTGAGACGTATTTGCGGGGGCTGCTGCTGGACGGGCGGCGTAAGTCGATGCAGCCGATGGCGGATCGGCTCGGGGTGGATCATCAGGGGTTGCAGCAGTTCGTGACGACCTCGACGTGGGACACCACGGCGGTGCGGATGCGGCTGGCCCGGCGGGCGGTTGAGGTGGTCGAGCCGGTGGCGTGGGTGGTCGACGACACCGGCTTTCCGAAGGACGGCAAGAGCTCGCCGGGCGTGGCCAGGCAGTACTCGGGGACGTTGGGCAAGGTGGCGAACTGTCAGATCGGGGTGAGCGTCCACGCCGTCACCGACACCGCATCGTGCCCTCTGGATTGGCGGTTGTTCGTGCCGACGTCGTGGGACGACCAAGCTGTTGACGAGGCTGAACGGCACGGGGTGGCCGCTCGCCGGGCTCGCTGCACGATTCCCGAGGACGAGCGCCATCGCCCGAAGTGGGCGCTGGTCGTGGAGATGCTCGACGAACTGGCCGAGCACGGCCTGCGCCCACCACTACTGGCAGCGGACGCCGGCTACGGCGACAACAGCCAGTTCCGCAGCGCCTTGGACGAGCGTGGGATCGGCTACATCATGCAGGTCAAAGGCGACGCTCTCGCCCACAAGCCAGACGTGCAACCGGTGCCGCGGGTGTGGTCCGGGCGTGGCCGCCCACCGACCCGCACGGAGCCGCGCTACCCGAAGACGGCTGTCAGCCTGGTCGAACACATCCGTGCCGCCGGCCGCCGGACTGCGGAGACGATCATCTGGCGGGAAGGCTCGAAAGGCACGATGAGCTCCCAGTTCATCTTCCTGCGCGTACGCCCGGCCGGGCATCGCGTCGCCAGTGACGCCGACGGCACCCTGCCCGAGCGGTGGCTGATCGCCCAGTGGCCGGACGACGAGGCCGAGCCGGTCAAGTACTGGCTGTCCAGCCTGCCCGCCACCACCAGCCGCACCGACCTGGTCCGCTACGGCAAGATCCGCTGGCGGATCGAACACGACTACCGCGAACTGAAGACCGGCCTCGGCCTGGACCACTTCGAGGGCCGCTCTTGGACCGGCTGGCACCGCCACGTCACCCTCGTCACCGCCGCTCACCTGTTCATCACCGAACTGCGCCTGGACCCAAAGCGGTTGCGCCGGCCTGACCCTCTACGCGGTCATCCGCGAGCTGCAACGACTCCTCGCGACCTGGACCGGCGCCTGCATCACCTGCCACCAACCCGTGAAACCGCTACACCGCAACAAACGCCACCGAACCTAACAAAGCACCACTAGCCCTTGACGCTCTCACCGACGAGCAGATGGCACAGCTCGGCGCCATCTCCCGTGCCATCATCGGCAAGCTGGTCACCGACTGAGCTGATTCCTGCGGTGCGGCCGGCGCAGTTCACCGCCCGCATTGCCGCCGGCAGACGCGCACTATCGCCGGACGCGGTGGGCGCCATCTCGACCGGGGCGGTTCAGTCAGGCCTGCGTCCCGATCCAGCCGATGTCGGTGAGGAATCCCCTGACCTCGGCGTTGGTCTCCGCCGGTGCTTCCAGATGGAAGAAGTGTCCCGCGTCGACGAAGACCAGGCGGCCATCCGGTACCTCGTCGCTGACCGTCTCGTACTCGGAGGGCTGCTGACCGGGATCGCGGGAGCCTTGGAGGAACAGCACCGGCATCGTCATGGCCGCGAAGAGCCGTGCCTTGCGCTCGGCGAGTTCGCGGTCGAAGCTGGCGCCGCGGAACGACGCGGACGCCCCTTCGGCTACGCCTGGGAAGGAGAATTCACGACGGAGCCGGGCCAGGGTCGTGTCGTCGAGCGGCCGGGCGACCAGCGGAGGTTGGCCGTCCGGGCGGGGAAGGGCGCCGTATGCCATGTCGATCAGCAGCCCGGACTTGAAGAGCTCGACGCCGGCGGGGCTAGCGAACAGCTCGTGTGGGGGACGGGGTTCGCTGTGGGGTTGGTTGCCGGACTGTTGCATGCGCACGTAGCCGACGATGCGATCGGCCATGGAGGGGACGGCGCACAGGTTGTCACTGATTACCGCGCCGCGGTCGTGGGCGACGAGGGCGAAGCGGTCGAGCCCGCAGACATCGATGAGGGCGGCGATGTTCGCGGCGACCGCTCCGTAGTGGTAGTCGAGGTCGAGCCGCTTGTCTGACTGGCCGTTGCCCAGGGTGTCCACGGCGACGCAGAAGGCGTCGGCGGCCAGGTCGGCGATCTGGGCGTGGAAGGCCCACCATGATTCCGGGAAACCGTGGAGAAAGACGAGGGGCGGCTTGTCCGGGTCTCCGGCGGTGACCACGTGCCAGGACGTGCCAGCGGCCTCCACATAGTGGTGCCGGGCCGGAACGCCGTTGACGTCCTCGACATGGCCGGGGGGGTCTTCACTGCCCGGGAACGGCACGGCAGCCGGCCAGATGTCGGGCGTGACGCTGTTCGAGACTGTCATCGTTCTCCGATCGCTCGGCCCGGGCCTCCGTGTAGGCGCCAGGGGATGCCGAGGTGAGTGGTGGGGTGGCGAATGTGCGCCATGTTCTGGCAAGGCGTGGTTGCGGAGCGCGACGGGAGTAACTGCGTGCGCTGACGTCCACCGGCCGTACGCCGTTGGGGTCAACGGCGAGGGAGGTTCCGGTTGCGGCCGGGCAGGATGGTGCGGAACTCGGGCAGCCGGCGGCCGGCACAGAGCACGGCGCCGTCTGGGCGAACGATCGCTATGTGGGCGCGGCCTCTCGCCAGCCATTGGTGTAGCTCGCTGCCCGGTCGGGCAGCGACGAGGACCATTCCGCGTCGATCGATGTCTGCTCGTTGGGTGGCGGGCGGCTCGGTGGTGGTGACGATCGCGAATCGGCCGGCGGCAATGTCGTCGAGGCGGCGGTCGCCGTCGACGAGGGTGTTCGGGCACAGTCGGCCCGCGAGGGTGCGGCGCAGGCGGGGCCGTATCACCAGCTCGGACCGGTGCAGCGGAGGTGTCTGGCTGTCCGTGGCGAGGTCCTTGAGACCGGGTACGAGGTGCAGGCGTGGCGCCACCGCGCGGCGGATGATGTCGCCCACTCTGCCGCCGGCCGTCATCGCGGTGCCGATGATCTTCGCCAGCTTGATCATGGCTTGCGCGTGGTGCTTGCGTTCGACTGCGTAGGTGTCGAGGACGGTCTCGGGCAGGGTTCCGTCGAGCACGCCGGCGAGTTTCCAGGCGAGGTTCATCGCGTCGCGCAGCCCGGCGCCCATGCCTTGGCCGATGAACGGTGGGGTGAGGTGGGCGGCGTCGCCGAGCAGGAACACGCGGCGGTCGCGCCACCGGTCGGCGACCTGCGCGCGGAAGGTGTACTCGGCGGCGCGGACGACCTCCAGGTCCGCGAGGGGGATGTTCCCCGTCCACGGCGCGATCAACGGATGGAGCCGGGGCATGTCGCGGAAGTCGTCGGCGGTCTCGCCGGGCGCCAGTAGGAATTCCCAGCGGTAGCGGGTCTTCCCGACGCGCATGTACGTGCCGGCGCGGGCCGGGTCGGAGAGCTGGTGCACGCCTTCCCACTGGCCGAGGTCGGCCTCGGTGACGACGTCGACGACGAGCCAGCGTTGTGTGAACCCGAGGTCCTGCATGGTGGAGCCGATCGCGCCCCGGGTCAGGCTGTTGGCGCCGTCGCAGCCCAGGACGTACCTCGCGTGGACGACGTCGTGCTCGCCGGTGGCCGTGTCGGTGACGTCGAGCCGTACGCCGTCGGCGTCCTGGGTCAGCGCGGTGACCTCGGTGTTGCCGCGCAGGGTGGCGCTGTTGTACTGCTTGAGGTTCTGGCGGAGGATCGCTTCCAGTTCCGGTTGGTCGAACATGCTCCCCTGGGGGTAGCCGTGCCGGCCCGGTGCCACGTCGCGCGGGAACTCGGCCAGCACCCGCATCCTGCGGTCGATGAGTCGAAGGCCCCGGTGTGGCCGGGAGATGGCGGCGAACTCGTCGCGGAGCCCGAGGCGGGCAAGGATGCGGTGGACCTCGTCGTCGAGGGCGACGGCCCGGGGCAGGGGGTAGACCGACTCCCACCGCTCGAGGATCAGGCACTCGACGCCGTACTGGGCGAGCAGTGTCGCGGCGGCGAGCCCGGTGGGGCCCGCACCGACGATCACCACCGGAACCACATTCATCGGGCGGCCAACACCTGGAGAACGAGGTAGGCAGCGACGAGGACTCCGCAGACGATGGCGGGAGCGTACCTGCGCGGGCCGTCCCCCTTGCGTAGGTGTACGACGAGGGCTCCGCCGAGCAGGAGTAGCAGCCCGGCACCGGCGAGGAGGCCGATCAGCGGCTGGAACAGGCCGATGAGCAGCCCGATCACCGCGGCGATCTCGAGCAGGCCGATGCGGCGATAGGCCGAAACGGAGAAGCCGGCGTGCGCCGCCAGCTCACGCATCGGTTGCAGGGCCAGGATCTTGGCCGTGCCCAGGGCGGAGAAGATCAGCGCGAGCAGCACCGCGAGGATGGTCGCAGCGAGCGTCATGACACAACCACCAATCGCCATTCGATGGCATACCGGCCCAGGACCGCCTTGACGGCCTCCTCCTGGGCAGAGGGATGAATGTTCACAGTGGCCACGATGGAGCTGCCCTCGATCGCGGCCTCGATGTCCTGCACTCCGGCGATCCGGTCGAGCGCGGCACGCAGTTCCGCGCGGACGGCGTCCTTCCGCAGGGCGAGCTTGTAGAGCTTGCCCACGGCGGTGACGGGTAGTTCGTCGAGGACCGTCACGGACTTGGGCGCGGCGGTGCGGTCGGGCACCCGGTCGCTTGCCCAGTTGCGCAGGTCGTCCCCCGTGACGGTGGCGCCGGGCGCGAGGGTGACGTAGGCGACCGGTACCTCGCCGGCATGGATGTCGGGGCGCCCGACTGCGCTGGCCGCGGTGACCTGCGGGTGGGCCAGCAGCGTGTCCTCGACGATCGCGGGGTCGATGTTGTGCCCGCCGCGGATGATGAGGTCCTTGGCCCGGCCGGCGAGGTAGACGAAGCCGTCCTCGTCGATGCGGGCGAGGTCGCCGGTGTCCAGCCAGCCGTCGACCAGCTTGCCCAGCCCGTCCAGTACGGGGCCGTTCTCGTCCCGGTCGACGACGTAGCCGGGGAAGACGGTCGGGCCGTTGACCGCCAGCAGGCCCGTCTCACCGGCGGGCCGGTCTTCCCACGTGCCGTCGGCGGCGATCACCCGCAGCCGCTGGTAGGGCAGGCGCTGCCCGACCGAGCCCGGCGGCGACGCGTCGGGGAAGCTGCGGGCGCTCGCGCAGGTCGCCTCGGTCAGCCCGTAGCCCTCGACCAGGGCTATCCCGGTGTGGGCATGGAAGGTGTCCCGGACCGCGGCGGGCAGCGGCGAGGCCCCCACCATCGGGAACCGCAGGCTGCTGATGTCGGCGTCGACCGGTACCTGCGCCAGCACGGCGTACACCGTCGGCACCGCGCTCATGGCGGCGATCCGGTAATGCTCGACGATCTTCCAGAACGAGCCGAACAATGCCGGGTCGCGGTAGCCGAGCGGACCGGCCCACACCACCTCCTGTCCCTTGAACAGGGGTGCGAGCAGGGTGACCACGAGGGCGTTCACGTGAAACAGCGGAAGCGCCGCGAAGACCACGCTCTCCTGGTCGAAGAGGGAGCTGGCGGCCAGCATCCACGCGTCGGTGACCTCGTTGGCGTGCGTGTGCGCGGCCAGTTTCGGGGCGCCGGTGGTGCCCCCGGTGTGGAACATCGCGGCCAGATCGGCGGATCGGGGCAGCTCACCGTCGAAGGTGGCCGGATCCATGGCCGCGGCAAGCTCGCCGAGGTAGCCGACGCGGACGCCGTCGATGGCCGGCAGCGGTTGCGGCGCGTCCGCCGCCCCGGTGAGCCGGAGTACGAGGATCGCGTCGAGCAGGCCGTCGCCGGCCAGTGCCTGCGCGCTGTCCCACGTGTCCGGCGCGAGGTCGGGCCCGGCCGTGACCAGCACCCGGGCACCGGAGCGCCGCAGGAGCTCGGCCAGGTGCTGCCGGGACAAACCGCCGCTCAGCGGCGCCGCGATCCCGGCGAGCTGCGCGGCCAGCGTCGCGGTGATCAGTTCGGCGCAGTTTGGCGACATGAGGGCGACCGCGTCACCCCGCCCGACGCCGAGGTCGTGGAACAGGTTCGCGTACCGGTGGACGTCGGCCAGGAGTTCGGCGAAGGTGGGGCGCAGCGGCTCCCGCCAGCGGGCAGCGTCCGGCAGGACGCTGACAGCCGTACGGTCCGGCCAGCGCGTTGCCGCCCACGACAGCAGCGCGTACGTCGATTCGGGCAGACCCCGCGCCTCCAGCGGCACGGCCTCGATTGCGGCGAGGTCGTCGGGCGTGGCGTAGCCCGGCCACAGCAGGGGCCCGGTCATCGGGCGTACCTCACGACGGTGCGCTGCCGGCCCAGGTCGATCGCGCCGTCGTCGGTGGCGATCGTGGCCTCGACGATGTCGCCGTCCTTGAGGTACTTGGGGTTGCGGGCCTGGCCCTTGAAGAACATCTTCCACTTGACGGCGGGCGGCAGCAGCGAGGCGATGATCTCGACCGGCTTGGGCGGCGCGCTCAGCGCCGTCCCGACGGGCGTGCCGGTCAGCAGCAGGTCGCCGGGGTCGACCCGCTGGAAGCGGGTCAGTGCCTGCAGTGCCTGGACCGGCCGGTAGATCATGTCGGCGGCGGTCATGTCCTGCCGGAGTTCGCCGTTGACCCACAGCTTCAGCCGCAGGTCGGTGAACCGCTTGAGCTCGTCGGCGTCGAGCAGCACCAGCACGGGGCCGACCGGGGTGAAGGTCGGGTAGGACTTGGCCTCGTAGAACTGCGTCTTGGGCAACTGGACGTCGCGTGCGGAGACGTCGTTGGTGACCACCAGGCCCGCGACGTAGTCGGCGAGGTTGTCGTCGGTGACCGTCGTGCCGACCGGCATCTCGCGACCGAAGACCAGCCCGATCTCGACTTCGTAGTCCAGCAGTTTCACGTGGGCGGGGCGGACCACGTCGGCGAACGGGCCGCTGATCGAGCCCGAGGTCTTGCGGAAGAACGTCAGGGGGACTGTCTCGGGATTCCCGTTGGTGTCCTTGACGTGCGAGGCGAAGTTCGTCATCTGGGCGACGACGCGGCAGGGCGCCGTGACCGGGGAGACCAGCGCAAGGTCGTCCACCGGAACGGTTTCGCCGCTCGTCGCGGCCGCGACGAGCGCCGGCCGGTCGGCCAGCAGGTCAGCGGTCGTGGTGGCGCTGGTGTTGACCTTGACGGCGCCGGTGGGGGTGAGCACCCACCAGGCGTCGGCGGTGCGCAGAACGGAGGTGCTCATGAGGTGAACGCTTTCATCAGGCCGCGCAGGCGGTGGAGGTCGAATTCGTTGTTCTCGCGCAGTGCGCCGATGACCGCGCGCAGCTCGCGAAGCGATTCCCGGCCGGGTTTCACGCCGAGGAAGTCCTTGGTGGCGGGCGGGCCCCACTGGGCGAGCCCGGAGGCGGTCATCGGTGCCCAGCCCGGTTCGAGCGTGCAGTCGAACAGGTCGCCGTCGGTGAAGTGCTCGACCAGGAAGCCGTCGGGGTCGCGCCAGTAGTCGAAGATCTGGCTGCCCTGGATGTGCCGGCCGATCCCCCAGGACCGCCGGTAGCCCAGGTCGAGCAGGTGCTCCCCACCGGCGGCCAGCGAGTCGAGGTCCGGGACCTGGTAGGCGGAGTGCACGTACCGGTTGGCCGGCCCGAGGGTCATCGCGAGCGTGTGGTGGTCGGTGGGCGTACTGCCGCGGTCGCAGCGGATGAAGCTCATCACCGGGCCGCGCTCGCGCTGCCCCTGCTGGTAGAGGAAGTCGCTGACGATCAGACCCAGGTGCTCCAGGTACCAGTTGAGCGTCTCCAGGTAGCGGGTGGTCTGCAGCACGACGTGGCCGAGCCGCTGGACCCGGGCCGGCTGCCGCGGCGGCCGCTGGGTGACGTTCACCCGGGTTACGTCGTGTCCGACATTGAACGTCAGCGGCTGCTGCGTGGGCAGCGGAGGGAGCTCGTGGGTGTCCGCGACCACGCGTACCCGCGTCCCGTTCGGGTCGACCAGGTCCACCGTCACCCCGCCCAGGCTCTCCGGCAGGGAACTCATCGTCCTCCCGGTCGCCTCCGCGAGCCGCAGTACGTCCTGCCCGTCGGCGGCCCGGAACGCGGGACCGATGAACCGCGACCGCGGGCCCCGGCGGATGAGTACGCAGGGCGAGCCAGGGTCGGTGCCCCGCAGGTGCAGCTCCTCGGCGGTACGCAGTGCCGTGGTGAAGCCGAAGGCCCGGGCGAACGCCTCGGCCCGCTCGAGATCAGGCTTCTGGAACTCCAGCCAGGCGAGGTCGTGCACCTTCACGATCGGGTTACGGGCCCTGCCGGGGTGTTCGCCCCGCAGGGCGCCCTGCTCGCTGTGCAGACCGGTGTGCGGGTCGTGGTGCTCGATCATCTCCCGCTCCCTCCAAGTTGACGAAATCGTCACTTACGAGAGTAGCGTCAGTCAAGGGCAGGTGACGATTTCGTCATCACTGAGTTCCGTCTGGGTTAAGGTGGTCGCAGACCGACCGGGAGAGGTGAGCACGCAGGCATGGCGCAGCAGACCAGGCAGGCACCCAACCGCCTGGAACGGCGGAAGGCGCACACCCGATCGGCGCTCGTGCGTGCCGCCCAGACCTTCATCGCGGCCGGCAAGCCGAACGTGCCGATCCTCGAGCTCACCCAGGCCGCCGACGTGGGGATGGGATCGTTCTACAACCACTTCGACAGCCGCGAGCAGCTCATCGAGGCCGCGGTCGAGGACGCCCTCGATCGCTACGGCGGCCTGCTTGACGAACTGACCGTGGGTTTGGAGGACCCGGCCCACGTCTTCGCGCAGAGCTTCCGGCTGACCGGCCGCCTCCACCGCCGCCAGCCCGAGCTGAGCAAGGTCCTGCTCAGCACCGGCCTGGTCCTGGCCGGCTCGGACAAGGGCCTCGCACCGCGAGCCCGGCGCGACATCGAGGACGGCGTCCGCGCCGGACGGTTCAGCGTGCGCGATCCGGAGTTGGCGATGGTGACCGTGGCCGGCGCCGCGCTGTGCCTCGGGCAACTGCTGCACGACCAACCCGAGCGTGACGACGCCACGGCCACCGACCAGGTCACCGAGGACGTGCTGCGCATGCTCGGCCTGCCGCCGGACCAGGCACACGAGATCTGCCAGCGGCCGCTGCCCGACATCGACGGCGACCGCCAGTAGAACAGGCGTCCATCCGCCCGAGGGGCCGCCGACCGCTAGGAAGCGGCTGCCTCGCGGACCATCCGGTTGGCCGTCTCCGGCTCGTACCCGGTCGCGCGGAGCAGGTCACTCGCCATCGTGCGCAGCTGGATGACGATGGCGTCCGAGAAGGGCTTGAGGTCTCTGTGGTACGCCCGGCCGGCCAAGCGCGCGCCGTCCAACACCGTGTTGCGGGTCTGGTCGAGCGGCCGGCCCGCTCGTGCCTCCCACCTCAGCGTGTGGATCGCCTCGGCGAGCCTGTCCACGGCGCCGGGGAGCTCCTCCGGCACCGGCTCGTCGTACTGCAGTGTGGTCGCGGCCCAGCGAGCAAGTGCCCGGCAATGCACACTCACCCGATCGATGTGCTCGATGCCGCGCCGGTAGGTCTCGACGTCGATCCGGCGTTTCCAGTGGCCAGAGGACGAACGTGCCGGCTCCGCACCTCCCTGAGCCTTGCTGGAGCCCTCGGCACGCGGTGGGTGCAAGCCCGCATCCCGAGGGCCCAGCCGTTCCGGTCACTCGTCGCGGAGCTTCCGCTTCAAGATCTTGCCGGTGGAGGTCATGGGCAGGTCGTCGCGGAACTCGACGATGCGGGGGTATTTGTAACTCGCCATCCGCTGCTTGCACCAGTTCACCAGCTCGCCCTCGGTGAGCTGAGATCCCGGGTTGCGGATCACGAAGGCCTTCACCTCTTCGCCGTGCGACTCGTGCGGCACGCCGACCACGGCCACCAGGCTCACGTCGGGGTGCGTCATCATGGTCTCCTCGATCTCCCGGGGGTACACGTTGAAGCCACCGCGGACGATCATGTCCTTGGCCCGGTCGACGATGAAGTAGTAGCCGTCCTCGTCGCGCCGCGCGACGTCACCGGTGCGGAACCACCCGTCCCGGAGCACCTCGGCGGTCGCGTCGGGGCGGCCGTGGTAGCCCTTCATGACGTTGTGCCCCCGGATCGCGATCTCGCCCGCCTCGCCCTCCGGCACCTCGTTCCAGTCCGCGTCGATGAGCCGCATCCGTACGCCCCAGACCGGCTGCCCGATCGAACCGGGCTTGGCTTCCCGGCCCGGGTGGTTGAACGAGGCGACCGGACTGGTCTCGGAGAGGCCGTAGCCCTCCCGGATCTTGACGCCGTAGACCTTCTCCACCTGCTCCAGGATCTCGACCGGAAGGGCGGCGCCGCCGGAGACCGCCATGCGCAGGTTGCCCGCGATCGCGGCGACATCGACCGTCTCCAGGCCGGCGGAGAGCAGGCCCCAGTACATCGTCGGCACTCCGGCGAAGAAGGTGACCCGCTCCCGCTGCATCAGCGCCAGTGCCGTGCCGGCGTCGAACCGCGGCAGAAGAACCAGGGTGGCGCCACTGTAGAAGCCGGCGTTCATCTGCACGGTCTGCCCGAACGAGTGGAAGAGCGGCAGCGTCACGAGGTGGACGTCGTCATCGGTGGCGCCGAAGAGGCGCCAGCACGTCACAGCGTTCATGACCATGTTGGCGTGGCTGAGTTCGGCGCCCTTGGGCTGTCCCGTCGTTCCGCTGGTGTAGAGGATCACCGCCGTGTCTGTGGCCTCGGTGACCGCGGTCTCGAACCGCGTGGCGCGGCCGGCGAGCGCCGATCCGAGCGTGGAGGCACCCACGATCGGGCTCGACGCGCGGGGGTCGGCTGTGATGAGGAAGAAGTGGTCGCACCCGTCGGCGCCGCCGAACCCCTGCCAGCCCTCGGCCCCCATGGGCAGCTCGGGAGTGCCCTCGAAGCAGAAGTACGCCCTGGCGCCCGAGTCCTGCAGGTGGTAGGCGATCTCACCGGCCTTGAGGAGAACGTTCAGCGGTACGACGACGGCGCCCGCCTTGAGGATGCCGTAGTAGACGACCGGGAAGTACGGGAGGTTCGGGCACGACAGCGCGACCCGGTCGCCGGGCCGGATGCCGCTGTCGACGAGCAGGTTCGCGACCTGGTTCGCCGCGGCGTCGAGCTGGGCGTACGACAAGCGGGTGTCACCGAGCACGACGGCCTCCCGGCTGGGCAGCCGTTCGGCGGTGCCTTCGAGCATGAGCGCGAGGTTGAGCATGGCGGCTCTCCTTGGTGGTGGATGTCAGGGCGTCGTCGTGGCGGCGGGCGGAAGCGTCCGCTCGTCGACGGGCGGACGGGGGGCGGCGACGAAGGGCGGGCCAGCCAGATCGGCGTCACCGGCGGCGTAGACGACGGCATCGGGGCGTAGTGCGAGCACGGTGGCCCGGTGCCGGCGCATCCAGGGGATGAGGACGTCGTCGCTGTCCACGATCGTGCCGGGCGCGGGGGTCGAGCCGGCCGGTGTAACCTGCAGGCACGAAACGTTGCTGGCCGCCCAGGCCGACCACGTCCGGGCCGGGCCGGTGTGCAGCAGCGTCCACCGACCGGCGAGCACGTCGTCGAGACGGGCCCGGGCACCGCCGTCGGTCCGGACCCACGGCTGGGGGAGTTGCCTGCCGACCGCCCGGTTGCCGCCGCGGTGGTCCAGCAGGCCCTTCCGGTAGGCGTTGGCCGGGAACCATCCGGCCTCCTGCATGTAGGCGCGGAAGGCCGGGACCCGCATGAGGACCCGGAACGCGGCGTTGCGCCCGGCCGTCAGCCCGGGGCGCCGCTCGGTGATGATGCGCCCGAACCGCACCGCCTGCACGGTCATCTCCCGCACGTGTGGTTTGCGCTCGGCCTCGTAGCTGTCCAGCGCGTCGTCGGGTAGCTCGCCGCGCAGGACCGCGGCCAGCTTCCAGCACAGGTTGCCCGCGTCGCGTACGCCGGACGACATGCCCTCGCCGATCCACGGCGGCATGGCGTGCGCGGCGTCGCCGGCGAGGAAGATCCGGCCGATGCGCCAACGGGAGGCGAAGCGGACGTGGTGGCTGTAGATGACCGCGCGGAGGATCACGACCTCGTCGGGCCTCCGGCCGTAGCGGCGCAGCAGCCGCCAGATGTAGTCGTGGCTGACCAGATCCTCTTCGTCCTCGCCGGGCAGGACCGGGAACTCCCAGCGGTGGTGGCCCAACGGTGTCGGGCAGTCCACGGCGGGCCGGGCCGGGTCGCAGTGGAAGCGCAGCCGGTCGACGGTGTCCCAGCCCTGCTTGACCTTGGTGTCGATGACGACCCACCGGTCGTGGTAGGTGCGGCCGTCGAAGCCGACGCCCAGGCGGGTGCGGATCGGGCTGGAGCCGCCGTCGGCGGCGATCAGGTACGCCCCCCGCAGGGTACGCACAGTGTCGTCGGCCAGGTCGCGTGCGGTGACGGTGACACCGTCGCCGTCCTGCTCGACGGCCGCACAGTCGTGGCCGAGGAGGACCTCGACGTTCGGGTAGCGGGCCACACCGTCGCGGAGGACCTGCTCCATGGCCGGCTGGTAGATGAACAGCTGCGGCGGATGCCCGTTGCCCCGGGGAGCCGGCGCGAGGCTCAGGAACGATCGGCCGCAGGCGTCGACGAAGTCGATCGGGCGGCCGGCGAGCATGTCCTCCTTGAGTCGCTCCGCGAGGCCGATGCCCTGCCAGATCCGGATCGTCTCCTCGTCGGTGGAGATCGCCCGGGCGCGCGGGTAGATGGCGGCGTCGCGTTCGACGACGGCCACCCGTACGCCCATGCCGCCGAGCAGGTTGGCGGCGGTGACGCCGACCGGGCCGTATCCGACGATGATCACGTCGTGGTCGTGCTGTTCGGTGTTCATGCGGTGGCTCCGCTGAGTGCCGGGACGGTGATCTCCGCGCGGCGCAGCGAGGTCGCGCCGTGGCGGAACTGGTTGAGCTTGTCGATGACGGTCTGACCCTCGGGTGTGTGCCCCCAGATGCTGATCCCCTGGTGGGTGGTGGGTTCCCAGGTGGCCTCGTCCACGGTGATCGGATTCCAGCCGACCTCCCACTCGAAGCCGGACGGCGTCCGGACGTAGTAGGAGAGTTCCTTGTCGTTGGTGTGCTGCCCGATGCCCAGGGCCATCGTGAAGCCGAGCTGCTTGAGGCGCTGGTAGGAGGCGGTCATGTCGTCCACCGTGGCGACCTGGGTGTTCAGGTGCTGGATCGCGGTGCGGATCGGGTCGATGCGCAGGCCCTCGGTGTTGGCCACGGCGACGGAGTGGTGGCGGCCGTTGACCCGCAGGAACCGGATCCGGAAGCGCACCGCGCTGATCGTCTCGACGATGAAGTCGCTCAGCCGTGCGTCGAGCAGGTAGTCGTAGTAGCGGTGGATGGCGTCCGGGCGCCGCGAGGTGATGGCGATGTGGCCCATGCCGGCATCGCCGGTGACGAAGCCACTGGCCTCCATGCGCAGCGGCGCGGTGGTCGTGAGCGGAGTGGTGTAGAGCTCCTGGACCAGGCCCTTCGGGCCGGGGAAGCGCACCAACCGTTGCACGCCCCGCAGCACGGCCTCCTCGTCGTGGCCCTGCTCGACGGTCACGCCCCGGGTGGTGATGCGGGCGACGATGTCGTCGAACGCCTCGTGGTCGTCGACGTGCCAGCCGACCGTGGTCACGTCCTCGGCCGGGCCCCGTTGCAGCAGCAGCCGGCACTCGTGGTCGTCCAGCCGGAACCGCAGGTGATCGTGGTCGAGTTGGTCGACGTGCAGGCCGACGCCGTCGGCGCCGAAGCGCTGCCAGTCACCGAACCGGCGAGTCTCGATGCACAGGTAGCCCAGGTGGACCTTGCCGAAGACGGTCATTTCGACTCCTCGGAGAGGAAGGCGGTGGTGAGGGTGTTGAACAGCTCCGGCCGCTCCCACTGCACCCAGTGGCCGGTCCTCGCGACCAGGTACAGGTCGCAGCGGGGCATCCGTCCGGCGAGCTGCCGCCCGCCGGACGGCCGGTTGACCCGGTCCTCGGCGCCCCAGAGCACGAGCGTCGGCGTGGCGGCCTGGGCCAGCCGCTTGTCCCGCAGCAGGTCCATCCGGAGCAGGGTGCGCAGCCCGGCGGGACGCCGTAGCGGCGGGTTGGCGACCACGTCCGGGTCGATGCTCGCCTGGTACCGGGTCTCGATCATCTCGTCGGGGACGGCCTCGCCGTCGTAGACCAGGTCGTCGCGGATGAACCGTTCGAGCTTCGCCCGGGTGGGGCCTTCGCCGGCGTAGTAGGCGAGCAGCCGCTTCAACCCGGGGGTCGGTGCGTGCCGGGTCGTGCCGATCCCGCCCGGGCCCATGAGGACCAGGCGCCGGACCCGGTCGGGCCGGTCCAGCGCCAGCCGCAGCGCGGCGGCTCCGCCGTAGGAGTTGCCGACCAGGTGGGCCCGGTCGATGTCGAGTGCGTCGAGCAGGCCACGTACGGCGGCCGCGAGGTCGCCGAACGGGTCGCTCTGGTCGACCATCTTGCTGGACCGGCCGTAGCCGGGGAGGTCCGGCACGACGACGCGGAAGCGCTGCGCGAGGGCCTCGACGTTGCGGGCGTAGTTCGACATTCCGGAGGCCCCCGGCCCGCCGCCGTGCAGCAGCACCACCGCCTCACAGGCTCCCCGCTCGGTGACCGCTATGTCCCGCGCGCCGACCCGCACCAGGCGCTGGTCCCCGGTGATTTCCTCGACGCTCACGTGCCCTCCCGCAGTTCGACGCGCTTAATGTAATGAGCGTTACAGTTGTAGTGGCCGCTACGGTAAGCTTCACTGCTGACATCGTCAAGACATCGGCCGGAAACATGGGAAGGGTGCGATGACGGAATCTCGCAGCGAACGCAAGCGCCGGGCCAACGGCGAGGAGTCCCGCCGCCGCATCCTCGACGCCGCCGCCGAGGTGGCCGGCGTGCGCGGCTACGACGGCACCAGCATCGCCCTGGTCAGCGAGAAGTGCGGCCTGCCCGCCAGCTCGATCTACTGGCACTTCAAGAACAAGGACGACCTCCTCGCCGCGGTCATCGAACGCAGCTTCGACATCTGGGCCGACGCGCTCACCCTGCCCGGCGACGACACCGACCCCGCACGGGAACGCGTCGCGGCGCTGGCGGGGCAGGTCGCCAAGACCCTGCTGGACTCGCCCGACTTCCTCCGCCTCGGGCTCATGCTCACTCTCGAGCGCCGCCCGGAGGAGCCCAGCGCCCGCCGCATGTTCCTGCAGGTCCGGAACACCGCCCGGGCGCGGCTCGCCGCCGTGCTCGCCACCCTCGCCCCGGACGCCGACCGCGACGCGATCGACCTGGTCACCACGTACGCCATCGCCGGCGCCGACGGGCTCTTCATCGCCAAGGAGATCGGCGGCGACAGCATCGATCTCATGCCGCTGTTCGACCTGCACGCCCGCGCCCTCTACGACGCCGTCACCCGCCTGACCGGCCGCAGCGCGGCCACGGAGATCCCATGACCAACGGCGCCACCGATCCCGTCGCCGCCGCCTACCGCCGGTTGCGCACCGCCGCGCAGAACCGCACCCCCTGCCCGCCGCTCCGCGACCTGATCGGCCCCGACGACGAGACCCTCGCCTACGCCGTCCAGCATCGGCTGACCGAGGCCCGGATCCGGGACGGCGGGCGGACGGTCGGGCGCAAGGTCGGGCTCACCTCGCCGGCCGTGCAGCGGCAACTCGGCGTCGACCGGCCCGACTTCGGCATGCTCTTCGACGACATGGCCTGTGCGGAGTCGGCGCCGATCAGCCTCGACCGGCTGCTGCAACCCCGCGTCGAGGCCGAGATCGCCTTCGTTCTCGCCGACGACGTCACCGACCCCGGCGTCACCGCCGTCACCGTGCGGCAGCGGGTCGCCTACGCCCTGGCCGCACTGGAGATCGTCGACAGCCGCATCGCCGGCTGGGACATCAGCTTCGCCGACACCGTCGCCGACAACGGCTCCAGCGGACTGTTCGTCCTCGGCGCCGACCGGGTGCCCCTCGACGCCGTCGAACCGGTGGCGGTCCGGATGACCATGACCGTCAACGGTGTCCCCGCCTCGACCGGTTCCGGCGCGGCGTGCCTCGGCGACCCGCTGGAGGCCCTCGCCTGGCTCGCGCAGACGGCCCTGGCCCACGGCGACCCGCTGCGCGCCGGCGAGGTCGTGCTGTCCGGCGCGCTCGGGCCGATGGTTCCGGTCACCCCCGGCATGCAGGTCCACGCTCACCTCACCGGCCTCGGCAGCGTCGAGGCCACGTTCACCACCCCCGTCACGGAAGGCGGCAGTTGATGTCGCGTACGAAGGTCGCCGTCATCGGATCCGGCAACATCGGCACCGACCTGATGATCAAAGTTCTGCGCCTGTCGGACACGCTGGAGATGGCCGCGATGGTCGGCATCGACCCGGCCTCCGACGGCCTCGCCCGGGCCCGCCGCCTCCGCGTGCCGACCACCGCCGACGGCGTCGCGGGCCTCATCGCGATGCCTGACTTCGCCGACATCGCCGTGGTCTTCGACGCCACGTCGGCGAGCGCGCACCGGGCGAACGCCGCTGCCCTCGCCCCGTACGGCAAGACGCTCGTCGATCTGACCCCGGCGGCGGTCGGCCCGTACGTCGTACCCGCCGTCAACCTCGACGCGCACCTCGGCGCCGGCAACCTCAACATGGTCACCTGCGGGGGACAGGCCACCATCCCGGTCGTCGCGGCCGTGTCCCGGGTGACACCCGTGCCGTACGCCGAGATCGTCGCCTCCATCGCCTCCCGGTCCGCCGGTTCCGGCACCCGCGCCAACATCGACGAGTTCACCGAGACCACGGCCGCCGCCATCGAACAGGTCGGCGGCGCCCGGCGCGGCAAGGCCATCATCATCCTCAACCCCGCCGAGCCGCCGATGATCATGCGCGACACCGTGCAGTGCCTCATCGGCCCCGCCGACCACGAGACCGTCCGCGCCAGCATCGAACAGATGATCAAAGAGGTCGCCGCGTACGTTCCCGGCTACCGGCTCAAGCAGCCCGTGCAGTTCACCCCACTGGCACCGGACGAACCGGTCCACACTCTGCTGCCCGACGACACGACACCGGTCACCACCAAGGTGAGCGTCCTGCTCGAGGTCGAGGGCGCCGCCCACTACCTTCCCGCGTACGCCGGCAACCTGGACATCATGACCTCCGCGGCACTCCGGGTCGCCGAGCGCCTCGCCGCAGCACAAGGAGCGAACCGATGAACACCACCGCGCCCCAGCGTCGTCTGTTCATCCTGGACGTCACCCTCCGCGACGGCATGCACGCCACCCGGCACCGCATCACCCCGGCCGACGTCGCCCGGATCGTCACCGCCCTCGACGCTGCCGGCGTGGACGGCATCGAGGTCGCTCACGGCGACGGGCTCGCCGGCGGCAGCCTCACCTACGGCCCCGCCAGCCACACCGACCGGCAGTGGATCGAAGCCGCCGCGGCCGCAGTCACCCGCGCCCGCCTCACCACCCTGCTGCTGCCCGGCATCGGCACCATCCACGACCTCAGACAAGCCCACGCGCTCGGCGTACGGTCGGTCCGCGTTGCCACCCACTGCACCGAGGCCGACATCGCCGCCCAGCACATCGCCACCGCCCGCGAACTGGGCATGGACGTTGCCGGCTTCCTCATGATGAGCCACCTCGCGGAACCCGGACAGCTCGCCGCTCAGGCCAAGCTGATGGAGTCCTACGGCGCCCACTGCGTGTACGTCACCGACTCCGGCGGGCGGCTGACCATGGACGGCGTCCGCGACCGGGTCCGCGCCTACCGGGACGTCCTCGACCCGGGCACCGAGATCGGCGTCCACGCCCACGAGAACCTGTCCCTCTCGGTGGCCAACAGTGTCGTCGCCGTCGAGGCGGGCGCCACCCGCGTCGACGCGTCCCTCGCCGGCCACGGGGCCGGCGCCGGCAACTGCCCCATCGAACCCTTCGTCGCCGTAGCCACCGTGCAAGGCTGGCAACACGGCTGCGACCTGTTCGCTCTTCAGGACGCCGCCGACGACCTCGTCCGCCCGATGCAGGACCGGCCTGTCCGCGTCGACCGCGAGACCCTCACCCTCGGCTACGCCGGCGTCTACTCCAGCTTCCTCCGCCACGCAGAGACCGCCGCACGGCAGCACGGTCTCGACACCCGGGACATCCTGCTGGAAGTCGGCCGACGCAAGCTGATCGGCGGTCAGGAAGACATGATCGTGGACATCGCTCTCGACCTTGCCCGAGGACGATTGATCGGATGAGGTGACCCGACGACACCTGGGCCTCGTCATTCGTGGGCTGGGGATGGGGGAGCGGGTACTCGTCGTTGATTGAGGGCCCGCGCCCGCGGTCCCGAGTCGGCTGTTTCATTCGCGCCCTCCCGGGAAGCCGCCACGCATGTCTTCTGACCCTGGCGCGTCAGCGCGGCGCAACCTGGAGCGCGCGCGACGGTCGGTCCAACAGATCCACAAGGCTGCCGTCCGGCACCGCGACCCGGTCCTGCACGACCTGGCGGGTGAGATCAGCGAAATCGCCATGATGTTGGGCCACGACGCCGGCCCGGTCCAGGACTGGCGGCCGTGCCCGGTCTGCGGGGCGCAGCCAGGGTCGCACTGCATCAACACGCCGGGGCGCCAGATGGTCAACGACATGCACCCCGAGCGGACCAGGCTCTAGCGAGCGCAGAGACGGCATCACGCGGCCCCTGATCAGCGCCGGGTGGGTGCCACTCTTGGCGTGGCGAAGCCACGTCGGCGGGCGTCAGGGAAGGCGCGCTTCGAGGCCCGCGATGAGGGTCTGCACCGCGAACTGGAAGCTGTCGGCCCCGTCCATGTCCGCGTTTGATGGAGCGCCCGACCCGGGGGCACTGGGTTGCATGGCGGCGAGGCGACCAAGGGTTCCGTTGCTCTCGGCGAGGAGGAAGCCCGAAAAGAGGCTGGAGAGGACTGCTCCGATCGGGGCAACCTGGGTGGGCGGCAGGCCTGCGCGGCTGAGGATGTCAATCAGTCCCGTCCAGAAGGGGTCTTCGGGCTCGATGAAGTCTGGGCTGGCCAGACTGTGCACGATGAGGTTGGGGTGTCGGTGCGCCAACGCCCGGAAGTCCTTCGCAAACCGGTGCAGTTGTTCCTGCCAGCTCCCGCCGTCGACGGGCGGCTGGAACTGTGCGGCGACGAGATTCTTGACGCCCCGTAGCAGCGCGGCCTTGTTCGGCACGTGGTGGTAGAGCGACATGGGATTCACCCCGAGCAGTGCGGCCAGCTTTCGCATGCTCAGCGCACCGATCCCGTCGGCGTCGATCAGCCGGAGAGCGGCGTTGTAGATGCCCTGCTCGGTGAGACGTGCGTCTCCTCGGCCGCCTACGGCCTGTCCAGTGGTAGCCATACACCGTATGGTAGCAGCAGCCATACGGTGTATGGCTGGCGTCCTGACACCGGATCCACTGGCTGGCGCCGCCGGCAGTGCTCAGGAAAGGAGTCCACGTGTCGAGCAACCTCACGTCCATCCCCGCCCCGCGAGGGGTTCCGATCGTCGGCAACGCGCTGCAGATCCCGTCCGACGGGCCGGCCGCCTTCTTCGAGGAGACGGCCGGTCGGTTCCCCGAAGGGATCTACCGGCTCGCGCTGCCCGGTCGCGAACTCGTCCTTGTGTCCGACCCGGACCTGGTGGCGGAGCTGTGCGACGAGTCGCGCTTCTACAAGCCGATCGACAAGCCGCACAGTGACGTGCGGGCGATCGCCGGCGACGGCCTGTTCACCGCGAGGCGGGACGAGCCCAACTGGGGTAAGGCCCACCGGATCCTGATGCCGGCGTTCAGCCAGCGGTCGATGAAGTCGTACTTCCCCGAGATGCTCGAGGTTGCCGACGCGCTGGTCGACAAGTGGCGGCGCAACGAGGGCAAGGACCTCGACGTCGTGGGCGACATGACCCGCCTGACCCTCGACACGATCGGCCTGACCGGCTTCGACTACCGCTTCAACTCCTTCAGCAGCGAAGAGGTCCACCCGTTCCTGCAGGCTTTGGCCGACTCGCTGAACGAGGCCATGGGGCGGTTGAAGCAACCACCCTTCGTCACCGCGATGCGGCGCAAGCAGATTCGGACCTTCGAGGAGAACGTTCGCGTCATGCAGTCCATCGTCGAGGAGGTCATCCGCGAGCGCCGCGCGGGTGGCGGCGATGACCGCCGCGACCTGCTCAGCCTCATGCTCAGCGCGGTCGACCCCGAGACCGGCGAGCCGCTGTCCGACGAGAACATCCGCAACAACGTGGTGACGTTCCTCATCGCCGGCCACGAGACCACCAGCGGTCTGCTCTCCTACGCCCTGTACCAGCTGCTGCGCAACCCGCACGTGCTGGCCCAGGCGTACGCGGAGGTCGACCGGCTGCTGCCCGGTGACACGGTGCCCAGCTACGAGACGATCATGAAGCTGAACGTGATCCCGCGAATCCTGGACGAGACCCTGCGCCTGTGGGGGCCCATCCCCGCGATCGCCCTGGCACCGTACGAGGACACGGTGATCGGCGGCAGGTACGCACTGCCGAAGGGCCAGCAGGTGATGGTCGTGATCCCGGCGCTGCACAAGCACCCCAAGGCATGGGACCGGCCGACCGAGTTCGACATCGACCGGTGGCTGCCGGAGAACATCGCCCAGCACCACCCGCACGCCTACAAGCCTTTCGGCAACGGCGAGCGGGCCTGCATCGGCCGGCAGTTCGCCCTCACCGAGGCCCGGCTCGCGCTGGCCCTGGTCCTGCAGCAGTTCGCGATCACCGACCCGAACGACTACCAGATCAAGGTCAAGGAGACGCTCACCCGCAAGCCGGACAACTTCCTGCTGCGGGTTCGCTCCCGCCAGCCGTACGAGCGATTCGGCACCGAGGTGCGGGCGGCGCAGGAGCCGCAGGCGCCAGCGGCCGCGGTGAACGCCGTCGGCGTCACGCTGCGCGTCGCGTACGGCTCGAACCTGGGCTCGTCGGAGGATCTGGCCCGCCAGCTGGCCGGCCGGGCTGAGCAGTCCGGCTTCGACACCACTCTGCTCACCTTGGACGAGCTGGCCGACAACCCGCCCAGCGACGGGATCCTGGTCGTGGTCACGCCCAGCTACAACGGCAAGGCCCCGGACAACGCCCAGCGCTTCGACGCCCTCGCCGCCGCCGGCGGACTGACGGCCGGATCGATGTCGCAGGTGCGGTTCGCGGTGCTGGGCAACGGCAACACGCACTGGTTGACCTACCAGGCCTTCCCCAAGCGGGTGGAGGCGGCGCTGCTGGCGGCCGGCGCCACGCCGATCGTGCCGCGCGGCGAGGTCGACGCAAACGGCGACTTCGACGGCATGGCAACCACGTGGTTGGCCGGACTGTGGACGGCTCTGGCCGAGCAGTACGGCGCGGACACCACCGCCACCGGAACACAGCTGTCGCTGGACGTCCTCAGCGAGGCGGAGGTACGCCCGGCGGTGGTCTCCGAGAAGGCATACCCGATCACGGTGGTGGCCAGCGAGGAGCTGGTCGGCGATCCGACCGGGCTGTGGGACTTCAGCGTGGAGGCGCCTCGGCCGCAGGCGCTGTCAATCACCGTGGAACTGCCCGAGGGGGTCGGCTACGAGACCGGCAACCACCTGGCCGTCTTCGGCAAGAACAATCCGGAACTGGTGGCTCGGGCGCTGCGGCTGCTGCGGGTGCCCCGTGACCAGGTGGTCCGGCTGCGCCGCGAGGACGGCGGCACCGGGACCCACCTGCCGATCGGCCAGCCGGTGACCGCGGAGCTGCTGCTGACAGAGTTTGTCGAGCTGCAGGAAGTAGCCACTCGTGCGCACCTGCGGGCGCTGGCCGAGCACACCCAGTGCCCGTGGACCGCCACCCAGCTTCAGGGGTATCTCGACGACACTGACGAGGCGAGCCGGCGCTACCAGGAGGAGATCCTCGGCAAGCGGGTCTCCGTGCTCACCCTGCTGGAGCGGTTCCCCGCCGTCGAGTTGCCGCTGGCCGTCTTCCTAGAGGTGGCCGGGCCGATCCGGCCGCGCTTCTACTCGATCTCGTCGGCTGCGATGGTGGAGCCGAACCGGCCGCGACTGACCGTTGGCCTGGTGGAGGGCCCGGCGCTCTCCGGCGACGGCGAGTACCGGGGGCTGGCCTCCCAGTACCTGGCCCGGCTGCGGCCCGGGGACGTGTTCTTCGGTTACGTACGCGTCCCGTCCCCGCCGTTCCACCCGCCGGCCGACCCGGCCACGCCGATGATCCTGGTCGGCCCCGGCACCGGCTTCGCTCCGCTGCGCGGCTTCCTTCAGGAGCGCGCCGCCCAGCAGGCGGGCGGTGTCCAGGTCGGCCTGTCGAAGGTGTTCTACGGCTGCCGGCACCCGGAGCACGACTGGTTCTACCGCGACGAGATGCGGGCCTGGGAGCAGGCCGGCGTCGCCGAGGTGCACCTGGCGTTCTCCACTGTGCCGGACCACCCGTACCGGTTCGTCCAGGACGCCATCACCGCCGACGGCGACGGCATCTGGGACGCACTGCAGAACGGTGCCCACGTCTACGTCTGCGGTGACGGCCGGCGGATGGCCCCGTCGGTACGCCAGGCGCTGGCCGACATCTACCGCAGCCACGCCGGTGGCAGCGGCGACGACGCTGAGAAGTGGCTCGACCAACTCGAGGCCGACGGGCGCTACCAGCAGGATGTCTTCGCCTGACCGCCCCGACGGCGCGGCGCGGGTCGCCGCATCCGACACACCCAAGCCCCGCGCGGTGGGGCCACCGCACGCACCGCGAGACAAGGAGAATGGCATGTCCACCATGCTCGCCGGCCGACTCGACTACAAGACGGGCGACTTCGCGATGGAGGAGGTACCCGTCCCGCAGCCGGGGCCGGGCCAGGTGCGGATCAGGGTCGCCGCGGCCGGCATCTGCCTGTCCGACGTTCACCTCATCGACGGGAGCCTGCGGCTGGAGACAGGGGTCGACAAGGTGACCCTGGGGCACGAGGTCGCCGGTGTCATCGACGCCGTCGGGGCGCAGGTGCCCGCCGAATGGCAGGTCGGGCGGCGCGTGCTGTTGCAGGCCGGCCAGCCCTGCGGCGCTTGCCCGCCCTGCCTCCTCGGGCGGGTCGCGCAGTGCCAGCACCCGTTGACCCGCGGGGTCGACTACGACGGCGGCTGGGCCGAGTACGCCATCGCCGACCACTTCACCCTTGTCGGCGTGCCCGACGACCTTCCCCTCGAGCAGGCCGCGATCATCCCCGACGCCGTCTCCACCCCGTGGGCGGCGATCGTCGGCACCGCCGACGTGCGTCCCACCCAGGCCGTCGGCGTGTGGGGTCTGGGCGGACTGGGCGCCCACGCCGTCCAGTTGCTGCGTCTCGTCGGGGCCGCTCCGATCGTCGCCGTGGACCCGATCCCGGATGCCCGGGCCCGGGCTCTCGCCCTGGGCGCCGACCACGTCCTCGACCCCGGCGCCGCCGACTTCGCCGACGAGGTACGCCGGATCACCGGCGGACGCGGCCTCGATTTCGCCTTCGACCTGGCTGGTGTCCCGCCGGTCTGGACCCAGGCCCAGCAGGTGCTCGCCATCGAGGGCCGGCTGGTTCTGGTCGGACTGTCACCCCAGCCGCTGACGATCCACCAGAGCACCCTGTTCAGCTACCTCAGGCAACAGGTCCGCGGCCACTACGGCAGCGTGCCCGAGCACGTCGAGCAGTTGGTCTCGCTGGTGGGCCACCACCGTCTCGATCTCTCCGGGTCGATCACCGATGTGTTTCCGCTGTCCGAGGCACCCCGTGGGGTCGAACGGCTGGTGAAGAAGGAGGGCAGCCCCATCCGGCTGATCCTCAAGCCCTGATACGTGCTGCGGTCACTGGCTGTGCCGGCAGGGGGCACCTGCCGGCACAGCCTGGACAAGGAAAGCGTTGTGGCCTGAGACAGACCGGCTTGACGCCCGTCCGATGTCCTTGATCTCGCTGATACCGGCGCCGTCAGCTAGCCGTCGACCAGCCTGGTCATCGTTGGCCCATAGCGCGCCGTCGAACCGCCGAAACGGCTACTGCAGGCCCATGAGCTGCTGAATCATGGTTCGGATTCTGCCAAGTATGGTCCACGCAGGTCAAAGGCCACTTTCCGGGCTTCGGGGGTGGCCTTTTTGCTGCCCGTACAGCAGCCCGGTCGCACTCATTGGCACGGTGGCGCGCACCCGCATCCAAGGGCGAGCTACCCTTCAGCGCTGTCATGAGCGCCACGACATGACCCTGCGGTCTACCGTCGTGACACTCATCAACCAAGCCGGAGAGGCCATCACGATGAGCAAACCCATCGATTACGACGCACCGCGCCGACCCGCCGTTGAGGTTGAAGAGGACAGCTTGGAGGAACTCAAGGCGCGCGGCGCGGCGGCGCAGTCAGCGACAGTCGACCTCGATGAGGCTGAGGCTGCCGAGAACTTCGAGTTGCCCGGCGCGGACCTGTCCGGCGAGGAACTGACCGTGGCGGTCGTGCCGGTGCAAGCGGACGAGTTTCGATGCGCGCGCTGCTTCCTGGTGCACCACCGCAGTCAGCTCGCCGCGCAGCCCGACGGCCGGGAGGTCTGCCAGGAGTGCTTCTGACGTCCACTGTCAGGGCGCCAGTTCCCGCCACTCCGGGCGACCACCCAGCCATGCGTCGGCGAGGATCTGCGCCGCCACCCGACTCGGACAGGGGTGTAGCTTCGACCTGCCTGCGACGCCGCCGGTCTGCGCCTCTACTTCCCATCGCTGGCCGTCGGTGCGGATGTAGACGTCGCGACGCCCCCGCAGACTCCGGTCCCCGTTCCACCAGTGACGCTCGATTCTCACCCGCTGACCGTATAGCACTGCCTGCGGAAAGACGACCGATGGCGATCTTGGGCAGAGGGCCGGCGTGATGGGGAAAATCGCGGATCGTGGGACGAGAGTCAGCGGCCCGCTGACCGGGCCGGCGCAGAACGCATCCGCACGGAGCGCCTCGTCCGCCGAGCCAGGGCCGCAGTGGCAGTCAGGACCGACAGGTCCTGAAGGAGCCGGACCAGCCTCAGCAACGCGAACGAGGTTCCGGTGCTCTGGCATGACCTGCAACACCTGGCCGGGATCTTCCGGCTGCTGGCCTACCTCGACCTGCCTGACGTTCGAGCCGACAGAGGCTGAACTCGCGCTGACGACGTGGGCGTTCCTGCCTGCCTCGATCGCCGAGGTGCATCATCCGTCGAGAGAGTCACCGAGCCGCTTCCGGACACGCTCGGGCGATTCGTCGATCCGGATCTGCAAACCGCCAGAGGTAGATCTGCGTACCGGACCCGTTCGTCGTAACCGTTGGCGGGCAGTCTGAGCGTCAGGCCGTCACGATGAACACCGATGTTCGTGCCAGGGCGGCCGGTCACAGCCGGCGGTGAACGCCTCGTTCAGAAGTCCATCCCGGGAACCTGAGCCCCGGGTAATCCGCTTCGGCGATCCGTCGGACAACCGCCAGGTGCGGCAACCACACGGACCGGCGGCTGATCTTCAGTGTCGGATGACAGGTGACAGTTCGCCGTCTGACAGGGCCTAGACGAGTGATTCCGAATGGATCAGTGGTCGTACGCGGTCAGGGAGCGTTTGACGTCGGCGTTTATGCGCCAGTTGTGCCAGATCGCGGCGGTCATGGCCAGGAGCCGTTGGGCGACGCGGGCGTACACCCCGGCCGGTGTACGACCGCCGTGTCCTTCCAGGTTGAGCTGGCCTTTCAGGGTCTGGTTGACCGACTCGATCCACTGCCGGACCCCGGCGAGGTTGCCGAAACGGCGCCGTTCGTCCTTGCGGTCCGGCCTGGCCAGTAGCACCTCGACCTGCTCGGCGCAGTAGCGTTCGATCGCCCTGCCAGCCAGGCCCTTGTCGGCCAGCACGACCATGCCCGGTGCCAGAGCGCCCAGTTCGCGTGCGTAGTCGAGCAGGTCCTCGGCGATCTCGCGTTCGCCGATCTTCGGGTCGGCCAGGCACCACGCCAGCGGGAGCCCTTCGGCGGTGGTCAACAGGTACAGCTTCAGGCCCCAGTACCAGCGCGAGTGCGACGCGCAGTAGCCGTAGCCGGCGATCTCGGCCAGCGCGGAGCGCTGCACGGTGGACCGAGAGGTGCCGCACGGCACCGGGGTGGCGTCCAGCAGCCGCAGCTGGTCGCCGATGGTGGGGCACAGCCCGGCCAGGTACATCGTGGTTCGGCAGATCAGCGGCGCGGCGGCCTTGACCCGCTTGTGGTAGCCGGGCTGTTTGGGCAGGTAGGGAAACAGATGCCCGAGACGGCCGTAGCAGATCCGCAGCCAGTGGTGCTCGGAGCGGGCGCCCAGCAGCACCTGAGCCACGGCCAGGCAGACCAGTTCGGCCTCGGAAAGTCGCTTCGGCCGGCCCGGGCCTTTGCGGCCGGGCGGGATGACGTGGTCGTCGATAAGCACGTACAGTGCGGTCAAGAGGGTGTCGAGGTCTGTCTTCACAAACGACCATCGATGCCCTCTCTACTTGCGCTGGTCAACCTGCCACGCCGCTCAACCCAGAGTTGGGAATCACTCGTCTAGACGTCACACCGCGTCACCGGATACCGGGTTGCCTGCCCGCCACGCCTGCGGAACGCTCTCCGCATGATCAATACCCGTGTGCTCGGCGAGGGCGATTGGAAGATGTGGCGGGAACTGCGGCTCGCTGCGCTGGCGGAGGCCGGGTACGCCTTCGGCGCCCAGCTGGCGGACTGGCAGGGTGACGGCGACCGGGAAGAACGCTGGCGCGGGCGACTGGTTATCCCCGGCTCGTACAACATCTTGGCCATGCTCGACGGGCAAGCCGTCGGGATGGCCAGCGGGGTGCCCACCGACCACGACGGGGTCGTGGAGCTGATCTCGATGTACGTGGCACCCGCGGGACGCGGCCAGGGCGTGGGCGACCACCTCGTGCGGGCGGTCGAGCAGTGGGCCCGGCTGGTGGGCGCGCGGACGCTGCGGCTGGCCGTTGTAGAGGGCAACACGAACGCCTGGGCCCTCTACCAGCGAAACGGCTTCCGTGACACGGGTGAACCCGGCGACCTCATGCCCGACGGCGTGCGCCGCGAGCACATCATGGCCAAGAGCCTCGTCGGTTAGCGGTCGGCCATCGGTCGAGGGGCTCCGACCGGAGGCCGCACAGCCGGTAGCCAGCGGACGGGACATCGTGTAACCCATCAAGCGGAGCTACCGCGTAGGGAAATCTGCCCACAAGATCGCTCGCTTGCGGAGGCCGGAAGCGCGCCGCCAGCCAGCTCTGCACCGCTGAGGCTGGCGGCCATGGTGGGGAGGGCTGTACCGGCGCTTCGGCCGCGCCGCCAGCACCAGCCTGACATGGCTCCAATCCCTGCTGCCAACCCGCCCGACGGCCAGCGGCTGCACAGTCGCAGGGCTGAACCCTTCCCGAGGCGCGATGCCCGAGCCGTTGCCCACCGGGCCTATGCTGCCGGCCATGCAGCCACCGCGTGGTCTTCGGTGGGTGAACCCGCTGGGCACGGCGTATCTGGCGGCATTCACCGTCGCCGGGGCGGTCGGCGCCCTGGCGGGAACAACCTGGATCCGAGCCGACATCGTGGTCCTGCCTGGCACGCTACTGTGGTGCGGCGCCCTGATGGGGGCCGTGCTGGTGAGCGCGCCACCTCCCCGCATGGGCCTGCTGGTCATGGCCTGGCTGGTCAGTGCCTTCCTCATGTTCATGGCTGCCACGGGACTGTGGTCGGCGGTGCTCGCGCATCGTGGCGAAAAGGTCGACGCCACCGTCGTCGCCCTGCGGGACGGTGGGGAGAAGGGTCGCCACATTTATTACACCCTTGCGGATCCGGGCGGACGCCGTATCCCCGGCGAATTGGGGCAATGGCCAGGGAGCAGCATTGGCGCCTCGGACAACCCGGAAGGCTCAGTGGGGCAACGTGTCACGGTGGTGCAGGATCCCGAGGGCCTGGTCGACCCGCGCCTGCCTGAGGAGCTCACCGACAGCGAGGGCGTGTGGATTCTCGGGATGGTCGTCTTCGTCGTTGTCGCCGTGCTCTGCATGCTGGCCGGTCGACCCGAAGCCAACCATGACGCGCGAACAACACCCTCAGGTTCACCCCGGCGGCCAGCTGAACGCTCCGCTACCAAGACTGGCGGCCCCGCCGGGCGCAAGCGCGCCCGGCGGAGTAAGAACCAACACCGCTGATGCAGCCGAGCCGACCGACGACGACCGGCGATGACGACCTCTCCTTCGGACAGAGCAGCGAGGAGGCAGGTGCTTCCGGCTGGTTCCAACTGGTTGCGAGCGTGCCGCCGCTGCCACGGGCCGCTCCAGTTCCAACGATCCTCTTCCGGCCAGCGATAGCGGACGTAGCTCGGCGCATCGCCGTTGTGGTGCCCGCCTGGCCTGCCTGTCGCGCTGGACTGCGAGGCTCTCCGGCCGGGCAACCCAGCCGGCCCGACACCAGCCGGGCCCAGGGGTTCGCGGTCAGTCCGCCTTCTGCAGCTCTTCGGCGAACATCACGAGAATGCCGCTGGGACCGCGGAGATAGGTGAGTTTGTAGACGTCCTCGTACGTGGCGACGCCGCGGAGCGGGTGACAGCCGTGCCTGGCGGCGACCTCGAGGGCGGCGTCGATGTCGTCCACGGCTAAGCAGACGCGATGCATGCCGATGGTGTTCGGTTGGACGGGCTCGGCCTCGATCGCGTCCGGGTGCACGTACTGAAACATCTCGATGCGACCGCGGCCGTCGGGCGTCTGGAGCACGGCGATGTCGGCGGTGTTGCCGTCCAGACCCACGGCGGTGTCAGCCCACTCGCCGCTGATCCGGGCGCGTCCGAGCACCGTCAGGCCGAGGTCGGTGAAGAAGGCGATGGCGGCTTCCAGGTCGCGGACGGCGATGCCGACGTTGTCGAGTCTGATGGACATGGATGCTCTCCTATGTCAAGGCACGGCCGGCACGAGGTTCCGGCCGTGATCGAAGGATGGGGTTTCGACGGTGTTGAAGACGGTACGGGTGCGGTTGTCAGTCCGTCGCCGACGACCCCGGGGACCGGTCAGGACGGTGGGAACGAACTCCAAGAGCTGGAGCCTGCCGTCGAAGGTGCGCGAGTCGACCATCCGCAGCGCCACGTCCGGCCATCCGTCGTAGATCCGGTCCCTGCCGGTCACGCCGTTGACGACGGGGAACACCACCACCCGGTGGCCCCCGGGCCCCACAGGCCCGGCCAGCCCTCGGCCGCACCGTACCCGTCGAGGGAGGTGATGTGGTCAACTGGGCCTGCCCCGATTTGACGGACATCCGAGATCAGGGGACCTGGGGTCTCCGGGAGGATGTCCAGCATCATGGAGAGCGTGGGTAAGAAGCGGTCGAGGCCTCGGAGGGCGTTCACGCCCGAGTTCAAGGCCGAGATCGTCGAGTTGTGTCAGCGCGGCGATCGCACGGTCGGGCAGGTCGCGAGGGATTTCGATCTGACCGAGACCGCGGTCCGGCAATGGGTCAAGCAGGTCGAGCTCGACGCCGGCACTCGGTCGGACGGGCTGACCAGCGACGAGCGGGCGGAACTGGCCCGGCTGCGGCAGGAGAACCGGCGGCTGCAGCAGGACGTCGACATTTTGAAACGAGCGACGGCTTTCTTCGCGAGGGAGACCCGGTGAACGTGTACCCGTTCATCGAGGCGGAGCAGGCCGGCAAGCACAACGTCAAGCGCGCGTGCGAGCTACTTCAGGTCTCCCGATCCGCCTACTACTCCCGTGGCGAGCAGAGCACCCGGGCCCGCGTCGACGAACAGCTCACCGAGAAGATCATCGAGGTGCACGCGGCGTCGAACGGCACCTACGGGGCACCACGCATCCACGCCGAACTCGCCGACGCCGGTCTGCGGCACGGCCGTAAACGCATCGCCCGCCGGATGCGCGCCGCCGGGATCCGCGGCAAGAGCCCCCGCCGGTGGCGGGTCACCACGATCCCCGACCCGACCGCGGCGACCCGGCCCGACCTGGTCAAGCGAAACTTCGCCGTCGACCCGGCAGCGATCGACACCCGCTGGTGCGGCGACATCACGTACATCAACACCTGGGAAGGCTGGCTGTATCTGGCCACCGTCATCGACCTCGCGTCACGGCGTGTCGTGGGCTGGGCCGTCGCCGACCATCTCAAGACAGACCTGGTCGACGCCGCTCTGACCGACGCGCTACGACGCCGCCGGCCCGGTGACGGCCTGGCCTTCCACTCCGATCGCGGCTGTCAATACACCAGCGCGCAGCACGCCCGCCTCGCGAAACGGCACGGCGTGCGGCTGTCAGTCGGCCGGAGCGGGCAGTGCTGGGACAACGCGGTGGCCGAGTCGTTCTTCGCCACCATCAAAACCGAACTCATTCACCGGCAGTCCTGGCCCACCCGCATCGCGGCCCGGCAGGCGATATTCGAGTACATCGAAGGGTGGTACAACACCCGCCGCCGACACTCCAGCCTCGGCTACCTCAGCCCCGCCGCCTACGAAAACGGCGCCAGCGTCCAACTGCTACCCGCCCTCAAGGTAGCCTGAAGATCAACACACCGACCCTGTCCGTCGAATCGGGTCAAGCCCAAACCATCAGTGTCGGCATGTCAGTGCCTTCCGTGTCGTGCCTGCGGGTTCCTCAACAGGATTGACCTGTCAACGCCGCGCGACTCATCGCGCCACGCCATCCAGGGCACCTCACGCCGGTCATGCGGGCCCCACCGGCCCGGGCGACCGTCGTGCTGTTAGCCCGTGTCATAAGGCTCGGAGGCAGGCCTGCTGCCGCGAGGTGGCTCGAATGTCGGTGTGCGGTTCTATGCTCCCGCCCGTGTTGATGACTATCGCGCAGCCGACTGAGCGGTTCGGCGGCCTGGTCCGGCCGACTGAGCTCGTCCGGCTGGTCGCGCTGGTGGGCGGATGATGTCGTCACCGTTGTCCAGGCATCGGGAGCAGGCACGTGACCTCATCCAGGGCGTGCGCTTCGACGATAACGAGGTGGTAGCCCGCCTGCGTCGGCACGTCCTGCCGACGCTTGACGACGAACGAGCCCTGTCGCTCTATGTTGTCCTGGTCGATCGGGCATCGGCGTTCCGGGGCTGGAGCTGGGGCGGCGCGCGGCTCTTTCTGGACCTGAACCGGCGTCTGCTGCCCTGGACGGCCGGCGACGTCCGGCTTCTCTTCGCGTTGACCATTGACGCGGCGTACCCGACCGACATCACTGTGCTCAAGGCTGCGGCTGCCGCGGCCGAGCAGCTCGACCCTGCCGAACGGACGCATTGCGTGGACAGCTTCCAGCAGGCATTGCGGCAAGTGGACGCGGGCTGGTACGGCTCAGGTGATCGGGCTCGTCTGCGGCTGCGGCTGAGGGCGCTGATCGAGTCCGCTTCCCCGTCTACTCCTGGCAAGGTCCAGACCGGTGTCATCCACGTCGAGGACGGCTGGAGCCGGGTGGCCGTCGAGCGGCTGTCGGCGGTGACCGCGGACGTGGACGTCGTCTCCAACCTGCTGGCACACGCCGGGACGATTCCCTCGGGTCCGCGGCCGAGCAAGACATGGCTCAAGCGGACCGGCGAACTGCTGGCCGACCGGCCTCGCGTGGTCGCCCTGGTACGTGAGCTGCTCGAACTGGCGCACACCTGCGAGCCCGCCGAAGTGGAGTCGTGGGGGTTCCAGTTCCCGCAGCGGATCGGTCCGAACAATGCGGACCTCGCCCGGGGGCTGCTGTGGGCTGCGGCCGCCAGCGGTGAGCCATGGCTGACGCCGCTGGTGCTGGCCCTACACGCCTCCGGACCCGAACCCAAGGTGCTCAACACCTGCATCGCGGTACTCGGCCGACGCGGCGACGCCGCGGCGATCGCCGGGCTGGTCCAGTTGCAGCGCACGACCCGCGACCGAGGAGAGCTCACCCAGATCGCGACCGCCCTCGACGAGGCGGCCGCCACCGCCGGTATCAGCCGCTCGGAGCTGACCGAACGGACCATCTCCGACGCCGGTCTCGACCGGCAGGGAAAGCGCCGGATCGTCCACGGTGATGTGACCGCCGTCCTCGCCATCGACGAATCCGCGAAGGTGACTCTGGTCTGGGAGCACGATGGTCGAAGGAGCGTCCGACCTCCCGCTCACGTCGACCCGGATCTGGTCCGCGCGCTCAAGCGCGACACCGCCGAGTTGAGAAAGCTGATCGCCGGTGAGCGTGACCGGCTTGAGGACCTGCTCGTCGAGGACCGCGAGTGGCCGCTGGACACGTGGCGGCAGCGCTACGCCAATCATCCGGTGACCGGCAGCCTCGCCAACCGGCTCCTGTGGCTCGTCACCGATGCCGGCCGGAGCGTGGCGGCGTTTCCCGCTGCGGACGGCCGGTTCACGCTCGCCAACGGCGACGTGATTGACCCGAGCGACCACGCACGGGTCAGGGTCTGGCACCCCGCCACCGCCGACCCCGACGAGGTCCGTGCCTGGCGCGCCCACATCCTGGCCCGGGAGCTGACCCAGCCGTTCAAGCAGGCATTCCGTGAGGTCTACCTGCTGACCCCCGCCGAGGAGGGGACCCGCATCTACTCCAACCGGTTCGCGGCGCACGTGCTGCGTTACCAGCAGACGTACGCGCTGATGAAACAGCGCCGCTGGGCTACCAACTACCTCGGGGGCTGGGACGGCGGCTACGACGGCGAAGCGAGACGGGACTTCGCGTCCCACGGGCTGCGTGCCGTGTTCTTCCACCAGCCGGCCGGCGACGAGGACGGCCACACGGTCCAGTACTGCACCACAGACCAGGTGCGGTTCCAGCGACTCCGCGGGCAGGACCGGGAACCGGTTCCACTGGCCGACGTCCCGCCGGTGGTCTTCTCCGAGGCCATGCGCGACGTCGACCTGTTCATCGGGGTTGCCTCGATCGCGACCGACCCGACCTGGTTCGACCGCGGCGCGGACCGCCACTTCGCCTACTGGCAGAGCGTCGCCTTCGGTGACCTCAGCGCCAACGGACAGATCCGCCGGCACGTCATCGAACACCTGCTACCCAAGCTGAAAATCAGGGACCGGGCGAGGCTCGATGGCAACTACCTGGTGGTCAACGGCCAGAAGCGCACGTATCGAATCCATGTGGGCAGCGGCAACATCCTGATGTCGCCGAACGACCAGTACCTCTGCATCGTTCCAGCGCGAGCGACGAAACCGACCGGAGTCCGCTTCTTGCCGTTCGAGGGCGACGACATGTTGGCCGTTGTGCTGTCCAAAGCACTCCTACTGGCCGACGACCACCGCATCACCGACCCGTCGATCGTGCATCAGATCCGCTGAGCGCGGATCGGCACGCTTCCGAACCGCCTCAGCCTCGCCCTTGGCGTAGGCGTAGGCGTAGGCGCACTCGGCGCACCGGGCGGACAGCTCCAGAAGCTTCGTCATCGGGCTGCCATGCTCGGATGGTTGGCACGGCATGACATGACCGTTCATCTCCGTCACCAGCGCCGGCCACTGGGGCCGACAGCGGCAGGTAGATTTCCTGGTCCTGAACAGCTTGATCACGTACGCTCCCGCACTCTGACGTTGAGGCGAGGAGCCTAGCGGGCGGTTGGACCATCGGACTCCGCCCCGAACCCCGGCCTCGGAACTCGGCGGACGGGGGCTGGGGGATCTCCTCGGTCAGGCACCACGAGGGCTACCCGAGAACCCCGGCCACCCCAGGCCATCCATGGGCCAATATCGGGGCACGTAGCCGTTACATGCGGGCCGAGCCGCGCCCGGGCCATGCGGTGGTCAGCTCATCGCTACCCTGCCGGGATGGATGTCGACGAGCGCCTGCGGCGGACCCGTGGCTGGCTGTGGGTCGTGGTGGTGGGGCTGTTCCTGAGCGGGGTGACCGCGTTCCCGCTCGAGATCGAGGTGCGCTGGCTGCTGCGGGCGGTCGAACCGCTCGCCGATGAGGTGCCGGCGTTGGTCGGCTGGGTCGAGCGGGTCCACGTCGGGCTGGTGGAAACCGGAGACCGGTACCCGTTCATGCGGTACGGGACGGACTGGCTCGCGTTCGCTCATCTGGTGCTCGCGGTGGCGTTCTGGGGGCCGCTGCGCGACCCGGTGCGCAACGTGTGGGTGGTCCAGGTCGGCATGATCGCCTGCGCCGGGATCGTGCCGCTGGCGCTGATCTGTGGACCGGTCCGGGAGATCCCATGGTTCTGGACGGTGGTGGACCTGTCCTTCGCTGTCGGGGCGTTCCCACCGCTGTGGTTCGCCTACCGGCACATTCGGGTGGTCGAGGCGCAGCAGGCCTGGCAAACGGATGTGGCCGGCTCGTCGACGTCCGAGGCCTTCGGGCCGGCAGGTCCGTAGCGGCCGACGGCCGCCGGCGACACACGCACCGAAGCCCCTCCGCAACCTCGGACACGCACTCACCCGTACGGTCCGTGCTCCAGACGCCCGGCGGCCGCGGTCGCATCGAGATGGTCCAGTACGTGCATCCGGACGCGATCGAGGCCGAGCCCCGGTCCAACCGAACCGCACCCGTCGCCCGCCGGCCTGCTCATCGAGCGGGCGCCGGCTTGACCTAAAGCAAGGTTCATGTTCGAAGATCGAGCCATGGTCGACGTCGGGAAGTCAGCACCCAGGATCGCAGTCATTGGCACAGGGGCCATCGGTGGTGCGGTGGTACATCGACTGCTAGGAGATGGGCGCCACGTCACGGTGTGGAACCGTACCGAAGGCCGGGCGAGGGACCTGGTGGTCGCGGGGGCGCTGCCAGCGCGATCCGTCCGGGAGGCGGTGTCATCAAGCACCCTGGTCTTCCTGACCCTCAAGGACTACGCGGCGGTTGAGCAGTGCCTTGGCCAGCTCGACATGGACCTGTCGGGGCAGACCATCGTCGGGATGTACACGGGTAGCGCCAGCGAAGCCCGGCTGGCTGCCCAGCGGGTCGCTGGCCTAGGCGCGCAATACATCGACGCGGGGATCCAAGCCTCGCCCGAGGTGATCGGCACCGATGCCGCAACCATCCTGTACAGCGGATCCCCCGAAGCATTCGAGCAACACAGGGCGACCCTCGAGCTGCTGAGCAAGCCACGCTTCGTCGGTGAAGCGCCGGAAGCGGCCGCGGTCTGGGACCTCGCCCTCTTCGGAGTGTGGTACGACGCCCAGCTCGGCCTGCTACGAGCCCTTGAAACGGCACGCGCGGCTGGCATCAATGTGCTGGAGTTTTCTCGCACGGCGAGTACGCAGCTCGGCCACGTCGTTGCGGCGGTTCCCGCCACCGTCTCGGAGATGCAACAGGGCATCTACCCTGCGGGCCCCGCAGACCTCACGGAACATCTGACAGTCGTTCGCCACCTCATCGAACTGCGGGCGGGCCGACGGCTCAGCGATGGGGGGCTACCAGAGGTGGCAGCGAAAATCGAAGCGCTCATCGCCGACGGCCGCGGAGGCGAGGGCTTGACCGCGACGGCCGGGTAGCGTTCGGCCCACCGACACCCGCTGCTCCACATAGGCGCACCTGACCGGGCCGTAAGCAGTCACTTGGCCGACGAGCGGACGCTCTGAATCGGAGCCGGTCGAGGTGACACGTACCATCGTGGTGTGCGATCTGCCGAGCCGGTCCGCGTCGGTTTGCCTGCTTGGGATATCGCGGTCCCATCACGACCGGGCCGGCTGGCAGGGGCCACTATGGCGGGGTTCAGCGATCGGGCTGACACCCTTGTCGAGGTTGAGGTTGTGCCGCACCCCGCGCTTATGGTGATCTTCGACCTCGGCGACCAACCGCTTGTCGTCGACGACGGCAGTGGACAGCAACAGCGAGGCTGCGTCACCGCCGGACTCGCGCCTCCCCATGGTGCTCGAGGACGAGGCCAGGCCGGAAGCTTCGCGTGCCTTCAGGTGCGGCTGTCACCCGTGATCGCGCACGCGGTCCTGGGCGCCGCGCCGGAGCTGAGCGGGGCCGTGACAGCCCTCGACGACCTCTGGGGGCGCGACGCGGCGCGAATCCAGGAGCGGCTGCGCGCCGCGCGATCCTGGGACGACCGGTTCGCGATCGCCGAGGTGGCGCTGGCCCGACGTCACGACGCGGGCCGCGCGGTCGATGCGGAAGTCGCCTACTGCTGGCGGCGGATGGTGACCGGCCGGGGGCAGGTGCGGGTCGAGCGGCTGGCAGCCGAGGTCGGATGGAGCCGCAAGCGGCTGTGGGCCCGGTTCCGGTCCCAGATCGGTCTCACCCCCAAGCGTGCCGCCCAACTCATCCGGTTCGATCATGCGGCCCATCGCCTCGCCGCGGGTCACAGCGCGGCAGCGGTGGCGGCAGACAGCGGTTACGCCGACCAGTCCCACCTGCACCGCGACGTCATGACCTTCACCGGGGCGACGCCCGCGACCGTGGCAAGCGCGCCGTTCCTCGCCGTCGACGATGTCGCTTGGCCTGCCCGGCCCTGACGTCAGACCGTGTGAAGTCCGCGCCTGACATTCGTCCAATCCACCGGCAAGCACCGACTGTGACAGTGAGCTCATAGCGTCTGCATCCCGGAGGACACCATGAGAGGCAAGGCTCCACTGGGCACCCGGATCCTCAAGGACACCCAGGACTGGGAGGCTCTGACCAACGATCAGGTGATCGCCGCGCGCGAGAAGACCAACCGCGCGGCATCGTCTCGTGCCGCACGAATGATCACCGGCCTGCCGGACCGCCGCGCGCGCATCGAGGAAACCTCGATCGATCTTCCAGGCCGCCGCCTGATGCTGCGGGTACACCGCCCGAAGGACGCCCGCCGGAGCCTGCCGTTGATCGTCTCATTCCACGGCGGAGGTTTCTTCGCGGGCACCGCAGCTCAGAACGACTGGCTCAACAGCCACCTCGCGGCCCAGTGCCCGGCGGTGGTCGTCTCGGTGGAGTATCGCCTCGCCCCGGAGCACCCGCTGCCCCAGCCGATCGACGACGGCTACGACACCGTCGTCCGGCTCGTCGACGACGCCACCCGTTGGGGCATCGATCCCGCAGCCGTCGCGGTCATGGGCGAGAGCGCGGGTGGCACGATCGCCGCACTAATCGCCCTGCGTGCCCGCAAGGACGGCCCGCCGCTGCGCGCACAGGCGCTGATCTACCCGGGCACGGACTGGACCGAGAGCATGACCGAGTACTCCTCGATCACGGAGAATGCCGACAACCCCACCCTGTCGGTGTCCCGGCTACGCGCAACCCGCAAGTTGAGCGTGCCACCCACCCTCGACCCGCGCAGTGTGTCACCCGTCAAGTTCGACAACCTCGCCGGACTGCCATCGACACTGGTCATCACAGCCGCACTGGATCCGCTGGCCGATCAGGGACGCCGCTACGCCGACCGGCTTCGTGAGGACGGCACCGACGTTCGCCTGACCTGCTACCCGAGGGCCACCCACACATTCCTGAGCACTCCAGGCCTGGTACCGGCCGCCCGGCCGGCGCGCCGCGAGATAGTCGCCTTCCTGCGCAGCCATGTCCATCGGGCTACGCGAAGCTGACCGACGAGCAGGACAGAGTCCGCTCATGCCGCTGGCCGCGTGTCGACCTGTCCGGGCCCGGCTGAACGGTGCCGGGACAGATGTGGGCATCCCGGCGGATGCAGCCCCGCCACGCTTCGGCCTTCGCTGGGCCATCCGCCTTGATTCCGCGCCTTAGCGTGGCAGGGTGGCAGCACCCCGCAGAGAACCGTCGGAGGCGATGAGCTGCCGGCTGACGTTCCTGTTCGCGGTGGCGGCGGGAGCTGCCATCGGCAACCTGTACTGGGCGCAGCCGCTGCTCGGCTTCATCGCAGGCGATCTACGCGCCGCGACCGCGACGGCCGGCTGGCTCGTCACCGCGACGCAGGTCGGGTACGCCGTCGGCGTGCTGCTGCTCGTGCCCCTCGGCGACGTCCTGGACCGCCGTCGGTTCGTCCCGGTGATGCTGCTGACCTCGGCCGCCGCACTGCTGCTGTGCGCGCTGGCGCCGTCGATCGGCGTACTCCTTCTCGCACTGGGCGTGCTCGGCGTGACGACGATTTCCGGGCAGCTCCTCACACCGCTCGCCGGGGACCTGGCCGGCGACGCTCACCGCGGTCGGATCGTCGGCGCCGTCGGGTCCGGGACCCTCACCGGTATCCTGGCCTCCCGCACGATCAGCGGTTTCGTCGCCGGCGCCGCCGGATGGCGTACGGTCTTCGCCCTCGCCGCGGTCGTCGCCGTCCTGCTCGCGGTCCTGCTCTACCGCGAGATTCCACCGCTGGCACCGCGGACACGCATGCCATACCCGCAGCTCATCGCCTCGGTCGGCGAGGTGGTCATGCGCGAGCGGGCGGCCCGATGGACGCTGGCCCTGGCCGCCACCGGGTTCGCCGTGTTCTCGCTGTTCTGGACGGCGCTGACATTCCTGCTCAGCGGCCCACCGTTCCGGTACCCGGTAGCGGTGATCGGGATGTTCGGGTTGGCTGGCCTCGCTGGTGTCCTTTCCGGCCTGCACGGCGGTCGTCTGCACGACCGCGGTTGGTCGCTTCCGGCCACCGGCGCGGCCTGGGTCGTGGCCCTCGGCGCCTTCGTCGTCGCGGCGTTCGCCGGCCGGTCCGTCGTACTGATCATCATTGCGATCGTCATGATCGATGTCGCCCTCCAGACGCAGGCCCTTCTCAACCGGGCGCGGCTGTTCGCCCTCTCCCACGAGGCCCGCAGCCGGCTCAACACGGCGCTAGCCACCGGCAACTTCATCGGCGCTGCTATCGGCTCCGCCGCCGCGACCACGCTCTGGTCCGCGGGCGGCTGGACAGCGGTCACGATCACCGGGACGGCGCTCTGTTGCCTCGGGCTCACCGTGTGGGCGCTGGGACGTCGTGGTCCACTCGTGATCCGCCTCGCCGTGACGGACGGCGTTGTAGCGGACCCCGGGATCTCAGCAGGTCCACTCACAGCCGGGCAGGGACGGGTCGAAGCCGTGCTCGACCAGCCAGCGGGCCGCCACCAGGCTCCGCCACGATCACCACGCGCGGATCACGTCGAGGTCGACGTCGGTGCCGTAGACGTCGGCGCGGCCGACTACCAGTAGTTGGGCTCATCCAGCGGGCCGCGCTCCGGTGCGGCGCTGTGAACAATGTAACCGACACTGGGCTAGACGCCGGTGAATCTTGTTAGGATTCCACAATTTCTTCATGCCGCCACCATTGAAGAAGGGATCCGTCCAATGAATATCGTGGACACCGTGCGCTATCCACTGGCCGACCCGGGAAGCGACGCATGGGAACGCGTCGTTTCGCAAACCCGCGCCGAACTGCGCGAACTCGGGTGCAGCGTGCTGCCGGAGTTCATTCTGCCGACGAGCTGGGAGGCGCTGCGGCGGGAGGGTGCCGGGGTCGCCCCGCTGGCGTACTACGACGTTGAGGAGACCAACGTCTACAACATCGCGTTCGACGACGACCTGCCGGCGCTGCACCCGGGCCGCATCGTCATGCGGCGCGGCAACGCGTTCGTCCCGCGCGACCGGATCCCCACCGACAGTGTCATCCACCGGCTCTACACCGACCCGTCGTTCGTGCGCTTCGTCGCCGCCTGCTTCGAACTCCCGGAGCTGCACGAACTCGCCGACCCGCTGTCCGGACTGGTGCTCAACGTCGTGCAGCCCGGCATGGAGCACCCGTGGCACTTCGACACCAACGAGTTCACCGTCAGCATGCTGACCCAGGAGCCGGAGGAGGGCGGCGTCTTCGAGTACTGCCCGAACATCCGTTCGGCGGGCGCGGAGAACTTCGACGCCGTCCGTTCGGTGCTCACCGGCGCCGACCGCTCACCGGTGCGGGCCCTGACCCTGCGCCCCGGTGACCTCCAGCTGTTCAAGGGCCGGTACGCGCTGCACCGGGTGAGCGCGGTGCGCGGCGCCACCGCCCGGCACTCAGCGATCTTCGCCTACTCCCAGCGCCCCGGCGTGATGGGCAGCGTCGCCCGTACGCGGCAGCTGTTCGGCCGGGTCCTGCCGGCGCACCGCGACGCCGAGCGCAATGCCGTGCGAGTCGACCAGTTGCTGGACTAGTAATCGCGAGGAGCCGCCCCCGTGCGTTTCGACCGGACCGGAAAAGTTTCCCTCGACGGCATCTACACGCAACCCGATCCCCGCGCCTATTTCACCACCCTGCGTGAGCTCGACTATTACATTCCCCAACTCGCCAAGCCCTATTTCCAGCACATCATCGGGCAGTACCGCCAATCGCGGCAGGTGGCCGTCCCGACCGTCGTCGACGTCGGCTGCTCCTACGGCGTCAACGCGGCCCTGCTGCGCTGCGACGCCACCATGGACGACCTGTACGACCGCTACACCGGCGCCGAGTGCACCCGGCAGGCGCTGCTGGAGCGCGATCGTGACCTGGTCCGGGCGCACCGGTCCCCGGCCCGGTTCGTCGGGCTGGACGTGTCCCGACCGGCGCTGAGGTACGCGTCGGCGGCCGGGTTCCTCGACGACGCCGTGCAGGCCGACCTGGAGGCGCGCGAACCCACGGCACGGCAGCGCGCCCTGTTCGCCGGTGCCGACCTCGTGATCTCCACCGGATGCCTCGGCTACGTCACCGGCAGGACCCTCATGCGCGTGGTGGACTCCCACCGGGACCGGCTGCCGTGGATGGCGCATTTCGCGCTGCGGATGTTCCCGTTCGAACCGATCGCCGACAGCCTCGCGGCCCTCGGTTACGACACGGTGCGGGTGGACCGGACGTTCCGGCAGCGCCGTTTCGCATCCGACCGGGAACAGCGGCAGGTGCTGGCGACGATGTCCGCCGCCGGCGTCGATTCGGAGGGCCTGGAGAACGACGGCTGGTTGTACGCTCAGCTCTACGTTTCCCGGCCCGTCGGCAGTCCCGACCCGTTGACCTTCGACGATGACCAGTCACTGATCCAGAAGGCCGCCCGATGAGCAGCGAATCCCAGGAGACCGAGTGAGCACTTTCAAAAACGAGGACGCGCTGCCGCGGGTGCCGTTGCCCGCACTGGAGGACACCTGCGCCCGGTTCCTCGAATGGTCTGCGCCGCTGCTGACGGAGGAAGAGTTCGCCGACACCGAGGCCGCCGTGCGGGAGTTCGGGCGGGCCGACGGTCCGGGGCCGAAGCTGCACGCCGACCTGGTGCGGTACAACGCGGACCCGGCCACGCACAGCTGGTTGGACGCGTTCTGGCCGGCACGCTATCTCGGTCGCCGGGACCGGATCGCGTTGAACGCCAACTTCATCTTCCTGTTCCGCGACACGCCGTTGCGCGGGTTCGCCGAGCCGCAGGTGGAGCGCGCGGCGAGGCTCATCGCCGCCGCCGTGAACTACAAGACCCAGCTCGACGACGAGCGCATCCCGCCGATCGTGACGCGCGGGCGGCCGTTGTCGATGGAGCAGAACAAGTTCCTGTTCTCGACCACCCGCATCCCCGGGCCGGTGCAGGACACCGTCCGAGCGCCGTACAGCGAGGAGATGCCGGGCCCGTCGACGGCGCGGCACATCGTGGTGTTCCAGCGCGGCAACGCGTACCGGATGGACGTGATCGGTCCGGACGGGCGCCCGTACTCCCTCGACGACCTGGTGGCCGGCCTGCGTGAGGTGCGGAAGGTCGGTGCCGCGCGGGCCGCGACGGCCACCGCGGCCGGCCATCTCACCACCATGGCCCGGGCCGAGTGGGCGGCGGCCAGGGACCGGCTGGCGGCACTGGATCCCGGTAACGCCGCGGCGCTGGACACCATCGAGACGGCGCTGTTCTGCGTGTGCCTGGAGGACCTGACGCCGGCCGACGACCTGGCGGCCTGCGACCAGTTGCTGCACGGCGACAGCGGCAACCGGTGGTTCGACAAGGCGGTGTCGCTCATCGTCTTCGCCGACGGCACGGCCGGCATCAACGTCGAGCACTGCGGGCTGGACGGCACCACCATCCTCAGCTTCGTCGATACGATGCTCGCCGCGTCGCCCGAGGAGCACGCCGCGCAGTCGGGTGCGGCGGCGCAGGGGGTGCCGGCGATCGAGCCGGTCACGTTCGTGCTCGACGACGCGCTGCGGGCCGACATCGCCGCCGCGGCACGCTCGTTCGCCCAGTACGGCGCGGACACCGCCACCGTGACCCTGTCCTTCGACGAGTTCGGGGTGGACGAGGTCAAGCGGCTGCGGATGTCGCCGGACGCGTTCGTGCAGATGGCTTACCAGCTCGCGCACAAGCGGGCCAAGGGCTTCATCGGCGCCACGTACGAGTCCATCGCCACCCGCCAGTACCTGCGGGGGCGGACCGAGGCGATGCGCGTCGTCACGCCCGAGGTGCTGCGGTTCGCAGCCACGATGGACGACCCCGCCGCGTCACCCGACGAGCGGCGGGCGGCGTTGCGGGCCGCGGCCGACAAGCATGTCGAACGGGCGAAGCAGTGCCAGGCCGGTGCGGCACCGGAGCAGCACCTGTGGGAGCTGCAGCTGATCCAGAAGCGGCGTGGCGCGGTGCTCGGCGTGCCCGAGTCGCCCCGGCTGTACGAGACGCCGGGGTGGCTCACGATGCGCGACGACTACCTGAGCACCAGCTCGGCGCCGTCGACCAGCATCCGCTACTTCGGGTTCGGCGCCACCAGCAGTCGCTGCATCGGGATCGCGTACGTGCTGCTGCCGGACCGATTCAACCTGTACCTCAGCACCCCGCGCCCGGTCGCCGACATGATGTACACCTTTGCCGACCGGCTCCGCGAAGCGTTGCGTGAGCTGCGCGACCTGCTCGACGAGCGGTAGCCCGGGTCACGCGTCCGCCGCCGGCCGCGGTGTCCTTGGACCGGATCCCGCCCGTCGCCCGGCGTGCCGGCAGCCCGTCGAGTCGGGTTAGCCTGCCGTCATGGCGAGCGCCGAACTGGATGAGTTGATCGTCGCGGACGCCGAGGCGCTGCGCGCGTGGTTGTCGGCCAACCACGCCACATCGCCCGGCGTCTGGCTCGCTCTGACCAGGAAGGGCGGCACCGCCACCACCTTGACCTGGCAGCAGGCGGTCGACGAGGCACTGTGCTTCGGCTGGATCGACGGGCAGGCCCGCAAACGGGATCAGGAGACCTCCTGGATCCGGTTCACCCCGCGCAGGCCCCGCAGTTCCTGGTCACAACGAAATGTCGCCCACGTGGCCCGGCTGGAGGCGCAGGGGCGAATGATGCCCCCGGGCCGCGCCGCGGTGGAAGCCGCGAAGGCGGACGGGCGGTGGGCGAGCGCCTACGCCCCGCCGTCGGAAGCCGAGGTGCCGGCCGACCTCCTCGCCGCCATCGCCGCCGAGCCCGCCGCCCAGGCCATGTTCGACGTACTCACCAGGACCAACCGGTTCGCCCTCATTTACCGCCTCAATGCCGTCAAACGGGCGCAGACCCGCGAGCGGAAGATCGGCGAGTTCGTCGCCATGCTGGCCCGTCACGAGACGATCTACCCGCAGAAGGCCAAGCCTCCGACCTCGCCGTAATCAACATTCCGGCTCGGGCAAGCCGGACCGGACGATCGGCTCGCGCATCATGCGGCGTGGGCAGGTCCTCACCATCGTCCGGTCTGTTCGGTCGCGTGCACCGAGGCGGCGAGGAGGGCGGCGTCGCCGGTGATGGCGTACGCGTCGAGCGCGGCGTCGGCGAACTTGATGGCGTGCGGGCCGGCCGAGTCCACCGCGAGCCGCATGACCTCGACGGGATCCAGGTCGGGTACGGCCGGCGGGGCGGAACGTCCGGTCGCCGGGGCGTACGCGGCGGTGACGGCCGCCGTGGCGGCCCAAGCGGCGGCGAGGCTGGCCGCCCAGAGGGCCCCGGGCAAGGCGGGTAGCGTGCGCAGGACCGCGTTCGGTGCGGTGGCGGCGTGCACCAGCATGACCGGACTGGCGTACCCGTGGGTGCCGTGCCGGACGACCGCCGCGTGCACGATGCCCGCCAGGCGGGCCGACACGGCGTCCCCATCGACGGCCGTCTCGCCGCCGCCCGGCACCGCGCCGGCCACCGCCGCCCAGCGGGGAAGGTCGGCGAGTTGGGCGAGGCGGGCCCGGATGCCGTGGCGCTGGTCGGGTACGCGCGGCACCGCGTCGAGCGCGGCCCGTGGATCAGTGGCCAGGTACGGCCCGGCACCGGGCGATGCGAGGGGCTGCCAGCGGGCTGCCCAGTAGGCCAGCCCTTGGCCGAGTTCGGTGACGCGCGGCGCGGTCTCCTGGTCCAGCAGTGCGCGCACCGCGTGGCCGACCCGGATCACGCCGTGGGTGGCGCCGGCGGCGATGCCGGGCAGCAGGCGGGGCCACCATCGGGCGAGCACCTGCCGCCAGGGCTCATCGGCCAGTTCGCGCTCGAAGTAGTCGAGCCAGTCACCGGTACGCACCGGGTCGCCGAGCGGATCCCGCCACTCGTCGACGGCGATGGGCGCGATTCCCCGCGGTCGATCCTCCAACCGGTCGGCGTACCCGTCCAACCATCGGTGCACGGCCTCACCGTGGCCGTGTCGGGCCAGTGCCTCGACCGCCATGGGCGCGTGGTTGGACAACCACCCGTCCCGTTCCGGACCGGAATGCCGTACCCGCTGGTAAGCCTCGTCGAGTTCGCTCATGCAGGGGACGGTAGGAGTTGAAGTGCGGTTGAGGTCAACCGTGGGGGGTCTCACAGACCGGCTGCTGGGGCTCGTCGTTGTGCACGATGATGTCGACGTGATCGGTCGGGCGGACCGTAGCGAGGTAGAGCTGTTGGGAGGGGATGTAACGCTCCCGCCAGCGCCGTTCGACCTGGGCCCGAGATGACACCTGGCGCTCTCGGATCACCGCACGATGCACGGTCTTCTCGAACGCGGTCGACACGAAGATGCGCAGGTCCCACCGATCAATCAGTTCCGGGCGCATGAGGAAGACGCCGTCGAAGACCAGCACCGCGTCGGACGGCGCAGTCATGACCGGCGGGGACAGCGCGGTATCCGCGGTGCGGTCGTAGACCGCGTACTGGAAGCGTCGATCTCCGCCCGGGCCGAGCGGATCGAGCAGAACTCGGTTCAGCGCGTGGCAGTCGTGGGTGTCGAAGTAGCAGCCTTCAGCCGAGTACTCGCCGCGCGGATAGCGTTGCGCCCGGGGGAAGAGGAAATCGTCGATCGTCGCGCGGATGACGTCGCGGCCCTGTTCCCGCAGAACAACGGCCAGTTCGTCGGCGAGCGTGGTCTTGCCTGCGGCGGGCGGTCCGTCGATGGCAACCCGCGTCGGATGGGCGACTGCGACGGACCCAACTGCCTCAGCCAGGCGGCCAATCACGTCGTCCCGGGTGCCTTGATCCATGTCCCCGCCCCGTCCTGGTCTGGCGAAGGCCGCCGTGCGAGCCGACCATATGCGCCAGCGTTTCGCGCCCGCCACTCCCCGAATGAGCGAGATCGACCGGTTGCGATGGGGGCCGTCGTCACGTCGAACGCGGCAGCGGTGCCCAGAACCAGCACCGGCGAGACGACCGGGGACCCGGCCTGGCTACAATCGTCGGAGCTCTGGCCGTGGATGGGGCGTTTCGGCGCCGCGCACCCTCAAGACCTGGTTCGCGCTGTCCCTCTTGGACATTCACAGCCAGGCCGAGTCTCGCCGAAGGGGCACCCGTGCGTGATGTGGTGATCAACCTTCTCGCCAGTGCCATTGCCGCCGCTGCCGGCTGGACCAGCCAGTACGTCGTCCGCTACCGGCGGATTCTGCGTAAGCGGTCGTTCTTCGGTGTCAATCCCGGTGCCCAGGTGATGCTCTTCGTGGCGAAGCATTTCTCGTCGCAGCGCCCGCAGAGCGTGCACCGCAACGACGTTGCCACGCTGGTGGAGCTGGCGACGACCATCCGCGAGTCCGGTGGGCTGCCCGCCCTCGTCACAAGCGAGGAGGGACGCAGGGAGGCCGGCCGGGTCACCGAGTACTGCGTCGGCGGCCCGTCGGCGAATCCGCGCACCGCGGCCCACGTGCGCATCGCGCTGCCCGGCGTACGGTTCACCGCAGCCGAGCCCGACTCGTCGCTGCCGTTCGTGGTTGGCGGACGCGCGTTTCGCCGCCGTCCCGGCGAAGAGCAGTTCGCGCTGCTCGCCCGGGTGCGCCCGGCCGCATCGGCGGCGCCCGTGTTCATCCTCGCCGGCCAGACCGCGCTGGACAATCTCGGTGCCGCGCGCTACCTGCTGGCCAACTGGAGACGGCTGCGGAAGACGTACGGGAAGCGGAACTTCTGCCTGGTGCTCGGGCTGCGGGAGCCGTCGACGTTCGGCGCCGATCACGTCCATCTGGTCGCCGACGTGTCCGCATCGGCATTCACCGCCATCGCCGGGGCACCCGGGCCTGACCACGAGCGCCGCGACGAGCCGGAGACTGCTGGCGCAGCCCTGGACTCCTCGCACCACGACTGATGCCCGGCCCCGCGAGATCATGGGCGGCTGCGGCGCATGCGTGCCTCGGTCATCGTGTCTGCCGCGGTCCGCGGCGGGCGTACTTGGCGCGGAACTTCTCCACCCGGCCCTCGGTGTCGAGCAGGCGCTGCCTGCCGGTCCAGAAGGGGTGGCTGGCGGAGGAGATCTGGACGTCGATGACGGGGTAGGTGTTGCCGTCGGTCCACTCGATGGTCTGGTCGCTGGTGGCGGTGGAGCGGGTGAGGAAGGCGAAGTCGGCGGCGCGGTCGCGGTAGACGACGGGCCGGTACTCGGGGTGGACTCCGGACTTCATGCGGGCTCTCCTTCGGTGGGGTCGGGGCCGGCGAGCGGGAAGCAGCCGGCGAACGGGTCGTCGTAGCGGCGCCAGGTGTCCTCGCCGTCGGCGAGTTCGGCGTCGGTGAGCAGGCAGCCGGTGAGGGTGCGGTGCAGGCCGGCGGGATCGAGGTCCAGGCCGACGAAGACCAGGTGCTGGTGTCGGTCCCCGTAGTACGGGTCCCAGTCGAGGGCGGCGGCGAGCCGCCGGTGGTCGGACACCTCGTCCCAGTACGGGTCGGGCAGGCCGGTCAGCCAGCGGCCCAGGGAGCCGAGGGCGAGGCCGCCGCCGGCGAAGTCCCAGGCGATGACCAGGTCGGGTTGGCTCGCGAGCCACAGGTGCCCCCGGGAGCGGACGACCTCGGCGTTGACGTCCTCGAGGACGTCGTGCAGCCGGCGGGGATGGAACGGTCGTCGGGCGCGGAAGACCACCGAGACGACGCCGCAGTCGGGGTACGGCTCGTGCACGCCGAGGACGTGGCCCTCCAAGCCCCGGGTCAGGACGCCGGGGGTCTCGGGGCGGTGCCGGAGCGTTCCGCGCAGCTGCCGGGTCAGCGCGCCGGCGTCGACGAGGTCACCGTCGACGCGGACCTGCGTCGCCCACGGCGCCATCCGGTCGAGCAGCACCGACAGGCGGCTGGTGTCGTACGCGCCCTCCCGGGACTGGCCCCACAGCACGAGGGTGTCGGCGTACTCGATCTGCCGGACGACGACGTCGGCGAGCGCCCGGTCGTCGTTGTCGGCGGCGGCGATGCCGAGGGTTTTCAGGTCGTCGGTGCTGGCCAGGCCGTCGAGCAGGTGCTCGGCGTCGACCACGGTCAGGTAGGAGTCGACCCGGACCAGGTCGGTCAGCGGCGTCCCGTCGACGAGGCAGTGCGCGCAGACGGCGGCGACCGCCTCGGGCTCGACCACCTCGGGCAGCATCAACAGCAGGTCGCGGTCCGGTTGGGTGCGGGCGAGCCGGGCGAGGGTGGGCAGCACGTCCTCGCGCAGCGTGCAGGAGACGCAGCCGTGCGCCAGGGTGATCCGCTCGTCCTCGAGCACGCCCGCACCGTCGCGCACGATCCGGTGCACGGTGCCGGCGGCCAGGTCGGTGAGATCGTGCCGGACCAGCAGCAGCGAGGGGTCCGCCGCCAGCAGCGTGCGGGCGACGGCGTACGTCGCGGCCGGCCAGAAGCCGCTGAGCACGGTCAACGACGGGCGGGCGTCGGCCGCCGGGGTCCCGGTTTCGGCGGGTGCGAGCGGGGACGTCGACATCACAATCCTCTCGACACTTGTTGAAAACGGTTGTCATTATAAGCACGCGGCCGGCGGCGAGCGGCGTGCCGGGGTCCCCGAGCGGGGGGCCGCGACGGTCGGCCTGTGCCGACCCGGCGACACGGTGCGGTCGACGTGGCGGCGCGACCCCGCGTGAAGGCTGGCCGATCGGCCGATGTAAAAACGAAAACCGTTGTCGTTAGCGTCTAGCTGAACCTGAGGAGTGAATCGTGTCCCGACGTTGTGACGTCACCGACGCCAAGCCGAGCTTCGGCAACGCCGTGTCCCACTCGCACCGGCGCACCCGTCGCCGGTGGAACCCGAACCTGCAGAACCACCGCTACTGGCTGCCGTCGGAGCGCCGCTGGGTGCGGTTGACCCTGACCGCGAAGGCGCTGAAGACGGTGGACCGCAAGGGCATCGAGGCGGTCGTCGCGGAGCTGCGCGCCCGGGGAGTGAAGCTCTGATGGCCCGGCAGACCGACGTCCGTCCGATCGTGCGGCTGCGCAGCACCGCCGGCACCGGTTACACGTACGTCACCCGCAAGAACCGCCGCAACGACCCGGACCGCCTGGTGCTGCGCAAGTACGACCCGATCGTGCGGCGGCACGTCGAGTTCCGCGAGGCACGCTGATGGCCCGCAAGAGCCTGGGAAACCGGCAGGCCCGCCGGGAGGACCTGGTCGCCCGGCATGCCGACCGCCGGGCGGAGCTGAAGCGGCTGATCGCCCACCCGGACACCGACCCGGCCGTACGCGACGACGCCGTGCGCCAGTTGGCCCGGCTGCCCCGCGACTCGAGCCGGGTGCGGCTGCGCAGCCGGGATGTGATCGACGGCCGCCCGCGCGGTGTGCTGACCCGCTTCGGGTTGTCCCGGGTCCGGTTCCGGGAGATGGCGCTGCGTGGTGAGTTGCCGGGCATCCGCAAGGCGTCCTGGTGACGGTTGCCGGCACCGGTTCGGCGCGGGCCACCCGCTCCGCGCCGACCGCCGCCCGCCCGGCGAAGGCGTTGCCCACCGGCAGGCCTCCGGGGCGCAGGTACCACCGCGCGCAGACGCGCGCGGCGTGGAAAGGGGAGGTATGAAGGCGACACTGAGGGCTCGCGGTCTCGCGGCCCTGGTCACCGGGGCGGTGGTGGCCGCTGGCACGGTGCTGGCTCCCACCGCCGCGTCGGCGGCCGAGAAGGTGGTGCTGTCCAAAGGGCACACCGACGCGGTCGACGTGCACTACACCGACGGCGAACTGTCCCTGAAGGTGAGGGACGACACGGGTAGCCCGATGGTCATCCGGGATCCGGCGGACGTCACGTTCCAGGTGCTGCCGCGGGCGGCGATGGAGGTCCCGGACGACCCGCGGTTCGCGTTCCTGGGACCGGCCGGTTCGCAGATCTGGCTGCTGCCGATGACGCAGGACCCGGACCTGCTCTGGCCGGGCTGGAACACCACCGAGCTCAACTCGGGGGTGTTCGCAGGGAACAAGGTTCGGCTGAGCCTGGTCGGCGTTGAGGGCCCTGGCAACGTCACCCTGTTCACGCAGGACTCGTTCGGTGGCCCGATCATCAAGTTCCGCAGCGAGGACGGACTCCCGGACGCGATCGACGTCCCGGTGCACACCCACGCGCATTCGAACTGGGCGTTCAGCGCGCTGGGCAACTACACCTTGAAGTTCCAGGCCGACGCGACGCTGAGCAACGGCACCACGCTCAGCACCGGGCCGGTCGACTACTCGTTCGTCGTCGGCGAGCTGACCGGCGGCGGCCCGGAGGTCAGCCTGGCGATCAGCGGGATGGCCGACGAGTACCAGCCCAACGACACGGTCACGCTCACCGCGGCGCAGACGCCGCAGACCGAACTGGACCACTACCACTGGTTCAGCAGGTGCCCGGGCGCGGCCGACTGGAGCATCATCCCGGGTGAGGGGGGCGCGAGCTACTCGTTCACCGCGACCCGGGAGCTGAACGCCTGCGAGTACGTGGCCAAGCTCTACGACGACGACCACGCGGTCGTCGCGACCAGCGAGCCGGTGACCCTGTGGGTGGCGTTCCCGCCACAGGAGCCGGGCGCCTCGCAGACGATCACCGCGTCGATCGACGAGACGCAGGGCTCGCTGGTGATCAGCGTCAACCCGGACGACCGGGCCGTGGTGCTGCCGCCCGCACAGCTCAACGCCGCCGGTGACCGGTGGGAGAGCACCGGCGACCTCCGCCCGGTCACGGTGACCGACACCCGCGCCGGTCAACCGGGGTGGAGCGCGTCCGGGCAGATCCCGGCGGACTTCGCCGGGCCGGACGGGGCCACGTTCAGCGCCGGCTACCTCGGCTGGACCCCGCGGGTCCTGACCCAGGGCGCCGGACAGGGCGTGGTCGCCGGTCCGGAGGTGGCACCGTACGTCGTCGGAGTCGGCGGCGGTCTCGGCACCAGCGCGGTGCTGGGCTCGGCACCGGACGGCGCCGGACGGGGTACCGCGCAGCTGGGCGCGGGCCTGCGGCTGAGCCTGCCCACCGAGACGGCGGCGGGGACCTACACCGGGACCCTGACCCTCACCGCCATCTGATCACCCATCCCGCCCGGTGGCCGGGCACTGGCCGTGCCGCCGGACGACTGCGGGGTGGGCGGGTCGTTGCCGCGACCGCCCACCCCGCACCATGCCCCGTACTCCAGGAACGGACACCGTCCCGCAATGCGCCTGCTCGCCTTTATCGCCGCTGGGATCGCCCTGCTCGGCGTGGTCCCCGCACCACCTGCCTCCGCGCTGGCCGCACCCGCCCCCGCCAGCCCGCCGGCAACGCAAGGGACGTCGCCGTCGCCGGCACCGCCGCCCGCCGCCGCGACCTGGGGCGTGGCACCGTCGAGCGCGCGCGGGCCGAACGGCCGGCCGGCGTTCAGCTACAAGCTCGACCCGGGCGCCACCCTGACCGACTACGTCGGCGTCACGAACCACTCCAACCGCCCGCTCACCCTGAACCTCTACGCCAGCGACGCGGTCACCACCACGCAGGGCGGGTTCGATCTGCTGGCCGCCGACCGGAAGCCCACCGACGTGGGCTCCTGGGTCCGCCTGCCGAGCCGAACCCTGACCATCCCGTCGACGTCCCGGCTGGACGTACCGTTCACGCTCGCCGTCCCGCCCAACGCCACGCCCGGTGATCACGCCGGAGGGATCGTCGCCTCGCTGGCCGGCACAGCCGTCGACGCGCAGGGTAACCAGGTCGCCGTCGACCACCGGGTCGGCGCCCGCATCTACCTGCGGGTCACCGGTGAGCTGCGGCCGACGCTGACCGTCGAAGACCTGCGAGTGCGGCACACCGGCCCGGTCAACCCGCTGGCCGGGGGCACGGTCACCGCCACGTTCACCGTCCGCAACACCGGCAACGTACGGCTCGCCGGGCAGCCCGTGCTCGGCGTGTCCGGACCGTTCGGCCTGGCCCGGCGGTCCGTGGACGGTACCGCCCTGCCGGAGATCCTGCCCGGCGGCGAGCTGACCACCACCGTACGCATGTCGGGTGTTCCGCCGCTGTTCCGGCTGACCGCGAACGCGACCGTCACGCCGGCAGCCGTGGGGGACCAGGTCCTCGACCCGCCACCGCGGGCGGGCTCGGCGCGGGCCGCCGTCTGGGCGGTGCCCTGGCCGCAGCTGGCCCTGCTCGCCCTGCTCATCCTCGCCGGCTGGGCACTGATCGCGGCCCGGCGCCGCCGGGCGGAGCAGCTCGCGCGAGCGGTGGCCGCCGCCCGGGAGGAGGGCCGCGCGCAGGCCGGCCGGGAGGAAGGCCGCGCGCAGGCCGGCCGGGAGGAAGGCCGCGCGCAGGCCGGCCGGGCACCGGACGGCCAGGACGCCCCAGTGGCCGCCGGTGACGGCGGATCAGCACCCGACGACCGTCCGATGCCGGACGTCGAACGTCCCGGTCCGGGCCACGACAACCGGCATCCCACCATCGACCACACGGGGAAGGACGAGAAGTGACTCGGCTACGCCTGGGGAGCGACCAATGAGGATGAGAAGCATGCGCGCCGGCGCCGCGAGCCTTGCCGCCGTCGTGCTGGCACTGGCCCCCGCGGCAACGCCGGCCGCCGCGGAACCGGCCGCCGTCGCCTCGGCCGGCGCCGACCTGGTCTCCGTCGCGCTCGACGGTGACACGATGTCGCTGCGCTTCCGGGACGCCGCGCAGGCGGCCGACGGTGCGGCCGGGCGCGACCCGGGCGAGGTGGTGCTCGGCCCGGACGGCGGCCTCGCCGGTCGGGTCCCGGCCGGCCAGGCCTTGGCCTTCCTCGGGAAGCCGGGCCACGGCGTGTGGGCACTCTCCGCCGGTGACACCGGGTTCCCGGCCCTGGACACCACCGGGGTACGCCCCGGCGTCGTCGCCGACGACCGGGTGACCCTGACGCTGGGCTCGGTCGAGGGGCCGGGGACGTTCACCGCGTACACCCTGTCCGGTCTCGGCGCGGCGACCCCGCTGTTCGGCAGCGGTGCCGGCGTACGGCGGTCGACGCAGCTGCCGGCGGGCACGCGTACCGGTGGCGTGGTCTGGGCCTTCGACACGGCCGGCGAGTACCGGCTCACCCTGACCGGCTCGGCCGCCCTGCGCTCGGGTGGGACGGTGCGCGCCGAGGCGACGTACCGGGTCCGCGTTCCGGCGATCCGGCCTGCGGAGCCGGCGTTGCCCGCTCCGCAGGCGCAGGCGGCGCGACCGCGCGCCGAGGCACTCGCCGCACCGGCTGCCGCGCCGAAGCCCGCTGCCGCGCCGGAGGCGGCGAAAGTCGCTGCCGGTGCTCGTCAGGTGATCAGTGACGGGCACGTCGACATGGGCCCGAACCTGTCCGGGGACAGCTGGACGATTCGGATCAAGGACGACCGGACCAGCCCTCCGGTCTGGCGGGAGACCGCCGACGTGGTCCTGCACGCGAAGGACAAGGCGAAGATCACGGTGCCCGCCGGGGCGGACTTCCTCGGCAAGCCGGGCGACACCGTGTGGGTGCTGCCGCAGACCCAGCAGGCGGGTCTTGTCTGGCCGGGCTGGAACACCCAGCACGCGTCCGTCGTGTCGGGCGTCAAGGGCAGCGTCACGTGGACGCTGAAGGGGGTCAACGGGCCTGGCCGGTTCGCCCTCTTCCTGACCGGCTCGTTCGGCAAGGCCGACGTGCTGTTCGACTCCGCCAAGCCGTTCCCGCAGAAGCTGGACATCCCGCTCAACACCCACACGCACGGCAACTGGGCGTTCAGCAAGCCCGGTCTGTACCGCCTCGCGGTGCAGATGAGCGGCACCACCACCGCCGGCAAGGCGGTCACCGACACGAAGACGCTCACCATCGCCGTCGGCGACAGCGCGGATCCGAACGCCGGCTTCGGCCCCGGCGGCGGTGCCGGCGACGGCGACGGCGGCGACGGGCGCCGGGACGGGCCGCTGCCGCGCACGGGCGCCGGCTGGGTGCTGACGGCGGCAGCGCTCGGCGTCGTCCTGGTAGCGGTCGGTGCCCTGCTGTTGCTGCTGGCCCGCCGCCGCGCCGCCCTCCGGACCGGGTGACGGCGGTGCCAAGAACGGCTATCCACCGGGTCGGCCCGCGGCGGCTGGTCGTGCTGCCGCTGCTGGCCGCGTTGCTCGCCGGCGGCTGCCGGTCGGAGGTGGCGTTGAGTTCGCACGACGAGCGGGTCCAGGTCCTGACGACCACCGGGATCCTGCGGGATCTGGCCCGCAACGTGGGCGGCGACCGGGTGACCGTCACCTCGATGGTGCCGGACGGGGCCGATCCGCACAGCTACGAGCCGTCGCTGCGGGACATCCGCGACGTCGTCTACGCCGACGTGGCGTTCAGCAACTACCTGCTCCTCGAGGAGCAGGCCGTCATCAAGGCGCTGGACGCCAACCTGCGTGACGGCGTACCGAACATCTCGCTGGCCGAGGGGGCGGTGAAGTACGCGGCGGAGATCATCCCGCTGGTCGAGGACGTGTCGCTGGACACGATCTGGCTGGGCATGCGGGTGCGCGGCACCGGTGCGGCGCAGGGCGCGAACCGGTCCTCGGAGGTGTTCCTCAGCGCGACCGGCGCGGACGGGCCGGGTCGGATGTACGCGTACCTGACCGAGTCGTTCGGCAACCCGTCGTTCTACGTCGACTCCGGCGACGGGTTCGACCCCGCCAACGGCTACCGGGACGACACCGCGACGCTCCCACCGGACGCGCACACCCACATGAGCTGGGCGTTCACCGAGCCGGGAATCTACCGGCTGACCATGCGGGCACGGCTGGCCGTCGACCCGCAGACGGCACCCGTCCCCATGGGCGAGCAGGTGTTCACCTTCGCCGTCGGGGTGGACCCGCACTCGGTGCCGGGCCTGACCGGCGCGCCCGTACTGAACGCCGGGCACGCCGACGTCACCGTCGACCTCGACCAGCGGCGGCTCTACCTGCTCGCCGACCCCGAGGGTGGCGGCGAGGCGACCCAACGGGTGTACGACCCGGCGCGCACCGTCATCGAGGTGCCGAACAAGGCGCTGCTGGAGGTGCCCGGCGACCGGCGGTTCCGGTTCCTCGGCCGGCCCGGCACCCAGGTCTACCAGCTGCCGCAGGCCGTCCTCGGCAAGCACGTGCACGGCGAGATCGACCCGCACCTGTGGCAGAACGTCCACAACGCCATCTCCTACGTGCAACTGATCCGGGACACCCTGATCGGGGTGGACCCCGAGGGCGCCGCCGAATACCGGGCGAACGCCTCGGCCTACATCCGGCAGCTGGAAGAGCTCGACTCGTACGTCCGGGACACCATCGCGCAGATCCCACCCTCGCGGCGCCACCTCGTCACCACACACGACGCGTTCGGCTACCTGGGCCAGGCGTACGGGGTGCAGATCTCCGGTTTCGTCACCCCCAACCCGGCTGTCGAGCCGAGTCTCGCCGACCGCCGCCGGCTCACCGAGACGATCCGCAACCTGCGGATTCCCGCCGTGTTCCTGGAGCCGAACCTGGCGGCCCGGTCCGCCACGCTGACCGAGGTGGCGCGGGAAGAGGACCTTCGGGTGTGCCCGATCTACGGCGACGCGTTCGACCGCGACGTCACCACCTACGCGGAGATGATGCGGTTCAACGCCGAATCGCTGCGCGACTGCCTGACCACGGAGAAGTGATGGAGGAACCAGTGACGGCAGGACGGGCGCACCGCCGCAGCCGCGCGACCACAGTCATCCTGCGAGGCGCCCTCGCGACGTTGCTCGTGCTGGCGACGGCACAGGCCCCGGCGCGGGCGGCGGAGCCGACGCCGAATCTCAGCCAGTCGATCGCGGCCGACCAGCCCCTCGCCACCGGACGGACGACGCTCACCACCGGGCACGTCGACCTCGGTCCCCGATACGTCGACGACCGGTGGACGCTGCTGATCCACGACGGTACGCAGGCGCAACCGGTGTGGCGTGATCCCGACGACACGCTGCTGCGGGTGTCCGACGCCGCGCTGCAGACCGTTCCGGACGACCCGGCGTACGCCTTCCTCGGCATCGAGGCCGGCAAGCGGGTGTACGTGGTGCCGCAGGTTCAGGACCAGGATGTGGTCTGGCTGGGCTGGAACACCCAGGATCCCCGGGTGATGCGGACCATCGACCGGGGCGTCACCCTGACCCTGCTCGGGGTGCGTGGTCCGGGGACGCTCACGACCTACCTCCAGTCGGGCAACTTCTCCGCACCGCAGCCGCTGTGGCGGTCGGCCGAGTCGAAGGCGCAGCCCTTCTGGGTCGAGGTCAACACCCACACCCACGCGAACTGGGTCTTCTCCGCATCGGGTGTCTACCTCGTCGCGGTACAGGTGTCGGCCGACCTGGTCAACGGGGAGAAGGTGTCGGCGACCCGTACGCTGCGCTTCGCGGTGGGGGACGCCACCAGCGCCGACGAGGCCTTCGCCGCGACGGCGGACATCCCCGTACCGGCTGGCCAGGAGCCGCCCGGCGAGGCTCCGGCCGGAGCCGACGATCGGGCCGACGGTTCCCGGACGCTGCTGATCACGGCGCTGGCCGGGACGGCCGTCGTGCTCGCTCTCGGCCTGGTCGTCCTCCTGCTGCGTGGGCGCGGCGCCAGACGGCGGGCCGAGCAGGAACGCGTCATCGCGTCGTCCGGGGGCCAGCGGTGAGAGCACTGGAGATCGACGGGCTGGACGTGGATCTCGGTGGCCGGCCGGTCCTGCGGGACGTACGGCTGCACCTCGATCGCGGCGAGCTGGTCGGGCTGCTGGGCCCGAACGGCGCCGGCAAGACCACCCTGCTGCGCGCCATCCTGGCGCTGATCCGCAGCCGCGGCGGCCGGGTGCTGGTGGAGGGCAGGCCGACGCGACCCGGACGGTCCGGGATCGGCTACGTCCCCCAGCGTCACGAGTTCAGCTGGGACTTCCCGATCTCCGTCGAGCAGGCCGTGATGTCCGGCCGCACCGGCCGGATGGGCCTGCTCCGCCGCCCGGGCGTGGCCGACTGGCGGGCGGTCGGCGACGCGCTGGACCGGGTACAGCTGACCGGACTGCGCCGCCGGCCGGTCGGCGAGCTGTCCGGTGGCCAACGCCAACGCGTCCTGGTCGCGCGGGCACTCGCGCTCGCGCCGAGCATCCTGCTGCTCGACGAGCCGTTCACCGGGCTCGACATGCCCACCCAGGAACTGCTGGGCGACCTGTTCACCAGCCTGGCCCAGGAGGACCGCGCGGTGCTGATGACCACCCACGACCTGGTAGCCGCGGTGGACTCCTGTACCCGGCTGGTCCTGCTCAACGGCCGGATCATCGCCGACGGCCGCCCGGCGGACCTGCAGGACGCCGACCTGTGGACGCAGACCTTCGGCGTCAGCGCGACGTCTGCGCTGCTGAAGCTCGTGAGGGCGGCCTGATGTCGATCACCAAGTTCCTCACCGACCTGCTCAACCCCGACCTCGCGTTCCTGCCCAAGGCGCTGGCGATCGCGGTCATGTCCAGCATCGTCTGCGGCGTCGTCGGCTGCTACGTCGTCCTCCGGGGGATGGCCTTCATCGGAGACGCCGTGGCCCACGCGGTCTTCCCGGGCATCGCGGTCGCCTTCGTCCTGCAGGGCAGCCTGGTCCTCGGCGGTGCCGTCGCCGGTATCGCCACCGCGCTGCTGATCGCGATCTTCTCGCAGAACCGGCGCGTCAAGGAGGACTCGCTGATTGGTGTCTTCCTGGTCGCCGCGTTCGCTCTCGGCATCGTGATCATCTCGCAGGCGCCCGGCTACGCCGGTTCGCTGCAGCAGTTCCTGTTCGGCTCGATCACCGGGATCCCGGACCGGGACCTCTACGTCGTCGGCGGCACCGGCCTGGTCATCCTCGGCTTGGTGTTGGCATTGCACAAGGAGTTCGTCGCGGTCTGCCTCGACCGCGAGATGTCCCGTGCGATGGGGCTGCCGGTCTTCTGGCTCGACATCGCGCTCTACGTCCTGGTCACCCTCGCCGTCGTGATCTCGTTGCAGACCATCGGCAACATCCTCGTCCTGGCCCTGCTGATCACCCCCGCCGCGGCGGCCCGCCTGCTCACCGACCGGCTCGGCGTGATGATGCTGCTCGCCCCGGTGATCGGCGGCACGTCGGCGCTCGTCGGGCTGTACCTGTCCTGGAGCTACGACACCCCGGTCGGCGGCACCATCGTCCTGGTCGCCACCGCCGCCTTCCTCGCCGCCTGGCTGATCGCGCCCCGACACGGCGTGCTGACCCGGCGGTGGAAGCGTCCGGTCGAGCAGCCTTCCCCACGCTAAGCAAAACGACTATCGTTTTCGATAACGTGGTCCATTGGGGACCGCGCGGAAGGAGTTCCTTCGTGCGTAAGCCCATCCGCCTGCTGCTCGCCTCCGGGGCGGTGACCGCGGCGCTGCTCGCGGCAGCGCCGCCGGCGCAGGCCGCCGTGGTGACCTTCAACTCCGGGCACCTCGACCTGGTCGACATCGCGTACGAGGCCGGCGAGCTGGAGCTCGGCGTCCACGACGAGGACAACGACGTCGAGTACGCCGCCGACGACGTCAAGATCGTCGTCAAGCGGCAGGCCAAGGTCACCGTCCCGAACGACCCCGCCTTCGGCTTCCTCGGCACTCCCGGGGTGTCGAAGGTGTGGATCCTGCCCGAGATCCAGAACACCGACCTCGTCTGGCCCGGCATCGCCGCCGAAGAGGTCGAGCCCGGTACCTTCACCGCCGACGCGCTCACCCTCAGCGTGCAGTCGGTCAGCGGGCCCGGGCAGCTCGCCATCTACACCGAGAACGCCGTCGGGCAGCCCACCATCCTCGCCGACAGCGGCGACGGCCTGCCCGACACCATCGCCCTGACCGCCGGCGACCACCTGCACGCCAACTGGGCCTTCGACCGCGCCGGCACCTACTGCGTCACCTTCCGGGCCACCGGCACCCTCGCCGCCACCGGCGAGCAGGTCACCAGCGAACCGGCCACCCTGCGCGTCGTGGTCAGGGCGTGAGCACCATGCGTACCCGCAGCCGTTTCCTCGCCGGCCTCGTCCTGACCGCCGCGCTGCTCGCCGGCACCGCCACCCCCGCGGCCGCGGCGCCGATCGTGCTCTCCAGCGGCCACGTCGACGTCATCGACGTCGACTACGCCGGCGGCGCACTGACCGTCAACCTGCTCGACGACACCGTCAGTCCGTCGGTGGAGCGCAACCCCGCCGACGTCGTCCTGCGCGTTCCCAACACCGCCAAGCTCACCGTGCCCGGCGGCAGTGCCTGGTCGTTCCTCGGCACCGGCGGCCAGGCCTGGGTGCTGCCCCAGGCCAGCACCGCCGGGCTGCTCTGGGCCGGCTGGAACACCACCGAGGTGCCCAGTGGTGTGCTCCAGAACAACCGGGTCACCTTCAAGCTGACCAACGTCACCGGGCCGGCCGGATTCAGCGTCTACACCGTCTCCGGCGGCACCCCGACGGTGCTGTTCGACAGCGGCAACGGTCTGCCCGACAGCCTCAACGTCAACCGCAACACCCACGCCCACGTCAACTGGGGCTTCGACGCCGCCGGCACCTACACCGTCACCTTCGAAGTCACCGCGAAGCTCGCCTCCACCGGCGCCACCATCAGCTCCGGCGCCAAGACCTGGACCTTCGACGTCCTTCCCTGACCACCACCGTCACAAGCAGCCGAACACAGACGTCCGCCGAGGTAGGGGGTACCGGCAAGCGGCGGACTCCGGCCGGCGCGAGCCCACCGCCCACCCGGGCCTCGCGCCGGCCGGCCCCCATGGCGTCAGCGGCCATTGACGCCACGCACGGTGCGTGGTGTGCTCGTGACGCGACGCTAACGACAATTGTGATCGTTATCGTGTGAGGAGGAGCATGTCTCTCACCGTGCCACCCAACCTGTTGCAGGCCGCCGAATCGGGGCCCGTCGCCGACGAGGAGTTCGTGGCCTGTGTCCGCGACTCACTGCCGTACGCCTGGCAGACCGTCAGTCGGGTAGTGGCGGAGCTGGAGTCGTCCGACGGCGAGTTCGCCGACAACGTCATCCCGCCGCCGAGCGAGGCCGAGCGGGGCCAACTCCTGCGCGCCCTGGCCAGCGACGCCATCCGGTCCAGTCTCGAGCGCCACTTCGGCGTCAAACTGGCCTTCCAGAACTGCCACCGCATTGCGGCGTTCCGCCTGGCCGCCGTCGACTCGGACACCTACCGCCGCTTCGTCTCCACCCGCGGCCAGTTGCTCAACCAGTCACCCGAGCTGCGTGACTGCTGACCCGGTTGCCGCCCGGCGAGCAGGCAGGGACGTCGACGTCCACCTGTTCCTGCTCGCCGGGCACCGCCCGGGCGGCACTCACGCCACGGCTCTGGCCGACGCCCATCAGTACGGCCGTGCCGCCGAGGCCGTCGGATACGCCGGGGTCTGGATCGCCGAACACCACTTCATCTCCTACGGCGTGTGTCCCTCGGCGACCACCTTCGCCGCGCACCTGCTCGGCTCCACCGCACGCATCGCCGTCGGCACCGCGGCCTGCATCCTGTCGAACCGTCACCCGGTCGCTCTGGGCGAGGAGGCGGTGCTGCTCGACGAGTTGTCCGGCGGCCGGTTCCGGCTCGGGGTCGGCCGGGGCGGCCCGTGGGTCGATTTGGAGGTGTTCGGCACCGGCCTGGACCGCTTCCACACCGGCTTTCACGACGCACTGGAACTGCTGGACCGGTGGCTGTCCGGCGTGGCGACCGTGGCCGGCAACGACCGATTCCCCTTTCGGCCGGTGCCGGTCGTGCCGCGTCCCGCACGGCGGATACCGGTATGGCTCGCGGCGACGTCACCGCAGACGGTGGACCTCGCCGCGCGGCACGGCATGCCGCTGCTGCTCGGGCTGCACGCCGACCTCGCCGAGAAGGCGGACATGCTCGACCGTTACGCCGGGGTGGCGGCCGCGCACGGCCACGACGGGCACCCCGTCGGCCACGCCAGCGCCCACCTGGCACACGTCGGGGACAGCGACGCGCAGGCCGCCGACGATGTCCGCGCCGGGCTCCCGGCGCTGCTCGCCGGCACCCGGGAGTACGTCCGCCTCGACAGCACCCCCGCGAGCCACCGGGATCTGGACGCCTACGTGGAACGCCTCATCACCATCCACCCGGTCGGCTCGCCCCGCCGCTGCGGGGAGATCCTGGACCAGGCCGCCACCCTGCCCGGCGTGCGGCACCTGCTGCTCATGGTGGAGGGCGCCGGCGGACGCGACCGTACGCTCGACACGATCCACCGCATCGCGGTCGACGTGCTGGGCCTGTCGGCCGAGGCGCCCCCGCGGCGAGCGTGACATCGCGCCGACGCCGACCGGCACCTGTGACCGCTCACCACGGACGGTCGCCTGCCGATCGGTGGACACATTGGCGGGTCGCCGTCCGGACCACCGCGCGACCGGTTACAGTGCCGTACATGCAAACGATTACCGTTAGCGTTGCGGGGGTCGTGCGATGAAGGTCGCGTTCGTCGGCAAGGGCGGCAGCGGGAAGACCACCCTGGCCGCGCTGTTCGCCCGCCACCTCGCGGCGCAGGGTCGGCCGGTGCTGGCCATCGACGCCGACATCAACCAACACCTCGCAGTGGCCCTCGGCGGACCGGAGGGCGCCACCGCGACGATGACCCCGCTCGGCGAACACCTGCCCGTGATCAAGGAACACCTCCGTGGCGACAATCCCCGCATCGGCTCCGCCGATGAGATGGTGAAGACCACGCCGCCGGGGACCGGCTCGCGCCTGCTGGGCGTGGTCGAAGACAACCCGATCTACGAGTCGTGCGTCCGGCCGGTAGGTGGGGTGCGGCTCGCGGTGACCGGTGAGTTCACCGCCGAGGACCTCGGCGTCGCCTGCTACCACTCCAAGGTCGGCGCGGTCGAACTGCTGCTCAACCACATGGTCGACGGGCCCGGCGAGTACGTGGTGGTGGACATGACCGCCGGCGCCGACTCGTTCGCCTCAGGGCTGTTCACCCGCTTCGACCGCACCTTCCTGGTCTGCGAGCCGACGGTACGCAGCGTCAGCGTCTACCGCCAGTACGCCGGCTACGCCCGCGACTACGGAGTCGCGCTGTCCGTCGTCGGCAACAAGGTCGAGGACGCGTCGGATGTCGAGTTCCTCCGCGAGCACGTCGGCCAGGACCTCCTCACCTGGGTGAGCCGCTCGGCGTACGTGCGCCGGGCCGAACGCGGCACGGTGGGGCCGCTGGACGAGCTGGAAGCCGCTAACCGGGCCGTGCTGGGACAGCTGACCGAGGCCGTCGACCGCAGCGTCCAGGACTGGACCGCCTTCACCCGGTGGGCCCACGAGTTCCATCGGCGCAACGCGGCAGCCTGGGCCAACGAACGCGCGGGCATGGATCTCAGCACGCAGATCGACGTCGACTTCCGCATGGGGCCGCAAGCCCGCAACGTGCCGACCGCGATCACGGCATGACGGCGGTGGGACATCTGGTGGCTTCGGCGCGGTGTCCGGCTGCTGTCGCTGCGGTGTCAGAGCACCGAGCTGTCGCGTGTGTGCGTGGGTGAGGATGCCGGGTGCCGGCGAGGACGGGCGAGGGCGGTCGCCGTCGCGGCGGCGACGACGAACAGGGCCAGTGCGCCGAGTGCCTGTGGCAGGGTGGCGGCACCGCCGGTGCCCGGTGCCGGGGCGGTAGCGGCCCGCGTGGCCGTGGGGATCGGGGCCAGGATCGCACCGGTCGCGATCAGGCTGGGCGCGGGGTGTTCGTCGCCGGTTTGCGGGTCGGTCCATTCGTACGCCGCACCGTTGGCGCAGCGCTGCACAGTGGGGAAGCGCAGTGGCTGTCCGATCGTGCCGGTCAGGCGGGTGGTGAGGGAGAACGCGGCTTCGGCGCCGGCCTTGAGCCCGGGTCCGGCCCAGGTGACCCGGCTGGGCGCGGTACTCGCCGTCCATCCGGCGGGTTGTTCGGTGCGGCTGGCTGGGGTGGCGCCAGCCGGAAGGGAGACGATCAGTTCGGTGGTGGGTGATTCGCCGCAGCCGTGGTCGAAGGTGAAGGTGAGGGTGGTACTGCCGTCGCCGTTGGGTTGTGCCTTGGCGAGCAGGACGTGCGCGGTGGCGGGCGAGCCGGTGAGCAGGAGGACCGCCGCCGCGGCGGCCAGGGCCGCGACGACGCGGCCGACCGGGCGTTTCATGGAATCTCCACGGGTATGCGGGCGACCGGGTTCTCGTACTTGGAGGTGCGGACGCTGACCTCGACGATCCATTGGCCGGGCAGGGGGAACTCGGCGACGGCCTCGTAGCGCCCGGGTGCGGTGCGGGAGACGGAGCGTTCGAGCGGACCGACGTTCTGGGCGGGCAGGCTGAAGCGCAGTTCCGGCGCGGTGACCGGCTCGACCAGTCGGCGCTCGCCGTCGAGGATGGTCAGTTGCAGCGCGTTGACGCCGGTGGCGCCCGGGGTCAGCACGATGGCGGCGCGGTGGTTGCCGAGCTGCGCGGTGAGCTCCACGGACGCGGGGCGTTCGGGGGGCGCGGACGGGTCGCCGTCCTCGACGGGGCTCCGGGTCACCAGCACGCCGGTGGTGGCGATGACGACGGCGAGCAGCCCGGCTTCGGCTCGTACGGTTCGGCGCAGCGCCGACCACGCCGGGCCCGTGCCGTCCGCGGCGGTGATCCGGGGAACCAGCCGGTAGCGGTTCCAGGCCGCGATCCCCACGATGACGGCGACGCATGCGCCCTTGACGAGCAGGGCGGTGCCGTACGCGGTGCCGAACAGCGCGGACCAGGTCTGGACGATGCGCCAGCCGAGCAGGACACCGGTGATGGTGAGGGCGGCGACCAGCCATGCGGCCGCCCGGGAGAACGCGGTGATGGCGGTCGCCGCCGCCGTTGGTGTCGCCTGGGAGGAGGGCAGCAGCAGGAGGGTGAGTCCGATGAGCCCGCCGAGCCAGAGGGCGGCGTTGGCCACGTGCAGCAGGTCGGCGGTGAGGACGAGCACGGCGGGGCCGAACGTACGGGTGTGCCCGGTCAGGGCCAGCGATCCCACGGCGAGCGCGGCGCCGGCCAGGCCGGCCGTTGCCGCGTACCGCCGGGTCTGTGACCGGGTGGTGTGAGCGGCGAAAAGCGCCACGGCCAGGCCCGCGACGGCGAGCAGCGCGGCGAGCGCGGTGTCGGTGCCCAGCGCCGTCCGCCACGTCGACGCTCGGGCCAGTGCGGCAAGGTCGGCACCGTCCTGCCAGGCGACGACGACGGGCAAGGCGACGAGCACCGTGACCGCGGTGACCGGAACCGACCAGCGCAGCAGGGCGTAGATCCGGCGCCGGACCACGGCGCCGGCGGCGGCGGGCAGCAGCAGGAACGCGAAGGCGGCCAGGCCTGCGCCGCCGAGCACGCCGGTGTAGCCGAGCGCTTCGGTGAGCTGGCGGGTCAGTCGCACGCCGCGGCTGGGCTCCGGGACGGTCGCGGCGTCGATCGCGCCGGCGGTGGGGGCACCGATGGCGAACGTGAACCCGCCGGCGACCGGGTGACTGTCGGCGGAGATGACCCGCCAGGTGACCACGTAGCTGCCGTCGCTCAAGCCGGGCGGCACGTCGAGCACGACCCGGGTGTCCACGGTACGCACGGCCGCCGGCTGCTCGGCCCCGGTGGCGTCGAGCAGCCGGACGGCTCCGGCGCGGACCTGGACCGGTTCGTTGAAGGTCAGGGTGACCGTGGCCGGTGTGCTCGGCAGCACGGCACCGTCGGCGGGGTCGGTGCCGAGCAGCGTGGCGTGCGCGTGGGCCGGTGCCGCCGGCCCGAGCGCCAGCAGGAGCCCGCAGAGCAGGGCACCGGCGAGGCCCGCCAGCCGGGCTGGCGGGCGTCGGACCGGGATCGGCATGTCAGGCGTCGGTGCCGCGGGACCGGGCGATGGACGGGCGCAGGACGGCGAATCCGCCGAGCAGCAGGCCGAGGATGCCGGCCGCGAGCGCGATCCAGCTCACCGTGCTGGTCCCGCCGCTCTGCTCATCGGCGGCGTCGCTCTCCGCGCCGGCCAGCGCCACATCGGCCGCGGGGCTGGGATCGGCGGCGCCTTCCTTCGCGGCCTCGGTCACTGTGAAACCGGGAGCCGGGTGTTCGAGGTCGTCCGGGTTCTGCCCGTCGGCGGGCACCTGCACCCAGGCCGTCTCGCCCTTCTCGCAGGTCTGCACGGACGGGAAGACCAGCGTCTTGCCCGGCGTGTCCGGCAGCTTCAGCGACAGCTGGAAGGTGTCCCGCAGGTCATCGGGCAGCGGTGCCTTGGCGGTGTAGACGACCTCGGAGACGCGCTGGGTGATCTCGTTGCCGTGTCTGTCCTTGACCGGTGGGTTCAGGTCGGTCATCACCTTCGACACGGTCCAGTTGGCGTTGACGGTCGGCGTCACCGAGATGATCTCTTCTGGGATCTTGACGGCGACCTTGGTGGTGCCGGCGCCGTCGCAGCCGTGCGGCACCGAGACCGTGAGGACGGTGTAGGAATTGGCCGCCGTCACGGTCGGGGTGACGGTGACGTGCGCGGCGGCCGGCGCGGCGGTCAGCAGCACGGCACCGGCGGCCAGCAGGGTGGCAGCGCCGGCCTGGGCCGTACGCCGCAAGGCGGTCCTCATGACGTGGATCCCTTCGACAAGACGGCTCCGCGCGGAGCCGCAGTGGGCGGATGGGGCGGTGTGGCTCAGCAAGTAGTCGGCACCGGGCCGGGAAAAGTTCCCGACGACGTTTCAGCGGGTCGCCGCTGGACCGTCAGCCGTGGCGGCCGCGATCCCTCGGTGGGCGGAGGCCCTCAAGCCGAGGAGCCTGGTGGGTCACCTGCCGGCCGGAGCCGGGGAGACCGGTACGGCGGGGCGGCGTCGGCGGGCGATCGCGCCGAGGATGACGTCGACGATGAGGAAACCGAGCAGGGTGACGCCGAACCAGGGCAACGCCCAGCCGACGGCCACGGTGACCGGCACGCCGGCCAGCAGCACCCACCACCGCAGTCCACGGGCTCCGCCCCGGGCGGGTGGTGCGCCGAGCGGGGCGCGGCGGTCGGCGCGGGTGGGACGGCGCTGCCACCACATCCGGTAGCCCCAGACGATGACGCAGAGCAGGCCCAGGGCGAGCGCGGCGAGCAGGATCTGGTTGAGCGGGCCGAACAGCAGACCCATGTGGGCCTGGATGCCGAGGCTGCTGAGCTGGGCGAGCAGCGGCCAGTCGGCGAAGTCGCTGCGCGCGGTCACCAGACCGGCGGCCGGGTCGACGGCGATCCGGTCCTTCGCGACGGGCCAGGTGTTGTCGACCTGGGTGACCGTCCACGCGGTGCCGGGTTCCCCGGCGGGGCTGATCTCCACCGGTCCGGAGAGGCCGGCGTCGCGCGCGGTGGCCAGCACCTTGTCGTAGGTGGCCGGGTTGTCCGCGGCGCCGCTGGTCGGTCCGCCGTGCTGGTGCTCACCGCCGCCGGTGGTCGGGGGCGTTCCGTCGACGGCGGTGGAGATCTCCGGGGTGCCGGCGCGCAGGGCGTCCAGGCCGGTGCCGAAGTTCGCGCCGGCGTACCGGGACCAGGTCAGTCCGGTGGCGGACAGGAACAGCAGGCCGACAGCCAGCCAGACGCCGGTGGTGGCGTGCCAGCCACGCGTGCGGCGGACTCCCTTGCGGACGGACAGGTCCGGCACGAGCAGGTGTCTCGCCCGGGCGCGCGTGGCGCTGCGTCGACGCCACCACAGGATGACGCCACCGAGGACGAGGACCCACAGCCAGCTGGCGGCGATCTCCGAGTAGTGCCGGCCGAGGTCGCCCAGGTGCAGGTTGCGGTGCAGGTCGTCCAGCCAGGTGGTGGCCGGGGTGGACCCGAACCAGGTGGTGAGCTGGCCCTTGACCTCGCCGGTGTACGGGTCCACGTACACCGTGTGTTGCTTCTCGCCGAGTTCCTCCAACGAGAACACCACCTGGGTGGTCTTGTCGCCGGTGCCGGGTGACACGGCGGCGAGGGTGCCGTCGGGATGCGCGGTCCGGGCGGCGGTGACCTGCTCGGCGAGGGGCCTGGGCTGGTCGCCGACGACGGCGACGGTGAGCTGGTTGCCGTAGAGCGCCTGGTCCAGTTGCGGGGTGATCGTGTACGCGAGGCCGGTCACGGCTGCGATCAGCAGGAACGGGGCGACCAGGATGCCGGCGTAGAAATGCAGCCGGGTCAGCATCGCCGCGAACGGCGTGAGCCGGCGTGCGGGTCGTGCGGTGTCCGGCGCGGCGGCGGACTCCGCCGGGCGGTCGCCGGGCAGTTCGGTGACGGACATGAACTACTCCGATCAGGCTCATAGGTCAGGGGTCTGGTAGCTCGTGCCCATCGAGCCAAGGGCTGCCCGGTCTCCGTCTCCCGGTCCAGTAGTCGGGCGGAGGCCCCGGAAAGTTCCCGGCTCCGCTCCGGTCAGCTCGCGTCGAACCGGCGGGGGGAGCGGGCGGCGGCGAGGAAGGCGTTGTAACGGGCGAGGTCGTCGTCCTCGCCGGTGGCTTCGGCGCGGTCGGCGGCGCGGTCGAGGCGGGCCTGCTCGCGCTGGTCCGCGCGGACCCACTGCCGGACCAGCAGGATCATGACGACGGCGGCCGGAATCTCCCCGAACGCCCAGGCGATGCCCGCGCCGAGTTTCTGGTCCGCCAGCAGCGCGGACGCCCATTCGGGGTGGACGGCGAGGTACCAGTCGGGGGCGATGACGGTGGTGGTCTGCATGAGCACCAGGCCGAAGAAGCCGTGCGCCATCATCGCCGCCAGGTGGACGAGCACCAGGATCGGGTGCGGCACCCGGGGGCGGCCCGGGTCGACGCCGATGAGCACCCAGAACAGCAGGTACCCGGCGAGCACGAAGTGGCCGAGCATCGCGAGGTGGCCGAGGTGGGAGCGCATGAGCGTGCCGAGCAGGTCGCTGAAGTACAGGCCGAAGAGGCTGCCGGCGTAGATTCCCAGCGCTACGAGGGGGTGGGTGAGCAGCTTCGCGGGCCGGCTGTGCAGCGCGAGCAGCAGCCACTCCCGGGCACCGCGCAGCTGCGGGTCGGCGGGGCGGCGGAGCGCCCGCAGGGCGAGGGTGATCGGGGCGCCGCCGACGAGCAGGATCGGCACCAGCATGGACAGCACCATGTGCTGCACCATGTGCACGCTGAACAGCACGTACGCGTACCGGGCCACGCCGAGGCCGGTGATCGCGCCGAGTACGGCCAGGCCGGCGAGCCAGCTCGCGGTCCGGACGACGGGCCAGCGGTGCCCGGCCCGGTGCAGCCGCCGCACCCCGGCCAGGTAGCCGGCGGCGCCCAGGACGACGACGGTCAACACGAACAGGTCGGGCAGCGGCTGGCCCAGCAGGCGTCCGGCGGTGGGTGCAGCGGGCATCGGGAAGCCGAGCACCTCGGTGACCGGGTCCGCCGCCACGGGGTCCTCTGTGACCGGGGTGGGGCTGCGGGAGAGCGCCACCGCCAGCCCGAGGGTTGCCGCGAACACGACGACCTCACCGGCCGCCAGCCGGGTGAACGAACCCCGACGGCCGGCCCGCAGGGCGGGCAGCGCCCGGGCCCGGTGTGCGGCGCCGAGTACGCCCAGCACGGCGAGCGCGGCCAGTTTGCCCAGCACGAGCCAGCCGTACCGGGACCGCCACAGTTCCTCCAGGCCACCGAGGCGGACAGCGGCGTTGACGGTGCCGCTGACCGCGACCGCGACGAAGCAGCCCAGCGCCAGGCGGCTGTAGCGGCCGGCGGCGTCGGCGAGGTGCCGGCCGCGACGGACCATCAGCAGGGCCACCAGGCAGCCGACCCAGAGGGCGGCGGCCATGACGTGCAGGACGAGGCTGGAGACCGCGATCTGATGGTCACCAGCCCCGGCGGCGTGCCCGGTGAACGCCGGTGGCACCACGGCGACCAGCGCCACCAGCGCCCCGGCGGCCGCGAGCCCCCGGGACACGCCCACCCGGGCGAGCACCGCCACGGCCGACGCCAGGCCGGCCTGCAGCAGCAGCGCCTGCCCCTGCGAGATCGAGGTGGCGAAGCTGACCACGGTCGCCGCACCCAGCCGGTCGACCGGCACGCCGAGCAGGTCCGACACGGTCAGCACGACCATGACCAGGGCGGCAGCCGCCCAACCAGCCGCCGCCAGGCCCGCGCGGCGCAGCAGCAGCCACCCGTACGCCGACAGGCTCGGCCCGTCGCCGGGCAGCAGGAACGCCGCCGTGAACGCCAGCCCCACCGTCACCGTGCCGAGCCCGTCGGCGAGCAGCCGGACTACCGGCAGCGCCCAGGTCGTCACCGGCCCCGGGTCCGGCAGGCCGGGGATCGCTGCCACCAGCGCGCCGCCGGCCCGCAACCCGGTCAGGAGTACGCCCAACGCCCCCACCAGCGCCGCGACGGCCAGCAGCGTTGCGTCGGCGGCGGAGCGGTCCGGCTCGGCCGGGCGGCTGGTCCGCTCGACCCGCGACACCGGCGGAAGGTGCCGGGGCGGCTGGGCCGGGGAGGAAACGGTGTCGGGCACGTGGTTGACCTTGGTTTCGATGAGTCGGCGAGGGCCGGGTTCGTGTCGGCGGCAGCGACTGGGCACGGCGAGACGGGCTGCCAGCAGCGGGACGCCGGGCCCCGGTATCGGCGGGTGCCGGCGGACGGTGCCGCCGGTGCGGGTCAGGACGATCGGGACCGTCGGCGTACCAGGGCGACGGCTCCCGCGACGACCACCGCCGCCAGGAGGATCCCGCCGACCAGGACCACGGCTCCGGGGCCGTTGTCGGAGTCTCGGGAGGCGGCGGCCGGGCTGGCCGACGGGGCGGTCGAGGCGGCGGCCGGGGCGGAGGTGGCCGGGGTGGGCGGTGCGGTCGCCGCGGGGCCGGCGGTGGGGTCGGCGACGGTGAACCGGTACGAGCCCTGCACCGGGTGCCCGTCGGCGGAGACGACGCGGTAGGCGACGGTGTAGGCGCCGTTGGTCAGAGCCTGGTCGATGGTGATGGTGCCCTTGGTGCCGGTGACGGCTGGTTCGCTGGTCGGCACCTTCTGCTGAGCGGCGTCGGACAGGGTGATGGTGGTGAACGACGGGTTCAGCTTCTGCATGAACTCGAGCGTGATCTGCGTCGGCGGCTCGGTGAGCCGGGCGTCCTTGGCCGGGGTGGCGGCCTTCAGGGTGTTGTGTGCGGCGGCCGGCGCGGCCGGTACGAGCAGCAGTGCCGCCACGGTCAGCGCGGCGGCGAGGCCGGCGACTGTCGGGCGGCGAACCTTGGTGCGCATGTCTCTCCTGATGGGTGTGGTCAGCCGAGCAGTTGCTGGCCGATCCAGCCGCCGTCGGGGCAGCCGGGCGGGACGGCGAAGACGGCGGAGCCGATCGGGGTGGTCCACTCGTTGAGCAGGTCCCGTTCGGCGAGGCGCCGCTGGATGGGCAGGAACTGTTCCGCGATGTCCGTCTGGTAGGAGGCGAAGATCAGTCCGCTGTCGGCGGTGCCGTCGGCGGCGGGTAGGCCGTCGTAGTTGTAGGGGCGGCGGAGGATCTTGAGCCGGTCGTCGGTGACGTGGGCCCGGGTGAGGTGGGAGAAGTCCGGGATGACGGTGAGTCCGTCGGGGCCGAGGGCGGCGAAGTCGGGTTCGTCGTGTTCGGCGGTGCCGGTGAGCGGGGCGCCGGTGTCGAGGCGGCGGCCGACGGCCAGTTCCCGGTCGGTGCGGCCGAGCAGGTCCCAGGTTTCCAGGTTCATCGAGATGCGGCGGACGACGAGGGTGGTGCCGTCGCGTAGCCAGTCGGGGCCGTCGGTCACCCAGACGGCGCTCTCCAGGGGGCCGCCGGGTTTCGGGTTGGCGGTGCCGTCGAGTTGGCCGAACAGGTTGCGTTGCGTGTGGCCGGGTTCGGCGCCGGCGGCGCGGCGGAAGCCCTGTTGCACCCAGCGGACGGTGGCGAACGGCCGGCTGTCCTTGACCAGCACCCGTTGGGCGTGGGCGACGGTGAGCGGGTCGTCGGCGCAGATCTGCAGCAGCAGGTCCCCGCCGGACCAGCGGGGCTGGAGCCGGTCGATGCGGAAGGACGGCAGGTCGGCCACCGACGGCGGTCGGCGGTCCTCGAGGCCGGCGGCGCGGTAGAGGCCGGGCCCGAAGCCGAAGGTGACGGTCAGCCGGGCCGGCAGTAGCCCGAGTTCGGGTTCGGTGTCGGCGAGGGCGGGGCGGCCCTGGGTGAGGCGGGCGGCGTCGTCGGAGAGCAGCCGCAGCATCCGCCCCAGCGTTGCCCGGTCGGTGCCTGGTTTCAGGGTGAACGCGACGAACGCCGCGTGCGCCTGGGGTTCGGTGGCGATCCCGGCCTGTCGGGTGCCGTGGAACGGCTCGACCGTGGTGCCGACCGCCGCCACCGGGACCGGGTCGGCGGGACGCACGACGGGAGTGTCGGAACGGGCGGCGGTGACGGCGGCGGCGCCGGCGAGCGTGCCGCCGGCGGCCAGCGCCCCACCGGTGAGCAGGCCACGCCGGCTCACCCGGTGGGGCGTCGGCGTGCCGGTCACGGCGCCGGGCTGGGGCTGGCCGAGCCGCCCGGCATCGGCTGGCCGTGACCGGGGGCGTAGCTCTCCTGCGCGCCGGTGAACGGCTTCGCCACCGCCGTGAACGTCTGGGTCCGGCCGTCGGCGAAGGTCAGCGTGAAGGTCAGCTCGTCACCGGCCTTCACCGGCTGCTTGAGGTCCATCAGCATCAGGTGGTCGCCGCCGGGCTGCAGCACGTGCTCGCTCTTGGCCTTGATCACTACGCCACTCTGCTTGGCCTGCATGACCATCTTCCCGTCCTTCATGGTCATCTCGTGCAGCTCCATCGGTGACACCTCGGTCGCGGCGGCGGTGATCGTCACGTCGCTGTCCCCGTCGTTGACGAGGGTGCCGAACGCGGCGGTCATGCCCGTGTCGGCGGCCTTCACCCACGGATCGCGGATGCCGAGCACACCCGCCGCCGTGCTCGCCGACGCCGCGGCCGTCGGCGACGCGGTGGGCGTGGCGGACGACGAGTCGTCCGACGACCCGCAACCGGCGACGGAGGTGACCAGGACGGCGGCGGCGAGCAGGACGGCCGGGCGCAGCCGACGGCCGGTGGTGATGGTGGGCATGGAGGATCCCCTCAGAGGTCGGGTGTCTTCGAGTGGTCGGATCCGCGCGAGCGGGAGTTCCCGTCGGCGCGGTAACTTTCGTCACATATCCCGCAGGTCACGCTGCCGTGTCCTGGCGGTGGTGGGCGGAGCCCGGGAATGGCGGTTGCAGCAGCCGCAGGCTGGGGGCGGGGGTCTCGTCCTCCGTCAGCCGCCACCGGCTCTCGTCCCGGCGGGCACGGCCGGAGGGGGCACCCGGCCCTGTCCGGGTACGGGACATGGCCACGACGACGACGTACCCGGCGAGCAGGAAGGCGTGGCTGACCAGCCGGGTGGGATCCACCCGGCCGGTGGCGAGATCGTTGACCGACAGCAGCACCAGGGTGCCGACGAATGCGGACAGCATCGGCACCAGTCCGGTCGGTGGGGTACGCCGGGCCGCCACGAACAGGAAACCGGCGCCGACCGCGATGTTCCACGCCGCCGACTCGTGCCACAGATGCCCGGAGGACAGCGGACCGCCGGCGTGGACGTGCGTGCTGGCGGCACTGCGGCCCACCTGTGCGAGGCCGAGCACGAGCTGCAGCACACCGATCAGGCCCAGCGCGGCTCGCAGGCCCACCGTGATCCGGTGCGAACGGCGCCACCACGGCGTCGGAGCGGGCAGGGCGGCCAGCACCACGTCGGTGAGGTCGACACCGTCGGCGCTGAGCGAAAGCCGGGCACGCCGGGTCACCGCGGCGGCCCGGTCGTACCACGCCCGGCAGCCCCCGCACCCGGCCAGGTGGTCCTCGGCCGCCAGCCGCTCGGCCGGGCTCTCCTCGCCGTCGAGCTGGGCCGACAACACCTCACGCCACTGCGCACACCCCATGTACCAGTAGTCGGCCGACGCGCCTCGTTGGTTCCCGCGTCTCGGCGCGGGCGGGCAGGTCAGGGATGCTCACCCGGCGGCGTCGTCCCGCCTGCGCCACAGTTCGGCGGGCTGCGCGGCCACGGCGGCGATCAGGTCCTCGCGGGCCCGGGCCACCCGGGAGCGGATCGTCCCGACCGGGCAGTCGCACACTTCGGCCGCCTCGGCGTACGACAGCCCCAGCACCTGGGTGACGACGAACGCCTCGCGCCGGTCGTCGGGTAGTGCGGCGATGAGCTGCTCCAGCGCCACCTGCCGGTCGAAGCCGCTGCGATTCGGGTCAGCCGTGTCGTGGGAGTCCGACAGGGGGACCGTGCGGGGACGTGACATCGCCATCCGCACCTGGTCCACCGCGACCCGACGGGCGATGCCGAGCAGCCAGGTCCGCGCCGAGGACCGGCCCGCGAACGACGGCATCGCCCGCATCGCCCGCAGGTACGTCTCCTGCGCCAGATCGTCGGCCTCTTCAGCGGCGACGAGGTTGAACAGCCAGCGCCGCTGGTTGTCGACGGCGAGGAACGCGCCGTTCACCGCTGCGGGGCAGTCCCGGACTCACACCGGGTTCCCCTCTTGCGACGCCCGGACCCGTCACGGCCCGCGCGTACCAGCACCGCCTCGCATCCTAGGCCTCCTCGCGCGGCGGGCCTATGGCCCGGGCCACCGGCTGGCGTGATCGTGCTCCCGATTCCGGGCCGGTACCGGACTTACCTCCGCCCCGATCCGCGTCAAGCAGAGGTAGGAGCCGGGAAGGACCAACAGCTCCCTCCCGGCTCCGGCGCGGCGCCGACCGCGGTTAGGGCCCGTCCTGGCCGATGGAGACGTCGGGCTTGCGATTCGGGCCGAGGTGCCGGGCGTACGCCCCGGTGGTGAAGAACGCCGGCAGGTCCTCGCCGAACGCGGTGTCCTCGACGATCCGTGCGGCCTGCTCGGCGCGGTCCCGCTCGGCGCCCTCGCGTCCCGTCGTCAGGGCGGTGAGTTCCTCGGCGAGGATCGACCGGACGAGTTCGTCCGTCACGCAACCGCCGTCGGCCAGGGGAGTGCCGTGGTGCAGCCACTGCCAGGTCTGGCAGCGGGCGATCTCGGCGGTGGCCGCGTCCTCCATCAGGTTCCGGAGCGCTACCGCGCCGGTGCCGCCGAGCCAGGCGTCGATGTAGCGCAGCGCGACCGCGATGTTGGACCGCAGCCCAGCGGCGGTGACCTGGCCCGGGGTCTTGTCGACGGCGAGCAGGTCTGCGGCGGTGACGCTGACGTCGTCGCGGAGTCGGTCGAGCTGGTTCGGGCGGTCGCCCAGCACCGCGTCGAACTCCTCCCGGCACGTGTCGACCAGGCCCGGGTGGGCGACCCACGACCCGTCGAACCCGTCGCCGGCCTCCCGCCGCTTGTCCGACCGCACCCGGGCGAGGGCCACCTCGTTGACCTCCGGGTCCCGGCTCGGGATGAACGCGGCCATCCCGCCGATGGCGTGCGCGCCCCGCCGGTGACAGGTGCTCACCAGCAGTTCGGTGTACGCCCGCATGAACGGCACCGTCATCGTGACCTCGGACCGGTCCGGCAGGACGAAGTCCGGCCACTGCCCGAAGTTCTTGATCACACTGAAGATGTAGTCCCACCGCCCGGCGTTCAGTCCCGCCGAGTGCTCGCGCAGCTCGTACAGGATCTCCTCCATCTCGAACGCGGCGGTGATCGTCTCGATCAGCGTGGTGGCCCGGATGGTGCCCTGCGGAAGGCCCAGGTACTGCTGGGCGAAGACGAAGATGTCGTTCCACAGCCGCGCCTCGCGGTGGCTCTCCAGCTTCGGGAGGTAGAAGTACGGCCCGGCGCTGGCGTCGAGCTGCCGCCGGGCACAGTGGAAGAGGTAGAGCCCGAAGTCGACCAGGCTGGCCGAGATCGGCCGCCCGTCCACCGCGATCCCCTTCTCCACGAGGTGCCAACCGCGCGGCCGGACCACGATCGTGGCCAGCTCGTCGCCGAGGGCGTACCGCTTGCCGCGCGGGTCGGTGAAGTCGATCCGCCGATCCAGGGCGTCGATCAGGTTGAGCTGGCCGTTGATGACGTTGTGCCAGGTCGGGGCAGTGGCGTCCTCGAAGTCGGCGAGCCACACCTTCGCCCCGGAGTTGAGCGCGTTGACGGTCATCTTGCGGTCGGTCGGTCCGGTGATCTCGACCCGGCGGTCGACGAGGCCGGGTGCGGGTGGGGCCACCCGCCAGGTGGGATCGGCGCGGATCGTGGCCGTCTCGGGGAGGAAGTCGGGCAGCTGACCGGTGGCGTACCGGTCCCGGCGCGCCCGCCGGGTGTCCAGCAGCGCCACCCGTCGGGCGGCGAACTCGCTGTCCAGCGCGACCAGGAAGTCCAGCGCCTCGGCGGTGAGGACCTGGTCGAACCGGTCGGCCATCGGGCCGATGACCTCGTACCTCATGCGAACTGCTCCTCCTCGGTGGAGCCGCGCAGGGCGGTGGTCTCGGCGGCCGGGTTGAGCACGGTGCTGATCAGGTCGAAGTAGCCGGTGCCCACCTCGCGCTGGTGCTTGACGGCGGTGTAGCCGGTCGGCTCGGCCGCGAACTCCCGCTCCTGCAGCGCCACGTACGCGGACATGCCGTCGGTGGCGTAGCCGCGGGCGAGGTCGAACATCGAGTAGTTGAGGGCGTGGAAGCCGGCGAGGGTGATGAACTGGAACTTGTATCCCATGTGGCCGAGCTCGCGCTGGAACTTGGCGATGGTCGCGTCGTCGAGGTGCTTGCGCCAGTTGAACGACGGCGAGCAGTTGTAGGCCAGGAGCTGGTCCGGGTACTGGTCCTTGATCGCCTCGGCGAAGCGACGGGCGACCTCCAGGTCCGGGGTGCTGGTCTCCATCCAGAGCAGGTCGGCGTGCGGGGCGTACGCCAGGCCGCGGGCGATGCACGGCTCGACCCCGTTCCGGACCCGGTAGAAGCCCTCGGCGGTCCGCTCGCCGGTGACGAACGGCCGGTCGCGCTCGTCCACGTCGGTGGTGAGCAACGTGGCGGCCTGGGCGTCGGTGCGGGCGATGACCACCGACGGCACCCCGGCGACGTCGGCGGCGAGCCGGGCCGCCTCCAGCGTGCGGATGTGCTGGCCGGTGGGGATGAGCACCTTGCCGCCGAGGTGTCCGCACTTCTTCTCGGAGGCGAGCTGGTCCTCCCAGTGCACGCCGGCGGCGCCGGCCGCGATCATCGCGGTCATCAGCTCGTACGCGTTGAGCGGACCGCCGAAACCGGCCTCGGCGTCGGCCACGATCGGCGCCAGCCAGTCGGCTCCCGTGGTGTCGCCCTCGGCGGTGGTGATCTGGGCGGCGCGCAGGAGGGCGTTGTTGATCCGGCGGACCACCGCCGGCACCGAGTTGGCCGGGTAGAGACTCTGGTCGGGGTAGGTCTGCCCGGCGAGGTTGGCGTCCGCTGCCACCTGCCAGCCGGAGAGGTAGATGGCCTTCAGGCCGGCCCGGACCATCTGCACGGCCTGGTTGCCGGTGAGCGCGCCCAGCGCGTGGATGTAGTCCTCACTGTGCAACAGTTGCCACAGCCGCTCCGCCCCGTGCCGGGCCAGGGTGTGTTCCTCCTGGATCGCCCCGCGCAGGCGCACCACGTCCTCCGCGCGGTAGCTGCGCCGCACGCCCTGCCAACGGGGATCGGTCTCCCACTCGGTGCGCAACTGCTCAACGGCGTTCTGCATGATGTCATCTCCTCGGAGTTCGATGGCGCCGGCGCTCGGCACCTGCCGTGCGTTGCGGTGGACCTCGATGCCGGCCCCGGGGTGTCGCCAACGCTCACACGCCCTGGACAGCGGGTCGAGGGACGGAACGAGCCAATTTCTGGAAATTTTCCGCCGCATTTTGCGAAGTTGCGAAGCGGTATATTTGCAGCCTGCCAATTGCTGTCGGACCGGCGTACGAGCAGCGGGGAGGTGCGGGCGATGACCAAGACCTTCGCGGGCGCCCGGCTGCGCCGGCTGCGCGAGGATCGCGCTCTGAGCCAGTCGCACCTGGCCCGCCTGCTGAACATCTCGCCCAGCTATCTCAACCAGATCGAACACGATTCACGGCCGCTGACCGTCCCGGTGCTCATGCGCATCACCGAGGTGTTCGGCGTCGATCCGACCGTCTTCGCGCCGCGGGACACGCCGAGGCTCGTGGCCGGGCTGCGCGAGGCGCTCCCTGGCCGGGCAGGTGTCGCCGACCTCACCGAACTCGCCACCCGGCTGCCCGAGGTCGCCGAGGCCGTCATCGACCTGCACCGGCGGTACCGGCAGGCGGACGAGCAACTCGCCGAGCTGCTGGGCGACCGCGAGACGATCGGGCGCAGTCCGCACGACCAGGTGACCGAGTTCTTCTACCGGCGGCAGAACTACGTACCGGATCTGGACGAGGCGGCGGAGCGTCTGGCCACGAGCATCGGACTTCGCCGAGGCGAGGTGCGACCCGCGCTTCAGGACCGGCTCGCACAGCGACACGGCGTCCACGTCCGCCGCGACGACGCCGCCTCGCTCGGCGACGAACTGCACCGCTACCGCCCGCAGACGCGCACCCTGCACCTGTCGGCGTCGCTGCGGGCCGGACAGGAGGCCATGCGGATGGCGGCGCAGATCGCGCTGCTGGAGTTCGCCGACGTGATCGACGAGATCGTGGAGGAGGAGCGGTTCGACGACGTCCAGACGCAGATCCTTGCCCGGGTCGGACTGGCGAACTACTTCGCCGCCGCGCTGATCCTGCCCTACGAGCGGTTCCTGGCGGCGGCGGAGCAGCGCCGGTACGACATCGACCTCCTCACCCAGCACTCCGCGATGGGCTGGGAGACGGTGTGCCACCGGCTCAGCACCCTGCAACGCCCCCGCGCACGTGGGGTGCCGTTCTCATTCGTCCGGGTCGACCGGGCCGGCAACATGTCCAAGCGACAGTCCGCCACCGGCTTCCCGTTCTCCCACACCGGCGGCACCTGCCCACTGTGGAACGTCTACGAGGCGTTCAGCTCGCCCGGGCGGGTGGTTGTCCAGGTCGCCGCGATGCCCGACGGGCAACGCTACCTGTGGATCGCCCGTACCATCACCCGTCACCACGGCGGCTACAACCAGCCGGGAAAGGTCTACGCGATCGGCCTGGGCTGCGAGACGCGGCATGCCGACCGGTTGGTCTACTCCGCCGGGATGGACCTGCACGCGGCGGAGGCGGCCACGCCGATCGGCCCGGGCTGCAAGACCTGCGAGCGGATGACCTGCCCGCAGCGGGCCGCCGCGCCGATCAGCCGCCGGCTCGACCTGGACGAGAACCGGAGCACCTTCGTCCCGTACCCGCTGAAGGACTGAACCGAGACCGGTCGCGGGCGGGCCGGGCGGGACGCGTCGTCCCGCCCGGCCCGGCGGGTCAGGTGCCGCGAAGCTCGGCGGCGGCGGTGACCAGGTGTTCCAGGGATTCCTCGACCTCGGGGTAGCCGCGGGTCTTGAGTCCGCAGTCCGGGTTCACCCACAGCCGCTCGGCTGGTACCACCGCCACGGCCCGGCGTAGCGCGTCGACGACCTCGGCACGTGGCGGCACCCGGGGCGAGTGGATGTCCCAGACGCCGGGCCCGACGCCGCGGCGGTAGCCGATCGCGGCGAGGTCGTCGAGGACCTCCATCCTCGAGCGTGACGCCTCGATGCTGGTGACGTCGGCGTCGAGGGCGTCGATGGCGGTGATGACCTCGCCGAACTCGGAGTAGCACAGGTGGGTGTGGATCTGGGTGTCGTCGGCGACGCCGGAGGTGGCCAGGCGGAACGCGCCGACCGCCCAGTCCAGGTACGCCTTCTGGTCGGATCCGCGCAGGGGCAGCGTCTCGCGCAGCGCCGGCTCGTCGACCTGGATCACCCGGATGCCGGCCGCCTCGAGGTCGCGGCATTCGTCGCGCAGGGCGAGTGCCACCTGGTCGGCGGTGTCGGCGAGCGGCTGGTCGGTGCGGACGAACGACCAGGCCAGAATCGTCACCGGGCCGGTGAGCATGCCCTTGACCGGCCGGTCGGTCAGCGACTGCGCGTAGGTCGACCAGCTGACTGTCATCGATGCCCTGCGGGCCACGTCGCCGTAGATGATGGGCGGACGGACGCAGCGGGAGCCGTAGGACTGCACCCAACCGTGCTCGGTGGCGGCGAACCCGTCCAGCTGCTCGCCGAAGTACTGGACCATGTCGTTGCGTTCCGGCTCGCCGTGCACGAGCACGTCCAGGCCCAGCCGCTCCTGGAACCGGATGACGTGCTCCACCTCGGCGCGCATCCGCTCGGTGTAGGCGGCGTCGTCGAGGCGGCCGGCGCGGTGCTCGGCGCGAGCCTTGCGCAGCTCGCCGGTCTGCGGGAACGAGCCGATGGTCGTGGTCGGCAGGGGCGGCAGGCTCAGCCGGGCCTGCTGCGCCGCCGCACGCTCCGGGTAGGCGCCACGCTGCCGGTCCGTGGAACGCAGCGCGGCGAGCCGGCCGCGTACGGCTTCGTTGCGCCACGTCGCCGGAGTGGGCGGTAGCCGCTCGGGCAGGGACGTGGTGCCGTTGCGCAGGGCACGACTCAGCAGGACGACCTCGTCGACCTTCTGCCGGGCGAAGGCCAGCCGCTGGCGTAGCGCCGGGTCGAGCGCGGTCTCGGCGGACAGGTCCACCGGCACGTGCAGGAGCGAGCACGACGAGGACACCGCAACGTGGTCGGCGAGCCCGGTGACGACGGCGCCGAAGGCGACCGCCGCGCGCAGATCCGTACGCCAGATGTTGCGGCCGTCGACGAGACCGGCGACGATCGTCTTGCCGTGCAGCGGACCCGCACCGGCGAGCCGCTGCAGGTTGCCGGGCCCGGCGACCAGGTCCAGACCGACCGCTTCGACAGGTGTGTCGAGCAGGGCCGGCAGGGCGTCCCCCAGATCACCGAAGTAGGTGGCGACGAAGATCGCCGGCCGTTGTTCCACCGCGCACAGCCGGGTGTAGGCCTCCCGCAGCGCCTCGATCTTGGCGGCGCTCCGGTCGGCGACGTAGCCGGGTTCGTCCAGCTGCACCCACTGCACACCGGCGGCGGCGAGGGAACGCAGAAGATCGGCGTACACGTCGACCAGATCGGTCAACCGGTCGAACGGTTCGCCGCCCGGCTCGGTCGGCTTGGCCAGCAGGAGGAAGGTGGCCGGCCCGACCAGCACCGGGCGGGTCAGGACACCCAGGTCGCGCGCCTCCCGGTACTCGTTCAACGCCTTGGCGGGATTCGCGGCGAAGACCGTCTCGGGGCCGACCTCCGGGACCAGGTAGTGGTAGTTCGTGTCGAACCACTTGGTGAGCTCCAGCGCTGGCTCGGTGTCGGCGCCGCGGGCCATGGCGAAGTAGGTGTCCAGGTCGGACAGGCCGAGCCGGGCGAACCGGTGCGGGATCGCCCCGACGGCGACGGCGGTGTCGAGCAGGTGGTCGTAGTAGGAGAACGTGTTGGACGGGATCGCGTCCAGGCGCGCGTCACGCAGCGTACGCCAAACCTCCACCCGCAGTGCGGCAGCGGTCTTCGCCAAATCCTCGGCGTCGATTCTGCCCGCCCAGTAGGCCTCGACGGCCTTCTTCAGCTCACGGTTGCCGCCAATACGCGGGTAACCGAGCACGGTGCTCTGACCGAATGCGGTACTCATGGGATCCTTCCCTCGAAGTGCCCGAGGCCGTGCGGGAGGGCAGGGAGGGAAGGGGTACGGCGACGTACCGGCTTCCGCCCCGGCCGTCCCGAGAGACCGTCGGCGGCACACGCCGGGTGGCGTGCGCGGTGCGGGCAGGTCTTCGGACTCGCGGGCGTGACCGGTACGGTCGCCTACTGGCCGTCGCTTCCCAGACCTCGCGGTCCAGTGCTTGATGACGGCGGTCGTTCCCACTCACCGCTGCGGGGCAGTCCCGGGCTCGCACCGGGTTCCCTCTTACGACGCCGTGCGCATTGTGGACACGGCGAACCAGCACCGTTGTCTATCGTATGGGGCGATGAGCGATTGTGGCCGGCGCGTCCGTCCTGCGGGACGGCGCGCCGTCGCGGCAGCGGGATGTCCGCGCGCGACGAGAAGGTGACGGATGGGCCAGAAGATCGACAGGGTCGCGGTGGTGGTGGACGGCGCCGACTGGGTGGCGGTACGGCCGGAGGACTTCGACCGCTTGGACGCCTCCCGCCGCCAGGTCGGCGCCCGCGCCGCCCGGGCGACCCGGCTGGAGCACGAGTTGCGGGAGGCGCGGGCCCGTCTGGCGCGGATCGAGGAGATCCTCGCCGACGCGAGCCCGGCCGACTGCGTCTGTGAGCGTCTCACCGCAGTGCTGGCCGACGATCCGGCCGCCCACCGCCGACCACTGGTCAGAAGCCGTCGTCGACGGTGACGCCTACCGCCCGTGGCCTTCCTGCCGACGCACGACGCACGGGATGAGGCCCTGATCGGCCTGCGTCCGCGGGACGTCTCCACCCGACGATCGGAGATGGCGTTCGTCACCGTGACGAGGCGACGGCCGACAGGCTAGGGTGACGCTGCCGTGGTGTTCGGGAAGCCGGTGCGATGCCGGCGCGGCCCTCGCCACTGTGATCGGGAAGTCCGCGGCCCTCGTCGCTTGCGAGGTCACTGGGCGCCACGCGCCTGGGAAGGCCGGCCACGGACGTACCTCCCGTCAGCCAGGAGACCGGCCACGGCACAGCGATGACCCGTCCACGAGGTGCTGGAAGGCGGTCCCGATGCGCGTGCGCGCGATGCGGCCCACCCTGTCCCGGCGCGTTGCCGCGCCACTGTCCATCCTGCTCGTCCTGCTCGGCGGTTGCGCCACGGACGACACGCCCACGGCCGGGGCGTCGGCCGCGCCGGTCACGGTGACCAACTGCGGCACCCCGGTCGCCGTCGCCGCGCCGCCGAAGCGGGCGGTCACCCTCAACCAGCCCGCCACCGAGATCATGCTGGCGCTCGGTCTGGGCGACCGGTTGGCGGGCACGGCGTACCTGGACGACGCGATCCTGCCCGAGCACGCCGCCACGTACGCCTCGATTCCGGTGCTGTCGGAGAAGTACCCGTCGAAGGAGGCGCTGCTCGACGCGGAGCCGGACTTCGTCTACGCCTCGTTCCACAGTGCCTTCGGAGACGAGGGCGTCGGCGACCGCGCCGCGCTCGCGGGACTCGGCATCGGTACCTACCTGTCCCCGGCGGGCTGTCCGAAGCAGCACCGACCGGCCACGCTGACCGTCGACGACGTCTTCGCCGAGATCCGGGACGTCGCCGCCGTCTTCGGCGTGCCGGAGCGGGCCGAGAAGCTCATCGCCGACCAACGGGCCCGGATCACCGCGGCCGCCGCCCGGCTCGACGGCGCGGGCCAGGTGTCCGTGCTGTGGTGGGACGCCGGCACGGACGCGCCGAGCGTGGGTGCCTGCTGCGGCAGCCCCAACATGATCATGTCAGCGGCGGGGGTGCGCAACACCTTCGGTGACCTCGCCGGAAGCTGGGCCGACACCAGCTGGGAGACGGCCATCGAGCGGAACCCCGATGTGATCGTGCTGGTCGACGCGAGCTGGGACGCCGCCGCCGCGAAGAAGGCGTTCCTGACCCAGCACCCCACGCTGAAGAACCTGCCCGCGGTGGCCGGACAGCGGTTCGTCGTCATCCCGTTCTCGTCGACCTCGGCCGGCGTGCGCGTGGTGCAGGGGATCGAGACGCTCGCCGAGGGAGTGGTACAGCTTCCCGGAGCGGACCGCTGAGCCCCATGGCGGCGCGCACCGCCGAGACCGGCCACCCCGTCGGAACCGGCCGGGATGCCGGGCCGGCAGCAGCCGCCGCTGCCGTCCGGTACCGGTTCGGCACCGGGACGCTGCTGGTCCTGCTGCTCGCGGGCCTGGTGGGGTCGATCGGTGCCGCCGTCACCGTCGGGCCGGCCGACATCTCGGTGTCGACGGTGTGGGCGGTGGTGGCCGACCGCCTGGGTATCGTCGACGCCGACGTCCCGCTGCTGCGCGAGCACATCGTCTGGCGGCTACGCCTACCGCGGGTGCTCGGCGCCGCCGCGGTCGGGGCAGGACTGGCCGCGGCCGGCGCGGTGATGCAGACCGTCACCCGCAATCCCCTGGCTGATCCGTACCTGCTCGGGGTCTCCTCCGGGGCGTCCCTCGGCGCGGTGGCGGTCCTCGTCGTCGGCCTCGGCGGCGGGGTCGCCGCCCTCACCGGGGGCGCGTTCGCCGGTGCGCTCGCGGCGTTCGCCGTCGTGGTCGCGGTGTCCGGCCGGCGGGCCGCGCTCGCCCCGACCAGGGTGGTGCTGGCCGGGGTGGCCGTCGCACAGCTCTGCGCGGCCGCCACCTCGTTCGTGGTCACGTGGGTCGCCGACCCGCACGCCACCCAGAGCCTCACGTTCTGGCTCTCCGGCTCGCTGGCCCGCGTCGACTGGACCGCCGTGGCGTGGGCCGTACCGGTCCTGGCCGTCGTGCTCGTCCTGCTGGCGGCCCACGCCCGCGCGCTCAACGCCTTCGCCTTCGGCGAGGACGCCGCGGCGACCCTCGGCGTCGCGGTCACCCGGGTGCGCTGGCTGCTGCTCGTCGCCACCGCGCTGCTGACCGCGGCGCTGGTCGCCGTCAGCGGCGCGGTCGGCTTCGTCGGGTTGATCCTGCCGCACGCCGTGCGGTTCCTCACCGGCGCCGACCACCGGCGGCTCCTGCCGGCCGTCGTCCTCGCCGGCGCGATCTTCCTGGTCTGGGTGGACACCGCCGCGCGGACCCTGTTCGAACCCCGGGAACTGCCGGTGGGCGTGCTGACCGCGCTGCTCGGCGTACCCGCCTTCGTGGTGCTCCTGCGCGGACGGGAGGTACGCGGCTGATGCTCAGCGTCACCGGCGTCTCCTGGGCGGTCGTCGCCCGACGGATCCTCCACGACGTCACCTGCGCGGTTCCGGCGGGCAGCCTCGTCGGGCTGCTCGGCCCCAACGGCTGCGGCAAGACGACCCTGCTGCGCGTCGCCGCCCGCCTCGCCACACCCCACGCCGGGCAGGTGACGATCGACGGCGACGACGTCGCCACCCTGCCCCGGACCACCCTCGCTCGCCGGGCCGCGCTGCTCGCCCAGCACGCCGACACCGACCTCGACCTGACCGTCATCGAGGTCGTGCTGCTGGGCCGTACCCCGCACCGCCGCTCCCGGTGGTCCGACAGCGCCGCCGACCGCGCCGCCGCCGCCGACGCGCTGGCCCGCGTCGACCTCGACGGGTACGCCGACCGCCGGTGGCACACCCTCTCCGGTGGGGAACGGCAGCGGGCGCAGCTGGCTCGCGCCCTGGCCCAACAACCACGCCTGCTGCTGCTCGACGAACCTACGAACCACCTCGACATCGGCCACCAACTGCACCTGCTGCACCTCGTCCGTCGCGCCGGCATCACCACCCTCGCCGCGCTGCACGACCTCAACCTCGCCGCCATGTTCTGCGACACCGTGGTCGTCCTGGCCGCCGGGCGGGTCGTCGCCGCCGGTCCGCCCGCCGAGGTCCTCACCCCGCACCTGCTCGCCGACGTGTACGGCGTCCACGCCGACGTCGCGCCGCACCCGACCACCGGGCGGCCCGTGATCACCTACCACCCGCCCGCGTCATGACCCGCCACGTCCTGCTGGTCGCCCGCGCCGTCACCCACACCGCGGGCCACGACACCGTGCACCGCCTCGCCGCCGACCTCCGCCCGGCGCTCGGCGCCCCCGTGTCGGCGTGCTTCCTCGACGGAGCCAGGCCGTCACTGCACGACGCGCTCGACGCCGCCGTCACCGATGGCGCCAGCGACATCGTCCTGGTGCCGACACACCTGCCGCCCGACCGATATCTCGACACGTGGATCCGCCGTGCCCACGCCCACTGGACGGCCGGGCACGATCAGCCGCCGCCGGTGTCGGTCACCGCGCCCCTGGCCCTGCAGCCCGCGCTGGTCACCGCGGTCGCCGAGGCGATCGCCGGCCCGCACCAGCCGCTGACGGGAACGCCCGGCCCCTTCCGCAGCGCCGCCTGGTCGACCGTGCCCCGGCACCGCCACCACGTCCTGGTCTGCCGCGGGCCCCGCTGCACCGCCTACGGCGCCAACGAGGTCGCCGACGCCCTCACCCGCCGACTCGACGCGTACGACCTGGGCGACGACGACGTGCTGGTCACCGCGACCGGCTGCCTCTTTCCCTGCGATCTCGGCCCTCTCGTCGTCGTGCACCCGGACGACATCTGGTACCCGCACGTCGATACGACACTTGCCCGCCGGATCGCCGACGACCATCTCCGAGCGGGGTGCCCGGTCGACGGAAGACCAGCGAGGAGCAGCGCGTGACGGAGGAGCAGGGCTGCTTGGTGACGGTGTGCCGGGACTGCTGCTGCGGCAACACCGGCAAGCTCCCTTCGGTCGACCACGACGCGCAGTTGCGGCGGCTACGCGACACGTTGCGGGCACCGCACCGCGTCCGGGTCAGTACCTGCCTCGACCTGTGCGCACAAGCCAACCTGATCGTCGTTTATCCCGCCCCGGCGGCGCGCCGTGCCGGCGCCCGGCCGGTCTGGTTCGGCCTGGTCATCGACGATGTGGTGGTCGACGACATCGTCGACTGGATCGACTGCGGCGGGCCGGGTGTGGCGCCGCTGCCCGCCCCGCTGGAACTGTCGGTGGTCAGCCCTGCGCATCCCGGTTCGGGGCGGGTCACCTGACGCGAGACGTCCTCCTGGTGATCACTCCTTGCGCTGCGGGTCCAGGTGTACGCGGAGCGCCGCGGCGATCTCGCCCGCCGCGCGGAGCTGGTCCGGTGTCAGTGCGTCGACGAAGAGTTCGCGGATCGCGCGCAGGTGGGGGACCGTGGACCCGCGGAAGGCCTCGGCCCCGGTCGGCGTGAGGTGGACCTCCGCCCCTCGGGGCTCGGTGGCGCACTCCTGACGGCGGATGAGTCCGCGCCGCTCCATCCGGCCGAGGTGGTGGGAGAGCCTGCTGCGCTCCCAGCCGATGTGCGCGGCCAGTTCGGAGGAGCGCTTCTGCTGGTCCTGCGCCTCGGTGAGGGCGAGCAGGACGGCGTAGTCGCCCGGCGAGAGCGAGGACTGGACCTGGAGGCGGGACGCGATCCGGGATCTGAGCGCCTCCGTGGTCTCGATGAACTCTCGCCAGATCCGTAGTTCCTCGGCGGTGGGCAGCTGGCGCCTCCTCCGCCGCTCGGGTGTGTCCTTCGTCATCTTCCTCTCCCAGTTGACATGTCAATCAGCAGGCTAGCATGTCTGACATGTCAATCGTTGAGGGCGGCTTGCCGGCACGGATCGCCCGCCCGCCAGCGAACGTGAGGAGGAGACGGTGACGGCGAAGGGCATCGAACTGGGGCTCAACTCGTTCGGCGAGGTGGCCACCGACGGCGACCGGATCCTGAGCGACGCCGAGACCGTGCGGCTGCTCGTCGACGAGGCGCGGCTCGCGGAGTCGGTCGGGCTCGACGTGTTCAGCGTGGGTGAGCACTACCGCGAGGGCCACAACGACTCGGCCACGCCGGTGCTGCTCGCGGCGATCGCGACAGCGACCGACCGGATCCGCCTCGGCACCTCGGTCACGGTCCTCAGCACGAACGATCCGGTACGGCTCTACCACGAGTTCGCGACACTGGACGCGGTCTCGAACGGCCGCGCCCAGATCGTCCTCGGCCGCGCGTCGGCGACCGAGTCGTTCCCGCTGTTCGGGTACGACCTGGCGGACTACGAGCGGTTGTTCGAGGAGAAGCTCGACCTCTTCGTCCGGCTGCAGAGGGACGAATCGGTCACCTGGTCGGGCACCGTACGGAGCCCTCTCATCGCGCAGCGGCTGCATCCGAGGATGCGGGCGGGCGGAATCCCGACCTGGATCGGCGTCGGCGGGAGCCCGAACTCGGTGATCCGCGCCGCCCGCTACGGACTCCCGCTCATGCTCGCGATCATCGGCGGGCGCCCGCAGCGGTTCGCCGGCCACGTCGACCTCTACCTCCGGGCGCTCGAACAGGCCGGGCACCCCGTGCAGCCGATCGGGCAGCACTCGCTCGGTCTCGTCGCGGACACCGACGAGGAGGCGGTGGAGACCTGGTGGCGGTACTGGCAGCCGGTCGTGGCGCGGCTCGCCGAGGAACGCGGCTTCTACAAGCCGGACCGCCGGCGCTACGAGGCCGAGCTCGACCAGGGAGCGCTGTTCGTCGGATCACCCGAGACGGTCGCGCGGAAGATCGCCACGGTCGCCCGGGATCTGCGGCTGAGCCGCTTCGACCTCAAGTACGACATCATGCACCTGCCCCGCGAGGCACGCGCCCGCACGATCGAGCTGCTGGGCAGCGAGGTCGCCCCGCGTGTCCGGGAGCTGTTGGCGAAGGAGCCCACCCATGTCTGATCTCATGTTCGGCCTCGACACCTTCGGCGACGTGCCGGAGGACGACTCCGGCAGGCCCGTGTCCCACGCCGCGGCGATCCGGCAGGTCGTCGACGAGGCGGTGCTGGCGGACGATCTCGGCGTCGACGTCATCGCCCTCGGCGAGCACCACCGGCCGGAGTACTCGGTGTCGACGCCCGAGACCGTCCTGGCGGGGATCGCCACCCGTACCTCGCGCATCCGGCTCGCGTCCGGCGTGACGGTGCTGAGCTCGGACGACCCCGTCCGGGTGTTTCAGCGCTTCGCGACGGTGGACGCGCTGTCGAACGGCCGGGCCGAGGTCATCCTCGGCCGCGGCTCGTTCACCGAGTCCTTCCCCCTCTTCGGCTACGACCTGCGCGACTACGACGTGCTGTTCGAGGAGAAGATCGAGCTGTTCGCGAAGCTCCTGGAGGAGAAGCCGGTCACCTGGAGCGGCACGAAACGTGCGCCGCTCGAACACGTCGACGTCTTCCCGAAGACGGAATCGGGACGCCTCACCACCTGGGTGGGTGTCGGCGGCTCGCCACAGTCGGTCGTGCGTACCGCCCACTACGGTTTCCCGCTGATGCTCGCCATCATCGGTGGTGCCCCCGCGCGCTTCGCGCCGTACATCGACCTGTACCGGCGGGCCGCCGAGCAGTTCGGCACGACCGCGCACCCGGTGGGGATGCACTCGCCAGGATTCATCGCCGACACCGACGAGGAGGCCAAGGAGGTGTTCTGGCCGCACTACCGCGTCATGCGGGACCGGATCGGTGCGCTGCGGGGCTGGCCACCGATCCGCCGCGAGGAGTTCGACGCCGAGATCGCGCACGGCTCCCTCTACATCGGCTCGCCGGAGACCGTGGCCCGTCGCATGGCCGGCGCGATCCGAACCCTCGGCGTCGGCCGCTTCGACCTCATCTACACAGCGGGCGCTCAGCCGGTGAGCGCCCGGATGCGTGCCGTGGAACTGTACGGCACCCGGGTGATCCCGCTGGTCCGCGACATCCTCGCCAGTTGACCGTGCCCACGGACGCCCCGTCCACACCCGGAGGAAGACATGAACGACAGCGCCCGGCAAGGGCCACGGACCCTCGGCATCCTCGGCGCCGGCAAGGTGGGCACGGTGCTCGCCCGGCTCGCCGTCGCCGCCGGCTACCGGGTGCTCATCGCCGGTTCCGGTGACCCGGCGAGGATCGCCCTCACCATCGAGGTGCTCACGCCCGGGGCGGTCGCCACCACGGCGACCGACGCCGCGTCCGGCGCCGACGTCGTCATCCTCGCTCTCCCGCTGGGTAGGTACCGCAGCATTCCCGCCGAGGCGTTGCGCGGCAAGCTCGTCGTCGACGCCATGAACTACTGGTGGGAGGTCGACGGCATCCGCGACGACCTCACCGACCCGCGTACCTCGTCGAGCGAGACCGTCCAGTCCTTCCTGGCCGGCTCCCGCGTCGTCAAGGCGTTCAACCACATGGGATACCACGATCTCGAGGACGAGGCTCGGCCGGAGGGCGCGGGCGGCCGCAAGGCCATCGCGATCGCCGGTGACGCCGCCGCCGATCTGGCCGTCGTGGCGTCCCTTGTCGACCGGCTCGGCTTCGATCCGGTCATCGCGGGGCCCCTCGCCGAGGGCGTACGGCTCGAACCGGGCAGCGAGCTGTTCGGTGCCAACGTGAGCGCCGACGAGGTGCGTGCGATGCTCGCCCGCTTCCCGGAGTCGGAACGTGGGCGTACCATCGCCCGCGCGCGAGCCGGGAGGCCGGCGGCAGCCTGACTGCCCAGGAAGCCGAGCCGCTGTCGCCGAGCGTGGATGCCGCGGTCAGCGGATCGGGCCACCGCGGTGTCCGAGCACCTCGATGGCGGTGGACGGGGACGGCGCGATCGAGCCCGCGGGTCCGGCTCGGCGATCAGGCGCTCGGGTCGTGGGTCGGCATCCGGCGCACGCCAGTCAGAACCGGCTCCCCATGGTTGAGAAGGCAGTTCAGCGCATCCATGGACAGGGGCAGTCCGGGTATGCCGTCAGGGCCGCCCGCCAGCGATCTCGGCGTCGCTCCGAAGGATGCAGAACTCGTTGCCTTCCGGGTCGGCGAGCACGACCCATCCCGTTCCGTCGGCGTTGCGGCGGTCGAACACGACGGCCGCACCGAGCTCGGTCAGCCGCGCCAGCTCCGCGTCGCGCGTGCCTTCGGCAGGACGCAGGTCGAGGTGGATTCTGTTCTTGACCTGCTTTGCTTCCGGCACCTCGATGAACAGCAGGCGGTGCCGTCCGTCCCGGGAGGAGATCATGCATTCCTCGTGGCCGGGCTTGTTCGGATCGTCCGGGTCTTCGCGGTAGTCGAGGACGGCTTGCCACCAACGGGACAAGGCGTAGGCGTCGGCACAGTCAACGGTGGTGTGGGACACGTAGGAGGTCACCACTGGATGATCGCAAGGCGAACGCCGACGGGCGAACCCTATACGCGACGCGAGCGACCGGCGGTGGGGAGTCAGGCGCCCGGGTCGCCGTGGTGGTCAAGTTTGGCGCGGAGCGTTCCGGCGAAGCCCTCGGCCATGGCGAGTTGGTCGCGAAGCGCGGTGACCCGAGCGGTCGCGGCGTGGTGGAACATGCCGAGCCGGTCAAGCAGCTCGGCCCGCTCGGTGCCGGTGGCGGTGTCGAGCGCGTCGAGGACGACGAGGAGGCCCCGCATCTCGTCGAGGGTGAACCCGAGCGGCTTCATCCGCTTGACCACGGCCAGGCGGTCCAGGTCGGACCCGGTGTAGAGGCGGAAGCCGCCCTCGCTGCGCGCAGCGGGCACGATCAGGCCGACTTCCTCGTAGTGGCGGATGGTTCGGATGCTCAACCCCACCCGCTCGGCGGCCTCCCCGATCTGCATCAACCGACCGGAGGCCGGGCCGGAGGCTTGCTCCGACCCGGCGCCGCGGCTGGCGGCGGCCATCAGTGGCCGACTCCGAGCTGCCCCGCGAGGGTGTTGTGGATGCGGGCGCTGGGCTTGTTCAACTCAACGATCTCGACGGATTTGCCCCGGGCGGCGTACTTCGTGGTGATCGCGTCCAGCGCGGCGACGGAGGAGGCGTCCCAGACATGGGCGTGGGTCATGTCGATCACCACGTTCTCGGGGTCGTTGGCGTAGTCGAACTGGCCGACGAGGTCGTTGCTGGAGGCGAAGAAGAGCTCACCATGAACGGAGTAGATCCGGGTGCTGCCGTCCGGGTCAAGGACGCTGGTGACCTCGACCAGACGGGCGACCCGGCGGGCGAAGATCACCATGGCGGTGAGCACGCCGACGACGACGCCGACGGCCAGGTTGTGGGTGGCCAGGGTGGTCGCGACGGTGGCCAGCATGACGATCGTCTCGCCGTACGGCATCTTCTTCAGCGTCTTCGGTGCGACAGAGTGCCAATCGAAGGTCGACACCGCCACGATGATCATCACGGCGACCAGGGCGGCCATCGGGATGACCGCAACCACGTCACCGAGCGCGACGACCAGGATCAGGAGGAACACGCCAGCCAGGAAGGTCGACAGCCGGGTACGTGCACCGGACGCCTTCACGTTGATCATGGTCTGACCGATCATCGCGCAGCCACCCATGCCGCCGAAGAACCCGGTGACGATGTTGGCGACGCCCTGTCCCCAGGACTCCCGGGTCTTGTTGGAGTGCGTGTCGGTGATGTCGTCGACGAGCTTGGCGGTCATCAGCGACTCCATCAGGCCGACCAGCGCCACGCCCAGGGCGTACGGGGCGATCAGGGTGAGCGTGTCGAGGGTCCAGGGGACCTGCGGCGCACCCAGGGTGGGCAGGCTGTCCGGCAGGGCGCCCTCACCCCCGACCGTCGGCACCGCTACGCCGACGGTCACCGTGGCGACGGTCAGCACAACGATCGCCACCAGCGGCGCGGGGACCGCGCGGGTGAGCCGGGGCAGCCCCACCATGATCGCCAGCGCCACCGCAACGAGTGGGTAGACCAGCCACGGCACGCCGAGCAGATGGGGGACCTGCGCGGCGAAGATCAGGATGGCCAGGGCGTTGACGAAGCCGACCATGACGCTGCGCGGGATGAATCGCATCAACTTCGCTACGCCGAGCGCCGCGAGCAGGACCTGAATCGCGCCACCGAGGATCACCGCCGCGATCAGGTGGTCCAAGCCGTGCTCCTTGGCCAGCGGCGCCACGACCAGGGCGATGGCGCCGGTCGCGGCGGAGATCATCGCCGGACGACCGCCGCAAACCGCGATCGTGACCGCCATCGTGAACGAGGCGAACAGGCCCACCCGAGGATCGACGCCGGCCAGGATCGAGAAGGAGATCGCCTCGGGAATCAAGGCGAGAGCGACGACCAGACCGGCGAGAACCTCGGTGCGGAGCACCTTCGGTGACAGCCAGGACGGACGGGGCAGGCGCGGCCGGGACACCGCGGACAACACTGAAGACATGAAGCCATTTCCACTCAGGCGCACCCGGCCGGGCGCACGTCAGACCCTGACGACTCTGACGGACCCTACTCTCCCGTGAGGGAAGAGTTGGCTCTGCGTGGTGATCATCACCTCGCCCCGAGGTGGCCTGGCCCGTCCTTGTTCGCCATCGCGGCGGTGGCGGTCCCGCCGGCGTTGCGCGCTGCCGGGCAGGCAAAGCCCGCGCTGGTACGGCGGTCGGTGGTGGCCGCCGGGGGTCCCGGGCGTCGCCCGGAGAGCGTACCCTCGCCAGGGTGTTCCGCGGGACGGCGCGTACCTCGCTGGCGGCGTTGACGGCGGTCGCGGTCGGCGCCGGGCTGGCCGGATGCGCCGCCGGATCGACCGGCCAGACGCCGGTCTGGCGCGCGGCCACGTCGGGTCCGACGCCGTCCGCCACCGCGACGCCGGAGCCGAGCGCGCCGGCCGAGGTGCGGCTGGCCTTCGCCGGCGACGTCCACTTCACCGGCCGCACCCTGCGCCTGCTCGACGATCCGGAGACGGCCTTCGGGGCGATCGCGTCGACGCTGCGCGACGCCGACGTCGCGCTGCTCAACCTGGAGACGGCGGTGACCGACCGGGGCACCCCACAGCCGAAGACCTACCATTTCCGGGCCCCGAAGACCGCCTTCGCGGCACTGCGCGCGGCCGGGGTCGACGCGGTGTCGATCGCCAACAATCACATCCTCGACTACGGCCAGCAGGGGCTCTCCGACACCCTCGACGCCGCCGCGGAAGCCCGGTACCCGGTGTTCGGCGCGGGCCGCGACGCCGACGCGGCGTATGCGCCCTGGCTCACCACCGTACGAGGGCTGCGGATCGCGGTGCTCGGCATGTCGCAGGTGCACGACCTGGCCGGGTCGTGGCGGGCCACGGACAGCCGACCGGGGGTGGCAATGGCGTTCGATCCCGCGCGGGCCACCGCCGCGGTGCGTTCGGCCCGGGAGCAGGCCGACCTGGTTATCGTCTTCATGCACTGGGGCGTCGAGGGCAGGTCGTGCCCGAGCGGGGAGATGAAGACGTTCGCCGGAAAGCTCTCCGCGGCCGGCGCCGACATCGTGGTCGGTACGCACGCGCACACGCTGCTGGGTGACGGCTGGCTGGGCGCGACCTACGTGCACTACGGACTGGGCAACTTCCTCTGGTACGGAAAGTCGCACAGCACGGACTCCGGCGTACTGAACCTGGTCGTACGCGGCCGGACAGTGGTGGACAGCCGGTTCGTCCCGGCGGTGGTCTCCGGCAGCGGCCAGCCGGTGCCGGCCACCGGCCGTGGCGAGCAGCGCATCCTCGACAAACTCGCCACCGCACAGCGGTGCACCGGCTTGGCGGCGAAGCGCCCCGGATAGCGGGGCGGACAGCGGCTGGCGCCTGGGGAGTGTCCGGGGTGGGCGATAGCGTCAGCCCCATGAGCGTGCTCGACCGCCGCGCCCTCAACCGGGCGCTCCTGTCCCGCCAGCTCCTGCTGCAGCGGCACGACATGCCGGTCGCCGACGCCCTCGAGCACCTGGTGGGGTTGCAGGCGCAGGAGCCGTTGGAGCCGTACGTCGGGTTGTGGAGCCGGCTGGCCGGCTTCCAGCCGTCGGCGCTGGCCGGGTTGCTGCTGAGTCGCGAGGCGGTCCGCACGCTGCTGATGCGCCGCACCCTCCACCTGGTGACCGCACGGGACTGCCTCGCGCTCCGGCCCGTGCACCAGGCGATGCTGGTCAAACGCATGTGGTCGACGTTGCGCCGGGTGCTGCCCGGCGTCGACCTCGACGAGCTGACGAAACTGGGCCGGCCGCTGTTCGAGGAGCGCCCGCGCATGCTGACCGACGCGGCCCGCGTGATCGCCGACCGCTGGCCGGGGGTGGAGCCGCGCTGGCTGGGTGACGCGCTCAGCACCCTCGTGCCGCTCGTGCAGGTGCCACCCCGCGGGGTCTGGGGCGAGCGCGGCGCGGCGCACAACACCACCATCGAGGCGTGGCTGGGCCGCCCGCTGGAGCCGGCCTCGCCGGCCACCGTCGACGCGCTGGTCCTGCGCTACCTCGCCGCCTACGGCCCGGCGGCCAGTGCTGACATCCGCGCCTGGTCGGGGCTGAGTGGGCTGCGGGAGTCGGTCCACCGGTTGCGACCGCGGTTGCGCACGTTCCGCGACGAGCGCGGCCGCGAGCTGCTCGACGTGCCCGACGGCGCGCTGCCCGACCCGGAGACCCCGGCGCCGCCGCGCTTCCTGCCGGCGTTCGACAACGCGGTGCTCGGCTACGACGACCGCAGCCGCGTCATCGACACCGAGCATCGTGGGCTGAGCGTCGCGGGTGCCCGCTTCCTGCTGGTCGACGGCCGGGTCGCGGGCACCTGGGCGGTCACCGTCGACGACGGCGCGGCGACGTTACGGATCACGTCGCTGCGCACCCTTACGGCGGATCAGCGCGACGCCGTCCTCGCCGAGGGCGAGAGCCTGCTGACCATGGTCCAGCCCGAGCCACGGCGCGCCAATCACGTCATGATCACGTAGGTGTAGCGGCACGCCCTAGGCATGTTCGTCGGCCGGCGGCGGGTCCGGACGACGCCTGGTGGCGTTGGCGCTTCGGCCGGATACGACACCGGCATCCGGCCGGTCGGTGTCGTGATGCGACAACCGGCCGCGCACGCCGCGTCGATGCCCCACAACCGTTGGGCAGATCGGTAATCCTGCCCCGTCCGGTGCGGACACCGGAGAGGATGTGACGGAGCGGAGCCCATCGGGATGACGGTGCCGCACGGACCTCACCAGAGAGGGGAGCTGTTGTGCAAGCGATCACTGTGCGGGATCGAGAGGCCGGACTGGCCGGGCTGACGCTGACCGAGCTGCCGCACCCGCATCTGGCGGAGAACGAGGTCATGGTGCGCGTGCACGCGGCAGGGTTCACCCCCGGGGAGTTGACCTGGCCGGGGACCTGGACCGACCGGGCCGGCCGGGACCGTACCCCGTCCGTTCCCGGGCACGAGGTGTCCGGTGTCGTGACCGAGCTGGGCTACGGCACCACGGGGCTGAGCGTGGGACAGCGGGTGTTCGGCCTGACCGACTGGACGCGTAACGGTTCGCTGGCCGAGTACGTGGCCGTCGAGGCACGCAACCTCGCCCCGCTGCCCGGGGACGTCGACCACGCGGTGGCCACGGCCGGGGTGATCTCCGGACTGACCGCCTGGCAGGCCCTCTTCGTCCACGCCCGCGTGGAACCGGGTCAGACCGTCCTGATCCACGGCGCCGCGGGCGGTGTCGGCTCGCTCGCGGTCCAGCTCGCCCGCGAGGTGGGCGTACGAGTGATCGGCACCGGCCGTGCGCGCGACCGGGACACCGCGCTGAAGCTCGGCGTCGCCGCGTTCGTGGATCTCGAGCACGAGAGTCTGGAGCACGTCGGACAGGTCGATGTGGTCTTCGACGTGATCGGCGGCGACATCCGGGACCGCTCGACCGCACTCGTGCGTCCCGGCGGCACGCTCGTCACCATCGCCGGCCCGCCAGAGGTCCAGCCCCAGAACGGCCGCGCGGTCTTCTTCGTCGTCGAAGCCGACCGCTCTCAACTCACCGAACTGGCCGCGCGACTGCGCGACGGACGACTCACCCCGAACATCGGAGCGATCCGGCCCCTGTCGGAGGCGGTGGCCGCATTCGGGCCCGACGCCCCCCGAGCGCCCGGGAAGGTCATCATCCGCGTCACGGACGAGGACTAGGGACGCTCCCGCGCGCTCCCCGCGTCCGACGTGCCGAATCCCGGCTCCAGGACCACCACCGCGGTCTCGGACGGCCGCCGCGCCGCGAAGCCGTCGAGATTCGTGTCGATCTCGCACCAGCGGGCCCACAGCCTCGACCGCTCGTCACCGGTCGCGGCGCGACCGCGTACCGGTCGCTGCCCGTCGACCAGGTCGACGGTCACGTCCGGGTGCGCCTGCAGGTTGAGCCACCAGGCGGGCTCGGCCTCGCCCCACCCGTTCATCGCCAACGTGACCAGGTTCGGCCCGTCCTCGACGTACCCGAGGATGACGCTGCGCTGCTGACCGGTGCGGCGCCCGGTGGTGGTCAGCCGTAGCGTGCCCCAGCGATTCGCGCGTGGCCGCCACAGGCCGACCCGGCCGCGGCAGACCCGGTACAGGCCCCGGTGCACCGACCAGGCCAGACGGATGAACCAGCGCGGCGGGAGCCACGGTGTATTTGCTCGGTTCCGGACCGACATGACGACCTCCCACACCCAGGGCGCCATGGTACGAACAGGACGCCAGCCGCAGGGTCGAGCGGCGCGATTCCAGTAGGCGACCGGGCGAGGGCGGCCGAGAGGCTGGAAGTGAGCCACTCGGCCGCCCTCGCTGGTCGGAGCATGCTCCGCCGGTCAGGCGCGGTCGCCTAGCGAAGCGACCGGAAGCCGGCGCGCACCTCCTCCACGAGGATTCGCGGCTGCTCCCACGCCGCGAAGTGACCGCCCTTGTCGACCCGGTTGTAGTGGATCAAATCGGGGTACGCCCGCTCTGCCCAGCTCTTTGGGGCCTGGTAGAGCTCGTCCGGGAAGACGCTCACGGCAACGGGGATCGTGACACCCTTGACGCCGAAGAACGAGAACCTGTTCTCCGCATAGAGTCGCGCCGCGGAGACCCCCGAGTTCGTCAGCCAGAAGTGGGTGATGTTGTCGAGGACGTCGTCGCGCGTCAGACCCTCGGGCACCCCGGCGAAGGATCGTGAGATCAGTGCCAGGCTCGCCGCGTCATGGTCGAGCATCCAGGCGGCCAGGAAGACGGGCGAGTCCGCCAACCCGGTCAGCGTCTGCGGGCGAGCGGCCATCTGAAGGGCGTACGTGACGTGCTTCCACACGAAGTCCAACTGCTCGCACGTCTGCCGCTCCTCCGGTGAGAGATCGGCCGGCAGCGACTCGAGGGCGTTGGCCGCCCCGATGATGTTCTTGTGGAACAGGTTGTCGATCTCGGTCGGGATCACGCCGGGCATGTTGGTGTGGATCCCGAGCAGCCCGTCGGGCGCCTCCGCGGCCATCAGGTCCACGACGACCGCGCCCCAGTCGCCGCCCTGCGCCACGAACCGGTCGTAGCCGAGGCGCTTCATCAGCTCCACCCAGGCGCGACCGATGCGGTCCGGCCCCCAGCCGGTCGCCGTCGGCTTGCCCGAGTACCCGTAGCCGGGCATCGACGGAATCACCACGTGGAAGGCGTCCTCCGCGGTGCCGCCGTGTGCGGTGGGATCGGTCAGCGGCTCGATGATCTTGAGCTGTTCGATGATCGAGCCCGGCCAGCCGTGCGCGACGATGAGCGGCAGGGCGTTCTCGTGCTTCGACCGCACGTGGACGAAGTGGATGTCGAGGCCGTCGATCTCGGTGATGAACTGCGGCAGGGAGTTCAGCCTGGCCTCGACCTTGCGCCAGTCGTACTCCGAGGCCCAGTAGCGCGCGAGTTCCTTCATCGTGGCGAGCTGCGGGCCCTGCGACTGGTCGTCGACGGTTTCCTTCTCGGGCCAGCGCGTGGCCAGGATGCGCTTTCGCAGCTCCTTGAGCTCCGCCTCCGGGACCTCGACCCGGAACGGTCGAATCGCGGGCACGTCCTGTGTGGCAGACATGCAGGGTTTCCTTTCTGTGCTGATGGGTGATTGAAACGGGCGTTCTGCCCTTTGCCGCTGACAAACGGCATGCGCCGGCCTTCTTTCGCACGAGGGCGTCCGGGTGGGGCCGTTGTCCTGGCGGGTCCGTGCCCCTCGTGCGCCGGCCCGTCCACGATCGCCGAGGTGGGCGTGCGCCGCCCCAGGGAAACCCCCGGGTCCGGCCCCGTGGCCGAACCCCGGGGTGGCGCTCCTCGCGCCTCGGATCGGCGACCTTTGGGCAGGTCACGTCCAGTCTGGGGTGACTCGCCACGTCCGCCCCGAACCCGCGAGGTCACCTCCGGGTCGACATTGACCCGGAGAGCGCCGACCCGATTTGAGTAAAATGACCGCATTGGTCGCGCGGCCTGGCACGCCGCGACCAGGAAGATCGACGCATGGGGGTGCCCGCCATCGACACGCGCGTCGAACTGCGAGGCCGAGGCCGGGAGCTGGCCGCGTTGGAGCGGGTGCTCGCCCGGGTACGGGCCGGGGGCAGTGCGGTTCTGGTCCTTCGCGGGGAGGCCGGGATCGGCAAGACCGCGTTGCTGGATCACGCAGCCGGCCGGGCGGCCGGGTTCCGCACGTTGGCCATCGCGGGCATCGAGTCGGAGATGGGCCTTCCGTTCGCCGCCCTCCATCAGCTCTGTGCGCCGATGCTGGGTCGGCTCCACGAGTTGCCCGGACCGCAGTGCGATGCGTTGGCCGTCGCGTTCGGGCTGCAGGAGGGCGAGGCACCGAGTCCCTTCCTCGTCGGCCTGGCGGTGCTCGGACTGCTGGCCGGCGCCGCGGAGAACCGGCCGTTGGCCTGCCTCGTCGACGACGCGCAGTGGCTCGATGACGAGTCCATGGGGGTGCTGGCGTTCGTCGCCAGGCGGTTGATGGCGGAACCCATCGCGTTGATCTTCGCGCTGCGGGAGCCCGCTCGTGAGCTGGCCGGTCTTCCGGAGCTGGTCGTGGAGGGCCTCAGCGAGGCCGACGCGCGTGCCCTTCTGGCGTCGGCCTGCCCCGCCCCGCTCGACCCGTTGGTGCGGGACCGGATCGTCGCCGAGGCTCACGGCAATCCGATGGCCCTGCTGCACCTGCCACATGCGCTCGGACCCGCCGAGTTGGCGGGCGGGTTCTGGCTCGCCGGCCGGGACCCCGTGGCGAACCACCTGGAGGATGCCTTCCACCAGCAGTTCCTGTCCTTACCGCCGGACAGTCAGCGGCTGTTGGTGATCGCAGCGGCTGAGCCGACCGGAGACGGAGGCCTGCTGTGGCGCGCAGCCGGTCTGCAGGCGATCCCGGCGGACGCCGCATGCCCGGCCGAGAGCAGAGGACTGGTCGAGTTCGGCGCCAGGGTGCGCTTCCGCCACCCGCTGGTGCGCTCCGCCGTCTACCAACGGACGCCCCCGGCGGATCGCCGGACGGCGCACCGAGCCTTGGCGCAGGCCACCGATCCCCACCTGGATCCCGACCGCAGGGCGTGGCACCGTGCTCAGGCCGCCCCCGGGCCCGACGAGAGCGTCGCCGCCGATCTGGAGCTCTCGGCCGACCGCGCGCAGGGCAGGGGCGGAGCCGCCGCCGCCGCCTGCTTCCTGCGGCGGGCGGCGGAGCTGACGCCCGATCCCGCGCGACGCGTCGCCCGAGCGCTGGCCGCCGCGCAGCTCGACATCGAGGCCGGTGGCGCGGAACAGGCCGACAACCTGCTGGCGGTCGCGGAGGCGGGCCCACTGGACGACCTGCGGCGGGCCCGGCTCGAGCGGTTGCGAGCCCGGTTGGTGTTCTCCCGGCTCCGCTGCGGTACCGCACCGCGGCTTCTGCTCGACGCCGCGCACCGGCTCGCGCCCCTCGACGCCGCCCTTGCCCGTGACACGCTGTTGGAGGCGTTCGGCGCGGCGATCTTCGCCGGCCGTCTCAGTGAAGGGCCCGGGCAGCGGGCGGTGGCCGAGGCGGTCCGCGCCGGACCCTCGCCGCCGACGCCGTCACGGGAGGTCGACGTCCTCCTCGACGCCATGGCGGGGCTGATCATCGATGGTCATGCGGCCGGCGTCGACGCCGTCAAGCGTGCGCTGTACATCATCCGGCAGCAACAGCGATCCGGCGCGACGGACGCGGACAGCCGCTGGCTGTGGCTGGCGTTCCGGGTGATACCCGAGCCGCTCGTCCCAGAGGTGTGGGACGACGACGCCTGGCACGAGATGGCGAACGCCGCCGTCCGCATCGCCCGCGAAACGGGGGCGCTCTCCGTCCTCCCGATGGCCCTGACGTACAAGGCGGGCTACCACGTCTTCGCGGGAGAGTTCGGTACCGCCTCGGCGTTGATCGACGAAGCGACCGCCATCTCGGCGGCGACGGGCGGCGCACCGATGATGTACACGTCACTGGTCCTCAACGCCTGGCGAGCAGAGGAATCCGAGGCGATGGACCTCATCGAGACGACCATCGAGGAGGTGAGCGCCTGGGGGGAGGGACGAACGGTCAGCCTCGCCCACTACGCGACCGCGGCGCTGTACAACGGCCTCGGCCACTACGAGACGGCGCTGGCCGCCGCGACCCGGGCCTGCCAGTACGAGGACCTGGGTTTCTTCGGGTGGGCGCTGTTCGAACTGATCGAGGCTGCCGCCCGCAGCGGGCAGCCGGAGCCCGCCGCGGCGGCGCTGGACAAGCTCACCGTACGTACCCGCGCGAGCGGAACGCACTGGGCCCTTGGCGTGGAGGCATGCTCCCGGGCGCTCCTCAGCGACGAACAGGTTGCCGATGCGCTCTACCGGGAGGCGATCGAGCACCTCGGCCGGTGTCGCATCGTCGTCCACCTGGCCCGCGCCCGCCTGCTGTACGGCGAGTGGCTGCGTCGCCAGAACCGCCGGCAGGAGAGCCGCACCCAGCTACGTTCCGCCTACGAGGCATTCAGCCGGATGGGAGCCGACGGTCTCGCCGAGCGCGCCCGTCGGGAGCTTCTGGCCACCGGGGAAACGGTACGCAGGCGGCGGGCCGAAACGGCCACCGAACTCACCAGCCAGGAGGCACAGATCGCCAGGCTGGCCAGAGACGGACACACCAACTCCGAGATCGCCGCCCAGATGTTCATCAGTCCCCGCACGGTGGAGTGGCACCTCGGCAACGTCTTCGGCAAGCTCGGAATCAGCTCACGCCGGCAGCTCCGCACGGCGCTCTCCCCGCCGAAGGCATGACCGGCAGCCGACGCCCCTCGCACCGATGAGGGGCACCCCCTAGAGCCCCTATCGTCCGCGGTACGCCCCCCGGGCATAGCGGGCCCACCCCCGGCGCACGGATCCCCGTCCCCCCTGGCTCCGCGAGCGGTGCCGGCCCGGATCGGGCCGGCAAGCTTGCGGGCGCATCCCCGATGTGCCGTCCCGGCGTCGGCCATAGCGTCGCTGTCGACGCTCGATGGCCCTCTTCCGAGGAGTACCCGCACATGGACTCGTACCAGACCCTGCACGCGGATTCGCACCAGAGTGCGCAGGCGGACACGCAGCAGCCCGCGCACGTGGAATCGCACCAGACGGTGCACGCGGAGGGGCACCAGACCCTGCACGACTTCGTGCTCAACCTGGTCACCGATTCGGCCGCGCTGTCGGCCTTCGAGCTCGACCCGCAGGGCGAGCTCCTGGCGGCGGGGCTGACCGACATCACCGTCGCGGACGTGCAGGAGGTCGTCCCGCTGGTGGTCGACCACGTTCCGGCGTACGGCGTTTCGGCGGTCACCTCGGTCACCGGCCAGCTCGGCTTCGGGCCGCTGGTGACCGACGCCACCGACGTGGTCGGCCAGTTGCAGTACGTCACGCAGCAGATCAGTGTCAGCAGCTCGGACAGCGGGGTGAGTGTCGCGGCCGGCGCCCTGGGCGCGATCGCCGTGGACCCGAGCAGCGTGACGGCAGGGGCGTACGTGCTGCCGGGAATCGGCGTGGGCGTCGGGTCGGACGGCCTGGCCACGGACCTGACCGGGGTGCACGACGTGGCCCACACGCTCGACGCGGACGTGGTGGGCGCGGTGGAGGTCGCGACCGCCCCGGCGGTCGGGGACGTCACCACCACGGTCGCCAGCCCGGACGCGCTGCTGGCGACCACCGACTCGGGCCTGCTCGGCGTCGCCGACGGCCTGCTCGGCGGCCCCCTCGCCGGCACGCACGGCCAGGTGGAGGGCGTCGTCGGTTCGCTCGGAGTCGACGACACCCTGGGTGGGCTCGGCCTCGGCGACGGCTCCGGCGGCGTGCTCCTGGCGGTGGACGTGCCGTCCACCGCGGGCGGCGTGACGGGGCAGGTGGACGGGGTCGTCTCCGGCGTCACCGGCACCGTCGACACCGGCGTGAGCGGTCACGTCTACGGTGACGCCGGCGCGCACGGCGAGGTTTCGGCGTCGACGACCGGGCCGCTGGGCATCGCCGACGGCCTTCTCTGAACGTCGGCGGGCCGGGGGAGAGGGCCGGACCGTCGCGCGGGACCGGTCCTCTCTTCTCCGACACCGGACACCCGACACGACGGCCACGTTGACCGCCGGGGACCCCGACCGGGGCCGGCGGTCAGTGCGTGTTGGCCAGCAGGGCGCGGGTCGCCTCGACGATGGCTGTCACGCCGATACCCGCCTGGTCCATCAGCTCGGTGGGCGTCCCGGAGGTGGGCAGCCCCCGTACCGCCAGGCGGGTCACCCGGGCGGGCACGGCGAGGTCCGCCAGCGACTCGAGGACGGCGGAACCGAGCCCGCCCTGCGGGTAGTGGTCCTCGACGACCACCAGCCGGCCGCCCGTGTCCCGGACGGCGCCCAGCAGCCGGTCGGAGTCCAGGGGCTTGACCGAGTACAGGTCGATGACCCGGGCGTTGATGCCCTCGCCCGCCAGTTCGTCGGCGGCGGCGAGGCAGTTGTGCACCGTCACCCCGGCGCCGATGAGCGCGACGTGGTCGTCGCCACCGCCGCGCACCTGCTTGCTGCCGCCGATCGGGAAGGTCTCGTCGTTGTCGTAGAGGACGGGGTACCCGCCCCGGGTGGTGCGCACGTAGGTGATGCCCGCGCGGTCGACCATCTGGGCGACCAGGGCGACGCAGGACACGGCGTCACTGGGATAGAGGACGGTGGAGCCGTGGATGGCGCGCATGGCGGCCAGGTCCTCCAGCCCCATCTGCGACGGGCCGTCCGCCCCGATCTCCACGCCGGCGTGGGACCCGGACAGGGCGATGTCGGCGCGGGAGATGGCGGCCATCCGGATGAAGTCGTAGGCGCGGGAAAGGAAGGCGGCGAAGGTCGAGGCGAAGGGCCGGTAGCCGCGCACCTGCAGGCCGACCGCCGCGGCGACCATCTGCTGTTCGGAGATGAACATCTCGAAGAACCGGTCGGGGTACGCCTCGGCGAACCGGTCGGCGCGGGTGGAGTCGCTGACCTCGCCGTCCAGGGCGACCACGTCCGGCCGTGAGCCGAGCGCGCGCAGCGCATCACCGTACGCGTTCCGGGTGGCCACCTTCGCGCCCCGGTCGTAGCGCGGCAGCTCCGGTGGCCCGCCGGTCGGGGTGGCGGCGGGCGGGGCCGGCTCGGGCCGCGGCCCGGTGACGCGGATCTGGCGTACGCCGCCGAGGGCCTCGACGGCCCGCTCGGCCGCCTCGGGTTTCATCGGCTTGCCGTGCCAGCCCGGCTGGTTCTCGACGTCGGGCACCCCGCTGCCCTTGACTGTCCGCGCGAGCACGACGGTGGGGCCGGTCGCCTGCCGGGCCCGGCCGAGCGCGTCGTCGACGGCCACCAGGTCGTGGCCGTCGACGACGATCGCCTGGCAACCGAACGCCTCGACCCGTCGCCGGTAGGTGTCCAGATCCCAGGCCAGCTCGGTCTCCCCGCGCTGCCCGAACCGGTTCACGTCGACGATCGCGGTGAGGTTGTGCAGGCCGTAGTGGCCGGCCTTGTCCAGGGCCTCCCAGACGGAGCCCTCGGCCGTCTCGCTGTCCCCGCAGAGCACCCACACGTGGAACGGCAGCCGGTCGAGGTACCGACCGGCCAGCGCGATCCCGACGCCGACGGGCAGCCCCTGACCGAGCGAACCGGTGGCGACGTCGACCCAGGGCAGCGCCGGCGTCGGGTGTCCCTGCAGGCGCGACCCGAACTGACGGTACGTGTCGACCAGCTCCTGGTCGGTGATCGCCCCGACGGCTTTGAAGACCGCGTACAGCAGCGGCGAGGCGTGGCCCTTGGAGAAGATCAGATGGTCGTTGGCGCGACCGCCCGGGTCCGCCCAGTCGTACCGCAGGTGCCGGGAGATCAGCACGGCGAGCAGGTCGGCGGCGGACAGGCTCGAGGTCGGGTGACCGGAGCCGGCCTTCGTGCTGCACCTGATCGAGTCCACCCGCAACTGGGCGGCGAGCTCCGCCAGGTGGCTGACGTCCTCCGCCCGCAGGGTGCGCTCCGCTTCCATCGTCACCGGCATCACCTCCCGCTGATCGGCTCCGCACCCACGCTAGTCAAGAAGGCGCGGCGTCGTCCGGTAACGCCGATTTGGCGCCGGTGTGAATCAGGTGGCGGGCCGACGCGACGGTGGTGCGGGCGCCTCGCCCGGGTGTCTCCGCTCGCGGATCGCGTCCCACACCGCCACTGCGGCCAGGACGACGACTTGGGCGTTGGCGGCGGTCGCCGGTGTCCGGGCGACCGTCAGCGGCACCAGGGCGGCAAGCGCGAGCAGCCCGACGACCCGGGACGCGGAGACCCGGGCGAACACCTGGTACTCCAGGAGGGAACGCCCGGCCAGGAACAGCGCGGGCCCGCCCAGGATGACCGCGAGCCACAACGGGTCCTCGTGCCCGACCGGATTGTCGATGACCAGTGCGTGGGAGACGCCGGTCGCGAGGATGCCGGCCACGATGATCAGGTGGGTGTGGACCGCTGACCAACCGAGGCGGGCCGGGTCGGGGACGGTCTCAATGGCCGCGGGAAACAGCGCCCCGGCCCGGTGAAAGTAGATTCGCCAGATGAGCACCGTGCTGGCAAAGGACACCACGGTGGGTGCCACCCGGTCGGGGGTGAACTTTTCGGCGAACGTCAGTCCGGTGAGCAGGATCGTCTCTCCGAGCGTGATGATGACGAACTGCTGAAAGCGTTCGGCGAGATGCTCGCCGGCGATTCTCCAGTCGTGCAATCGGGTGCGGCCGAACCGTGGTACCGGCCAGCCGAGGAAGAGCCCCGTGTAGTCCAGTGCCAGCGCCAGCGTCCACAGGATCCCGCGTGTGGGACTCTATGCGAAGAGGGCGGCCCCGGCGAGCCAGGGGACGGCGGACAGCGCCGCCCAGCAGAGCGCCCGCGCGGGGGCGTGGCCCTCGCGGTCGTACCGTCCGAGCATCAGGACGACGGGCTTGCCGAGTTGGATGGCGACGTACGTGATCGCGAAGACCACCGCGCGGTCGCCGAACGCGTGGGGCAACGTGACCGCGATGATCATGCTGCCGAACATGATCCAGACGATCACCGGTTGGACCGCCCGATCCCGCGGCCCGAGGACGCTGGTCACGAACGCCGCGTGGATCCAGATCAGCCAGAGCGCGAGCAGCAGCAGCACAGTCTGGCCGAGTTCCGGCAGGACGATCCGCCGCTCCGTCGTGAAGTCCTCGATCAGACGCTCGGAGAACCGGGTGAGCGCGAAGACGAAGACCAGGTCGAGAAGCAGCTCACCCTCGCGGGCATGAAGCAGTCCCCGCCAGCCACCGATCGTCATGTCCCGCCCACTCCGTGCGCGTCGGGCCAGTGCTGGTGCAGTCGTACCACGCTGGTCGTGGCCCCCGGCGCGGATGAGCGGAAGCCCGGTCCGCCGCATGGGCACCCGGGCGCTTCCGTTGTCGCCGTGCGGCCGAGTGTGGGGTGGCCGGCGCGAACGTCGGGCCGATCGAGTGGTGAAAATCTCAATGACGTCGTTCCGGGCGACAGGAATGCATTTGGCCGCAGCTCACGACTGTTTCGCGTCGCGCGTCGACGGTCACCGGCGCGAGCCGGAATCGCCGCGCGTCCAGCACCGACGGAATCGGCGAGAAATGGCGTGACCTGTGCTTCTACCCGCTGCCGCTGCCGTACGCCTTCGGGGGTCGGAATCACGGCACGGATATGGTGGCGCACGCGCCGGATGCGCGGCCGCGCTTGCCTGCTCGGTGGTGACGAGGTGGGGGACGTGGAGAAGGAAACGCAGGGGCAGCATCGGGGACCGCGACGGCGGGGGCGACGGCCGACGCCTCCTGATCCCGGTTCCGGCCCGGTGGGCGCCTTCGCCGACCGCCTGTGGCGGTTGAAGCAGGACGCGGGCGCTCCCTCGTACGAGGAGATGTCGGTGCGCCTGGGCGCCGCGGCCTCGAAGTCGTCCCTGGCCGCCGCGGCGCAGGGCCGGAGTCTTCCCAGTTGGGAGACGACCTGGGAATTCGTCCGGGTTCTCGCCGTCGACCGGCTCGGCCACGACCCGCGGGCCACCGAGAAGGAGTGGCGGGACCGCTGGATACGGACCAGGGCCGCCGGGCAGCCGACGGACACCACGTCGGCGGCCGACGTGGCACCGGAACCGGCGGCGGAGACGGCCACGGCGGCGGGCGTCATGCCGGAACCGGCCGGGGTGGCGGCGACGTCCACGGCGTCCGAGGCGACGCCACGGTCCGCGACCGGCGAGGTCGAGGAGCCCGGCCGGGCGCGCCGTCGACGCGTCGGCGTCGGCGTCGGTGCGGCCGTGGCCGCCCTCGCCGGCGCCGTGCTCGCCGTCGTCATGGTCGACCGGCAGACGGGCGGAAGCAATGCCGGCGTGACACCACCGGTCGCCGCCTCGCCCGACCATGACGACTCCCGGTTCGAAGGCGACATCACCTATCCCGACGGGTCGCTGGTGCCGCCCGACTCCTCGTTCACGAAGGTCTGGAGGATCCGCAACACGGGCACCGTGCCGTGGGCGAACCGCTACCTGGCGCGGGTGAACGACGCGCCCTGCCAGGCGCCGACAGCCGTCGCCATCCCGCAGACGAGCCCGGGAGAGGCCGTGGACATCGCGGTGACCGTCCGCACGCCGAGCAAGCCGGGTCACTGCAAGATCTACTGGAAGATGGCCGACGAGCAGGGACGAACGCACTTCCCGCTCAAGCGTCCGGTGTTCCTGGACGTACGGGTCGGTGGCTCGTGACCCGGTGGTGAGGCGGCGAAGCCCTGCCGGATCCCATCGGCAGGGCTTCGCCCCCGTTCCTGCTCCGCGCCCGCACACCGGATCGGTCGCCCGGCGGCGGAGGAGAGAGCTGCCCGAACGGGTCAGCCGCAGTTGGTGCCGCGCTTGCCCCCCTCGGTGCCGCTGATGCGGCCCATCCAGTCCACGCACCTGTCCGCCGCGGACAGGTAGATCGGACCGGCGTAGGACCGGTAGTAGCCGCCGTCGTAGGCCGTCCAGTGGTTTCCGACCGGGTGAATTGCGAGGCCCGCCTCGACGAGCACCGCCGAGCCGGCGGTGTTCCGCTTGGCGACCACGCAGTTCTTGCCCGTGGCCGAGTTGTAGGTGAGGAACACGGTCCCCTTGGAGCCGATCGAGGCGGAGTTCACCACGCCGTAGCCGGACCCGCACTCGCCCCCGTAGGTGGCCGCGTACGCCGGGGTCGCCGCTGCCAACGCTCCGGCCATCACGGCGGCGGTGACGGTGGTGGTTGCGGCGGTGGTCCTGACGAGCTTCATGTGTCTTCCTCCGTGCTTGCTGGTCGGGTCTGTCGGTCGGGTCAGCCGCAGTTGGTGCCGTAGCGGGTCTTGGAGGCGGTTCCGATGGTGCCGCCCCAGTCGACGCACGAGCCCGCCGCCGACACGTAGACCGGCCCGGCGTAGGTGGTGAAGTTGCCGCTGTCCTTGGCCCAGGAGGAGGTGCCGGAACGGCGCAGGTAGGCCTCCATCAGCGTGGCGGTGCCGGGCCTCTCCCGCAGGGTGACGACGCAGTTCTTGCCCGAGGACGAGTTGTAGGTCAGGTAGACCGTGCCCCGCAGGTCGGGAAGGTCGATCAGGTTGACGACGCCGTAACCGGAGCCGCACTGCCCGCCGTAGAGCGCGGCCTGTGCCGGTGCGGCATGAACCACGGTCCCCGCCGTCACGGCGGCGGCCGTGAGTCCCAGCGCGGCGATCCTCTGCGAAATACGCACGACGAAGTTCCCTTTCTGCTGTGGGTGATTGCGCATCGACGCTGGCACTCGGCGCCGGCCGACACCAAGCCATCTGCGTCCAGTGATCGTCCACTGGACAATGTGGAAAAAGGTCGCCCAGCTCAGCGGGGAGGAGTGCCGCCTCGACCGACCGGACGGCTCCCGCGCGGATCAGCCGTCGACGGGCCGGGTGCCGTCGTCGAGGTCACCGACGAGCGAGTCCGGGGCACGCATGCGCCAGGCGTCGGTGACGAGTTCTTCCAGGCGGTCGACACCGACCTGCGTCAGCCGCAGCATGACCAGGGGAAGGCCGTCGTATGCGGGCGTGGTGAAGAAGAGGTCGGGCTCGCCGAGGAGCAGTGCCTGCTTCTCCGCCTCGTCACCGACGTACAGCACGGCGATGTCGGTGCGGATCAGCCGCGGCGCACCGGGTCGGCGTTCCGGGTAGGACCAGACGAACCCCTTGTCGGCGACCCGGAAGTCGAAGCCCGCACTGTCGATCTCGACCACGTGCGGCAGCGCCAGCGCCAACCGGCGCACGTCGTCGGCGTCAGCCATCGAGGTCGCTCCCACACACCGGGTCCAGCATGGCGACAGCCTAACCACGCGGTGGTGCGCGGGTGGATCAGCGAGCCAGCCTTAGCTGCCCGTTAAGTAACGGCCCGCCTGGTGCACGCGGTGGGCGTACTCGGCAGACTGGGGCGATGCCTTCCCCCGACCAGCCCCGTGCCCGCCGCCGTCGTGCCCAGGCGATCGTCGCGGCGGTCGTCGTACTCGCCGTGGCGGTCGCGGTCGGCGTCTGGTCGTTTCGGGACCGGGCCGGCGGCGGTGCACCGGCGCCCGGCGGCGCGGCGGCCCTCGGTGCCGGCCCGGCGGGCGGCACCGCCGTCTGTGCCGGCCGGGCGGTCCGGGCGGCGCGCGAGCTGCGGGGCATGTGGATCACGACGGTGAACAACATCGACTGGCCGAGCCGACGCGGTCTCCCGGCCGAGACGGTGCGGGCGGAGTTCCGGAGCTGGCTGGACCTGGCCGTGCGGCACAACCACAACGCGGTCTTCGTGCACGTGCGGCCGAGCGGGGACGCGCTCTGGCCGTCGAGGTACGCGCCGTGGTCGGAGTGGTTGACCGGACGACGCGACGGCCGCGACCCCGGCTGGGACCCGATGGAGTTCATGGTCGCCGAGGCGCACGCGCGCAACCTGGAGTTCCACGCCTGGTTCAACCCGTACCGGGGCGGGCAGCCGGCGACGGTGGGCGGGCCCGGCCCCAGGCTGGACCGGCTCGCGCCGACCCACCCGTTGCGGCAGCACCCCGACTGGGCGGTGACCTATCCCAGCGCCGACCAGCCCGGAAGCCGCCTGTACTTCAACCCGGGCATCCCGGCGGCGCGCACCTTCGTCGAGGACTCGATGCTGGAGGCGGTCCAGCGGTACGACGTCGACGGGGTGCACTTCGACGACTTCTTCTACCCGTATCCGGAGGCCGGACAGGACTTCCCGGACGACGCAGCGTTCGCCCGGTACGGCCGCGGGTTCACCGACAAGCACGCCTGGCGCCGGGACAACGTGAACACGCTGGTCCGCGAGATGAGCGAGCGGATCAAGGCGATCAAGCCGTGGGTGAAGTTCGGCATCAGCCCGTTCGGCATCTGGCGCAACAAGCGCACCGACCCGGCCGGCTCGGCCACCGCCGGTCTGCAGAGCTACGACGACATCTACGCCGACACGCGGCTGTGGGTACGCGAGGAGTGGCTGGACTACGTGGTGCCGCAGCTCTACTGGCACATCGGGTTCGGCAGGGCCGACTACGCCAAGCTGCTGCCGTGGTGGACGGCCACGGTTCGGGGCACCCGGGTGCAGCTCTACATCGGCCAGGCCGACTACCGGGTCGGCGAGCGCGGCGCCTGGCGCGACCCGGCAGAGCTGGATCGTCAGCTCGCCCTCAACCGCCGGTACGGCGTCAGCGGGAGCGTCCATTTCAGCGCCCGGCAGGTGCGTGCCGACAAGCTCGGCGCGGTCAGCCGGTACCGCGGGGCGCACTACGCCGACCCGGCACTGGTGCCCACGATGGCGCAGTTGCCGGCGGCACCTCCGGTGGCACCCGCGGTCATCGGCGCGCGGCGGGCGGACACCGGGGGAGTGGGGTTGAGCTGGCGCGGGGACGGCGCCGCGAGTTACGCCGTCTACCGCGTGGACGGCGGCGCGGCGCGGCTCGTCGGCGTCACCCTTGGCACCGACTGGGTCGACCGCGCCGCTCCCTCCGGCCGCCCCTTGTCCTACTGCGTGTCGGGGCTGGACCGCAGCGGCAACGAGGGGCGGCTCAGCCCGCCGGTCTCCGTCGCCGGAGCTGCCGTTCCTTGATCAGGACTCGGGTCCGTCCTGCCGATCCTCGGCGGTGTTCCTGATCAGGCCGGGGCCGGCGACGAGTTCGATGTCCCCCCCGGTGACGTCGTGGCCCTGGGCGCAGCGCAGCGCCACCCGAACGGGGTGGCCGCAGCCGCGGTGGGTGGCGAGGACGGGCGGGCCGGCGTCGTCGGCGGCCCAGGTGTCGCCCCAGCTGCGCAGTGCGGTGAGGACGGGGAGCAGTTCGCGGCCCTTGCGGGTGAGCTGATACTCGTGGCGGGTGCGCTGTCCCGGCTCCCGGTAGGGGATCCGTTCGAGGAGGCCGGCGGCGACCAGGTCCTTGAGCCGGGCCGCCATGGCGGGCTCGCCGATGCCGACCCGGCGGACGAAGTCGTCGAAGCGGCGCGTGCCGAGCAGGGCGTCGCGCATGATCAGCATCGCCGACCTGCTGCCGACGACGTCCATCGCCCGGGCGATCGAGCAGTTCGCCGAGGACCAGGCGGCGAGGTTCTCCCGCAGATCCGTCATGCCACCAGCGTACGGGCTGGCTTGCGTCAACGCTAGTCAGGTGGTTCACTGGGCGACACCTGGCTTGCCTCTGCCTAAGCCAGAGGCGAGTATCCCTCCACAGACAGGACGACATGGACATCTCGGCTGCAACCGCCCTCGTCACCGGGGCCAACCGTGGCTTCGGGCGGGCCATCGCCAGCGAGCTCATCGCCCGCGGCGCCACGGTCTGGGCCGCCGCGCGGAACATCGGACACCTCGACCTTCCCGGCGCTCGCCCGCTCCAACTGGACATCACCGACCCCGCGTCGGTGGCCTCCGCCGCGGCGGAAGCCGGCGACGTCACCCTGCTGATCAACAACGCCGGCACGGCCACCGGAGCTGACCTGCTCACCGGCGACCTGGAGCAGATCCGGCTGGAGATGGAGACCCACTACTTCGGCACGCTCTCCGTCGTCCGGGCGTTCGCCCCGGTGATCGAGGGCAACGGGGGCGGCACCATCCTCAACGTGCTCTCCGTGCTCTCCTGGCTGGCCCTGCCCGGCGGAGGCGCGTACAGCGGCGCGAAGAGCGCCGAGTGGGGGCTGACCAACAGCCTGCGGGTCACGCTCGCCCCGGCGGGAATCCGCGTCGCCGGTCTGCACGTCGGCTACATGGACACCGACATGACCCGGACGGTCACCGCCGCCAAGCACGCCCCGGCCGACATCGCCCGGTACGCCGTCGACCAGCTCGCGGCCGGTGCGTACGAGATCGTCGCCGACGACGTGAGCCGCGACGTGCGCAGCCGGCTCTCCGGCGGCGTGGCCGCGCTCTACCCGCAGCTGCCCTGACCGCCGGCGACCTCTTCTCCGCGGCGCGTCGCCGGCCCGGCGGGCAACGCCTCCCCGGCCGGCGTCACCGCCACCGACCCCTCCAGGAGCCCTCGTGACCGACCAGCGAACCCTGGCCCCGACCGGGCCGGCCGTGACGCCGCCCGGGCGTCCGCCGCAGTCACCCTCCCGCCGTTCGCAGATCGTGACCCTCGTCGCGATGTGTCTGGGTGCGGCGATCACCTTCCTGCAGATCACCGCGACCGTCTCCGCGCTGACCACCATCCAGCGGGACCTGCGCGTCGAGCCCACCACCCTGATCTGGATCCCGAGCGCGTACACCCTGGCGGTGGCGAGCCTGGTCCTCTCCGCCGCGACGCTCGGCAACCGGTACGGACGCAAGCGGCTCTTCCTCGCCGGCGTCGTCGCGATGATCCTCGGCGGCACCGTGACGGCACAGGCCGGAACTCCGGCCTGGGTGATCGCCGGACAGTTCCTGGCCGGCGTCGGCGGCGCCCTGATCCTGCCGAACAGCCTGGCCATCCTCGGTGTGACCTTCACCGACCCGCATCGGCGCACCGAGGTCATCACCGCCTGGTCGGCCGCCTCCGGCATCGGCCTGGCGGTGGGCCCGCTCATCGCCGGAGCGCTGCTGCGACAGCACCACTGGCACACCGTCTACCTCTCGACCATCGTGCTGGGTGTCGTCACGCTCCTCGTCGCCGCGGTCGGGGTTGCCGAGTCGCGGCAGGGCGCCGGCCGGCTGGACCTGCCCGGACTGCTGCTGGGCACCGTCACCATCGCCGCGTTCGTCTACGCCGTGATCCGGGGCGGACGCGACGGCTGGACCAGCCCACCGGTGGTCGCCGCGTGGCTCGGCTCCGTGGCGGCGCTGGCCGGGTTCCTCCTGGTCGAGCTGCGCACCGCCGCGCCGATGCTCGACGTCCGACTGTTCCGATCCGCGTCGTTCAGCGCCGTCATGGCCGTCGCCGGCGTGTCGCTGTTCGGCTTCACCGGCGTGGCGATCCTGCTCGTCCTGTTCCACGAACGCGCCCAGGGCCTCGACCCGCTGGACACCGGCTGGCGGATGCTGGTGCTGTTCGGTGTCTACGCGCTCGCCGCGTTCGGCGCCGGACGCACCATCCGCCGCACCGGCTTCAAGGCGCCGCTCACCGCCGGTCTCCTCCTCGGCGGTCTGGCCAGCCTCGGTCTGGCCGCGCAGGGCCCGGCCACCAGCTTCGGTGACCGCTGGCCGCTGCTGGCACTCTTCGGTGCCGCCAGCGGTCTGGTGGTCGCCCCGGCGACCGCCGCCGCGCTCGCCAGCGTCGCTCCCGCCCAGGCCGGCATGGCCTCCGGAGCGGTGAACGCAGCCCGCCAGGTGGGTTCGGTGCTCGGCGCGTCCCTGCTGGGCACCCTGTTCACCACCCGGCTGCTCGCCGAACTGCCGGAGCGGCTCGCCGCGCACCAGGTCGCGGAGCCGGCCCGCAGCGCGGTCCAGTCGTCGGTGGCGGCCGGCAGCGGCGGCAGCGACCCGCTGCCCGAACCGGTCCGGGCGGCGCTCGCCGAGGCGCTGACGGCGGGCGTGCAGGCGGGATTGCGGGTCAACGCCGTCGTCTTCCTCGCCGCCGCCCTGGTCGCCCTCGTACTCGTGCGCAACCGGCCGCACCAGCACTAGGGCAGGAGCTTCGACGCAGGCCCTGGGCGACCGGTTCGTCCCGGACCCGACACCGGTGTCCGGGATGAACCACCGTCGTGCCGGAGCGCCCGTCCGGGCCGGGCCGCGACCCGCGCCCGACGTGGAGACCCCCGCCGGTCGTCTCCGGTCGCTGCTCAAATCGGAGCCCGGCGGCGTGCCGGTGGGGGAGGATTTCTGCGTGACGGGCGAGACTCCGCGCGGCGGGTGGTCCGGCCGGACCGACTGGGTCGGCCGGCTCAACGACCCGTTGCGCCGGTTCCTGCAGACCGAGACCGGCAGCGCGCGGGCGTTGCTGGTCGCGGCGGTGGCCGCGCTCGCCTGGGCCAATCTCCACGTCTCGTCGTACGAGACGGTGTGGGGCACGTCGTTCTCGGTCCAACTCGGCGACTGGCGGGTGTCACACGATGCGCGTACCTGGGTCAACAGCGGCCTGATGACGTTCTTCTTCCTGGTGATCGGCCTGGAGCTGCGTCGGGACTTCGACCTGGGGGAGCTGCGGGAGCGGCGTCGGGTGACGTTGCCGCTGCTGGCCGGGATCGGCGGCATCGTCCTGCCGATCGCGATGTACCTCATCGTCAACGCCGGGGAGACCACCGCCGCGGGCTGGGGCGTCGTGATGGCCACCGACACCGCGCTCGCGCTGGGCATGCTCGCCGTCCTCGGGCCGCGATTCTCGGACCGCCTGCGGGGCTTCCTGTTGACGGTCTCCGTCGTCGACGACCTGATCGTGATCGCGGTGCTGGCGATCGCCTACCCGGAACATCCGTCGCCGCCGGCGTTGCTCGTCGCGGCGGCCATCTTCGGTGTCGTCCTGCTCGTCCGGGCACTGGGCGTGCGGTGGGGACCGGTGTACGCGCTGCTGGGTCTGGCCGCCTGGCTCGCGGTCTCCGAATCCGGTGTCGACCCGGTCGTGGTGGGCCTGGTGATGGGCCTGCTCACCTACGCCTACGCGCCCGGGAGAGAGGAACTGAAACGAGCGAGCGAGATGTTCCGCCTCTTCCGGGAACAGCCCACCCCGCAGCTCGCCCGCTCGGCCCGGACCGGGCTCGCCTCGGCGCTGTCGCCGAACGAGCGGTTGCAGCACCTCTACCACCCGTGGGCGAGCTACTTCGTGGTGCCGCTCTTCGCCCTGGCGAACGTCGGGATCGCGATCGACGGCGAGCTGGTGGCCCGCGCGGTCACCTCGCCGGTCACGGTGGGCGTCGTCGTGGCGTACCTCGTCGGCAAGCCGGCCGGGATCGCGGCCACCTCGTACCTGGTCGCCCGGTTCAGCCGCGACCGGTTCCGCCCGCCCGTCGGCTGGGCCGCCGTCATCGGTGTGGGCACGGTCTCCGGCATCGGGTTCACCATCGCCCTGCTGATCGCCACGCACGCGCTGGACGGCCCCGAGCTTGAGGACGCGAAGCTCGGCATCCTCGTCGCGACCGTCGGTGCGTCCGCCCTCACCTGGCTGGTGTTCCGCCTCGCCGCCCGGCTCTCCCCGGCGCGGCGGGCCCGCGCGCTGCTGGGCGCCGCCGAGGGGATCGTCGACCTGATGAAACCGGTCGATCTGGAACGCGATCACGTGCGTGGGCCGGGCGAGGCGCCGGTGACGGTCGTGGAGTACGGCGACTTCGAGTGTCCGTACTGCGGGCAGGCCGAGCCGGTGGTCCGGGAACTGCTGGCCGACTTCCGCAACATCCGGTACGTCTGGCGGCACCTGCCCCTCACCGACGTGCACCCGCATGCCCAACTCGCCGCCGAGGCCGCCGAGGCAGCGGGGGAGCAGGGCGCGTTCTGGGAGATGCACGACCTTCTCCTGGCACACCAGGACGCGCTCGACCCCGCCGACATGATGCGCTACGCCGAGCAGATCGGGCTGGACCTCGACCGGTTCCGGGAACACCTCGCCGAGCGGAAGGGCAAGGACCGGATCGCCGAGGACATCGACTCCGCCGACCTCAGCAGCGTCTCCGGAACGCCGACCTTCTTCATCAACGGCAGCCGCCACCACGGCGCGTACGACATCGAAGCGCTTTCGGCGGCGGTGAAGTCCGCCTTCGCCAAGGCCCGGCTTCGTCCCGAGTACCGCCGGGACCCCGGCCACCGCCACCCGGACTGAACCGCGCTCCCGGCCCGCCGTTCGGGAGGTCCGCGTCGCCGATCCGCCGGCCTCGTGGTGGCCGCTGCTCGTCGTGCGGCACGTCCGCCGGGGTGCGGGCTCGACGCGAGCCCGCACCCCGGGCGGTCAGCGAACGGTGGTGCCACCGCGCGGCGGTGTGCTCACTTGCCGCGCAGGGGCGCGAGGGCGCGGCTCCACGCCACGACCTGGTCGAGGGTGGTGTTCAGCGCGTCACGGTGGTGGTCGTTGGGCTTGAAGACGCTGAAGTTCTCGAAGTCGGTGAAGAGGGACAGCGCGACCTGGGACCGCACGTCGGCCATCTGCAGCTCGCCGGCGATCAGCCGGAGGTGCTCGACCGCGCGAGCGCCGCCCACCGAGCCGTAGCTGACGAAGCCGACGGCCTTGTTGTTCCACTCGTTGTAGAGGAAGTCGATCGCGTTCTTCAGCGCGCCCGAGGTCGAGTGGTTGTACTCCGGCGTCACGATCACGAACCCGTCGAACGACGCGATCTTGTTGGCCCACTTGAGCGTGTGCGGCTGCTGGTACTGGCCCATCGACGGCGGGTAGATCTCGTCCAGGTGCGGCAGCTTGTAGTCGAGGAGGTCGACGAGTTCGAACTCGACCTCCGAGCGCTCCCGGGCGATGTCGTAGACCCACTGCGCCACGGCTGCGCCGTTCCGCCCCGGTCGGGTGCTGCCGAGGATGATTCCGATCCTGGTCATCGCGGTTCCTCCCCTGATGGCAGGACGCCCGGACGGGCGTCCTTGCTTCGCGCAGCAACTATACGGGCGACATTTTCTTCGTCAAGCAAGTAAAGTGGTGGCATGTCCACCGTCACACCTCAGCCGGCGCCGATACCAGAAGGGCTGCGACCGCTCAGCCCGGACGAGGAGGACATCGCCCGGTCCCTCAATCGCGTGATCTACGCCCTGCCCCGCGCCATCGATGCCGACATGCTCCGGGAACAGGGGTTTCCCCTCGTCGAGTACCTCACCCTGATGCACCTCTCCGAGGCCCCCGACCGCCGGCTGCGGATGAACGAGCTGGCCACCGCGTGCGAGATGTCGCTCAGCGGCATGAGCCGCGTCGTGCAGAAGCTGGAACGGCAGCGCTTCGTCGAGCGGGTCAGGTGTGAGGAGGATGCGCGTGGCTGGAACGCCGTGCTCACCGACGCCGGCCTCGCCCGCCTGAGGCAGGCCTGGCCCACCCACCTGGCCGCGGTGCGTCGGCACTTCTTCGACCACCTCGCGGGCCTGGACGTGAAGCAGCTCGCCGCGGCTCTGGACAGGATCGCGAGGTGAGGGATCGCCCGGCCAGACCCGCTCGGGCGAGCCGGAGGACCCTCACCCGTCGATCCGGCTGATGTTACGGATCTTGTTGGACGCGTCCAGGGCGGCGACCTTGTACGCCTCGGCCAGCGTCGGATAGTTGAACACCGCGTCGACCAGGTAGTCGACCGTGCCGCCGCACCCCATCACCGCCTGCCCGACGTGGACGATCTCCGTGGCGCCGGTTCCGAAGACGTGTACGCCGAGCAGCCGACCGTCGTCCGGCGAGACGAGCAGCTTCAGCATGCCGTACGAGTCGCCGACGATCTGACCGCGGGCCAGCTCGCGGTACCTCGCGATGCCGACCTCGAACGGCGTCGAGCTGTCGGTCAGCTCCTCCTCGGTCTTCCCGACGAAGCTGATCTCCGGGATCGTGTAGATCCCGATCGGCTGCAGCTCGTGCATCGCGCGGACCGGTTCGCCGCAGGCGTGCTGCGCCGCCAGCCGGCCCTGCTCCATCGACGTGGACGCCAACGCGGGGAAGCCGATCACGTCACCGACCGCGTAGATGTTCTCCACCGAGGTGCGGAAGTTCGTGTCGACCTGGATCCGGCCGCGCCGGTCCGCCTCCAGCCCGGCCGCGTCGAGCGCCAGATCGTCGGTCTGGCCCTGGCGGCCGGCCGAGTACATGACCGTGTCCGCGACGATCTTCTTGCCGCTCTTCAGGACGCACAGCGCCGCGGTCTGGTGCTTCTCCACCGCGGCGACCTCCTCGCCGAACCGGAACGTGACGGACAGGTCGCGCAGGTGGTACTTGAGCGACTCGACGATCTCCTCGTCGCAGAACTCCAGCATCCGGTCCCGGCGTTCCACCACGGTCACCTTGGTGCCGAGGGCGGCGAACATGGAGGCGTACTCCATGCCGATCACGCCGGCGCCGACCACCACCATGCTTCGGGGCACGGCGTGGAGGTTGAGGACGCCGTCCGAGTCGACGATCGTCCGGTCGTCGAAGTCGACACTGTCCGGCCGGGCCGGGCGCGTACCCGCGGCGATGACGACCTTGTCGAAGGTGACCTTGACCTCCCGCCCGGAGCCCCCGTCGACCCAGACGGCGTGCGTGTCCGCGAAGCGTCCGGTGCCGGTGATCATCGCGATCCGGTTGCGGGCCAGCTGGTTGCGGATGACGTCCGTCTGCCGGCTGATCACGTGCTGGGTCCGGGCCGCCAGGTCGCTGACCGTGATCTCCTCCTTGACCCGGTAGCTGCTGCCGTAGAGGTCCCGCTGGCTCAGTCCGGTCAGGTAGAGGACGGCCTCGCGCAGTGTCTTGGACGGGACGGTCCCGGTGTTGATGCACACCCCGCCGATCATGTCGCGCCGGTCCACGATGGCGACCCGCTTGCCGAGTTTGGCGGCGGCGATCGCGGCCTTCTGCCCGCTGGGGCCGGAGCCCAGCACCAGCATGTCGTAGTCATACACAACCGTCAGCGTGGCAAGTTGCCGCCGCCCGCGCCAGGTGCGTTCGGCCGGATGCGGTCGGCCGCGCCGACGCCGGCCGCATCGACCTGCTGAGAGAGCCGCAATCGATTGACATTCGATAGGTTCTAAGTGATAGTCGATACATGATCGCAGAACATCGGGCGGTGGCGCCGCTCAGAATCTTCCTCGTGCTGTTGTTCGGGATCCTGGTGCTGTTCCAGACGATGTCGCTGCCGGGTCAGTTCGCGCACATGGCCGAGAAGTCGCCGGACTTCGCCTACCTGAGGTGGCCCGCGACGGCGGTGTCGGTGTTCTGGGTGCTGTGCGTCCAGGTGGTGATCGCGTGCACCTGGAAGCTGCTCACCCTGGTCAAGAACGACCGCATCTTCACCGAGGCCTCCCTGCGGTGGGTGGACGGGATCGTGTGGGCCGTCGCCGCCGCGTGGGTGGTGCTCCTGGGCGTCTTCCTGTACGTCGGCTTCAACGCGAACGACCCCGGACTGCCGCTGCTGCTGTTCCTGCTGTTGACCGGCGTCACCGTGCTGGGGCTGCTGATGGTGGTGATGCGCGCGCTGCTGCGGCAGGCCACGACGCTGCGCACCGACATGGAAGCGGTGATCTGATGCCCATCGTCGTGCGCATCGACGTCGAGCTGGCCAAACGCAAGATGAGTGTGGGGGAGTTCGCCGAACGGGTGGGCCTCACCCCGGCGAACGTGGCGGTGCTGAAGAACGGCCGGGCCAAGGCCGTACGCTTCAGCACCCTGGAAGCCATGTGCCGGGTGCTCGACTGCCAGCCCGGTGACCTGCTCGAGTGGGTCGACGAATGATCGAGGTCCGGGGCTCATAAGCGCTACGGCGACGTACCGTCAGTTGCGGGCGAGGGCGAGCGTGAGCTTCGGGTGGGCGGTCAGCGTGTCGGTGCGGAGGTAGACCAGCTCGATGGCGGGTTCCGTGAACGTCACCGGGCCGGGTGGGGAGTCGGGGATCCCGGCCGGGAGCGGCAGGTCGGGGCCGAGCGTGATCGTGGCGCCGGACAGCCGGCCGACGAAGCGGGTGGCGTAGACGGCGACGTTGCCGCGCAACGCCATGTGGTCGGCGGTGAGGCGCATGGTGTGGCCCCGCGGGCCGGGCGAGCGCAGGAGTACGTCGTCCGCGACGGCCGCGTCCATGCTGAACTTCAACGCCGTACGGGTGCCGTCGGCGGTCGGAAGCTGGACGATCCCCTCGATCCGCAGGCCGGTCATGGTCACCGCCGACGCGGTGAGTGTCGAGGCGGTCGCTGCCACCGGTGGCTGGTCGGGGTCGGCGGCGACGACGGGGAGACGCCGGTGGCGGGCACCGTCACCGGGCCTGCCGGGTGGCGGGCTGGCGCAGCCGGTTCCGGGTGGCGCGGGCAGCGGGCTGGGGCCGACCCCGGTCTGGGCGGCCCGCATCGGGGCGGCCGGTGCGCAGGCGCTGGCGGGGCCGGGCGCGGCCAGCAGGCCGGCGGAGCCGAGCAGTCCGAACAGGGCGGCGAGAATCCGCTGTCGGTGCAGGCCGGGCAGCCGCGTCGCCTCCCGCTGCACGCCACGTGGGACAGCGCCGGACCTGGTCACGGGAGGCCCGGCCTCGCCCCCGCCCCGCATCAGTTCGTCGACCAGGGCTGCCTGCTCGCCGAGGGCGCCTCGTCGGAGATGTCGGTGGCGGGCTGCTCAGATGTGGTGGCGGACGGCGTGGTGGGCTGCGGGCGGTCGTCCGCGGAGTCGTCGGGCTCGGCGGTCCCTTCCTTCTTCGTCGACACATCGTCAGCCGTGTCGCGCCCCGGGGTGGCGGGGCGTCCCGGCACCCACCCGGCAGCCAGTGCGGCGCCGAGCAGACCGGTCACGGTGCCGATCAGGAAGCCACCCAGGTTCACCCCGACCAGCGCGAAGAGCGCGGTGACGGCGGCGACCACGGCGTAGAACGTGCGGTGTTGCGGGCTGAACCACATCAGCAGGCCGGCGGTCACCAGGATGGTGGGTATCAACCAGGAGAGGAAGCCGGTCGGCCCCAGCTGGAACGCCAGGCCGGACAGAGACATCTGGGTGGTGCCGAAGATCGCCAGTCCGGCGAGCGCGGTGAGCAGTCCGCCCCAGAACGGGCGCGTCCACCGCCACCGGCGGAAGCTGCCCCACCCCGCGCGGAGGGCATTCGGGCGGGCGTTGCGTCGCGGTTCGGCCCTTCTCATACCGTGGCTCCTGCCGGGTGGGTCCGGGCCAGGATGGGCGTGCGGCTCCCGCCCCCCGGCTGCGGTGGTCGACTCAGAAGCATTCCTTGGCGTCAGCGCCGACATTGACGTTCAAGCTGAGCCCGGTCAGGTTGAACCGTCCAGCCTGGATCGCTCGGGCCACCTGGCGGAGGTTCGTGATCGTCACGGCGTCGGCCTGCTGGCCGAACGCACCCGGGGCGCCCCTGGCTCCGTCCGGTCCGCGGTCGAGGGTCGACGCGTCCTGTCCGATGTTGATGTTCGTGAACTCGGTGTCGCCCTGCAGCGATACCAGATCGATCAACAGGTCTTCCGCGGTGGCGGGCCTACCGCCCTGGCCTGCGGTGATCTTGAGCACGACCGGCGCGCCCGGTATCTTGACCGACTGGCAGAGGTCGAAGAGCTGGGCCTCGCGGATGCCGGTGACGGCGACCGGATGCCTCGTGCCGTCGACCTCCTCGGCGACGCCGGGATACTGGACGAATCCCTCGCCCTGCAACTTGGCGGCGGAAACCTTGAAGGTCTGCCCGGAGACGGCGAAGGAGGCGGCGAGGGCGCCGTTGGCGATACCGACGAGGATCGCGCCGGCGAGGGCGATCGCGGGCAGCAGCAGGGCGGCGAAGCGCGACCAGCGGACATGACCCCGGTTGGCGGACTCTTCCTGCACGGTTCCCCCTCCGCCTCCGGCCGCGGGGCGACCAACGGACGCGATGCGCACCCGGCCTCGCCGTCGGTTGCCGGCGGATGACGTGCGCTCGTGACGGCGCACCGGTCGGGCGCAGGTGATGAAACCCTGGCAGCCCCACGCTAACACGGGTGCAAACTGCGAGTGACCGTCATGTCACGGATAGTGCGCCGCCTTGGGTGGGCGTACCCACGTGCACCTTGGCCCCACCGGCCCGGTGTGACGGTCGACGGGGGCGGACGGATCGTGTGCGACCTGGGACCGAATCCGGGAAACCGCCCCCGATCCCGTCGCTCGCGGAGTAGGTTCCCCGGTTTTCGCGGTGAGCCGGGGGGTAACCGCGTCGCGACAGCCGCGAAGGCGATTGAGAGCCCGGGAAGCCGGGAGCTCCGAGACGCCCGTCCACCCGCGTGGGCTGGGCGATCTCTTTCCCCGCCGTGCTAGCGCCTCTCGAACTTCTGCGGGGCGCCAACCGATGGGAGCTTCACGATGAACTCAATGCGCCGTACGAGGATTCTGTCCCTTGCTGGTCTCGTCGTCGCCGGTGGCGCCGTCGCCGGTCCGGCCACCGCCGCCCAGGCCGACCCGGCCGACAGCGGCCAGGTGTCCGCCGTGCAGCCGGCGCCCCCGGAGGGCGAGAAGATCCTGGAGTTCGACTACCAGACCCAGCGAACCTCCTACTACTGTGCCCCGGCCGCGACACGGATCGCCCTGTCCACCCAGGACAAGACGGTCACCCAGAAGGAAGTGGCCCAGAAGCTCGGAACCACCAGGGCCGGAACCGATTCGGCCGACGACACCACCCGGGTGCTCAACGAGCTGACCGGTGGCGGCTACGAGACCACCGAGATCAGCACCACCACCGCCGATCCCCGGCAGACCGACAAGCTTCGTATCGACGTCGTCGAGGCGATCGACACCCGACGCGGCGTGGTAGCGAACACGCTGGGCACGGCGGTCGACACCGAGGGTGAACGGCACTCGTTCCCGGGTGGGCACTACGTGAGCATCGTCGGCTACCGCGACGGTGGAGAGACGCTGAAGATCGCAGACCCGTACGACCCGGAGAAGCACTACTGGATGCGCAGCGAGAAGGTGGCCGACTGGGTGGCCCAGCGCGGCTACTCCAGCTGACCCGACCCGTGACAGGCCGCGGGCCGGCCCCGGAACGGGGCCGGCCCGCGGTCTCCCGCCCCGGCGAGCGAGCCGGCACAGCGGTCGGCGGGTGGACGGCCCCGCGGCCCGCTGCGCCGGATTCATCCGGGCCGGGTGAAGCCGGATCACCCAGGCCCGTTCCAAGATCGAGATAACCGTGCACACTCCCATGCGCTCGGAAGGGATTGGGACGCCATGACGCGAGAAGGCCGAGGGGACCACGCTGCGCCCGACCGTCCCAGCGACCGGAAGGGGTTCCAGGGACGCGCTCCGGTGGCAGCGCCGGAGTCGGGCGCGGTGCGGCAGGACCACGTCGTCGAGTGGCGGCGACGGGCACTGACGCAACAGCTGCCGGCCGCCGGGTTTCCGGCCGGATCCGGTGTGCCCTCGCTCGTGTACCTCTGGGCGACCATGTTCCTGGCGGCTGCCATCATCCTCGGATTCGCGATCAACCACGAGCGCGGCGTGCCGCCGGCAATCGTCGACTCGCAGCGGGACAACGTGTCGAAGGTCGCCACCAGCACACGTATGACAATTCAGCACTCCGTGGAGGACCTCGACCAGCGGGTCGCCGGGCGGGCCCCGGGGACGCCGGACGCCGAGCTGCTCAAACAGGTCGTCGGCGACGGGGCGACCTGGAACGGTGCGGTGATCATGGAGAACGCCACCCGCCGTCCGCTGGCGAAGCAGGGCCCGGAACTGCCCATGGAGCTGGTGCCCCCGACGCTGCCCGCGAACGTCTTCCCGATCAGCACGCCGGAGGGGCCGGTCCTGGTCCGCAGCATCGGGCTGGACCACTCCCGGACCCTGCTGGCGACCCAACAGTTGACCGTGGACGAGCTGCGGCTCAACCCGGAGGCGCGACAGGGCGTCTTCGCCATCACCCCCGACGGCAAGAGCACCCTCGTGCAGGGGGTCAGCGCCGTCGACGCCGTCCACCATCCGACGGTCTTCCACGGGCTGGCCGGCTCCGACGCCAGCGAGGGCCATCCGATCCGGGTGACCGAGTGGACGGGCCGGCAGCTGGTGGTGTCCTCGGCCCCGGTGGGCAACACCGGGGTGACCCTGGCGACCCTGATCGTCGCCGACGAGACGCGCGGCACCCCCGCCACCCGGGGCATCCTCATCGGCCTGACGCTCCTGGCGGCGGCGGTGCCCAGCTTCCTGCTGATGCGGACGTCGCTGGTCCGCCCCGTGCGATCGCTGCTCAAGCAGGCCAAGGCCAACGCCTGCGGGGAGCCCTCCACCAAGCGTCGCCCGCTGCGGGTCGCGGAGGCGCACCGGATCGCCCGGGCGTTGGCCTCGACCTCCGCGGCCCCCTCCACGCCCACCGCTGCCCGGCGGTGGTGGCGGTGGCGGTGGCGCCCGACCGTCACCCAGGGCCTGGTCCTCGCCACAGTGCTGGCGCTGCTCTGGCCCGCGGCGGCCGTGGCCGCCACGCTCCGGGCCCCCGAGCCGTCGATTCCCGATCAGCTCGTCCGGGACGAGGAGAGCCGGGCCGAGGCGGCGAGCAACCTGATGGGCAAGGCGCTGAACAACGGTCTGCAGACGGTGCTGCGCGTCTCCCAGGCGGCCGAGGCGAGCGACCCCGCCCAGATGGGCCCGCTGCTCAGGCAGGAACTGGCGGACAAACAGCGGTTCCGGAGCCTGTACCTGGTCGACCCCAACGGGTCGGTGGTCAGCTCGGCGGGACGCGAGCCGCTGCGCAACGAGCCGCTGCGGGGTGAGTCGGGCATCGACCTGGACGACGACACCTCCCGCGTCCCGGTGGTGTACGCCTTCCGGGTGGGCGCCAACGGCGTCGCCGCCGTCGGCGAGTACAGCATCGACTACCTGTTGGAGATGCTCCGCGCGGTGGACGGCCAGGCCCGGATCGTCGACGAGAACCTGCGGACGATCTTCGACTCGGAGGGCTTCCGCGCCTTCGAGGAACTCCGGGGGAGCGCGCGCGGCGCGGCGGCCGAGGCGCTCAAGGGCGGCACGGTCGGACGGGCGACGGCCGCCGACGGTACGCCGACCCTGATCGCGGCTGCCGGTCTGAGCAAGCCCCACACCGTCACGCCCCTGAAGTGGTCCCTGGTGGTGGAGCAGGACCTCAACGGTCTCCGCCTGCCGGCGAGCGACGGTCGACGGTGGACGGTGCTGGTCGCCAGCCTGACGACGGGCGCGGTGCTGCTCACCGCGGTGTGGCAGTACTACGTCTTCGCCCGGCCGCTGCGGCGGCTGGCCGGGGAGGCCGACAAGATCAGCAGCGGTGCGGTCGACGTGCCGATCCCGCCCCAGCGGCACGACGACGTCGGCGCGCTGGCGATGTGTCTGGAGGTCTGCCGTCAGGCCCGCCACGCGGGGTCCAGCCGACTGGGTGGCGCCAGCCGGCTGCGCGGCAGCGAGGAGGACCCGACCGCCGTGCTGCCCGCGACACCGGGCGGAACTGCCACCGACCGGGCCGCGGCGAAGCGCGGTGGCCGGATCTACCGCTCCGGCGCCGACCGAGATGAAAGGGGTTGACGTGGGATACCTCTACATCGTCTACGTCCTCTGCTGCGCCGCTCTGCTGGTCGCCGGCGTGCGGGAACAGCGCAACCACTTCGGCAACCTCCGCAAGATCCCGGACCGGGTGCTCGTCAACGGTATCCGGGGGAAGAGTTCGATCACCCGGCTCTGCGCCGGGGCGCTGCGGGGAGGTGGCCGGGTGGTGGTGGCGAAGACCACCGGCACCGCCGCCCGGTTCATCTTCCCCGACGCCAGCGAGGAGCCGGTCTACCGCAAGTTCGGCATCGCGAACGTGGTGGAGCAGATCGGCATCGTGCGGCGGGGGGCGGCGTACCACCCGGACGCCTTGGTCATGGAGTGCATGGCCGTGATGCCGGCACTGCAGGAGTGCAACCAGAGCAAGCTGATCCAGTCGAACATCGGGGTGCTCTGCAACGTACGCGAGGACCATCTCGCCGAGATGGGTCCCACCCTCGACGACGTGGCCCGTTCTCTGAGCCGGTCGATGCCGGAGGGCGGCGTCTGCATCACCGCGGAACGGGACCGGCTGGCGATCCTGCAGGAGGAGGCGGACCGGCGCAACTGCCGGCTCATCCCGGTCGACCCGGAGTCGGTCACGGACAAGGAGATGGACGGCTTCGGCTGGATCACGTTCAAGGAGAACGTGGCCATCGCGCTCGCGGTCGCCGAACAGTTGGGCGTCGACCGGCACAGCGCGCTCAAGGGCATGTGGGAGGCGCCGCCGGACCCCGGTGCGCTGTCGGTGGCTCGGGTGTTGCAGGGCGACAAGCGGCTCCGGTTCGCCAACATCTTCGCCGCCAACGACCCCGAGTCCACGCTGATGAACATCAAGCAGCTGGAGGAGCAGCGCCTGATCACCCGTCCGTTGACGATGGTGATCAACTGCCGGCCCGACCGGATCGAGCGGAACGGCCAGATGGGCGAGCTGACCGCACGGGTGCAACCGGAGCGTCTCGTCCTGATCGGCGAGCCGACCAAGAGCGCACGGTCGACCGTGCCGGCGGACCTGCAGGACCGGGTCGTCGACCTGGGGGGCAAGCTGCCCTCCGAACAACTGCTGGAAGGCGTGACGGCGGCGGCGACCGACGACTCGTCGATCGTCGCGGTCGGGAACATCCACGGCCAGGGCGAGGTGCTGCTCCACGAGCTGGCGACACTGCCCAGCTGGACCTGCGAGGACGGGGCCGAGGGCGGCTCGATGCTTCGTACGCCGACCGGAGAAAGGATCCGATGATGAATTTCGGCGGGGAACTCAGCGCACAGCTGGCCACCGCGAGCCTCGGCATCGGCCTGGTGTTCGCCCTGCTGTGCTACCTGACCACCAACCTCTCACCCGGCGGCATGATCACACCCGGGTGGATCGCGCTGACGCTGATCGAGGACCAGCTCCAGGCGCTGATCATCACGGGCATGACGGTGTTGACGTACGTGCTCACCCGGCTGATGCAACGGGTGGTCATCCTCTACGGCAAGCGGCTGTTCGCGGCGATCGTGCTGCTCAGCGTGCTGCTGCAGCTGACCCTCTTCGTGGTCGTCCAGCGGGACCTTCCGCTGCTGTTCGCCCACCAGACGCTGGGCTTCGTCATTCCCGGCCTGATCGCGTACCAGCTGGTGCGTCAGCCTCCGAAGGCCACGATCCTGGCGACCATCGTCGTCACCGGAATCACCTTCGGAGTCGCCTACAGCGGCGTCGTCGCCGGCTTCGTGCCGGTCACCTGACCGACCGGAGCCCGAGTCGCGAAAGGAGATCGCGGGCATGACCAACGGGACCTACCTTCGTCGACCGACCGTCCTGCTGACCATGGTGGGATTCGCCCTGCTGATCGTGGCGAGCACGGTCGCCTACGTCGTGCTCCGGCCGTCTCCCGGGGACCAGCCGCAGCTGACCCTGGGCGGGGCGCAGGCGGCCGACGACACTGCCCTCGGCGCGTCGGGCTACACCTACCAGCGCTCGACCTCACCGGACCGTACGGAGATCATCGACTCCACCGGAGAGCCGGTCGCGATCATGACCGATGGCGCCCGGACGGTGCAGATGTACGGGCCGTCGCGGACCTTCGAGGAGCCCCAGAACACCGCCTCCAAGGTCGAGTCGAAGTACTGGGTGCGGTTGGCGCCGCGGCCCTACCACGCCGGTGCGGAGAAGGAGGAGTGGTTCACCGACTGGCTCTCGGCGGCCCGCCACGACCGCTCCCCGGACGTCTTGGCGATCGCGATGGAGTACATCGAGGGCGCCCCGGTCAAGAAGGACAACCAGGGACAGCAGTACTCGGGTGACGCCTCGTTCGGGCCGCTGGACCCGCTGGACCCGGACGGCCGGGCGGAGAAGTCCGACTTCTACGACTACCTGGGGCTGACCTGGACGTTCCTGGACGGGAAGGCCGTGGTGCCGGAGCCGGATCGCCTGCTCGCGCTGGACTGCTCGGGTTACCTGCGGATGGTCTACGGTCACCGGCTCGACTTTCCGCTGCTCGGCACGAACACGCCGGGTGAGGGACTTCCGCGGCGCGCCTACGCGATGGCCGAGTTCGGCCCCGGCGTCCAACTGATGCCCAACTCCGGGCACCGGGCGCGCGGCCTCGACCGCCTGCTCCCCGGCGACCTGCTGTTCTTCAACGCGGGGCCGGTCGTCGACGGCCACATCGAGCACTCGGGCATCTACCTCGGCATCGACGACAGCGGCCACCACCGGTTCATCTCCAGCCGGGCGGTGGCGGACGGCCCGACCATGGGCGACACCGGCGGCGAATCCATCCTGGACGGCGCCGGCTACTGGGCGGAGCGCTGGCGCACCGCCCGCCGGATCTGACCGACGCCCGTCGTCACCCGCGGCGGACGGGCGCGGTGACGTCGATCAGGTACGGACGGACGTCGGCCGGGCTCATCGCCCGGCCGACGTTCCGTCTGCCGGGCGACGCTCAGCGCCCCGCGGCGACACCGTCGCGGCGGGTGTCCGCCGCGCCGCGCAACCGGTCCCCCCGGACCTCGATCGAGGTCAGGCCGCTGTCCAGCGCGATGACCCGTGGACATGGGTGTTCGAGGGCCACCAGGGGGGCCACCTGGGTGGCGATGCGCCTGCCCGCTTCCACCTCCGAAGGTGCGTCCCGCTCCCCCTCACACCGTCGGGTGATGTCCTGGCCGCTGAAGTGACCCTGGTCGAGCGACTGTGCGGGGCTCATTCCGTCGACCACGATCCCTACCAGTGCCTGGACCACGTAGTCGGGGATGTGGGAGCCCCCGGCGGCGCCGATCACGAGACGCAGGTCCCGCGCTTCGACGCCGAGCACGATGGTCGGCGCCATCGATGCGGTCGGCCGCTTCTTCGGCTGCATCACGTTCACCGGCTTGCCCGGTGACACCGACTCCGTGTCGGTGAAGTTGTTCATCGCGTTGTTCAGGATGATTCCGCGCGCCTCCAGGTGTGACCCGAAGTGACTGTTGTTCGTGGTCGTCATGGACATGGCGTCGCCGTCGTCATCGACGATGCTCACGTTGCTCGTCGGGTCGCCGACGTCGACGGTGGCGGGTTGGTCGTCGGTCGGCCCTGGGGGAAGAGCACCTGGCGGTCTACCTGGTTCCACCGGGTGGATCGCCTCATCCGGGGAGTAGAGCGAGAAGCGTTTGTCGAGGTACCCCTCGTCGAGCAGCCCGTCGACCGGCACCACGTTGAAGTCCGGATCACCGATGTAGGCGCGGCGGTCGAGGTTCGCCAGCCGGCTGGCCTCGATCGAGAGGTGGGTGCGGTCGGTCGAGTCCGGCTCCGTCCGCCCGACCTGACCGCGTTCGAGCAACTCGAGCATCTCCAGGACCGCCACCCCACCGAAGGCCGGTGGGGGCGCAGTGCAGACGTTGACGCTGAACACCTGGCGGCAGATCTCGGGGCGCTCGATCGCCGTGTAGTCGGCGAAGTCCTGCGGCGTCATCAGGGTCGGGATCACCACCGGGCCGGCGGTGTTGCCCTTCAGCTTGATCGGCCCCTTCGCCGCGTGCTGCACGATGGCCGGCGCGATTGTCCCGTTCGGGTCGTAGAACGCCTGCGCGCCCTTGTCCCGGACCTCCCGCAGCACCTCCGCGATCTCCGGGTTGCGGATCGTCGTGCCTACCGGTTTCGGCTCGTCACCGTTGCAGTACCGGGGCCGCAGATCCGGATAGTTGCAGCGTTTCCGTCCGTTGAACCGCTCCTCGAAACCCGCGTGCAGGTTCGGCGACATCGGAAAACCGTCGGCGGCCAGCCGGATGGCGTCCTCGAAGAGTTCGTTCCAGGGAAGCTCGCCGAACTCGCCGTGCACGCTCGCGAGCACCCGCAGCGTCCCCGGCACGCCGAAGGACCGCCCGGTAGCGGATGCGGCGTTCGGGAAGCGGTCCGTGTTGAGATCCTCCTGCTCCTGCGCGGTGGGCGTCCGCAGGTTCTCGGTGACGTTCTGCGGAGCGCGGGCCATACCGTCGAAGAACCGGACGTCGCGCTCGGAAGAGTTCCAGTAGTTGATGAGCGTGCCGCCGGCGAGGCCGGAGGCGTGTGGTTCCACGACCGCCAGGACGGCCTGGACCGCCACCGCGGCGTCCGCCGCCCCGCCACCCCGGGCGAGGATCTTGCAGCCGGCCTCCGTGGCGAGGGGATGGGCGGACGCGACCATGAAGCTCGTCCCGAGCGCGTCGTCCTCCCGGCCGCCCCGGGGATCGATGCAGACGTCGTCGCCTGCTGCGGGCGCCACGGCTGCCGTGGTGAGTGTCAGCACCAGTGCGGCGAACACGTAGCGCAGCTTGCGTGCGGACATGCGACCAGACCTTTCCGGATGCCCTGCAAACGGAGTACTCGAATCGCCAGTGCGGTAGCGGCCGTCCCACTGACGGCGGAACGGCGTCGACATCGGCATCATGGTCGCCGATCGAGCGCCCGCGCAGGGCATCGGAGGAAGTCGTGGCCGGTGTGAAGAAAGGCGCCGGTCGTGACGGCCGGAATTCGCCCGTCGGGCTCAGCCGACCGACGAACGGGCAACCGGTGCGTCGAAGTACGTATCCGGGTACGGCTCGTCGCGGTAGCTGTAGTGCCACCACTCGTGGTCGTAGCCGACGAACCCCTCACGCGCCATCAACTCGCGCAGCAGATCCCGGTTGGCCCGCGCCACCGCGCCGACCCGGGGGCTGTCGGTGTGAGCGAGCGGGTCGAAGCAGTCGAAACCGGTGCCCATGTCCACGCTGTCGTCGGCGAACCGTTGGCCCGCCGGCGCGGTGCAGGGGACGAGCGGTTGCCCCGACCGGTACGGGGCCTGGCTCGGCGCGTCGACGTCCACCAGCGTCAGGTCAACCGTGCTGCCCCGGCTGTGGGCGGTCGGCGCGCCCACGTACCCCTTGTCGAACAGGTCCGACTTCGCCACCCGGGGGTAGAACTCGGCCTTCGTCTGCTCCTGACCGGGCTGGCGGGCCCACGCCACGATGTCGTCGACCGCCGGCTGCGGGCGGTAGCAGTCGTACACCTTGAGGGTGCGGCCCTCGGCCAGCGCGGCGTCCTGCACCTTGCGCAGTGCCTCGGCGGCCGGACGGGTGAGCAGACAGAGCGGCTCGAGGTAGCCGGCCAGCGGGCGGCCGACGAAGTTGTGCGCGGTGGCGTACCGGATGTCGGTGCGGATGCGGTCGTCGACGTCGGAGAGCACCACGAAGCCCGGCAGGGGTGGTGCGGCGGCCGGGGACGACGCCGGGGGCGAGGGCGACGGCGACGGTGACGGCGAGGGCGCGCGGCAGGCGGAGGTCAGCATCGCGACCGTGAGCAGTACGAGAGAGCCACGCGCCGCCCGTCGTCCCCACACCGCCCCTGTCTACCACTTACCGGGAGCTACCGGACGGTGTTCCAGGGCCGGCGCGTGGGTCACGCGGGAGGGCCCTGCAGGATGCGCTGCCACGCGGCGTCGACCCCACCCCGCCACCAGCCCATGGCCTCGATCCACCACGTCAACCCGGCGGCGGCGTACGGCGCGATGACCTCGGCGGCGTTGTCCGGCGACGTCCACCCTTCGAGCCCGACGTCGAACCCGTCCAACGACCCCCGCTCGGAGGCGACGAACCGTACCGCGTCGGCGAAGTCCTCGACCGGCACGGCAACGGTCCTGCCCGCGTCGGCGAACGTCGCCACCACCCCGTCCCAGCGGGCGGAACGGCGGAATCCCGGCCGGTTGGGCCAGCGACCGGCACACCAGACCGGTATCCGCGGCTGCTGCACGGGTGTCGGCAGCATCCGTACGCGCTCGCCGGACGGCAGGTGGACGTCCTGGCCCGACCACAGGTCCGTGAGCTGGTTCAGGGAGTCGTCCAGCCGTCTGCCGCGACTGCGCAGGTCGGGATCCTCGCCGAAGGCGGTGTACTCGCTGTCCATCGAGCCGATGCCCGCCCCGAAGACGAGCCGGCCACCGGAGAGGGTGTCCAGGGTGACCGTCTCCCGAGCCACCGTCTGCACCCGACGCCTGGGCAGAGCTGTCACCAGCACGCCGAGCCTGATCCGCGAGGTCCGGGCCGCGATCGCGGAGGCGACGACAACCGAGTTCGTGACGGGCCAGTCGTCCCGATAGAGCACGTGGTCCCAGAGGAAGACGCCGCCCCACCCCCGTTCCTCGGCTGCGACGGCCATGTCGACGAGTTGCCGGGCATCAGCGAAGGGTCCGACATTTGGCAGACCGACAGCGTAGCGAGGCATCTGGCAACCCTAGTCAGGCATCGATCCCACCGACAGGCCGTCGTGGTCCGGCGCAGCGCACTCCTGGTGCTCCCCGGCGGGCCGGCCGGCACCGGATCACCCGGTGCCGGCCGGTTGCCGGGCGCGGCTACCGCACCGTGAGCCCCAGGCTGATCGTCCTGGTCAACGTGGCGGTCTCGTCGTCGCCGTCCAACGACCAGACCATCGCTCCGCCGAGTCCGGCCCGCCGGATGTAGAGCGTCTTCTGCAGCACGACCGCCGGGTCGTCGTACGTCCAGAAGGTCGTGCCGTCGAAGAGCCAGGCGTGCCCGGCCCGAAGATCGCGGTGGACGGCGAAGCCCCTGCCCGGCAAGGCCTTGAGCTGCCGGTAGTCCTCGGACCCGGGGCCGAAGGTGCCCGGCGCCGGCCCAGCCGCCGGCTGGAAGAGGCCGTCTCCACCCCCGGTCACGCCGGTCCAGCCCTGACCGTAGTACGGGATGCCGAGGACGAGCTTGTGGCGCGGCGCGCCCCGCGCGATCCAGCCGTCGATCGCGACCTCGACGGAGAAGTCCGGGCTGTCCGGCGCTCCCGCCGGCACCCGCAGCGCCGACTGCTGGTTGGTGGTCGGCTCCCAGGTGCCGTGGAAGTCGTACCCCTGCACCGTGGCGAAGTCCAGGTACCGGAAGATCCTGCGGCCCTCGTACCCGGCGTCCATGGTGGCCGGATTGGCCGGCAGGAACGCGGTCAGCTGGTAGTGCCGGCGGGTCTGCCGGCCGTACGCGTCGAGTTGCCGGCGGAACTCGGCGAGCAGCGCGGTGAAGTTCTCCCGGTCCTCCGGCCGGATCACGTTGCCCGGCTCGCCCGGCCAGTTCGGCCACTCCCAGTCCAGGTCAATGCCGTCGAAGACGCCGGCGGCGGCACCCGGTCCACCGCTGCCGCCGTCGAGGACCGGCAGGTTGCCCTTGAGGTAGAGGTCGATGCAGGAGGCGACGAAGGCCTTGCGGGAGGCGTCGGTGCGGGCGGCGTTCGAGAAGTACGTCGACCAGGACCAGCCGCCCAGCGAGATCATCACCTTCAGGTCGGGGTGCCGGGCCTTGAGCTTGGCCAGTTGACCGAAGTTGCCGTTGAGCGGTTCGCCCCAGGCGTCGGCGACGCCGTCGACGCTCTCCTCCGCCGGTACCGGACGCTGGTAGTCGGCCCAGGGATCACCCTCGCCCGGCCCACCGTCCACGAAGCAGCGCCCGTCCTCGCTCACGTTGCCGAAGGCGTAGTTGACATGGGTGAGGCGGCTCGCCGCCCCGGAGGTGTCCAGCTTCTTGACCGGGAACGCCCGGCCGTAGATGCCCCACTGGGTGAAGTAGCCGACCCGGTGGTAGCCGGATCGGCGGCTCCCGCTGTCGCCCGCGCTCGCGGCGGTCGGCGGGGCGGCGGTGACCAGCACGGTCGCCAGGGCGACGAGGGCGGTGAGGCGGCGGTGACGGAATTGTCGCATCGGCACTCCCATCGAGGGATGGAGCGAGAATAGTAAAGATACCTTTCTGATTGATGAAGCTAAGCCGACCACATCCGCCGGTCAAGAGCCGCACCCGGCCGCACGGGGGATTGCGGAGGCGTTGCCGGGTGATGACGATGTCGTGCCATGGACTCAGCCCTGACCCTGGTCGGACTCCCGGTCGCTCTCGGCATCATCATGCTCGGCCTCGGTCTCGGACTGACCACCGAGGACTTCCGCCGGGTCGCCCGGCACCCCCGGGCCGCCGTCATCGCCCTGGTGTGCCAGGTGCTGGTGCTGCCGGCGCTCTGCTTCGGCCTCGTTCTCGCGTTCGACCTGCCGCCGGAACTGGCCGTCGGGATGATGCTGCTGGCCGCGTCCCCCGGCGGCACCACCGCCAACCTCTACAGCCACCTGTTCGGCGGCCACGTGGCCCTGAACATCACCCTGACCGCCGTCAACTCGGTGCTCGCCGTGGTCACCCTGCCGATCGTGGTCAACCTGTCGGCGGCGTACTTCCTGACCGACGGCCGGAGCATCGGCCTCCAGTTCGACAAGGTGCTGCAGGTGTTCGCCATCGTGCTCGTCCCGGTCGCGATCGGCATGCTGATCCGGGCCCGGGTGCCCCGCATCGCCGGACGCCTGGACCGCCCGGTGCGGGCCCTGTCCGTCGTCGTGCTCGTCGCGGTGATCCTCGGTGCCGTGCTGGGCGAACGTGACAACATCGCCGACTACTTCGTCTCCGTCGGCCTGGCCGTGCTCGCGTTCAACCTGCTGAGCCTCGCGATCGGATACGGGGTGCCGCGACTGGCCGGGGTCGACCACAGCGCGGCGACGGCGGCCGGATTCGAGATCGGCATCCACAACAGCACGCTGGCCATCACGGTCGCGCTCAGCCCGGCGCTGCTCGACAACACCCGGATGGCGGTCCCGGCGGCCGTCTACGGCATCGTCATGTTCTTCACGGCGGCGGCCTTCGGCTTCCTGGTGACCCGCGCGGGCGCCCGGCTCGCCACGACCTGAGACGGTTCCCGGGTGACCAGGGCGGCGCCGAGCGGCGTCTGCCAGTACAGCACCTCGCGCCCCGACCGTCGCTTGGTGACCGTACCGGCGTCGAGGAGTACCCGGAGGTGGTCGCCGACGGCGCCGAGGGACAGCCCGGTGACCGCGGCGAGGTGGGACGTGCTCAGCGGAGTGGCCAACCGGGCGAGGATGGCGGCCCGACTCGGGCCGATCAGCCGGTCCAGGCCCTCCGGGGCCGGCGGAGCGGTGTCGGCGAGGATGCCGCTCGCCGAATAGGCCATGCCGAACCGGGTCGGCTGGTTCCACAGCACCCAGCCGCGGACGCAGTGCGCCGGGACGAACACCAACTGCTCGGCCCGGTCGAGCGGCAGCGGCGGCGCCGGATAGGCGTTGACCTGGAGCCGGCCCTCGCCCAGCCACCGCACCTGCGGATTGAGGTCGGCGAAGACACCCGCCCAACCCTGGGCGCTGAGCCGCGCGGTGCGGGCCACGATGTCGGCCCTGAGCCGCCGTTCCCGCTCCGGCCACTCCGGTCGCACCAGGTGCGTCCAGACCCAGTCGAGCAGGTACACCGCCTGCTCGGTCAGTTCGTCGGTGCGCAACGGGCCGGCGAGCGGCCCCGGCCAGGTCGCCCGCAGGTCGGCGCGGATCTGCTCGTCGGGGCGCTCGGCGACGGCTGTCAACTCTTCGGCGAACGTCGGGGCGGCCGTCGCGGGAACCAGGGTGAGGAAGTCGGCGGTCCACCGAGGTCCGAACGACGCCGCCACCAGGGCCCGGACCACCGGCCGCCGGGCCAGCATCCGTTGGTACGCCGCGAGGTGCGGGCGCCGCCAGGCGTGCTGCCACGGGCGGCGCGGGCTGTGCAGGGCCCGCAGTGCGGCGACGGTGTCGGTCATCGGCGAAATCGTGAACCGGCTGCGCGCGAGCAGGTCCACCGGAATCTGCCAGACGGACATGTTTCGCCTCCAGCCGTAACTCTACTGGTCCGGCCCGAGCCGCCTGAAGGATCATGGGCGTGAGGACGTATTCGGAGCTGTTCGCCGTCCACGAGTTCCGCAACCTCTTCGTGGCCAACTGTGCCGGCATCGCGGCGCACACCAGTTCGGCGCTGGCACTCGGCTCGCTGACCTACGCCACCACCGGGTCGGCCACGCTCACCGCGCTGAGCATGTTCGGGGCGCCGCTGGCCGGCGTGCTCGGCAGCCTCACCCTGCTCTCCGCGTCGGACAGCCTGCCGCCTCGCCGGGCCCTGGCCCTCGCCGCGCTGGTCGGCCTCGCCGGGACGGCTCTGCAGGCCGTGCCGGGGCTGCCGTTGGTGGCCCGGTTCGCCGTCATCCTGCTCGTCGCGTACGTCGGGTCGATCACCAACGGCGCCCGGTGGGCGTTGATCAACGACATCCTGCCGGCCGGCGCGTACGTGCTGGGCCGCTCCACGATGAACGTCAGCGTGGGCGTCATGCAGATCGCCGGCTTCGGAGCGGGCGGCCTGCTGCTGGTCTGGTTGAGCCCGTACCAGGTGTTCCTGGTCGCCACCGCGCTGCGCGCCGTGGCGTTGGCGGTGACCTGGATCGGCGTGCGCGAACGGCCGGCCCGGGCCGGTGCCCGGACCTCGACGGCCCGGACGCTGCGGATCAACCGTGAGCTGTGGGCCGACCCGGGGCGGCGCTCGCTCTACCTCAATCTGTGGCTACCCAGCGGCCTGGTGGTCGGATGCGAGGCGTTGTTCCTGCCGTACGCCGGTGAGCGGGCCGGCTTTCTCTTCGCCGCCGGCGCGCTCGGCATGCTCGCCGGCGACGTGGTGGTGGGCCGGTTCTTGTCCGCTGCCGCGCGCCAGCGGTGCGTCCTTCCGCTGCGGCTCCTGCTTCCCCTGCCGTACCTGGTCTTCCTGCTGCACCCGGAGCTGCCGGTGGCGATGCTCCTCGCCCTGGCCGCCTCGGTCGGCTTCGCGGTCGCTCTGCCGTTGCAGGAGCAGCTCATCGCCCACTCCCCGGCGGAGGCCCACGGCCAGGTGCTCGGCCTGCAACAGAACGGGATGATGACCGGGCAGGCGGTCTTCGCGGCCCTGGCCGGGGCGGTCGCCGACGTCCTGCCGACGCACCAGGCGGTGGCGGTGCTCGCCGGGCTGTCGCTGGCCACGACGCTGCTTCTCACCCGGGGTCTGCGCCACACCCGGCTCGCGCCGCGGGTCACGACCGGCCGGGCCGGTCCCGTCGTGCGGCGTCGATCAGCGGAGATGTCGCCGCCGGCCGACGGGAGGCGTTGAGGGAGCCGTCACTGGGCGGGGTTGGCCGCCTGCTCCCAGATCGCCGTCATCTCGTCGAAGGCCTGCTCCATGATCTGGACCATGGCGCCGCGGGCCCGGTCGCCGTCGCGACGCTGGATCGCCTGGGCGACGTCGGCGTGCAGTTGGAGCGCCTGCTCGTGCGGATGGTGCGGCATCAGGTGGTAGTGGTGCCGACCGCTGAGCACCTCGGCCACCAGGTCCTGGAGCTTGACGAACATCTCGTTCCCGGAGGCGGCCAGCACCCGGCGGTGGAACTCGATGTCGAGGTGGAGGAACCGCTCCTCGTCGCCGGCCTTGCCGGCGGCCCACATCTTCGCGGCGAGGCCGACGAGCTCGCTCGCCTCGTCGTAACCGATCCGGGCGGCGGCCAGCCAGGCGGCGTGCGGCTCGACCGCCGTCCGCAGCTCGGTGATCGAGCGGATCTGGGCGATGCGGCCGGCCGAGGCGAGCCGCCAGCGGATCACCTGCGGGTCGAAGACGTTCCAGGCGTCCGGCGTGCGGATCATGACGCCGACGCGGCGTCGGGTCTCGATGAACCCCATCGAGGCGAGCACCCGCAGCACCTCGCGGACCACCGAACGGGACACCGCGTACCGCTCGACCAGCTCGTCGATGTTCAGGATCGCGCCGGGCGGCAGCTCACCTCCGCAGATGGCCGTGCCGAGGTGGTCGAGGACGCGTGCGTGCAGCCCGGCCTCGGCAGGCGCGTTCTGGGCGACTGCGCCCTCGGAGGAGTACCGTTCCACGCCTCAGATCGTATCAGTTAGATCAACCCCTTGAATAAATCCGCTTTTTCGGCCTAGCATCCCGACGTTAAGCGGATGTAAACACCGAGGTAGCGCCCGTCCAGGGCAGCGACCGGGACAGAAGGAGAGACAAGGGTGCGACGTCGAGCAATGATCGGCACTTCTCTGGCCGTGGTCGCCGCCATGGGCCTGTCCGCCTGCGGCGGCGGTGACGACGGCGGCAGCGGGTCGAACACGCTCCGGGTGACGCTGGTCAACCACGTCTGGACGGAGAACATCAAGAAGGCCCTGCCGGAGTTCGAGAAGCAGAGCGGGCTCAAGGTCGAGGTCACCCAGCTCGGTGAGGACCAGCTGTCGGACCAGTACAACGTCAAGCTGAACGCCGGGTCCCGCGACCTCGACGTGATGATGTACCGGCCGCTGCAGGAGGGGAAGCTGTTCGCCAAGAACAAGTACCTCGCCGACCTGGGCGAGAAGGCCAAGTCGGACAGCGCGTTCGAGCTGGGCGACTTCCAGGCCGGACCGGTGCAGACGACCACGTACGAGGACAAGTTGGTCGGCGTACCGATCATCACCGAGCAGGAGGTCCTCTACTACCGCAAGGACCTGCTGGAGAAGTCCGGCTTCACCGCCCCGCCGAAGACGCTCGACGAGCTCAAGGCGCAGGCGGCGAAGGTCGAGGCGGACAACCCGGGTGTCGCCGGGTTCGTGGCCCGTACCGGCAAGTCGGCCGCGGTCACCCAGTTCTCCAGCTTCCTGTACAGCTTCGGCGGTGACTTCGTCGACGCCAGCGGCAAGGCCTCGGTGAACAGCGAGCAGGCCAAGCAGGCGTACGCCTACTACGGCGGCATGCTGCGCGACCACGGCCCGGAGAACATCAGCACCGACATGAGCTGGTCCGAGGCGATGGCGATCTTCACCCAGGGCAAGGCGGCCTTCTACACCGAGGCCAACTCGCTCTACAAGAACGCCACCGACCCGGCCAAGTCGAAGGTCTCCGAGACCGTCGGGTTCGCCACCTTCCCGGCCGGCCCGGCCGGCTCGAAGCCGTACAACGTCCCGTCCTGGGCGCTCGGGGTCAACGACGCGTCCGAGAACAAGGACAACGCCTGGAAGTTCATCCAGTGGGCGGCCGGCAAGGAGCAGTCGCTGGCGCAGCAGAAGGCCGGCGTCCCCGGCGCCCGCGCCTCCGTCTGGGCCAACCCGGAGGGCACCGCGACCTACCCGAAGGACCTGGCCGAGGCCACCAAGGTCAGCACCACCAACGGCATCGGTCACGACCGCCCGCTGGTCGTGAAGGTCGCCCAGGCCCGGGAGATCGTCGGTCAGCCGATCGTCGACGCGATCACCGGTAAGGACGCGGCCGCCTCGGCGGACGTGGCGAACGAGGCGTTCCAGAAGTTCCTCGACGACGAGTCGAAGTAGCCCGATCGCGGGGTGGCGGGCCGACCGGCTCCGCCACCCCGCGCCGGGACCCCTGGCCCCCCGAACCCGGAGACCTCATGTCAGCCGTCACCACACCAGTCACCAGATCGCCCGAGGCCGGTACGGCCCCGGCTGAGTCGGCCTGGTCGCGCTGGGCCAACGCGCACCGCAAGTGGCTCTTCGCGGCACCCGCCATGGCGTTCGTCGCCGTGCTCATCATCTTTCCGGTGGCCTGGACCGGGTACCTCAGCCTGACCGACGCCGAGGGTTCGGTACGCGCCGAGAGCGAGTTCATCGGTTTCCAGAACTACCTGGACGTGCTCTCCGACACCGACCGGTTCTGGCCGGCGGTGTGGCGCACGGCCCTCTTCACCTTCGTCGTGCTCCTCGTCGAGGTCGTGCTCGGCATGGCGATCGCCCTGCTGCTGTGGCGACCCTTCCGCGGCGAGAGGTGGGTCCGGGTCGCCATCCTGCTGCCGCTGGTGGCCACTCCGGTCGCGGTCGGCATGATGTGGCGGCTGATCTTCGATCCCAACATCGGCATGGCGAACCAGGTGCTCAGCTGGGTCGGCATCGGCCCGCAGCCCTGGCTGTCCGGCCAGAACTCGGCCCTGCCGACGACGATGTTCATCGACATCTGGCAGTGGACGCCGATGGTGGTGCTGATCCTGCTCGCCGGGCTGACCTCGCTCTCCGACGAGCCCCAGGAGGCGGCGCTGATCGACGGCGCCAGCATCTGGCAGCGGTTCCGGCACGTCACCCTGCCGCTGCTGATGCCCACCGTGATCGTCGCGATCCTGCTGCGCGGCATCGACGCCCTGAAGACGTTCGACATCCTGTACGCCACCAAGGGGCGCGGCGGCGGGTCCTTCCACGAGGTGGAGACCCTCAACGTCTACGCCTACGGCCTCAGCTTCGACTACAACGACTACGGCGTCTCGTCGACGGTCCTCATCATCTTCTTCCTGATCATCATCGGGGTGATGTGGGCCCTGACCTACCGCAAGAAGGGGCTGGAGCGATGAAGCCGAGCAGGCCGTTCAAGGTCTTCCGGGCGGTGGCCCTCGTCCTGGTGGTGTTCTCGCTGATCGCGCCGCTGCTCTGGATGGTCGCCGCGTCGTTCAAGACCAACGTCGACATCTACGACACGGGCAAGGCGCTGGTCTTCACGCCCACCCTGGACAACTACGACACCGTTCTCCAGCAGGCGAACTACGTCCAGTTCATCGGCAACAGCCTCTGGGTGGCGCTCGCGGCCACGGTGTTCTCGTTGATCCTCGGCGTGCCCGCCGCCTACTCGATGAGCCGCTTCAACATGAAGAAGTCCGCGCTCGTCGTGCTGATGGCCCGGGTGATCCCCGGTGTCTCGCTGCTGGTGCCCTGGTACTACGTCTTCTCGAACCTGCAGATGGTCGGCGGCTACACCGTGCTGATCCTCAGCCACATGTTCGTGTCGCTGCCGCTGATCGTCTACATCATGATGGGTTACTTCGACGGTTTGCCCGGCGAACTCGAAGAGGCGGCGCTCGTCGACGGCCTGACCCACATCGGTGCGTTCCGGCGGATCACCCTGCCGCTCTCGGTGCCCGGTGTCGCCACGGCCGGCATCCTGTCGTTCATCTTCTCCTGGAACAACTTCATGTTCGCCCTGGTGCTCTCCGGCGCCGACACCAAGACGCTGCCCGTGGCGATCTTCGACTTCGTCGGCTACGCCAGCATCGACTGGGGCGGCCTGATGGCGGCGGCCACGGTGGTGACCGTCCCGATCATGCTGATCGCCCTGTTCGTGCAGAAGTACATCGTCTCCGGCCTCACCGCCGGCGCCACGAAGGGCTGAGGTCATGACCACGATCGCGCGGGTGGAGACCTTCCTCGTCGCACCACGCTGGCTGTTCGTCCGGGTGGAGACCACCGACGGGACCGTCGGCTGGGGCGAGGCGACCTGCGAGGGTCGCTCGGAGACGGTCCGTACCGCCGTCGAGCAGCTCAGCGAACTGCTGATCGGCCGGGACGCGCTGCGCATCGAGGACCACTGGCAGGTGATGACGAAGGGCTCGTTCTACCGGGGCGGGCCGATCCTGGCCAGCGCCGTCGCCGGGCTCGACCAGGCGCTGTGGGACATCGCCGGCAAGCACTTCGGCGCGCCGGTGCACCAGTTGCTCGGCGGACCGGTCCGGGACCGGATCCGGGTGTACGGCTGGGTCGGCGGTGACGAGCCGGCCGAGGTACGCGACCAGATCAGCGCCGCCGTCGAGTCAGGCCTGACCGCGGTGAAGATGAACGCCTCCGGTCGGATGAGCCCGGTCGCCTCGGTCCGCGAACTCGACGGCGTGGTCGAGCGGGTGGCCGCCGCCCGCGAGGTGCTCGGCGACGAGCGGGACGTCGCGGTCGACTTCCACGGGCGGTTCACCCTCGCCACCGCCCGCCGGGTCGCCCCGCTGCTGGAGAAGTTCCGGCCCTTCTTCCTGGAGGAGCCGGTGGTGCCGGAGAACTCGCACCTGATCGGCGAGTTCGTGCGCTCCACCACCACCCCGGTGTCGACGGGGGAGCGGCTCTACAACCGGCAGGAGTTCCTGCCCGTCCTCCAGGCCGGTATCGCGGTCGCCCAGCCGGACCTCTCGCACGCCGGCGGCATCACCGAGGTCCGCAAGATCGCCGCGCTGGCCGAGACGTACGACGTGCAGCTCGCCCCGCACTGCCCGCTCGGGCCGATCGCCCTCGCGGCCTGCCTCCAGGTCGGCTTCGCCACGCCGAACTACCTGATCCAGGAACAGAGCATCGGCATCCACTACAACCTCGGCGCCGAGGTGCTCGACTACTGCCTCGACAAGACCCCGCTGACCTTCGTCGACGGGTACGTCGAGCGGCTCACCGCACCCGGCCTCGGCATCGAGATCGACGAACACGCGGTGCGGACGGCGGACAAGCGCGGCCACGCCTGGCGCAGCCCCACCTGGCGGCACCGCGACGGCTCCTACGCGGAATGGTGATCAACATGACCGTCAACCTCACCGCCGAACTCGCCGACGCCCGCATCCTGGCGGTCATCCGCGGCACCGACACCGCCGGCGCGATCGCCGCCGGCACCGCCCTGCTCGAAGAGGGCGTGCGCATCGTCGAGGTGGCCCTCACCACGCCGGACGCCCCGCGGGCCGTGGCGGCGCTGCGCGCGGTGGCGCCCGCCGGGTCCCTGGTCGGCGCCGGCACGGTGCTCACCACCGCCGACGTGGCGGACGTGGCCGCCGCCGGCGCGCAGTTCGTGGTGACGCCGGCCGTGGTCGAGTCGATCCCCGAGGCGGCGCGCCGGGGCATCCCGGTCGCCGCCGGGGCCTTCACCCCGACCGAGGCGTACACCGCGATGCGGATGGGGGCGTCGGCCATCAAGCTGTTCCCGGTGTCGGTCGGCGGGCCGGCGTACCTGAAGGCGGTGCGGGACCCGTTCCCGGACATCCCCTTCGTCGCGGTCGGCGGCGTCGGTCTGGACGACGTGCCGGGCTACCTCAGGGCCGGTGCGATCGCGGTCGGCGTCGGTGGGCCGCTGGTCGGCGACGCCGCCTCCGGCGGCGACCTCGCCGCCCTGCGGGCCCGGGCCCGCACCTACCTCGCCGCGGTCGGGTCGTCGCGCTCATGACCGCACCGGACCTGCTCACCTTCGGCGAGACCATGGTGTCGTTGCGCTCGGCCGGTCCGCTTGCCGCCGGGGGATCGCTGACCATGCACCTGGCCGGTGCCGAGTCCAACGTGGCGGTCGGAGTGGCCCGGCTGGGGCACCGGGCCGCCTGGGCCGGCCGGGTGAGCACCGACGAGTTCGGCGAGTACACGCTGCGGCAGCTCCGCGCCGAGGGCATCGGTGTCGACGGCGTGACCCGGGACCCCGACCGGCCGACCGGCCTGATGTTCCTGGAGCAGCGCACCGCCGACCTGACCCGGGTGCAGTACCACCGGTCCGGATCGGCCGGGTCCGCGCTGCACGCCGACGACCTGCGGGCGTCGCTGGCCGCCGGCGCGCGGATGCTGCACCTGACCGGGATCACCCCCGCGCTGTCCGACACCGCCCGGGAGGCCACCCGGTGGGCCGCCCAGACCGCCGCCGAGGCGGGTGTCCCGGTGTGCCTGGACGTCAACTTCCGCGCCCGGCTCTGGTCCCGGGACGATGCCCGCGAGGTGCTCACCCCGTTGGCGGGGTACGCATCCGTCGTCATCGCCTCCGCCGACGAGCTGGACCTCGTCGGCGACCCGGCGGCCGACGAGTCCACCGTGGTGGCGGACCTGTTCCGGCGGGGCGTGCGGACGGTCCTGGTGAAACTGGGCGCGGACGGCGCCCGGGCGCACACCCCGGACGGGGTCGAGCACGTCGGCGCGCTGACCGTGACCGCCGTCGACGCCGTCGGCGCCGGGGACGCGTTCACCGCCGGCTACCTGTCCGGCTGGTTCGACGGGCTCGACCTGGCCGGTCGCCTGCGCCGCGCGGCCACCCTCGGCGCCTTCGCGGTCTCCAGCCGGGGCGACTGCGAAGGGCTGCCCCGCCGCGCCGAACTGTCCCTTCTCGACGGCCACGAGACCGGAAGTGTCCTCCGTTAGCCGCCGCCGAACTCACGTGAAGAAAGGCACCCCGCCGTGAAGATCATCGCAGCCGACGTCATCGTCACCAGCCCGGACCGCAACTTCGTCACCCTCAAGATCACCACGGACGAAGGCGTCACCGGCCTGGGTGACGGCACCCTCAACGGACGGGAACTCTCCGTCGCGTCGTACCTGCGCGACCACGTCGTGCCGCTGCTGATCGGCCGGGACCCGCACCGCATCGAGGACACCTGGCAGTTCCTGTACCGCTCGGCGTACTGGCGGCGCGGACCGGTCACCATGGCCGCCATCGCCGCCGTCGACGTCGCCCTCTGGGACATCAAGGCCAAGGCGGCCGGCATGCCCCTGTACCAGCTGCTCGGCGGCGCGTCCCGCACCGGCATCATGGCGTACGGGCACGCCTCCGGCCGTGACCTGCCGGAACTGTTCGACTCGATCCGCCGGCACCTCGACCTCGGCTTCCGGTCGATCCGCGTGCAGACCTCCGTGCCCGGCATCAACGCCGTCTACGGGGTCGCCGCGCAGCCCAGCGTCGACGGCAAGCGGTACGACTACGAACCGGCCCAGCGCATCCCGCTGCCGGCCGAGGAGGACTGGGACACCCGCGCGTACCTGCGGCACCTGCCCGGGGTGTTCGAGGCGGTCCGCAACGAGTTCGGCCCGGAGCTGCCGCTGCTGCACGACGGTCACCACCGGATGACCCCCATCCAGGCCGCCAAGCTCGGCAAGGCCCTGGAGCCGTACGACCTGTTCTGGCTGGAGGACTGCACGCCGGCGGAGAACCAGGAGGCGCTGCGGCTGGTCCGCCAGCACACCACCACCCCGCTGGCCATCGGCGAGGTCTTCAACACCGTGTGGGACTACCAGACCCTCATCCGGGAACAGCTGATCGACTACGTCCGCTCGGCCGTCACCCACACCGGCGGCATCACCGCGATGCGCAAGCTGCTCGACTTCGCGGCCCAGTACCAGATCAAGTCCGGCATCCACGGGCCGACCGACATCTCACCGGTCGGCATGGCCGCCGCGCTGCACCTGGACCTGGCCATCCACAACTTCGGCATCCAGGAGTACATGCAGCACGGGCCGCTCACCAACGAGGTGTTCCGGCAGTCGTTCACCTTCACCGACGGGTACCTGCACCCGGGCGAACTGCCCGGCATCGGCGTCGAACTCGACGAGGAGGCCGCCGCGCGGTTCCCGTACCAGCCGGCGTACCTGCCGTTCAACCGCTTGAAGGACGGCACCGTCCATGACTGGTGACCGGCGGCCGACCCGGCACGTCGTCGTGATGGGCGTGTCCGGGTGCGGCAAGACGACGGTGGCCCGGCTCGTCAGCGAGCTGACGGGACTGGCCTTCGCGGAGGCCGACGAGTTCCACTCCGAGGCCAACGTGGCGAGGATGCGGTCCGGCGTACCGTTGGACGACGTCGCCCGCTGGCCCTGGCTCCGCGACCTCGCCGGCTGGATGACCGCCCGCCACCGGGAGGGCGTCTCGACGGTGCTGGCGTGCTCCGCGCTCAAGCGCTCCTACCGGGACGTCCTCCGGCAGGGACCGCCGAACGTGGAGTTCGTGCACCTGGACGGCCCGACCGAGGTGATCCGCGAGCGGATGGCGGCGCGGACGCACCCGTACATGCCCGCGAGCCTGCTCGATTCCCAGGCGGCGATCCTGGAGCCCCTGGGGCCGGACGAGCACGGCGTGGTGCTCGACCTCCGGTTGCCCGCGGAGATCCTCGCCGCCACCGCGGCCGACCGCCTCGGCCTGCCCGCCGTGGACCCGTCACCACGCTGAGCGGGTCGCCGGCCCCGCGCACACCATCCTGTCCGGTGCGTGACGGACGGACGGACGACGGCTGACCCTCTCCGCTGTCGGCCTCCCGTCACATGTCACCCGGCCGACCGTCTGGTGCTCCCGTCGTCGCCTGCCTACCGTGTGCGGTACCGCACGCAACGTGGTCGTGGTGAGGGAAGGAGGGTATGGCAGGCGCGCCAGTGGGTAGAAGGACGTCACTGGACCCCGAGTGAGGGGGCACCGTCGCCCCGACCGGCACCGGTGGTGCGACCCGCGCGCCGCCCTCGGGGCCTGATCAACCGGAGGAAGGAGGCCGGTCGTGATGTTCCACAGTGGACCCGGTCGTCGATGGGCGGCCGCCCGCGCGTCGGCCGCCGCGTGTCGGGCCGGGTGATCGCCGTGTCGCCGATTCCCGCGCCCCGCCCGGCGCCCGCCGCGTCACCGGTCCCCAGCACGTACATCCGGTACCTGCGAGACCGGCTGCTGGAGGCCGAGGCGGGACTGACCGCCATGTCCGAGAAGTACGAGCGGACCAAGGCCCGGTTCGACCGCTGCTACGCGCGGCAGGGCATCACACCCGAGGCCGACATCGTCAACTACATCAACGCCAAGTCGATGAACCCCGAGCTGAAGTTCTGGTACTCCAAGGTGGAGCACTTCCAGCGGGAGGTCACCGCCTACGGTGCCGCGCTGACCGGCCTGGAGGCGGCCGGCCGGATGCTGGCGGTGGAGGACCACCGCGCCGACAACCAGCGCGTCCGCAGCGGCCGTCGTGGCCTGAACCGGGTCAGCTGACCGGGGCGGTACGGGCCGTCACGGCGACAGGCGCTTCTCGAACCAGTGGTGGGCGTAGCGCTCGTCGTTGTACGGCTCGATCTCCCGGTACCCGGCGGCGCGGTACATCGCGATCGCCTCGGTCAGGTTCCGGTTGGTGTCCAGCCGTACCGCCGTCCAGCCCCGGTCGGCGGCGTAGCGCTCCAGCTCGTCGAGCAGCCGCCGCCCGATCCCGAGGCCGCGTACGCTGTCGGCCACCCAGACCCGCTTGATCTCGGCGGGTGCGTCGGGGTGGAGCTTGACGGCGCCGCAGCCGACGGGTTCGGCGTTGAGGGTGGCGAGCAGGAACAGGCCGGCGGGCGGAACGAGTTCCTCGTCGCGTACGGGACTGCTCAGCGCCGGGTCGAAGCCCTCGTCGAACCGGCCCGCCACGTCCCGGGCGTACGCCCGCACGCAGGCACGGGCGCGCGGGTCGCCGGGCGGGCACGGCTCGACGACCACCATCGACCCGACGAGCAGTCGTTCCACCTCGGCCATCGCGGCGACGAGCCGACCGCGCCGGCGCTCACTGAGCGGTCGGAGGATGGACCAGGCCAGGTCGTCGGAGCGCTTGTCCAGCTCGGTCCACTCCGCCCGGCCGGCGTCGGTGAGGTCGGCCATCCGCACCCGTCCGTCGCCGTCGGCCGGGCCGACCGTGACGAGCCCGTCGCCCTCCAGGGTGCGCAGGAGCCGGCTGAGGTGTCCCGAGTCCAGGCCGAGCCGGGCCCGCAGCGCCGCGACCTCGGCGCCGCCGGGGCCGATCTCCCACAGCAGCCGCGCCTGCGCGAGGGGCCGGCCGCGGGCCATGTACTCGTCGTCGAGCGCGCCCACCCGCTGGGTGACCGTCCGGTTGAACCGCCGCACCGCGGCAACGAGCTCCGATTCCATAAGCCTGACTTTAGTCAGGCATCCCCGTCGTCCGCCAGCCGGTCGGACCCGCGCCGTGTCGGCGCGCCAACAGCATTGACGTACTCCTATGTAAACGGCGATCATCTGGCAAACCCGGCCGCGCCGGTCACGAGCCGGCGCCGCACCGAAGAGGGGTCCGTATGAAGCCACGCTCCTTCCGGCTCGCCGCGTCGTCGGTCTGTCTGGCGGCGACCACCCTGATCGCCGCCACCGCGGCACCGGCCCAGGCCGGTCCCGACGACGTACGGCGGGGCGCCCCGTCGGCGCCGTCCACCGTCGGTCCTGTCCTCGCCGCCACCGACCGGCTCGCCAGCGTGGTGGCCGGCGCACTCGCCGACCCCGCCACCCGCGGGCGGCTCGTCCCGGCCGTCACCGCCGGCCCGGTGGACCTGCTGGCGGTACGCCTCGACGCGCGGACCGAGCGTGCCGCCCGGTCGGCCAACCAGGCGGTGCTGGCGGCGAAGGGCCTGCCGGCGACGAGCGGCTCCGTGCTGCGACTCCGGCTCGGGCACGAGAACATGGCGGCGGCGTTGACCCGGGCCGAGGTACCGCTGGTGGCGGCGGCGCCGACCGACGACGCGACGACCACGGTGACCGGCCACGACCCCGCCGGGGGACAGGTCGTCCTGGATCCGGTCCGGCTGCCCGCCCGTCCCGTGCTGGTCGTCGAGGTCGACGTGGCGAGGGCGATGGAGCGGGGCCTGGCGCAGGTGCGGCAGGAGTTGGTGGCCCGGAACCTGACGGCTGCCCGGCCCGCGGCGAGAACGCAGGCCGGGTACTGGGCCACCAAGGTCAACGCGGTCCGGCTCGGTGACGACAAGGAACCGTGGATCAAGGGCGGCGCCGAGATCTTCACGGTCGTCACCGGCTTCGGGCTCGACGGCAAGGCCACGGCCAGCATCGTGGAGATGCCCTACCTCGACAACGACGGCACGGTCTACCACCCGAACCAGCTGCTGGTCCACTTCAACGGCTACAAGTACAACCTGGCCGACGTGGTGATGTGGGAGGACGACGGCGACACCAACTACCGCGACCTGGCCAAGGCACTGATCACCGCCCTGCTGACCATCGTCGACCAGGGCGTCTACACGCCGCTGGTCAACGCGATCATCGACGCGATGCCGGCGAGCTGGTGGACCGACGACCCCGACTACGTCGACTCCTGGTACACCCTCAGCACCGGCAGCTCCGGCCGGCTGCACGGTGCGGCCGCCAACGGCTGGATGGACGTCGCGCCGTACTGGGTGCAGCCGTTGTAGGGGATCGGCGTCAGGCGCCCAGGCGGGGCATGACCGGGCGGACCGTCACCGGTGCGCCCGGTGCGCCGCCCGGGCGGGACACGTACTCGGGCACGCCCACGCACGTGAAGAGCAGGGCGGCCAGGTCGTCGGGTTCGCCGAGCAGGCCCGGCACCTCCGAGTCGTTGAAGGTCATGCCGGAGGCGCCGGCGCCCTGGGCGTACGCGGCGAGGTGGAGCCGGCCCTCGACGAGCCCGGCGGCGAGCTGCGCGTCGCGGTAGGAGCGGTCGTCCAGACCGGACGTCCGGGTGGCGGCGACGACGACGTACGCGGCGTCGGCCGCGAGCGCCTGGTCGAGGCAGACCCGGAGGACCTCGTCGCGAAGGTCGCCGGTGCGCAGCGGCGTCGACAGGTCCGGCCACCGGTAGAGGCCGGACGCCACCCCGTCGACGCCGTGCACGGCGACCCAGTGCGGCACGGCCACGCCGCGCAGGGCGGCGCGCATCGACCACTCCAGGGCGGGGCGGGGCAGCGTCCCCGACCGGTCCATCCGGCGCTGCGAGCCGCGCCGCCGGACGACCTCGTCCAGGGTGGCCGACGCCGGGGCGTCGGGCAGGGCGTCCCCGGTCGGCCAGGCGTCGCCGAGCACGTCCCGCTCGCCGGCCCGCTGCGCGGCCGTGCAGAGCGGCAGCTCGACGGGGGGCAGGTCACCCGGCGTCGCGGGCGCGGTGGGGCCGACGGCCGGATCAGCCTCGCCGAGGGAGAGCAGCGCGAGCGGGTACTCGTGGACACCGTCCGCGCCGACCAGCTCGCGTACCTGCGCGTCGGGAAAGAGCGAACGCAGGCGCGGCCCGAGACCGGCGCTCGCCGCGGCCGCCGAGAGCTGGGACAACAGGGTGCCGGCGTCCCAGTAGAGGTGCCGCCAGCCGCGCTCGGCGTACCGCCAGCCGGTCCGCCACGGCACGCCGGTCACGACGAGCGTGGTGGCCGTCCCGGTGGCGGCGGGCGCGACCTGGACGAGGGCGTGCCGGCGGCCGTCGTACCAGTGCACGCCGTCGAGCACCCCGGCGACGCCGCGGGTGCTCGCGTACACCTCAAGAGGGAAGCGGGCACCGGCCGAACCGGAGGCGCGGAAGAGGACCGGGCGCCCGTTGCGCTCGGCGGTGCGTACCACCCCGGCGCCGAGGAACAGCACCCGGCCGAGCTGCGCCGCGTCGAGGGGCAGCGCGGGGGCCGCGGCACCCGCGAGGACGGCCGTCGCCGCCACGCCGGGGTCCGGCAGGTCCCGCGGCAGGTCCACGACGGGCAGGTCCCCGGCGTACGCCTTCATCGGCGGCGGCAGCGTCGCCGGGTCGTTCGGGACGAGGTCCTGGCGGACCCGTGGGTCGTCGGCGGGCACGTCCCAGTCGCGGGTCGGCACGTACGAGGTGAGCCGGTGCAGCAGGCCGGCGCCCGAGTCGAGATCCACGCGGCCATCCTGCCAGCACGCCGACCGCGGCGCGGGCCGCTACGATGCCGATCATGGCGTTGCTGCACCGTGCGGACCTGAGACCCGGCAAGCTCGACCTGCTCGCGGCGTGGCTGCCCGGCCGGCCCTGGTTCGCCGGGGAGGCGGGCGCGGAGGTCACCCGCGTCGCCGCGTACCGCTTCGACGACCCGGCCGGCGAGGTGGGCGTCGAGACCCTGCTCGTGCGGGCCGGCTCCGGGCCGGTCCTCCAGGTGCCGCTGACCTACCGCGCGGCCCCGCTCGACGGCGGCGACGAGTGGCTGGTCGGCACGACCGAGCACTCGGTGCTCGGCCGGCGCTGGGTGTACGACGGGTGCGGCGACCCGGTCCACGCCGGCGTGCTGGCGAGCGTCCTGCGGGGCGACAGCGGCCAGGCCGAGGAGTACTTCGAGGTCGACGGCGTCCGCGAGGTCCGCGCGCCGCTCATGACCGTCACCGCACGGCCGGGGGCCGACGTCCCGGCGGTCGGCGCGGTCCGCCGCGTCGAGGGCGGCGACCCGACGGTCATCGTCACCGACACCGTCGACCTGGCCGTCGTCCGCCGGCCCGGCGTCGACGCCGGGAGCGCGGGCGCCACCCTGAACGGCACGTGGCCGGGCGGACCGGGTTCCGTCGCGCTCGCGTACACCCGGCCGCGCTGACGGCGTGCGGCCGTCGACCGGGTCGTCACGGTGCGGTTGGAGCCCTTTGGAGCTGATGTCGTGAATGAATCAGCGGCTGGACGCGTCGGGCGATGCCGTAGCCGGCGCGACCGGCGGGCCCGGCCGGTTCCGGGCTGATGTCGTGAACGAGTCAGCTCCACAGGCGGCCAGCAGTTGTGGGCGCGGCGCACTGACAAGCACGCCGGGCGTGTCCACAAGTGCGCCGGGCGCCGCCACGAGCACGTCGGCGCGGGCCGGAGCAGAGACCTCTGCTCCGGCCCGCGCCGCACGATCTACGGGAGCGGGTACCCGCTGAGGTAGACCGGCGCGCCGACGCGGGTGGTGTCGGCCGCCTCGCCGACACCGTTGACCACGTGGTCGATCGTGCCCGCGCTGAGGTTCACGGTCATGATGTGGTGCAGCCGCACGCCGGGCCGTTCCGGCACCTCGAAGCCGTTCTCGGTGTGGATCGACGGGTTGTTCTGGTTGAACACGTACACCCCGCCGCCGTACAGCGTGTGGTGCCGTACCCGGTCACCGACCTTGTAGCCGGCCCACCCCTCGACGTCGCCGTTCATCCAGTCGGCCTGTGTCGGCGGGTCGTACGGCAGTTCGTTCTGGTAGAGGATGGTCGTCCCGTGCTCGCCGTTCCACACCGTGTTGTGCCGCTGGAAGTGCTCGACGAACAGGCCGGTCGCCGTCACGTGGTCGCCGTTGACGATCGCCCCGTAGCGGCCGGTGTTGGTGCGCCACCGGTCGGTGTCGCCGTTGACGCCCTCGGTGAAGCCCTCGACGCCGTGGTCGCCACGCCACACCCAGGTGTGGTCGATGAGGACGTGATCGCTGTTGACCTCGAGCGCGGTGTGTGTCCGGCCGATGTGCGGCCCGCCGACCCGGAAGTACACGTCGGACAGGGTGATCGGGTTGTGCGGGGTGCTGTGGTCGCGCCCGTGCCGGCTGCCGACCCGCAGCAGCACCGGCGACTCGCGAAGCCCGGCGTCGACCGTGACCCCGGCCACCACGACGCCGGGGACGCCGGCGACGTCGAGCGGGACGGCGCCGTTGACGGCGGTGAGCGTGGCGTGGCCCAGGCCGAGGACGACCGTGTCGGGCCGCCGGACCTCGATGCTGCGGGCGATGTCGTACCCGCCGGGGGTGAGCAGCAGGTGCTTGCCACGGGCGAGTTCCCGGTTGATGACGTGCACCGGGTCGCCCGGTCGGGCGATGAAGAAGTCGCGGATCGGGATGGTCCGGCCGGGGGTCAGCCCCGTACCCCAGGAGATGCCGCGGGTGTCACGGCGCGCGGCCGGTACGCGGACCTGGTAGCGGCCCCGGTCGTCGACGAACAGGTACGGCTTCTCCCGGCTGAGCGGCGTGGTGTCGAGCGTCGTGTACGGCGGGGCGGGGAAGCCCGCGTCGTCCGGGGCGCCGACGACGCCGGCGAAGACCTGGTTCCACACCGCGTTGGACCAGCCGCCGATCTCGCTGTTGCGGGTGAGCCACTGCTGCTGTGACCCGTTGGTGACGGCGGGCAGCCGGGAGTCGGCGATGAAACCGCCGCTGGCGTACTGGGGGCCGGCGGTGCAGTAGTCCATCAGCGACAGCGTGCCGCCGCTGACGTCGAGGCGGCGCATCGACACGGCCTGGGAGACGGCCCAGAAGTTCGCCGAGGAGCGGCAGCCGTCCTGGCCGGCGGCGTTGATCGCGAGGGAGAGGTTGGACAGCGTGCGCCAGAAGTTGACCAGGGCGATGCAGTTGCCGGTTCCGCCGTCGGCGAGGCAGCGGTTGTAGACCTCGATCTTGCCGTTGACCCGGACGTCGGTGGGGGAGGCGCCGAGGCCGGAGACCTCGGTGTAGTAGCCGACCTTCACCTGCAACGGCTGCTCGGCGGTGCCGTAGCTGCCGGGCAGGAACAGGTACGCGTGCCGGGCGGTGCCCATCTCGGCGTCGACCTGCGCGGCGTGCCGGGCGTCCATGGTGGCCTGGATCTCGCCGAGCGGGGTGTCCGGTCCGAAGATCGTCACGTTGGGCCCGAAGTCCGGCGGTCGCGGAGGACCGGCGGTGGCGGCCGGGCCGGTGGTGGTGACGGCGGTCGCCAGCACGAGGCCGAGCACCAGGGCCCGGCGCCCGCGCCGTCGTGTGCCGTGGATGGTCATGCGGTCGTCCTCTCGGGAGGCGTCGATGGCGGTGGGAGAGCGCTCTCTGAGTGGGGCGCGATGGTCGTCGGCGGTGACGAGGGATGGGAATGTTTCTACCGCGTGAACGGGCCGGGTGGAAAGAGCCACCGGCGACGTCCTGACCGGACGGACTCGGCAGGCCGCGCCGATTCTGTCAACGTACTGTTGACACATGACATCCGAGCTGGATCAGCTCGCGGAGGTGACCGCGGCCCGTACCCGACTGGACGAGCAGGAGCTGACCCTCATCGACCGGGCCCGCCAGGCCGGCGCGACCTGGGCGCAGATCGCCGCCGCGCTGGGGCTGGCCAGCCGCCAGGCAGCCGAGCAGCGGCGCCAGCGCCTCACGGCGGCCGCTCGGGCCCACCGGGTCGCCGCCGACCGGCCCTACGGTCCACAGATGGCCGCCCTCCGCGCCGCCATGGCCGAACTTGACCGGTGGATCGCGGCGGACCGCCGGTGGGACGAGCGCTTTCCCCGCGCCGCGCTGGTGCGGCGGACCGTCGCGGCGGCCCTGGACGCGCCACCGGGCCCGCTGCACTCGCTGGCCCGGCACGTCGTCGCCGACGTGGCCGCCGCCGGCCCGGACCGGGTGCCCGCCCGGGCGCGGGCGGTGGCGGCGGCGATCGGAGCGGCAACGTCAACAGATCATTGACAGGGGCATCAGATCTTGCGGCACCCAGACTCAAGCTCCGAGGATCGGAGCTGTCGCGGCTCAACTGTCGGGGGTGTCGATGCGTCGCAACGCCGTGCTCTTCGTGGCCATCTCCCTGCTGTCCGGCTTCGGGAGCACCACCATGTCGCTGGTCGCCGGCATCTGGATCCTCGACCTGACCGGGTCGGGCGGTCTCGCCGCGCTGGTCGGCGTCTGCGTGTTCGCCCCGGTGCTCGCCGGCCCGTGGCTGGGCGGCGTCGTCGACCGGCTGCCCCGGCGGCCCACCCTGGTCGCCGTGCACCTGCTGCTCGCGGTGACGCTGCTCAGCCTGCTCGCGGTGCGAGACGCGGGCGGCACCTGGCTGATCTTCGCCGTCTCCCTGGCGTACGGGATCAGCTACGTGCTGATCGACGCCGGCGAGTCGGCGCTCCTGCCCGAGGCGCTCTCCGCCGAGCACCTCGGCGACGTCAACGGCTGGCGGACCAGCGCCCAGGAGGGCGTCAAGCTGGTCGCCCCGCTGGTCGGCGCCGGGCTCTACACGTGGCAGGGCGGTCACGTCGTCGCCGCGGTCAGCGCCGCCCCGCCGGTCCTCGCCGCCGTCCTCTACACCGCCGTACGACTGACCCGCCCGCGGCCGGCCGCGCCGCCGGACCGCCGCAGGGGCCTCCGGGCCGGGCTCGCCGTGATCCGCCAGGAGCCGGTGATCCGCCGCAGCGTCGGCCTGGCCGCCGTCGCCATCGGGACGTCGGGGTTCACCACCGCGGCGTTCTACCAGGTCGTCACCATCGACATGGGGCTACCGCCGACCTTCCTCGGCGTGCTGCTCAGCGCCCAGGGTGCCGGATCGATCGTCGCCGGACTGGTCGCCGGGCGCCTCGTGAACCGGCTCGGGCCGGTCACGGTCGCCGCCGCCGGGACGGTCCTCTTCGCCGTCGTCTGCCTGGCCCGATGCCTGCCGTGGTGGCCGGTAGCCGTCGCGGCGTCGCTCCTCGCCGGGCTCGCCCTGCCCTGGGCCCTCGTCGCGGCCGTCACCGCCGTCCAGCTCCACGCTCCGGCGGCGCAGCTCGGCCGGGTCGCCGGCACGGCCACCACCGCGATGTTCGGGCCGGTCGCGCTGGCCACCCCGCTCGGCTCGGTCGCCGTGGCGCCCGGCGCCCGTCCGCCGTTCGTCCTCGCCGCCGCGCTGTGCCTCGCCGCCGCCGCGGTCGTCGCCCGCCGGTCACCGCGCCGGCGTCCCGCCGCCCGATCCGGGCCACCGACGGGTCAGGACGGGACGCTCAGCACCGTGCCCTCCGCGGCGGACCGGTGCGCCAGCTCGATCAGCTCGACGGTCCCGACCGCGTCGCGCGGGTCGACCGGCATCGGCGTGCCGCCGCGCAGTGACGCCGCCACCTCGGCGTAGAAGCTCTGGTAGCGGCCGGGTTCCGTCGGTACCGGGCGCAGCTCGCCGTCGACGCCGAGCTGTCCGTACCGCTCCGGCGGCACCGTGCCCCACCCGGCCGTGCCGGGTCGGCCGCCGTCGCGCAGCGCGGCCTCCTGCACGTCCAGGCCCCACGTGGTGTACGCGGCACGGTCGCCGAGGATCCGCAGGCGCGGTCCCAGCTGCGCGGCGAGCGCGCTCATCCAGAGGTGCGAGCGGACGCCCCCGGTGTGGGCGAGCGCCACGAACGCGTCGTCGTCGACCTCCGCGCCGGGCCGGCGGCGGTCCACCTCCGCGTACACGCTGCCGACCGGGCCGAACAGCTGCACCGCCTGGTCGATCAGGTGGGCGCCGAGGTCGTAGAGGACGCCCCCCGCCTCGTCGGCGGTGCCGATCTCCCGCCACCCCGGCTTGATCGCCGGGCGCCAGCGTTCGAAGCGGGACTCGAACCGGGTGACCGCGCCGAGTTCGCCCGCGGTCACCAGTCGCCGGGCGGTCAGGAAGTCGCCGTCCCACCGGCGGTTGTGGAACACCGTCACCGGTACGCCCCGCCGCCGCGCCTCCGCCAGCAGGTCGCGGCCCTCGGCCGCGGTCGCGGCGAGCGGCTTGTCGACGACCACGGGCAGCCCGGCGGCCACCGCCCGCCGGGCCATCGGGACGTGCAGGCGGTTCGGCGTCGCCACCACCACCAGGTCCAGCGCGTCCGCCTGCCGCCACAGCAGGTCGGGATCGGCGACGAGCCGCGCGTCCGGGTGGTCGTGGCGGACCTGCTCACGACGCTGCGGATCGCGGGTCACCACGGCGTGCAGGCGCAACCCGGGGGTCGCGGCGATCAGCGGGGCGTGGAACACCCGGCCGGCCGCCCCGTACCCCAGCAGCCCCACCCGCAGGGGTGTCCTGTCCGCCATGCCGTCCCCGTTCCCCGTACACCCCGGTCGTACCGAATCTACGCGGCGGCCCGGGTCGCCATCCGCGGGCTCCGGCGTTCGCCGGTCCACCGGCGGGGGCCCGTACCACCATGGGTGCTGTTTCCGGGACCGTACGAAGATCGCCTGTGGCCGTTCCCGGTATTCGGTCAGCGCTTCGACGGGGACATCACGGACTCCCCGTTCACCATTGGTCGATCATCATGTGCCTTCGACACGATTCCCACCTTCCCCATCGGAGATGCGGTTTCCGCGGTCGGCTCGTGACGGCCGGTCACCGCCGCGTCGGGGGCGGGGGCCGGGTCGCGTTCGGCCGGTCGGGGCGCCCACGCGTCCCGGTCGACATCCCGGCGCCGTGGTCGCAGGCGATGGTCGGGAGAATTGCAAGATAATTGCCGGACAGGGTGGTGGGGAATTGATTTCCGGTGCCGTCGCCTCCCATTCGCCTTTCTGGCATGACTGTCACAGCGGGCGATTGATCGCGATATCCCGTCATTGACCGTCAAGTCATGTCGAATCGGACGCGCTGTCCGGCGAGTGACACACGCCGTTAATGTTGCTTCCGCAAATGTTCGGGTTCTGTACGGGTCTCACCCGCGCGACCGGTCCAATTCGCGACCGGTGGCCTCCGCTGCTGTCGGCCGTTCGTTCCATACGAATTACCTGATCGACGTACGTGCTGGCCGATCCGCGACAATCACGGGGTTGACCTGCTCATGCCGGCCTGGCCGAGGTGGGGTGTGGTACGCCGCCGCTACCGAGGTCGTCGAGGTGACGTGGCCCGACGATCACAGCCCTGAGCTGGGAGAACCCGGGGTTCCGGGCCGCTCGGTGCGTCGGCGGCGCTGGGCGCGGGCCGGCCGGTCGTGACGGCGCGGACGGGCCTTGACACGTTCCGTGTCGGGTGATTTTCTGTGCCTCGCTCGCGTTCACATTCACCGGCGATGGCGAGGTCGCCAGTTTTTCGGGGGGTACGACATGGGTCGCAGTGCGCCCTGCGCCTGGTGCGGTAAATGACCTAGACATCGACCGGTGTGCGCTGGTAAAGCGATGCCCCGCTGCGTCGGATAGCCGATCCTCGACTGCCCGCGCCGCGCGCGCATCCTACGATGGCCACGAGGGGAAGGCGACGTGCCGCAGCCGCGCCCGGCCCCATGAAGCGTGTGGAAAGTTTCCGCGAACGACAGTTCACGACGCCCGACCTGGGGGACGCGCGTCGCGGTTTCCGGTTCCGGCAGGTCCACCGATTTGGTGGTGCCTGCCCGGCTGCCGTGCCGTTGCAGCGGTCCTCGGTCGGCGCTGGGACGAGGCGAAGAGTGAGGAAGACGTGAACATTCTCGACAACCCCGACGGCCGCTTCTTCGTGGTGGTGAACGACGAGGGCCAGCACTCGCTGTGGCCGGAGTCCCTGACCGTGCCCGCCGGCTGGACGGTCACCCACGGCCCCGCCGACCGCGCGTCCTGTCTGGACCACGTCACGGCCACCTGGACCGACATGCGGCCGTCGAGCCTCGTCGCGTACCTGGCGAGCGCCGGCCAGGAGACCGGCCGATGACCTCCGGTGTGGGCGCCGACCGGCCGGCGCTCCCCGGCGCGGCGGCGGTGCCGGCCCCCCGGTCCCGGCTGGAGTCGATGTCGCCCGCGAAGCGGGCCCTGTTCGAGAAGCGGCTCGGTGGCCTGCGGGCGCGGCCCACCGACGGGATCGTCCCCGTTCCGCGCGAGGGCGACCTGGCCGTCTCCCCGGCGCAGCGGCGCCTGTGGTTCATGGACCAGCTCGCCCCCGGCACGGTGATGTTCAACGTGCCCACCGCGCTCCGCCTCACCGGGCCGGTACGGCTCGACGTGCTCACCGACGCGGTGCGGTCCCTGCTCGGCCGGCACGAGGCGCTCCGCACCGTGTTCGCCTCGCACGAGGGCACGCCGGTGCAGCGGATCCGGCCCGACGTCGAGGTCGACCTCACACCCCGGGGGCTGCCCGCCGGCGACGACACCGCCCTGGCCGCCGCCCTGCACGCCGAGGCGACCCGCCCCTTCTCGCTCGCCGAGGGCCCGCTCGCCCGCGCGGCCCTGTTCCGCCGGGCCGCCGAGGACCACGTGCTCCTGCTGACCCTGCACCACAGCGTGTGCGACGGCTGGTCGGTGAGCATCCTCCTGGACGAGCTGCTGGAGTTCTACCGCGCCGGCGCCGAGGGCCGGGCACCCGACCTCGCGCCGCTCACCCTCCAGTACGCGGACTACGCGGCCTGGGAGACCCGGCCCGAGCGGGCCGTCGACCTCGCCGCGAGCCTCGACTACTGGAAGCGCACCCTCGGCGGGGCCGTCCCCGTCATCGACCTGCCGCTGGACCGCCCGCGCCCGGCCGTGCAGACCTTCCGGGGCGCGCGGCACCGGTTCACCCTTCCCGACGGCGTCTGGCCGGCCGTGAACCGGATCGCGCGGGAGGAGCGGGCCACGCCGTTCATGGTGCTGCTCGCCGGCTTCGCGGCGCTGATGTCGCGGTACGCGGCCCAGGACGAGGTCTCCGTGCTCACCCCGGTGGCGAACCGGCCCCGCGTCGAGCTGGAGACGATGGTCGGCTTCTTCGCCAACTCGGTCGTCCTGCGGGTCGACACGTCCGGCGCCCCCACCTTCCGTGACCTCGTCGGGCGGGTCCGGGACCTCGCGCAGGAGGGCATGGCGCACGGTGAGGCGCCCTTCGACAGCGTGGTGGAGGCGGTCGACCCGGAGCGCAGCCTCGCCCACACACCGCTCGCGCAGGTCATGTTCGCGCTCGTGCCGGACCCGGCACTGGAGACCGACGTGGCGGGCGTACACGTCACCGCCCTCGACCACCACCTGCCGATCAGCAAGTACGACCTCACCGTGGAGCTGTGGCCGGACGCCGACGGCCGGTTGCAGGGCGTCGTCGAGTACGCCACCGACATCCTCGACGAGTCCACCGTGGCGCGCACCGCCACCCACCTGGGCACCCTGCTCACCAGCCTAACCGCCGCGCCGGACGCGCCGGCCGCCCTCGCCCGCCTGCTCTCCGACGACGAGTTGCACGCCGCCGTCGTCGAGTGGAACCGCACCGACGACCCGCTCCTCGGCGACGTCCGGGCGCACGAGCTGTTCACCCGCCAGGCCGCCCGTACGCCGGACGCGCCGGCGCTGGTGGCCGGCGCGCGGACGGTGACCTTCGCCGAGTTGGACCGGCGGTCCGACGCCCTCGCCGCCCGGCTGCGCCGGCACGGCGTCGGCCCGGAGACCCGGGTCGGCCTCTTCCTGGACCGGGGCGCCGACCTCGTCACCGCCGTGCTCGCCACGCTCAAGGCGGGCGGTGCGTACGTGCCGCTGGACGTGACCGAACCGGCGCAGCGGGTGGGCTTCATGCTGGCCGACGCGGACGTGCGGGTGGTGGTCACCAGCGGAGCCCGGGCCGGCGTGCTGCCACCGACCGACGCCGCGGTGCTGCTCGCCGCCGACGACGACGCCGACGCGGGCACCGGCGACCTGCCGCCGGCGGTGCGCCCGCACCCGGACAGCGCCTGCTACATCATCTACACCTCGGGCTCCACCGGGCGGCCCAAGGGCGTCGTGGTCACCCACCGCGGGCTCGCCAACTACCTGGCCTGGAGCCTGCGCGCGTACCGGGTCGCCGACGGCGGGGGCGCACCCCTGGTGTCGCCGCTGCGGTTCGACCTGTCGGTGACGACGCTGTTCTGCCCGCTGCTGGCGGGCCGGCCGGTGGTGCTCGTCGCCGACGGCGCCGAACTGGAGACGCTGACCGGGCTGCTCGGCGCCGACCTCGACCTCGGTCTGGTCAAGCTCACGCCCGCGCACCTGGAGGCGCTGGACCGGGCGATCCCGCCGGCCACGATCGACGCGGACGGTTACCTCGTCGTCGGCGGCGAGTCGCTGCACGGCGCCACCGTCGCCGCGTGGCGCCGCCGGGCACCCGGGCTGCGGGTGGTCAACGAGTACGGCCCGACCGAGACCGTGGTCGGCTGCTGCGTGCACGAGGTCGACGACCGCACCGACCTGTCCGGTGTGGTGCCGATCGGCCGGCCGATCGCCAACACCCGCCTCTACGTGCTCGACGCGAACCTGACGCCGGTGCCGCCCGGCACCGTCGGGGAGCTGTACGTGGCCGGCGCCGGCGTCGCCCGCGGCTACCACGGCCGCCCCGACCTGACCGCCGAGCGCTTCCTGCCCGACCCGTACGCGGCGACGCCGGGCGCGCGCATGTACCGCACCGGCGACCTCGTGCGGCTGCGCCCCGACGGCGAACTGGACTGCCTCGGCCGGGTCGACACCCAGGTGAAGATCCGGGGGTACCGGGTCGAGCTGGAGGAGATCGAGGCCGCGCTGACCCGGCTCCCGCAGGTCCGGGAGGCCGTCGTGCTGCTCCGCGGCGACCGCCCGGGGGAGGACCGGCTCGTCGCGTACGTCACCGCGGAGGGCCCGGCCGGGGCGGGCGACCCGCGCGACGCCCTGCGGGCCGACCTGCCCGAGTACATGGTGCCGGACGTGGTGGTCGCGCTGGACGCGCTGCCGCTGGCCGCCAACGGCAAGGTGGACCGGCGCGCCCTGCCCGCGCCGACCCCGCAGGAGGCGACGCCGACCCGGGAGGCGCCGGCGACCCCGCTGGAGACGGTCATCGCGCAGGTCTGGGCGGACGTGCTGGGTCTGCCGGTCGAATCGATCGGCCGCGACTCGAACTTCCTCGACCTCGGCGGCCACTCCCTGCTCGCCGTGCAGGCCATGGCCCGGCTGCGCAAGACGCTCGACATCGAGCTGCCGCTGCCGGTGTTCCTGGAGGCCACGTCGCTGGCCGACCTGGCCGTCCGGATCGGGGCGCTGGGCGGCAAGGCGCCCCGACCGGGCCTGACGTCCATGCCGCGCACCGGGCCGGTGCCGCTGTCGTACGCGCAGGGGCGGCTGTACTTCCTCAACCGGCTCGCCGAGGACAGCGCCTTCTACAACGTGCCCATCGCGCTGCGCTTCGACGGGGACCTGCGGGCGGACGCGCTCCGCGACGCCTTCGCCGGCCTGTGGGCCCGGCACGAGGGTCTGCGGACCGTCTTCCCGTCCGTCGACGGGGAGCCGGTGCAGGAGATCCTGCCCGTCCAGGCGGTGGCGTACGCCGAGGTGGACGTCTCCGGCGACCCGGACCCGGAGCGGCGGCTCGACGCGCTGTTCACCGCCGAGGCGCGGACGGCGTTCGACCTGGCCCGGGGGCCGCTGCTGCGCGGCACGCTGGTGCGGCTGCGCCCCGACTCGCACGTCCTGCTGATGACGCTGCACCACACCGTCTCCGACGGCTGGTCGCTGGGCATCGTGCTGGACGACCTGGTGACGCTCTACCGGGCGTACGCGCAGGGGCAGCCGTCGCCGCTGCCGGAGCTGCCGTACTCCTACGTGGACTACACCCTCTGGCAGCGGTCCTGGCTGACCGGGGCGGAGCTCGACGCGCAGCTCGACTGGTGGAAGCGGCAGCTGGCCGACGTGCCGACGCTGGACCTGCCGACCGACCGGCCCCGGCCGCCGGTGCAGACCTTCCGGGGCGCGCGCCACGACGTCCGCTGGTCCGCCGACCTGTCCCGCGGCGTGGCCGAGCTGGCCCGCCGCGAGGGCGTCTCCCTGTTCATGGCGCTGCTCGCCGGCTTCGACGTGCTGATGGCCCGGCTCAGCGGCCAGCGGGACGTCACCGTGGGCACGCCGATCGCCAACCGCACCAGCACCGAGCTGGAGAACCTGGTCGGCTTCTTCGCCAACACCCTGGCGCTGCGTGTCGACCTGTCCGGCGACCCCACCTTCACCGAGGTGCTGCGGCGGGTCCGCGAGGCGGCGCACGGCGCGTACGCGCACCAGGACGTCCCCTTCGAGATGGTGGTCGACGCGGTGGCGCCCACCCGCAGCCTCAGTCACTCGCCGCTGTTCCAGGTGCGCTTCGCGCTCCAGAACGCACCCGGCGGGATGCCCGACCCGGGCCCCGGCCTCACCCTCACGTCGATCGACAACGAGCAGTGCACGGCCCGCTTCGACCTGCTCGTCGACCTGTGGGAGACCGGCGACGGCATCGAGGGGCACGCCGAGTACAGCACCGACCTGTTCGACGCGAGCACGGTCGCGGCGATGATGAGCCGGCTGGAGGCGCTCCTGGAGCGCCTGGTCCGGGCCCCGGACCAGCCGGTCTTCGACGTCGACGTCCTCCTGCCCGGCGAGCGGGAGCGCCTGGACGCGCTCGCCCACGGGCCGGCGCTGCCCGCCGGGGCGGCCGGGCGGACGCTGACCCGCCGCGTCGCGGAGCAGTCGGCCCGGCTGCCGGACGCCCCGGCCGTCACCGGCGGCGGGACCACCCTGACGTACGCGGAGCTGCACGAGCGGGCCGGCGACCTGGCCCGCGTGCTGGCCGCCCGGGGCGTCGGCCCGGAGACCATGGTCGCCCTGCACCTGGACCGGGGCGTCGACGTGGTGGTCGCCGCCCTCGCCGTGCTGGAGGCGGGTGGGGCGTACCTGCCGCTCGACCCGGCGTACCCGGCGGAGCGGCTGGCCGCGATCGTCGCCGACGCCCGGCCGGCGCTCACCCTCACCACGCGTGCGCTGGCCGGCGCCACCCCGCAGGGCGCGGGTGAGCTGCTGACGCTCGAGGACGCACCCACGCTGCCCGGTGACCGTCCGGCACCGGCGGTGCGCCCCGACCACCCCGCGTACGTCGTGTTCACCTCCGGCACGAAGGGCCTGCCGAAGGGCGTCGTCGTCACCCACGGCGCGCTCGCCGCGTACCTGCACGCGCTGCCCGCCGCGCTGGCCCTGCCGGCCGAGCCGGTCGTGCTGCACACCGCGTCGTTCGCGTTCTCCTCGTCGGTGCGCCAGTACGCCGTGCCGCTCGCCCTCGGCGGTCACGTCGTCGTCGCCGACCGGGAGCAGCTCGCCGACCCGCACGCCCTGCTCGGCTACGCCGCCGCGCACGGCGTCCAGGTGCTGGACCTCGTCCCGTCGTACCTGCGGGTGGTCCAGCCGGCCCTGGCCCGCCGGGACGGGTGGCGACCGCGGGTCGTGCTCACCGCCAGCGAGCCGCTGCGCTACGACCTGCCGGAGGCGAGCCGCAGCGCGCCCGGGGAGGCGCCGCGGCTGGTCAACATGTACGGCCAGACCGAGACCACCGGCATCGTCGCCGCCGCCGAGGTGGGCGCCGACCGGGAGGGGCGCCGTGCGGTGGTGCCGCTCGGCCGGCCGATCCCCGGCACGTGGGTGTACGTCGTGGACGAGGAGCTGCGTCCGGTCCCGACCGGCCTGCCCGGCGAGATCGTCGTCGGCGGCTCCGGTCTCGCCCGGGGCTACCTGGGCGACCCCGCCCTGACCGCCGAGCGGTTCGTCGCCGATCCGTTCGGGCCGCCCGGCAGCCGGCTCTACCGCACCGGCGACCGGGGCCGATACCTGCCCGGCGGCACGGTCGAGTTCCTCGGCCGCATCGGCGACCAGGTCAAGATCCGTGGTCACCGGGTCGAGCCCGACGAGGTCGCGTCGGTGCTGTCCGGCGTGGACGGCGTCGGCGAGTGCGTGGTGCTGTGCGACGACGACGGCGCGGACGGCCGGCGGCTCCTCGCGTACGCGGCGCCGCTCGCCGGCGGAAGCCTCTCGGCGGACGGCCTGCGCGTCGCCCTGCGCGAGAAGCTGCCCGACTACATGGTGCCGACGGTCACGGTGGTCGACGCGCTGCCGCGGCTGCCCAACGGCAAGGTCGACCGGGCCGCGCTGGTCGCCGGCGCGACCGTCACGGTCGGTGCCGCCACCGGGGACGGAAGTCCCCGGGGCCGGGTCGAGGAGGTGCTGGCCGGGATCTGGCGGGAGGTGCTGCGGCTGCCGTCGGTGGGTGTGGACGACGACTTCTTCGCCCTGGGTGGGGATTCGCTGCACGTGATCCGGGTGGTGGACCGGGCGCGCAAGGCGGGGGTGGTCGTGACGCCGGCGCAGTTCATCGCGCACCCGACGATCGCGGGCCTGGCGTCGGTGGCCACCGAGGCGGCCGCCGGCGGGGACCGCCGCGACGACCCGGGCGCGGTGGCGCTGGTGCCCTCGCACCTCGCGTTCCACGAGCGGAACTTCACCGACCCGCACCTCTACACGCACATCTTCATGTTCGAGGCGGCCCGGCCGCTGGACCCGGCCCTCGTCGAGCAGGCGGTGGCCAGCGTGGTGGCGCACCACGACTCGCTGCGGATCAGCTTCCCGACCGAGGGCGGCCGGCTGGCCGTCCGGGTCAACGAGCCGTACCAGCCGACGCCGTTCACGAGCGTCGACCTGTCCGCCCTCGACCCGGCCGACCAGGAGGTCGCCTTCCAACGGCTGGACCGGTCGCTGCACCGCAGGCTCGACCTGGCGCGCGGGCCGCTGCTGCACGTCGCGCTGGTCCGGTTCGGGCCCCACCGGCCGGACGCGCTCGTCGTGATCGTCCACCACCAGCTCATGGACAACAGTTCGTGGGACGTGCTGATGGAGGACCTGCGGACCGCGTACACGGCCCTCGAAGCCGGCCGGGAGCCGGTGCTACCGCCGCCGACGGCGTCGTTCGCCGCGTGGGCGCGCAACCTCGACACGCTCGCCCGCTCGTCCGAGCTGGCGGAGGACATCGCGTACTGGACGGCGCTCGCCAAGGAGCCGATCCCCGCCTGGCCGCTGGACCACGAGGGCGGCGACGACTGCATGTCGTCGGAGGAGACCGTCGTGGTCGGCCTGGACGCCGAGGAGACGGCGGCGCTGCGCCGGCTGCTGCCGCGGGAGTACGGGCTGAGCCTCAACGACGGCCTGCTCGCCGCCACCCTCCAGGGCTTCACCGACTGGTCCGGCCAGTCGTCCCTGCTGGTGGACCTGGTCGCCCGCGGCCGCGAGATGGGCGGCGACGACCTGGACCTGTCCCGCGCCATCGGCCGGTTCTCGATGACCTCGCCCCGCCTGGTGCGCCGGCCGGAGAAGCCCGGACCTCGGGTGCTGCTGGAGTCGGTCCGCGAGCAGATCAGCGTGGTGCCCCGGCGCGGGCTCGGCTACGGCCTGCTGCGCCACATCGACGCGCACCCGGGCGTGGCGGAGGCGCTGGCCCCGCTCGGCAAGCCGCACATCCTGCTGAACAACTGGGGCGAGTTCACCCACGAGCCTGAGGAGTCGCCGCTGCTCGGGCCGCCCGACGAGGACGTCTGGCCGGCGCCGCGCCTGCAGCGGATGCACCAGCTCCAGGTCTTCGCCCGGTTCGGCGACGGCGAGCTGCGCCTCCACTTCAAGTACAGCCGCAACCTCAACGACCGCGAGAGCATCGCGCGCCTCGCGGCCCTCGTGCAGGACGCCCTCCGGTCGTTCGTCCGGCCGGACGGCGACTGACCCCACCCCGACCCCGACGAGCGCAGAACGGAACCCCGACATGGACGACGTGAAGGAATCGTGCCTCTTCCCCGAGCGTGACCGGGTGGCCTGCTTCGAGGCCACCTCGCCCGGGATCTCTCCCGTCGCCTGGGCGACGGACCACCTGGCCCTGCTCAACGAGCGGCTGGACGCGTACGGCGCGGTCCTGCTGCGCGGCTTCGACGCCCCGGACGCCCCGGTGTTCTCGGCCTTCGTCCGCGTCTTCGGCGAGGAGATGGCGGAGTACACCTACCGCTCCACGCCGCGCAGCAAGGTCGGCGACGTCTACACCTCCACCGAGTACCCGGCCAGCGAGGTCATCCCGCTGCACAACGAGATGGCGTACACGAGCGTCTGGCCGCGGCGGCTCTTCTTCTACTCGCACGTCGCGGCGCAGACCGGCGGCGAGACCCCGCTCGCCGACAGCCACGCCGTGTGGCGGCGGGTCCCGGCGGACGTCCGGGAGCGGTTCGAGCGGCACGGCGTGCGCTACGTCCGCAACTACCGGACCGGGCTCGGCGTCTCCTGGCAGGAGACGTTCCCCGGGATGGACCGGGCGGGCGTGGAGGAGTTCTGCCGCGAGCGCGGCATCACCTGGCAGTGGCTCGACGGCGGGGACCTGCGGACCATCGAGACCTGCCAGGCGGTGGCCGTGCACCCGGTGACCGGGCGGACCGTGTGGATGAACCAGGCCCACCTGTTCCACGTCTCGAACCTGCCGGAGGCCACCCGGGAGGCGCTGCTGGAGCTCATGGCCGAGGAGGACCTGCCGCGCAACGCGTACCTCGGGGACGGCAGCCCGATCACCGACGCCGACCTGGCCGCCATCCGTGCCGCGTTCGACGCCGAGGCCCTCGCCTTCCCCTGGCAGGAGGGCGACCTGCTGATGGTGGACAACATGGCCATGGCCCACGGCCGGTCCAGCTTCACCGGGCCGCGCCGGACCCTCGTCGCGATGACCGGGTCGTACGGCAGCCGGGAGGCGTCGTGACCACGGGGTACCCGGAGAAGATCGCCTTCCTGGAGTCGCACGGGGTCGCCGACCTGGCCCACTCCGAGGCCAACCTGCTGGCGCACCTTCGCGGCGTCCACGACCTGCTCGCCGGGTGGGGATCGCGGCCGGCCCTGTGCGACGCCGGGCTCTTCCACTCGGTGTACGGCACGGAGATCTTCCCGACCGGCGCGATCCCGCACGAGCTGCGTCCGGCCGTCCGTGAGCTGATCGGCGCGGAGGCGGAGACGCTCGCGTACCTGTTCGGGACGGTCACCCGCTCCGCGCTGTTCGACGCCGCGTTCGACGGTCCGCCGTTCCTGCTGGAGGACCGCTCCGGCGGGTGCGTCGCCGTGCCTCCCGGCCAGTACACCGACCTCGCCGCGCTGACCGTCGCCAACTGGCTGGAGCAGCGCCCCCGGTTCCCGGAGGCGAGCCGCTTCAACCGGGCCCGCGAGTTCGACGCCATGCGCCCCTACCTGCCCGAACCGGTGCGGCACGCCCTGGAGCAGGCCTACGGCTTCGCTCCGGTCACCGTCGTCCAACCCGTCGCCTGAAACGAGTAGCCGTGGCAATCGACACGCCGGTACGCCCGAGCGCCGAGGGGCACGCGGGGATCGTCTCCCGGGTCTTCATCCACTGGCCGTCGGTCCTGGTGCGGACCGCACTGCGGCGGCCCCTGGAACTCTCCGACAGCCTGACGCCCCCGCGCTACGACCACCTGGAGCGGGTCGCGCCGGTCTTCGCCCGCGCCTGGGCGGCCCGCCGCGGCCGGCCGGACGGGCTGCGGCGCGCCCTGTACCAGACGTACCGGCGGCGGTTCTGGTGGGCGGCGCTGATCTTCCTGGCCTACCAGGCCTGCGCGACGCTCGGGCCGCTGCTGGTACGGGAGCTGATCGCCTGGTTCGAGGGTGACGGCCGGGGACCGGTGGTGGAGGGCCTGCTCATCGCCGCCGGCCTGGCCGGGTTCTACGTCCTCGACTCGCTGACGCACAAGCACCAGTGGTCCGAGGTGTGGAAGACCGCCCACTCCATCACCGCGCTGCTGCGGACGGAGATCCTGCACAAGTACCTGCGGATGGACCGGGGCGCCCGGCTGGCCCACCCCACCGGCGAGGTGATCACCCTCGCCTCGTCGGACGCCCGGCGCGTCGGCCGGGTCGCGTTCACCCACATGGTGTGGGCGGTGCCGCTCGGCATCGCGGGCTCCTGCGTGATCCTGTGGGTGCTGCTGGGCTGGGCCGCGCTCGTCGGCGTGGCGATCCTGATCGCCGGCCTCTGGCTGTCGCACGTGGCCAACGAGCGGGTCTTCGCGCTCGTGCCACCGATCCGGGACGCGAACGGCGTCCGGATCGGACTGGTCAGCGAGTACCTCACGGCCATGCGGACGCTGCGCTCGCACGGCTGGGAGGACGTGGCCGAGCGGGCGGTGGGCCGCGAGCGGGCCGTGCTCAACGAGCTGCTGGTACGGCGGCAGCAGCGCCTCGCCACCCTGTACCTGGTCAACGCCGCCGCGCCGGTGCTCATGGTGATGGCCACGCTGGTCACGTACGCGGCCCTCGGCAACGAGCTGCGGGCGGCGGACGTGTTCGCCGCGATCGCGGTGCTGACCGTGCTCCGGGCGCAGCTCCCGGAACTCGTGCGCTACCTCGACATGCGCAACGAGTGGCGGGTGGCGTTCGGCAAGGTGACCGCGTTCCTGGAGGCGCCGGACGTGACGGCGCCGTCGGGCGTGGACACCGCCGCGGCCGGCACCGTGGACCTCGACGGCGCGTCGTTCGCCTGGCCGGGCGCGGAGCCGGCGACGGCGCCGGTCCTGTCCGGCGTCGACCTGCGCGTCGCGCCCGGTGAACTGGTCTGCGTCCTGGGGCGGGTCGGCAGCGGCAAGTCCGCGCTGCTCGCCGCGCTCGCCGGAACGATGCGTACGGTCGCCGGCACCGCGACGGTCGGGGGCAGCGTGGTCCACCTGCCGCAGCAGCCCTGGATCATGCACGGCAGCATCGCCGAGAACATCCGCTGTTTCGCACCCGAGGATCCCGACCGGTACGCGGCGGTGGTCCGCGCCACCGCCCTGGGCGCGGACCTGGCCGCCATGCCCGCCCGGGACGCGACGGTGATCGGTGAGCGCGGCGCGAACCTCTCCGGCGGGCAGCGGCAGCGGGTCGCGCTGGCCCGGGCCGCGTACGAGGACGCCGACGTCTACCTGTTCGACGACCCGACCAGCGCGGTCGACGACGCGGTCGCCGGCACCATCCTGGAGTCCCTGCTGTCCGACGTGCTCGCCGGCCGTACCCGGATCGTGGCGACCCACCGCCCCGACGTGGCGCGACGGGCCGACCGGGTGGTCGTCCTCGACGGCGGCCGGGTGGTCGCGGCCGGCCGGTTCGACGAGGTGGCCGCCGGAATGCCGGAGCTCCTGCCGGCCGCCGCCGCCGAGGCCGCGCCGCGGACCGGGACGGACACCGCCCCGCTCGACGAGGTGGTCGAGGAGGTCGCCGAGGAACCGGCCGAGGCGGTGCGGACCGGGCGGGTCGACACCGGTACGTACCGCCGGTACCTGCGGGTGCTCACGCCGGGCGCGCTGGTCGTGGTGCTGCTCGGGCTGGCGGTCGGTGGGCAGGCCGTGCTCGGCGGGTCGTCGTTCTGGCTCGGCCACTGGACCGAGAGCGCGGGGCAGGACACGCTGTTCTACGCGGGCGTGTTCGCCGCCATCGGCCTGCTGGCACTGGTGCTCGACCGCGGGCTGTTCAGCTTCGCCTTCGCCCGGGGCGTGACGGCCGGCCAGTCCCTGCACAACTCGATGCTGCACCGGGTCTTCCGGGCCCCGCTGTCGTTCTTCGACCGCAACCCCTCGGGCCGTGTCCTGGCGCGGTTCTCCAGCGACATGGAGACCATCGACCTGGAGCTGCCGGAGACCACGATGGACACCCTCCGGGTGGCCGTCGGCCTGGTCGTCCCGCTGGCCGCGCTCGCCCTCACCAGCCCGCTGATCCTGCTCGCCGCCCCGCTGCTGCTGGTGCTGTTCCTGCGCTGGCAGCGGCTCACCCGGGCCAGCACGGTGGCGGCCTCCCGGCTGTCGAAGCAGGCGAACGAACCGCTGCTCGCCCTGCTCACCGAGGCGGTCGAGGGGGTCAGCTCGATCGAGGGGCGGGACGTGCGGGTCCGCGGCTACCAGGCCGCCTTCCGCGGCCGGGTGCGCACCGCCCACCACGCGGACTACACGGTCAACTCGCTGTCCCGGCACTTCAACCTGCGGCTCGACCTGCTCGGCGCGACCGTGCTGCTCGCGTACGGCGTGCTGATCGTCGTGCAGGGCGGCATCGGCGCCGGGCTGGCCGGCGTCGGGATCAGCTTCGTGTACGCGCTGATGGAGGCGCTGGCCATGAGCCTGATGACCGTGCAGATGATGGACCTCGCCCTGGCCAGTTTCGAGCGGGTCGACGACTACACGAGACTTCCGGTCGAGCGCACCGACGGGCGGCCGGCGCCGGCCGGCTGGCCGACGGCGGGCGACGTCCGCTTCGAGGACGTGACCCTGCGCTACTCAAACGACGCCCCACCCGCCCTGGACGGCGTGTCGTTCCACGTGCCGGCGGGGAGCAAGGTCGGCATCGTCGGCCGGACCGGAAGCGGGAAGTCGAGCCTGTTCACCGCGCTGCTGCGGTTCGTCGACCCGGAGCGCGGACGCGTCCTCGTCGACGGGGTGGACACCGCCACGCTGCGGCTCACCGACCTGCGGGCCGCGGTCGAAGTGGTTCCGCAGGACCCGGTCCTGCTGCCCGGCACGCTTCGGGACAACCTGGACCCCACCGGGGCGTACCCGGACGCGGCGGTCAGCGCGGTGCTCACCAAGGTCGGTCTGGCCGACCGGCTGCTCGGCCCCGACGGCGGCCTGGACCGGACCGTGTCGGCCGGCGGCGGTCAGCTCAGCGCCGGCGAACGGCAACTGCTCTGCCTGGCCCGGGCGCTGCTGCGCGAGGCGAAGATCCTGCTCATCGACGAGGCGACGGCCAATCTGGACGCCGAGACGGACGCCCGGATCCAGCGGCTGCTCTCGGTGGACCTCGCCGGGGCCACCGTGCTCACCATCGCCCACCGCCGGGAGACCCTCGCCGGCGCCGACCTCGTGGTGACGCTGGACGCCGGCCGGCTGGTCCGGATGACCGGGCAGGACCCGGCGGAGGCGCTGCTCGGCACGGTGGCGGAGCCGGTGGGCCCGCGGACCGGCCGGGCCGACGTCGGGGAGCCGGTGCCGTGACCGCGGACACGCTCGCGTACTGGCGGGAGCGGCTGACCGGGATGGCCACCCTGGACCTGGTCACCGACCGGGTCCGCCCGGCCGTCCGGCGGCACCGCACCGAACGGGTCGGCCTCACGGTCGACCCGGACACCGCACGCCGGCTGATCGAGGTGAGCGGGGCGCACGGCCTCCCGCCCTTGGTGACCCTCCTCGCGGTCGGTCAGCTGGTGCTGGGCCGGCACGCCGGCACCCGGGACGTCACCGTCGGCACACCAGCCGCCGGCACACTCGTCGCGGTGCGCACCGCCTGGACGGACGACCCGACCGTCGGTGGGCTGCTGGCGCGGGTGGGGGAGGCGGTGCGCGGGGCGGCCCGGCACACCGACCTCCCGCCGGACCGGCTGGCGGAGGCGCTGGGCCGGCCCCGCGACCCGAGCCGCGCCGCGCTCTGCCCGGTGGTGCTCGCCGCCGGTGCCGCCCCGGAATCCGGCGACGTGCCACCCGACCTGACCGTGCTGTGGGACGAGCCCACGCCGGACGGGTTCCGGGGCGCGGTCGGGTACGACCCGGACCTGTTCGACCGGGCGTCCGTGCGGCGGCTCGCCGACCACTACCGGACGCTGCTCGGCAACGCCCTGGCCACACCGGACGCCCCGGTCTCCGCGCTCGCGCACACCACCGCCGAGGAGGCGGCGCTGCTCGCCGCGTGGGGCACCGGGGACGGCGCGGCCGCGGCGTCGAGCGTGCTGGCGGCGTTCCTGGCCCGGGCCGACGCGACGCCGGACGCGGTGGCAGTGGAGTACGGCGCAACGACCCTCACGTACGCCGACCTGCGCGAGCGCGCCGGCGGCCTGGCGGCGGTGCTGGCCGCCCACGGTGTCACCCCGGAGAGCGTCGTCGGCCTGGCGCTGGAGCGATCCGCGCAGCTCGTCGTCGCCATGCTCGCCGTCCTCGCCGCCGGTGCGGCGTACCTGCCGCTGGACCCGGCCCACCCGGACGCCCGACGGGAGTACATGCTGCGCGACAGCGGCGCCCGGCTGCTGCTCGCCGACCGCGACGTGACCTTCGCCGGTGGGCTGCCGGTGCTGCGTCTCGACCGGCCGGTCAGCGCGGCGGCGGGCCGCGCGAGCGCCGGGCCGCCGATCCATCCCGCGCAGCGGGCCTGCGTCCTCTACACCTCCGGCTCGACCGGGCGGCCGAAGGGCGTCGAGATCACCCACGGCGGGATCGTCCGGCTGGTCCGCGACGCCCGGTACCTCCGCGTCGGCCCGGCCGACGTGATGGCCCAGGTGGCGAACACCTCCTTCGACGCGGCCACCTGGGAGATCTGGGGGGCCCTGCTCAACGGCGCCCGGCTGGTCGGTGTCGCCAAGGACGACGCGCTGACCCCCGCCCGGCTGCGTGAGCGCCTGGCCACCCACGGCGTCACCACGATGCTGCTCACCACCGCCCTGTTCCACCGGTGCGTCGACGAGGACCCGGCGATGTTCGCGCCGCTGCGGACCCTCTTCTTCGGCGGGGAGGCCGCCGACGCCCGCCGGGTCGCGGTCCTGCGCGCGGCCCTGCCCGGGTTGCGGCTGGTCAACGCGTACGGCCCGACCGAGGGCACGACGATCGCCGCCACCTGGGACGTGGCGGACCTGCCCGGCGACGCGGCCCGCACCCCGATCGGCCGGCCGATCGGCGGCACCCGGCTGCACGTGCTCGACGACCACGGTCGGGAGACCGGCGTCGGCGTCCCCGGCGAGCTGCACCTCGGCGGCGCCGGGCTGGCGCGCGGCTACCTGGGGCGGCCCGACCTGACCGCCGAGCGGTTCGTGCCCAGCCCGTTCGGCGCCGGGGAGCGCCTCTACCGCACCGGAGACGTGGTGCGCTGGCGGGAGGACGGCCACCTGGAGTACCTGGGTCGCGCCGACCACCAGCTGAAGATCCGGGGCGTCCGGATCGAGCCGGAGGAGATCGCCAGCGTCCTCACCACCTGTCCGGGTGTCCGGGCCGCCGCCGTGGACGTACGCGGGGACGGGGAGGCGCGCCGGCTGGTCGCGTACGTCGTGTCCGACGCCGACCCGGTCCCGGCCGGCGACCTGCGCGCCCACCTGGCCGCGCGGCTGCCCGAGGCGATGGTGCCGGCCTGGTACGTGCCGCTCCCGGCGCTGCCGGTCACCCCGAACGGCAAGGTGGACCGGCGGGCGCTGCCCGAACCGGCCGCGCACCACGGCGTGCGGGGGGCCACGCACGTGCCGCCCCGCGGGCCGGTGGAGGAGCTGGTCGCCGACGTCTGGCGGGACCTGCTCGGCGTACCGGTCGTCTCCGCCGCCGACGACTTCTTCGCCCTCGGCGGCCACTCGCTGCTCGCCGCGCAGATGGTGGCCCGGGTCGCCGCCCGCGCGGGCGTGGACCTCGGGGTCCGCGCCGCCTTCGAGGCTCCGACGCTCGCCGCGCTGGCCGCCCGGGTCGCCGTGGCCCGGCACGGCACCGCCCGGCCACCGGTCCCGCCCGCCGGGGACGGCCCGCACCCGCTGTCGTACGCGCAGCAACGCCTGTGGTTCCTCGACCGGCTCAACCCCGGCCAGGCCGTGTACTCGGTGCCGCTGCTGCTCACCATCGACGGGCCGGTCGACGTCGCCGCCCTCGACGGGAGCCTCCGCGCCCTGGTGGCGCGGCACGCGGCCCTGCGGACCCGGCTGGTCGCCGTCGACGGTGAGCCGCGGCAGGTGGTCGACGAGGAGCAGGCCGTCACCCTCACCGTCGACGACCTGCGCGGGCTGCCCGACGCGGACGAGCGGGCCGGCCCGCTGCTGCGCCGCGACTCCGACGAGCCCTTCGACCTCGCGGCCGGGCCGCTCGCGCGGTGGCGCCTGGTCCGGCTGTCCGACGACCGCTCCCTGCTGCTGGTCACCATGCACCACGCGATCTGCGACGGGTGGTCGGTCGGCGTGCTGATCCGCGACCTCGGGGCGTTCTACGCCGCCCTCACCACCAGGGCGCCCGCCCCGGCGCCGTTGACCGTGCAGTACGCCGACCACACCGGGTGGCAGCGCCGGCTGCTCGCCGGCGAGACCCGCACGGCGCAGCTCGGGTACTGGCGGGACCGGCTCGGCGGCGCCCCCGCCACCCTGGACCTGCCCACGGACCGCCCCCGCCCGGCCGCGCCCTCGCACACCGGCGAGACATTCGGCGTACGGCTGCCCGCCGCGCTGGTCCGCCGGCTCGACAAGCTGGGCCGGCGGCACGGCGCCACCCGGTTCATGGTGCTGCTCGCGGCGTTCCACCTGCTGCTGGGCCGGTACGCGGGCGTGCGCGACGTCAGCGTCGGCAGCCCGGTCTCGGGCCGCACCCGGCCGGAGTTCGACGACCTGGTCGGCTTCTTCGTCAACACGGTCGTCCTGCGGACCCGCTGGCGGGACACCGACACGTTCGCCGACCTGGTGTCCGCCGCGCGCGAGGCGGTGCTCGGCGCGTACGAGCACCAGGACGTGCCCTTCGAGCAGGTCGTCGAGGCGCTGCGCCCGCCCCGCGACCCCAGCCGCTCCCCGCTGTTCCAGGTGATGCTCTCGGCGCAGACCGTGCCGGAGCGGACGACCGCGCTGCCCGGGCTGACGGTCACGGTGGCCGAGCAGCCCGGCCGGGTCGCGAAGTTCGACCTGACCGTGGCCTGGGACGAGACCCCGCTCGACTCGGGCGACCTGCGCGGCACCGTCGAGTACGACGTGGAGCTGTTCGACCGGGACACGGTCGAGCGGATGGCGGAGAGCTACCGGACCCTGCTGGAGTCCGCCGCCGCCGCGCCGGACACCCCGGTGGCCACCCTGGACCTGCTGGCCGGGCCCGAGGAGATCGCCCCGGCCGCGCCGCCCGCTGTCCCGGACGCCGTGACACTGCACGGCCTGGTGGCCGCCGCCGCGGCCCGCTGGCCGGACCGGCCGGCACTCGTCCAGGACGACCGCACCGTCACCCACGCAGAGCTGGCCGCCCGCGCCGCCGCCGTCGGCGCCGGCCTGGCCGCCCGGGGCGTGCGCCCCGGCGACACCGTCGCTGTCCTGCTGGACCGGACGCCGGACTGGCCGGCCGCGCTGCTCGGCGTCCTGCGCTGCGGCGCCGCGTACGTTCCGCTGGACCCGGCCACGCCGCCGGAACGGCTCGCGTACGTCCTCGCCGACTCGTCCGCCGTGGCGGTGCTCGGATCACGGACCGCCGGCCCGCCGTCGGTGGCGGTGCCGTTCGTCGCCGTGGAGGACGTCGCCGCGGCCGCCCCGCCCGCCGGGGAGGCCGCCGGCCCGGGCCACCCGTCGGCGCCCGCGTACGTGCTCTACACCTCCGGCACCACCGGGCGGCCCAAGGGCGTGTGGGTGAGCCACGGCAACCTCGTGCACACCCTGGCGGCGGTCGCCGCGCACTACGCGCTCGGTCCCGCCGACCGGGTGCTCCAGTTCGCCGCGCTCACCTTCGACGTGGCGGCGGAGGAGCTGTTCGCCACCCTGATCCGGGGTGGCGCCGTCGTCCTGCCGCCGGCCGGCCCGGTCCCCGGCCTCGACGAGCTGACCGCCCTGGCGCGCCGGGACCAGCTCACCGTGCTCAACCTGCCGGCGTCGTACTGGCACGAATGGGTCGCCGCGCTGGACCGGCACCCCCCGTCGTCCTGCCCGACGCTGCGGCTGGTCGTCGTCGGCAGCGAGCGGGTCGACGCGGGCCGGCTGGCCCGCTGGCGGTCCGCCGCGCCGGACGTGCGGTGGCTCAACGCGTACGGCCCGACGGAGACCACCATCACCGCCACCGTGCACGAGCCGGCCGACCATGATCCGGCCACCGGCACCGTCCCCGTCGGACGGCCGCTGCCCGGCGTGCGGGCGTACGTGCTCGACGACGGGCTGCGCCCGGTGCCGCGCGGTGTGCCCGGTGACCTCTGGCTCGGCGGCGCCGGCGTCGCCCTGGGCTACCTCGGCGACCCGGCCCGCACCGCCACCAGCTTCGTGCCCGACCCGTGGGGGCCGCCCGGCACCCGGATGTACGGCACCCGGGACCGGGTACGCCTCGGCGTCGGCGGCGTGCTCGAGTTCCTCGGCCGCGACGACGACCAGGTCAAGCTGCGCGGCTTCCGGATCGAGCTGGGCGAGGTGGAGGCGGCGCTCGCCGCGTACCCCCCGGTCGCCGAGGCGGCGGCGCTGCTGCGCGAGGACACCCCCGGCCACGCGGCCCTGATCGGCTACGTGACGCCGCCCGCCGTGGACGTGACGGGCCTCCGCGCGCACCTGGCCGACCGCCTCCCCGGCTACATGGTGCCGGCGGCGATCCTGCCGCTGGAGCGGCTGCCGCGCGGCGAGAGCGGCAAGGTCGACCGCGCCGCCCTACCGCCGCCACGGCTCCCGGCCCCGGCCGGACGTGCCACCCCCACCGGCGAACTGGAGGAGGCGGTGGCGGCGATCTGGCGGGAGGTGCTGGCGGTCCAGCACGTCGGCGCCGACGACAACTTCTTCGACATCGGCGGCCACTCGCTGCTCATGGTGCGGGTGCAGGCGCGCCTGGCCGAGCGGCTCGGGCGCACGGTGCCGGTCGTGGACCTGTTCCGCCACCCCACCGTGCGTGCCCTCGCCCGGCACCTGGCGGCCGGCGGGAGCCCGCCGCCACCGACCACCGGGAATCGCCGGGCCGAGACCCGCAGGACCATCCAGAGGGGACGGACGCCGCGACGACGGTCCGCCGCCCCCCGCAACTCGGGAGAAGAGAAATGACCGAGGGCCGTACGCTGCCCGACACCGCCGTCGCCATCGTCGGGATGGCGCTTCGGGTCCCCGGAGCCGACACCCTGGACGGCTTCTGGCGCAACCTGCGCGACGGGGTGGAGTCCATCACCACCCTCAGCGACGCCGACCTGCTCGCCGACGGTGTGCCGCCGGAGGAGTTCACCCACCCCGACTACGTCCGCGCGCTCGGCGTCCTCGACGACCCGGCGGGCTTCGACGCCCGCTTCTTCGGCTTCGCGGCCCGCGAGGCGCAACTGCTCGACCCGCAGCACCGGCTCCTGCTGGAGTGCGCCTGGGAGGCGCTGGAGCACGCCGGGCACCCGGCGGACACGACCGACGCGGTGACCGGCGTCTGGGCCGGCGTGGGGGAGAGCGGGTACCTGCTGCACAACCTGCTGCCCCACGCCGACCTGGTGGCGCGGGTCGGCGAGTTCCAGACCTCGATCGGCAACGACAAGGACTTCGTGCCGACGCGGGCGTCGTACAAGCTGGACCTTCGCGGCCCGAGCGTCAGCGTGCAGACCGGCTGCTCGACCTCGCTGGTGGCGGTGCACATGGCCGCCCAGGCCCTGCTGGCGGGGGAGTGCGACGTCGCGCTGGCCGGCGGCGCAACCGTCATCCCCCGGCGCCGCGGCCACCGGTACGAGCCGGGCGGGATCCTCTCCGCCGACGGGCACTGCCGGGCCTTCGACGCCGACGCCACCGGCGCGGTACCGGGCAGCGGCGGGGCGGTCGTCGTCCTCAAGCGGCTCGCCGACGCCGTGGCCGACCGGGACGTGATCCACGCCGTGATCCGGGGATCGGCGGTGAACAACGACGGCGCCCGCAAGGTGGGCTTCACCGCGCCGAGCGTGGACGGGCAGGCCGACGTCATCGCCGAGGCGCTCGGCGTCGCCGACGTCGACCCGGACACCATCGGCTACGTCGAGGCGCACGGCACCGGCACCCCCATCGGCGACCCGATCGAGGTGACCGCACTGAGGAGCGCGTTCCACGGGGTGCCGGCCGGCCGGATCGCCCTCGGCTCGGTGAAGACGAACGTCGGGCACCTCGACACCGCCGCCGGCGTGGTCGGCCTCATCAAGGCGGTGCTGGCGCTGAAGGAGCGGGAGATCCCGCCGTCGCTGCACTTCCGCACCCCCAACCCGGAGCTGGGGCTGGACGGGAGCCCGTTCCGGGTCGTCGCGGCCCGCACCCCGTGGCGCGACGAGGTCCGCCGTGCCGGGGTCAGCTCGTTCGGCATCGGCGGGACCAACGCCCACGTCGTGCTGGAGGAGGCCCCGGCGCCCGCACCGCCGGTCGAGGGCCGTCGCCGGCACGTGCTGCCGCTGTCGGCCGCCACGCCCGCCGCGCTCGACGCGTCCGCCGCCCGGCTGGCCGCGTACCTGCGCGCGAACCCGGACGCGCACCTGGCCGACGTGGCGTACACGTTGCAGCGGGGCCGCTGGACCCTGCCGTACCGCCGGGCCGTCGTCGGCGGCGGCCCGGCCGAGCTCGCCGAGGCCCTGGACCGGCCGGCCCCACGGGTCGCGGAGGAGACCGCCACCGACCGCGAGGTCCTGTTCACGTTCCCCGGCCAGGGCGCGCAGCGCAGCGGCATGGCCCACGCCCTGTACGCGAACGAGCCGGTCTTCCGCGCCGAGGTGGACCAGGCGGCGGAGCTGCTGGCCCCGCTGCTCGGCGAGGACCTCCGCCGCCTGCTGTACCCGGCCGACGACGGGCGGCCCGCCGCCGAGGCGAGCATCGACCAGACCCGGTACGCGCAACCGGCCCTGTTCGTCGTCGAGTACGCCCTCGCCCGGCTCTGGCAGGGGTGGGGCGTCCGGCCGGCGGCGATGCTCGGGCACAGCGTCGGCGAGCTGGTGGCCGCGTGCCTCGCCGGGGTGTTCACGCTGCCCGACGCCCTGCGCCTCGTCGCCGCACGCGGCCGGCTCATGCAGGCCGCGCCGCCCGGGGCGATGCTCGCGGTGCCGCTGCCCGAGGTCGAGCTGCTGCCGCTGCTCGGCGACGGGCTGGACCTCGCCGCCGTCAACGGGCCCCGGCAGTGCACGGTCTCCGGTGCGCCCGCCGACGTCGACGCGTTCGCCGCCCGGCTCGCCGCTCGGGGAACGGCCGCCAAGCTCCTGGTCACCTCGCACGCCTTCCACTCCCGGTCGATGGACGACGCCGCCACGGCGTTCGAGACGGAGGTCGCCCGGGTGCCCCGGGCCGCGCCGCAGGTGCCGTTCGTGTCCAACGTGACCGGCACCTGGATCACCGCGCAGGAGGCGACCGACCCCGCGTACTGGGCCCGGCAGCTGCGCGCCACCGTCCGCTTCGCCGACGGCCTCGCGACGGCGCGCCGCCCCGACGCGGTGCTGCTGGAGGTGGGCCCGGGCCGGGTGCTGACCCGGCTCGCCGGCGGTCCCCGGTCGGTTGCCTCGCTGCCCTCGGCGGGCCGGGACGCCGACGCCGAGACCGAGGTGCTGACCGCCGCGGGCGAGCTGTGGCGGCAGGGCGCACCCGTCGACTGGGACGCTCTGCACGGCGAGGTGCCGCCGCGCCGCACCGTCCTCCCGACGTACCCGTTCGAGCGCGAGCGCTGCTGGGTGGACCCGCCCCGCGGCGCGGTAGTGGCGCGGACCGGTGGGGTCGACGGGCTGGCGGTGCGCGGCTTCCGCCGGACCGGCCCGGTCGTGCCGGGCGGTGCGGCGACCGGCACCTGGCTCACGGTCGGGTCCGGCGCCCTCGACCAGGTCGTGGCGCTGCTGCGCGCGGCCGGCACCCGGGTGGTCACCGCCGACGGCGAGCCGGCCGCCGGCGGGCTCGCCGTCCCGCTGCCGGCGGACGAGCGGGTGGCGGGTGTGCTGCTCGCCGCCGGGCCGGACGACCCGCTGGCCACGCTCGCCGCGCTGGAGAGCGCCCTCGCGGCGCGCGGCGACACGTACCCCCGGATCGTGGTCGTCGCCGACGGCGTCCTGGACGTCACCGGCGCGGAGACCCTGGTGCCGGCGCGCGGCGTCCTCGCCGGCTGGGCGACCGGCGGTGTTCCGGGCCGCCGGACGCTGCTCGACGTGGCGCCGCCGGCGTCCCCGGACGCGGCCCGGCGGCTGGCCGCCGCCGTCGCCGCCGAGGTGCGCGCCGACCGTCCCGAGCCGGTGGTGGCCCTGCGCGGGCCGCACCGGTTCGTGCCCGACGTCGAGCCCGTGCCGGCCGCCGCGCCGGCCCGGCACGCCGGCGCGCGGTACCTGCTCGCCGGGGACCCGGAGACCACCGGCACGTTCCGCCGCGCCCTCGCCGCCGCCGGTGCCACCGTCGGTGACCTCGCGGCCGGGACCGCCTCCGCCACCGGCACGGCCGGGACCGCCCTGGTCCTGATCGACGCCGGCGCGCCCGCCGCCGCGGCCCTCGCCGCGCTGGCCGGCGCCCTCGCCGACGCGCGGGCCGCCGGGCCGGAGCTGGTGGCCGCCGCCGAGGTGCACGTCCTGGGCGGCACGCCGGAGGCGCCGCTCGCGGACCGGGTGGCCGGGCACGTCGCGGCGATCCGGCGGGAGGCCGACGTGCCGTGGACGACCTACGTGTGGCCGGCCGGTGCCGGGGCGGCGGTCGAGGCGACCGTCCCCCGGGTGGTGGCCGCCGCGCCCGGCGCCGGCCACGTCCTGGTCACCGCCCTCGACGAGCCGGTGGACGGCACGGCGGAACCGGCCGGCGACGCCCCCCGGTACCCGGATGCGACCGAACGGGAGGTGGCGGCCATCTTCGCCGACCTGCTCGGCGAGTCGGACGTCCCACCCACCGCCGGGTTCTTCGAGCTGGGCGGGCACTCCCTGCTCGCGGCGCAGCTCGTCGCCCAGGTGCGCGGTACCTGCGGGGTGGACATCCCGCTGCGGACGTTCGTCGCCGAGCCGACGGTCCGCGGTCTCGCCGCCGCCGTGCGCGCCGCCCGGGCGGCCGCCGGCGACGCCACGCCGGAGGCGCTGCCGGTCGTCGTCCCGGACCCGGCGGCGGCCGGCCGGCCCTTCCCGCTGACCGACGTGCAGCAGGCGTACTGGATCGGCCGCACCGGCGTGTTCGAGCTGGGCAACGTCGGCATGCACGGGTACGAGGAGTTCGACGTCCCGGATCTCGACGTGCCCCGGCTGGAGCGCGCGCTGCGCCGGCTGATCCGGCGGCACGGGATGCTCCGCGCGATCGTGCTGCCCCACGGCGAGCAGCAGATCCTCGACGAGGTGCCGGACTACGTGATCGTCACCGAGGACGTCCGCGGCCGGCCGGAGGCCGAGGCCACGGCCGTCCTGGAGCGCACCCGGGACGCCATGTCGCACCAGGTCTTCGCCCCGGACCGGTGGCCGCTGTTCGAGCTGCGGGCGACCCTCCTGGACGGTGGCCGGGGCCGGGTGCACTACAGCATCGACGGCCTGATCACCGACGCGTGGGCGTCGAACATCGTGATGCGCGAGCTGACCCGGCTCTACCACGAGCCGGACGCGGAGCTGCCCGAGCTGGAGCTGACGTTCCGCGACTACGTGCTCGCGGCGACGGCGGTCGAGTCGACCGACCGGTACCGGCGTGCCGAGGCGTACTGGCAGCAGCGCGTCCCGACGATGGCGCCGGCGCCGGAGCTGCCGCTGGCGCGCGATCCGCACAGCATCTCCGCGCCGCGCTTCGCCCGGCTGACCGGCGAACTGCCCGCCGACGCGTGGACCCGGGTGAAGGCGGCGGCGTCCCGGCGCGGCGTCACCCCGACCGCGCTGCTGCTGGCCGCGTACGGTGAGGTGGTCGCCACCTGGTCGAAGACCCGGCGGTTCACCCTCAACCTGCCGATGGCGCACCGGCTGCCGCTGCACCCGCAGGTCGACGCGATCCTCGGCGACTTCACGTCGGTGACGCTGCTGGAGATCGACGCGGCCGGCGCGGCGTCCTTCGAGGACCGGGCGCGGGCCGTCCGCGACCAGCTCCTCACCGACCTCGACCACGGGCTGTTCAGCGGCGTGCGGGTGGCGCGGGAGCTGAAGCGGGTACGCGGCGACGCCGCCGCGGTGATGCCGGTGGTGTTCACCAGCCTCTTCCAGGGCGTCGGCGGGCACCCGCAGATCGGGGAGGTCGTGTACAGCATCTCCCAGACGCCGCAGATCTGGATCGACACCCAGGTGTACGAGCGGGACGGCGCGCTGGTGCTGGACATCGACGCGGTCGAGGACCTGTTCCCCGACGGTCTGGTGGCGGACCTGCACGCGGCCACGATGGACGTGCTGCGCCGGCTCGCGGCCGACGAGTCGCACTGGGCCGACCCGGTGCCGTCGCTGGTGCCCCGCGCCGACCTGGCCGCCCGGGCGGAGTACAACCGGACCGGCGGGCACCTCCCGGCGGGCCTGCTGCACGAGCCGTTCTTCGCCACCGCCGCCCGGGCGCCCGAGCGCCCGGCCGTGATCACGCCGACCCGCACGCTCACGTACGGCGAGCTGGCCACCCGCGCCCGGGTGATCGCCGCCCGCCTCGCCGGGCTGGGCGCACGCCCCGACGACCTCGTCGCCGTGGTGATGGAGAAGGGCTGGGAGCAGGTCGCCGCCGTGCTGGGGGTTCTCGCCGCCGGGGCGGCGTACCTGCCGGTCGACCCGGACCTGCCCGACGAGCGGGTGCGGCTGCTGCTGGCGCACGGCCAGGTCCGCGCCGTGCTCACCCAGGGGCACCTCGCCGACGCCGGGGCGGAGCGGTTCGTCGGCGTGGCCGACGTGCTGCGGGTGGACGAGCTGCCGGCCGACCCCGGTGCCGTGCCGCCGCTGATCGCCACGACCCCCGACGACCTGGCGTACGTCATCTTCACGTCCGGGTCGACCGGCCTGCCCAAGGGCGTGATGATCGACCACCGGGGCGCCCTCAACACCGTCGTCGACGTCAACGAGCGGTTCCGGGTGGGCGAGGACGACCGCGTCCTCGCCCTGTCGTCGCTCAGCTTCGACCTGTCCGTCTACGACATCTTCGGTCCCCTCGCGGTCGGCGGCGCGGTGGTGCTGCCCGAAGCGGCGGCGCACCGCGATCCGGCCGCCTGGCTCGACCTGGTGGCCACGGTGGACGTGACGATCTGGAACTCGGTGCCGGCGCTGATGGAGCTGTTCGTCGAGCACCTGACCGTCCGGGAGGCGACCGGCCGGCTGCGGCTGGTGATGCTGAGCGGGGACTGGATCCCGGTCACCCTGCCCGGCCGGATCCGTCAGGTGCTCGGCGGGCCGGAGGTGGTCAGCCTCGGTGGAGCCACGGAGGCGTCCATCTGGTCGATCCTCCACCCGATCGGCGACGTGCCGCAGGCCTGGACGAGCATCCCGTACGGGCGGCCCATGCGGAACCAGACGTTCCACGTCCTCGACGACGCGCTGCGGCCCCGGCCGACCGGCGTGCCCGGGCAGCTCTACATCGGCGGCGTCGGCCTCGCCCGCGGCTACCTGCGCGACGAGGCGAAGACGGCGGCGAGCTTCGTGGTGCACCCGGAGACGGGGGAGCGGCTGTACCGCACCGGTGACCTCGGCCGCTTCCTGCCGAGCGGGGAGATCGAGTTCCTCGGCCGGGAGGACTTCCAGGTCAAGGTCCAGGGCTACCGCATCGAGCTGGGCGAGATCGAGGCCGCGCTCGCGCAGCACCCGGCCGTGCGGGCGTCGGTCGTCGTCGTGCAGGGCGAGCCGCGCGGCGCCCGCCGCCTGGTCGCCTTCGTCGTGCCGCAGGAGGCCGGCGGGCTGCCCACCGACGTGCGGGAGTTCCTCGCCGGGAAGCTGCCCGGCTACATGGTGCCCGGCGCGTTCCACGAGATCGACGAGCTGCCGCTGACCGCCAACGGCAAGGTCGACCGGAAGGCGCTGGTCGTGCCGGCCGAGGCGGACGAGGCGGACGAGGTGCCGTACGTGGCGCCGCGTACCGCCCTGGAGGAGACGGTCGCCGCGGTCTGGGCGAGCATCCTGGGAGTCGACCGGGTGGGCGTGCACGACAGCTTCTTCGCCCTCGGCGGGGACTCGCTGCTGGCCATGCGGGCGGTCGTGCACCTGCGCAAGGCGCTCGACGTGCAGGTTCCGATCCGGGTGCTCTTCGACAGCCCCACGCTGGCGGCCGCCGCGCTCGCCATCGAGGACCAGCTCCTCGCCGAGCTGGAGGAGATGTCCGACGAGGAGGCGCACAGCCTCCTGTCCACCGAGCCCGCACTGGAGAACCACCCGTGAACCCCACCGCCACACCCCGCGCCCGGCGCGCCCACGACTGGATCGTGGGCGCGCCCCGCCGCGGCGGCACGCCCACCGTCCGGCTGTTCTGCCTGCCGTACGCCGGGGGTGGCTCCTCGGCGTACGCCGGCTGGCAGGAGGCCCTCGGCGGCGCCGTCGACGTCTGCCCCGTCGAGCTGCCCGGCCGGCAGACCCGGTGGCGCGATCCCGCGTACACCCGGGTGGGGCCGCTGGTCGAGGCGCTCGCGTCGGCGCTGACCGGCGAGCTGGACGTGCCGTACGCCCTGTTCGGGCACAGCATGGGCGGGCTGGTCGCGTTCGAGCTGGCCCGCGAGCTGCGCCGGCGCGGCGCCGGCCTGCCGCGCGTCCTCTTCGTCGCCGGTGCCCTCGCCCCCCAGCTGCGGCGTGCGGCGCCGGACATCCACGACCAGCCGGACCGGCTGGTGGTCGAGCGGCTGCGCCGGCTCGGCGGCCTCGACGAGGAGATCGTGGCCGAGCCGGAGCTGCTCGAACTCCTGCTTCCGACGATCCGGGCCGACTTCTCGATCTGCGAGACCTACGAGCACCGCCCCGAGCCGCCGCTGCCCTGCCCGGTGGTGGCCTTCGCCGGCGACGAGGACGACGAGGTGCCGCCCGAGCGGGTGGCACCGTGGCGCGACCACACGGCCGCGGGGTTCACCCTGCACGTCCTGCCCGGCGGCCACTTCTTCCCCCGCACAGCCCGGGCGGCGCTGCTGACCATCGTCCGTGCGACCCTCTCGCCGTGTCGATCTTGAGGTGAGCGGCGGGGGTTACCTGAACCGCTGACCTCATGATCGACGGGGTCAGAGGGCGTGGCGGACCCAGACGTTCGGCTCCACGTAGACCGCGTTGTCCTGCGCCACGTCGCACCACACCGGTGCCAGGGCGTGCGGCACGTGCACCGGGCCGGTGCGGTCGAACGGCAGGCCGGTCCAGGCGCGCCACTCGGCCAACGTGCCCGGGATCGTCATCGAACGGGGCGCCACGGAGTCGATCCGGCCGCCGGCGCGGACGTGCACCCGCAGCCACGGGTCGACCGGCAGGCCGTCGTCGCGGACGCGGTACGCGTACTCGCTCATCGGTTCGTCCGGGACGGTGTGCTTGCCGCTGGGGCGGACGGGCGCGACCAGCTCGGTGAAGCCGAGGCGGGCGGCGTTGTCCCGCATGGCGGCGAGCATCCGCGCCGAGAGGCCCCGGCCCCGCGCCTCCGGCCGGATGCAGATCTCCAGGGCCGACACCAGGTTCGGCTTCGTGCCGATCAGCCGGTTGATCGAGGCCCGCTGCACGATCCGGTCCCAGCCGCCGGGCGGCAGCGCGTCGGCCGTCCAGGACAGCGGCACGCTGTACGCCCGGGCGACGGCCCGCCCGGGCTCGGCCGGGTCGAGGGCGAGCAGGACGTACTCCGGGTACAGCCGGTCGGCGACCGCGTAGTACAGCGCCGCCATCGGGTCCCAGCTCATGAACTCCGGCCACGCGTCGTCGAAGTCGTCCAGCAGCGGGGCGAGGTCCGGCCGCTCGGCGAGGGTCACGATCTCAAGATCCACGTCGGGCACGGTAGCGACCCGCTGCCGTCCACGCACCCGACTTTCGGCCCAGGTGATTGGAAGGGACCCTTTTACCACCGCAGGCGTTAAGAAGGGTCCCTTCCTTGCATCCGGTGCTGGTTAGGGGAGGGGTTCGATCCAGATGTTGCGGTAGCGGACGTTGGCGCCGGGGTCGCCGTGGTCCTGGAGGCGGATCGGGCCGCCGGCCGCGGTCTCCGCGGCGCCGCCCCCGGTCGGGCCGGTGATCTCCACGTCGTCGTGGACCAGGACGCCGTTCCAGCGGACCGTCACGCGGGCGTTGGCGGTCTTGTTGCCGGCCCCGTCGAAGCGCGCCGCCCGGAACGTGACGTCGTACGTCTGCCAGGTCTCGGGTGCGCCGGCCGCGTTGCTGTCGGCCGCCTTCCGGTCGTAGATCGAGCCGGCCTCGGTGTCGTCCAGCGACGGGTCGCCGTACGAGTCGAGCACCTGGATCTCGTACCGGTCCTGGAGGTAGACACCGCTGTTGCCGCGCGCCTGCCCGGTGACCGTCGACGGGTACGTCGGCTCCCACCACTCCACGTGCAGGGTGAAGTCGCCGAAGCTCTGCCTCGTCCGGATGTCGCCACCGAGCACCTCCATCGACCCGTTCGCCAGCGGCCAGGTGGCGGCGCCGCCGGCCGTGCTCTGCCAGGCGTCCAGGTCGTCGCCGTCGAAGAGCTGGATCCGGCCGGTCGAGCCGCTGACCACCCAGTGCTGGTGGGCGCCGCCGGCGTACGTCCAGATCTGGACCTGGGTGCCGTCGGCGCTGGACCCGCCCGCGGCCTCGAGCACCTTGCCCGACTGCGGGTTGAGGATCGAGCCGTTGGCCTGCGGCCGCCACACCTGGGAGCCGGTGCCGTTGCAGGTCCACAACTGCACCCTGGTGCCGTTCGTGGTGCCGCCGTTCGCGACGTCCAGGCACTTGCCGAGAGCCTGGTACGTCTCCCCGACCCGGGTCCACTTCTGCGCGTTGGTGCCGTTGCAGGTCCAGAGCTGGATCTTCGTGCCGTCGGCGGTCGCCGAGTTGCTGACGTCCAGGCACTTGCCGCCGGTCCCGGTGATGGTGCCGGTCCCGCCGCCGGCGCCACCCGGCCCGTACACCTCGAACTCGTAGATCCGGGCGGCGACGTCGGTGGTGCTGGTCGGCGCGGTGATGTTCAGCCGGACGTAGCGCGCCGCGACGGCCGTGACGTCGTGTGTGGTGGTGCTCGCCGTGTTGCCCGTCACCGTCGTGCGGGTCGTCCAGGTCGACCCGTCGGTGCTGGTGGCGATCGTGAAGTCCTTCGTGTTCCAGGCGGTGTTCTCGCCGCCCGCGCCGGCGTGCCGCACCACGAACCGGTTCACGTCGCGGCCGGCGCCGAGGTCGACCTGGAGGTGTTTGGTGGCGCCCTTCGAGCACCACTTGTCACCGTTGCCGCCGGAGACGCTGCCGTTGACGGCCTTCTCCGGGCCCTCGGTCGCGGCGCAGGAGCTGTCCGCCGTGGCCGGCCGGTTCAGCGCCAGGTTGGTGCCGCCGGTGGGCGGGGGCGTGCTGCCCGGGATGGCGTTCAGGGTGTACCACGCCTCGGTGCTCCACAGGGACTGGCCGGTGGACGACGTGAACGGCCGGGGTGAGCGGACGTACACCACGTGCCCGGCCTTGCGACCCGGGACGGTGAGGGTGACGGTCTTGCGGTCGGCGGACAGGGTGGCCGACGAGACGGTCAGCGTCTGCTCGTCGATCTTCGGGCCGCCGTAGGCGGCGGTGGGCTGGTAGCGCCACTGCTTGACCCGGTAGCGCGCGGCGAGGTCGGTCGCGGTCTCGGTGGACAGCGGCTGGGTGTACTCGAGCTGGAATCCGCCCTCGGTGGCGCGCATGGCGAGGATGTCGAAGGCCGTGGTGCCGTTCGGGGTGAGTTTCTGCAGGCCGTACGCCAGCTTGCCGCTCTGGCCCCAGTTGCCGCCGGCGCCGAGCCCGCCGACGTAGATGGCGCCGTCCGGCCCCAGGTGCACCTCGGAGACGCCGGCCTCCAGACCCTGGGTCATCCGGAACAGCGCGCCCTGGTACTCGCCGTTGACCTTCTCCAGGTACGCGCGCTGGAGCCCGCCGTACGTGACGTCACCGATCAGCAGTTGCCCGGCGAAGGTGCCGCTGGGCACCAGCACGGGGGCGCTGGGGGAGTTGGCGATCTCGTTCTGCGGCATCCACAGCACCGGTGGGGTGACCGGCCTGGTGTCGAACGGACCGGCCGGGTTCATGTAGTGGTTGAAGAACCGGTCCTGCTTGACGTGCAGCAGTTTCGACGAGGGCAGCCAGCCGCCCTGGTTGTCGGTGACGAAGATGCCGTTCTCCGGCCCCCAGCCGATGCCGTGCGGCGTCCGCAGGCCACCGGCGACGTACGAGACGGCCCCGGTGTCCTTGTGCACCCTGATGGTGGTGCCCCGGTTGGGGGCCGGCTGGGGATCGGTGGTGGCACCGCCGTAGTTGATCGACACGGAGAGGTTCAGGTAGAAGTACGGCGCCTGGTAGAGCAGGCCGAACGCGAACTCGTGGAAGTTCCCGCCGTACGGCCAGGTGGCCACGGTCTGGTACTGGTCCGCGACCTCGTCGCCGTTGGTGTCCACCAGCCGGGTGAGCCGCTGCTTCTCCGACACGTGGACGACACCGTCGACGACCTTCAGGCCCATCGGCTCCTTGAGGTTGTCGGCGATCTTCTTGGTGGTGACGTTGCCGGGCCCGGTGGATCCACCGGTGTTGCCCAGGATGTACACCTCGCCGTCCTGTGAGGTGCCGGACTGGTCGTTGCCGCCCCAGGTGGCGATGACCAGCCTGCCGTCGGCGAGCCAGTCCATGCCGGTGACCTTCGGTTGGAAGCCGCTCGGCCGCAGGGTGGTGAGGCTGTAGCCGGGGTGGATCCCCGCCAGCGGCAGGCCGTCGCCGGGCGAGTCGAAGACACCTTCGCACTCCTTGCGGCCCGGCGACGTCACCCGCACCACGCCGGCGTCGGTGCTCAACGCCGAGTTGGGCACGAGCGTGAACGTCGACGAGCCGGGGGTCCGCCACTCCAGGGTGATCTGCTGGCCGCCGTCGCGCTCGAAGTGGTCGAGGCGCAGCGGGTGCAGCCCGGCCGCGAGGGTGAGCGTCCCCTCCTTCGGCGTCGGGCCGTGCAGGCCGTCGTGGTCGACGACGACGGTGCTGCCGATGGTCAGCTTCGAGCCGTCGTCGCTGGTGAGCCGGAACGTGTAGGAGCCAGCCTGGGTGACGTTCAGGTTGCCGAGCACCTGCGTCACGAAGCGGTCCTCGAAGCCGAAGTCGCTGCTCGACGTCCAGTTGATCGTCGGCATCAGCCGGTCGACGTTCGGAGTCTGGCCGGGCTTCAGGGTGCAGAGTTCGTCGAGCGGCACCTGCACGTCGTACACGCGCAGGGTGACGCCCGGCTCCTGGGCGGGTGGTGCCGCCGCCGCCGGTGCCGCCGGCAGGCCGGTGGCGGCGAGGACGAGCGCGGCCGACGTCAGGACGGGGCTGCGGAATCGGCGCAGCAGCCAGTTGCCCATCGTTCCTCCTGGGACGCAGTAGGGGTGAGGCGACGGCCGACCGCGGGAGTCGTGGTGGGGGAGGGCGGTGACCGTCGAACCGGAGCCAGGTGGTGATCGGAACGCCGACCCGGGTCGCCACCTGAACGCGGGGTGATGAGCCGAGACATTAGACCAGACGACGACATCTTTCGATCAATTCACCAGAAGTTCTAGCCGGCTGAGCGAAAGGTGATGTCGTCCTTTATGGACGAATGCCGCGTTCCGGTGCGGCGGCCCGGCATCGGTCGGCGGTACCGATCACGGCAGCGGATGGGTGATGCCGCGTGCGTGGTCGGCGACCCCCGCGGCCACGACCGTCGCGCTGAGCGGAAGCATCTCCAGGCAGCGGCGGACGGCGGCGGCCAGCAACGTGTTCGGCACCCGCATGGACAGGGTGCAGTGCGGCACCCAGCGACCCGGCCGGTAGTGCTCGGCCAGCGTCACCCCGGCGCCAACCAGCCGGTCGTGCACCCGCCGGTGGTGCGCCAGCAGTTCGGTGGTCGGCGTGACACCCAGCCACAGCACCCGGCCGACGAACTGCCCGGCGTACTGGAAATCAAGGCGCAGCGGCTCCGCCACCACGCACCCGGCGAGAGCTCCGGCCACCTGCTCGGGGTCCAGCCGAGGCGCCACCGCGAGCGAGACGTGCGGGCGGTGCCGCTGCTCCAGCAGCGAGCGCATGCTCTGCACGCCCTCGGCCTCGAGCGCGTCCCAGAGCACCCGGATCCGCCGGCTGGCATCGGTGTCCAGGTAGAGCTCCAGCGCCGCGACCACGTGATCATCGTAGGGTGCGGCCCGCGTTTCCGGGCCGCGCGACCATCGTGCTCAGGGCACGACGACGGCGCGGCCCTCGAGCGTGCCGTCGGCCATCTTCCGGTACGCCGTGACCGCGTCCTCCAGCGCGTACGTGCTCGCCTTCGGCCGGACCAGCCCCCGCGCGCCCAGCTCCAGCACCTCGATCAGCTCCGGGCGGCTGCCCCAGTAGGTGGTCTGGATGCTCACCTCGTACGGCACCGAGAAGAACCCGACCGGCAGGGTGCCGCCCCCGAGGCCGACGATGGTCAGGTCCCCGACGGTCCGCGCGGCGGCGGCGCCGAGCGCCAGCGTCGCGTCCGCGCCGACGCAGTCGATGATCACGTCCGCGCCCCGGCCGCCGGTGGCCTTCCGGATCTCCTGGGCGGTGTCCGCCCCCGAGCGCAGGCTCAGGTCGGCGCCGCACTCATCGGCGAGCCGCAGCGCCCCGTCCCGGGTGTCCACCGCGATCACCCGGGCCGCGCTGGTGGCCTTGAGGATCTGCACGCCCACGTGCCCGAGCCCGCCGACCCCGATCACCACGGCAGTGCTGGTCGGCCCCAGCTTCGCCCAGGACCGGCGGATCGCGTGGTACGGGGTGAGACCGGCGTCGGTCAGCGGCGCCGCCCGCACCGGGTCGAGCCCGTCCGGCAGCGCAACGACGTGCCGGTCGTCCGGCACGAGCATGTACTCGGCCATGCCGCCGTCCAGGCCGAGGCCGCCGCCCCCGCCCGGTACCGGCGCGCCGGCCGGGTTCTCGCAGTACGGGTCGACGCCCACCCGGCAGCGGGCGCACGTCCCGCAGCCCCACGGCCCGTAGACCGCCACCGGCTGCCCCACCTCGAGCCCGGTCACGCCGTCGCCGAGCGCGTGCACCCAGCCGGCGTTCTCGTGTCCCAGCGTGAACGGCGGGTTCCACGGCACCGCGCCGGCCTCGAAGTCGTGCATCAGGTGCAGGTCGGAGTGGCAGGCCCCGGCGGCGCCGACGCGCACCACCACCTGGCCCGGGCCGGGCGTCGGCTCGGGCACCTCGACCAGCTCGGGCTCGGACTTCCAGCCGGGCAACCGCAGTGCGCGCATCGGGTCCTCCTGTCCGTCGCGGCCCGTCTGCCCGCTCGGCGCGCCGTCAAACGGTTCACCCGCTCCGGGTGAACCGGCCTCACCCCGCGCCGTGTCAGCCTGCCAGGGACAGGAAGGAAGAGCGGATGACGACGCCTGCGGCGGACCTGTTGCGGCGGTTGGGGGACGGCATCCACCCGGACCTGCCCGAGACCACCGCCGGGACGGTACGCCTTGACGCCCGCGGCGACAGCCGCACGGAACACTGGTACCTGACCATCGCCGACCAGCGCGTCGCGGTGACCCGGAGCGCCGACGAGGCCGACCTGGTCGTGCGCGCAGACCGGTCGGTCTTCGACCGGATCGCCGCCGGGACGCTGCACCCGGCGGCGGCACTGGGCCGCAACGACCTGACCATTCGCGGTGACATCCGGCTGTTCATGATGCTCCGCCGGCTGTTCCCCGGCTCGCCCGGCGCACGCCACCCCCGTGACGTGGCGACCGGTACGCGGAGGCACCCGTGAGGCAGGAGCGGGTGCACGTGATGGCCGGCAACGCCTTCGCGATCAGCGACGCGCAGGGCGACATGGAGGTCGACCCCCGCACGCCGGTCGGGCTCTTCTCCTTCGACACCCGGTTCCTGGCGCACTGGGTGCTCCGGGTCGACGGGGAGCGGTTGCAGGCCCTGTCCCGGGACGACATGACGTACTTCGAGACCCGGTTCTTCCTCGTCCCCGGCACCGCCAGCCACTACGTCGACGCGGACGTGTCAGTGATCCGGCACCGGTCCCTCGACGACAGCTTCAACGAGAAGCTCACCGTGCTCAACCACTCCGCCGAGCCGGCCGACATGACGGTCCGGATGGAGATCGGCAGCGACTTCTCCGACGTGGCCGAGGTCGGCCGGCCGCGCGAGCGACCGGTCGAGGTCACCCCCGAGCCGGAGCGCCGGCAGCTGCGGCTCCGGTACCGCCGGGAACACTTCGACCGCGAGGCGATCGTGACCAGTACCGCGCCGGTCGAGGTCGACGACGCGGGGATGACGTTCCGGATCCGGGTGGCGCCCCGTGGGCAGTGGGAGACCGACCTGCACATCTGCATGACCGTGCGGGGCGAGGGCGGTCACGACATGCGCGCCGACCTGGAGACCCACCACCGCAACGTCCGCCGCAACATGCGCGACGACCTGCAGGCCTGGCTCGACCGGGCACCCACGCTGGTCGCCGAGAACGGCGCGCTGGCGGCGGCGTACGAGCGGTGCCTGACGGACCTCGCCGCCCTGCGCTACGAGCCGCTGTCGTCCACCCGGCGGGTCACGGTCGGTGGCCTGCCGTGGGCGATGACGCTGTACGGGCGGGACATCCTGGTGACCTGCCTCCAGACGTTGCCGTTCACGCCGGAGCTGACGCCGGTGGCGTTGCGCCTGCTCGCCCTGGTTCAGGGCGGCCAGCTGGACGACGTCCACGACGAGGAACCCGGCAAGATCCTCGCCGAGTTGCGCTACGGGGAGGCCGCCGCGTTCGGCGAGGAGCCGACCACCCTCTACTACGGCGCGGCCGACACCACGCCGCTGTTCGTGGTGCTGCTCGACGAGTACGAGCGCTGGTCCGGCGACGTCGCGCTGGTGCGGGAGCTGCGCCACCCGGCGCGGATGGCGCTGAACTGGATCGACGAGTACGGCGTGTCGACCGGCGACGGGTACGTCCGCTACCAGCGTCGCAACGATCGCAAGGGTCGGCTCAACCAGTGCTGGAAGGACTCACCGGACGCGATCACCGACCGGAACGGGCGGCAACCCGGCTTCCCGCGCGCGACCTGCGAGGTACAGGGCTACGCGTACGACGCGAAGCTGCGCGGCGCCCGTCTCGCCCGGAAGGTCTGGGGCGACCCCGCGTACGCGGACCGGCTCGAGCGGGAGGCGGCGGAGCTGAAGCGGCGGTTCAACGAGGACTTCTGGCTGCCCGAGCGGGGCTACTACGCGCTGGCCCTCGGCCCCGACGGTGAGCCGGTCGACGCGCTCACCTCCAACATCGGTCACCTGCTGTGGAGCGGGATCGTTCCCGACGACCGGGCCGGTACGGTCGCCGAGCACCTCGTCGGCCCGGATCTCTTCTCCGGCTGGGGCGTGCGCACCCTCGCGGCCGGGCAGCACGTCTACAACCCGGTCGGCTCGCACCTCGGCGCCGTGTGGCCGTGGGACAACGCCCTGATCGCCGCCGGGCTGCGTCGGTACCGGTGCGACCGGGCGGCGGCGCGGATCGCGCAGGGGATGTTCGACATGGCCGAGACGGTCGGCGGGGCGGTGCCCGAGGTGGTCGCCGGCTACCCGCGCACCCTGACGAAGTACCCGGTCCAGCTTCCCATCGCCGGCCGCCCGCAGGCGTGGTCCTCCGGTGGCCTGCTGATGCTGCTCGCCACCGTCCTCGGGCTGGTCCCCAGCGGCGACAGCCTGCTGGTGAACCCGGCGCTGCCGGAGGGCTTCGGGCGGATCGAGCTGCTGGACGTCCCCGGCCGGTGGGGTCACGCCGACGCCTACGGCCGGGACCGCGCCGCGGGGGTGCGTGGGCACCGGCCCCGGCTGCGCTGACCCGGCCGGGGCCGCCTCACGTCGCGCCGTTGGGCGGTGACGGCTTGCCGGGCCCGTCGTCGCCAGGCGTCGGAACACCGGGCGCCGTGGGCTGCCCGGGCACGGCGGCGGGTGGCTGCGTCGCCCGGCCGGTGGGACGGGCGGTCGGCTGGTTGCGGTGCCGCCCGGTCGGGGTGGCGCTCGGGCCGTCGCTGGGCTTACCGGCCAGCACCCGGTCGCAGTAGCCGGTCACCTCGTCCCGCCCACCGGCCGCGGCGACGAGGTCGCCGAAGACGGGATTGTCCAGGGCCTGGCCGGGGTTGTCGCCGGCGCCGGCCCGGTACGCCCGGCACAGTCCCACCACCGAGGTGTCGGGATCGGGCCGGGCCGCCCCGCCGGTCGGGGGAGCGGGCCGCGGGCCGGTGCCGGTGGCGTCGGGCGTCGCCGGTGTCGACGGGGACGGCGTCACCGACGGCGTCGACGGGCGCAGCGGATTCGGCAGGGCGCCCCCGGCGGCGGCCAGCGCCGCCCCGCCGGTGCCCGCGAGCAGCAACCCGACCAGGGCCGCGCGCACCCCGAAGCCGGCGAGCGCGAAGCCCCGCCGACGCTCGGGAATCGCCACGGGGGTGCCGAGGAGCGCCATCTGGTACGCCCGCACCGCCGCGGCCTCCCCGGCCAGCTCGCCGGGCACCGGTGCGGCGCGGACCGCCGACAGGAACGGCACGAGGGCGTGCCACCGGTCCGTCGGGTCGACGGCGGTGCCGTCGAGCAGCCGCTCGACGGTGTCGGGGTCCATCCGGTGTGCAGTCATGTCGTGTCCCTCAGCGCCAACGAGCGCCCGGGCGTCACACGGGCAGAGAGTGACCTGGGACAACGACGGCGCACACCGGGTGCGCCGGACCGGAACGGCGGCCCGGGGCCGGGCTGCGGCTCAGCCCATCGTCTTGGCGCCGTCGATCGCCTCCCGGAGGATGTCGGCGTGCCCCGCGTGCTGGGCGGTCTCCGCGATGACGTGCAGCAGGACCCGGCGGACGCTCCAGCTCGCGCCGGGCTCGAACCACGGCGCCGACGGCAGCGGGTGGGACCCGTCCAGGTCGAGCGTGGTGACCAGCTCGTCGGTCCGGGCGGCCACCTCGGCGTACGCGTCGAGCAGGCCGGCGAGCGTCTCGCCCTCGGTCATCCGGAACTGGCCGAGCCAGTCCACCGGCTCGCTGGCCATCGCGTCGGCGCCGCCGACCGCGAAGCGCAGCCAGGCGGCCTCCGTGGTCGCCACGTGCTTGACGAGGCCGCCGAGGCACAGCTCGCTGACCGTGCTGCGCAGGGCGGCCTGCTCGTCGCTGAGGCCCTGCACGGTCTGCAGCAGGAAGCCGCGGTGGCGGCGCAGGCTCGCCAGCAGGTCGGCGCGCTCGCCGGTGACGGACGGTGCGGAAGCGGTCATGGCGGTCACCCTTCGCCGAAGTCGGGAACAGCCCCGACGATAGGTGCGAGCACCGACATTCTCCGCCGCCACGCTGCCGGTTTTCGCCCTGCGGTTGCCGGTTCGTCCGATCCGGGTTCCACTAACTACATGGGTGTCATCAAGGTCGGCACGGCGTCCTGGGCGGACCAGATGCTGCTGCGGTCCGGCTGGTATCCGCGGTCCGCCACCACCCCCGCCACCCGGCTGGCCCACTACGCCGGACGCTTCCCGCTCGTGGAGGTGGACACGTCGTACTACGCGGTGCCCGCACCGGAGACGACCCACGGCTGGGCCGCCGCGACGCCGGACGGCTTCACCTTCGACGTCAAGGCGTTCCGCCTGTTCACGGGGCACCCGACACCGGTCGACGCGCTCCCGGCCGACCTGCGCCCGGCGGGCGGCCCGGCCCGCGTCCGCCGCCGGGACCTGACGCCCGGGGCGTACGACGAGCTGTGGGACCGGTTCCGGGCGGCGCTGGACCCGCTCGCGGCGGCCGGGCGGCTCGGAGCCGTGCTGTTGCAGTTCCCGCCCTGGCTGGTCCACGGCGACGCCGCCCGGCGCCGGATCGCCGAGCTGGCAGTGCGGTGCCGGCCCTGGCCGGTCGCCGTGGAGCTCAGGCACGGCTCCTGGTTCGACGGCGCCACCGCCCTCGACACCCTCGCCTTCCTGCGCGAGCACGGCCTCGCGCACGTCACGGTCGACATGCCGCAGGGCCACCCCTCGTCGGTGCCGCCGATCCCGGTCGCGACCGCCGACCTCGCGGTGGTCCGCTTCCACGGGCACGGCACCGCCTGGGAGTCCGGCGACAAGCAGGAGAAGTTCCGTTACGCCTACGGTGAGCGGGAGCTGCGCCACTGGGCGGAACTGCTCGTCGAGCTGGCCGGGCAGAGCGCCGAACTGCACGCGCTGTTCAACAACTGCTGCGGCGACCAGGCGCAGCGCGACGCGGCCCGCCTCGCCGACCTGCTCGGCGTCGAGCCGGCCCGCCCGCCCGAGCCGGCCCGCTCCGGTTGACCGGTCTCCCCACCGGCCGGTCGGAGCCGCACCGGCTGGCAGCCGGGCGGCCCGTCACGTAAGCCCCGTCGTGCCCAGGCGGCGCGAGCGGGTCAGGAGCGCCGGCCGCGGGTGCGCAGCGCGTCCTCCGAGCGGATGTCGATGTCCGCGTCGTCGGGGAACGGTCGGCGTGACGGCGCCGGGTCCGGCGGCGCGCCGGGACCCGCCGTCGGCGTACGCGTCGGCTCGACCGACCCCAGGCCGTGCCGGCCGGCCCGCCCCGACGGTCCGGCCGGCGCACCGGCGCGGCGTTCACCGCGCCGCCCTTCGGGTACGGCGGTCTCCTCGCTGCCCTCGTCCATCGGATCGTGCTCGCCCGCGCCCCAGGGCGGGTCGGCGTCGAAACCGTCCCGGGTGACCCAGGGCGTGGCCGCCTCCGGCTGCCGTCCGTCGTCCCGCCCGCTGCTGCCCGTCATCGCCCACCTCGCTGGTTGGTCCGGCTACCCGGGCCGATTGCCCATCCCGGTCGTCGTTATGCCTTCGGGAACGTCGCACCCGCCGGAGACCGGGCTTCAGGAACGCCGCATGCCGCCGCGAACCGGCCTCCGGGAACCCGCGTCCGGCGCAAGATCGGCCGTGGGAAAGGCTGCGCGCCCCGCCAGGAAACCGGCGGGGCGCAGCGTCCCGTGTCAGCGGCCGGACGTCGCCATCCTGCGACCGGTCACGCCCGTCATCGCCATCTTGCCGATCCCCTTCATGGAGCCCAGCGACCCGGTCCGTCCGAGCATGCCCCGGAAGACCTGTCCGGGCTTCTGCTGCTCCCCCATGTACGAGGTGACCACGATCAGCGCCCCGGTCAGCGCCGGGACCGCCCACTGGAGCACCCTCATCTGCCGCTGGGCCGCCGCCACGTTCGAGGGCGTGGAGTGGTTCGGTTCGGTCGTGCCGTCGACCGGAGGATTGCCGGCCTTCTCCAGTTTCATACCGAGCAGCCGGCTGTAGCCGGTCACCGCGAGCGCGCTCACCGTCAGCGCGGTCTTCAGGCCGCTGGCCCGGCCCACTCCCGCCTGGGCCGCCACCCGTGGGCTCTCCGTCACCAGCTCACCGACCGCGCCGGCGAGGTGCGCGCCGATCGCCGCGGCGTTGACGGGCGTCCACTTGGCCCACCCGGCCGACGCCACCGGCAGTCGCTGGGTCGAGTCGCTGATCTGTGTCGCGCCGCCGTTGACCCCGAACGCTCCCATCAGGGAGCCCCCGAACCAGGCCGCCAGGCCCAGATCGTGCATCGAGCGCAGCGCGGTGTGCCGTTCGGACATCTGATCCCCTTCCACCGTGTCGGGCGGTGCGGCATACCCGCCGCCCGAGCCGCTAACCCCGTCCGTCGACCGCCGATACCTCGCGCGGTCACCGAAGCCGCCGCAGAAGGGGGGCGGGGGTCAGCCCTGCGGCAGGTCGGCGGCGAACCGGGCCACCCGGTCGGCCAGGGGAGCCGCCGCGCGTACCCAGGTGAAGTGGTCCATCCGGGCCCCGGCCTGCGCCGCCGTGTAGCGCTCGCGCACCACGGGCGCCGCGACGAGCTTGGCGCACAGGTGGTCGAGCGTCTCGTGCGGCGTGTACTGGTCGTCGTCGACGCTGACCGCCAGCACCGGGGTGCGGATCTCGCGGACGGCCGCCTCGGCGTCCACCCCGTCCAGCCGTGGGAAGCGGCCGGTCCGGGCGGTGTGCGCCCAGTCGCGGATCACGCCGCGCGCCTGCCGGCCGCCGAACCCCCAGCCGGGCCACACGCCGAGCAACCGGGCGGTGGCGGCGATGCCCTGCGTGTACGGCAGGACGCCGTACCCCCGCGGGCCCGGGTAGCTGCGCCACCACGGCACCCCCACGGCGACCAGCGCCAGCCCGTCGACGTCGTGTCCCTCGTGCAGCGCGAGGTGCAACAGGGCCGCCTGACCGCCGAGGGAGTGACCGAGCAGGACGGTCCGCCGGCCGTCCCGGCGTTCCTTCAGCGCCGCGAGGACGGCGCCGACGTCGGTGGCCAGGTCGGCGTACCCGTAGCGGCAGGCGCGGCTCGGCGGTGGCGTGCTCGTGCCGGTGCCACGCAGGTCGGCGATCGCGACGGCCGTCCCGGCGGCGCGCAGGGCCGTGGCGAACGGCCGGTAGTAGCGGGCGGGGACCCCCATGGCGGGGGAGATCAGCACCAGGGTGTCGGCGCCGTCGTCCGGCTCGGGGTAGACCTGGAGGCCGAGACGCGCCCCGTCGACGTCGACGAACTCCTGCTGGTACTCCGCGTTCACGGTGCCAATCTACGGGCCTTGCCTACCGACGGGTAACCAGCGGGTGACGGCCGTCACCCGACCGGGAGCCACTCCGGCGACCGCGCCGGCGCCGGGACCGCTGCGCGGCGTTCGACCCGCTCCACCGCCGCGAGCACGTCCGGCACGTCGAGCGCCGCCAGCGCCGGATGCGGTACGCCGTCCGCCCGCCCGCCGTCGTCCGGACCGCGCCAGAGGACCTCGTGGCAGGTCCGGTCGGGTGGTGGGCCCCACTGGGCGGGTGGGACGGGGCCGAAGAGGAGGACCGACGGGGTGTGGTAGGCGGTGGCGAGGTGGGCGATGCCGGTGTCGCCGCTGACGAGGAGTCGGGCGTGGGCGACGAGGGCGGCGAGGTGGTGCAGGTCGGTACGGCCGGCGAGGATCGCGTGGTCGGGCAGTCCGGCGAGGTGGGCGATCTGCTGGGCCAGGCGCTGCTCCGCGCGGTTGCCGGTGACGACGACCCGGTGGCCGGTGGCGGTGAGGTGGCGGGCGACGGCGGCGAACCGCTCCGCCGGCCAGCGCCGGTGCGGCGCCTTCGCTCCGGGGTGGACGATCGTCACCGCGCCGGGCAGCGCCCCGGGGCTCGGCGGGGTCAGGGCCAGGTCGGTGCGGTCGGTGGGGATGCCGTACCAGGCGAGCAGCCGGCACCACCGGTCGACCTCGTGCTCGTCGGCCCGCCAGGGCGGGCCGTCGTGGTGGCCGGCGTCGGGGTTGGCGAAGGCGAGCAGCCGGCCGGGTCGGGTCGCGGTGAGCATGTGGTGCGACTGGGGGCCGCGCCCGTGCAGGTTGACCGCGAGGTCGGGGGCGGGGCCGGTCCAGGGCAGCGGGCCGAGGCCGGGGGCGTCGACGTGGCGGTCGACGCCCCCGATCAGCTTCACCAGCGGGGCCAGCCAGGCCGGGGCGGCCAGGGCGAGTTCCCGGTCGGGGTGGGCGCGGCGCAGGGCGCGCAGCGCCGGGACGGCGGTGGCGAGGTCACCGACGCCCAGGGCGCGCAGGACGAGGATCACGGGTACGACGACTCCTGCTCGGCGCAGACCACCATCTCGCGCACGGCGCAGCCGGCGGGCTGGGACAGGGCGAACAGCACCGCCGCGGCGGTGTCGGCGGGATCGTTGAGGATCGCCTCCGGCCCCGGCTTGTACCGCTCGTCCCGCTGGTCGAAGAACGCCGTGCGCATGCCACCCGGGATCAGCAGGGTCACCCCCACCGTGCCGGCCAGCTCCGCGGCCAGGGCGCGGGTGAACCCGACCACCCCGAACTTCGCCGCGCAGTACGCCGTGGCGTCACTGACCGCCTTCACCCCCAGCGTCGACGCCACGGTCACCACCGTGCCGTGCGCGGCCTCCAGTGCGGGCAGCGCGGCCCGCACCACCGCTGCCGTGCCGAGCAGGTTGATCGCGACGATCCGGTCCCAGGTCTCGCCCGGCACGTCCGCCAGCCGGCCCGGCACGTCCATTCCGGCCGCGGTGACCAGGCCGGTCAGCACGCCGCCGGCCTGCTCCAGCACCTGCCGGGTGGCCGCCTCGGCGGCCCGGGTGTCGGCCAGGTCGCACTCCACCCACGGCACCCCGTCCGCCGGGGGCTGGCGGTCCAGCACGTACGGCCGCCCGCCGGCCTTGGTGACCGCGGTGACCACCGCCGCGCCCAGCCCGCTCGACCCCCCGGTCACCAGGACCGCCGATCCGTTCAGCTCCCTGCTCATGCCCCCGCCTTCCCGGCGACGACCTGCGGCGCCACCGCACCGAGCCGGCTGATCCGCTCGCTCATGCTGCTCCCTTGATGAGTCGGTCACCGCGCTGTCGCGCGGCGGTGATGGTGGCCGTGGTGGACCGGCCGGCCAGGTAGGGCACCGTGACGATTCGGCCGCCCCAGCCGCGGACCAGTTCGGCCTCCGGCAGTTCCGGCGCCCCGTCGCCGGCGTAGTCGCCGCCCTTCACCCAGATGTCCGGGCGCAGTCGCGACAGCACGGCGTGGGGTGTGGGCTCGTCGAAGACCACCACCGTGTCCACGCAGTCCAGCGCGGACAGCAGCGCCGCCCGGTCGGTCTCCGTGTTGAGCGGCCGCTCCGGGCCTTTCAGCCCCCGGACGCTGCGGTCGGAGTTGAGGCAGACGACCAGCACGTCACCGAGCCGGCGGGCGGCCTGGAGGGTGGCGACGTGCCCGGCGTGCAGGATGTCGAAGCAGCCGCCGGTCGCGACGACGGTGCCGCCGTCGGCGCGTACCCGTGCCACGACCTGCTCGGCCGGGCCGGGCTCGGGCCGGACGGGCCGCTCCGGTTCGCGGTGCAGTCCGACGGCGCCACCCGCCGCCACGTACGCCGACGCGGCGGCGACGGCCTCGCCGACCGCCTCGGAGACCAGCGCCCCGCCGGCGAGAGCGGCGGCGGCCGCCACGGCGAACCGGTCCCCGGCACCGCAGGTGTCCTCGACCTTCGCCACCGGGGAGGGCGGCGGCACGACCAGCGGGGTGCTGCCGGAGTGGCACAGCACCGCGCCCTCCGCGCCGGTCGTCACCGCCACCGCACCGACGCGCCAACGCCGCCGCAGCTCGTGCCCGGCCCGGGTGGCGGTCGACAGCGCCGGGCCGGCACCGGCGTCGCCGGTGAGCTGGCGCAGCTCGACCAGGTTCGGCGTGACGAGCCGGGCGCCCGGCACGGCCGCCGGCCCCTTCGGATGGGGGTCCCACACCACCGGGGCGGACGCCGCCGCCAGCGCGGCCCGCAGCGCCGGCTGCCGCAGCACGCCGCGTCCGTAGTCGCTGGCGAGGACGCCTCCGGCGGCGGCGATGACCGCCAGGGCCGCCTCGGGCGGTTCGGCCGGTGCCGTCGGCTCGCCGCCCCGGTCCAGCCGCAGCAGTGTCTGGCCGCCCGCCCGCAACCGGATCTTCTCGGGCGTGGCGCCCGGCATCCGCAGCGGGTAGACGCGCACCCCGGCGGCCGTGAGCAGTTCCGCCACGCGGGCCCCGGCCGGGTCGTCGGCGAGGGCGGTCACCAGGGCGACCTCGGTGCCCTGCGCGGCGGCGAGCAGCGCGGCGAGGCCCGCGCCGCCGGGCCGGTCGGTCGCCGACCGCTCGTCCAGCACCGGCACCGGGGCGTCCGGGCAGACCCGGCTGACGGTGCCGGCGACGTCGCGGTCCAGCAGCGCGTCACCGACGATCACCAGCGGCCCGCTCACCGGTCCGCCCCGTCCGTCCGGCCGGCGCCGTCGTGTCCGTTGGCCGTGTGCCCCGGTGGACCGTGTCCGTTCGCACCGTGCCCGGTCGGACCGTGTCCGTTCGCACCGTGTCCGTTGGCGCCGGGGCCGGTCGGGAGGCCGGCGGTGGCCAGCACGCGGCCGTCGACGAACCGCTCGGTACGCCCGCGCGGCGCTGGCACCCGAGGCACGTCCCGCACCAGCGGCAGTGCCCGGTCCACGTGTTCGCAGAGCACGTGGCTGGAGACCAGGTGCAGTTCCTGCACCACCTGGCTGTCCGGCGACGGCACCGCGAGGACGTCGTCGCAGAGGTCGGCGAGGGGGTTCGGGGTCGGGCCGGTGAAGGCCCAGCAGCGCAGGCCGGTGTCGTGGGCGGCGTGGGCGGCGTGCAGGAGGTTGGGGCTGGCGCCGCTGGTGGACATGAGCAGGAGGATGTCGCCGTCGCGGCCGTGGGCGCGGACCTGGCGGGCGAAGACCTCGTCGTAGCCGTAGTCGTTGCCGATGGCGGTGACGGCGCTGGTCTCGGCGTGCAGGGCGATGGCGGACAGGGGTTGGCGGTCGTCGCGGAGTTTGCCGACGAGTTCGGCGGTGAGGTGCTGCGCCTCGGCGGCGCTGCCGCCGTTGCCCGCCACGAGCAGGCGCCCGCCCCGCGCGAGCGTCCACGCCAGTTCCGTTCCCCAACCGGAGAGCCGCTCCGCCACCTGCCGGTACGGCAGCAGCGCCGCGGCCAGGTTCGCAAGGTGGCTGTCGAGGGTGGACAGGCCCGCCGTCATCAGGCCACCGCCGGGGTGGGACGGCCGGCGGCGGTCACCGCGGCGTACACGGCGCCGAGCTGTTCGGCGCAACGCTTCCAGGAGTACCGGCTGCGGATGCGGTCCAGCGCCGCCGTCGCGTACGCGAACCGGCGCACCTTGTCCGCGAGCAGGCGGCGGATCGCCGCGCCCAGCGCCCGGTGGTCCCGTGGCGGTACGAGGTCGCCGGTCAGGCCGGCGACGACCGTGTCGGAGATGCCGCCGACGTCCGTGCCCACCACCGGCACGCCGCAGGCCATGCCCTCCAGCGGGGTCAGCCCGAACGGCTCGTACCAGGGGGCGGCGACCAGCAGGTCGGCCGACCGGTACCAGCGGCCCATCTCCTCCCGGGGCACCGCGCCGACCAGCTTCACCCGGTCCGCCACCCCGCAGGACTCGGCGAGCGCGCCGAGCCGGCGGGCGAACGCGTCGGCCGGGAGCTGCTCGGCGGGGGGCCCGCCGACGATCACGCACTCGGCGTCCGGCACCGCGGGCATGGCCCGGACCACCTCCGGGAAGCCCTTGCGCTCGACCATCCGGCCGACCGTGATGATCCGTTGCCGGGCCGGGTCGCGCGGGGCGACCGGCCCGTCCGGGCGGAACATCTCCTGGTTGACGCCGGAGGGGACAAGCGCCATCCGGGACCGCGGCACACCCAGCCGGACCAGCTCGCCGATCTCGTCCTGGCACTGCACGATCACCCGGTCGGCGGCCCGCCCCAACGCCCGTTCGTAGCCGATCCGGCCCGGTGGGCTGGTGTCCCTGGCACCCTGGTGCCGCTTCTTGACGGTGCCGAGCGCGTGGTACGTCAACACCACCGGCACCCGGGTCCGGCGGCCGGCGTGCAGGGTCGCCAGCCCGCTCATCCAGAAGTGCGCGTGCGCCACGTCCGGTGTCCAGTCCCCGTCGCGCCACTGGCCGGCGAGCCAGCGGCCGAACTCACCCATGTACGGCAGCAGGTCGTCCTTCGGCACCCGCAGCGCCGGGCCGGCCGGCACGTGGCACACCTGGTAACCGTCCGCCGTGGACACGGTGTCCGGCAGCGTGGTGGAGTCGCGGCGGGTGTAGACGCGGACGTCGTGCCCCTCGCCGACCAGCGCGGCGGCCAGTTCCGCCACGTGGGTGTTCTGCCCGCCCGCGTCCTCCTCGCCGAGAACAGCCAACGGGCTCGCGTGCTCCGAGATCATCGCGATGCGCATGTTTCCTCCTCCATCAGCCGGTCCCAGTCGGCGAGGAACCGTCCGAGCCCGAACCGTTCCTTCGCCACCTCGCGACCTCGCGCGCCCAACCGGGAGGCCGCGTCGCGGTCCGTCATCAACCACCGGGCGGCCTCGACGAGGGTGTCGACCCGGGTGGCGAGCACTCCCGCGTCGGCCGGCACCGCGTCCACGGCCTCCGTGGTGGCCAGGGCGATCACCGGCATGCCCATCGCCATCGCCTCGATCAGGCTGAGGCCCAGCGACGTCCACCGGCACAGGTGCAGGTACGCCCGCCGCCGGGCCACCTCGGCGTGCATCCGGTCCTGCGGCAGGTCGTCGTACCCGGTCACCGGAAGGTCGGGGAAACCGGCCCGGGCCAGCGCGTCGGGCAGCCCGGCCACCCCCATGCCGAACACGTCCAGCGGGCCGACCTCGGCGAAGCGCGGCATCAGGTCGGTGCCGGTGACCCGCCAGCGGCGTACCGGTTCGTTGGTCACGACGGCGAGCCGGTCCAGGCCGCCGCTCCACTCGACGTGCGGCGGCACGATGCCGTGCTCGATCACCGCGGTACGGGTGGCGCCGGTGTCCCAGAACAGCTCGTTGAAGTGGGTGACGTGGGCGACCAGCAGGTCCTCGCGGTCGGCCATCGGGTGGCGGGTGTTCGGAACGTCGCCCTTGGGCGTGTTGTGTTCGACGTAGATCGCCGGCACGTCCCGTCCCGGCCGCCGGCGGAGCCACTGCGCCGCGAGGTCGTACTCCTCGGGGCGTTGCAGGATCACCACATCCACCTCGGCGTTCGCCAGGTCCTGCGGGGTCACCTCCACCGCCCGGTCCGGCCAGGGGTAGGTGCGGGCCCGCCCGAGGCCGTACGGGCCCCGGTCGGGCGTGACCGGCACCAGGTAGCGGTGCCGGCCGTGGACGAAGGACGTCGTCCACGAGCCGTGCACGTGCCAGAGCAGGATGTTCATGCCTCTCCTCAGCGGGTGTCTCGGGGTTCAGCGGGACGGCACGAGCACGCGGACCGCGTCGACCACGTCACCGGGGTCGAGGCCGGCGAGACAGGGGTGGTCGGGTACCGGACAGGACGACGCGCGGGTGTTCCGGCAGCCGGCGGTGGCGTCGCCGAGGCGTACGGTCGGCACGCCCCACGGCCCCCACTGCCCGAACGGGACGGTCGGGGCGAACAGGCTGACCACGGGCGTTCCGACCGCCGCCGCCAGGTGGGCCGGGCCGGTGTTGCCCACCACCACCGCGCGGGCGCCGGCGAGCACCCGCGCCAGGCCGGCCAGCGGGGTACGGCCGCCCAGGTCGACGGCGCGGTCCCCGGCGACGTACGCGGTCAGCTCCCGCTCGTCCGGTGCGCCGGTGACCACCACCCGGTGCCCGGCGTCGGCGAGCGCGGCGACGACGTCGGCGCACCGCCGGGGCGGGCAGGCGCGCGCGGGCACCGACGCGCCGGGATGCACGACGACGTAGCCGGGCTCGGCCAGGGCCGGGTGCAGCGTCTCCACCGGGCTGTCGCACCGGTCGACGCGCAGCCGGAGGGCGGGTTCGTCGTCGGCGGGCAGGGCGTAGCCGGCGGCGGCGGCGAGGGAGAGGGCGCGTTCGGGTTCGGGTACGCCGGTGGGGACGCGGTGGCGCACGTCGAGCAGGGCGCCGGGGTAGTCGTCGCTGATCGCCGAGATCCGGTGGACACCGATGGTGCGTAGCAGCAGGGCCAGGGGTAGCGGTGACTGGTGGTAGCTGGTGAAGATGACCGCTTCGTCGGCGGCGACGGCGGCGAGGGTGGTGGTGAGGGTGGTGATGTCGTCGGGGTCGACGGGGTCGGGGTGGGGGTCGATCCAGGGCAGGCGGTGTTCGATGATGGCGTCGACGCCGGGTAGCAGGTCGGCGGCGGCGCGGCCGCGGGGCCCGCACAGCAGCACCACGCGGTCGGCGTGTGCGGCGACGGCGCGGATGCCGGGTCCGGTGACGAGGACGTCGCCGGCGGAGTCGGACCGCACGACCAGCACCGTGCCGGCGCGGCGGGGCTCGCGGGGCACGACGGCGGCCTGCCGGCGCAGAATCTCCGTGACCGCGGCGGGGAGATCCGGCGCGACCCAGCCGGCGGCGTCGATCTCCTCGGGGCGGGTCACCGGCGTGGGCACCAGCACCGCCTGCGCCCCCGCCGCCAGAGCAGCGGTCACGTCCCGACCGATGTCACCGACCAGCACACACCGCCGCGGCACCGTACCCAACTCCCGAGCCGCGGCGTGCACCAGACCCGCAGCCGGCTTACGGCAGCCACACCCGTCAGCGTCGTCGTGCGGACACACCAGCCACGCGTCGAACGGCCCCAACAACTCCTCGACCCGGGCGTGCACCGCCCGCATCTGCGCCTCGTCGAACAACCCCTTCGCCAGCCCCGACTGGTTCGTCACCACCGCCAGCCGCAGACCCGCCGCCCGCAACGCGTCCAACGCCGCCCGCGCACCCGACACCGGCCGCACCTTCTCCGGGTCCCCGTTGTACGGCACGTCCTCGACCAACGTCCCGTCCCGGTCCAGCAACACCGCATCGAACAGGCGCGGACCACCCGGATTGATTTCCATGCGGCATCTGTTGCCCGTGGCAAGTGATGGCTGAAACATCACCCGGCCGCCTGGCGACGTTCGCCACGCGCGCGCCACCAGCCGCGTAGCCAGTGCGTCACCGCCAGCGGAGGGATCAGAGCGCTGGTCAACAGCATCGTGGTCACCTCGTCGGCGGTGCGCGGCCCGGGCGCGACGCGAGCACGGGCGAAGTCCGCCGTACCCGCCGCCCAGCCCGCCGCGCCGGCCGCCGCGACCACGCCGAGCAGCCGCCGGCGCGTACCCGTGGTGGTGCGCGACAGCGCGGCGGCGACCACCGCGACGGCGCCGGCGGCGGTGACCGCGACGTGCCGGGGCCGCCGGCCCGGCGGCAGGTCCAGGTCCGCGCGCCAGGTCGGCCCGTACAGGCGGCGCAGCAGCGCGTCGTCGGCGTTGCCGCGCTGCACACGCAGGCTGACCCAGCGGTCCTCGGGGCGTACCGGATGGGTCACCGACCGCTGCCCGCGGACCAGGTCCCAACCCGCCCGCCGGACCCGGTGGGCCAGCTCGGCATCCTCCCGGTAGGCCCGCGGGAACCGCTCGTCGAGCCCGCCGACCGCGGCCAGCGCCGCCCGCCGGTACGCCATGTCGGCGGTGATCCACGCGCTGACGGCGAGCCCGGCGGTCCCACGCTCCCAGTCCGTGGGGCGGCGGTCCGCCGGCAGCGGCACCTCGACGCGGCCCTGCACACCGCCGACGCGGTCACCGACCGCGAGGTCCGCGACCAGCCGGCGGGCCCAGTCGGCCGCCGGCACCACGTCGTCGTCCAGGAAGACGATCCAGGGGGAGCGGGCAACGCGCCAGCCCAGGTTGCGGGCCGCCGCCGGCCCCGCGCCGGGCCCGGTCAGCACCTTCGCGTACGCGGACAGCGCCCCCGGCACCGCCAGCTCACCGGCGGCGTCGCCGCGGTCGTCGACCAGCAGGATCTCCGGGTCGGGCAGCTCGCCGACCTGTGCCGCGAGCGCGTCGAGGAGCACCGCGAGGCTCGGCCGGCCGAGCGTCGGCACCACGACGCTGATCACCGGCCACCGCCCAGCGCGCCACGCCGCACCGCGAACGGGCCCATCGCCAGCAGCTCCACCGGTGCGGAGCCGAACAGCTCCATCGCCTCGCGGGGCGTGTCGACCATCGGCCGACCGGCGGTGTTCAGCGACGTGTTCACCACCACCGGCAGCCCGGTGAGCCGTTCGAACCCGGCCAGCATCTCCGCGACCAGCGGTTCGGTGTCGGCGTGCACGGTCTGCACCCGGGCGGTGCCGTCGACGTGGGTGACCGCCGGGATGCGGTCCCGCCACTCCGGCTTCACGTTGTGGACGAAGAGCATGTACGGGCTGGGGAAGACCCCCTCGAAGACCTCGGCGGCCCGCTCGGCGCGGACCATCGGGGCGATCGGGCGGAACTGCTCGCGACCCTTCACGTCGTTCATCCGGGCGGTGGTGGCCGGGTCACCGGGGTGGGCGAGCAGCGACCGGTGGCCGAGGGCCCGCGGGCCGTACTCGCTGCGCCCCTGGTACCAGGCGACGATGCCGTTGTCGGCGAGGACCCGGGCGGCCTCGGCGGCGATCGAGTCGGGCCGGAAGTAGGGCAGGGCGGCCCGACGCAGCTCGGCCTCCAGCTCCTCGTCCGACCAGCCACGACCCAGGTCCGCGCCGCCCATCGGCACCGGCCGGTCACCGAGGTCGCGGGCCACGTGCAGGGCGGCGCCCAGCGCCGTACCCGAGTCGCCGGCCGCCGGCTGCACCCAGACGTGCCGGAACGGGCCCTGCGCGGCCAGGCGTGCGTTCGCGACGCAGTTCAGGGCCACCCCGCCGGCCATCGCGATGGTGGAGGCGCCGCCGGACGCGTCGTACACCCAGCTCGCCAGGTCGAGGACGACCTCCTCCAGCCGGGCCTGCACACTGGCGGCCAGGTCGGCGTGGTCGCCGGTCATCTCACCGTCGGCGGTACGCGCCTTCGCCAGGCTCGCCCAGTCGATGCGCTCGACGGTGAAGCCGCCCTCCGGGGTGACCCGGATCAGGTCGCGGAGCAGGCCGAGGTGCTTCGGCTCGCCGTACGACGCCAGCGCCATCACCTTGTACTCGTCGCTGGAGTGCAGGAAGCCCAGGTGACGGGTCAGGTCCTCGTAGAGCAGGCCGAGGGAGTGCGGCAGCTCCTGCGCGTACAGGGGCTTGAGCCGGCCGTCGGCGTAGACCCCGGCGAGGTGGCTGGCCACCTCGCCGCGCCCGTCGAGGACCAGCACGGCGGTGTCGTCGCCGCCCGGTGGGGCGGCCAGCCCGGCGGAGGCGGCGTGCGCCACGTGGTGCGGGACGAACCGCACCTTCGCCGGGTCGAGGCCGGGCAGGGCAGCGGCGAGGAACTGCGGGGCGCGCTGCGCGTACTCGACGCGCAGCCAGTCCCAGGGGTCGGCGAGCCCGAGGCTCTCCGCCGGGCGGCACAGGCCCGGGTCGAACGAGTAGGCGACGGCATCGAGGTCGTCGACGTCCAGCCCGGCGCTGGCCAGGCACCAGGCGGCGGAGAGCTCCGGAAGCTCCCACGCGGAGAAGGGCACGGGACGCTTCCCGTGCTTGCGACGGCTGAACCGCTCCTCTTCGGCAGCGGCCACCACCCGGCCGTCGGCCACGAGGGCTGCCGCCGGATCGTGGAAGATCGCGTTGATTCCAAGGACCCGCATGACAGGTCCCCTACCCTCGGCTTCTCCCGCTAACCTGTAGATCATCGTCTTCTCCGGACCGCCGGTCCGTCGCGTGCGGAGGCCGGTTGACGCATGGTCACATCCGGTCAGCAGGCGGTGACCGGAGTGCCTGGTCGCCGCGGGCTACCGTTACGGAGGTCCGGTCACGCTCCGCCCGTCGACGTCCGGAGGGGTTCGATGTCCCGCTACTCCCGTCCACTCTTCGCCCGGATGTATCCACGAGCGACGGACGCGATGGACCGCGCCGGGGTGGCCGTGCACCGGCGCCGGCTGGTCGCCGGCCTGAGCGGCCGGGTGGTCGAGGTGGGCGCGGGCAACGGCCGCGCCTTCGCGCACTACCCGCCGGCCGTCGGCCACGTGCTGGCCGTCGAACCCGAGCCCCGGCTGCGGGCGGCGGCGCGCGTCGCCGCCGCGTCCGCCCCCGTGCCGGTGGAGGTGGTCGACGGGACCGCCGAGGACCTCCCGGTGGCGGACGGGACCGCTGACGCCGTCGTCCTGTCCCTGGTGCTCTGCTCGGTCGCCGACCAGGCCGCCGCGCTGCGTGAGGCCCGCCGGGTCCTGCGGCCGGGCGGGCAGGTGCGCTTCTTCGAGCACGTACGCGCGCAGAGCCCCGGCCTGCGCCGGGTGCAGCGGGTGGTCGACGCGACCGTCTGGCCGCTGGTGTGCGGCGGCTGCCACACCGGCCGCGACACGGCGGCGGCGATCCGGGAGGCCGGTTTCCACATCACCGAACTGGACCGCTTCCCGTTCCCGGAGACGGCGGTCCCGCTGCCGGCCACACCGCACGTGCTCGGCACCGCAGTACGCCGGTGACCGCGCCCCCGGGTCGCGTTGGTCATGAGGTCGGCGGGGTTTCCGCGATCGACGTCGCCGCCAACCTATGACCAACGTGTTTCCGGGGTGGCAGTGAGCGTCAGGAGACGGTGATCGAGCCGTCCGGGTTGCGGACGCAGGAAACGTTCCGGGCGGCGGTGGTGGCGGCGCCAGTCAGGCACCGGCCCAGCACCTGGTGACCGGCGGCGTTCGGATGCCACGACTCCTGGCAGGTCTGGAAGTACGTCACGCACACGTTCGCGATGCGCTGGATGGCGATCTTGTCGTACCCGGAGAGGCTGGTGACGAAGACGCCGGTCGGCGGGTCGTCCTGGAGACGGATCGGGGTGGCCAGGGCGCCCGTCGGGCTGGCGGCCGTCTCGCAGAGCCGGGCGCCGTCGAACGCCCGCTGCACGTTCAGGTAGACCAGGTCGGCGCCGGGGAACTCGGCGGCGACAGCGTCGCGCGTGGACCTCACCAGCGTGCCGAGCCCCTGGGAGAAGCGGTGACCCGGCGGCAGGCTGGCACGGTGGATCGGGCAGCCGGCCGCGTACCGTTCGGCGCCCAGCGCGCGGAACTTGTCCCGGGTGTCGTCCCGGCTGTCCTCGGTGTGGAAACTCGGGTACAGGTCCAGCGGCAGCGGGTTGGTGTAGTCCTGGAACACGACCCGGTGCTGGCCGTCCGCGTCGATCTCGCGGAGCGTGGCGAGGAGTTGGCGTACCGCGGCGACGGTCTCCGCGGTCGCGGCGTCGAACTGCGCCGCCGTGGCCAGGTCGGCGTCCGCGCAGGGCTTCTGCTCCACCGGCCCGTTCAGGTACGCCCAGAACTCCCACCAGCCGGTCCACGCGTCCGCGATGAACCGGTTGGCGCACTTCTCGGCCACGTCGCCGAAGGTGAAGGAGCTGTTGTTCGACCCGAGGCCCAGCAGGACCACGTCGATGTCGTGGGTGCGCCCCACCGCCCGGAGCTGGTCGAGCTGCGCCGCGACCTGCCGCCCGTTGGCGCGGGCCGACGAGGCGGCGGCGATGTCGTGCGGCTGGCCCCCGGAGCACGCCAGGTTGAACCGGTCCTGGATGCCGGGGAGGCTCGCCTGGTGCAGTGAGGCGTTCGCCGAGCGGTGGCAGAAGTACGCGTTGCTGTTCGCCGCCCGCCAGCCGGGGAAACCCTGGGCGGTGCCGTTGACGTCGACCACCGCCGTGTACGCCCCGGCGCCCTCACCGCTGACGAAGCTGTCCCCGAGCGCCACGGCGGCGGTGGGGAGCGCCGCGGTCGCCGGCGCGGTCGCCACGACCGCCGTGGACAGTGCCGCCGTGACGACGGCGAGCCCCGCCGCGAGGACTGTACGCCGCAACCTGGACATGGCGCCCCCATCCGTCCATGGAAATGTGAAAGATCCTCTGGGTCTGCGATCAGATCACCTTCACGTGACGGACGTCAATGGGATGTCACGACTTCGTTCCTCGGCAGACACGTCCGGTCGCTCTCGCGCCCCCGTCCGTGCCGGGCTGAGGCCGCGGCTGACCTGGGCTGGAGTTCGCCCGTGTGCCGAATTCGGGTTCGTCGGTGGGCGGGGCTGGGGTTCGTCGGTGGGCGGGGCTGGGGTTCGTCGGTGGGTTGGGCTCTGTTGGTGGTTGCGGTGGTGGGGTGGGGCCCGCCGTGCCCGGCTCCGGGCGGTCAGGCTTGATCCCTGCGCCGGGCACGGCGGGCCCCACCCCCGACCCGGTCCGGCTCCGCCCGCCCGCCCCGGCCAACCCGCACCGACTCAGACGGGGTGTGCGGACGCCGCTGGCCGGCACCCGAACCCGGATGCCGGCCAGCGGCGTGGTTCCCCCTGTCGAGGAAAGACTGTGGGTCAGTTGTTCCAGTGCTCGGCGACGAGGTCGGCGGCCTGGGTCTCCCACTGGGCGTAGTGGAACGGGTAGGCCGACACCTGTACGGTCTGGGCGGCCTTGGTCAGCGGCATGTCCTGCCAGCCGTCGACCTGCTTGAGACCCTTGAGGAACGCCAGCGTGGAGTATTCGGGGTCGGTGATCTGCTCGACCGTGCCCCACCCGCTGGAGGGGCGCTGCTGGAACAGTCCCTGCGAGTCGTGGTCGTTGCGCTCACCCAGGTGACCCAGGTTGACCAGCTTCGACTCCTGCAGCGCGGTGGCGATGGCCACCACGGCGGCCCGCTCGTCCATGTCGGCCTTCTTCGTCGCCGCGATGATCGCCTTCACATTCGCGGTCTGCTCGTCGTCCAGGTCGATGCGGGACTGCTTGCCCTGCACACCGTGCGGGATCAGCTTGCTCTTGTCCGCCTTGTCGGCCAGCACCGTGGCGGCGACCGGCTTGGACTCCACCGACGGGGCGGCGGTGGCGGGGCCGGCGACCATGCCACCGGCGAAGGCCAGACCAGCGATACCGAGAACGCTCTTACGCAGCAGCTTCGAGTTCATGATCAAGCTCCATTCGGGGGAAGGCGCCACCCACCCGCAAAGGGGGGACAAGGGGTGTGGTGACGCAAGCACCGTCCGGCGCTCACAGACATTCAGGGGATGACCACCAGGCCCAAGGGGGGGCGGGCAGGTGGTGATCGAAAGACCGGCGAACCGGGGCCGGGGCCCTCGTGGTGCCGGGTCCAGATGTAACGACCGCCGGCCCGCCATCATTCCGGCCGGGCCCGAGGACCCATGCCCCACCCGCTCGGGTGGGCGGCCCTACTCGATCGTCCAGGTGATGTAACGACCCGGCCCCCGCCACCATTCCACCCCCACGATGCCGCCGACCACACCCCCAAAACCCGACACCCGGGCGTGACACGGCACACCCGAACCGGACACACCACCCAGCACACGCAGGTGGAACATCGAGATCATGGAAGGATTCGGCCCGTCCAGGGGCCATATCCTTCCAAGATCTCGCCCCAACCGGGCTGAGCCGGCACCCACCGGCGGATCAGGACCAGGTCAGGGGTGTGGCCCGCCGTGACCGGCGCAGGGATCAAGCCTGACCGCCCGGAGCCGGGCACGGCGGGCCACACCCCCCACCGCAACCACGACCGCACCCGGCACCGACGCGAGACACCACAACCGCGGCCGGACGGCGCGATGCCGGTGTCAGTGCGGCGCGCGGCCGGACCGGGTGATGCCGGCGTCGTCGGGGCCGCTGAGCGGCCCGGTCAGGCGGGTCGGTGGAACTCGGCGCGCCAGCGGCGTACGCCGGCGGGGTCTTCGAAGTCCTCGACCCGGACGGCGGTCAGGCCGCCCGCGGCGAACGCGTCGACCTCGGCCCGGGTCAACGGCCAGGGCGGTCCGGCCGGCGGATCCTCGTCCTCGGCGCGGCCGGCGGCGATCACGAGCAGGGTGCCGTCCGGGGCGACCAGGTCGCCGACGGCGCGGATCGCGGCCGCCCGGATCTCGGGTGGCAGCGCCTGCACCGTCATGCTCTCCACCACCAGGTCGAAGCCGTGCCGCCAGGCCGGGGGAGGGGCGAGCAGGTCGGCGCTTCGGTAGTCGACCGGCGAGCCGGGGTGCCGCTGCCGGGCCGTCTCGACGGCGGTGTGGGAGATGTCGAAACCGATTGTGCGGTAGCCGAGGGTGGCGAGGTGTTCCGCGTCGCGGCCGTAGCCGCAGCCGACCACGACGGCCGGGCCGCCCGGGGACGGCCGGTGCCGGCCGGTCCAGTCGACCAGCAGCCCGTGCGGCGCGTCCCGGTCCCAGGGGACGACGGCGTCGCCGTGTGCCGCCTCGGTGTACAGCCGGTCGAACCAGCCGGTCGGGTCGCCGGCGGCGAGGGATTCCGCCGCCAGCCGGTCCGCCGCGAACCGGTCCGCCGCGCCCTCGTGCGTCACCGGTGGCCTCCCGCGGGATCCGGCACCCCCGCCGGGGCGCGACCGCCGGTCAGCGTAGCGGGCCAGGCGGGTCCGCCGCGCTCCTCCCGCGGGGTTTCGCGACGTGGACCGACTGGGAAGGAGTGTCGCCTAGGTCACGGCCGGAATCACCCGGAGGCCGGGTCGGTTGCGCCGGTTGCGGCGGGTCGAGCGGGGCTCCCGGGCGTTGTCGGGGCCGGCGGCTAGGCTCGCTCCGGCGCGCCGCTTCCGGCCGATGCCCGCCGTCCGCGGCACCACACCGCCGAGACCTGGGAGTACGACCAGTTGACCGCAGAGCCTGAGACCCTGTACGGGGCCGACGACCTCACGCACCTCGAGGGGCTGGACGCTGTCCGCAAGCGTCCCGGCATGTACATCGGCTCGACCGACAGCCGTGGCGTGGGTCACCTCGTCAACGAGATCCTCGACAACTCCACCGACGAGGGCGTCGCCGGTCACGCGACGTCGATCGAGGTCACGCTGCACGCAGACGGTTCGGTCCAGGTCGACGACGACGGTCGGGGCATCCCCACCGACGTGCACGCGAAGTCCGGCATCTCGGGTGTCGAGCTGGTGCTCACCCGGCTGCACGCGGGCGGGAAGTTCGGCGGCTCGGGCTACAAGACGTCGGGCGGCCTGCACGGCGTCGGCGCCTCGGCGGTCAACGCGCTCTCGCGCCGGTTCGACGTGACGGTCCGTCGCGGCGGCAAGGTCCACGCGATGTCGTTCCGGCACGGTGTCCCCGGCGTCTTCGACGGCGACGGGCCGGACGCGCCCTTCACGGCGGGCCCGGGGCTCCAGGTGGTCGGCGGGATGAAGCGCGGCCAGCGCACCGGCACGTCGATCCGCTACTGGCACGACCCGCGCTACTTCGAGACCGGCGCGTCGCTGGACGGCGAGGCCGTGCGGATGAAGCTGCGCAACACGGCGTTCCTGGTGCCCGGCGTCCGCTACCTGCTGCGCGACCAGACCGGGGCGGAGTCGGTCGAGGAGCGGTTCCACTACCCCAACGGGCTGACCGACATGGTGGAGTTCCTCGCCCCGTCCGGCGACCGGCCGGTGTCCGGCACGCTGCTGGTGACGGGTGAGGGGACGTACCGGGAGAACGCGGCCGACGCCAACGGCGTCATGCAGTCCAACGTGCAGCGCCGCGCCGAGGTCGAGGTGGCGTTCCGCTGGGGCACCGGCTACGAGCGCACCGTGGAGTGCTTCACCAACACGATCCGCAACGCGCACGGCGGCACCCACCGGAAGGGCTTCGAGCGGGCGCTGGCGCGCGCCCTCGTCGACGCCGTCCGCAACGCCCGTGGCCTGCTCAAGGCCAAGGAGGAGCCGCCCACCCTGGACGACATCCTCGAGGGCATGACCGCGGTGGTGCACGTGCGGATCCCGGAGCCGCAGTTCACCTCCCAGACCAAGGACGAGCTGTCCACGGCCGGCATCACGAAGGTGCTCCAGGGTCTCGTGGAGCAGCACCTCAAGGCCTGGCTGGAGGACCGGAAGACCAAGGCCGAGGCGCGCACGGTCCTGCAGAAGATCGTCGACGCGGCGCGCGTCCGGCTCACCCAGAAGCAGCAGAAGGACGCGGCCCGCCGCAAGACGGCCCTGGAGGGCGCGTCGATGCCGGCGAAGCTGGTCGACTGCCGTTCGACCGGTGTGGACCGCAGCGAGCTGTTCATCGTCGAGGGGGACAGCGCCCTCGGCACGAGCCGGATGGCCCGCTCGTCGGAGTACCAGGCGTTGCTGCCGATCCGCGGCAAGATCCTCAACGTGCAGAAGGCGAACCTGCAGCAGGTTCTGGACAATGCCGAGTGCGCGGCGATCGTGCAGGTGCTGGGCGCCGGCTCAGGGCGGACGTTCGACCTGTCGGCGTTGCGGTACGGTCGGGTCCTGATCATGGCCGACGCGGACGTGGACGGCGCGCACATCCGTACGCTGCTGATCACGCTCTTCGCCCGGTACATGCGACCGCTGATCGAGGCCGGTCGGCTGTACGCGGCGATGCCGCCCCTGCACAAGATCACCACCAAGGGGCGCAACCCGCAGACGATCTACACGTACACCCAGGCGGAGATGGAGTCGACGGTCCGCCGGCTGGAGAAGGCCGGCAAGCAGGTCGTCACCCCGATCCCGCGGTTCAAGGGCCTCGGTGAGATGGACGCCGACGAACTGTGGGAGACCACGATGAACCCGGCCACCCGGGCGGTCCGCCGGATCACCCTGGAGGACGTCGAGGCGGCCGAGCAGATCCTGGAGCTGCTGATGGGCGAGAAGGTCGAGCCCCGCCGCAACTGGCTGATCGACTCCGCCGACCGGGTCGACCGGGAGGCGATCGACGCATGAGCGGGCACGCCGCGACCGCAGGCACGATCACCGGGACAGTCCGAGGGGAAAGCTGAGTCATGGCACGCCGCAAGGAAACGAAGGTCGACCTCTCCGCGTTCGACCAGGCCGGCGCGCGGGTCTTCGACAACCCGCTGGTCACCGAGGTCTCCGACTCCTACCTGGAGTACGCGTTCTCGGTCATCCACTCCCGCGCCCTGCCGGACGCCCGGGACGGGCTGAAGCCGGTGCACCGGCGCATCCTCTGGTCAATGTACGAGCAGGGCCACCGCCCCGACCGGGGCCACGTCAAGTCGGCCCGGATCGTCGGCGACTGCTTTGTTGCAGGAACGCTGGTCTCGACGCCCGATGGTCTGAGGCCGATCGAGGATGTTGAAATTGGCGACTTCGTGTTGGACGGCGACGGGACCGCCGTCCCCGTGACTGCTGTTTATCAGAACCCGAATTCGGAGTTGGTCCGGGTCACCTGGAGCAACGGCCACACTATGACTGTGACCCCAGGGCAGCGGTTCCGTGTAATCGACGAGGACCTCTCGCTCCGCTGGGTTGAGGCGCGGGAACTTACCGGCCACCTCACCCTGGCCTACGGCAGCCGTCGCGGGACGGCTCTAGCGCCGGGCGGTGACGTCTATGACTACGTCCGCGGACTGGTCGTGGCAGAGGGCTTCGCCGTCGATCGGTCTCGTGAGGTTGACGGCCGCGTACGGCTGCACATGTGCGATGTTGAGCCGCTCGACGTCGCGCATGGTTGGGCGATCGCGAACGGGCTGAACGCCACCCGTGGCAAGCGTGAGCCGGCCAATCCCCGTCACCGGGCTCAACACATCCTCACGTTCGCTCGGCACGAGGGCCTGCTAGCGGCGGGTCAGCCGCTCAGCCACGCCAAGCATGTGCCGAACGACGTCATCGAGAGCCGTTCCGCGTGGGCGCCGTTCCTCGCTGGCTTCTTCGACGGTGACGGCTACGTCCGTAAGCGTTTCCGCGAGATCGTCTTCGTCAGCACCAGCGACATGCTGGTGCGGCAGATCTACTCCATGCTCGCCGATCTGGGTGTACACGGGCATCACTGGACCAGTAGGAGAACCGGGTATGAACCGCTTCTCGGTCTGTCGGTAAGCGGGCGCGATGCTGCTGTCCTCGCCGAGATGCTTCTGCCGTGGGTGCGGGTCGGTTATAAGAACGACGGCCTTCGCCGGGTAATGGAGTTGGCCTACCAGTACGGCGGCAAGCAGGGCAACGATCGGCTGCCATGCCGGCCCGTGATCGGCGAATTCACGGCCGCTCACCGGGGCGGCGGATGGTTCCGGGATGAGGACGGCAACGCTTTCCGAGTGTCGCTGTCGGGTGACGGGGGCAAGGTCCGTTACGGTAAGGACCGCAACGGCGTGCCGCTGTCGGAGCGGTCATTCCCCCTTTGGCGCGCGGAGCGGGATGGCTGGGTTCGCAAACTCCGCCGTGTCGGCTCGCCTCTTGCCGGCCGGCTTGAGGCTCTGTCGGGTCGTTCGTTTCTTCGAGTCGTCTCGGTCGAGGCGGTCGCTGCCGCCACCACTTACGACATTCAGGTCAGCTCAGATGAGCACGCCTTCGTTGCCGAGGGCTACGTCGTCCACAACTGCATGGGTAAGTACCATCCGCACGGCGACACCGCGATCTATGACGCGATGGTCCGGCTCGCCCAAGATTTTTCGCTCAATGTGCCACTCATCGACGGGCATGGAAATTTTGGAAGCCCAGACGATGGACCGGCCGCGGCTCGTTACACCGAGGCCCGGATGTCCCGCGAGGCGATGCACCTCGTCGGCGAGCTCGGCGAGGACACGGTCGACCTGGAGCCCAACTACGACGGCTCGCTGACCCAGCCCACCGTGCTGCCGGCCGCCTTCCCGAACCTGCTGGTCAACGGTGCGTCCGGGATCGCCGTGGGCATGGCGACCAACATGATCCCGCACAACCTCGGCGAGGTCGTCTCGGCCGCCCGCTGGCTGATCAACCACCCGGACGCCACGCTGGACAAGCTCATGGAGTTCGTCCCGGGCCCCGACCTGCCCACCGGCGGGCTGCTGCTGGGCCTCGACGAGGTGCGCCGCGCGTACGAGAGCGGGCGCGGTGTGGTGCGGATGCGCGGCAAGGTGGAGATCGGCCCGGTGGAGGGCAGCCGCGGCCGGCAGGCGATCACCGTGGTCGAGTTGCCGTACGGCGTCGGCGCGGAGAAGGTCATCGCCGCCATCACCAACGAGGTGACGAAGACCAAGCGGCTCACCGGCATCGCCGACGTCAAGGACCTCACCGACCGGGAGAACGGCACCCGCCTGGTCATCGAGTGCAAGGTCGGGGTGAACCCGCAGGCCCTGCTCGCCGACCTGTACCGGCTGACCCCGCTGGAGCAGTCGTTCGGCGTCAACAACCTGGTCCTGGTGGACGGGCAGCCGCAGACGCTGGGTCTGAAGGCGCTGCTGGAGGTCTTCCTGTCCCACCGGTACGAGGTGGTGACGCGGCGCAGCGCGTACCGCAAGCGCAAGCGTGAGGAACGGCTGCACCTGGTCGACGGCCTGCTGATCGCGCTGCTCGACATCGACCGGGTGGTCAAGCTGATCCGGGCCAGCGAGGACGCGCAGGCCGCGAAGGACGGCCTGATGCGGAGGTTCAAGCTGTCCGAGATCCAGGCCACGTACATCCTCGACACGCCGCTGCGCCGGCTCACGAAGTACGACCGGCTGGAGCTGGAGGCCGAGCAGGAGAAGCTGCGCGGCGAGATCGCCGAGCTGGCCCGCATCCTGGACGACCCGAAGGTGCTCCGGAAGGTCGTCTCCGACGAGTTGGCCGCGGTCGGGAAGCAGTTCGCCGCGCCGCGCCGCACCACGCTGGTCGACGGTGACCTGAAGGAGGTGTTGGCGGCGTCCGTGCCGGCCGGCCCGCTGGAGGTCGCCGACGACCCCTGCCAGGTGATCCTGTCGGCGACCGGCCTGGTCGCCCGCACCGCGGCCGAGTCGGAGGAGGCGGCCGAGGGGCGCCGGCGGCACGGCCGGGTGAAGCACGACGCGGTACGCGCCGTCGTCCACTCCACGGCCCGCGGCCGGGTCCTCCTGGTCACCAGCGCCGGCCGGGCCTTCAAGGTGGACGTGCTGCCGCTGCCGGTGCTGCCCGAGCAGTCCGGCACGGTCTCGCTGCGCGGCGGCATGTCCGCCGCCGAGCTGGTGCCGTTGGAGCCGGGGGAGACGGTGGTGGGCCTCGCGCCGCTCGGGTCGACCGCCGACGGGGCGCCGGGGCTGGCGCTGGGCACCCGGCAGGGTGTGGTGAAGGTCTGCGCGCCGGAGTGGCCGGTGCGTTCCGACGAGTTCGAGGTGATCAGCCTGCGGGACGGTGACGAGGTGGTCGGGGCGACCTGGCTGACCGACGGTGCCGAGGCGCTCGCCTTCGTCACGTCGGAGGCGTCGCTGCTGCGGTTCCCGGCCGGGCTGGTCCGTCCACAGGGGATCAAGGGTGGCGGCATGGCCGGCGTCAACCTGCCCGCCGGGGCGCGGGTGGTGTTCTTCGGCGCGGTGCGCACCGACGACCCGACCCACGGCGAGCCGATGGTGGTCACGTCGACCGGCGCCACGGTGAAGGTGACGCCGTTCGCGGCGTACCCCGCGAAGGGGAGGGCGACCGGCGGGGTGCGCGCCCAACGCTTCCTCAAGGGTGAGACCGACGTGGTCGTCGGCTGGGTGGGTCCGCGGCCGGTGGGATCGACGGCGAACGGCGAGCCGGTGGACCTGCCGGCGGCCGACCCGCGCCGCGACGGCAGCGGCTTCGCCGTGATGCTCGGCCCCACCGTGGTCGGCCACCAGGTCGACCGCGACTGACCGCGTACGGACGGACCGTCCTCGTTGATCATGAGGTTAGCGTTATTTCTCCCCGCTAACTTCATGATCGACAGGGGGGTCGGGCGCGGGCGGGCGGTCAGAGTTCGGGTTCGGGGGCTACCCGGGTTTCCGGGGTGGTGTTGCGGAGGCGGGCGACCAGGCGCATGCCGTGGTAGATGAGCAGGGCGGCGCCGGTGCCCAGGGCGATGCCGTTGAAGGACAGGTCGCCCGCGGTGAGGGTGTAGTTGGCGGCGCCGACGATCACCGCGACGGCGGCGGTCATCAGGTTGACCGGATCGTGGAAGTCGACGCGGTTCTCGATCCAGATCCGCGCGCCCAGGATGGCGATCAGCCCGTACAGGGCGGTGGTGGCGCCGCCCAGCACGCCCGCGGGCACGGTCAGGATCAGCGCGCCGAACTTCGGGCTCAGCCCCAGCAGCACCGCCGCCACGCCGGCGACCCAGTACGCGGCCGTCGAGTAGACCCGGGTCGCCGCCATCACGCCGATGTTCTCCGCGTACGTGGTGGTGCCGGAGCCGCCGCCGGAACCGGCGAGCACGGTCGCCAGGCCATCACCGAAAAACGCCCGGCCCATGTCCCGGTCGAGGTTGCGGCCGGTCATCGCCGCGACCGCCTTGACGTGCCCGGCGTTCTCCGCGATCAGCACGAGGATCACCGGGATCACCAGCACGACGGCCCGCAGGCTGAAGCTCGGGGCGTGGAACTCCGGCAGGCCGATCCACGCCGCGTCACGCAGCCCGTCGACGGCCTTCGGGTCGAGGTGCCCGAGCGCGGCGGCCAGCGCCCAGCCGACGGCGACGCCGAGCAGGATGGACAGCCGGGCGAGGAAGCCCCGGAAGGCGACCGTGGCGAGGAGGATCGCCACCAGCGTCACCACGCCGATCAGCGGTTGAGCTTTGACGCCGGTGCCGCTGCCGCCGCCGTCCCAGGCGACCGGCGCGAGGTTCAACCCGATCAGCGCCACGATCGCGCCGGTCACCACCGGGGGCATCAGCGCGTCGATCCACCGGGCGCCGGCGACGTGGACGACCACGCCGACCAGGGCCAGCGCCGCGCCGGCGACCACGATGCCGCCGAGCGCCGGGCCGATGTCCCCACCGGCCTTCGCCGCCAGCACCGGCGCGATGAAGGCGAACGACGAGCCGAGGTACGACGGCAGCCGGTTGCCGGTGATCAGCAGGAACAGCAGCGTGCCCAGCCCGGAGAAGAACAGCGTGGTGGCGGGCGGGAAACCGGTGATCAGCGGCACGGTGAAGGTGGCGCCGAACATGGCCACCACGTGCTGCACGCCGACCCCGGCCGTCCGCGGCCAGGACAGCCGCTCGCCGGGGTGCACCACGTCGCCGGGCCGCACCGACCGGCCGTCACCGTGCACGGACCACGGCGACCAGCGCGAGCGCGCCTCGGTGGGGGACTGGGTCATGGGGGTACCCCTTCGCGTCGTCGTCAGAAGGGGTTGATCGGACCCTGGACGTCGTTTCTAGCACGCCGGCGCGGCGCACCCGCCGCCGACCGGCGCACCTCGTGTCAGGCGACGTTGGTCGGGCGGAACTGGACGCTGACCCGGGGGCCGACCGGGCGCGCCGTCTTCGGGACGGCGTGCTCCCAGGTGCGCTGGCACGAGCCGCCCATCACGACGAGGTCGCCGTGGCCGAGCGGGAACCGCAGGCCCGCGCCGCCGCCACGGGGACGCAGCAGGAGCGCCCGGGGCGAGCCGAAGGAGACGATGGCGACCATCGTGTCGGTGTGGGCGCCCCGGCCGATGGTGTCGCCGTGCCAGGCGACGCTGTCGCGTCCGTCCCGGTAGAGGCACATGCCGGCGGTGACGAACGGCTCGCCCAACTCGGGCGCGTAGTGCCGGGTCAGCGCCTCCCGGGCGGCGGTGAGCACCGGGTGGGGCAGCGGGCGGCCAGCCGCGTACCAGCAGAGCAGGCGCGGGACGTCGACCTCCGCGTCGTACATGGTGCGGCGTTCGGCGCGCCAGGGCACCTCGTGCAGGAGATGGTCGAGCACCTGGTCGGAGCCGCGCACCCAGCCGGGCAGGTGGTCGACCCAGGCACCCCGGGTGAGCCGGTGCCGCGTGACCTGGCCGGCGAGCGGCCCGAGCGTCGGGCCGGCCTCGGCGAGATCCAGCATCGACGGCTGGTAGGCGACGTCCGGCACGGCCCCGAGCCTACCGCATCATCGAACAGGCGTACGACTGGCCTTCGGTGCGGCACGCCGGTCATCGGACCGGCGGGTAAGGTCGCGGAGCGGTGCGGGCCGGCCGTCGGGCCGCCCACGACCCGAGAAGGAGAAGCCTGTGCAGGTGACCCCCACCGACCGGCCGGTACGCGCGGCGAGCCCCGCCGCACCGGGTCCGGGCGGCCGGCTGCCGTCGCTCACCGGGCTGCGGTGGATCGCCGCGCTGCTGGTCTTCGCCTTCCACGCCGCGACGATGGGCATCGTCGCCGAGCCGGCCTACAAGGGGGCCGTCGACCGGTTCTTCTCCCTCGGCCTGTCGGGCGTCCAGTTCTTCTTCATCCTCAGTGGATTCGTGCTGGTGTGGTCGGCCCGCCCCGGTGAGGCGAAGCGCACCTTCCTGCGCCGCCGCGTCGCGAAGATCTACCCGAACCACGTCGTCATGTTCGTGGCGGCGCTGCTGGTCGCGTACGCGTTCACCGACCCGGTCCACCCCCGCGCCGCGCTGGAGAACCTGCTGCTGGTACAGGCGTGGGACCCGACCCCCGGCATCTTCTACAGCGTCAACACGGTCAGCTGGTCGCTCTCCTGCGAGCTGTTCTTCTACGCCTGCCTGCCGTTCGCCCTGCCGCTCATCCACCGCATGCCGGCGGGCGCCCTGTGGGCCGTGGTCGTCGCCGTGCCGCTGCTCATCCTCGCGCTCTGGCCGGCCCAGGCCCTCGTGCCGGAGGAGAGCCGCTGGTGGTTCACGCAGGTCTTCCCGGTGGTGCGCTCGCTGGAGTTCTGGCTCGGCGTGGCCGCCGCGGAACTGCTGCGCCGGGGCCGGTGGCGCGGCCCACGCCTGGGTGTGGCCAGCGTGGTCTTCGTGGTGACCTGGGTGGTGGCGAGCGCGTGGATCCGGGCCGAGCTGTGGGCGGCGCTGCTGTCGATCGCGTACGTCCTGGTCATCACGGCCGCCGCCGACGCGGACGTCCGGGGCCGGCGGACCCTGTGGGCCAGCCGCCCGATGGTCTGGCTCGGGGAGGTCTCGTTCGCCTTCTACCTGGTGCACGTCCTGGTCATGGTGAGCGTGCTCCGGCTCACCGGCCATCACGGCGTCGGGGTTCCCGGCTGGCGGGGGCCGGCCGCGGTGGTGGGCTTCCTGCTGGTCAACCTGGTGCTCGCGGCGCTGCTGCACCGCTACGTGGAGACGCCGATGATGCGGCGGCTCGGCCCACCCCGCCGGCCACGCCCGGCCGCGCCGGACGCCGGCGGCCGGGCGTACGCGGCGGCCGGGCCGGCGGGCCCGGGCGCCGTGCCGTCACCGCGGGTCGCCGAAGCGGACCACCCGAGGGAGTACGCGGGCGACCGCCGCTGACCGTGTCCACGCTGGCCGGTCCGGCGCGTCCCGGCGACGCGACACGCTCGTGACGGGTGCGGTCGGCCGACCGCGACGGTAGCGTGGCATCGTGCTTCCGGTCGCGCTCACCTGTCCGTTGTGGTGGGTCGCGCGCTGGGCCTCCCGGCTGCTCGCCGGTCTCGCGCTGACCGCCGGCCTCAGCGTCGGCGTCGCCGCTCCCGCCCACCCGGTCGGGACGGCCGAGGTGAGGGTGGCGTCGGCGGCCGGTGACTGCGTCGCGTTGCCCGCCCCGGGGGCGACGACCGGCAGCGCGCCGGTGGCGCTCGACGCACCGGCGGCCGGGACCGCGCCGCAAGCCGCGCCGGCCTGGTCGGGGGCGGACGCCGCGCCGCCTGCCGCAGCCGTGCCCGGCGACGTCGAGCGGGTGACGCCGGTGACCACCGGCGAGTGCGGCTCCCTGGCCGGCCGGTTCCCCGCCGGTTCCGGCTCGCGGGCTCCGCCGCGCAACTGATCGACTCCCGGGCCGCGGCCCGCCGCGTGACGCTGGTGGCGCCCGCCTGAGCGGCCCCGTCCGTCGCCGTGTCTCTGCACCTGCCGCCGCCGGTGGTCCGCGCCCAGTTCGGGGCGGACCGGCGTGTGTTGTCCCGTCGCGATCCGTTCCCCGTGAGGTTGCCGACATGAACACCGTCCTCCACGAGTTCCTCATCGACGTGCCCCGGGCGACCGCCATCTGGTCCGCGTTGCTCGTCCTCGCCCTGACCGCGCTCACCGTCGTCGCCGCGCGGCCCGAGCGGGACCAGCCGGCCGAGCCGCCGCCCGTCGACGAGACGGTCGACCTGCGCCGGTACGCCGAGGAGGTGGCGGTGGCGGCTGCCGGCGCGGCCCAGACCGCGCGTCGCCGGCGGGACGCCTGGCGCACGGCGCAGGAGGAGGCCGACCGTGCCTGGCAGGCGTACGACGAAGCCGAGAACGCCGCCCGCCGGCTCACCGCCGCCGCCGCGCTGCCCACCCCGCGCACGTCGCGTACGCCGGCCGAGTACGCGGCGCGGGAGCGGTGGTTGCACCGGGCCGCGGTGGCCGCCCACTGGCGGGGTGACCTGTCCGCCCGGCAGCTCGGCGACGTGTTCGGGCACCGGGACGGCTGGGACGCCCGGCTGCACCCGGTCGACCAGGAGATCGTCTTGACGCGGGCCGTACGCGACGGCAAGCTGGCCGCCTACCGGGCGGCGGCCGCCGCCGAGCGGGCTGCCTGGCGCGACGCGGAGGTGGCCGCCGAGGCGGCCCGTGCGCTCGCCGCCGAGGCGTACGCGGCGGCGGAGAGCCTGCGTCCGGCACTGCGGACGAAGCCTCGGACGGCGTTGACCGGACGGCCGGTCGCCGCCGCACGCTGGCGTCCCGCACGGGTCGGCTGACTTAATTCCGTGAGCCCGGTCACACCGACGTCGAACCGGTCAACATTCGCAGTCCGGTCGATTGTCTCCGCCGCTGCCGGGGTAATGTCCGCCGCTTGTCCCGTTGCCGCCCGGCCGCGTCGTAAGCACCTCGCGTCCCATTGAGTCGCGTCAGTGCGAAACTGCCCGCAAAATTGCTGCCATGATCGAGGTTTACGCAGCTCAGAGCGGGTTGGCAGGCTGGTTGACCGGCCAGTAGTGTCGGCGCGTCCGGTGCGGTAACCGATCGCAAGAGGCGACGCCGCGCCGACCCGCTCAATCGCCGCATGGCGAACCGGGGACCCAATCTGCACCTGGGGTGAATCCGCGATTGTCGCGGTAGGGCGTACTTCCCGCCCGAATCCGTCAGCTAACCCGGTAGGCGGCATCGGAAGGAGTCCCATCCTCGTGCAGTTCGAACCCAACCGTCGGTTCCATCGCCGCCTCCACGGCATCGCGGTGCCCGCGCCCGTCCGGCTCGCCGCCGGGCGCTGACCCACCGCCCTGCCCGGTCCCGCCGGGCTCGTCCCCTCGTGGCCACCTGCCGCCGGACCCGGTCCGGACGGCCGGCCCGCCGCTGCCCGCGGCCGGCCCGGTGCGCCGCCAGCCCCGACAGTCCGTGGAGGAAACCGTGAAGCACCACCTCAAGCGTCAGCTCCGTCGTCTCGCCACCGAGCGTCCGTACCAGGTGGCCGCCGCGTCCGCCGCCGTCCTCGTGCTGGCGACCGGCACCGGTGCCCTGGTCGCCGGCCCCGGCGACGCACCCGCGTCGGCGCAGACCCCGGCCGCCGTGGCCGAGCTGCGTGGCAACACCGCCGCCTCGCGCGGCGAGGCCCGTTCCGTGGCCGTCCCCCCGTCCAGCGCCGCCCCGTCCAGCGCCGCCCCGTCGAGCGCCGCCCCGTCCAGCTCACCGGCCGCGAAGGCCGCCCCCGACCCGGACCTCACCAAGAAGCCCAAGCCCCCGAAGTCCAAGCTTCTGAAGTACGACTACCAGGCTCAGATCAACTTCTACTACTGCGGCCCGGCCGCGGTCCGGAACGCCCTCAGCGCCACCGGCATCGAGCGGTCGCAGGACCACCTCGCCGGTCCGCTGGGCACCGACCAGTTCGGCACCGACTCGGCCGAGGACACCACCCGGGTGCTCAACGCCATGGTGAAGGGTGACCCGTACCGGACCCGCATGATCCCGGGCCGTGCCGCCACCCCGGCGCAGATGGACCGGCTCCAGGCCGACGTCGTCGACGCCATCACCGACGGGCGGGGCGTCGTCGTGAACATCGCCGGCTCCGCCACCGACACCAACGGCGGCTGGCACTCGTTCCCGGGCGGCCACTACATCGCCGTGACCGGGTACGACGACGAGGGCCGCCTGGTGCGGATCGCCGACTCGGCCAACCCCGCGACCGGGTCGTACTGGATGACCACGATCGCTCTGGCGAACTGGGCCGCGACCCGCGGCTACTCCGCCTGACCGACCCGCTCGCACGACGGGCGCCGGACCCATGGGGTCCGGCGCCCGTCGCGCGTTCCGGCTGCCGGCTGCCGGCGGCCCGAGAAGGGCTCACCGCTGCAGCCTCCGCTGCAAGATCCGCGCAACTTCACCGAAGATGCTGCCTCGGTTACGCCCGAGACGGCATCTTCCCCGAAGTTGCGCGGATCTTGTGCTGTCGGCCCGCCGGCGCGTGTCCCTTTTGCAGCACCGGATGTCGCTGGCCGTTGTCGGCGTCCGCGTCACCCTTGTGCGGCCGCACGTCGGACGCACCACGGCGGACTCCCGTCACTTTTTCGACGGCTGTCGAGCTGCCCGCGTAGCTGGGGCAGGGCGATCGCCCCGAGATCGGCCGGTCGTGGACGGGCCGGACCCGGCCGACCGGACCCGGTCGCATGGATGGGCAGCTGGACAGCTCGGCGCGTGCGACAGCGAAGCGAAGCGCCCGCCCCCGGTACCGGGAGCGGGCGGCTTGTGTGTGTCTGCGGTTGGTCAGCCGCGCTCGGCGACCTGCGTGACGAAGGCCCGCCAGGCGGCGGGGGAGAAGGTCAGCGCCGGACCGGCCGGGTCCTTGGAATCCCGGACGCCCACCACACCGGAAAGGTTGTCGGCGACCTCGACACAGGTGCCGCCGTTGGTGGACGAGCGGGAGGACTTCCGCCAGTGAGCGCCTGTCAGCTTGTCCATGTCTTTGCCGCTTCCTTGAGGATGTCGAGTGACTGCCCGAGCGGGAGAGCTTCGCCCCGAACCGCGTCCCACGACAAACCCAGACGAGTAACCGGGTCTGGCAGTCCTTCGGTCTGCGATTTTAGTTGGTGGTCCACGCACCCGGCGCGCGAGCCGTCGGGCAGGTCAGCCAGGATGAACGCCCCAGCAAGTCCTGAGTAGATGCCAGCGGACAACGGTACGACGTGCAACTGAATATGCGGCTGTTCAGCGCACGTAAGCAGGTGTTCGAGTTGCTCGGCCATCACGTCACGGCCGCCGCACGCCCGCCGGACGACCATCTCATCCATCACGACGAAGAGCTGCGGACTCGGGTCGCGGGCGAGGACCGCTTGCCGCTCCATCCGCGCCGCGACGCGCTGGTCGAGCCCTGAGACCGGTACGCGCGCTGCCCGGAACGTCGCGCGAGCGTATCCCTCGGTCTGTAGGAGCCCTGGCACGAAGGCGTGTTCGTACCAGCGCAGCGCCGTCGCTTCCCGCTCGATCTGTATCCACTCGCGTAGCCAGACCGGTGCGGCCTCACCCTTGACCAGCTCATCCCAGAGCGTCGCGAAGTGCCCGCCGGTGTTCAGCGCCTGGTCGACAGCGGTCAAGTAGGGCAGCGTCGGCGGTTTGGTCCCGGTCTCGATCGCGCTGACCTGAGAGTCCGAGCAGAAGACCAGCTCGCCGAGTTGCGCTTGAGTCAGCCCGGCGGCCGTGCGGCGTCGCCTCAGCTCACGGAGCAGGTACTCAGACGGCGAAATTCCCACGGCTTCCATACCCTTCCACGACTCTCCACATCGCTCCGCGCCGGTCCGGATTCGGCCGCTCCGTTCCGTGGTCGGGTGATGACTGTTTCGAGCGTAGGGGGTCACCGTCCAGGGTGGAAGGAGATGCGGCGCGAGCCGGTAGAGGACCCGAACTCGCCGGTGGCGCTGTTGGGGCCGCCCCCTTTAGGCAAGCGACCGGGGCGGCCCCCTTCCAATCCGTGAAGGAGGTTCCGCCGTGCGTCTCCGCTTCTGGCGCTGCAAGCCCACCGTGCCGTCGCTTCCCCGGCGAATCCGGGGCGCGAACCTGCCGGCCGCCCTGTTCGCACCCACCCGGCCGATCCCGACCGTTCAGCCGGGCCGCGCCGGGAGCCTGACCCGGGCGCAGGAGTACCGGGCGAACGGGGGCCGCTGGTGACGATCGCCGTCGGCCGCACGATCCGGGTTCCCGAGGACGCCTACACGTTCGGCACCGGAACCCTGACCCTGTCCATCACCGAGGTGATCAGCAGCGCGGTCGTCGACGGCGCGGTCTGGGTCCAGTTGAAAGGCCGCGAGGTCCGCCCGGACCGGTCGGTCGCTCCCCGCGAGCGGTACGCGGCGGTCCGGGTCGACGCCGTGACGGAGGTGGAGCCGGTGAGGGTCCGGTGACCCGACGCCGAGTCGAACACGTCCCGTCCCGGCCCACGTGGCGCTGCCGGGCGTGCGGGATCGCGTGGCCGTGCTCTCCCGCGAAGCTCCGCCTGCTCGGGGAGTACCGCGACGACCGGACGGCCCTGCTGGTCTACCTGGCGATGCTCCAGACCGAGGCCGCCGAACAACTCGCCGAATTGGACAGCACTCCACCGGCCAACCTGACCGAGCGCTTCATCGCCTGGGCCCGCGCCCGGTAGCCCTCCCGGCATCCCCGCCCGTGGTCTCTTGCGGTAACCGGGGAACTGTTGGAGAGTGACCAGGTGGTAACCAGGAGGGAGATCAGCGAGCTGCCCCCGGAGGCCGACCTGGCCCGGGCCGACTCGCTGGCGCGCGAGATCTTCTCGGACGTCGCGAACAAGTGGGCGTTCCTGATCATCGAGTTCCTCGGGCAGCGCACCATGCGCTTCAGCGAGCTGCGCGACGAGGTCGGCGGGATCAGCCACAAGATGCTCACCCAGAACCTGCGCATGCTGGAGCGCAACGGCCTGGTCGAGCGGACCGTGCACCCCACCGTCCCGCCCCGCGTCGAGTACAACCTCACCGAGGCCGGCGAGGCCCTGCGCGGGGTCGTGGACGGCATGTGCGGCTGGACCCAGCGCTACCTGGGCCACATCGAGGCGTCCCGCAGCCGCTTCGGAGCTGCCCAGGGCGGGCCCTAGTCGAGGACGGCGGTCGCCTCGACCTCGACCAGGTGCTCGGGCACGTCCAGCGCCACGATGCCGAACAGCGACGCCGGCGCGGCCGGCGTCACCCCCAGCTTCGCCGCCGCCCGGGCGATCCCGTCCAGCAGTACGGGCATCCTCTCCGGCTTCCAGTCGACGACGTGGACGGTCAGCTTCACCACGTCGTCGAACGACGCCCCGACCCCGGCGAGCGCCGTCGCGACGTTGAGGTAGCACTGCTCGACCTGCGCGGCGAGATCCCCCTCGCCGACCGTCTTCCCGTCCGCGCCCCAGGCAACCTGCCCGGCGACGTGGACGATCTTCGACCCGGTCGCCACCGACACCTGCCGGTACACGTCGATCTCCGGCAGCCCGCTCGGGTTCACCAGTGTCACAGCCATGACGAGGTCCTCCTCCTACGCTCTCCAGTGGTTACTTAATAACCGTAGGAGACTGCCGCTGGCCTGGGAAGAAGGCACTTTTCCGAGACCCAGGCACCTTTGGGTGACCGTACCGGCGCGCGTCCATTCGATCAGGAATCGAGAAGCACCCGGGGTTTCGGCAGGCCTAGCCTTCCCTCAGACGGCCGGGCAGCACGCCGGGCCGCAAGCGTCGAAAGGCAGCCAGGGAATGACCGCGAAGAGTGCCAAGACCGAGTCCGACGGCTTCAGCGCCGAAGAGCGTGCCGCGATGAAGGAGCGCGCCGCCGAACTGCGCGCCGAGGGCAGGAAGGGCGCCAAGAAGGCCGACGGACTTCAGGCGGTCCTCGACCGGATCGCGCAGATGGCGCCCGAGGATCGCGAGCTCGCCGAGCGCGTACACGTGACCATCACCGCCACCGCTCCGGAGCTGACGGCGAAGACCTGGTACGGGATGCCCGCCTACGCGAACGAGGAAGGCAAGATCGTCGTCTTCTTCCAGGACGCGGGCAAGTTCAACTACCGGTACTCGACGCTGGGCTTCCAGGACACGGCCAACCTCGACGACGGGGACATGTGGCCGGCGTCGTACGCCCTCAAGGCGTGGAGCCCGGAGGTGGAGAAGAAGGTCGCCGAGCTGGTGAAGGCCGCCGTCTCCTGACGATGCCACGCAGCTCGGGCGGCGACCCCGGGTGGACCGGGGCTGCCGGCGGAGCGGTCTCGATTCAGCCGGGCGGCTCAGGGATCAGCCAGGTGTCGAAGGCCGATCCGAGAAGAACACCGAGGAAGCCGAGGGCGATGGAGGCGGCAATGCCGATGAGGAACCCGGTCAGGCCGCGGTACCGGTTGTCCGTAGCCAGCTCTGGCGAAGCCCCGGCACGCCGCGATCCCGGGCGCTCGATGATCAGCCAGGTCAGCACGCCCAGTCCGAACGGAACTCCCGTACCGATCCAGAACCAGTGCCATCGTGTACCCACGACCGGTGCCGGTCCGGCGATGAGTACGGCCAGACAGACCAGGCCGACGACCGCCGCCAGATATCGGGAGCCGGGCTGCACGTCGCCGACGAGTGGCCGGCCGGAGTCGAGCACGGACGCCCTCACCTGCGCCCGGATCGACTCGGTCTGCGGGCCGAGTGGCTCGGAACTGCCCGCGAAGGAGGAGTGTTCGGGCGTTGCGGTGGGCCCGCCATCCAGCACCGCGTAGTAGGTGCGGCCGTCATGGGTACGCCAGACGAACAGCGGGCCCTCGCGGTCCCAGGAGCGCAGCGTCGGCACAGTGCTCCCCCCGGTCATTCGCCGCATGCTCCCAGGCGACGAATCGAACAGCAAGCGCCGGAGCCACGCGCAGGCCGGACGCCCACGGTCGCGGTAGGTTGAACCGTCATGGCCACGACCGCGGATGTCCGTCGCGAACTCGCCGGTCTCGCCGACCCCCGCCGGGCGGAGGGCGTGAGCCGGTACCTGCAGATGTTTCCGGGCGGGTACGGCGAGGGCGACCGGGCCATCGGCGTACCCGTGCCGGACCAGCGCAGGGTGGCCGGCCGGTACTGGCGTGACCTGTCCCTGGCCGACACGGCGACGCTGCTGACGAGTGATGTGCACGAAGAGCGGCTGACGTCGCTCCTCATCCTGGTCCGCAAGTTCGACAAGGGGAACGAGGAGGAACGGGGCGAGATCTTCCACCTGGTCCTGGCCAACACCGGCCGCATCAACAACTGGGACCTGGTGGACTCGTCCGCGCCCTACATCGTCGGCCCGTGGCTGGTTGACAAGGACCGGAGCGTCCTGGACCGGTTGGCCGGGTCGAGCCTGGTGTGGGACCGACGCATCGCCGTCATGGCGACGTTCGCCTTCATCAAGGTCGGTGACTTCCACTGGACCTTCCGGCTCGCCGAACGGCTCCTGCGCGACCCGCACGACCTCGTCCACAAGGCGGTGGGCTGGATGCTGCGCGAGGTGGGCAACCGGGACCGGACGGCGGAGGAGGAGTTCCTCGCCCGGCATCACCGGGCCATGCCACGGGTCATGCTGCGGTACGCGATCGAGAAGTTCGAACCACAGCGACGGCGGGCGTACCTGTCCGGCACGGTCTAGATGACCGATGCGCGCTCAGCGGGCCGGTCCAGGACGTTCGTTCACCCGAACAGGTGGGCGTGCTCGACCGCCCAGTCGTCGAAGCGGCGCGGTGGACGGCCGATGATCTCGTGGACGGCGGGCCGTTGATCGAGGGTCCACCGGGTGAGTTCGGCGAGCCGCACGCCGTACTCCCGCAGGGCGTAGAGCGTCACATCGATGCCGCTGTCGGGCCAGCCGCGACGCCGCCAGGACGCGCGGCTGTCGTCGGCAGTCAGTTCGATGCCGTCGATGTCGCAGCCGATCGCCTTGGCGATGCCGGCCACGCGTGACCGGGTGCTGATCGGCAGCCCCACTGCCTCGAGCACGGTGCCGACGTAGCCGTCGGTTCGCATGGCCGCGGCCGCGACGGCGGCGAGGTCATCCTCGTGGATGAAGGGGTAGTGGCCGTCGTTGAGGAAGGCCTCCCGCACGACGCGCCCCTCCCTGACCGTGTCCGGCCAGTCCGACCCGGTGGCAGGATAGGTGCCCTCGATCACCGCCCCCATCACCGCCGACGGGCGAACGTGCGTCCACTCCAGGCCCGAGCGTTCGACGGCGCGCTCGACAGCCAGCCAGAACCATGTCTCCGGTGGGTAGTCCTGCTCGTACTCCGGTCCGTGCGAGGACAGCACGACGACGCGGCCCGCACCCGCACGCTGGACGACCCGCAACGCGTCCTGCACTGTCGCCGGCACTGCGCCGGCCAGGAAGACATTGTCGACGCCGGCGAAGACCTCGGCGCGCTCCAGCGGCCGCGTGATCGACCCCTCGACAACCTCGGCACCGGCGGGCCAGCCGCTGAGCTGTCCACGTTCGGCGAGGACGCGAACCCGATCGCCCCCGTCGAGCAGTTGTCGCGCCAGACTCCGTCCGACAATTCCGGTCGGGCTGCTGCCCGCGTCCTTCCTGGCGGCTACGGCGGTCACCAGATGCAGGCGGGCTCGCGACGTGGTGATGGCGCTGTTGATTCCAGACATGGCAACCTCCCACACGACAGGTGAGATCGTGCGCCGTCGCCGGTGGCCGGGCGAGGGTTGCGGATCCGGTTCGCCAAAGGTACCAGCCCGATGTGCCGCACGGGTCGACGCCGCTGTCGCCATGCTCGCCCGGGGGTCGGCACGGTGGCAGACTGCGCGCATGGTCGATGAATCGGGTGACCGCGGTCCCGTGCTGGTGCTGCTGCACGGCATGGGTGGGACCGGCGAGGTGTGGCTGCCCTGGGCGCCGCTGCTGGAACGCCGGTGGGCCGGCCGCTGGCTGGCGCCCGACCTGGCCGGTCACGGCTGGTCCCCGCCGCTGCCGGCGTACTCGTTCGCCGGGCTGGCCGACCCGCTCGCCGCGACGCTGGCCCGCGAGGACCGGCTCGTCCTGCTGGGACACTCACTCGGCGGTGTGGTCGCGCTGGCTCTGGCCGCCCGGTCGGCCGGGTTGCCGGTCGACGCCGTGGTCGGGGTCGGCATCAAGGCGGTGTGGTCGCCCGCCGAGCTGGCGAAGGCCGCCGACCTGGCTGCCCGGCCGGTGACCTGGTTCGCCAGCCGGGACGAGGCCGCCCGGCGCTATCTGCGGGTCTCCGGCCTGGCCGGTCTGCTCGCACCCGACCATCCGGTGGTGGAGGCGGGCCTGCGGCAGGTCGGCGGCCGTTGGCGGCTGGCCATGGATCCGGCCGTGTTCGGGGTGGGGGAGCCGAACCTCCCGGCCCTGCTGGCCGCCACCGACGTGCCGGTCCTGCTGGCCCGGGGCGAGCACGACCCGATGGTCTCCGACGCGCAGCTCAAGGAGTTGGGCGTGCCGGTGGCCACGTTGCCGGGTCTCGGCCACAACGCCCACGTGGAGGACCCGGCGGCAGTCCTGGCCCTGGTCGACGAGTACCTTCCGAGCGGTTGATCATGGGGTTAGCGGGCGGATTGATCTCTGAAGCACTCGCTAACCCCATGATCAACAGTGGCTTGGGGGTGGGCGCCCCGGCGGAGATCAGGCGGTAGCGGCCGGGCTGGCGGCCTCGGCGTGGGGGGCCGGCACGGCCGCGTCGCCGTCCAGTTCCCGACGGGCGGCGGCCAGGAAGCCATCGGCGTACGACTCGGTGGGGAAGTCGCCGAGGTAGCGGGTCCGGGTGGCCCACCGGGTCTCGGCCAGCGGGTCGTCGCCCAGCAGCCGGTCCAGCACGTCGTCCACGTTGGACATGTCGCGTCGCAGCACGTACCCGGACGCCGCGAGGGGGAACTCCGCCGGGAACCGGGCACCCGCGTCCACCATGTCCGTCACCGCGTACGGCTTGCCGGAGTAGAGGTAGTCGGAGATGACCCCGGAGACGTCCGAGACCAGCGCGTCGGACCGGTTCACGCACTCGGTCAGGGTCAGCTCGCGGCTGGCCGCCGCCCCGAACACGTGCGCCCGCCCGGTGCGGGCCCGGTCGGCGGCGAGCAGGTCGTGCAGCCGCGCGAGCTGCCGCGCCGACGCCGGGTTCTGCGCGGTGTACGGGTGGGCCCGCAGGATCACCGTCGCGCCCCGCTCCAGCAGGCCGCGCAGCAGCGCCTCCCCGGCCGGCAGGGAGCAGTAGTTGGTGTCCGCGTGGTGCCCCGTCCAGGTCGGCGTGTAGAGAACGGTCGGCGTCGCGGCGGTCACCGGCCCCCGGCGTACCTCGATGCCCTCCACCTGCGGCCGGCCGACCACGACGAACTTCTCGGCGGGAATGTGGACGCCCGCGCGGGCGTACCGGTCGATCGCCGCCCGGCCGGCGACGAAGATCCGGTCGAAGATGCCGGAGACCGGGTTGGCGCTCGGCGCCTTGTCGCTGTCGCCGTGGTGCAGCTGCACGTGGGTGAGCTGGGTGTAGCGGATGCAGTGGCTGTTCTTCGCGCCGTGGTTGACGTAGAAGGCGACCCGCAGGCTCGGTGCCAGCGCCTCGTCCATCGCACTGAGCGTCGGGCAGTAGACGACCGGTGCGGTGGTGGCCGCCGAGACGGTCGGCAGGAACTCCGGCTCGCGCAGCATGACCAGGAACGGCCGGCCGAGCCGCTCCAGGTACGGCAGCCACATGGTGACCTGGTACTCGGAGCCGGGCGGCGCGGAGAAGTAGAGCAGGAACTCGGGGCGGTGCCGGCGCAGCGCCCGGGCGACCGGTCCGCCTCCGGCGGCGGGGCGGAACCGCCGGCGGGCCAGGCCCAGCGCGACCGCACCGGCGACACCGCCGACCAGCAGGGCGGCGGCCAGGGCCACCCAGGCGGGCAGGGTCGCCGCGGCGGCCCCGGCGATCAGGGCGAGCAGCACGAGCAGGGCGACGGGCAGTTCGGCGGCGACCAGCGGGGTCCACCCGCGTACCGGCAGGTTGGCGGCGCGGATCTGGAGGTTGCCCGCCTGCCGCAGCGGGCCGACCAGCAGGGCCAGCCCGAGCACCACCAGCGCGGTGGCGGCCAGGGCGGGGTCGAAAGCGTCGTCGAGACGCCGGGCGTACCCGGTCAGGATGCCCGCTGCGAGCAGGACGGTCTCCGCGACGCCGTCGGCCTGTGGCCGGACCCGGCGCTCCCAGCCGGCCGCCGCGAGCGCGGCCACCGCGAGCCCGAGCCCCCACGCCGTCGCGCCGGTGAGCGCCAGCACGACGAAGGCCAGCACCGCCAGGCCCGTGGCCAGGCCCCGGGCGATCAGCTTCCGGACGAGGTCACCACGCATTGCGGCCCGCTCCCACCTGGTCCGCCGGGCGCTCGTCGCGCTCCGGCCCGGCCGGTGCCGGCAGCACCGTCGACTCGGCGCCGGCCGCCGGCTCCGCGGCCTCGTCGCCGGAGCGGCGTACGTCGATCACCTGACCGGTGAGCCCGGACAGCAGCACGTCCAGCGACGCCCGGGCCACCGCGTCCGCCGAGAGCAGCGTGTGCGCCGGTTCCGCGCCGAACGCCCGGGTCCGCATCGGGGTCGCGGTCCGCTCCGGGTTCACGCAGTTGACCCGTACGCCGTCCTCCGCCCACTCGTCGGCGAGCGCCTGGGTGAGGTTGACCAGGGCGGCCTTGGTGGCGGAGTACAGCGCGTACCGGGCCCGGCCCCGGGTGTACGAGCTGGAGGTGTACAGCAGCAGTTGGCCACGGGTCTGCCGCAGGTACGGCAGTGCCGCGCGGGCGACCGTCACCGGCCCGACGAAGTTGACCTGGAGCAGGCGGTCCATCGTGTCGGCGTCCATCTCGGCGAGCGCGCCCTTCTCCAGCAGCCCGGCGGTGACCACCACGTGGTCGATCCGCCCGGTCGCGTCGAAGGCGGACTTCAGGGCCGCCTCGACGTCCTCGGCGCGCTCGACGTGGGTGCCGGTGGCGGAGCGGCTGAACGGGAAGACCCGCGCGCCGTAGCGCCGGGCCAGGTCGGTCAGCTCCTGCCCGATGCCGTAGCTGCCGCCGAACACCACGATCGTCCGGCCGGTCAGCTCCTCGGTGTAGCCGCGGTGGTCGGCCAGCCGGTGCGCCTTGGCGGCGGCGAGCTGGAAGAGCTTGTCCGCCAGGTGCACGTCGACCGGGTGGGTGACCTTGATGTTCTCGTCCGCCCCGTCGATCACCTTGATCGGCGTGCCGGGCAGGTAGCGCAGCACCACGCCGCAGTCGTCGGTCGCGGCGAAGTCCGGGTCGCCCTCGGCCCGCCGGTACGCCTCCCGGATGGTGCCGGAGCGGAACGCCTGCGGGGTCTGGCCCCGGCGCAACCGGGAGCGGACGGGGATGTCGGTGATGCACTCGTCGTCGTCGACCTGGATGATCGTGTCCGCCGACGGGATGGCCACGTCGACGGCGGAGTACGTCCAGAGCGCGTTCACGCACTCGCGGATGATCCGGCCGCTGACCAGGGGACGCACCGCGTCGTGGAACAGGATGTTGCAGTCGCCGGCGCCGATCACGTCCAGCGCGAGGCGGGTGGTGGCGTTGCGGGTGTCACCGCCCTCGACGACGGTCGTGACCTTGCGGAAGCCGGCCCGCTGGACGATCCGCTCGGCGTCGGGGACGTGCCCGGCGGCCATCATGACGACGATCTCGTCGATCTCCGGCGCGGCCTCGAAGACCGCGAGGGTGTGCTCGATGATGGGCTTGCCCGCGACCTTGAGCAGCTGCTTGGGGATGCCCAGGCCGAGCCGCGTGCCGGTGCCGCCGGCCAGGATCACCGCCACGGTCCGGGTGGGTCGCCACGGGCCTGGATCCGGCACGGTAGCCGGGTGCTGCGTCATGCGGGGCCTCACTGGGGTCGCGATCGTCGTCTGACTGTGCACGGAAGGCTCACCCGCCACCGGTGGCGGGAACACCCCCGGGCCGCACCGGCGAGGGCCGGGCGCCCGGGTCGTACGACCATAGCGCCCGGCCGGCCCGGCGGGCCCGGTCCGGACACCCCGCCGGGTGCGGGGTGTCCGGTCTCTACTTGGCGTTCGTGAACTCCTCGTACTGCGCGACGACCTCGCTGGTCGGGCCGTCGGCCCGGATCACGCCGGACTCCAGCCAGATGGTCCGCTCGCAGGTCTCCCGGATCGTGCTGATCTGGTGGCTGACCAGAAAGACCGTGCCGGCGCCCGCGCGCAGCTCGCGGACCCGCTGCTCGCTGCGCCGGCGGAAGCGCCGGTCACCGGTCGCGAGCGCCTCGTCGATGAGCAGCACGTCGTGGTTCTTCGCCGAGGAGATCGCGAAGCGCAGGCGGGCCGACATGCCCGAGGAGTACGTGCGCATCGGCAGCGAGGCGAAGTCACCCCGCTCGTTGATGCCCGAGAACTCGATGACCTCGGGCGTCTTCGCGCGTACCTCTTCCGGGGTGAAGCCCATCGCCAGCAGGCCGAGGGCCACGTTCCGCTCGCCGGAGAGGTCGTTGAGCAGGGCGGCGTTGACACCGAGCAGGGACGGCTGCCCCTGGGCGTAGACGGCGCCCTTGTTGACCGGCAGTAGCCCGGCGATCGTGCGCAGCAGGGTGGACTTGCCGGAACCGTTGCTGCCGATGAGGCCGATCGCCTCGCCCCGGTACGCGGTCAAGGTGACGCCCTTGACCGCGTGCACCTCCCGCACGGTGGGGGCCGGCATCCGGGTGACCAGCCGCTTCAGGGCGGTCACCGGCGAGGTGCCACCAGCCGGGCCGGCGCCGTGCACCCGGTAGATGACGTGCGCGTCGTCGACGATGACGGTGGGGATGCGCCGCCCGTCGGCCGTGGTGGTCGCCGAGCGGTCGAGGGTGGTGGGGTCAGCCACGGCCGTACTCCATTTCGCCGCGCCAGAAGTAGAGGAAGCCGCCGACGCCGATCACGACCGCCCAGATGGCGGCCATGAGCCACAGCTGGGGTGCCGGCGAGGTGAGCGGGGCGCCCTCCATCAGGGCGTGCCGGATGAGCTCGATGTAGATCAGCAGAGGGTTCGCGTGGACGATCTCGACCAGCACCGGGCTGGGCAGGTTCTCGGCGAACTTGTCGACGCTGTAGAGCACGCCGGAGCCGTACATCCAGGTCCGCAGGACGAACGGCATCAGCTGCTTGATGTCGGTGAGCTTCGCGCCCACCCGGGCCATCGCCATCGCCAGGCCGGCGTTGAAGAGCGACTGGAGCGCCACCGCCGGCACCACCAGCAGCCACTCGACGGTGATCGGCTCGCCGGTGGCGAGCACGATGCCGATCAGCACCACCATGGCGGTGATCAGGTGCTGGAGCTGGGTCAGGGTGACCGCCAGCGGAAGGCACCCGCGGGGGAAGTGCAGCGCCCGGACCAGGCCCAGGTTGCTGCTGATCGCCTGCACCCCGCCGGAGACCGCGGCCGAGGTGAAGTTGAAGACGAAGAGACCGACGCAGAGGTACGCGATGAAGTTCTCGACGCCGCCTCGAGTGCCCAGGATCACACCGAAGATGAAGAAGTAGACGGCCGCATTGGTCAGCGGTGTCAGCACCTGCCAGATCCGGCCGAGCCGGGTGGTGCTGAACGACGCCACCACCTTGGCGTTCGCGTACGCCGCGATGAAGTGTCGGTAGGACCACAGCTGCCGCATGTACGCGGCCAGAGTGGGCCTGTCCCCGGCGAAGCTCAGGCCGTACCGCGCGGCGAGCTGCGCCTGCGTCAGTCCTGAGTCGGGGTCGGCCACCGCCGTGTGGGCCATGGGTAGGCGCTCCGATCTTCTGGTGTGCGGGATGAGCGCGACAACGGACGGAGGGGCGGAAATGGACGCCCCGCCCGATCGCTGGACGCAAGGTAGTGCATGGTCGCGTCGGGACGCAACCGTTCCGTCCCTGCGCTACATTGTTCCACGTGACGACCGAGAAGAGGCGTGCTCCGGCTGGCGCGGCGGTGCTCCGGGACGACATCACCGCAGCCATCCGGGACGCCGTCATGCAGGAGCTCGCCGTCGTCGGCTACGCACGGTTGTCGATCGAGGCGGTGGCCCGGCGGGCCGGGGTGAGCAAGTCCGCCGTGTACCGACGCTGGAGTTCGAAGCTGGATCTGGTCCTGGAGATCGTCGGGTCGGTCGCCGGGCAGCGGTTCCTGCTTCCGGACACCGGCAGCCTCACCGGTGACCTCGAGCTGGTCTTCATGATCATGTCACGTGCCCTGCGCCACCCGCTGGCGTCCCAGATCATCCCGGACCTGCTGGCCGAGGCGGCCCGCAACCCGCAGATCGGGCAGACGTTGCAGGGTGCCCTGCGCACCTACCAGCAGGCGATGGGCGAACGCCTGATCAGCCGGGCGGTGGCCCGGGGTGAGCTGGCGGCGGGCGTCGACCACTCGGTCGCCACCGACCTGATCGTCGGCCCCCTCTACTGGCGGCTCGCGGTCGCCCGGGTGCCGCTGGAGCCCGCCGACGTGCCACGGCTCGCCGCGGCCGTCGTCGGCGCGCTGCGGGTCGCCGGCCAGCTCCCGGTGCCGAGCCAGAGCGAGTCGTCGTTGGCCCCCCAGCCACAGTGACTGGCTTCCCACTCGTCCCAGACGTACCGCATGTCCCATCCGAATCCGTACCGGTTAGCATCGCGGCCGGACGAGCTCCAACCGACAGGAGGCAGCCCATGCCCGGGCCTAATGCAGAGTTCATCCCCCCAGCCCGGCCGGTGATCGGCGAGGCCGAGATCGAGGCGGCTGTGCGGGTGCTGCGCAGCGGCATGGTGGTCCAGGGCCCTGAGGTGGCGGCCTTCGAGCAGGAGTTCGGCGACCTCGTCGCCGGCCGGCACTGCGTGGCCGTCAACTCCGGCACGTCAGCCCTGCAGCTCACCCTCATGGCGCTCGGCTTCGGCCCGGGTGACGAGGTCGTCGTGCCGTCGTTCTCCTTCGCCGCCAGCGCGAACGCCGTCCGCCTGGTTGGCGCGACGCCGGTCTTCGTCGACATCGAGCCCGACAGCTTCTGCCTGGACCCGTCGGCCGTCGAGGCGGCCATCACGCCGCGCACGGTCGCCATCATGCCGGTCCACCTGTATGGCCACCCGGCCGCCATGGACCGCATCATGGCCATCGCCGAGCGGCACGGGCTGGCCGTCGTCGAGGACGCGGCCCAGGCGCACGGCGCCGCCCTGGGCGGTAGGCCGGTGGGCGCGTTCGGCACCGCCGGTTGCTTCAGCTTCTACCCCACGAAGAACATGCACAGCCTCGAGGGCGGCATGATCACCACCGCCGACGCCGGTCTCGCGCGCACCCTGCGCCTGCTCCGCAACCAGGGCATGGAGCAGCGGTACGCCAACGAGATCGTCGGTGCGAACATGCGGATGACCGACGTCGCCGCCGCGATCGGCCGGGTGCAGCTGCGCCAGCTGCCGGAGTGGACCGCGCAGCGCCAGGCGAACGCCAAGTTCCTCGACTCGAAGATCACCGGCATGGTGACCCCGCCGGTGGCCGACGGGGCGGTGCACGTGTACCACCAGTACACCGTCCGGGTTCGCGGTGACCGGGACGCGGCCCAGAAGCGCCTGACCGAGCTGGGCATCGGCAACGCCGTCTACTACCCGACGCCGATCCACCGGCTGCTGCCGTACCTCGACGAGAACGGCAAGCCCGGCCCGTGGGACCTGCCGGAGACCGAGCGGGCCGCCGCCGAGGTGGTCTCGCTGCCGGTGCACCCGTCGCTGAACCAGGACGACCTCGAGCGGATCGCCGAGGGCGCGAACCTCGCCGGGGGTGCCCGATGAGCGGCAAGCAGCTGCGCGCCGGCCTGATCGGCCTGGGCGCGATGGGGCGCAACCACGCCCGGGTGCTCTCCGGCCTCGACGGTGTGGACCTGGTCGGCATCGTCGACCCCGCCGGCGACCCGACCGGCCAGCTCCGCGCGCCGGTGCTGCCCACCCTGGACGAGCTGCTCGCCCTCGGCATCGACTACGCCGTGGTCGCCTGCCCCACCGCGCTGCACGAGCAGATCGGCCTGGAACTGGCCCGCAACGGCGTCAGCGCCCTGATCGAGAAGCCGCTGGCGCAGTCGGTCGAGGCGTCGGTCCGGCTGGTGGAGGCCTTCGAGTCGGCCGGGCTGGTCGCCGGCGTCGGCCACATCGAGCGGTACAACCCGGCCCTGCAGAACCTCCGGCTGCGGCTGGAGGCCGGCGAGTTGGGCGAGGTGTACCAGGTGGTCACCCGCCGGCAGGGCCCGTTCCCGCACCGCATCGCCGACGTCGGCGTGGTGATGGATCTGGCCACCCACGACATCGACCTCACCGGCTGGGTGACCGGGCGGGAGTACACCTCGGTGTCGGCCCGGACGGTGTCCCGCAGCGGCCGCCTGCACGAGGACATGGTCGCCGCGGTCGGGCAGCTGTCCGACGGCACGATGGTCAGCCACCTGGTGAACTGGCTGAGCCCCCTCAAGGAGCGCTCCACCGTGATCACCGGCGACCGGGGCTGCTTCATCGCCGACACGCTGACCGCCGACCTCACCTTCTACGCCAACGCGGCGATCGACATGGAGTGGGAGGCGCTGCGGACCTTCCGCGGCGTCGCGACGGGTGACATGATCCGCTACGCCATCCCGAAGCGGGAGCCACTGCTCGTCGAGCACGAGCGCTTCCGTGACGCCGTGGAGGGCAAGGAGAGCGACATCGTCACCCTGCGGCAGGGCCTGCGGACCGTCCAGGTCGCCGCAGCGCTGCTGGAGTCGGCGTCGGCGGGTGTGACCGTCTCGGTCGCGCCGGCGGACGACGCCGGCCCGCTGCAGGCCACCGTCACGTCCTGACGGCGGACGGTCGAGGAGACAGGGCAGCAGATGGAAGCTGGTAGCGCGCCGCGTCCGACCCGCGGCCGCGTCGTCATGCTCGTCGACAACGGGGTGCAGGGCGACTCGCGGGTGCAGAAGACGGCCCGTTCGGCCGCCGAGGCGGGCTGGGACGTCGTGCTGCTCGGCATCCTCGGCACGGGCGCGCAGGAGAGCTGGTCGATCGGGGACGCGCGGGTCCGGCTGATCCGCGTTCCCCGTCGGCTCGGTCAGCACCCCACCCAGTTGCACCGCTCGTTGCGGCGGCCGCTGGCGTACCCGCCGGGACGGCACGGCGGATACCGCATCGGGCGGATGAAGGCCTGGCAGGCGGCGATCGAGGAACGGCGGGTGGCCCTCGCGGTCGCCCGCCGCTCCGGCGAGGCGTCGCTGCCCCAGCGTCTCGGCGGCCTCGCCGCGCCCCCGGCCGCGCTCGCCGCCAAGGCGCTCGCCCGGTGGGCTCGGTTCCGGGGCGGCGAACTGCACCGCCTGCGGCTGCGCCAGCAGGATCCGAACGACCTCATCACCCGTACGTCGATCCGGTTCTGGCAGGCGGTACTGGGTCCGCGCAGCTGGCGCCGCCTGGACCGTGGTCTGTGGGACTACGAGCTGGCGTTCGGCCCGATGATCGACGAGCTGGAGCCGGACATCATCCACGCCAACGACTTCCGCATGATCGGAGTCGGCGCCCGGGCGACCCGGCGGGCCCGGGCGCGCGGCCGCGGCACCCGGCTCGTGTGGGACGCGCACGAGTTCGTCGGCGGCGTCCTCGGTCGCGCCGACAACCCCCGCTGGCTGCCCGCCCAGGTCGCGCACGTGGAGGAGTACGTCGGCGCCGCGGACGCCGTCATCACCGTGTCGGCGACCCTGGCCGACCTCCTCCAGCGCACGCACCGGCTCCCGGTCCGGCCCGACGTGGTGCTCAACGCCCCGCCCCGTCCGGTACCGGGCGGGCTAGACGACGGCGACGTCCGCGCTCGGTGCGGTCTGGGCCCGGGGACGCCGCTACTCGTCTACGGCGGCGGCGTGAACCCGTCACGTGGTGTCGAGCTGATGATCGACGCCCTGCCGCACCTGGCCGGGGTGCACGTCGCCCTGGTCACGCTGCACCCGACCGCCAGCAACGCCGCCTCGGAGGCGCTGCTCGCCCGGGCCGTCGAGACCGGTGTGGCCGACCGGGTGCACCTGCTGCCGTACGTGCCGCACTGGCAGGTGCCGGCCTTCCTGGCGGGCGCCGACGCCGGGGTCATCCCGATCCACCACAAGCCGAACCACGAGCTGGCGCTGATCACCAAGTTCCTCGAGTACTCCCACGCCCGGCTGCCGATCGTCGTCAGCGACGTGCGGACGATGGCTGACACCGTCCGGGAGACCGGCCAGGGGGAGGTCTTCCGCGCCGAGGACGTCCCGGACTACGTCCGGGCGGTTCGGGCGGTCCTGGCCGACCCGGCCCGCTACCAGGCCGCGTACGACCGGCCGGGCCTGCTGGACGGCTGGACCTGGGAGGCGCAGGCCGAGGTGCTGGAGAGCGTCTACCGCCGGGTGCGTCCGGACCTGGCGCCGCCGGCCGCGGACCGGCCGGGCGCGGCGGTGGCCGCCGGCTGACGCCGCCGGAGGCGCAGACCGCGCCCACCCGGCCCCGATCGATGGCGCACCCGGAACGGCGGGCCCGGCGCACTGAGCCGCCGGGCCCCGGGTGAACGCCCTGGCCTAGCCGTGGTGGCCGGGCAGCAACAGCTCGTCGAAGTCGTGCCGGACGACCGACCAGTCCCAGGTCTTGGTCGCGGTTGCGGCCGCCGAGGCGCCCTCCGCCCGCCAGACGTCCTCACGTGCGGTGGCCGCCCGGATCCGGGCCGCCGCCTCCTCCGGGGTCTCCACGACCCAGTCGGCGGGGAACAGCGTCCGGGCGCCGGTCGCGCTCCGGGCGAAGAATGGCCAGTCCCGGACGACCGGGACCGCGCCGCTGGCCGCCCCCTCGACCAGCGCGCAGTGGAAGCTCTCCCGCACCGAGCTGCTGACGATGACGCCGACGCCGCGCAGCACCTCCGGAACGTCGTCGACGTGCCCGATGCGGGTCACCGCGCCGGACGGCTCCAGCTCGGCGAGGTCGGCCGAGAGCGCCTGCTGGTACTGGCGGACGGACTCGCTCGCCGTCGGGTCGAGACCGCCGCCGATCAGCAGCAGCCGGTACCGGTCGTCCTCCGCCCGCAGCCGGCGGAGCACCTCGATGGTCCACCGCGGGTCCTTCGCGACCGCGCTGGTGCCGATCAGGCCGAGCGTGAAACGGGCCGCCGGGTCCTTCGGACGGTCGAAGCTGCGCAGGTCCATGGCGTTCGGGATGACGTGCAGCGCCGGCGCCTGCTCCCCGGTGAGCGCCGGCACCACCTGGCGGGTGAAGTCCCGGAGGTGGTCGGAGACGAACACCAGGTCGTCCACCCGGGAGAAGTCGATCAGGTGGGGCCAGAAGCTGAACGCCTCAAAGCTGTGCAGCCGCATGACGATCCGGGTGTTCCCGGGATCGACCAGGGTGGTCATCCCGGCGGCGGCGACGCACCAGTCGACGAAGAGCGTGTCCGCCCAGTCGAGGTGCGGGCGCAGCCACTCCTCAACCCGGTTGCCGTATTCGCTGCGGCCCGTGACCAGGTGCTCGACGATCCCGCCCGGGTTGTGCGTGAGCGGCGCCGCGACCTCGTCGTCGGCCAGGTGCAGGTACCGCAGTTCCACCTCGGGCGCCTCCGCGTACCGCTGCCGGATCTCCCGCAGGAAGTGGGCGTTGCCGTTGGTCATGACGAGCAGACGCAGCGGCCGGTCGGCCGGGGGCCGCGCGGCGGCCGTCGCGCGGCCGCGCGGAGTGGCCAGCGCCCGGGCAGCGGCGCTGGCCCGCAGCGGCGCCAGGAACTCGGCCGGCCGCTCGGCCAGCGGCGAGGAGAGCTGGTCGAAGTGCGGTACCCGGTGGAACAGCAGCCGCAGCGCCTTGTGCAGCGACTTCGCCGCGCGGGCCGGCTGCCGGGCGAGGAACTCGTCGGCGAGCGCCAGCTCGGCCGCGACCGCCTCGGGGAGGCAGACCGGGACGTGACCCAGGGCCAGCTCGTCGGCGGCCTCCCGGGTCAGCAGGTCGGCGCGGCTCTTCCGGCCGCCGATCCGGCCCGCGGCCGCGGCGGTGGTCGCCGCCGCCAGGCCGGGACGCCCGGCCTGCACCGAGCGCAGGTGCACCCGGTACGCGAGGGCCACGCGGACCCGCTCCGGCAGCCCGGGCGCGGCCACGGCCGAGCGCCAGAACCGCCCGCCCACCCGGCTGCGGAGCACCGCCGGGGCCATCGCGGCCTCCAGCGACTCTCGGGCTCCGGTCACGGCCGCCCGCCGCGCACCGCGCACCGCGATGCCGGCGCGGGCGGACAGCTGCTCCGCCGGACGCCGGGTCACCCGGTGGGTGCCCTCGTGCCGGGCCCGGACGATGCGGCCCGCCGCTCCGATCCCGTTGCAGGCGTCGGCCCTGGGCTGCCGCTGAGCCATCTCCCACACCGTGTGGACGGCGGTCGGGTCGAGCGCGACCAGCACGTCGGCCGTCCGGGTGCGGCGGCGCACCCAGGGATCCGCCCAGGCCCGCAGCCACAGGGCGCGGGACGGCTGCGGGGTCCGGGCCAGTGCCCGGCGGAGCTTCGGGTCCACCGGCTCGGCCGGCAGCGTACGGACCTCGGCGACGGCCGGATCCAGTCCCAGGTTCTCGGCGTCGACGTCCCCGACGACGCTGATCGAGGCACCCTGGTCACGGAACCGGCGCAGCGCCTCGCGCAGCACCGACACCTGCTGCGGCCGTTCACCGACCACGATGAGCACCTTCGTCATGCCTGTCCGCCTTCGCTGGGAACGCCGTCGGTGTCGCGCGCCGGTGCGCCGGTCACCAGCGCGGTCGCCTCCGCGACGGCCGGGGCGAGCTGCGCCCCGCGGGTGAACCGGAGGGCGTGCGCCCGGGCCGCGGAACGCTGGTCGTCGGTGGCCTCGACGGCCAGTCGTGCCGCCGTGATGAACGAGTCCGCGAGGCGGCGCGGGTCCAGGCCGACCGCACCGGTCCACAGTGGGTGCCCGGCGAGCACCCGCGCCGCGTCGTGGTCGACCTCGTGCGCCGAGAGCACGGGCAGGCCACTCGCGGCGTACTCGTACACCTTGCCGGAGGTCACGAAGCGGCCGCCCACCAGCATCAGCACCAGCGCGTCCCACCGGCCGTACGCGGCGGCGACCTCCGCCTTCGGCAGCGGCCCGCCGAACTCGACGCCGTCGCCCTCGGCGGCCCGCAGCAGCTCCATGTGCGCGTTCGCCTCGCGCAGCGCGCCCGCGCCGATGTGCCCGCGCACCTCGAACCGGCTGCGGGTGAGCAGCGGATCCTCCCGGCGGGCCAGCCGCCATCCGGTGAGCACGGAGTCGAGCAGGGCGGGCGCGAAGTTGATCGAACCGAGGTAGCCGAAGGTCAGCCCCGCGGCCGGGTCGGCGCGGTGCGTGGTCGCCGGGACGCAGTCCTCGTCGTAGCCGTTGCGCACGACGCGTACGCGGCCCCGCAGGGCCGGGTACCGCTCACGGTAGAAGTCGGCGATCGGCTCGTTGACGCACCAGACCGCCCGGGCCTCGGCCAGCACCTTCGACTCCCAACGACCGGCCGGTGAGGTCTCGGCGAAGGCCGCCCGGCCGCCGATCACGTCCACCGACCAGCCGTCGCGGAAGTCCACCACGTACGGCACCCGGTACTCCTCCCACAGCCGCCAGGTGGCCGCCAGGTTGACGTACGGGGCGCAGGTGGTCATCAGCAGGTCGGCGGCGTGCTCGCGGTGGATGCGCAGCAGCGCCTTCTCCAGCTCCGGCCGCCAGCCGCCGAAGACCGGCTCCGGGAAGACCTGCAACTCCTGCCGGCGCTGCTGCTCGATCCACTGCTGCGGGTGCAGGGAGCGGGCCTCGGAGTACGCGCGGACGTCGGTCTCCAGGTCGGCCCGGGCGAGCGGCAGCCGCTCGACGACGATGCGCGGGTCGACGCCCTCGGAGAGGGTGTGGTCGACGCCGTACTCGCGTTCCCACGACTCGTCGGCGATGGTGACCACTGTGACGTCCCAGCCGCGTGCGGCGAACTGGTTGGCGGTCTCCCGCATCCGGTAAGCGGAGCTCTTGGCTGCGGGCGGGAAGCCGATGGCCAGGTAGATGACGTGCGGGCGGGCGCCCCGGCGGGGCCGCGGGCGGGCGGCCCGGGCCAGGGTGGCGAGGGGGGACAATCTGCTCGGCATGGTGGCGTTCGACGATCTCTTCCTGCGGGTGAGGGGCGGTGCGGGGGATCAGGCGAGGGCGTCGGCCAGGACGTTCACCACCCGGCGGGCGGCCCGCCCGTCCCCGAAGGGCTCGCCGCGGGCGGCGTCCGGCGCCGGTCGGGTGGCCGCCGCGGTCCAGGCCGCCGTGCCCATCAGGTGCGGGTCCGGGGCGAGGCGGTTCCAGTCTCCGTCGAGGGTCTCCGGCCACTCGGTCTCCGGCCGGAGCGTGGTGCACGGGCGGCCCAGCAGGAACGCCTCCTTCTGTAGGCCGCCGGAGTCGGTGAGCACGCCCACCGAACCGAGCACCGCCGCCACCATGCCGGCGTACGGCAGGGGACGGCCGGGCCGGAGCGCGCCGCGCTCGAGCTTGACGCCGTACTCGTCGGCACGGGCGGACAGGCGCGGGTGGGCCAGCAGCGCCACCGGCACCGGCAGGCCGGCCAGCGCGTCGACCAGGGCGGCCAGCCGGTCCGGGTCGTCGGTGTTCTCCGCCCGGTGAAGGGTGGCGACCAGGTACGGCTCGGCCGGATCGATCCCCTCCGGAAGGGCGGGGGCGGGTCGGCCGCCGGCGAGGACGGTGTCCCGCACGGCGAGGCAGACGTCGACCATCACGTCGCCGACCAGCACCGAGCGGCTCGCCAGGCCCTCGGCGGCGAGGTGCCGCAGGGCCTCCTCGGTCGGCGCGAGCAGCAGGTCGGCCGCGTGGTCAGTGAGCACCCGGTTGTGCTCCTCGGGCATCCGCCGGTTGAACGAGCGTAGGCCCGCCTCCAGATGAGCCACCCGCAGGTGCTGCTTGACCGCGGACAGGGCGCCGGCCAGCGTCGAGTTGGTGTCGCCGTACACCAGCACCCAGTCCGGCCGCTCGGCGGCCAGCACCGGGTCGAGGGCGGCGAGAGCGTGCCCGGTCTGCACCCCGTGGCTGCCTGAGCCGATGCCCAGGTGCACGTCGGGCGCGGGGATGCCGAGGCCGGTGAAGAAGACATCGGACAGGTCGACGTCGTAGTGCTGGCCGGTGTGCACGATGACGTGTCGGTGCTCCGTGCCCGCGAACGCGCGGGCGATCGGTGCGAGCTTGACCAGTTGAGGTCGGGCACCGACGACGCTGAGGACCTTCACGTGGCGGTACTCCAAGTCTCCGGGGGCCGGCGCGGCCGGTGTCGTGCCGCGCGTTCGGTCGCCGGTGGAGGGGCCGGCGTCGATCTTCGGCTGCGGTCACCTTACAGACGGAGTCTAGCCAGCCGGAGATGGTGGCTACCGTAGACTCGCCAGGCCCCGGGTGGGGACGACGATGACGAAAGGGACGCGGGCCGGATGATGTCCACAGTTGCCCGGCGCGGGCGGATCGTGATGCTCGTGGACAACGGTGTCAGAGGTGACTCCCGGGTCCAGAAGACGGCCCGGTCCGCCGCCGCCGCCGGTTGGGAGGTGATCCTCCTCGGCCGCTCCCCGTCCGGCCTGTCCGAGACCTGGCGGCTCGGTGACGCCGAGGTCCGGCTGCTGCCCGTCCCGGCCACCCTCGCCAAGCACCGGCACGAGTACCGCCGCCGTTGGCTTCGCGCGCCCCTTGCGTACCCGCCGGGCGGTCTGGCCGCCCACAGGAAGCAGTGGGTGCGGGCCTGGCGGACCGATCTGGGCCTGCGCGCGGCCGGGTCCGGCTCCACGACCCGGCTGCGTGCCGAGGAGTTCGCCGCCGGTCTGCTTGAACGCTGGGTCGACTTCCGCGCCGCCCAGCGGAAACGCGCACCGCGGACGTTGCACGGCCCCTGGGACCGGGCGTACACGGCGTTCTGGCAGCGACTGATGGGCGACCGCGCGTGGCGGCGCCTGGCGCCCGGCCTGTGGGACTGGGAACTGGCGTTCGGGCCGGTGGTCGACCGGCTGGCGCCGGACCTCATCCACGCCAACGACTTCCGGATGCTCGGGGTCGGGGCGCGCGCCAAGATCCGGGCCCGGGCGCGGCAGCGTGAGATCAAGCTCGTCTGGGACGCCCACGAGTTCCTGCCCGGCGTCCGGCCGGTGGCGCACAACGCCCGCTGGCTCCCGGCGCACGCGGCCCACGAGCGGGAGTACGCGCCCTGCGCCGACGCGGTGCTGACCGTGTCGGACTCGCTGGCCGAGCTGCTGCGTGACACCCACGGCCTGCCCGAGCTGCCGACCGTCGTGCTGAACGCGCCGGAGGCGTACCCGGAGCCGGCGGCGAGCGACGACGCGCCGGGGCCGGACGTGCGGGCGCTCTGCGGGGTGCCGCCGGAGGTGCCGCTGCTGGTCTACAGCGGAGCCGCCGCCGAACAGCGGGGCCTGGGAACGATGGTCGAGGCGCTGCCCCTGCTGGACGGCGCGCACGCCGTGTTCGTGGTCAACCGGCCCACGGGTCCGTACGTCCAGGGACTCGTCGCCCGGGCTGCCGAGCTCGGCGTGGCGAACCGGGTGCACGTGCTGCCGTACGTGGCGCACTGGCAGGTCGTGCCGTTCCTGGCCGCGGCCGACGTCGGGGTGATCCCCATCCACCACTGGCCCAACCACGAGATCGCGCTGATCACAAAGTTCTTCGAGTATTCGCACGCGCGCCTCCCCATGGTCGTCAGCGACGTGCGGACAATGGCGGCGACGGTACGGTCGACGGGGCAGGGCGAGGTGTTCCGGGCGGAGGACGTGGACGACTACGCCCGGGCGGTCCGGCTGGTGCTGGCCGACCCGGGGCGCTACCGGGCGGCATATCAGCGGCCCGGGCTGCTGTCCTCGTGGACCTGGGAGGCGCAGGCGGAGATCCTCGACGAGCTCTACGCCCGGCTGCTGCCCGCCGCAGCCGGCGACACCGCCGCCCCGGCCGACGCGGCGGCCGTAGGGCACCATGTCGAGATGGGGAGCAGGCCCTCGGCCTGAGCGCCGCCCGACCCAAGGCCCCGGTGCCCCGCCGTGGCCACGACACCGAGCGAAGAAAGCGCGATGCGACGAGATGTGCAGCCCGCCGGCCCCGCCGGCCGGCGTCCCCGCCTGCTCTACCTGGCCTTCTTCTTTCCGCCGAGCCGGGCCAGCGGTGTCTTCCGCGCCCGGGCGACGGCCAACCACTACGCGGAGGCCGGCTGGGATGTGACAGTGATCACCGCCCCCCGGGAGTTCTTCAGCTACTACCTGGAGGGCGGCAGCGACGAGACGCTGGAGGCGACCGTCGACCCGCGGGTACGCGTCGAGCGGCCGCCGATGAACACGTACCACTGGGAGACCGACGTCCGCCGGTTCAGCCGGCTCCGCAAGGCCGTGCCCGTGGTAGCCGACCGGTTCTACCGGCGGATGCAGAGCCTGTTCCTGCCGGAGCACTACATCGGCTGGATTCCGGGCCTGCTCAAGCGCGCCTTCGCGCTGCACGCCCGGAACCGTTTCGACCTGGTCGTCGCCACGGGCAACCCGTTCGTATCGTTCGCCGCCGCCTGGTTCCTGGGTCGCTCCTGGCGGGTGCCGTACGTGGTCGACTACCGGGACGCCTGGACCTTCAACCAGTTCACCGAGGAGGTCCGGTTCGGCCCGGGCACGCGTACGGCCACCTGGGAGGCGCGCGTGCTGCGGGACGCCGCCGAGATCGTGTACGTCAACGACGGCATGCGCCAGTGGTACGCCGAGCGCTACCCCTTCGCCGCCGACCGGATGACTGTCGTGCCGAACGGCTGGGAGCCGGAGTTCGTCGGCAGACCCGCGTTCCAGCCGCCCGCCCCGGACCGCCCGCTGCGCTTCGGCTACCTCGGCACGGTGACCCCGTACCTGCCGCTCGGCGTGCTGTTCGAGGGCTGGCGCAAGGCCCGGACCGACCCGGTCATGGCCGACGCCGAGCTGCACGTCCACGGCCACCTCGGCTTCTTCGCCCAGACCGCCGAAACGTTGCGGGAGCAGCTGCTCCAGCACGAGGACGTCGGGGTCCGATACCGGGGCTCGTTCGGCAAGGCCGACGTGGCGCAGGTGTACGCGGAGACCGACGTGCTGGTCTTCTGCGTGCCCGGCGCCAGGTACGTCACATCTGGCAAGGTCTTCGAGTACATGGCCTCCGGCAAGCCGGTCGTATCGGTGCACCGGCCGGACATCGCCGCCGCCGAGGTGCTGCAGGGCTACCCGCTGTGGTTCGCCGGCGAACGGTTGGACGCAGACTCCGTGGCCGAGTCGTTCGTCGCCGCCGCCAAGGCCGCCCGGGAGCAGGACCCGTCCCGGCACGCTGCCGCCCAACAGCATGCCGACATGTACACGAGGAGCGCGACGCTGCAGCCGTGGGAGGCCCGGATGCGCGCGCTGGTCGAGGAGTCCCGTTGAGTACCGAACCCCGTCAGGTCGTCTACCTCGCCCTCGGCCCGCACCGGGTCCGGGCGGCCGAGCAGCACGCGGCCCGGCTGACCGCCGACGGCGCGCGCGTCGCGCTCGTCGTGCCCGACATGCCTGAATGGAGTCACGTCGACCTGCCGGCGGGCGTTGCGGTGCACCGAGTGGAGAGCGGTGACCCGCGGGCCACCTCCCGGACCGCCCGGCGGCTGCTGCGCGACCGCAACGGCCCGCTGCGCGGCGCCGACCTGCTCGTCGTCGGCGACCCGTACGGCTTCCCCGCGGCCTGGGACGCGGCCCGGCGGTGGGCCGGCCTCGCCGTCACCTTCGAGCCGGTGCCCGAGCCGGGTCGCCGGCCCGCCCCGGCCGACCTGGCGGTCGTCACGCCCTGGTACCCGTCGGCGAACAACCCGCTGGCCGGTGCGTTCGTGGAAGCCACCATCGGCGCGGTCCGGGCGGAGCATCCGCGGGTGTCCGTCCTGCACACCGAGGACTGGCCGTACCGGTACGACGCCCCGGACGTCGAGGCGATCTCCCTCGCCGCCGCGCGCCTGGCCGGACGGGTCGGCCCGCTGGTGCGGGACACGCCGGCGGGGGAGGTCACCCGGGTCCCGGTGCCCATCTCGTCCCGGCGTGACTACGCCGCCTGGGCCCTCGGGCACGTCGAGGCGATGCGCCGTACCCTGCCGACGGGCCAGATCGAGGCCCCGATCGTGCACGGCCACACCGGCATCTACGGCGGCGTGGTCGCCCAGCGGCTGGCCCGGCCCGACGCCCGGGTGGTGATCACCGAGCACGCCAGCTTCCTGCGGCCGATCTTCAAGCAGCCCGCCGCCCGCCGGCTCTACGAGGAGGCGCTGCACCGGGCCGACGTGTTCCTGTGCGTCAGCCGGTACCTGTACGACCAGGTCCGGGACGAGTTCCCGCACCACGAGCACAAGCTGCGCGTCGTTCCCAACGCCATCGACTTCGCCGACTTCGCGCCGCGCACCGAGCCGCCGCGGGACCTGCTGCGGTGGCTGTACGTGGGCCGGCTGAGCGAGCAGAAGGGCGTCGACCGGCTGCTGTCGGCGTTTTTCACCGTGGCGGCCGAGGAGCCGGCGGCCACGCTGACGCTGGTCGGCGCCGGGCCGCTCGTGGAGCGGATCCGCGAGGAGACCGCGCGGAGCCCGTACGGCGACCGGGTGGACCTCCGCCCGGCGGTGTCGCCGGCGGAGGTTCCCAGCCTGATGCGTGCGCACGACCTGCTCGTGCACGCCAGCCCGGCCGAGACGTTCGGGATGACCGTGGTGGAGGCCGTCGCCTGTGGCACGCCGGTTCTGGTGGCGGCGAGCGAGGGCCCGCAGGAGACGTTGAGCGGGCTCAACCGGCGGGCCGGCCTCCTGGTCGAGGTGAGCGAGGACCCGGCGGTGCTCGTGGAGGGCTACCGCGAGCTGCGCAAGCACATCGACGAACTGGACCTGCCGACGGCGCGGGCCACCCTGGTCGAGCGGTACGGGCGGGAGGCGGTCGCGACCCGATTGCGGGAGGTGTACGCGCCGGCCGAGGTGAGCGAGGCGGCCGAGGTGCTGGCGGCCGAGGTGCCCGTACCGGGCGAGGAGGCGGCGCCCGTGGTGGCCGCGACGGACGCCACCGAGGCGACCGGTGGGACCGTGCCGCCCGGTCCGCTGCCGCTGGACACGGGCGCGCCGCGGGTCGTGCTGGTCTCGATCAGCCCCCCGCAGTTCAAGCTCGTCCGGCAGTACGTCCAGCGCCTCCTCGACCGGGGCTACCGGGTCGATGTGATCACCAACGACCCGCTCCAGTGGCGTCGGTCCGAGGTTGACGAGCGGGTGCGCCTGCTGCCGATCGACGCCGGCGAGCGGCGGCGCCCGGTGTACCGGGCCGAGCAGTTGGCCGTCTACCGCGTCCCCGGCAAGGCGATCTCGGTGGCCCGGCGGCGGGCGAAGGGGAGCGAGGCGCTCTGGCCGGAGCTGGTCGTGTCCCGGTTGGAGCGCACCCACAGCTCGGCCGCCCGGTGGTTCCACACGTCGGTCTTCTACCCCGGTTACCGGATTGTGCGTCCCCGCGTGCTGTGGAAGATCGTCTGGCGGGATGTGCTGCCCAAGCTCGACCTCGCCCGTACCGAGCGCGTGGTGGTGGCCGGGGTGTTCGGCGTCTCGATCGGGTGGCAGCTGGGCCGCCTACGCACCGACCTGACGGTCACCACGTCCCTCGTGCCGCCGGAGCCCGTGTCCCGCTGATCCGCGCGCCCGGCGCCCGAACCGCAGCTCAGGGCAGGGGCGCCGGGCGCCCGGTCGCGGGGTCGCGAGGTGGCGGCAGCTCGGGGTGCGCCTCGCGTAGACTCGCGGAGGCTCGCGGGCCGGCTCCGGCGTGATGAGCCGACGGTCCCGCTCGGTGCGGGCCGTCCACGAAGGCGAACAGCGGTCCGCAGGAGAGGCGGAAACGGGCACGATGGCGATGGACGGCGCTGCCGCGCAGCCGCGCGGGCGGGTGGTCATGCTGGTCGACAACGGTGTGAACGGTGACTCCCGGGTGCAGAAGGCCGCCCGCTCGGCCGCCGAGGCCGGCTGGGAGGTCGTCCTGCTGGGCCGCTCGCCCGTGACCGAGGAGCGGACCTGGCAGCTGGGCCGGGCGCAGGTGCGGCTGCTGTCGATGCCCGCACCGCTGGCCCGGCGGCGGCACGAGTTCCGGCGGGCCTGGCTGCGCTGGCCGCTGGCCTATCCGCCGAACGGCGTCGCCGCCCACCGTCAGCAGAGCGTGAAGGCGTGGCGGGCCGACCTCGAGGTCCGGGCCGCCCAGCTCGCCGTGGCCGCTCCCGGCACCCCCCGGCTGACGCTGCGCCGCCGGCTCCTGCGCGCCGAGCAGGGTCTCGCCAAGCTCTCCGCCACCTGGGTCTCCGGCCGCTACTGGATGTTGACCCAGGCCCGGACGCGGCGGAAGTTCCGCAACCCGTGGGACCGCGCATACACGCTGTTCTGGGAGTCCGTGAAGGGCGACGGCGCGTGGCGGCGGCTGGAGCCGAGCCTCTGGGACTACGAGCTGGCGTACGGCCCGGTGATCGACGAGCTGGCGCCGGACCTGATCCACGCCAACGACTTCCGGATGCTCGGTGTGGCCGCACGGGCGAAGATCCGGGCCCGGGCGCGAGGCCGCGAGATCAAGGTGGTGTGGGACGCGCACGAGTTCCTGCCCGGGCTCAAGCCGTGGCAGGACAACGCCCGCTGGCTGCCCGCCCACATGGCGCACGAGCGGGAGTACGCCCCGTACGCCGACGCGGTGGTGACGGTCTCCGACGGCCTCGCCGAACTGCTCCAGCGCGAGCACCGGCTCGCGGAGACGCCGGACGTCGTGCTCAACGCTCCGGCGGCCGACTCCGAGGACCTCGACCCGGACGCCGCCGCGCCGGACCTGCGCGCCCGCTGCGGGGTCGGCCCGGACGTGCCGCTGCTGGTCTACAGCGGCGCCGCCGCCCGGCAGCGCGGCCTGGACATCATGGTCGACGCGCTCCCGCGGCTGCCCGGCGTCCACGTCGCGCTGGTGGTCAACAAGCCGGACGGCCCGTACGTGTCCGGGGTGCTGGCCCGTGCCCGGAAGCTCGGCGTCGCCGACCGGGTGCACGCCCTGCCGTACGTGGCGCACTGGCAGGTGGTGCCGTTCCTGGCCGGCGCGGACGCCGGGGTCATCCCGATCCACCACTGGCCCAACCACGAGATCGCGCTGATCACCAAATTCTTCGAGTACTCGCACGCCCGGCTGCCGATGATCGTCAGCGACGTGAAGACGATGGCCGCTACGGTCCGCTCCACCGGCCAGGGCGAGGTGTTCCGGGCCGAGGACGTGGCCGACTTCGTCCGCGCGGTCACGGCGGTGCTGGCCGACCCGGAGCGCTACCGGGCCGCGTACGACCGGCCGGGCCTGCTCCAGAGCTGGACGTGGGAGGCGCAGGCCGAGGTGCTGGACTCGGTCTACCGCCGGCTGCTGCCGGGTCGCCCGCCCGCGCCGGGGCGCGCCGGCGAGCCCGCTCCGGGCGACCCGCGGCCCGCGCTCGGGGTCGGCACGTGAGCACCCCCGACGTCACGGTCGTCACCGCGGTCTACAACACGATGCCGTACCTGACCCGGTGCCTGACCTCCCTCGTGGAGCAGACGATCGGGCGGGACCGGCTGGAGGTCATCGCCGTCGACGACGGCTCCACCGACGGCAGCGGCCGGGAGCTGGACCGGTTCGCCCGCCTCTACCCGGGCACCGTGAAGGTGGTGCACCAGCCCAACTCCGGCGGCCCGGCCGCGCCGAGTAACCGGGCGCTGGAACTGGCCACCGGCCGGTACGTCTTCTTCATCGGCTCCGACGACTACCTCGGGCCGGAGGCGCTGGAGCGGCTCGTCGCCGCCGCCGACCGGTGGGACTCCGACGTGGTGCTGGGACGCCTGGTCGGCGTGAACAGCCGCTACATCCACCAGGCGATCTACGCGGAGACCACCGCCGACGTCGACCTGTTCGACTCGGCCCTGCCCTGGTCCCTGTCGAACACCAAGCTGTTCCGCCGGGAGCTGATCGAGCGGTACGGCCTGCGCTACCCGGAGGACATGCCGGTCGGCAGCGACCAGCCGTTCACCATCGAGGCCTGCGTCCGGGCCCGCCGCGTCTCCGTCCTCGCCGACTACGACTACTACTTCGCGGTCCGCCGGCTCAACGCTCGCAACATCACCTACAAGAGCCGCCACCTCGAGCGGCTGCGCTGCGCCGAGGACCTGGTCGCGTTCGTCGCCAAGCTGGTCGAGGCCGGCCCGGAGCGGGACGCGGTGCTGCTGCGTCACTTCACCTGGGAGATCGCCAAGCTGCTGGAGAACGACTTCCTGCGGCTGGAGCGCGACGTCCAGGACCGGGTGGTCGCCGGCGTCCGGGCCCTCGCCGAGGGGCACCTCACCGACCGCATCCGCGACCGGCTCCCGATCGAGGCCCGGGTCCGCCTGGCCGCCGCCCGGTACGGCGACACCGACCACCTGCTCGCGGTGATCCGGCAGGACGCCGAACTGGGCATCCCGCCCGCGGTGGTCGACGGCGAGCGCTGGTACGCCGGCTACCCGGGCTTCCGGGACCCGCACCTGCGCATCCCGGACGCCTGGTACGAGATCACCGACACTGCCGCCGACTGGGTCGCCCGGCTCGACACCGTCTCGGCCGCCTTCGAGGGGTCCCGGGCGCTGCTGGTGACCGCCCGCAGCCCGCGGCACGACCTGCCGGAGCTGGCGTCGGCCGTCCGGCTCGCCGCCGGCGACGTGACCGGCGTGACCGTCTCGGTCGTCCCGGACGCCACGGGCACGACCGTGCGGGCCCGTATTCCGTTGGACCGGTTGCTGGACGGCGCCGGCCCCGGCGGTGAGCTGCGCACCGTCCAGACGCACGTGGACGCGTTCGGCGCCATCGGCGTCGCCGCGCTGCGCGGCGCCCGGCGCCCGGTGCCCCAGCGGGCGGTGCTGCGTCGCGGCGCCCGGCTGCACGTCCTGACCACCACCACCAACCACAAGGGCCAGCTCGTCATCGCCGTAGCACCCGTAACGCCGCGCCGGTTGATGGCCCGCCTGCGGCGCAGGCTTCCACTAGGAGGAAAGTAGTAGTCATGAACATCTGCGTCGTCGCCCTCGGGAAGATCGGGCTGCCGCTGGCCGTGCAGTTCGCGTCGAAGGGGCACCGGGTCATCGGTGCCGACGTGTCCGAGCGGGTCGTGAGCCTCGTCAACGACGGTGCGGTGCCGTTCCCCGGCGAGACCGACCTGGACGTCAAACTCAAGGAGGTGGTCGCCGCCGGTCTGCTGTCGGCCACCACCGACACCGCCACGGCGGTCGCCGAGTCCGAGGCCGTCGTCGTGGTCGTGCCGCTCTTCGTGGACGCCGAGGGCGTCCCGGACTTCGGCTGGATGGACGACGCCACCCGGGCCATCGCGCGGGGCCTCAAGCCGGGCACGCTGGTCAGCTACGAGACCACGCTGCCGGTCGGCACCACCCGCACCCGCTGGGCGCCGATGCTGGAGGAGGGCTCCGGCCTGACCGCCGGCAAGGACTTCCACCTGGTCTTCAGCCCGGAGCGGGTGTTCACCGGCCGGGTCTTCGCCGACCTGCGCCGCTACCCCAAGCTGGTGGGCGGCATCGACGAGACCTCGGCCGCGCACGGCGTCGAGTTCTACCAGGCCGTGCTCGACTTCGACGAGCGCGCCGACCTGCCCCGCCCGAACGGCGTGTGGGACCTCGGCTCCGCCGAGGCCTCCGAGCTCGCCAAGCTCGCCGAGACCACGTACCGGGACGTCAACATCGGCCTGGCGAACCAGTTCGCGCGGTTCGCCGACAGCGTCGGCGTGGACGTGCTCAAGGTCATCGAGGCCTGCAACTCGCAGCCGTACAGCCACATCCACACGCCGGGCATCGCCGTCGGCGGGCACTGCATCCCGATCTACCCGCGGATGTACCTGTGGAACGACCCGGCCGCCACGGTGGTCCGCTCCGCCCGGGAGGCCAACGCGGCGATGCCGGAGTACGCGGTGGATCTGCTCGCCGCGGCGTACGGCGACCTGACCGACGTGGGTGTCCTGGTGCTGGGCGCGGCGTACCGGGGCGGGGTCAAGGAGACGGCGTTCTCCGGCGTCTTCCCGACCGTCGAGGCGCTGCGCGCCCGGGGTGCCAGGCCGTACGTGTCGGACCCGATGTACAGCTCCGAGGAGCTCGCCGCGCACGGCCTGCCGCCGTACGAGGGCCAGGAGGTCACGGCCGCGTTGATCCAGGCCGACCACGCGGAGTACCGGACCCTGGCCGCGAGCGACCTGCCGTCGGTGCGCGTGCTGGTGGACGGTCGCCGCGTCACCGACCCGGCCCGCTGGGCAGACGTGCGCCGCGTCGTCATCGGCGGCTGATCCCGCTCCGCCTTGGAGGGCCCCGACCGGCCACGGTCGGGGCCCTCTACTGTGGATGTGACGTCCCCCCGGGTCAGGGCGGCATCCTCTACAGTGTCGAGGCAGGGCCACCCGTGCCGCCGCCGCTGCACGGCCCGATCCTCCGACCGATGAGGGGATGTGAGGTGATCGAAGAATTCGGCCGGGAGGGCCGAAGCGCCGAAGCCCCGGGTCCGGCCGTCGACGCCGACCAGCCGCCACCGGCGGAGGGCCGGGAAGCGCCGGCGGCGGACCATTCGGACCCGCCGGCGCTGCGCTGGGGGATCTGGCCGGTCGTCGCGATGGCCGCCACCGCCGCCGCCCTGTACGGCTTCTGGTGGTTCAGCCACCACCGGCCGCCGATCCAGTTCGGCGCCTTCAAGCGGCCCCCGATCTACGGCGTCTTCATCCCGGTGTGGGACGAGCTGGCCCTGACCGTGATACCGGCCGGCGTGGTCCTGGCCGCCGTCGCCTGGTTGATCACCACTCGACTACGGATGCCGAGATGGTCGGCACTCGCCCTCGTCGTCGTGTCCGGGGTGACGACGGCGGCCACGATCGCCCTGGTCCGGGGCGAATGGCGCCACCTCACCCGGGGACTGAGCACCGAGCCGGACCGGGTGGCGTACTACACCTCCGACCTGCACTTCGTGTACGAGCTCGGAGTGCGCGGCTTCATCGAGCAACACCCAGACCTCGGCCCGGAGTTCGACTCCTACAACTCCTGGACGCATCCCCCCGGGGTGCTGGTCTTCCTGTACCTGCTCTTCCGGGTCGTCGGTGCGTCCCACCCCCTGCGGATCGCCGTCGCGATCGCGGTGGTCGCCTTCGCCGCGGCCGTGTCGGCCTGGCTGATCGGCCGGACCCTGGGCGGGGAGCGGGCCGGCCGGATCGGGGCGGTGCTCTTCGCCGCGGCGCCGGGACCGCTCATGCTGTCCTACACCAACCTGGACACCGTTTTCGCGACGGTGATGACGATGAGTGCGGCCCTGTTCGTCCTCGCGATCCACCGGCGGTCCGCGCCGGTCGCCGCCACGGCCGGTGCGGTGCTCGGGGTGGGCACCCTGATGACGTTCGCCACCTCGTTCATCGTCATCGCGGCGACGCTGGCGGTGCTGATCCAGACCGGGCTGCGCACCGGAGCGCGGCTGCTGGGCGCGGCCGCGGCCGGTGGCGTCGCCGTGCTGGCCCTGGCGTGGCTCACGCTCGGCTTCGACGTCTTCGCCTCCTACCAGGCGTCACCACAGGCCGCCCGGCCCTACGACCCGTACTGGATCGTGGCGAGCCCGGCGGCCTGGCTGATCTACGCGGGTCTTCCGCTGGCCGTGCTGGGAATCGCCGGCCTCGTCGTGAAGGTGCCCGGCTCCCGCCGGCCGGTGCTGGTGCTCGTGCTGGTTGTCGTCATGCTCGTCTGGGCGTCGCTGCCGTCGGAACTGACCAAGCTGCGTCCGGGTGAGGTGGAGCGGACCTGGGCCTTCCTCTACCCGCTGGTCGCGGCCTCGGCAGGGCTGGTGGTCGACGCGTGGACCCGGAACCTGCCCCGGCGGTGGGCCGGTGGGGTCGTCGCCGGCCTGGTCGCGCTCTCGGTGGGCCAGGCGGTGTTCCTCCAAGGCCTCTACGAGAACTTCTACTGAACCCGACCGCCCGACAGGACGGGCCCCGACCGAAACGGTCGGGGCCGTCGTCGTCCGCGTGCTCAGCCTTCGGCAAGGCCGGCCGTCGTCGCGTCCGTCAGTGCTGCGCCGGCGGGTTGTCCACGTCGCGGGAGACCACCTCGCCCTTCTCGTTGACCCAGCCCCTCGGGCGGGCCGGGTTCCCGGCCACCAGCTGGTACGGCTTGACGTCCTTGGTCACCACGGACCCGGCGGCGATCATGGCGTACTCGCCGACCTCGATGCCGCAGACGAGGGTGGCGTTGGCGCCGATGGAGGCGCCCCGGCGGACCAGGGTCGGGGTGATGGTCCAGTCCGGGTTCTGCGCGCGGGGCCGGAAGTCGTTGGTGAAGACCGCGCACGGGCCGACGAAGACCTCGTCCTCGAGGGTCACACCCTGGTACACCGAGACATTGTTCTGAATCTTCACCAGGTCGCCGACCGTCACCCCGGCGTCGACGTACACGTTGCGGCCGATGACGCAGCCCGCGCCCACCTGGGCGGTGGATCGGACGTGGGCCAGGTGCCAGACCTTCGTGCCGTCACCCACCTGGGCGCCGGCCTCCACGTCGGCACTGGGGTGGACGAAGACCGGCGGCCGGTCGTTGGTGTCAGTCATGTCATCTCGCATCGGTCTCGGGGCGCGGCGTCGCGCCACGTCGGGAGCGCCCGGGGGCGGCCAGCCGCGGCGGTCCGGGACGCCGTCACCGGCTCCGCCCGGAACGTCACGATCCGGGCGGACGGACTGGCGTAGCATAGCCACCCGCTCAGCGGCTCAGCCGACCAGCGCCGCCACCGCGTCGGCGACCGGGACGTCCGCCGGCAGCGCCGTCGCGGCCACCACCGCGGTGACCGGTAGCGGCCCGTACAGGTGCGGGAAGAGCGTGCCGCCCCGGGACGGCTCCCAACGCAGCCGCCCGCCCAGCCGGGCCGGGTCGACCGTCAGCAGGGTGAGCCCGGTGGCGCCGGTGAAGTGCCGCCGGGCGGTCTCGACCACCTGGTCCGGCCCGGACAGGTGGACGAAGCCGTCCTGATGGTCCAGCGCGGTGCCGGTGAAATGCCCGGCGGCGAGCGCGTCGTCCCATTCCGTGGTGGCCAGCAGCTTGTAGATCACACCGGCAGCCTAAGGCTGCCCGCGACCGGCCCTCCCGCTCGGCGCCGCCGTCTGTCACCATTCGTGGTCGGCGACGGAGACGATTGGGGGTACGCCGGTGCGCATCCTGCTGGTCGAGGACGACCGCCGGGTGGCTGCCGCGCTCTCCGCCGCGCTCACCCGGCGGGGCTACGAGGTGGAACACGCGGCGACGGTCGCCGCCGCGCTCTCCGCCGCCCCCTGCGACCTGGTGCTGCTCGACCTCACCCTGCCCGACGGCGACGGCACCGACCTGTGCCGCGAGCTGCGCCGGCGCAGCAGCCAGCTCGGCATCATCGCGGTGACCGCCCGGGGGGAGGAGCGGGACCGGGTGCTCGGGCTGCGCCTCGGCGCCGACGACTACGTGGTCAAACCGTTCTCGATGGTGGAGCTGCAGGCCCGGATCGAGGCGGTGCTGCGCCGCGCGGCGCACGCGGCCCCGGAGCGGAACCTGATCGAGGTGGGGCCGGTCCGAATCGACGTGGGGGCCCGGACGGTCCGTGTCGACGACCGGGAGGTGGCGCTGACCCGCAAGGAGTTCGACGTGCTGCTCTCCCTGGCCCGGCAGCCGGGCGTGGCCGTGCCCCGCGACCGGATCCTGCTGGACGCCTGGGGCACCACCTGGGCCGACCGGCACACCGTCGAGGTGCACGTGGGTTCGCTGCGCGGCAAGCTGGGCGATCCCCGCCTGGTGGAGACCGTACGCGGGGTCGGCTACCGGCTGCGCGGCGAGTGAGGCGCGGTGCGACGCCGTCTGGTGATCAGCTACCTGCTGCTGATGGTGCTGGTCCTGATCGCCCTGGAGACGCCGCTGGCGGCCACCCTGGCCAGCCGGGAGACCGAGCGGGTCCGTGCGGACCGGCTCGCCGACGCCACCCGCTTCGCCTCGCTGGCCGGGCCGGCGCTGCGCGGCGGCGTCCCCGGCCCGCTGAACAACGAGCTGGACAGCTACGACGATCTGTACGGCATCGGCGCCGCCGTGGTGGACCGCGACCGGCGTACCGTCGTGGCGTCGGCGAGCTGGCGCCCCGCGCCCGGCACCCGGGCCGCCCTCGACGTGGCGCTCTCCGGCCAGCAGGCCAGCGGACCCGAGTCGGTGTGGCCGTGGGTGGACGGGCCGATCGTGGTCGCGGTACCGATCAACGACGGCGGTGAGGTGCTCGGCGCGGTGGTCACCACGACCTCCGCCGCCACGGTCCGGCGGACCGTCACCACCTGGTGGCTGGTGCTCACCGCCGCGGGCCTGCTCGCCGTGCTGGCCTGCGTGCTGACCGCGTTCGGGCTGGCCGGGTGGGTTTTGCGCCCGGTCACCGAGCTGGACGTGGTGACCCACGAGATCGCCGAGGGGGACCGGAACGCCCGGGTGCAGCACCGGCTCGGGCCGCCGGAGCTGCGCCGGCTGGCGGCGAGCTTCAACAACATGGCCGACGCGGTCTCGGACGTGATGGACCGGCAACGGGCGTTCGTGGCGCACGCCAGCCACCAGCTCCGCAACCCGCTGACCGCGCTGCGGCTGCGGGTGGAGGAGCTGGGAACCACCCTCACGGATCCGGACGGCCGCACCGAGCACCGGCTCGCGCTGGAGGAGACCGACCGGCTGGCCCTCGTCCTGGACGCCCTGCTCACCCTGGCCCGGGCGGAGCGCACCGAGAACCTGCGGGTCACCGTCGACGCGGCGGCGATCGCCGCCAGCCGGGTCGCGGCGTGGGATCCGCTCGCCCGCCGGCGGTCGGTCACGCTGCGCCTCGCCGTGGGCGACGCCCCGGCGTACGCCCGTACCGTGCCGACCGCCGTCGACCAGGCGCTGGACGCGCTCATCGACAACGCGGTGAAGTTCAGCGGCGCCGGGGGCGAGGTCACGGTGGCGGTCCGGCACGGCGACGGCGGGACGAGCCTGGAGGTACGCGACACCGGCCCGGGTATGACGGCGAGCCAGCTCGACCAGGCGACCGAGCGGTTCTGGCGGGCGCCGGAGGTCCAGAACATCGACGGCGCCGGGCTCGGCCTGACCATCGTCGCGGTCCTCGTGGACGCCTCCGACGGGCGGCTCACCATGCGCCCGAACTCGCCGCGCGGCCTCAGCGCCACGCTGTGGTTCCCGGCGCCGCCCGACGCCGGCGACGCCCCACCCGCCCCCAGCGACGGACGTTAGGAAGGGACCCTTCTACTACGCCAGGCGTTAAGAGGGGACCCTTCCTTACGGTTTCGCGGCGCGGTACCAGGCGGCGGCCCCCGGGTGCAGCCGCAGGGGGGTGGTGGTGATGGCCGAGCGGGGGCTCATCCGGCCGGCCGCCGGGTGGGCCGCGGCCAGTTCCTCCCGCCGTTCCATCAGCAGCCGGGTCACCTCGCGGACCAGCCACTCCGGCAGGTCCGCGCGGACGATCAGGAAGTTGGGATTGGCGACGGTGGTGATCGGCTCCACCCCGTACACCGAGCGCGGGACGTCCCGGGAGACGTAGACGCCGGGGTGGCGGGCGCGCAGCGGCTCGGTCCACCCACCGAGGTCGACGATCCGGACGTGCCGGTCGCGGGCCAGTTCCGCCACCCCCCGCACCGGGAGGCCGCCGGAGAAGAAGAACGCGTCGATCTGACCCGCACGCAGCGCAGCGACCGAGTCGTCCAGGCCGAGCCGCTCCCGGCGTACGCCCTCGCCGCCCAGCCGTGCGACGTCGAGCAGCCGGGACGCGGTGATCTCGGTGCCGGAGCCCGGCGCGCCCACCGACACCCGCCGGCCGCGCAGGTCGGCGAGCGTGCGGATCCCGCCGGCGGCGTTGGTGACGAGGTGCAGCAGGTCGTCGTACACCCGGGCGACCGCGGCCACCGACGGGTCGGCCCCCGGGGCGGCGGGCAGTACGTCGGCCTGGGTGAAGCCCAGCTCGGCCGAGCCGGCGCCGACCCGCCGGACGTTCTCCGCCGACGCCGGGGTCACCACCACGCTGGCGTGGACGTTCGGCAGCTCCCGGTTCAGGATGGTGGCCAGCGACTGCCCGAAGGCGTGGTACACGGCGGTGGGGCTGCCGGTGGCGATGCGGATCTGCAGCGGCGGGGCGGCGTCGTCCCGGCACCCGGGCAGCACGGCCGCCAGCGCCAGGGCCAGCAGCGCCGCGGTGGCTCGGCGGGCACGTGCGTTCACGGGCTGCACTGTGCGCCGTCGGGGCGGTCGACCGCAAGCTGGCCCGCCCGGTTCGCCCAGATGCGGCCCGTCAGTCCGCCTCGCGGGGGGCGCCCAACTCGGCGGCCTCCAGGATGCGCTCCCGGTCCGGGCCGTGCGCGACGCTGACCAGGAAGCAGCCGGTCCCGGGACGCAGCAGGGCCGGGACCTCCAGCAGGGCGGCGCCCCGGACGAGCACCGCGGCCAGTTCCCGGTCGGTGAGCCGGACCCCGAGGATGTGCCGGCGTACGTGCCGACCGCCGGCCAGCAGCGCGGCACGCCAGGCCGCCGCCGCGAGGCGGGGCCGCCACACGCGCCGGGCGGCCGACGCGCCGGGCACCGGCCCGCCGAGCAGCTCCCGCCGTCCCTGCCGCCAGCCGGTCTCCAACGCGGTCGCGTACGCGTGCCGCCGGGCCACCGGCACGGTCAGCCGGTGCAGTTCGAAGCGGCGGCGCAGACCGCCCACGGAACGTTCGTGCGTCACGGGCACGTCGAGCCGGTCGAGTAGCTGACGCATCCGCAGGGCGGCGTCCTCGCGGTTGAACTCGACGATCCCGGGCCGGTACGCGGGGGTGGTCCGCCGGGGCCCGGCCACCGTCGGCGGGGTCACGCAGCGCAGAAGGCAGGCCGCCTCGAACGCGTCGGCCAGCGTCAGCCAGTCCAGCGGTGGCGGGATCGACGGCGGCCGGGGTCGGTCGAGCAGGATGGGTTCCACCTCGGGACTCCTTCGGGCGGCGTCGGGGTTCCCCTACCGTGGCCGCTGCCTGCCGCCGGCGGAACACATCCGGCCGAGCTTTGAGGAAATCTTGCGGGAGGCTTGTCCTACAGCTCGGTGACGACGACGTCGACCGCGCGCGGCCGGCCCGCCGCCGACGGCTGCTCCACCACCGTGTACTTCAGGTCCCGCAGCGCCGCCACCAGCCCGTCGGCGGTCCGTGGCCGGGCCCCGGCGGTCAGCAGGTCCCGCACGAGGCGACCCTTGGTGGCCTTGTTGAAGTGGCTGACCACCGACCGGACCGGCACCCCGTCGACGTCCCGCTCGTGCAGCACCCGCACCGTCACGGTCCGGCCGGCGACCGCGCCACGCGGGGTCCAGGTCGCCGCGTACGCGCCGGAGCGCAGGTCCAGCACCGGTCCGTCACCGGCCGCCGCCGTCAGCACCGGCGCCAGCGCCCGCCGCCAGTACGCCGACAGCGCCCCGACACCGGGGAGCCTCGCCCCGACGGGGCACCGGTACGGCGGGATCCGGTCGGTGAGACGGACCGCGCCCCACAGGCCGGAACTGATCAGGACCGTCCGGCGCGCGGCGCGCACCGCGGCCGGCGGCAGCGTGGCGAGGTCGAGGGCCTCGTAGAGCACCCCGGTGTAGAGGCGCTCGGCCGGCGCGGTCGCCGCCTCCCGCAGCCGGGCGTTGCGGCGCAGTTCGCCGCGCTGACCCGGGCTCAACCCGAGCGCGGTCAGGGCTGCGTCCTCGTCGCCGCTGGCGGACACGCCGACCAGTGCCGCCGCCACCTCCTCGCGGGCCGGGGTCAGCTCCGGCAGCGAGAGGCGGGAGAGGTCGAGCCGTCGGCCGGTGCCGGCGTCGGCCTTGCCCTCCGAGGGCGGCAGCAGGATGAGCATCGGGGGACTCCTCGCTCCCGGTGCCCGCGCACCGGAGGAGGCCAGGGTACGTCCCCGCCCTACCGCCAGGGCCGGACCGGCGTCTCCGGGTGGTACACGCGATACCCGTGGCGACGAGCGCGGCGTCGGCTCGGTCCCGGAGCAGCCAGCTCGGCCCGGCGAGGGCGACCAGGGGACGGCCAGGTCGCCTCCAACATCCCCAGGTAGCGCTGGCCGTACAGGAAGACGGGGTGTTCCGGCCCTCGGCGATGTGCAGAGCGGCGAGCCCGACGGTGGCCTCGTCGCTGTTCGACACCGGAATGGTGTGCAGCGTGAGGACCAGTCGACACGCGACGCGGCCACCACGAGCACCAGCGCAACGAAATCGCCTCGCATGGCCGACGTGCGCCGCTTGTGGCAGGGTTGCAACGTGCCACCCACTGCCGCAGGCCAGCTGGCCGTTCCCCAACTGCACCGGGCCGCGCGGCTCGAGGACGCCGTCCACCACCTGGTCGAACGCCGCCTGCGCCGGACCGGCTGGCGGACCAACATCGTCGCCTACACGGGTTACGGCGCGCCCGGTTGGGTCCGCGTGATGTGCCGCGTGCTGCTGGGGCGGCCGGACACCCGGCAGCGGGGCCGCCTGGAAAAGGTCCGGGGCTGGCGCAGCTTCACCACCCTGCCCGCCAAGTACGTCACCGTGACCATCGAATCGGGCGGGCAGCGGCACGAGACCCGCACCGACCGCAGCGGCTTCGTCGACACCGTGGTCGAGGCGGACCTGCCCCCGGGCTGGGGCTCGGTACGGATCAGCGCGCCCGAGGCGGAGCCCGTCGAGGCGCCGGTGCGCATCCTCGACCCGCAGGTGCGCTTCGGCATCCTGTCCGACATCGACGACACGGTGATGGTCACCGCGCTGCCCCGGCCGCTGCTCGCCGCCTGGAACACGTTCGTCCTGGACGAGCACGCCCGCGCGGCGGTGCCCGGGATGGCGGTGCTCTACGAGCGGCTGGTGACCGCGCACCCCGGCGCTCCCGTCTTCTACCTGTCCACCGGGGCGTGGAACGTCGCGCCGACCCTCACCCGCTTCCTGTCCCGGCACCTCTACCCGGCCGGACCGCTGCTGCTGACCGACTGGGGCCCGACCGCCGACCGGTGGTTCCGCAGCGGCCGGGAGCACAAGCGGGCCACCCTGGCCCGGCTGGCCCGCGAGTTCCCCGAGGTGAAGTGGCTGCTGGTCGGCGACGACGGCCAGCACGACCAGGAGATCTACCGGGAGTTCGCCGCCGCCCACCCCGACAACGTGGCCGGGGTGGCGATCCGTCGGCTCTCGCCCACCCAGGCGGTCCTCGCCGGCAGCCTGCCCCACCCCGCCGGTGACAGTTCGTCCGCCGGCCCGCTGGGGCAGAAGTGGCTCTCCGCGCCGGACGGCGCCGGCCTGTGGAAGCTGCTGCGGGACGCGGGCCTGGTCTGACGCCCGTCGTGCCGGTGTCCCTGACGCTGCTGCGGGACGCGGGTCTGGTCTGACGTCTGTCGCGGCGCTGCCTGTGGAGGGTGCTGCGGGACGCGGAGCCGGTCTGACGGCCGTGCGCCGGCGCCCGCGTCCCGCAGGGCCTCAGTTGGCGCCCGGCACCTCGACCTGGGCCGTGCAGCCCGCCGCAGCCCGGCGCTGCTGGATGAGGTCGACGACCGCCTGCCGGTTGGCGATGCGGGCCGCCGACTGGGCGTCCGGGTTCTGCCGCTGCGCGGCGATGAAGGTCAGGTTGTTGCGCAGCGCGGTGTCCAGACCCTGGCAGTTCTCGCCGCCGTTGCCGTTCTGGCCGCCGTTGCCGTTCTGGCCGTTGCCGTTACCGGCCTGGCCGCCGTTGCCGGCCTGGCCCGCGCCGGGCGCCTCCACCTCACCGGTGCAGCCCGCCGCCGCCCGGCGCTGCTGGATCAGGTCGACGACCGCCTGCCGATTGGCGATGCGGGCCGCCGACTGGGCGTCCGGGTTCTGCTGCTGCCCGGCGATGAAGGCGAGATTGTTACGCAGGGCGTTGTCCAGACCCTGGCAGCTCTCGGCCGCCTGCCCGGTGCCGGTCGCCACCGCGAACGCCACGCCCGTGGTGACCACGACCGCGGCGAGACCCGCGATCTTGCGCTGCCGCGCGGTGGTCTTCCCGCCCCTGTTGGTTGTGCCCGTCGTCCACGCCATCGAAGCTCCTTCACGTCCCTCGTAACGGCCCGGCATCGGTGAGCGGTACGGGCGGCGCACGCTGATCGTTCAGGGCCGTGCACGCCGGCGCCCACAAGATCAGCAGTGTGTCGCCACCGGCGTCACGGCCAGTGACCGAAGTGACGAGGCGCGACATGTCGACCCGCCACCCGCCTCACAGATCTTGGAAGCTTCCGGCCCCTCCACAGGGGCCGGTTCCTTCCAACATCGCCGACGGTGTGCACAAGCTGGGGCGGGGCGTGGGCCAGGTCGGTCCTGGCCCACGCCCCGCTGAGCGTGCTCTTCTCCATGCCGCCGGCATCACGCCTTCCGGCACCCGGTGACAGCCCCATGCCGGCGGCATGGAGTCGATCTCAGTTGTCGTTCAGGCAGCCAGCCGGGCTGGGGTCGTCCACCATGACGGGAGCCGTGGCACCGCCGGCCTTGCCATTGCCATTGCCGTTGCCGTTCGCGTTGCCGGCGCCTGCCTTGCCGTTTCCGTTTGCCTTGCCGTTTCCGCCTGCCTTGCCGTTGCCGTTCGCTCCCGCCTCGGCGTCGCCCGCGCCGGCCTCGTCGCCCGCTCCGGCCGCATCGCCAGCGGCGTCGCCCGCACCGGCGTCACCTGCCTCGGCATCGGCGTCACCCGCACCGGCCTTGTCGCCCGCAGCGTCGCCCGCACCGGCGTCACCGGCCTCGGCGTCGCCCGCCCCGGCCTCGGCGTCGTTGCCCGCGTCGGCTTCCTCGCGGGCCTGCTGGATAGCCTCCACGAGCGCCCTGATCTCCTGGATCAGGGCCCGTACCTCCGCCAGTTGGGCCGCGATCTGGTCCGCCGCGTCCTGCTCGGCACCGACCTCCTGCTCCGCGCCGGCGTCCTCCTCAGCACCGGCACCCTGCTCCGCGCCGGCGTCCTCGCCGGCTCCGGCGTCGCCCGTCCCCGTCTCGCCGGCACCGGCCTCACCCGCGTCCGCGTCGGCTCCGGCGTCGCCGGCCTCCTGACCCGCTCCGGCGTCGCCGGCCTCCTGACCGGCGCCCGCCTCGGCGTCCGCGTCGGCTCCGGCGTCCTGGCCCGCCTCCTGGTCGGCCTCAGCTCCGGCGCCAGCCGCCTCCACCAGTCCCGCGATCTGCTGGATCAGGCCGCCGATCTGGCCCACGATCGCCGCGGCCCGCTCGGCCCCGCCTCCCGGCGCCGCCGCCTTCCCGGACGCCCGCTGCGCGGCCCGTTCGCGCGCCTGGTCCACGATTCCGCCGATCGAGTCGACGATGCCGTCCACCTGCTGCACCCGGGCGGCGGTCGCCCGCGGGTCGTCGATCCGGCCGGCCCGTTCGGCGCGTAACCGCTCGGTGGCCGCCCACGCCTCGTTCGCCCGCGCCGCCACCGCGACGTCCCACGGCACCTCCGGGCAGACCGCGCCGGCGACCTCCACCTGACCTGTGCAGCCGGCGGCGGCCCGCCGCTGCTGGAGCAGGTCCACGACCGCCTGCCGGTTGGCGATCCGCGCCGCCGAGTTGGCGTCCGGGTTCTGGCGCTGGCCGGCGATGAACGTGAGGTTGTTGCGTAGTGCGGTGTCGAGCCCCTGGCAGTTCTCCGCCGCCTGGCCGACGCCGGTGGCCACGGCGAACGCCGCTCCGGTCGTCACCGCGATCGCGGCGACCCCGGCGATCTTCCGCTGCCGCGGCGTTACCGTCGTCCTGCTGCTGGTGCGTCTCGTCCACGCCATCGAAGCTCCCTCCGCCTCGTCCGTCAGGAAGTGGCCGGCATCCGATGTGCGGTACGGCAGGGCAGTGGACGGAGTTCAGACAATCTACGCCTGAAGGCCAAACTATCCACTCAGCGTGACGAACTGGGCGACTGAGCGGCACCCGGAGTGACCGTCGGTCGCTGACAGTTGACGATCCACCAGACCTGACGGCGAGGTCCTCCGGCGAACCGGACGCCGCGCCGTCGACGGAGTCGCGAGGGTCACCGCCGGGCGCCGCCGGATGCGGCCGGGACCGCCGAGCCGCCGGAGGCCGCCGGATGCGGCCGGGCGGGCGACGCCGCCGCTCAGGCGGGGCGGAGCCAGAGGACGCCGAGCGGAGGTACGCGGAGCGCCGCCGACGCCGGCATCCCGTGCCAGGGCACGTCCTCGGCGCGTACCTGCCCGAGGTTGCCCACGCCGGAGCCGCCGTAGTGGTGGGCGTCGGTGTTGACCACCTCGGCCCACGTCCCACCGGCGGGCAGGCCGACCCGGTACGCCTCCAGCGGCAGCGCGGAGAAGTTCGCCACGCAGACCAGCGTCGCGCCGTCCGGGGCGATCCGGACGAACGAGACGGTGTTGTTGGCGACGTCGTCCCCGGCGATCCAGCGGAATCCGGCGGGCTCGGTGTCCTGCGCCCACAGGGCGGGCGTGTCGCGGTAGACGCGGTTGAGGTCGCCGACCAGCCGCTGGACACCGGCCCGGCCCGGGTCGTTCAGCAGGTACCAGTCGAGGCCGCGCTCCTCGCTCCACTCCCGGTCGTCGGCCAGCTCACACCCCATGAACAGCAACTGCTTGCCCGGGTGCGCCCACATGTACGCGAGCAGCGCCCGCACGTTCGCGAGCCGCTGCCACGTGTCGCCGGGCATCTTGCCGGCGAGCGAGCCCTTGCCGTGCACGACCTCGTCGTGGCTGATCGGCAGCACGTAGTTCTCGCTCCAGGCGTACGCGAGGGAGAACGTGAGCTGATGGTGGTGGTGCTGCCGGTAGATCGGGTCCTTCGAGGTGTAGAGCAGGGTGTCGTGCATCCAGCCCATGTTCCACTTGAACCCGAAGCCGAGCCCGCCGTCGTCGGTGGACCGGGTGACGCCGGGCCAGGCCGTCGACTCCTCGGCGATCATCACCACGCCGGGGTGGTGCCGGTAGACCGTCGCGTTCGTCTCCTGCATGAACGCGATCGCCTCCAGGTTCTCCCGGCCGCCGTACCGGTTCGGCACCCACTGACCCTCCTGGCGCGAGTAGTCCAGGTAGAGCATCGAGGCCACCGCGTCGACGCGGAGCCCGTCCACGTGGAACTCCTCGCACCAGTAGAGGGCGTTGGCCACGAGGAAGTTGCGCACCTCGCGGCGGCCGAAGTCGAAGACGTACGTGCCCCAGTCGGGGTGTTCGCCCCGGCGCGGGTCGGGATGCTCGTACAGCGGGGTGCCGTCGAAGCGGGCGAGGGCCCACTCGTCGCGCGGGAAGTGCGCCGGCACCCAGTCGAGGATCACACCGATGCCGGCGCCGTGCAGGGTGTCGACGAGGTGGCGGAACTCGTCCGGGTCGCCGAACCGGGAGGTGGGCGCGTAGTAGCCGGTGACCTGGTAGCCCCACGAGCCACCGAACGGGTGCTCCATCACCGGCAGGAACTCCACGTGGGTGAAGCCCAGCCCGGTCACGTACGCGGTCAGCTGTTCGGCCAGTTCCCGGTAGCCGAGGCCGGGCCGCCACGAGCCGAGGTGCACCTCGTAGACGCTCATCGGCTCCTGGTGGGGCGCCCGCCGGGCCCGCCGCTCAAGCCAGGCGGCGTCGTTCCACTCGTACGCCGAGTGGTGCACCACCGACGCGGTGGCCGGCGGCACCTCCGCGTACGCCGCAAGGGGGTCGGCCTTGTCCCGCCAGTGCCCGTCGGGCCCCAGGACGCGGTACTTGTACCGGGCGCCGACCCCGACCCCTGGCACGAAGACCTCCCACACGCCGCTGGAGCCGAGCGAGCGCATCGGCCAGCCGTCGTCCGGGGCCCAGCCGGTGAAGTCCCCGACGACCCGGACGCCGCGCGCGTTGGGCGCCCAGACGCTGAACGCCACGCCCTCGTCGAACACCCGGGCGCCGAGCGCCTCCCAGAGCCGCTCGTGCCGGCCTTCGCCGATCAGGTGCAGGTCCAGCTCGCCGAGGGTCGGCGGGTAACGGTACGGGTCGTCGTGCGGCCGCCCGTCGACCTCGACCCGGTAGTCGAGCACCTCACCGGGGACGACCGCCTCGAAGATCCCGGCGTCGTGGACCCGCTTCATCGGGTGCCGCTCCCCGTCGACGAGGACCGCGACGTCGCCGGCGCCGCGGCGCAACGTGCGGATCGTGGTGCGACCGTCGGTCGGGTGGGCCCCGAGCACCGCGTGCGGATCGTGGGTGTGGCCGGCGATCAGCTGGTCCATCGGGCTTCGTCCTTCGAGGTGGGGGCGGTGCCGCCGGAGAGGTCGTCGGGCACGGCCTCGACGGTGAGGTCGGCCGGCGCGGCGGCCGGCGGTGGGGCCGGCGCGGGCGGGACCGGGCGGCGCACGGTGAGCACGTGCGCGGGTTGCAGGTACGGGTCGAGCCGGACGGCGTTGCGTTGACCCCAGTCGTAGCTGGCCCCGGTCAGCTCGTCGTGCACGGTGAGCCGCTCGTGCCAGTCGAAGCCCAGCGCGGGCATGTCCAGCGTGGTGTTGCCCCACTGCACGCCGTGTGAGTCGAAGGAGCAGACCATGATCACCGTGTTGCCGGTGTCCGCGTCGCGCTTGGACCAGCAGAGCAGCGCCGGGTTGTCGATGTCGTGGAACACCAGGTTGCGGAGCTGGTGCAGGGCCGGGTTGTCCCGTCGGATCCGGTTGAGGGTGGCGATGAACGGGGCGAGCGAACGCCCCTGCGCCTGCGCGCCGGCCCAGTCGCGGGGGCGCAGCTCGTACTTCTCGTTGTCCAGGTACTCCTCGGCGCCCGGACGGGCGACGTGCTCGAACAGCTCGTAACCGGCGTACATGCCCCAGGACGGGGAGAGCAGCGCGGCCAGCACCGCCCGGATCTTGAACATCGGCGGGCCGCCGTGCTGGAGTGACTCGTGCAGGATGTCCGGCGTGTTCGGCCAGAAGTTCGGTCGCATGTAGTCGACGGCCGCCATGAGCTCCTCGCAGTACGCGCGCATCTCGGCCGCCGATGTCCGCCAGGTGAAGTACGTGTACGACTGGGTGAAGCCGATCCTGCCGAGCCCGTGCATCATGGCGGGCCGGGTGAACGCCTCGGCGAGGAAGAGCACGTCCGGGTCGACCTTCTTGACCTCGGCGATCAGCCAGTGCCAGAAGTTCACCGGCTTGGTGTGCGGGTTGTCGACCCGGAAGACCTTCACGCCCTCGCCGACCCAGTGCAGCACCACCCGCAGGATCTCCGCGCGGATCCCCTCCGGGTCGTTGTCGAAGTTCAGCGGGTAGATGTCCTGGTACTTCTTCGGCGGGTTCTCCGCGTACGCGATCGTGCCGTCGGCGCGGGTGGTGAACCACTCCGGGTGCTCGGTGACCCACGGGTGGTCCGGCGCGCACTGCAGCGCCAGGTCCATCGCCACCTCCAGGCCCGCCTCGGCGGCGGCCGCGACGAAGTCCCGGAAGTCCTCCGGCGTACCTAGGTCGGGGTGGATGGCGTCGTGGCCGCCCTCGGCGGCGCCGATGGCCCACGGCGATCCCACGTCGTCCGGCCCGGCGACGAGCGTGTTGTTGCGGCCCTTGCGGTTGATCCGGCCGATCGGATGGATCGGCGGCAGGTACAGGATGTCGAAGCCCATCGCGGCGACACCCGGCAGGCGCTCGGCGGCGGTGGCGAACGTGCCGGAGCGGGCCGGCGTGTCGACGGTCGCCGGGATCGCGCCCTCCGAGCGGGGGAAGAACTCGTACCAGGCGGAGAAGAGTGCCCGCTTCCGGTCGACCCAGAGCCGGTACCCGTCGCCGGTGGTGACCAGCTCCCGTACCGGGTGCTTCCACAGCAGGTCGGCCAGCTCCAGCGCGGGACCCACCCGGCGGGGGAGCGGCAGCGCCGGATCGGCGAGCGTGGCGACCGCGCCGGCCACCCGCTTCCGGTCGCCCGCGGGCACCAGCTCGGCGGCGGCGGTGAGCACGCGGACGCCCTCGGCGAGGTCGTTGGCCAGGTCCTCGGGGCCCTGCCCGGCGGCGATCTTCTTGGTCACGGCGTTCTGCCACGTCAGGTACGGGTCGGCGAACGCCTCGACGGTGAACGTCCACTCGCCGACCGCGTCCGGCCGGATGGTGGCGTGCCACCGGTCCTGCCCCGGCTCGCCGGGGACCATCCGGGTGAACGGCCGGGCCTGCCCGTCCGGGCCGAGCCAGACCACATTGCAGCCCAGCGCGTCGTGGCCCTCGCGGTAGGCGCGGGCCGACACCGGGACCAGCTCGCCGACGACCGCCTTGGCCGGGTAGCGGCCGCACGAGACGACGGGGGAGACGTCTTCGATGGGGAAGCGACCAGTCACCGGTTCAACCTACTGCGAGAGATCGCTTCGCGCTCGACCAAGCGCCACGGTCGGTGGCTCGCGCGGCCAGCGGCTGCCGGCGCTGTTGAGAAGGGGCCCTTCCTCTACCGGAGGCGTTAACAGGGGGCCCTTCCTTACATCACCGACCGGTACACCTCGAGGGTGCGCTGGGCGATGGTGTGCCAGGAGAAGTGCTCCACCGCGCGTCGCCGCCCGGCGCGGCCGAGCTCGGCGGCCCGCGCGGGGTCGGCCAGCAGCTCGTTGATCCGGGCCGCCAGGTCGGCGACGAACCGCTCCGGGTGCAGCGGCCGGCCGCTGCCGTCCCCGGCCTGTTCGATGGGTACCAGCAGGCCGGTCTCGCCGTCGGCGACGACCTCCGGGATGCCGCCGGTGGCCGTGGCCACCACCGCGGTTTCGCAGGCCATCGCCTCCAGGTTGACGATGCCCATCGGCTCGTAGACGGACGGGCACACGAAGACGGTCGCGTGGGTCAGCACCTGGATCACCTCGTGCTTGGGCAGCATCTCGGCGACCCACACCACGCCCGAGCGGGTGGCCCGCAGCTCGGCGGCCAGGCTCTCCACTTCGGCGGCGATCTCCGGGGTGTCGGGCGCACCGGCCAGCAGCACGAGCTGGGTGTCGGCGGGCAGCTCCCGCGCGGCCCGCAGCAGGTACGGCAGGCCCTTCTGCCGGGTGATCCGCCCGACGTACACGACGCTGGGGCGGGACGGGTCGATCCCGAGCCGGTCGACGACGTCGGTGCCCTGGTCCGGGGCGTACTGCGTGGTGTCGATGCCGTTGTGGACCACCTTCACCCGGTCCGGGTTCACCGCCGGGTACGCCATCAGCACGTCCTGCCGCATCCCCGCGCTCACCGCGATCACCGCGTCGGCCGCCTCCACCGCCGTCCGCTCGCACCACGAGGACAGCGCGTACCCGCCGCCGAGCTGCTCGGCCTTCCACGGACGCAGCGGCTCCAGGCTGTGCGCGGTCACCACGTGCGGCACGCCGTGCAGCAGCTTCGCCGTGTGCCCGCCGAGGTTGGCGTACCAGGTGTGGCTGTGCACCAGGTCGGTGCCGGCGCAGCCCGCCGCCATCTCCAGGTCCACGCCCATCGTCCGCAGCGCGGCGTTCGCGCCGGCCAGGCCGGGCGGTTCGGCGTACGCGGTGACCCCCGGCTCGGTGCGCGGCGCGCCGAAGCAGTGGACCCGCACGTCGGCGAGGTCGCGCAACTCGCGGGCCAGGTACTCGACGTGCACCCCGGCCCCGCCGTACACCTCGGGCGGGTACTCGCGGGTGAGCAGGTCGACGCGGAGCCGCGGGACGTCGGTCATGCCCGGCACCCTAGTGCAGAAACCAGCACCGCACCGGGTGCGGAACTGTGCGCGTACGAGTGGTGAAGTCGCGGCAGGGTCGCTAGCGTCGGGACATGGCTGCCAAGGTGCTCGCGATCGTCCTGGCGGGTGGGGAGGGCAAGCGCCTGATGCCGCTCACCACGGACCGGGCCAAGCCGGCCGTCCCGTTCGGCGGGATGTACCGCATGGTCGACTTCGTCCTCTCCAACCTGGCCAACGCCGGATTTCTCAAGATCGTGGTGCTGACCCAGTACAAGTCGCACTCGCTGGACCGGCACATCACCCAGACCTGGCGGATGTCGACCATGCTCGGCAACTACGTCACCCCGGTGCCGGCGCAGCAGCGCCGCGGCCCGTGGTGGTTCGCGGGCTCCGCCGACGCGATCTACCAGAGCTTCAACCTGATCAACGACGAGCAGCCCGACTACGTGATCGTCTTCGGCGCCGACCACATCTACCGGATGGACCCGCGGCAGATGGTGGAGGACCACATCGCCTCCGGCGCCGGGGTCACCGTGGCGGGCATCCGGCAGCCGCTGTCCATGGCCGACCAGTTCGGCGTCATCGAGGTCGGTGCGGACGGCCGGCGCATCCGGGCCTTCCGGGAGAAGCCCACCGACGCCGTGGGCCTGCCCGACGCGCCCGACCAGATCTACGCCTCGATGGGCAACTACGTCTTCACCACGAAGGCGCTCTGCGAGGCGGTGGAGCGCGACGCGGAGGACAAGTCCAGCAAGCACGACATGGGCGGCAGCATCATCCCCATGCTCGTCGATCGGGGCGAGGCGAACGTCTACGACTTCAAGGACAACGAGGTCCCGGGGAGCACCGACCGGGACCGTGGCTACTGGCGGGACGTGGGGACGCTCGACTCGTTCTACGACGCCCACATGGATCTGATCAACGTCCACCCGGTGTTCAACCTGTACAACTTCGACTGGCCGATCTACAGCCAGCAACCGCCCTACCCGCCGGCGAAGTTCGTCCACCAGTGGGGCGAGCGGGTCGGCCGGGCGGTGGCGTCGATGGTCTCGCCGGGAGCGGTGATCTCCGGCTCCCTGGTGGAGAATTCGGTGATCTCGCCCAAGGTCAAGGTCCACTCCTGGTCGCACGTGGACGGCGCGGTGCTGATGGAGGGGGTCGAGATCGGCCGGCACGCCGTGATCCGCCGGGCCATCCTGGACAAGAACGTGTACGTGCCCGAGGGGTGCGAGATCGGCGTGGACCTGGAGAAGGACCGGCAGCGTTACACCGTCTCCGACAACGGCATCGTCGTCATCGGCAAGGGTCAGAAGGTGGAGCCGTGAGCACGCATCCCCGCGCGGGTCAGCCCGCCCAGCCGTCCGACCTGGTCGACGTGCCGATGCTGGTCACCGCGTACTACGCGGAGCATCCCGACCCGGAGGACCCGGCGCAGCAGGTCTCCTTCGGCACGTCCGGGCACCGGGGCTCGTCGCTGCGCAACGCCTTCAACTCCGACCACATCCTCGCGGTCACCCAGGCGCTCTGCGACTACCGCCGCGAGCGCGGCCTGGACGGCCCGCTGTTCCTCGGCCGCGACACGCACGCGCTCTCCGCCCCGGCCGCGGTCGACGCGCTGGAGGTGCTCGCCGCCAACGAGGTCACCGTCCTCGTGGACAGCCGGGACGGCTACACGCCCACCCCGGCCGTCTCACACGCCATCCTCACCCACAACCGGGGGCGGACCAGCGGCCTCGCCGACGGCATCGTGATCACCCCGTCGCACAACCCGCCGGACGACGGCGGATTCAAGTACAACCCGACCCACGGCGGGCCGGCCGACACCGACGTCACGAAGTGGATCCAGGACCGCGCGAACGCGATCCTCGCCGCCGGGCTCAAGGAGGTGCGCCGCATCCCGTACGCGCGGGCGCGCGCCGCCGACACCACCGGCTCGTACGACTTCCTCGCCCGCTACGTCGACGACCTGCCGGCGGCGCTCGACCTCGACGCGGTCCGGGCGGCCGGGGTGCGCATCGGCGCCGACCCGCTCGGCGGCGCCAGCGTCGCCTACTGGGGTGAGATCGCCGAGCGGCACCGCCTCGACCTCACCGTGGTCAATCCCACGGTCGACCCGACGTGGCGGTTCATGACCCTCGACGGTGACGGCAAGATCCGGATGGACTGCTCGTCGCCCAACGCGATGGCGTCGCTGATCGCCGCCCGCGCCGACTACCAGGTCTCCACCGGCAACGATGCCGACGCCGACCGGCACGGCGTCGTCACCCCCGACGGCGGCCTGATGAACCCGAACCACTACCTGGCGGTGGCCATCGCCCACCTGTTCCGCACCCGGGAGCAGTGGGGTCCGGCCGCCGCGGTCGGCAAGACCCTGGTGTCCTCGTCCATGATCGACCGGGTGGCGGCCGACCTGGGGCGCCCGTTGCTGGAGGTGCCGGTCGGCTTCAAGTGGTTCGTGCCCGGCCTGCTCGACGGCGCGGTCGGCTTCGGCGGCGAGGAGAGCGCGGGCGCGTCCTTCCTGCGGCGGGACGGCGGCACCTGGACCACCGACAAGGACGGCATCCTGCTCTGCCTCCTCGCGTCCGAGATCATCGCCACCACCGGCCGGACACCCAGCGAGCACTGGGCCGAGCTGGCCGGTCGTTTCGGCGCGCCCGCGTACGCCCGGATCGACGCCCCGGCCACCCGGGAGCAGAAGGCGGTGCTCGGCAGGCTGTCGCCGGATCAGGTGACGGCGACCGAGCTGGCCGGCGAGCCGATCACCGCCACGCTCACCACCGCACCCGGCAACGGCGCACCCATCGGCGGGCTCAAGGTCACCACCGAGAGCGGCTGGTTCGCGGCCCGCCCCTCCGGCACCGAGGACGTTTACAAGATCTACGCCGAGTCCTTCCAGGGCCCCGACCACCTGACCCGCATCCAGGAGGAGGCGAAGAACCTGGTCTCCGCGGTCCTCGCCAAGGCCTGACCGGGTCAGCGGGGTGGGGGCAGTTCGCGGCGGTTCAGCTGGTCGCGGAGGTTGGCCGGGAGCAGTTCCCGGAGCTGTTCGGGGAGCAACGGCAGGTCCAGGAGGCTCAGCTTGAGCTGGTTGCGCTCCTGGTGGCGGCGTGGGTTGAAGCGGACAACCAGCCCGGCGTCGCGGCGGTAGGTCACCTCGACCGCGCCCTCGGTCGCCGCGTCCCGGATCACCAGACCGTCCACCTCCACCGCGACCGGCGCGGATCCCGGTGTCAGCTCCAGCCGGATCCGCTCGTCGGGGGAGAGGATCACCGAGCGGGAGATCCCCGCCATCGGCGCGGACGGCGTGACCACCACCGCGTCGCTCGCCGGGGAGACCAGCGGCCCGCCCGCCGCGTAGCTGTACGCGGTCGACCCGGTCGGCGTGCTCACCACCAGCGCGTCGCAGCGGTAGTAGCCGTACCGCTGGCCGTCCACCCCGAGGGTGGCGGTGACGAAACCCGAGCCCGGCTGCCGGACCAGCGCGACGTCGTTGAAGGCCACGAGGTCGTCGCCGCACACGTCACAGGCCAGGCAGCTGTGCCGCTCCACGACGAAGTCCTTGTTCGCCAGCCGCTCCAACGCCGCCGGCAGGTCCGGTGGCTCCACCTCGACCAGGAAGCCGAGCCGGCCCAGGTGTACGCCGAGCACCGGCTTCGGGTCCCGGACCGCCGAGCGCAGCGCGCCGAGCATCGTGCCGTCCCCACCGATACTGATCAGCGCGTCGCAGACCGTCGCCACCTCGTCGGCGGGAAGCGGTTCCACGGTGGCGGGCACCCGGTGCCGGTCCTCGGACCGGACCGCCAGGGTCATCCGGTGCCGGGCCACCCAGTCGGCGATGATGCCGACCACCTCGGTGACGTCCCGGGTCGGGTGCAGCACCAGCCCGAGCCGGATCCGATCCATGGTCCCAGCTCACCACACTGTGGGCGGGCTGGGCGGCCGGAAACGGCAGGTGCGCCGGCGGTCCGGGTGGACCGCCGGCGCACCGGGGGAGGACCGTCAGCGGCGCGCCGCCCCCGTCAGGTGGGTCAGCGCCCGCTTCACCAGGTCGTCGCGGGCCGCCGGGGCCAGCCCTTCCAGGCCGAAGCCGAGGTAGACGGTGTCGGCGGTGACCACCGCCGCGCCCTCCTCGAACGCCTGCTGGCTGCGCGCCCAGTCGGTGGCGTTGCCCGCCGAGCCGGGCGGCGGGCCGGCCACCGTCCAGCCGCCCAGGTCGGTCTCGAACGAGGTCTCGGCGACCGTCGCGCCGTCGACGACCACGCGCGTGTCGTCGAGGAAGACCCCCAGGCCCTGGGTACCCCAGTCGGAGACGTACGAGACCGACACCTCGACCTTCTTGCCGGCGTACGCGGACAGGTCGGCCACGAACTCCTGCCAGCCGTTCGAGGCGCCGGTCGCGGCGTTCCAACTGCCGGTGGTGCCGGTCGGCGAGCAGTCCGCCCCCTGGTACCGGCCGAGCCACGGGTGCAGCTGCTCCACCCAGCCGGACGCGCAGCTCTCACCGGTGCCGGTGCCGGTCTTCCCGCCCGCGTCCGGCAGGGTCGTCCAGGCGTCGCTGCCCACCTCGTGCGCCTCGACGATCAGGTAGTCCCAGTTCGGCTCGATGTCGTACGAGGTGAAGAAGCGCAGCTCGGCGCTGCTGGCGCCGGTGAGGTCGATGGTGCGGGTGAGCCGTTTGTACGACTCGTCGGCCTGCCCGCTCCACAGGTACCAGTCACCGGTGCGCGGGTCGAACGGCGCGGCACCCGGCCGCTCCCAGCCGACCGGTGCCGAGCTGGCGAACTGCGGGAACTGGTCCCGCGGCAGGAAGCTCGACGTGGTCAGGAACGACGCCGTGTGGTCCTGGTTGGCCGCCGACCCGGGCGCGTTCAGCGTGCCGGCGAAACCGGCGAAGGCATCGTCCTCGCCGGTCACCGCGTACGGGCCGTCGGCGCCGCTGCCCCCGTCGCTGACGTACGTGTACGCACCCAACCAGTACTGCTGGAAGTCGTTCAGCAGCGGCAGGCAGGTGGCGTCGTCCGGGTCGGTGCACTCCGCCGGCCCGTTCGGCTGGTACGCGTACTGGCCGTTGGCGGCCTGCGCGAACAGCGCGTACTTGCCGCTGAGCAGGAGCTTGCCGCCCTCGTTCAGGTAGTCCCGGACGGCCAGCTCGGTCTCCAGCGCCGACCGGGTCGTCGTCCCCGGCACCTGGCCCGGGGCCCGGGGGATCACGTCGTCACCGGTCTCCCACAGCACCGTCTCGTAGTGCGACAGCACGCCCAGCGGGTGCGGGGCCGCGCGGCCCATCGTGTCGAAGTCGTACACGTCGCTGGTGCGGCCCGCCGCGGTCAGCGCCGCGGCCATCTCGTCGGCGTACTTCGCGGTGGTGACGCCCTGGGCCGGGCTGAGCCCGGTGACGTCCTCCATCGCGAGCACCAGGACGTCGCCACCGATGTCGTCGTGCACCCGGTACGTGAACCGGTCGCTGGTGACCTTCCCGGCTCCCGGCTTGTTGCCGCTGAACCAGACCTCGACCCGGTCGCCCGGCCGGGTGCCGGTCACCGTGCCGCGCAGCTCCGCGTAGTAGTCGTCGTGCGTGTTGCCGTACCGTTCGCCGCCCTGCCACTCGCGCACGCTGACGGTCTTCGGCCGGCTGCCGTTGACCGTGTAGTGCATCCGCACGTTCTTCAGGGCGCGGCGGGTGATCGAGGCGACCTGCTGGCTCCGCCCGTACGACGTGTCGAAGTCGTCGACCACGAAGTCGGCGGTGCTGCGGCCGACCACCGACACCGGGTCGTCGGGGTCGTGCGCGGACTTCGCCACGGCGAGCGCGAACGGCAGGTTCTTCGCCACCTCGGCGGCGATCAGGTCCTCGTCGTCGGGGAAGATGAAGCTGCTGACGCAGTCCTCCGGGCGCCACTCGTCGTCCGGGTCGGAGGCGGCCGCCGCCTGGCAGGTCGACATCTCGGGGGTGAAGCCGAGGGTGCCGTAGCGGACCGTGGCGTGCGTGTCGGTGTCGCCGTTGGTGGTGTACAGCTCCGCCGAGATGTCCGGGTCGTAGCCGGGCACCGCCGGGTTGGCGTCGTCGCCGACCATCGCCTCGTAGATGACGTCGTCCGGGGTGGGCGTGCTCACCTGCCAGCCCACGCCGTAGAGCAGCAACTGGGCGGCGGAGTGGTAGTTGACGAGGAACTCGAAGCCGACCCGCCGGAACAGCTGGTCCAGCGCCCTGGTCTCGGGCTCCGAGTTCGGGCCCGGGCCGCGGTAGGTGTCGCCGTTCGGGTCGGGGGAGGAGCCCTCGTTGTCGTACCCCCACTTGTAGCTGAAGTTGCGGTTGAGGTCGACGCCGTCGGCGGTGGTGATCCGCCCGTCACCGTCGTTGTCCCGCAGGTTCTTGCGCCAGAGGCGGTTGCCGGGCGTGAAGGTGTGGTCGTAGCCGTCCGGGTTGGCGACCGGCACGAACCACAGCTCGGTGGTGTCCACCAGCCGGGTGATGTCGCGGTCGCTGCCGTAGTTGTCCAGCAGGTGGTGCATCAGGCGCCGGGTCATCTCCGGCGTGATCCACTCGCGGGCGTGCTGGGCGCTCGCGTAGAGCACCGCCGGCCGCTTGCCGTCACGGACCTTCTTCGCGTCCTTGGTGACCTTGACCGCGAGGATCGGCTTGCCCTGCACCGACCGGCCGATGGTCTCCACCTTGGTCAGTCGCGGGTACCGCGCGGCGGTGGCGGTGATCTCGTCCCGGATCCCGCCCGGCTCGCTGTAGGAGCGGAACGCCGACCAGCCGGCCGCCGCCTGCTCGCGCAGCGCCTGCGAGGCGTCCTTGCCGCGCACCTTCTTGACCTTCAACTTCACGCCCTGGCCGGCCAGTCGTGCCGCCTGCCGCTTGCTGAGCACCGTCTCGATGCGGGTCTGCCCCGACCGGTCGGTCTCGGCGTGGTCGTGACCGAGGTCGACGCCGGCGTGACGCAGCTTCTCCAACTGCTCCGGGTTCACCGTGCCGACGTACACCTCCAGACCGTCGCGGCCGGCCGGGTCGGACGGCGGCCGCGCGCTTGCCGGTGCGGTCAGCGCGAGCGCGCCGACCAGAGTGAACACGCCGACGATCGCCAGCCGTGTGCGCCTCATTGCGCCTCCTGGTGTGGAAGGACCTGTGAGGCGAGCTTTTCGATGGCGATGAGATATGTCAATGCCCTTAAGGGCACCGGCTTGCTTGCGGGCGCGTCATCGCGGCTGTCGAGGGCGCGTGACCTGACCGGACAGCCATCGTTGAGCCATCGTCGGCGGAGAACGGGGGACCGGAAATGATCCTGACGTTTTTACTGGTCCTCGGGTGGGCCATGATCCACTATTGGGTCGCCGTCCGCCGCTACGGGCTCCTTTCCCCGGACGGACTGTTCCTCGTGTCCCAGCTGGTGATGCTCTACGGCACGATCCAGTTGGTCGATCCCGCCTCCGAGGTTCAGGTCTTCTATGCGAAGCTGCTCGCGGCGGCGGTCGCCATTTACATCACCGCAAGCTTGTTCACCCACCTCGTTCTGGCGCACAACGAGGCGATCTCCGCCAAGGTCCGGACCTCCTACTCGGGCTACCGGGTGACCCTGGTACCGCCCACGGCAGCGATCCTGGCCGTCGTCGGCATCTCCATCCTTGTTACGGTGGTCTACTTCACGGCGGTCGGGTACAGCGCGTTCCTCGAAGGGCTACGCGGCCAGCTGAGTGGCGCACCCGCGGACATCGCGACACTCCGCCTGGAGTCGTACGCGGGCGACGCATACTTCTTCCCGGGGTACGTCAACCAGTTCAAGAACGTGATCTTACCCTCGTTGACGCTCATCCTGATCGTGTGGGCCTTCAACCGGCGTGGGACCTTCGCGAGGGTCGCCTCGCTGGTGCTCGGGGCGGTAGCTCTGCTCGCGCTGATGGCCACCGGTCAGCGTGGTGCGCTGGTGACGTTCCTGCTGACCTCGATGGTCTACACGTTCCTGCACCACCGTCGCCGGTTGCCGCGAGCGGCCCTGCTGATGCCGCTGGGCATCGGTCTGCCGCTCATGCTGCTGTCCACCTATGTGCTGGCCAGGGGTGACGGGAGTGCCGATAGTCCGCTGCGAACTGCGATCACCGACCTGGGCAGGCGCTTCCTGAACGACAACCAGGCGTCCGGCCTTGCGGCCTTTGTCTACACCGCCGACAGTCCGGTCCGCTATGGCGGGGAATGGTTGCAGGGACTCGCCGGCATCCTGCCGGGAAATCGTGGCAGCACCCTGAGCAACGAGGTCTTCGCCATCCTCTACGGATCGACCCGGGGAACGTCGCCACCCTCGCTGTGGGGCTCGGTCCATTACAACTTTGACACCGCAGGGCTGATCATTTTCGCGGCCCTTTTCGGTGTGCTGCTCCAGCTTCTGACGCAGCGGACCCTGCGCCGCGCTCACTACAACTCCCTGGAACTCGTCGGGTTCTCCGGCACCACCGCGGTTCTCGGCACGTGGATGGCGGGTGGCATCGAGGCTCCCCTCAACGTCGGCCTGGTCAGCTACCTCGCATTGTGGTATTGGGGCAGCCGGATCGGTCGTGGCTACCGGCGATCCGTCATTGTTCGCCGGCAACCCCGGCCGGCCGCCGCACTCGTCACGGTGCCGTCGGGTCTGTCCTATCGGGGGCAGCATGCGTCGCGGCATGCCGCCTTCCGGCAGATCTGACGAGGTGCGCCCGTCACCCGCTGTGCCGCCCGGCAGCAACCCACCGCGCATACGGCCCGCGCGCGGGCCAGCCGGCCTGGTGGGGACCATCCGCGATCGACTCGGTGGAAGCAAGCTGGGTGTACTCAGCATCGCGGCCGGAAGTGGCACCGGCCAGTTGCTCCTACTGCTCGCCGCACCGCTGCTGGCAAGACTCTACAGCCCTGCGGACTTCGGCGCCTTCGCCGTGCTCGCCACCCTGGCGGCGATAGTGGGGACAGTCGCCGCCGGGCGATTCGAGCTGGCGATCCCACTGCCGCAACGCGACCGCGATGCGCTCGCCCTGGTGACCCTCGGCCTCGTGACAACCCTGGTCACCGCATTGCTGGGGACTGTCGTCGTCGCCATGGTGCGGGAGGAGGCCGCTGCACTCTTCGGTCAGCCGGCGCTGCGGTCGTGGCTTTGGTTGACCCCGTGGACCGCCGCTGCCATGGGTGCCGTCCTGGTGCTGAACCAGTTCGCGATCCGGCACCGCCGGTACGTGGCGATCGGCCGGCGCAACCTCCTTCAGTCCGGCGCGATGCTGTTGACGCAGATCGGCGCCGGCGTGGCCGGCTTGAAGGCCGGGGGGATGGCGTTGGGGCTTGGGGCCGGTTATCTCGTCGGTGCCCTCAGCCTGGCCCGGGAGACCCGCCGGATCCGCCCTGGCGAGATCGCGGCGCGACGTTCGACGCTCTGGCGGACCGCGGTGCGTCACCGCCGTTTCCCGCTCCTCATGGGACCGTCCGGGCTCCTCAACGTCATCGGGTTGCAGGTACCGATTCTGCTCATCGCCTATCGCTACGGCGCGGAGGTGGCCGGCTGGCTCGGTCTGACACAACGGGTCCTCGCGCTGCCGGCGGCGCTTCTAGGCATGGCAGTAGCCCAGGTGTACCTCGCGGAGCTGTCGCGCACCGCACGTAGCGGTGACGGCCTACGCATCGAACGGCTGTTCCATCGAGCGAGCCGGCAACTGGCCGTCATCGCCGGTGTCGGGCTCGTGGTCGTCACCCTCGGTGCCCCGCCGGTCTTCGTCTGGCTCTTTGGGGCGCAGTGGGCGAACAGCGGGCTGTACGCACAGGCGCTGGCGGTTTACGCCGCGACGCAGCTCGTCGCATCACCGATGTCGCAGACCCTTGTCGTATTCGGTCGGCAGGGCCTGCAACTGGCTTGGGACGCGGGCCGCGTGCTGCTGGTAACGGGAGCGGTTTGCGCGGTGGCCATGTCCGACGGTTCGCCGCTGTTGGCGGTGTGGGCGTTCGGAATTTCGGCGGCGGCCTCGTACGTGGCCGGTTGGCTCCTCTCGCTGTGGACGGTCCGGCGCCACCGGGCTCAGCAAACGTTGTCTGCGATTCAGGTGTCGGAGTTAGCGCCGGCCCGGGCCGAGTGATGCTCTCGCCAGGTCATCGTCGATGTTCCGAATCGCAACGCATGAACGATTGCTTCGTTCAACCTGATGCCGGCTTACCTGCGCTATCGGGTCGATCTAGGTCGTTTCGCCGCATCAATGAATCGAGTTCTCATGGCAACCGACACGACACTTCTCCTCTTCGACATCTCCCCATACCGCCATTCCACCCGGACGCGGAAGATAGCCATGACCGTCGCGTCTGGTCTTCCAGGCATCGTGCGGGCCGTGACGCTGTCCCGAGCCGGGCGCTTCGGCGCGGCAGACGAGACGGGCCGCTCGTGGATCGACGGTGTCGACGTGGAGCATCTGCCGGTGCGTCGGATTGACGACCGGCGTCGACTCGTCGCGTCGGTACGCAATCTTGTCGGTGTTTACCTGCCCGGGGTGTGGCGACTCCGGCGCCGGGTCCTGGCGACGCCGGCCAAAACGGTGTTCGTCGGTCACATCTCCCTGTTCTGGATCGGGCTGGCGCACCGGCGGCGCTGGGGCAGCCACGTCGTCCTGAACGGACGGGAGCGCCCAGGCGGCATCCGCACCAAGGGCTCGCTGGCCACTTGGTTCTCCCGGGTGGAGCCGCAACTGCTCCGGCGGGTCGCACGCCAACGGGGCCTGACGGTGGTGGCAGTCTGCGAGAGCAACGCGGTCGCCTTCCGGAAGTTGGGCTTCGACGACGTGATGGTGGTGCGCAACGTCCCGCTCGCCTCGTTCGCGCCGGAGTTCGTTCCGCCTCCGTCCGGGCCAGAACTCGTCGTGGCCTGCGTGGGAACCCTCTATCCGGGACGCGGGCTCGAGGTGTTGATCGACGCCGTCGCCGACGCACGATCCGCCGGCGCACGGGTGCGGCTCGAGATAACCGGACCGGCGAGCGAGGACTACCGGCAGGCGCTCCGGAGCCGGATCGTCCGGCTCGGTGCGCAGTCCTACGTCTCCCTGGACGGCCCCTGCTCGGCGGCGGACGTGCCGAGCCGATATCAGCGCGCCCACGTGAGCACCGCTCTGTACCAACCGGTCGACCCGGCCAATGACGGACTCTCCAACAAGCTCTTCGAGGCAGTGGTGGCGGGCCGGCCGGTCATCGCAGGGAACCTGCCCGAGAATCGGGCACTGATCGAAAAGTATCGGGTCGGTTGGGCCGTCCCGGTAGAGCCAGCTCCGCTCAGCGAGCTCCTCGCCCGGCTGGCGGAGGACCTCACTGAGCTACGGGCGCTGGCGCGGCACTGCTTCGTGACCGGCCGGGCGGAGTTCGTCTGGGAGGCCGAGACCGCGCTTCTTCAGAAGCGGTTACTGGAGAACTTCCGCGGCGGAGCGGGCCAATCGGGGGCCACGGCAGAGAAGGGCCGAGGCCGCTGAGCCTCCGGGCGGCAGCTCAGCATCCTCGCGATGTTTAGGTAACTTTGTCTCTTTTGTCTCGTTAGGGCCTGGGTGAGAGTACGCCAACTCAACGGATCGGGGGCCCTCGGGTGACTCTGCTACCTGCTGGAAGTCGGGTGTTGATTACCGGTGGCACCGGTTCCTTCGGACAGACGATGGTGCGCCGCCTCCTCGCCCACGAGGTCGGCGAGGTCCGGATCCTCAGTCGCGACGAGGCCAAACAGGACCTCATGCGACACGTCATCGGGGACGACCGGGTGCGCTACCACGTCGGTGACGTCCGGGACCTCGACTCCGTGTCGCGGGCGAGCCGCGGCGTGGACTACGTGTTCCACGCCGCGGCGCTGAAGCAGGTCCCGTCGTGCGAGTTCTTCCCGATCGAGGCGATGCGGACCAACATCGTCGGCAGCGCCAACGTGATCGAGTCCGCCGAACGCCACGGGGCCAGCTCGGTCGTGCTGCTCAGCACCGACAAGGCGGTCTACCCGGTCAACGCGATGGGCATGACGAAGGCCCTGATGGAGAAGGTCGCCCAGGCGCACGCCCGGAACAACCCGCACAGCGCCACCACCGTCTCCTGCGTCCGGTACGGCAACGTCATGTACTCGCGCGGATCGGTCATCCCGCTCTTCATCGAACAGATCAAGGCGGGGCGGGCGCCCACCGTGACCGACCCGGGGATGACCCGCTTCCTGATGTCCCTGGACGAGTCGGTGGACCTGGTGGAGCACGCTTTCCAGAATGCCCGCCCGGGCGACATCTTTATCCGCAAGGCCGCCGCCTGCACGATCGGCGATTTGGCCGAGGCGGTCTGCCAGCTCTTCGACGTGCCGGCCAAGCTGGACGTCATCGGCGTCCGGCACGGCGAGAAGCCGGACGAGACGCTGGCCAGCCGCGAGGAGCTGATGCAGGCCGAGGATTTCGGCGACTTCCTTCGCGTGCCGCTGGACGCCCGCGACCTCAACTACGCGCTGTACGTCTCCGAGGGCGAGCTCGGGAGGGGACCAATTGAGGACTTCAACTCGGCGAACGCGCCGCGGTTGGGCGTACCGGAGATCGTCGAGCTGCTGAAGACGCTGCCCGAGGTCCGCGCGGAGTTGGCCCTGCGGGATCCGGTGCTGGCGTGTTGAGGCTCGCCGTCACCGGCGCCGGGGGCTTCCTCGGCTGGCACGTGCGGGTACTGCTGCGGGCCCTTGGCTGGCCGGAGCCGGCCGTCGTCACCCGCGCCGACCTCGCCGATCCACAGGCGGTCGCGGCAAAGGTGTCCGGCGTCGACCGCGTGCTGCACCTGGCCGGGATCAACCGCGGCGACCCGGCGGAGGTCAGGGGCGGCAACCTCCGGCTCGCCACGCAGCTCGCGGCCGGGTTGCGCGCCGCCGAGGTCCCGCCGGGGTCCGTCGTGTACGCGAACTCGGTGCAGGCCGGCAACGGCACGCCGTACGGCGAGGCGAAGGCGGCCGCCGCGCGGATCCTCGCGGACACCGGCCTGCCTGTCGATGACGTGCTGCTGCCCAACCTGTACGGCGAACACGGCCGCCCGCACTACAACTCCGCAGTCGCCACGTTCTGCCGCCTGCTGGCCGAGGGCGGACAGCCGAAGGTGCACGGTGACCGGGAACTCGGTCTGGTGCACGTGACCGACGCCGCGGCCCGGCTCGCCGGCGTGCCGGCCGCCGGCTCCTGGGATCCGACGATGCCGCCCCTGCGTACGAATGTCCACGACCTCGCCGACCGGCTGGCCGGGATGGCCGCGACCTACCGGACCGGCGAGATTCCCACCCTGGCGGACCGGCACGACGTGCGCCTCTTCAACACCTACCGGTCGCACTGTTTCCCGGAGCGGTACCCACTCGTCCCGCCGCGTCGCGCCGATGCGCGCGGCGAACTGGTCGAGACGGTGAAGGTGCACGGGGGAGCGGGGCAGACGTTCTGTTCGACGACGCATCCGGGCGTGACCCGCGGCGACCACTTCCACCTCGCCAAGGTGGAGCGGTTCGTGGTGCTGCGCGGAACGGCGGAGATCAGCCTGCGCCGGGTCTGCGACACCGAGGTGATCCGGTTCCCGGTATCGGGCGACGAGCCGGTACTCGTGGACATGCCCACCATGTGGGTGCACAAGCTGGTCAACACCGGCGACGACGAACTGGTCACCCTGTTCTGGACCAACGAACTGTTCGACCCGGGGCGCCCCGACACCTGGCCGGAACCGGTGGAGGCGACGATCCCGAAGCCCGTGGCGGTCGTCGCGTGAAGGTCGGCCTGGTCAGCCAGTGGTACCCGCCGGAGGGTGTGTTCATCCCCGGCAACCTGGCCCAGCAACTGGCCGCCCGCGGTCACGACGTCCGGGTGCTCACCACCTTCCCGAGCTATCCGCACGGGCGGATCTACCCGGGCTGGCGGCAGCGCTGGCGGCATGTCGAGGCGCAGGGACCCGTCGCGGTGCGGCGGGTTCCCGCGTACCCGAGCCACGACACCTCGGCGCTACGCCGGGCGGCCAGCCACGTCTCCTTCGGCGCCAGCAGCGCGCTCGCCGGGCCGAGGTGGTTGGGCGGCGTCGACGTCACCTACGTCTACCACCCGCCGCCGACCGCGATCGCCGCTGCTGCGCTGGTCCGGGCCGCCCGGCGGACGCCGATCGTCCTGCACGTGCAGGACATGTGGCCGGAGTCCGTACTGCAGTCCGGGATGGCCCCGACGGGCCTGGCCGGTCGGGCGGTGGCGAGTGGCCTGGACGCTCTCATGCGGACGACGTACCGGCTGGCGTCCGCCGTCGTGGTGATCTCACCCGCGATGGCGGACCTGGTGGTGGAGCGGGGCGCCGATCCGGACCGCGTACGCGTGGTGTGGAACTGGACCGACGACGTCCTGTTCCGGCCCGTGCCGGCCACCGACGCGGCCCGGGCGGCGCTCGGCCACCGGGGTCGGTGCACGGTGATGTTCGCCGGGAACCTCGGCCTGCTGCAGGGCGTGGACACGGCGATCCGCGCGGCGGCCGCCGTCCGGGACCAGGTGGACCTGGTCCTGGTCGGCTCGGGCGCCGGCGAGGACGAGGCGCGCCGGCTCGCCGCCGAGCTGGGCGCCGACAACGTCCGGTTCGTCGGCCGCCGCGCCCCCGAGGAGATGGCCGACCTGTACGCGGCGGCCGACTGGCAGCTGGTCTGCCTGCGGGACCTGCCGGCGTTGCGTGGCACCGTCCCGTCGAAGTTGCAGGCGGCGCTGGCGTGCGGCGCCCCGGTGATCGCCTCGCTCGGTGGGGACGCGGCCGCCCTGGTCGACTCGACCGGGTCCGGCCTCGTCTGCCCGCCGGAGGACTGGGCGGCGCTCGCGGGTCGTTTCCTGTTGGCGACCGACACACCGGCGGCCGACCGCGCCGCCATGGGGCAGCGGGCCCGACGGGCCTACCAGGAGCGGATGTGCCTGCGGGTCGGTGTCGACCAGTTCGAGGACATCTTCACCAAGGTGGCAGCGCAGAGAGGACGGTCATGACCCGCGTGATGACGGTGGTGGGCACCCGGCCGGAGATCATCCGACTCTCCCGGGTGATCGCCCGGCTGGACGAGGCGGTGGACCACGTGCTGGTCCACACGGGACAGAACTGGGACAGTTCGCTGTCCGACATCTTCTTCAAGGAACTGCGGATCCGGGAGCCGGACCGCTTCCTCCGCGTCGACACGTCGTCGCTCGGCCGGGTGCTCGGTGGCGTGCTGGTCGGCATGGAGGGTGCCATCGCCGAGCTGCGGCCGGACGCCCTGCTCGTCCTCGGTGACACGAACAGCTGCATCGGGGCGCTGATGGCCCGCCGGATGCGGGTGCCGGTCTACCACATGGAGGCCGGTAACCGCTGCTTCGACCTCAACGTGCCGGAGGAGACGAACCGCCGGCTGGTCGACCACGTCGCGGACTTCAACCTCGTCTACACCGAGCACGCGCGGCGCAACCTGCTCGCCGAGGGGCTGCACCCGCGCCGGATCCTGCACACCGGCTCGCCCATGCGTGAGGTGCTGGAACACTACCGGGCGGACATCGCCGCCTCGACGATCCTGCGCCAGCTGGATCTCACGCCGGGCCGGTACTTCCTGGTCAGCGCGCACCGCGAGGAGAACGTGGACCGCCCGGACCGGCTCGCGCGGCTGCTGGACTGCCTGCGGGCGGTCCGCGACCGCTGGGGGTACCCGGTGCTGGTCTCCACGCATCCGCGGACCCGCAAGCGGCTGGAGGCGCTGGCGCCGGACGCGACGGTGCTGGACGGGATCGCCTTCCACGAGCCGTTCGGCCTGTTCGACTACGTGCACCTGCAGACGAAGGCGTACTGCACGCTCTCCGACAGCGGCACGATCAGCGAGGAGGCGGCGATCCTCGGCTTCGCCGCGGTGACGCTGCGCGAGTCGATCGAACGTCCGGAGGCGCTGGACGCCGGCGGCATCATCATGACCGGCCTGGACCCGGAGGGCGTCGTGGAGGCGGTCCGGGTGACCGTCGACCAGGTCGGCATCCACGGGGTGCCCTGTCCGGTCGACTACCGGGTCCCGGACACCTCCCGCCGGGTCGTCGACTTCATCCTGTCGACCGTCCGCCGGCACCACGACTGGGCGGGCATCCGCCGCTGATCCGGTCGCTCCCCCCACGACCGTCCCCGCTGGCGGCGGCGAACGGCGGCCAGGGGCAGAAATGCGGAGCGGGCCGGCGACCTTCGGGTCGCCGGCCCGCTCCGTCTTGCCGGCGGTCAGCGCGAGAGCGGCACCTGCATCGTCCGGCCGGCGGGCCGGACCGGCGGGTGGCAGAGTTGGGCGAGCTGTGCCACCACCTTCTCCGGGTCGTCGTACGGGTCGAGCCCGCTCACCTCCAGCGGGTCCAGCGCCGGCACCGCGACGTGCGAGATCAGCGGGTGCAGCGGACGGGTGTCGACCTCGCCGGTGCCGAACAGGTCCTCGTGCAGCTTCTCGCCGGGGCGGAGTCCGGTGTAGACGATCGGCACGGTGCTGGCGGCCTGTTCGGCCATCTGACGGGCCAGGTCGGCGATCCGCACCGGCTCACCCATGTCGAGCACCAGCGCCTCGCCGTCCCGGCCGATCTCGGCGGCCTGCAGCACCAGGTGCACCGCCTCCTGCACGGTCATCAGGTAGCGGGTCACCTCCGGGTGCGTGACGGTGAGCGGACGGCCGGCCTCGATCTGCTTCTGGAAGGCGGTGACCACCGAGCCGCGGCTGCTCAGCACGTTGCCGAAGCGGACGCTGAGGAAGGTGCCGGGGAAGCGGGACGCGGCGTGGGCGGTGAGCCGTTCGGTGATCCGCTTGGAGTAGCCGAGGACGCTGATCGGGTCGGCGGCCTTGTCGGTCGAGATGTTCACGAACTTGGCGACGTCCCGGCACGCGTCCAGCACGCTGAGCGTGCCCCACACGTTCGTCATGACCGCCTCGCCCGGGTGCCGCTGCAGGAGGGTGAGGTGCTTCAGGGCCGCGGCGTGGAAGATGACGTCCGGCCGCCGCTCCCGCACGATCCGCCGGATGCGCTCGTCGTCGCGGAGGTCGGCGAGGATCAGCTCCGGCCCGTCCAGCAGGGCCCGCCCGTTCAGCGACATCTGCAGGGCGTGCAGGGCCGACTCGTCGCGGTCGAGCATCATCAACTCGCCCGGGTCGGCCGTCATGACCTGCCGGCACAGCTCCGACCCGATCGAGCCGCCGGCGCCGGTGACCAGGACCCGCAGGCCGGCCAGGCTGTTGTCGGTCAGCGGCAGGTCGCCGACCACCTGGCGACGCCCGAGCAGGTCGCTGATCTGGACGTCGCGGACGTCGGTCACGGTGATCCGGTGGTCGACCAGGTCCCGGACCGGCGGCAGCACCTTGAACGCGGCGCCGGTCTGGAGGGTGGCCTCACGGATCTGCCGGATCAGCGCGGCGTCGGCGTTGGCGACGGAGAAGATCACGGTGGTGGCGCCGGTGCGCCGGACCGCCTCGGCGATGTCCTCCCGGCCGCCGAGCACGCGGACGCCGCCGATGCGCAGGTTGCGCTTGTCGGGGTCGTCGTCGAGCGCGCCGACCGGCAGGTACCGGCCGCGCGGGTCGCCCAGCATCGCCCGCAGCAGCCCCTGACCGGCGTCACCGAGCCCGAACAGCAGCACGGGTGTCGAGGAGCGGACGTCGGGCCGCATCGCCAGGTCGTGACGGTGCCGGTACGCGAACCGCGCGGAGAGCATGAACAGCAGGGCGAGCGCACCGCCCACCACGGGGGTGCTGGCCGGGACCGGCCGGTCGGGCGACGGCAGCAGACCGATCAGCAGGACGGCGGCGGTCGCGGTGGCCGTGCCGGCGAGTCCCTGCACGTCCTGGAGGCTGCCGAGCGGGTGGCGTCCCGAGTGGAGCCGGCGTACCGCGGCGACCGCCACGTACATCAGCGCGGCGATGCCGCCGACGGTGGCCGCCCGGCTGAGTTGACCGGGAGGTAGGTGGAACTCGTACCGGGTCCAGACGGCGGTGACGAAGCCGCCCACCCAGGCGGCGGTGTCGGTGGCGAGGAAACCCAGGGCGCGGCGGCGCGCCCGGCCCCGGCGGGACCTCTGGGCGGCACGTTCGTCGCTTCCGGTGTCCTGCGGCATGTCTTGCTCCCGTCTCCGACCGCTTCCACCCGAGGGGCAGAAGGACTTTTGTACTTTTTATCCTTGTTGCAGCCTATAAGTAATTGTTTGGGCGATTTGCCGCGAACGCGGTCCATTCAGCCATGGGCTGCTGCCGGGGAGGTGCCGGGATCAGCGCGCGGGAACCCCCTTGACCACGACGCCCTCCGGCACGTCCCGCACCACGCAGGCGCCGGCTCCGACGGTGCTGTCCCGTCCCACCTGGAGGCCTTGGAGCACGGCCGCCGTGGTGCCCACCAGAACGCCCTCCGCCAGCCGGCAGTCCCCGGAGACGGCGGCGAGCGGGTTGACCGACACGAAGTCGGCGAGCACGCTGTCGTGCCCCACGGTGGCGTTCTGGTTGAGGTGCACGTGCCGCCCCAGGGCGACGTTGGTGGTGACCCGGGCCCCCGGGAAGGCGACGAACCCCGGTCCGTACCGGGTGTCCGGGCCCACGGTGGCGTCCGGGTGGACGAGGCTCGCGGCCGGCGTCGCGTACGCGTCGACCCGCGCCGCCACCGCGCGGCGCACCCGCGGGTCGCCGATCCCGATGACGTGGTGGGTGTCCGGTGGCGCGTCGCGCAGCCAGGCCAGCCCACCCAGGTACGGCACGTCCAGGCGCTGGACGCGCTTCAGGTTCTCCTCGGCGGGCCGGTCGTCGAGGAATCCGGCCAGGTGCCAGCGGGGTCCGCCGGCGGCGACCACCGCCCGTGCGATGGTCAGCACCTCCCGACCGTGGCCGCCGCAGCCCACGATCACCAGTGGTGTCACGCGGGCGACACTCCCGTCCGGACGGTCAGGAACTCGTCGATCGCGCCGAGCACGGCGCCGATCTGGCGCTCGGTGAGGGCGCTGCCGCTGGGCAGCGTCAGCCCCTCGGCGAACAGGTCGTCGGCGGCGCCGGTGAGCAGGCTCTCCGATCCCGCGTACGCGGGCTGCCGGTGCATCGGCTTCCACACCGGACGCGTCTCGATGTCCCGGGCGGCGAGATGCGCGGCCAGGTCGGCGGCGCGCCAGCCGGACTGGTCGGGCCGGGCCCGGATGACGGTGAGCCAGCAGTTCGACGCGGCGTCGTCCGCGCCGACGAGTTCGACGCCCGGCACCGGGGCGAAGAGTTTCGCGTACCGGTCGCGCAACTGCCGGCGGCGGCCGATCATCCCGTCCAGCCGCACGAGCTGAGCCCGGCCCAGTGCCGCCAGCAGGTTGCTGAGCCGGTAGTTGTACCCGGTCTCGCGGTGCTCGTAGTGCGCCGCGGGTTCGCGGGCCTGGGTCGCCAGGTGCCGGGCCCGGGTCAGCAGCGACAGGTCGTCGGAGACGAGCATCCCGCCGCCGGACGTGGTCATGATCTTGTTGCCGTTGAACGACAGCGCGCCGACGCGACCGAAGGATCCCGCCGCCCGGCCGCGGTGCGTGGCTCCGAGGGCCTCGGCCGCGTCCTCCACCACGGGCACCCCGGCGTCCTCACAGGCCGGCAGGAGCGACGTGTAGTCCACGCACGCGCCGAACATGTCGACCGGGACGACCGCGGCGATCCGCTCGCCCCGGGCGCGCAGCCGCTGCAGCAGATCCGCGAGGAGCGGGACGTCGACGTTGCCGGTACGCGGGTCACAGTCGACGAAGACCGGCCGGGCGCCGGTGTACCGGACCGCGTTCGCGGTCGCCACGAATGTCAGCGTGGGGACGACCACCACGGCTCCGGGCTCGACGCCGACCCCGAGCAGGGCCAGGTGCAGCGCCGCCGTGCCGGAACTGACCGCCACCGCTCCGCGGGTGCCCACCCGGTCGGCGACGTCGCGTTCGAAGGCCTCCAGGTCGGGACCGACGGGGGCGACCCAGCCCGAGCGCAGGGCGGCGATGAGGTACGACTCCTCCAGCGGCCCGACGTCGGGCGGGGAGAGGTACACCGTGCGCGTCATCGGCGTCCGCCCTGCCGTACCGTCACCGCCGGTCCGCGCGGCACCGACGACGACGTGGCCGCCTCGGCGTACCGCGGCGCCGGACCGGCCGGGGTGCCGAGGAACTCCGGTGCGGTGGCGACGCCGGCCGCCGAGATCCCCTCGCGCCGCAGCACGGTACGGACCGTCGCGACCAGGATCGACAGGTCGAGCCGGAGGCTGTGGGTCTCGACGTACTCCACGTCGAGGTCGAACTTCTCCTCCCAGCTCAGGCCGTTGCGGCCGCGGACCTGGGCGAGGCCCGTGACGCCGGGCCGTACCTCGTGCCGGCGAGCCTGGTGGGAGGAGTAGCGGGACAGGTATTCCGGCAGCAGCGGGCGGGGGCCGACGAGGCTCATGTCGCCCCGCAGCACGTTCCAGAGCGTGGGCAACTCGTCCAGGCTGGTGGACCGTAGCCAGCGCCCCAGGGGGGTGAGCCGCTCCGCGTCCGCCACCAGTCCGCGTCGCGGGTCGAGTGGACGCATTGTCCGGAACTTGACCAGCTCGAACGGCTCGCCGTGACGGCCGGCGCGGCACTGGCGGAACAGCACCGGGCGGCCCAGCCCCGCGGCGACGAGCAGCGCGACGACCGCCATCACCGGTGCGAGCAGCACCAGCAGGAAGGCCGCCGCGGCGACGTCGAGGGCCCGCTTGCCCCGATCCGGTCGGACCGATCGTGGCGGGCGTTCAGGCGTCACCAGACCAGGAACCGGCACCGTTGCTACCTCCCGCTGAATCGGTCAGTCGTCACAAAAGGGTTGTATCAGGCACAGACGTGAGAGAGACCCCAAACAGGCACACTCATCCCGTCGGAACAACCGCCGAGGTACGAGTGAGGACACGGGTACGACCACGAGCGGGCAGGTCAGTAGAGTCCGGACACGCTCAGGCGAGAGGAGAGACGTGCTGCACCTGAGGGTGATCGCGCCGCCGGACCGATCCGAGGCGGTGGCGGACCTGCTCGCCACGGAACCCGGCGTGACCCATCTGGCGGTGCTCGCGGGCGCGGCCCGCCAACCGTGCGGTGACCTGATCCTGTGCGACGTCGTGCGCGAGAGCGCCGACGGCGTGCTGCGCACGTTGCAGGAGTTCGGCGTCGAGGCGCAGGGCGGGATCTCCGCCGCCGACGTCGAGCTGACGATCTCCACCGCCGCGGAGCGGGCCGCCCGGGAGGCGCCGGGCAGCGGGGCGGACGCCGTCGTCTGGGACGAGATCGCCGCCAAGACGGGGGAGCAGACGGAGCTCTCCGCCACCTACCTCGTGCTGATCACCGTCGCCACGATGATCGCCGGCATCGGCGTCCTTCTCGACCAGCCGATCCTCATCGTGGGCGCGATGGTCGTCGGCCCCGAGTTCGGTCCGCTCGCCGCGCTCTGCGTCGCGCTGCTGCGCCGCAAGGGGCGGGTCGTCGTGCGGTCCGTGCAGGCCCTCGTCGTGGGGTTCCTGGCGGCGATGGCCGTCACGGTGGTCAGCACCTGGGCGTTGACCGCGGCCGACCTGGTGAGCCGCGAGATGCTCCTCGCCGAGCGCCCGCTGACCGACTTCATCTGGCGGCCCGACGCGCTCTCCTGGGTGGTGGGCCTGCTCGCCGGCGTGGCCGGCATGCTCTCGCTCACCTCGAAGAAGTCCGGCAGCCTGGTCGGGGTGCTGATCTCGGTGACCACCGTGCCGGCCGCCGCGAACGTCGCGGTCGCCACGGCGTACGGGGTGTGGCACGAGGCGGCCGGCTCCGCGCTCCAGCTGCTGATCAACCTGTGCGCGATCGTGCTCGCCGGCCTGTTCACGTTGGCGGTGCAGCAGACCTGGTGGCACCTGGCGCGGCGTCGTCGAGTCGCCGGCTGAGCAGCACCCGGAGCGGCACGGACTCCCCGTCGCGCCCACCCACACCGATCACCAGGGGTGCCGGGCCGGGCTGCGGGTCCGCCCCGAACAGCCGGGCACGCAGGCCGCCCGGCACGGTCAGCAGGTGGAACCGGCCGTCGACGTCGACCGCCCGCGTGCGCGCCCGGTCCACGTACCAGCCGCGCAGCCGCGTCCGGTAACGGCCGCGACCGTCGTACGACCGCGCCGTCAGGCGCTCGGCCGGCAGCCCGCGCCGCCGGGCCTCGGCGACGAACCAGGCGACCAACTCCGCCGCCTCCGCGGCCTCGGCCGCCCGCCGGCGCTCGTCGGCCGCCGCGTGCGCCGCCACCGCCCGCTGCCGCCGCTCCCGCCAGTCCAGGCCGTCCTCCGCACCCACGCCCCGACGGTACGCCCCGACGCCGTGCCCCGGCGACTGTCCAGCTCCACGGCAGGGCCACGGCCAAGGTCGACATGGACGCCAGGGTCACGCCCCTTCAGCCGTTGGCTCGGCGCGCGGGTGACCGCCGGCCTGCGCGGCTGCCGCGATCGTGCTTGACGACGGGCTGCCCCAAGATGCGCCACTCGTGCTTGAGGACCAGGTCGTGGAAGACGAGGAACACGACCGGCCGAAGGATGCGCCGATGCCCGGTGCGGACGATGAGGACCGGTTGCCCCGGCGGGTCCGTGACGCGCAGGACGACGGTCGCCTGCAAGGCCCGTGACGCGGTTCGGTTGGTACCCACGTGCCACCGTGCCGCGTTCGCGTCTCTGGGTCACGTGGGAGCCCTTCGCGCTGGCACCGTGTCAACTGGCCACGTGTCGCGCGGGACGGGTACACTGTAGATCGCCCTTGAGGGGGCACTACTTTATCTGGAACTTGCACTTCTCTACTGCGTTGCCGATTGACGGCGGTGGAGATCCGGTCAGCACAGGTGATGGAAAGGCTAGATCCGCTCCACCCTGAGATCTTGCTCAATCGGCGCAGGAACTCGGCTTCATCAGTCATACGGACTGATCGAGCTGAGCCCTGCGTGCCCTGCTCGATCAGAGTTAGGGGCAGAAATCGTGGGGCTCTCGATCATTGAGCCTGTTCTAGCCGCGGGGCCTTGGGCGCTGGTACTTCTCGCCATCGTCTACGCCGTGCCGAGGCTAATCGTCGCCGTAGTTGCGCTGTTCAAGATCCCGCCGGAGCGCCTGCCGGCCGTGCTCAAGGCACTCGGGGAGTTGTTCCGCCTCGGGTCCTGGTTCCGGCGTGCTCCATGAGCAGTCGACGGACATTTCGGTAGTCCGGTGTAGTAACAGAGGGTCACCCCGGCTTAATCTCCGTCCCCGTTGGACGACAAAGGGCGGGATCATACCTCACGGGTCCGACAGAACCGACACCCCAAGATGTTGGGGTCCACAGTCGTCAGCGGCACGAGTGGTAGGCCGCGACACGCCGAAAGGCATTCATGTATGGGCAACTTGCGTGCGGCCTCACGACCACTTACCGTTACTCCCCGAGAACGAGTGAGACCCCCGGCTCCAGACGGGCCGAAGGTCGACTCATCCGTTCACGCGGGGGTCTCAGTGCAACTTTGGCGGGCTGCGCTGTGACACTACAACGGAACGCGCCGGTCTGCTATGTCAGATCGGTAACTACGTGACGCGTGGCGGGTGGAGATCTCGGGATCGCCGTGCGCGCTGCCGGTGTCGGCAGGCGCCTCCCGAAGGAGTGCACTCCCGTGCAGTTCGAGATCCACAACGCCAACGGCGGCCAGTACTACTGGAAGATCGTCGCAAGCAACGGCCGCACCTTGGCCACGTCGGAGACCTACTGGAACAAGAGCGACGCGCGGAGCGCCGCCCAGTCGGTCAAGACATACGCGGCCTCGGCCCCGATCGTCGACAAGACGGGGGCCAGTTCGTACGGCCGCTGGTGAGTTGATCGAGCCGCCCCCCGGTGTGGGTCTCCCTCGCGCCGGGGGCGCTCTGCGTTCTGGTCGTCAGTCCTCATCTATCGGGCTGGGGCGATTCTTGGCGATCCAGGCCCGGACGGCCTTGCCATCCCAGACGCGGCCCATCTTCAAGGTGGCGATGGGGTCGGGGAATCCCTTGCGGCCCACGATGATCGTGGCGCGCTGCTTGCTGATCCCGCCGAGCAAATCGCGGATCTCATCCAGCCCAAGCAACTCCACACTCCTGACGGTATGGCCCCAGGGGGGTGCACCAGGCCATACCGGGTTAGGCAACGCATCTGGGGGTTGCCCTCATGCAACCCACCGTGATGCGATGGGCCGATGACGGATCACGGACCTGTTCTGCCTGTATGGACGTGCGCAGGGTGTGGATCACCCTGGCCCTGTCCCACACGCCGCCGTGAGCTACTGGCCGAGTACGACCGCGCTCCGGTATCCCTCTCGATCTACATGGCCTCGCATCTGGTGTCCGCCACGCAGGACATGGGCTGGACTTCCGCTGGCGCGCTCCACCACCGGTTCCTCGGGTGGCTGCCATGAGCGTGATCAAGCCCGGTGACGAGAAGTTTCACTACTCCGACAACTCGCACAAGTGGATACCGCCGGACCCCGACTTCCCTCAGGAGGTGTGGGACGAGATGGTCCGGCAGCACAAGGAGCAGCACCTCCGGCCACCGAAGCGACCCCGCATCGCGCGCCGTTCGATCTGACCACGACCCCCGATGCCCGTGGTGGGTGCCGGGGGTCGCAGGGACCCGATCCGTCCGCGACGTCAGCTCCACAGCGGCGAGAGATGCCTCCGCGTATCGGTCACGCCAGACCGGCCCGGCGCAGCGCGTCGGCCATCGCGCTGTTGGCCGGCGGCGGCGTCGCGCTGCCCCGACCCTGCCGCGGCTGTCCGCCACGGCCACCCTGGCCACCCTGGCCGCCGCGCCCGCCGGACCCGCCCTGGGCACCGCGCCCGCCGGACCCGCCCTGGCCGCGTCCGGCGCTCCGGTCTCCGCGCGGGCCGCCCTGCTCGCCCCGCGGGCCGCCGCGCTCGCGGCGACCGCCGTCCGCGCCGCGGCCGGCCTCGGCGTCGTCGTCGAGGCGCAGGGTCAGCGAGATGCGCTTGCGGGGTACGTCGACGTCGAGCACCTTCACCTTGACGACGTCGCCGGACTTGACCACCTCGTGCGGGTCCTTGACGAAGGTGCGGGACATCGCCGACACGTGCACCAGGCCGTCCTGGTGCACCCCGACGTCAACGAACGCGCCGAACGCCGCCACGTTGGTGACCACGCCCTCCAGGACCATGCCCGGCGTCAGGTCGGCGATCGTCTCGATGCCCTCGACGAAGGAGGCGGTGCGGAACTCCGGCCGGGGGTCGCGGCCCGGCTTCTCCAGCTCGCCGAGGATGTCGGTGACGGTCGGCAGGCCGAACGTGTCGTCGACGAAGTCGGTGGCCCGCAGCCCCCGCAGGATGGCGCTCTTCCCGATGATCGACCGCAGGTCCTGCCCGGTGGCGGTGAGGATCCGCCGCACCACCGGGTACGCCTCCGGGTGCACGCTGGACGAGTCCAGCGGATCGTCGCCCCCGGGGATGCGCAGGAAGCCCGCGCACTGCTCGAACGCCTTCGGTCCGAGTCGGGCGACCTTCTTCAGGTCGGCCCGGGTGCGGAACGGCCCGTTGGCGTCCCGGTGCAGCACGATGTTCTCCGCCAGGCCGGCGCCGATACCGGAGACCCGGGTCAGCAGCGGCGCGGAGGCGGTGTTCACGTCGACGCCGACGGCGTTGACGCAGTCCTCGACGACCGCGTCGAGCGACCGCGACAGCTTCACCTCGGACAGATCGTGCTGGTACTGCCCGACGCCGATCGACCGTGGGTCGATCTTGACCAGCTCGGCGAGCGGGTCCTGGAGGCGGCGGGCGATGGAGACCGCGCCGCGCAGGGACACGTCCAGCCCCGGCAGCTCCTGGGCGGCGTACGCGGACGCCGAGTAGACCGACGCGCCGGCCTCGGAGACGACGATCTTCGTGAGGTTGAGCTGCGGGTGACGTTTGATCACGTCACCGGCGAGCTTGTCGGTCTCCCGGCTCGCGGTGCCGTTGCCGATCGCCACGAGTTCCACCCGGTGCGCGGCGGCCAGCCTCGCCAGGGTCTCGACGGAGGCGTCCCACTGCCGGCGCGGCTCGTGCGGGTAGATGGTGTCGGTGGCGACCACCTTCCCGGTGGCGTCGACGACGGCGACCTTCACGCCGGTCCGCAGGCCCGGGTCCAGACCCATGGTCGGGCGGGCCCCGGCCGGCGCCGCCAGCAGCAGGTCGCGCAGGTTGGTGGCGAAGACGCGGACGGCCTCCTCCTCGGCGGCCTGCCACAGCCGCATCCGCAGGTCCGCGCCGAGGTGGATGAGGATCCGCGTACGCCAGGCCCAACGTACCGTGTCGGCCAGCCACCGGTCGGCCGGGCGCCCCTGGTCGCTGACCCCGAAACGACCGGCGACGGCCGCCTCGTACCGGGTCGGGCCGGTGGCCACCGCGTCGGAGTCACCCTCCGGCTCCGGATCCATCGTCAGGTCCAGCACGCCCTCCTTCTCGCCCCGGAACATGGCGAGGATGCGGTGCGAGGGCAGCTTCGGGTACGGCTCGGCGAAGTCGAAGTAGTCGGCGAACTTGGCACCGGCGGTCTCCTGGCCCTCGCGTACCCGGGACACGAGCCGGCCCCGCGACCACATCTGCTCCCGCAGCGTGCCGATGAGGTCGGCGTCCTCGGCGAACCGCTCGATCAGGATGGCGCGCGCGCCGTCCAGCGCGGCGGCGGCGTCGGCCACCCCCTTCTCCGCGTCGACGAACCCGGCGGCCGTCTCCCGCGGATCCCGCGTCGGGTCGCCGAGCAGCGCGTCGGCGAGCGGCTCCAGGCCGGCCTCGCGGGCGACCTGCGCGCGGGTCCGCCGCTTCGGCTTGTACGGCAGATAGATGTCCTCCAGCCGGGACTTCGAGTCCGCCGCCATGATCTGTGCTTCCAGAGCCTCGTCGAGCTTGCCCTGGCTGCGGATCGACTCCAGCACGGCGGCCCGCCGCTCGTCGAGCTCGCGCAGGTACCGCAGCCGCTCCTCCAGGGTGCGCAGCTGCGTGTCGTCGAGCAGGCCGGTGGCCTCCTTGCGGTAGCGGGCGATGAACGGCACGGTCGCGCCGCCGTCGAGCAGCTCCACGGCCGCGCGTACCTGGCGCTCGGCGACGCCGAGTTCCTCGGCGATCCGCTGATGAACAGTGAGGGTCACGATCTCGATCCGCCTTCGGGAGTGGTTTCCGCCGTGCATTCTGCCGCGCTAGCGTGGCGATCATGGAACCACCTGCGGAACCCCGGGCGCGGCGCCTCTTCGGCGGCAGCGCGCGAGCGCTGGGCGACCTGGCGGCCAGCCCGTTCCGGGCCGACCGGGACCGCATCGTCGGCTCGCCCTTCTTCGCCCGCCTCAACGGGGTGACCCAGGTCGTCAGCCCCGGCGGCTCCGGCCTGCTGGTGCACAACCGGCTCACCCACAGCCTCAAGGTGGCGCAGGTGGCCCGGGCGATCGCCGAACGGCTCACCGCCGACGACCGGTACCGGGACCTGCTGGAGAAGCTCGGTGGCTGCGACGCGGACGTGGTGGAGGCCGCCGCGCTCGCCCACGACCTCGGGCACCCGCCCTTCGGGCACCTCGGGGAGCGGGTGCTGGACCGGCTGGCCCGCCAGCGGCTCGGGCTCGCCGACGGGTTCGAGGGCAACGCGCAGTCGTACCGGATCGTCACCTCCACCGAGATCCGCGGCGCCGCGACGACCGGGCTGGACCTGACGGCGGCGGTCCGGGCGGCGATGCTCAAGTACCCGTGGACCCGCCTGGACCACCCGGATCCGCACCCGCGGCTGCTGGAGCCGGCGCCGCGTGGTGCCGCGGCGCCGCCGGACGACCCGGGCAGCGGGTCGACGAAGTTCGGGGCGTACCGCACCGAGGTCGACGACCTGCGCCAGGCGCGGGAGCCGTTCGCCGGGCGGATCGCGGACTGGCAGCAGACCGTCGAGGCGTCGGTGATGGACACGGCCGACGACATCGCGTACGCGATCCACGACGTGGAGGACTTCTACCGGGTGGGGGTGCTCCAGCAGGGCGCGGTCGCCGCCGAGCTGACCGCGTGGCAGCGGGAGGGCGGGAGCCTGCGGGCGATCACCGAACCGGCCCTGGCCACCGCCGCCCGCCGGCCCGGCTCGGCGATCGAGCGGCTGCGCCGCCACCTGCACCGCAAGGACGCCTGGATCACCGACGACGACGCGTTCGCCGCCGCCGTCGAGCACGTCCGCGAGGAACTGGTGGACGGGCTGCTGGCGGTGCCGTTCGACGGGTCGATCGAAGCCGAGCAGTACGTGGCCCGCTTCTCCGCCCGCTGGACGACGCGCCTGGTCGACGCCATCCGGGTGGTGGAGGCGCCGTCGGTGCGGTCCGGGCACGTGCTGCTCGCCCCGGCACAGTGGCACGAGGTGCAGGTGCTCAAGTTCGTGCACCACCGGTTCGTGCTGGCCCGGCCCGACCTGGCACTGCACCAGCGCGGCCAGGCACGGCTGCTCGCCACCCTGGTCGAGGCGCTGCTCGACTGGCTGCTCGACCCGGAGGAGGAGTCACGGCTGCCGCGCCGCCTGCACGACTTGGTCGAGCTGGCCGAGGCGGAGCTGCACCCACGGACGGCGGACCGGCTCGCCAAGGCGCGCGGCCGGGCGATCATCGACTTCGTCGCGCAGCTCACCGACGGCCAGGCGGTGGCGATGCTGGACTCGCTCTCCGGCCGCTCCGGCGCCCTCTGGACCGACGCCTTCGTCCTGTGAGGTGCAAGGAAGGGCCCCTTCTTAACGCCTCCGGTAGAGGAAGGGCCCCTTCTTAACGCCTGCGGTAGCGGAAGGGCCCCCTGTTAACACCCCGCGTCAGGCGACCGCCTGCCACCAACCGTCGACCGGCGGCGGGTCGTCGACGACCACGCGCTCGCCCGGCCGGGGCACCGCCAGCCGTACGTCCCGGGCCTTCGTCTCGGCCCAGAGCCGGTCCACCGGCTCCGACCAGTCGTGCAGCGCCAGGTTGAACGTCGCCCAGTGCACCGGGATCAGCAGCCCGCCCCGCAGGTCCAGGTGGGCGGTGACCGCCTCCTCCGGGAACATGTGGATGCTCGGCCAGGCACGGTCGTACGCGCCGATCTGCATCAGCGTCACGTCGAACGGCCCGTACGCTGCTCCGATCGCCGCGTACCCGTCGAAGTAGCCGGAGTCGCCGGTGTAGAAGAGGCTGCGGTGCGCGCCGGCGACCACCCACGAACTCCAGAGCGTGCCGTCGCGGCGCAGCCCCCGACCGGAGAAGTGCTGGGCGGGGGCGGCGGTCAGGGTCAGGCTCCCGATCCGGTGGCTGTCCGACCAGTCCAGTTCGACGACGCGGTCGGCCGGCACACCCCACCGGTCGAGGTGGGCGCCGACGCCGAGCGGCACCACGAACGGCGCGTCCTGACGTGCGGTCAGCTCGCGCACGGTGGCGAGGTCGAGGTGGTCGTAGTGGTCGTGGGAGATCAGGATCGCGTCGAGCGGGGGCAGTTCGTCGAGGCGCACCGGGGGCTGGTGCAGCCGCCGTGGCCCGACCAGGGTGGACGGGGAGCAGCGGTCGCTCCACACCGGATCGAGCAGCACCCGCCGCCCCTCGATCTCGATCAGGGCGGACGCGTGGCCGTACCAGACGACGTTGAGCTCCCGGGTGGTGTCACCGGCGGGCGGGTCGGCGGGCCGCAGCAGCGGCACGGCTGCCGTCGGGTGGCGCTTCTGCTTGCCGAAGATCAGCTCCCGGACCAGGTTGCGGTCCGGGGCGCCGGCCATCGAGCGGCTGCTCGCCGGGTTGCGGAAGGCGCCCTCACGGTATTGGGGTGAGCGCACCGCCCGTTCGGCCCGGGCGCCGGTCAGCCGGCCGCCGAGCGCCATCGGGATGTCCCGCGCGACCCAGGCGAGGCCGGCCAGAGCGGCAAGCCCGACCGCTCCGCTCACCCGCCGCCCGAGCGACCGGTCCCGAACCCCGTGCTGTGCTGGTGCCGCCATCGCCGTCCCTCCGCCGTGTTCCGACGTACACGGTAGCCCGGGGTGTTAAGAGGGGACCCCTGCTCTACCTCAGGCGTTAAGAAGGGGCCCTTCCTTACCCCGCGGCATCAGGGCAGGTGGCGGGTGAGGGCGCGGGTTATCCGCCCCAGGTCGGGAAGCCAGCCGCCGCGGAGGCGCTCGCTTCCCGGGGCGGGGGTGAACACCACGCCGTCGTGCGGTTCCACCGGCCGGTCGGTCAGCGCCGCCACCCGCATCAGGGGCCCGACCAGGGCGTCGTAAACGCCGGGCAGCACGGTGAAGCCGAAGCGCATGACGGTGTTGGCCCGGCCCACCGACACCTCCCGCCGGGGGCGGTCGGCGCAGTCGACCATGGCCCGGGCGACCCGTTCCGGAGTGGTGACCGGCAGCGGCGGGCGTCCGAGTCGGCCCAGGTAGTTGGCCGCCCGCTGGTAGACCGGGGTGTCCACGCTGCCCGGGGTGACGATGCAGACGTGCACGCCCGGCGTCTCCCGGGTCTCCTGCTGGAGGACCCGGGCGAGTCCCTGCAGGCCCCACTTGCTCGCCACGTAGCCGCTCAGGTAGGGAGCGGTGATGTGACCGAGCACCGATCCGGTGAGGATCAGCGTCCCGCCGCCGGCCTCCCGGAAGTGCCGCAGCGCCACCCGGGCCACCGTGGCCGCGGCGATCAGGTCGGTGCGGATCGTCTGCTCGAAGACACGTTCCGGCGTCTCCTCGAAGCGCCCGTACGACATCACCGCCGCCGTGTGCGCCCACACGTCGATCCCGCCGAACTCGGCGACGGCCGCCTCGGCGAGCGCCGCCGGGGCGTCCGGCTCGGCGACGTCGGTCGCCACCGTCAGCGCCCGGGCGCCGGCGGCGGCGCACTCGGCGCGTACCTCCTCGAGGGCCTGCGCGGAGCGGGCCCCGAGGACCAGACGGTCCCCGCGGCCGGCGAACTCGCGGGCGGCCGCGCGGCCGATTCCGCTGGTCGCGCCCGTGACGACCACCGTACGGCTCACGGCGCGAGCACGACCTTGACGCAGCCGTCCTCCTTCTTCTGGAACATCTCGTACGCGCGCGGCGCGTCCGCCAGCGGCAGCCGGTGGGTCCGCAGGTCCTCGACGCCGAGCGGGTCGTCGTCGCCGGAGAGCAGCGGGATGATCTCGTCGGTCCACCGGCGGACGTGGCACTGCCCCATCCGCAGTTGGACGCCCCGGTCGAACATCTCCATCAGCGGCAGCGGGTCGACCTCACCGCCGTACACCCCGGAGATCGAGACGGTGCCGCCGCGCCGGACGGCCTTCAGCGCGGCCTTGAGCACGACCAGCCGGTCCACGCCGAACTTGTCGATCATCGGTTGGGCCAGCTTGTCCGGCAGCAGGCCGGCGGCGGTCTGGGCGATCCTGCCCAGCGGTGCGCCGTGCGCCTCCATGCCCACCGCGTCGATCACCGCGTCCGGCCCGCGCCCGTCGACGATGTCGATCAGCGCCCCCGGCACGTCGTCGAGTTCGCTGACGTCGAGCACCTCGACGCCGTGCCGGCGGGCCATTTCGAGGCGCTCGGGTACCAGGTCGAGGCCGATCACCCGACCCGCGCCGAGGTGCCGGCCGATCCGGGCGCAGAACTGGCCCACCGGGCCGAGCCCGAAGACCGCGAGGGTCCCGCCGGGCGGGGTGTCCGCGTACTTCACGGCCTGCCAGGCGGTGGGGAGGATGTCGGAGAGGTAGAGCCACCGCTCGTCGGGGCCGCTCTCCGGGACCTTGACCGGGCCGAACTGGGCGTGCGGCACGCGCAGGTACTCCGCCTGCCCGCCGGGCACGGAGCCGTAGAGCGTGGTGTAGCCGAACAGCGCCGCGCCCTTGCCCTCGGCCGTCACCTGGGTGGTCTCGCACTGCGCGTAGAGCTGGCGTTCGCACATCCAGCAGGAGCCGCAGGAGATGTTGAACGGCACCACCACCCGGTCTCCGGGCTGGAGCCGGGTCACACCGGGGCCGACCTCCTCGACGACGCCCATCGGCTCGTGACCGAGGACGTCGCCCGGCTTCAGGTACGGCCCGAGCACCTCGTAGAGGTGCAGGTCCGAGCCGCAGATCGCGGTCGAGGTGATCCGGACGATCGCGTCGGTCGGCTCCTCGATCCGGGGGTCGGGCACCTCCTCGACCCGTACGTCGCGTTTGCCCTGCCAGGTCAGTGCCTTCATGTCCGGATGTCCCCTCTCGGCGTCCTCCGAGAGGTGCTACCCGTGCAGCGTCCCTTGAACCGGCCGCGGCCACACCCGACCGCTCTCCGCGCAGATACCGCGAAAGAGTGGCCGCCCGACCTCGGGCAGCCACTCTTTCGCGGTACGGAGGGGGACGCCGCCGGCGGCGTTCGCCTCAGGAGCCGGGGGTGTTGTCGCCCCGCTTGGCGGTTGCCGCGAGGTAGTCGCGGTTCAGCCGGCCGATGGTGTTCAGCGGGATGCCCTTCGGGCAGACCACGGTGCATTCACCGGCGTTGGTGCAGCCGCCGAAGCCGGCCTCGTCGTGCGCGTCCACCATGCCGATCACCCGCGTGTAGCGCTCCGGCTGGCCCTGCGGCAGCAGCGAGAGCTGGGTGACCTTGGCGGCGGTGAAGAGCATGCCGGAGCCGTTCGGACAGGCCGCCACGCAGGCGCCGCAGCCGATGCAGGCGGCCGACTCGAAGGCGGCGTCCGCGTTGGCCTTGGCGACCGGGACCGAGTGCGCCTCCGGGGCGCTGCCGGTCGGGGCGGTGATGAAGCCACCCGCCGCGATGATCTTGTCGAACGCGTTGCGGTCGACCACCAGGTCCTTGATGACCGGGAAGGCCCGGGCCCGCCACGGTTCGATGTCGATCGTGTCGCCGTCCTTGAACTGCCGCATGTGCAGCTGGCAGGCGGTGGTGCCGCGCTGCGGGCCGTGCGCGTTGCCGTTGATCATCAGGCCGCACATGCCGCAGATGCCCTCGCGGCAGTCGTGGTCGAACGCCACCGGCTCCTCGCCGGCGAGGATCAGCCGCTCGTTGAGCACGTCGAGCATCTCCAGGAACGACATGTCCGGGGACACGTCGTCGACCTGGTAGGTCACCATCCGACCCTTGTCCTCAGGGCCCTTCTGGCGCCAGATGCGCAGGGTCAGGTTCACTTGTAGCTCCGCTGCGTGGGGTGGACGTATTCGAACTTCAGGTCTTCCTTGTGCAGTACGGGCTGCTCGGCGCCGTACTCCCAGGCCGCCACGTACGCGAACCGCTCGTCGTCGCGCTGGGCCTCGCCGTCGGGGGTCTGGTGCTCGGCCCGGAAGTGACCGCCGCAGGACTCCTCGCGGTGCAGGGCGTCGATGCACATCAGCTCGGCCAGCTCGAAGAAGTCGGCCACCCGGCCGGCCTTCTCCAGCGACTGGTTGAGCCCGTCGGCGTCACCGATGATCCGCACCCGCTGCCAGAACTGCTCGCGCAGCGCCCGGATCTCGTCGATCGCCTTGCGCAGGCCGGCCTCGGAGCGCTCCATGCCGCAGTGTTCCCACATGATCTGGCCCAGCTCGCGGTGGAACGAGTCGACCGTGCGGTCGCCGTTCACCGCCAGCAGCCGCTGGATGCGGTCCTCGACGTCGCGCCGCGCCTCGACCGCCGCCGGGTGGCTCGCCTCGACCTTCTCGAACGGCCCCGCCGCCAGGTAGTTGGCGATGGTGTTCGGGAGGACGAAGTAGCCGTCGGCGAGGCCCTGCATGAGCGCGGACGCGCCGAGCCGGTTCGCGCCGTGGTCGGAGAAGTTCGCCTCGCCGATCACGAACAGGCCGGGGATGCTCGACTGGAGGTCGTAGTCGACCCACAGGCCGCCCATCGTGTAGTGCACGGCGGGGTAGATCCGCATCGGGACCTCGTACGGGTCCTCGCCGGTGATCCGCTCGTACATCTCGAAGAGGTTGCCGTACTTCGCCTCGATCGCCTTGCGGCCGAGCCGCGCGATCGCGTCCGCGAAGTCCAGGTACACGCCGAGGCCGCCCGGGCCGACGCCGCGGCCCTCGTCGCAGACGTTCTTCGCGGCTCGGGAGGCGATGTCCCGGGGCACCAGGTTGCCGAAGGAGGGGTAGATCCGCTCCAGGTAGTAGTCCCGCTCGTCCTCCGGGATCTCCCGAGGGTCGCGGTTGTCGCCCTTGGCCTTCGGCACCCACACCCGGCCGTCGTTGCGCAGCGACTCGCTCATCAGGGTCAGCTTCGACTGGTGGTCGCCGGAGACCGGGATGCAGGTCGGGTGGATCTGCGTGTAGCAGGGGTTGGCGAAGTAGGCGCCCTTGCGGTGCGCCCGCCAGGTGGCCGTGACGTTGCAGCCCTTGGCGTTGGTGGAGAGGTAGAAGACGTTGCCGTACCCGCCGGAGGCGAGCACGACCGCGTCGGCGAACTCCGTGGTGATCTCGCCGGTGACCAGGTCCCGCACGACGATGCCCCGGGCCCGGCCGTCGACGATGATCAGCTCCAGCATCTCGTGCCGGGCGTTCATCTCCACGTTGCCGAGGCCGATCTGCCGCTCCAGCGCCTGGTACGCGCCGAGCAGCAGCTGCTGGCCCGTCTGGCCCCGGGCGTAGAAGGTGCGCTGCACCTGGGCGCCGCCGAAGGAGCGGGTGTCGAGCAGGCCGCCGTACTCGCGGGCGAACGGGACGCCCTGGGCGACGCACTGGTCGATGATGTTGACCGAGACCTCGGCCAGCCGGTGCACGTTCGACTCGCGGGAGCGGAAGTCGCCGCCCTTGACGGTGTCGTAGAAGAGCCGGTGCACCGAGTCGCCGTCGTTGCGGTAGTTCTTGGCGGCGTTGATGCCGCCCTGTGCGGCGATCGAGTGCGCGCGGCGCGGGCTGTCCTGGTAGCAGTACGACCTGACCCGGTAGCCCTGCTCGGCCAGGGTGGCCGCGGCCGAGCCGCCGGCCAGGCCGGTGCCGACCACGATCACCGTCATCTTCCGGCGGTTGGCCGGGTTGACCAGCTTCGCCTCGAAGCGGCGGCGTTCCCAGCGGGTCTCGATCGGGCCCTCGGGAGCCTTGGCGTCGGCGATCGGGTCGCCCTGGGTGTAGAGATCCATGGTCAGGACACCAATCCGGTGAGTACGGCGAACGGGACCACGAGGAAGCCGGCGCAGAGCGTGACGGCGAAGACCAGGGCGGCAGTACGCGCCCGCTGCTCACCCTTCGGGGTCTGCTGCCCCAGGCTGCGGAACGCGCTGAACGCCCCGTGCCGCAGGTGGAAGCCCAGCGCGACGATCGCCAGGGTGTAGAAGAGCGTGACGTACCAGCGCTCCGGCGCGAAGTCGGCGACGACGTTGGCGTACGGCTTGGTCGGGTCGCCGACCGGGTTCAGGTGACCGGTGGTCAGGTCGAGCAGGTGGTAGATCACGAAGAGCAGGATGATCACCCCGCCCCAGCGCATGGTGCGGGCCGCGTAGCTGCCCTGGACCTTCGGGCGGTGCGCGTACCGGACGGGGCGAGCGGCGCGGGAGCGCCGGGCCAGCGCGGTGGCGGCGGCGATGTGCGCCACGACGGCGACGGTCAGCACGCCGCGCTGGATCCAGAGGAACCAGACGCCCGGCAGCAGCGGCTTGCCGATGTCGCGCAGCCAGTGCGCGTAGTGGTCGAACGAGGTCTCCCCCGTGAACACCTTCAGGTTGCCGAGCATGTGCAAGATCAGGAACAGCACCAGGAGGATGCCCGTCACCGCCATGACGGCCTTGAGGCCGACGTTGGAACGGATGGGCGACCGCGTTCTCGTGACTACCACACGACCGACGCTAAGAGCCGATTGATCAGGCGTCCAATGCATCGAACCCGCAGTTTTGATAGCCGTAAGCTATGAAGATGCAGCTCCATCAGCTCCGGTACTTCGTTGCGGTCGCAGAACTACGACATTTCACCCAGGCGGCCGACATGGTCGGCATAACGCAACCCTCACTGAGTAAGCAAATTCACGCTCTGGAGGCCGACCTGGGGGCGCCGCTCTTCGAACGGGTAAGGGGCAAGATCGGGCTCACCACGGCGGGGGAGGTGCTGCTGCCGCTGGCCAAACGGATCCTCGCCGACGTGGACACGGCGACCCGCGAGGTGCAGGAGCTGGTGGGCCTGCGGCGCGGTCGCGTCCGCCTCGGCACCACCCCCAGCCTGGCCACCTCGCTGGCCCCGCCGGTGCTGCGCCGCTTCCGTGACGCCCACCCCACCGTCGACCTGCGCGTCGAGGAGGGCGGCTCGCAGGACCTGGTGCGCGACCTGCTGCGGGGCGACCTCGACCTCGCGCTGATCATCGCGCCCGCCGCGGGCGCCGATCCGGGGCTGCGCACCGACGCGATCCTGACCGAGAGCCTGGTCGTCGCCAGCGTCGACCCGCTGCCCGGCGCCTCGCCCGCCGGCGAGGTCCGCGTCACCGACCTGCGCGACCAGCCGCTGGTGATGTTCCGTGAGGGCTACGACCTGCGCGATGCCACCCTCCAGGCCTGCCGGGACGCCGGCTTCGAGCCCCGGGTCTCGGTCGACGGCGGCGAGTTGGACGCTGTGCTGAGCTTCGTCGAGGCGGGGCTCGGCGCCGCCCTCGTGCCCGGCAGCGTCGTCGCCCGCCGGCCCGGCGTCCACGTCACCCGCCTCGCCCCGCCCGGCGTCCGCCGCACGATCGCCGTGGCCCGCCGCCGCGACGTGGTCCCCACCCACGCCGGCCGCGAACTCCGCCGGATCCTGCTCGACTACGTCCAGCGCGCGGTCGCCGGCCGCGAACTGCCCCCCGGCGTGGAGCCGCTCTAGCCCTGGCCGCCCCCGGCGGCCGCGTCACGACCGGGGCTAACGACGCCAACCATGGTCGTACCGCCCGCCGAGCGTGACGACGAACCGCTCCACAGCGGACTCGTCGTACCCGCTCAGGGTTTCAAGACAACCCCATGCGGTCATCGCGATTCCGTCCGAGAGCTTCTCGGACGGCGCGAGGACCACCTTGTCGGCATGTCGTTTGGCGACCCGTTCCAGGTCGGCGATCGTGGACTCCGGCGTGGTCTCGGCGTACAGGATGATGACGTGCCCGTGCTCCATGGCGTGCACGGCGAGGCCCTCGGGCACGGCGACCGTGTACCGCCCGGGGGCGAGACTGAAGGCGAAATGTGGGCCGGAGGTGGGCGGCTGTGAGTTGTAGCGCACCTGCTCCATCTCGGACTGCGAGACATGCGGGCTGTCCATGATCGGAAACGCCGTGCCCGCAGGACACGAATGGAGGGCGTCTCCGGGCGGTGATCCGGCCACCGTCCCGACCAGCGTCCGCCAAGGGCCGACCAGCAGCGCGGTCAGCGTCGCGCAGAGCGTCAGTCCGAGGCCGCACCGCCAGAGCCACCGCCTACCCCGCTCGCTCACCGCAACCTCCCGGCACGCCGCAGTCGACGTTCCCGCACCGCGAGCGCGGGGGGACCACCGAACATCACGATCAGGTAGGCGACGACGGCCACGGATTCCCAGAACACGAGGTCCGTCAGAGTAAAAGTCAGGAGGTTGTGGACGACCCACGTTCCCATGGCGAGAAGAAAGCGCAGCTGAAATGTCAGCAGCAACCAGAACACCGCGATCATTCCTGCCAGATACACCAGGCCAAACCAGCGCGCGACCGAACGGTCGTGCGGACTGATGTTCTCGAGTTCCGTCTGCTCCCGTGCGTCGAGTCCCCACAACCGCGCCTTGTTTACCAGCCAGGTCGCTCGATAGAGGTTGTGGCAACGAAGCGCATTTGCCAGCACCGCGTACATGTCGCTGCGTAGGAATATTCCGCCGCACTGCCAAGCGATGCCCAGGATCTCGAAGAGCACCACGGCGCCGAGGAAACGGTCGAAGACGGCCGGAAGATTCCAGAGATCCTCGCGGTGCCCGAGGCGGGCGACGAGCGCCAATGCCAACACCGTGACATCGAATGCCATGCCGGCGAGGAACGGGCCGTAACGCCGACGCCGGGAGGTCGCCACCAACTGCGTCAAATCGGTCTCGAAGACGAGATAGGCGGCTCGGTAACTGACCCGGAACGTGGCCGGGATCCCGATCGCCCGGCCAGCCAGCCAGTGCCACGCCTCATGCGCCGCCGCGAGGGCGAACCCGACCGGAATGAAGACCAGTACCGACAGCACCGGATCGGTGAGGAACCAGGCGTGTTCGAAGGTTGGCCGGAGGTCGGGTCGGGCGCCGAGAAGAACCCCGACGAGCAGCGCCGCGCTCAGGTAGCCGCCCCACGCCACCGGACCGAACAGGCGCCGGGCGACCTCTGGGCGCACGCCCTCGATCCAACGGATCTGGCGGCTCCGGCGGCCGCCCGTGGGACGCTCTACGGGCGCATCGTCCGGTGGCGACGGCTGTCCGGGCGGATCGAGGAGGCCGGCCTGAGCGAGACCGGAGAGGAAGTCCACGCCGTCGACGGGCGCTCCGGCGGCGGTGCTCGCCCTCGCCGTCGCGTCGTCGAGGGAGCAGCCGGCCTGGAGGGCCTGGACGAAGACAGCGCCCGGTTTCGGCACCGCCACGTACCTGCGTAGGTCGGGTCGTCCCAGCACCCATTCCGCGCCGTCCTCGGCGACGACCAGGAGCGACGCCCCCTCAGCCTGGGCGGGGTCGATCGAGGAATGCACTGGGATTGACCCTTCCGGTAATGCCAGTCCTGAGACGGCCACCGTGCGGGGTCACTCCGAGAAAGTGTTGCGATAGCCCGGCCCGGCTGGCGCCGATGTGATATCGGCGCCAGCCGTCCCCCGCAGGGCGGATTGGTGATACGGCGCGTACGTCAGATTGCGCGGTATCTCGTGGTTTCACGTGCTGAACTCAGCACTCCGCGCCACAGCGGATCGTCAGACGGACGTCCTCGATGGGACGAATCTCAATCTTCATTTGTGTCACCCCCGTTCTGTGTCTGGCGGCTCGGTTCCGGAATCCGAATGCGACCCCGTCCCCAAGCATCGTCGACCGTCACGATCCCAAATGCTGTTGCCGGCTGTCAAGATTGCTGCCGTCCTGCGATCGCCGATTTTTCACCCCCCCGGACCGAAGGCCCGAGTGCGCTCGCGACGCGGTGGCGCGCCTACCGCCCCTCGGCGTCGTCCATGGCGCGGTAGATGCGCTGCTCGCTGACCGGGTACGGGGTGCCGAGCGCCTGGGCGAAGACGTTCACCCGCAGCTCCTCGATCATCCAGCGGATCTGCCGGACGGCCGTCGACTGCCGCTTCGTCGGCGGCAGCGCGGCGAGCAGGTCGGCGTACTCCTTCTGCACGGTCGTGATCCGGTCCTGCTGCTGCTTGTCGCGGGCCGGGTTGCCGGGCAGCCGGTCCAGCCGGCGCTCGACCGCCGTCAGGTAGCGCAGCAGGTCGGGCAGGCGTGCGTACCCGGTCTCGGTGACGAAGCCGGCGTGCACCAGCCCGGTCAGCTGCGCCCGGATGTCGGCCAGCGCGGCCACCACGGCGAGGTTCCGGGTCGCGCCCAGGCGCTGCTCGATCGCGTACGCGGCGGCGAGCACCTTCCGGACCCGGTCCATGACGTCCACGACGCTGTCCACCAGTCCCGCGCGCACGGTCTCGCGCAGCGCCGCGAACCCCTCGGCGTCCCAGGCGGGCCCGCCCGCGTCGGCGATCAGCTTGTCGATCGCCGCGCCGGCCGCGTCCTCGATCAGCGCCTGCACCCCGCCGTGCGGGTTGCGGCTCAGCGCCAGCTTCGCCTCGTTGGACAGGCGCCCCTGAAGGATCTTCGCCGGCGAGGGCACGGTCAGGCGGAGCAGCCGGCGGGTGCCCGCCCAGTGCGCCGCCTCCTGCTCGGCGGGGGAGTCGAACACCTTCACCCCGACCGTCGCGCCCTCGTCCACCAGCGCCGGGTACGCGGTGACCGCGTACCCGGCCCGTACCTGCTCGATCGTGCGGGGGAGGGTGCCGATGCTCCACTCCGTCAGCCCGGTCCGCGCCACGTCCGGCGCGGCGGCCGCCACCACCTGGCGTACCTCCGCCTTGAGCTGGCGTTGCAGGGCCGGCAGGTCCTTGCCCTCGGCGACCGGCGCGTCGTCGTCGCCGAGCACGCGGAAGGTGACCCGCAGGTGCGGCGGCAGCTTCGCGACGTCCCAGGCGTCCCGGGGCACGGTCACCCCGGTCATCCGACGCAACTGCCGGGTCAGCGCGTCCAGCAGCGGCTCCTCGCCGGCCGGCAGCTGCGCGAGGGCGGCGCGGGCGTAGTCCGGCACCGGGACGAAGTTGCGCCGGATCGCCTTGGGCAGCGAGCGGATCAGCGCGACGACGAGGTCCTCGCGTAGGCCGGGGACCTGCCAGTCGAAGCTCTCCGCCGGCACCTGGTTGAGCAGCGGCAGCGGGATGTCCACGGTCACGCCGTCGGTCGGGGTGCCCGGGTCGAACGTGTACGTGAGCGGCAGGCTCACCCCGTCGGCCCGCCACTCGTCCGGGTAGTCGGCCTCGTCGACCCCGCCCCGACCGGCGTTGACCAGCAGCTCGCGGGTGAAGGTGAGCAGGTCCGGCCGCTGCCGGCGCTCCTTCTTCCACCACGCGTCGAAGTGCCGCCCGGAGACCACGTCGGCCGGGATCCGCTCGTCGTAGAACTGGAAGATCGTCTCGTCGTCGACCAGGATGTCCCGCCGCCGGGCCCGGTTCTCCAGCTCCTCGATCTCCGCGAGCAGCTTCTGGTTGTCCCGCCAGAACTGGTGGTGGGTCTGCCAGTCGCCCTCCACCAGCGCGTGCCGGATGAACAGCTCCCGGCTCAGCGCCGGGTCGATCCGGCCGAAGGTGACCTTGCGGGAGGTGACGATCGGAATCCCGTACAGGGTCACCCTCTCGTAGGCCATCACCGCGGCCTGCTTCTTCTCCCAGTGCGGCTCGCTGTAGCTGCGCTTCACCAGGTGCTGGGCGAGCGGCTCGACCCACTCCGGCTCGATCCGCCCGTTCACCCGGCCCCAGAGCCGGGTGGTCTCCACCAGTTCGGCGGCCATCACCCAGCGCGGCGGCTTCTTGAACAGCGCCGACCCGGGGAACAGGGCGAACTTCGCCCCCCGCGCCCCCAGGTACTCGTGCTTCTGCGGGTCCTTCAGGCCGACGTGCGACAGCAGCCCGGCCAGCAGGGACTGGTGCACCTTCGGCGTGTCGATCTCCTCCGGCAGGTCCGCGCCGGCCCGGCGCCGCCCGCCGCCGTCGGGCGCGGCCTCCGCCGGCCCGCGCCGGCCCTGCTCCTTCTCCGGGGTACGCAGCACCTGCCGCAGCTGGCTCACGATGTCCTGCCACTCGCGGACCCGCAGGTAGTTCAGGTACTCCGCCTTGCACATCCGCCGGAACGCGCTCGACGACAGGTCGCGCTGCTGTTCGCGCAGGTACCGCCACAGGTTCAGGTACGCGACGAAGTCCGACTCCTTGTCCGCGAACCGCGCGTGGGCCTGGTCGGCCTGGGCCTGCTTCTCGACCGGGCGCTCACGCGGGTCCTGGATCGACAGCGCCGCCGCGATCACGACCACCTCGGTGGCGCACCCGTTGCGCTCGCCCTCGAGCACCATCCGGGCCAACCGGGGGTCCACCGGCAGCTGGGCCAGCCGCCGGCCGAGCGCGGTGAGCCGCTTCGCCGGGTCGGTCTCGGCCGGGTCCAGGGCGCCCAGCTCGTGCAGCAGGTTCACACCATCGGTGATGTTGCGCCGGTCCGGCGGGTCGATGAACGGGAACGCGGCGATGTCGCCGAGCCCGATCGCCGTCATCTGGAGGATGACCGACGCCAGGTTGGTCCGCAGGATCTCCGGGTCGGTGAACTCGGGGCGGGACAGGAAGTCCTGCTCGTCGTAGAGCCGGACGCAGATGCCGTCCGATGTCCGCCCGCAGCGCCCCTTGCGCTGGTTGGCCGACGCCTGGGAGACCGGCTCGATGGGCAGCCGCTGCACCTTCAGCCGGTGCGAGTAGCGGGAGATACGGGCGGTGCCCGGGTCCACCACGTACTTGATGCCCGGCACCGTCAGCGAGGTCTCCGCGACGTTGGTGGCGAGCACGACCCGGCGCCCGGTGTGCGGGGCGAAGACGCGGTGCTGCTCGGCGGTGCTCAGGCGCGCGTACAGGGGGAGGATCTCGGTGCCCAGCAGCGACCGCTTCTTCTGCACCAGCCTGCCGAGCGCTTCCGCGGTGTCCCGGATCTCCCGCTCGCCGGAGAGGAAGACCAGGATGTCGCCGGGCCCCTCGGCGGCGAGTTCCTCGACCGCGTCGCCGATGGCCTGGATCTGGTCGCGGACGTTCTCCTCGTCCGCCTCGTCCTCGTCCTCCGCCTCGGTCACCTCGACCAGCGGCCGGTACCGCACCTCCACCGGGTAGGTCCGGCCGGACACCTCGACGACCGGGGCGGGGTTGCCCTCGGCGTCGGCGAAGTGCCGGGCGAACCGGTCGGTCTCGATGGTCGCCGAGGTGATGATCACCTTGAGGTCGGGGCGCCGGGGAAGGAGCTGCTTCAGGTAGCCGAGGATGAAGTCGATGTTGAGGCTGCGCTCGTGCGCCTCGTCGACGATGATCGTGTCGTACTGCCGCAGCATCCGGTCGGTCTGCAGCTCGGCGAGCAGAATGCCGTCGGTCATCAGCTTGACCAGGCTGTGCTCGCTGACCTGGTCGGTGAAGCGCACCTTGTAGCCGACCACGTCGCCCAGCTCGGTGCCCAGCTCCTCGGCGATCCGGTCGGCCACCGTCCGCGCGGCGAGCCGGCGCGGCTGGGTGTGCCCGATCAGCCCGTGGATCCCGCGCCCCAGCTCCAGGCAGATCTTGGGCAGTTGGGTCGTCTTGCCGGACCCGGTCTCGCCCGCGACGATCACCACCTGGTGGTCACGGATCGCCGCCGCGATGTCGTCCCGGCGCTCGCTGACCGGCAGCGCCGGCGGGTAGGTGATCGCCGGTACGGCCGCCCGCCGGCCCGCCAGCCGCGCCTCGGCCCGCGCCACGTCCTCGGTGATCTCGGCCAGCGCCGACTCCCGCCGCTGCGGGTCCCGCAGCTTCCGGACACCCTCCAGGCGCCGCTGGAGGCGGCGCTGGTCACGGAACATCAGGGGGCTCAGGCGGCGGTGCAGCTCGCGTACGGAGTCGGGCTCGGCGGAGGCGGCTTCTCTCTGCATGTCGCCGCCAAGGATAGGCAGGCCGGACGCGCAGCGCCCCGGGGTTATCGGCGTGCAGGCCCTAGAGTGGACCGCCGACGTCGACCACCGGGGGCGGGGAGCATGACGATGCGGGACACCGACCGGGCGCTGGTGCAGGCGGCCACGGCGGTCGCGAAGCTGCGCTGCCGCAGCGACCGGCACACCGTGGCGGCGGCCGCGCGGACAACCGACGGGCGGATCTTCAGCGGGGTGAACCTCCGCCACGCCACCGGCGACGTGTGCGCCGAGGTCGTCGCGGTCGGCGCCGCCGCCACCCAGGGCGTCACCGAGCTGGAGACGATCGTCGTCGTGGGGGACCGGGGGCGGGAGGTGCTGCCGCCGTGCGGGCGCTGTCGCCGGCTGCTGCACGACCACCACCCCGCACTGCGGGTCATCGTCGGCGCGGCGGACGCCCTGCGCTGCGTGCCGCTCGCCGAGCTGGCCGCCGGGTCGGCCGCCCCGCCGGACCAGCAGCCGGACGCGACGCCCCGGCACGCCGGCTGACCCGCGCCGGCAGGTCGCCGGTCAGCCGTCGACGGCGCCGGAGCCGCGCGTGCGGGTGCCACCGGCCGTCCCGTCCGGGTGCGCCGTCGAGGCGCAGCGGTAGCCCGGCTCGCGCAACGGCCGTCAGTCGCCGGCCGCGGCCTCCAGCATCGAACGGGGCACCGGCACGCTCTCGAAGCGGAGGATCCCCTCGGGCACCATCCAGCTCATCACCTGGACGGCCAGCCGTCCGGCGCGGACCGCCGGGTCGTTCGCGTACAGCTCGCGCGCCTCGTCCGGCGAGATCGAGAGCACCACGAAGCCGCGCAGCCGCTCGTCGTCGGCGTCGACGAACGGACCGGCGGCGAGCACGAGACCCTGCTCCACCAGCCCGGCCTGATGTGCCAGGTGGGCGTCCTGGAGGCGGTCGAGCGCCTCCTGGGGCAGCTCCGGCGCGTCCGACGGGCGGACCAGGAGGACGACCGTGTGCTGGTCGAATCGCATCTTCCCAGGGTAGGGCCGCGCCGGTCGTGGAGCGCCGCTTCCCCGCGTCGGATCGGATCGACCGCCGCTGGTTAGGTCTCCCTAACCTCGTGAGCTAAGGTAAGGCGCACCTAAGCGCCCTGTTCAGGAGACCCGTGACCACCCTCGCCACCCGGCCCGCCCCGGCCGGTTCCCCCACCCGCGGGCGCGTCGGCCGCCGGTTGGCGATCACCGCCGCGGCGGCGATCGTGTTGGTCCTGGCGGTGCTGGCGAGCTTCGCCCTGGGGAGCCGCCCGCTCAGCGTCGACCAGGTGTGGCACGCACTGGTCGCCCCGGACGCCGGGGAGGCCACCACGATCGTCCGGGACCTCCGGATGCCGCGCACGGCGCTCGGCCTCGCCGTCGGGGCGGCGCTCGCCGTGGCCGGGGTGCTGCTCCAGGCGCTGACCCGCAACCCCCTGGCCGAGCCTCGGATCCTCGGCATCAGCGCCGGCGCCTCGTTCGGCGTCGTGCTCGCCATCTCCGTGTTCGGGGTGTCCACCCTCGCCGGGTACGTCTGGTTCGGCATCACCGGCGCGCTCGGCGCCGGTGTGCTGGTCTTCGCCGTCGCCGCACGCGCCCGCGAGGGCGCCAGCCCGGTCACCCTCGCGCTGGTCGGCGCGGCCCTCGACGCGAGCCTGGCCTCGATCGTGTACGCGCTGCTCAGCATCGACGCGCGCACCTTCGAGGACTACCGGTTCTGGGTCGTCGGCGGGCTCACCGGTCGGGACCTGTCCGTCGCGGCGCAGGTGCTTCCGTTCGTCCTCGCCGGCCTGGTGCTGGCCGCCCTGGTCGCCCGGGGCCTGGACGCCCTCGCCCTCGGTGACGACGTGGCGCGGGGGCTCGGGCACCGGATCGAACTGGTGCGCCTGGGCGGCGGCGCGGCCGCCGTGCTGCTGACCGGTGCAGCGGTCGCCGCCGCCGGGCCGATCGCGTTCGTCGGCCTCGCCGTCCCGCACCTGGCCCGGGCCCTGGTCGGCGCGGACCACCGCTGGACGCTCGCGCTCTCGGCCCTCCTCGGGCCGGCGTTGCTGCTCGGCGCCGACGTGGTCGGCCGGCTCGTCGACCCGCCGGGCGAGGTCCCGGCCGGCATCGTCACCGCGCTGATCGGCGCGCCGCTGCTGGCGATCATGGTCCGTCGCGCCAAGGTGGTGACGGCGTGAGCGCCACCGCGCTGCCCGGGCGGTCACTCCTGAAGGCCGGGCCGGTCAGCGTGCAGATCCGCCGCCGGGCGGTGCTCGTCGCCGCCGTGCTCGTCGTGCTGCTGCTCGCCGCCGCCGTGGTCAGCCTCTCCGTCGGCACCCCGTTCGTCGCCGCTCCGGACGTGCTCAGGGCGATCTCCGGCGCCGGCACCCCGTACGACCTGGTGGTCCTCGACCTGCGGCTGCCCCGGCTGGTGCTCGCGGCCGTGGCCGGCGCGGCGTTCGGGGTGGCCGGCACGCTGATCCAGAGCGTGGCCCGCAACCCGCTGGCGAGCCCGGACGTCATCGGCATCACCCAGGGCGCCGGCCTCGCGGCCACGGTGGCCCTGACCAGCGGCGCCGCCGCCGTCCTGGTGGCGCCGAGCGCCCTGGTCGGCGGGCTGGTCGCCGCCGGCCTGCTGCTGGTGCTCGGCGCCCGGCACGGGCTGGCCGCCCAGCGCTTCGTGCTCGCCGGCGTGGCGGTGGCGTTCGCGCTGCGGGCGCTCACCGAGGTGGTCCTGCTCACCGCCGACCCGATCGACGGGCTGCGGGCGCAGATCTGGCTGATCGGCACCCTCGCCGGCAAGGGCTGGACGGAGACGGTGTGGATCACCGCCACGCTGGTCGCGCTCCTGCCGGTGCTGGCCTGGGCCGGGTGGGCGCTCAACAGCAGCGCCCTGGACGACGACACCGCCCGCGGCATCGGGCTGCGGCCGGTGGCCCGGCGGCTCGGGCTGGCCGGCACCGGCGTGCTGGTCGCCGCGATGGTCACCGCCCAGGTCGGCGCCGTCGACTTCGTCGCGCTGGTCGCCCCGCAACTGGCCCGCCGCCTGGTCCGCGCCGAGCGCCCGCCGCTGGTGTGCGCCGCGCTGCTGGGCGCGCTGCTGCTGGTGCTCGCCGACCTGGTCGGCCGGCGGCTGTTCGCGCCCACCCAGTTGCCGGCCGGGGTGCTGACCGCCGCCATCGGCGGCCCGTACCTCATGTTCCTGCTGCTGCGCGGCCGCCGGAGGTCGTCGTGAACGTGCCGGCTGTCACTGCTGTCACGAATGCCGGAAAGTCGCTCGCCGCCCCTCGGAAGGAGGTCTGATGCTCTCCACCCGCGACCTGGTCGCCGGCTACGACGAGCGGACCGTGCTGGACGGGCTCGACCTCGACCTGCCCCGCGACGCCTTCACCGTGATCGTCGGACCGAACGCCTGCGGCAAGTCGACGCTGCTCCGCACGATGGCCCGCCTGCTCACGCCGCGCCGAGGAACGGTACTGCTCGACGGGGCCGCCATCCGGGACCTGCCGACCCGCGAGGTCGCGCGCCGGCTCGGGGTCCTGCCGCAGAGCCCGCTGGTGCCCGAGGGGGTGACGGTCGCCGACCTGGTGGGCCGGGGCCGGCAGCCGTACCAGCGGTGGTGGCGGCAGTGGTCCGCGGAGGACCGGGAGGCGGTGGACCGGGCGATGGCCCTCGCCGACATCGCCGGTCTGGCCGACCGGCCGGTCGACACCCTCTCCGGCGGGCAGCGCCAGCGGGTCTGGATCGCGATGACGCTCGCCCAGGACACCGAGGCGCTGCTGCTCGACGAGCCGACCACCTTCCTCGACCTCGCGCACCAGGTCGAGGTGCTGGACCTGCTGCACCGGCTACGCGCCGAGGGGGGCCGGACGGTCGTCGCCGTGCTGCACGACCTCAACCAGGCCGCCCGGTACGCCGACCACCTGATCGCCATGCGCTCGGGCGCCGTCGTCGCGGCCGGACCGCCCCGGGACATCCTCACCGCCGACCTGGTCCGCGACGTCTTCGGCCTCGACTGCGTCGTCGTGCCCTGCCCGGTGACTGGCGCCCCGCTGGTGGTGCCGGGCCTCAGCAACCCGTCCCTGGCGCCGCTGCCCGGCACCACCGACCTGGCTCCCGGCACCGGCTCGGCTGACGGCACCGGCGTGGCTTTCGGTTCCGGCGCCGACTCGGCCACCGGTAGCAGCCAGGACGCCGGCGCCGCCCCGTCCGCCGGCGCCGCCCCGGCCTCCGGCACGGCCCCTGAACCGATCACCACGGCTCGTGCCGGTGACCGGTCGACCTCCGACGACCCCACCGTGGCGGGCGCCGCCCCGGCAGCCCGCCCCTCCGCCGACGACGCGGCCACCTCGCGCGTCGGCTCGTACCCCTCGAAAGGACACTGATGCGTCGTCTCGCCGCCGCCCTCACCGCGGCGCTCGCCCTCGGCGTCGGTCTCACCGCCTGCGGTGAGAGCGACCCGGTCGCCGGCACCGCCACCGCGGAGACCCGGGAGATCACCCACGCGATGGGCACCACCAAGGTGCCCGCCGAGCCCAAGCGTGTCGTCGTGCTCGACACCGACAAGATCGACACTGCCCTGTCGCTCGGCGTCACGCCGGTCGGGGCCGCCACCGCCGGTCAGGCGAAGAGCTGGCCGACCTACTTCGGCGAGGAGAAGCTCGCCGGCATCAAGGAGGTCGGGGTGCTCACCGAGCCCGACCTGGAGGCGATCACCGCCCTGAAGCCGGACCTGATCCTCGGCAGCAAGTTCCGCCAGGAGAAGTTCTACGACGAGCTGGCCGCGATCGCGCCGACCGTCTTCACCGAGAAGGTCGGCATCACCTGGAAGGAGAACCTCCTCCTCGACGGCAAGGCGCTCGGCAAGGAGCAGCAGGCTCGTGACCTGCTCACGACGTACGAGACCCGGGCCAAGGAGTTCGGCGCCAAGCTCGGCGACGCCGCCACCCGCAAGGTCTCCATCGTCCGCTTCATGCCGACCGAGATCCGGGTGTACGGGCCGGACTCGTTCTCCGGCATCGTCATCGGCGACACCGGCCTCGGTCGTCCGGAGCGGCAGCAGCTCACCGGCAAGGAGGACCGGCGGATGGACCGGGTGAGCCCGGAGCGGATCGGGGAGGTCGACGGTGACGTCATCTTCGTGACCGCGTACGGCGAGAAGGCCGCCGCGGAGCAGGCCAAGGTGACCGGCGGCGCCCTCTGGAAGGGCCTGTCCGCGGTCAAGGCCGGCAAGGCGCACGTCGTCTCCGACGAGATCTGGATGACCGGCATCGGCGTCGGTGCCGCCAACAAGATCATCGACGACCTGGCGAAGTACCTGGCTGCCTGACCGGCCGCCCGCCGCCTCAAGATCCGCGCAACGTCACCGGAGATGCTGCCTCGTGTACGACCGAGGCAGCATCTTCCCCGAAGTTGCGCGGATCTTGCCCGGTCGGGTCAGGCGGCGGTGGTCCAGAGGGACTGGAAGGCGGCGGCTTCGCCGGCCAGCCAGCGTTCGATCTCGTCCGGCTTCGCCGTCGGCGGCATGTGGTGCGCCGTTCCACGGCGGACGTCGACCAGGACCGGCTCGGCGTGCGGCAGCACCGCGTCCATGTGGCGGGCCATCAGGTGCAGCGTGGCGAGCACGGCGTCGTCGCTGGGCGGGGCCTCGTCGAAGTGCAGGCGGACCGCCTCGGCGCGACCGTCGGAGTGCCGTACGCCGAAGTGCGGGTTGATCTTGACGGGTAGGTCGCCCAGGAGGGCGAGCGCGTCCCGGGTCTGCGCCAGGTCGACGGACCTCGGCTCACCCAGGGAGTGCAGCCAGGCGGTCGCTCCCGGCACGAGTGCCTGGTAGAGGGGGCGCCACCGGGGCTTGACGGACTCGGCCACCTGTTCGAGATGGGTGCCCCCGGTGTGGAAGGCGATGTCGGCCTTGAGTGCCTTGACGAACTGGCCGTGCGGGTTGAAACCGGACCGGCTCGCCCGCTGCTTGCGCAGGCCACCGACGAAGGTGGCCTTGGTCGGGCCGGTGCGGTCGACGTACCTGGTGAAGCCGAGGAGCGTGGCGTAGGGGGTGAGCGGGGTGGCGGAGGTGGGCGCGGTCACGAGCATCCTCCCAGGTCAGCAGCTCGATTAGTACATACATTCTAATCGACGGGAGTGACATCGCCCAGGGAACGAAAAGGGCCGCCCGGACATCCCGGGCGGCCCGCGTACGCGAAATCTAGAGCTGTCCCACCGCGGTGATCCGGACGACCGCGGCGCCCGCCTCGTCGGAGGCCGCGAGGTCCACCTCGGCGCTGATGCCCCAGTCGTGGTCACCCTCGGGGTCGTCGAGGATCTGCCGCACCGTCCACGTCGAGCGGCCCTGCTCGATCATCAGCAGCGCCGGCCCGCGCGCGTCCGGCCCGACCCCGATCGAGTCGTACGCCTCGAAGTACGGCTCCAGCGCGTCCGCCCACGCGTCGGCGTCCCAGCCGTCCCCGGCGTCGAGCTCCCCGAGGAGATCCCACCGGCGCAGGGCGGCCAGCTCCACCCGGCGGAACAGGGCGTTGCGCACCAGCACCCGGAACGCCCGCAGGTTGCGGGTCACCGCCGCCGGCCGGTCGTCCAGCGCCGCGGCGACCTCCTCGACGTCGGACGGGTTGCGCAGCCGCTCCCACTCGTCGATGAGGCTGGAGTCGACCTGGCGGACCAGCTCGCCCAGCCACTCGATGAGGTCACCCAACTCCTCGGTCCGGGCGTCCTCGGGAACGGTCTGCCGCAGCGCCTTGTACGCGTCGGCGAGGTACCGCAGCACCAGGCCCTCGGAGCGGGACAGCCCGTAGAACTGGACGTACTCGGTGAAGGTCATCGCCCGCTCGTACATGTCCCGGACGACGGACTTGGGGGAGAGCTGGTGGTCGGCGACCCAGGGATGGCCCTGCCGGTACATCTCGTACGCGCCCTCCAGCAGTTCGGCGAGCGGCTTGGGCCAGGTCACCTCGTCGAGCAGTTCGAGGCGGGCCTCGTACTCGATGCCCTCGGCCTTCATCGCGGCGACCGCCTCGCCGCGGGCCTTGAACTGCTGCGCGGAGAGCACCTGGCGGGGGTCGTCGAGGATCGACTCGATCACGCTGACGACGTCCAACGCGTAGGACGGGGACTCACGGTCGAGCAGCTCGACGGCCGCGAGGGCGAGCGGCGACAGGGGCTGGTTGAGCGCGAAGTCGAGCTGGAGGTCGACGGTGAGCCGGACCCGCCGCCCGGCCTCGTCCGGCTCGGGCAGTTCCTCGACCACGCCACCGGCGCGCAGGGCCCGGTAGATGGCGATGGCCCGGCGGATGTGCCGCCGCTGGGCGGCCCGGTCCTCGTGGTTGTCGGTGAGCAGGTGCCGCATCGCCGCGAACGCGTCGCCGGGCCGGCCGATGACGTTGAGCAGCATCGAGTGGCTGACCTGGAAGCTGGAGGTCAGCGGCTCGGGCTCGGCCTCGACCAGGCGCTGGAACGTCGGTTCGCCCCAGCCGATCGAGCCCTCCGGCGGCTTCTTCTTGACCACCTTGCGGCGCTTCTTCGGGTCGTCGCCCGCCTTGGCGAGGGCCTTCTCGTTCTCGATGACGTGCTCGGGCGCCTGGACGACCACCCGGCCGAGGGTGTCGAAGCCGGCCCGCCCGGCGCGACCGGCGATCTGGTGGAACTCGCGGGCCTTGAGCAGTCGGGTCCGTACCCCGTCGTACTTCGACAGGCCGGTGAACAGCACGGTGCGGATCGGCACGTTGATGCCGACACCGAGGGTGTCCGTCCCGCAGATGACCTTGAGCAGGCCGGCCTGGGCGAGCGTCTCGACGAGGCGGCGGTACTTGGGCAGCATGCCCGCGTGGTGCACCCCGATGCCGTGCCGCACCAGCCGGGACAGGGTCCTGCCGAAGCCGGAGGTGAACCGGAAGTTCCCGATCGCCGCCGCGATCATGTCCTTCTCGGCGCGGGTGCAGACGTTTACGCTCATCAGCGCCTGCGCGCGTTCCAACGCGGCGGCCTGGGTGAAGTGCACGACGTACACCGGGGCCTGCTTGGTCTCCAGCAGCTCCTCCAGGGTCTCGTGCAGCGGCGTCATCGCGTACGAGAAGAGGAGCGGGACCGGCCGCTCGGCCGAGCGGACGACGGCGGTCGGCCGGCCGGTGCGCCGGGTCAGGTCGTCGACGAATCGGGTGGTGTCGCCGAGCGTCGCGGACATCAGCACGAACTGCGCCTGCGGCAGCTCGATCAGCGGCACCTGCCACGCCCAGCCGCGGTCCGGCTCGCTGTAGAAGTGGAACTCGTCCATGATCACCTGGCCGACGTCGGCGCGGGTGCCCTCGCGCAGCGCCAGGTTGGCCAGGATCTCCGCCGTGCAGCAGATCACCGGGGCGTCCGGGTTGACGCTGGCGTCGCCGGTGAGCATGCCGACGTTGTCGGCGCCGAACACCTCGCAGAGGGCGAAGAACTTCTCCGACACCAGGGCCTTGATCGGGGCGGTGTAGAAGGTCGTCCGGTCGTCGGCCAGGGCGGCGAAGTGCGCCGCGATCGCGACCAGGCTCTTCCCGGAGCCGGTCGGCGTGTTCATGATCACGTTAGCGCCGGAGACGATCTCGATGACCGCCTCCTCCTGGTGGGGGTAGAGGTCGAGGCCGCGCTCCTTCGCCCAGCCGGCGAACGCGTCGTAGAGGGTGTCGGGGTCGGCGCTGGCCGGCAGCGCGGCGGTGAGTGTCATGGCGCGTCCATGGTGCCTGGATCATGGCGTCGCGCGCCAACCGGGGCCAGCCGAGTGTTAACAGGGGGCCCTTCCACCTCGCCAGGCGTTAAGAAGGGGCCCTTCCTTTCACCGGCGGCGGTAGATCAGGTCGGCGATGGGGCGGCCGGCGGTCAGGGCGCGGCGTTCGAACTTCGTCACCGGCCGGTGCGCGGGGCGCGGGGCGAACCCGTCGTGGGTGTTCGCCAGCCCCGGGTCGGCGTCCAGCGTCTCCCGCATCGCCTCGGCGTACTCGGCCCAGTCCGTCGCGCAGTGCAGCGTCCCGCCGGCGACGAGCCGGGAGCGGAGCAGCGCCACGTGGGCCGGCTGGATGATCCGCCGCTTGTGGTGCCGCGACTTCGGCCAAGGGTCCGGGAAGAAGACGTGCACCGCGTCCAGGGATGCGTCGGGCAGGCCGCTGACCAGGTCCAACGCATCGCCCCGGGCCACCCGGACGTTGCCCAGCCCGTGCCGTTCCACCAGGTCGAGGAGGTTGGCGATTCCGGGCGTGTGCACCTCGACCGCCAGATAGTCTCGATCCGGGTCGGCGGCGGCCATCGCCGCGGTGGTGTCGCCCATCCCGGAACCGATCTCCAGCACCAGCGGGGCCCGCCGGGGGAACAGGTGGGCCGGGTCCACCGGAGTGCCGGGCACGTCCGGGACGGCCAGGCCGTGGACCGGCCAGAGCCGCTCCAGCGCCGCGGTCTGGCGGGCGGTCATCCGGCCGCGACGCGGGTGGAAGGTGCGGACGCTCCGCGCGGCGGCGGTGGTGGGAAAGTCGGTGGCGGTCACAGCGATCCGAGCGTACGCGAGGACCGCGCCGCACCGGATGTGATGTACGACGGGGGATGAGAGGATCCACCCGTACGGCAGACCGGGCGTCTGTGGTGCCCGGCCGCTGCGCCGGGAGGGGGTTGTGGTGACGGTGACCCGCGGTGGCCTCGCGCTCTCGATCGCGGCTGCGATCGTCGGGCCGCTGCTCGCCGCGGCCGCTGCCCCGCTGTTCGCCGTTACGCCCGCCACGGCCGCCCCGCCGCGGGCCGCCGGCCTCGCCCGTGGTGCGCTGCCCGACGGCCGTCCGCTCACCGCCGCGCCGGCCGCCCGTCCGGTGGGGGCCGTTGCGGTCGCCGCGCCCGCGCCCTCGGGTGCGCCGCAGCCCCAGCCGCCGACCGTCTTCGTCGAGGTGAGCCCGAGCACCGTCCAGCCCGGCTTCCTGGTCGGCATCCGGGCGAGCTGCCGGGACAACTCGATACCGGCGGTGGTGTGGTCCGACGCGTTCGGGCGGGTCCAGGTGCAGCCGCAGCACGGGTTGCTGACGGCGACGCCGATGGTGCGGGAACGCACGCTGCCGGGGAACTACCGGGTCAAGCTGGAGTGCCGGGACGGCGAGAGCGCGTCGACGATGCTCCAGGTCGTGAGGTCGGTCCGGCCCAGTCGCGGCCCGGCCACCGGGTTCGGCGGCGCGGCCGGTGACGCGGCGGGCGGGCTGCTGCTGCCGGGTGGGGTCGCCCTGACGGTGACCGGCCTGGTCGTGTGGTTGGTGTCCACCCGTCGGCCGCGTGGCGCCGCCCGACGCTGACCACGACCATGGCATCCTCGTCCGCCTCCAGGCCGGCCGCCCGTACGGGCCGCCGGTCGCCGTGGTCGGTTCCGCTGGCCGTCGTGCTGGTGCTGGTCGGGGTCTTCGCGACCGGCGCCGGGCTCGGGCGCACCGTGGGGCCGCTGGACTGGGCCACCACGGCCAACGCCGACCGGCCGGCCCGTGGTGAGCGGGGTGGCCTGGGTGCGAGCCGCCCCGTCCGCCTGGCCGTACCCGCCATCGAGGTCTCGGCCCCGGTCGAGCCGGTGGGCCAGGCCCGGGACGGCTCGATCGCCGTACCGCCGTTGGAACGCGCCGAGGAGACCGGCTGGTACGACCGCGGCCCGACCCCGGGGGAGCCGGGCTGGGCGGTCATCGTCGGCCACGTGGACACCAAACGCGGCCCGTCGGTCTTCCACGACCTGCACAAGCTGCGCGCCGGGGACACGATCGAGGTGACCCGCGCCGACGACTCGGTGGTGCTGTTCCGGGTGGACTCGGTGGAGCACTTTCCGAAGGACCAGCTCCCCGCCGAACGGGTCTACAACGACGAGGGGACGCCCGGCCTGCGCCTGATCACCTGCGGCGGCGACTGGGTCGGTGGCCGCACCGGCTACGCCGACAACGTCATCGCCTTCGCCACCCTGGTCTCCTCCCGCACCCCGTGACCCGCCCGGTGACCTGCCCGGTGACCTGCCCGGTGACCTGTCCGGTGACCCGCCCGGTTGATCATGAGGTTGACGGATGGGAATCGGGCAAAACCACCCGCTAACCTCATGATCAACGTGGCGGCGGGGTGGGAGCTGGGTCAGGCCCGGGGTGGGACGGACTGGACCACCTCGAACTCCAGCAGGGTGGCGCCGGAGGCGACCGGCTTGCGGGGCTGCTCACCCGGGGGCGTGGCGTGGGCGGCGCGGGAGGGGCCGGCGGCCCAGGCCTGGTACGCCTCCTCGCTCTCCCAGCGCGTGTAGACGAAGTACCGGTTCTCGCCGGCCACCGGGCGCAGCAGCTCGAAGCCGAGGAAGCCCGGGGAGTTCTCCACCGCACCGGCCCGGGCGGCGAAACGCTTCTCCAGCTCCTCGCCGGCTCCCGGCGGGACGTCGATTGCGTTGATCTTCACGACTGCCATGGCTCCCACCCTAGGGCCTGTCCTGCCGATCATCAGCCGGCCTGCGGCGGATCCAGGCGACGCCCGGCGGCGTTGAAAGATTCGTCCGGATACAACACCGGTATCCGGACGAATCTCCGCCTTGCCGGATCGCCGCCTGGACCTCGCCTCGGCTCGACATGACCGGCAGGACAGGCCCTGGTCACGGCGTGCGGCCGGGCCGCCTTGGACGTCGGCGCGGGTGCCGGTCGCCCGGGCGGGCCGCAGTGCGGAACCCGACGTTCGACGACGCGCGCGTGCCGTTCGGCCGGACGGGTCAGAACGACTCGACGGCCGGGACCAGGTCGGCGTCGACGACGATCGGGGCGTGGTCGGAGGGGCCCTTGCCCTTGCGGGCCTCCCGGTCCACATACGCCGAGCGGACCGCGCGCGCGAACGGCGCCGAGGCGTACACCAGGTCGATCCGCATGCCCTTGTTCTGGTGGAACATCCCGGCCCGGTAGTCCCAGTACGTGAACGGGTGGGGGCCCTTCATCGGGGTCGGCACCACGTCCGAGAGGCCCAGGTCCCGCAGGGCCGCCAGGGCGGCCCGCTCGGCCGGCGTGACGTGGGTGGAGTGGGTGAACAGCGCCGGGTCCCACACGTCCGCGTCGGTGGGGGCGACGTTGTAGTCACCGCAGACCGCCACCGGCAGCGCCCCGGTCAGCTCGACCTCGAGCGCGTCCCGCAGGGCCGCGAGCCAGGCCAGCTTGTACGCGTAATGCGGGTCCTCCGGCGTGCGGCCGTTGGGGACGTACACCGACCAGACCCGCAGCCCGTCGCAGGTGGCGGAGAGGGCACGGGCCTCCGGGTCGGGGAAGCCGGGCTCGCCGGGGAACCCGACGGTCACGTCGGCCAGGCCGACCCGGGACAGGATGGCGACACCGTTCCACCGGCCGTCGCTGTGGCTGGCCGCCGTGTAGCCCAGGTCGCCGACCTCGGCCACCGGGAACGCCCCGTCCGGGCACTTCGTCTCCTGAAGGCAGACGACGTCGGGCTTCGTGCCGGCCAGCCAGTCGAGCAGGCGGGGCAGGCGGGCCTTCACGGAGTTGACGTTCCACGTCGCCAGGCGCATGCCTCCAGCCTGCCTGATCCGCCGCCGGCCCGCCGCCCGGCCGGGCGCGTGTCGCGGGGCCGGGGCGTGTGAGCGGCCGGGCGGCGGGCCGGGGCGTGTGAGCGGCCGGGCGGCGGGCCGGCGGCGGTGGGCGTTAAGAAGGGGCCCTTCCTATACGCCAGGCGTTAAGAAGGGGCCCTTCCTTGCACTTCAGCTGCCGGGGCCGTCGTTGGGGCGGGACTGCTCGGCCAGGAAGCGTTCCAGTTCGGCGCCGAGCTCGTCGGCGGTCGGCAGGGAGCCGGGCTCGGGGGCGAGCAGGTTCTTCTCGCCGCGACCGCGGGCGAACGCGTCGTACTGCTCCTCGAGGGCCCGGACCAGCGCGGCGGCGTCCTCGGTCTGGGCGACCTGCCGGTCGATCTCGACCCGGACCACCTCGGCGGCGGCCCGCAGGCCGTCGCGGGGCAGGAGCAGCCCGGTGCTGCGGGAGACCGAGGCGAGGAGCACCTCGGCGGCCGCCGGGTACTCGGTCTGGGCCACGTAGTGCGGCACGTGCGCGGCGAAGCCGAGCGCGTCGCGGCCCTGCTCGCCGAGCCGGTACTCCAGCAGGTGGCCCACGCTGCCCGGCACCTGCACCCGTTGGAGCCACGGCTCGTAGCCGGCGATGAGGTCGCGCCGGGTGGCGTGCGCGGTGACACCGGTGGGGCGGGTGTGGGGGACCGCCATCGGAATGGCGTTCAGGCCGACCGTCAGCCGGACGTCCAGCCGCGCGGCGAGCCCGGCCACGGCGGCCACGAACCGCTCCCACTGCAGGTCCGGCTCGGGGCCGGTGAGCAGCAGGAACGGGGTCTCGTCGTCGTCGTGGAGCAGGTGCAGCTCCAGCGCCGGCGCGTCGTACGACTCCCAGTGGTCCTCGACGAAGGTCATCACCGGCCGGCGTGAGCGGTAGTCGAAGAGCTGGTCCAGGTCGAACCGGGCGATCGGCCGCGCGTCGAGCGACGTGAGCAGTTGCTCGCGGGCGAGCCGGGTGGCGTTGCCGGCGTCGACGAAGCCGGACAGCGCCTGGATCAGGACCGGCTGACCGAGGTCGGGCAGATCGTCGGCGAGTTCGTAGAGCTCGTGTGGGTCGAGCACCGGTGCGGACCTCCCTGGGACGTGCGTACGGGTGGCCGCTCGCGGACGGCACCCGGTTGGGGGAACGTACCCGCCATCGTGATGCATTCCTCCGTACCCCTCCCGGGTTGCCGCCTGGCGGCCGTCCACGGCCCGGATGGCGACCGGATGGCGGACGCGGGTATCCGCCGAACGGACGACGGTGGTGATCATTGCCGGTCCGGGCGGTACGCTCCCGCCACAGTGGACGGTTCCCGGTGTGGCAACCGGGGTACAGACGTTGTCGCTGCGCGGTACACATGGATACAGGCAGCACGACGAGGAGGACGAGATGTCTCTCATGCAGCGGATCAGCACGTTCCTGCGCTCGCCCAAGGGGCAGCAGTTGATCGACCGTGGCCGCCGGGAGCTGGCCAAGCCGTCCACGCAGCAGAAGCTGAAGGGCCTCGCCGCCAAGCTCCAGCACCGCCGCTGACCCCCGACGTCCCACCTCAGGCAACCCCTCGGGAGACCCTCGTGACCGATGCCGTGCCCACCGACGGCCAGCCCGTCGCCCTCCCGCCGCAGCCGCCCGCGGCCCCGACCCCGCCGCCCGTGGCGGCGTCGGTGCCGCCCGCCGTTCCGGAGGCTCCGCCCGCCGGGCTCTGGGACCGGATGCGGGCGGACCCGCAGTACGCCCCGGAGCACCTCGCCCTGGAGGCGGTACGCCGGCTCGGCCCGGAGGCGGCGCAGTGGGCGGAGCGGGCCCGGGCCGAGCAGCCCGGGGTGTCCGCCGAGGTGCTGGCCGAGCAGGCGGTCCGCAAGTTCGTCAACCACGCACGGCTCTCCGGCGCGGTCTCCGGTGCGGCCGGGCTGCCCGGTGCGGTGATCGACGTGGGCGTGCTGGCCTGGACGCAGGCCCGGATGGTGCTGCACGTCGCCGCCGCGTACGGCGTGGACGCCGCCCACCCCGACCGGGCCACCGACCTGCTGGTGCTGCAGAAGGTGCACAAGGTGGCCCAGAGTGCCCGCCTGGCGCTCGGCGTGGCCGCCGGCCGGGAACGCGCCGGGGCGCTGTTCGGGTCCGGCGGGCAGGCCCCGCTCGGCCGCGTGATGCTGCGGCTCGGCGTCCGGCTGGCCCAGATGGCCGGGGTGCGGGCGGCGAAGCGGATGTTCGCGAAGGTGGTGCCGGGCGCGGCCATCATCCTCGGCACCTGGGCCAACTCCTCCGCCACGAAGGACCTCGCGGCGCGGTCGCGCGCCCTGTACCGGCAGCACGGCGGCGGTGGGCTGCCGGAACAGCGTCAGGGGTGAGCCCGGCCGCCCTCAGGTCGCCCGCCCCCACGCCCGCCAGGTGACCTCGGCCAGCTTGTCCTGCCCGGCGGCGTTGGGGTGGAACCAGTCCAGCGGGTTCACCAGGTCGAGGTTGAACCGCACCCGGTGGGCGGCCCCGCCGTCGTACCGGCAGCGGGAGCCGTACGCCTTGCAGGCGGCGGCGAGCTGCGCGTTGTAGTCGGCGATCCGCTCCCGCACGGCGGCCCGCCGGGCGCGGTCCAGTGGGTCGGTCGAGGTGGGGTTCGCCAGCAGCGCGGGGCAGATCCCCCGGCGCCAGGCCCGTACGGCCCGCTCGTCGGTGTGCCCGACCTCCCACAGCCGGTACAGGTCGGGGAGGCTCACCACCAGCACCCGCGCCTTGGGCCGCTCGCTGCGCAGCACCCGCAGCCCTCGGTCGATGTCGGCGCGGAAGCGCTTCACCGGGGTCATCGCCTCCACACCGCCCCGGCAGACGTCGTTCGCGCCGATGAGCACGGTCACCCGGTCCGGCTTGTCCCGGGCCGCCCGTTCGGCCTGCCCGGCCAGCGCCTCGGCCCGCGCGCCCGGCCGCGCGTGGTTGTACGCCCGGCCGCGCAGCGCCGGCTCCTGGTCGAGCAGCCGGCGGTAGTGGCTGTCCACCCGCAGGCTGTCCCCGGTCGACCAGGAGTTGCGCTGGCACGAGGTGAGCACCAGGCAGGAGCCGAAACCGGTGGTGATCGAGTCGCCGAGGGCCGCGATCCCGCCCGCGCCGGGGGCCGCGGAGCCGCGGGTGGGGCGAGGTGCCGCCTCGCCTCCTTCCTCGCAGGCGAGTGCGGCCAGCGCGAGCAGGCAGGCGACGGCGGTGACCCAACGTCGAGGCATGACTTCCCCAGTCCGCCAAGCAGAGAGCGACAGCGCGGTAACTCTATGCGTGGCCCGCTGAGGTCATCCGATGGTGTCGGGTATGCGGCAGAGCGGTGCCGCCGTCCCGCTCAGCGTGGTATGCGCCGGGGTGCCCGCTGCCCGTGCAGCCACCAGCCGAGCGCCCGGGTGATCCGCGGCAGCACCAGGTACGTCATCAGCGGCGTCAACGTCAAGGTCATGATCAGTACGCGTACCGCCAGCGGGACACCCGGGATGAACGAGCTGGTCAGCAGCGTCGCGGTGAGGCTGAGCGGAAAGAACGCCAACCAGATCGTGACCGCCTGCTTCCAGCGCGGCGGCGACGGCGGGGGGACGGTCGGCTCCGCGCTCACCGGCTCGACGACGTGCTCCCGCGGCGGCTCGAACCAGCCCTCGATCCCCGTTCGCCGCTCGACCCGGGTGTGCTCGACGATGCCCTGCGCGGAAGCCAGCCACCAGTGCCGCTGCGGCGACTCCTCCCAGCGGCGCAGCGTCTCGTGGTCGGCGAACCGGTACAGCATGTGCCACTCGCCGGACCCGGGCGCGCTCCGGACCCATCCGGCGCCGAGGAAGCCGGGAAACGCCTCGGCGAGCGCGGTACCGGCGCGCATCCACGCCACCATCTCGTCGGTGCGGGCGGGGTCGGTGCGTCGCGCGATCGCGACGGTCACCGGCATCGCGTGGGTCATGGTCATGCCCTCCATGCTCCCTGCCGTCGCCCGGGCCGGCCCGGTCACGAGGGGGTGGTGTAACGCAACCCACGAGGCCGGTGACGGGGCCCACGGGACCGCCGGGCCCGGCACGGAATACCCGGCTGCGGGGACGCCATCCCCCGGAAACGCCGGGGCGCGCGGGTTAAGCGCGGTGTGGGCGGGTAGGTCGGGGTGATGACGAGATCGCAGCCCCGGCGCGCCCGTGGCACGGTCGGCCACGCCTACAGCGCGCTCAACCTCCGCCTCCTGCTCGCCGGCTTCGGCCTGGTCACCATGGCGATCTTCGCCGTGCTGGCGTTCTGGGCCGAGGTGGTGTGGCTGGGCGTCCTCTGCGCGATCTTCGCCGTGGTCGCCGTCGTCGACCTGGTGATCATCCAGCGCCGTCGGGCCGCGCGCCGCCGGGAGGAGCCGGGCGCGCGGCACTCGCTGTTCGAGTGACAGGAGTACGAGATGCCCATCGCCACCGTCAATCCCGCCACCGGACAGACGCTCAAGACGTACGACGCGATGTCGGCCGAGCAGGTCGACGCCGCGATCGGGCGGGCGGACCTCGCGTACCGGCAGTTGCGCGACACCACCGTCGAGCAGCGCGGCCGGTGGCTCACCGCCGCCGCCGACCTGCTGGAGGCCGAGCGGGACGAGACCGCGCGGCTGATGACCACGGAGATGGGCAAGACGTACGCCGCGGCGCAGGCCGAGGTGACCAAGTGCGCGACCGCCTGCCGCTTCTACGCCGCGAAGGCGGCCGAGTTCCTCGCCGACGAGCCCGCCGACGCGAAGGCCGTGCAGGCGGCGCGGGCGTTCGTCCGGTACCAGCCGATCGGGCCGGTCCTCGCGGTCATGCCGTGGAACTTCCCGCTGTGGCAGGTGATGCGCTTCGCCGCCCCGGCGTTGATGGCCGGCAACACCGGCCTGCTCAAGCACGCCTCCAACGTGCCGCAGACCGCCCTGCTGCTGGAGGACCTGTTCCGCCGTGCCGGCTTCCCCGAGGGGGCGTTCACGGCGCTGCTGGTCGGCTCCGAGGCCGTCGACACGATCCTCAGCGACCCCCGGGTGCGGGCCGCCACGCTCACCGGCAGCGAGCGCGCCGGCCGCTCGATCGCGCAGATCGCCGGCCGGGAGCTGAAGAAGACCGTACTGGAACTCGGCGGCAGCGACCCGTTCGTGGTGATGCCCTCGGCGGACCTGGACCGGGCCGCCGCGGTCGCCACCACCGCACGCTGCCAGAACAACGGCCAGTCCTGCATCGCCGCGAAGCGCTTCATCGTCCACACCGACGTGTTCGACGCCTTCGCCGAGCGGTTCGCGGCACGGATGTCCGCCCTGAAGGTCGGCGACCCGATGGACGACGCCACCGACGTCGGTCCGCTGGCCAGCGAGGGCGGCCGCGACGAGATCGACGCGCAGGTCCGCGACGCCGTCGACCGGGGCGCGACGGTCCTCTGCGGCGGCGAGAAGCCGGCGGGGGAGGGCTGGTACTACCCGCCGACCGTGGTCACCGACCTGACGCCGGAGATGCGCATGTGGACCGAGGAGGTCTTCGGGCCGGTCGCCGGCCTCTTCCGCGTGTCCTCGTACGAGGAGGCGATCGAGGTCGCCAACGGCACCTCCTTCGGCCTCGGCTCCAACGCCTGGACGCGGGACCCGGGCGAGCAGGAGCGGTTCGCGGTCGACCTGGACGCCGGCAACGTCTTCGTCAACGGCATGACCACCTCGTTCCCCGACCTGCCCTTCGGCGGCGTGAAGAACTCCGGCTACGGGCGGGAGTTGTCGGCGCTGGGCATGCGCGAGTTCTGCAACATCAAGACGGTGTGGGTGGGCGGCGAGGGCGGGAGCACCGCCTCGGCGGGCGCCCACGCCGAGTGACGCGTTAAGAAGGGCCCCTTGTACAACGCCAGGCGTTAACAAGGGGCCCTTGCTTACCGCCGCCCGGCCGTGGGTAGGGAACGACGACATGACGGTGTTCGGGTTCCACGCGTCCCACGAGCAGATCCACCCCCGCGCCCTCCTGGACGCGGTGGTCCACGCCGAGCGGGCCGGGTTCGGCGCGGCGATGTCCTCGGACCACTTCTCCCCGTGGAGCGCCCGCCAGGGCCACTCCGGGTTCGCCTGGTCCTGGCTCGGCGCCGCCCTCCAGGCCACCAACCTGTCCTTCGGCGTGGTCAACGCGCCCGGCCAGCGGTACCACCCGGCCATCATCGCCCAGGCCGTCGGCACCCTCGCCGCCATGTACCCGGGTCGGTTCTGGGCCGCCCTCGGCACCGGCGAGGCGAGCAACGAGCACATCACCGGCGACGGTTGGCCGCGCAAGGACGTCCGCGCCGCGCGGCTGCGCGAATGCGTCGACGTGATCCGCGCGCTGCTCGCCGGCGAGGAGGTCAGCCACGACGGCCTGGTCCGGGTGGACCGGGCGCGGTTGTGGACCCGGCCGGAGGAGCCCCCGGCGCTGGTCGGCGCGGCGGTCAGCGTCGAGACCGCGCGCTGGTGCGCGGAGTGGGCCGACGGGCTGATCACCGTCAACGCGCCGGCCGACCACCTGCGGCGCATGATCGACGCGTACCGGGACGCCGGCGGGCGCGGTCCCCTGCACCTCCAGGTGCACGTCAGCTGGGCGCCCGAGCAGGCCGAGGCCGAGGCGATCGCGTACGACCAGTGGCGCAGCAACGTGTTCGCCCCGCCGGTCTGCTGGGACCTGGAGATGGTGGACCACTTCGACGTGGTGTCCGCCGACGTGCCGATGGCCAAGGTGCACGAGGTCGTCAACGTCTCCGCCGACCTGGGCCGGCACGTCGGCTGGCTGGCGGAGTACGTCGATCTCGGCTTCGACCAGATCGCCCTGCACCACGTGGGACAGGAACAGCGGGCGTTCATCGACGCCTTCGGCGCGGAGGTGCTGCCGAAGCTGCGTACCGCCGGCTGAGCGGTGGTGCTTCGTCGACGAGGAGACCGGCCGACTCAGCCCAGCCGCCGCGCCAGGACCTGACCCGGCCAGGGCTCCCGGCCCGGCCGCTTGACGGTGAACGGCTCGGTGCGGGTGAAGCCCTGCCGCTCGTACCAGCGCACCAGCGCGCCGTCGCTACCGGCGTAGCAGTCGACCCGCAGCAGGTCGACGCCACGCTCGCGGGCCAGGTCCGCCGCGTGCGCGAGCAGCCGGCCACCGATCCCGTGCCCGGCGTGCGCGCGGTCGGTGACCAGCAGGTTCACGTACAGCTCCGGTTCCGTGGCGGGTGGCACGTAGTCGGTGGCCGAGCCGACGACCAGCGCGCCGACGGGGCGTTGGCCGAGCTGCGCCAGCCACAGCCCGTCGCCGTTCGCCCACGCGTCGGCCTGGGCCGTGCGGCGGGGGTCGGTCGACGCGGGTTCGCTGCCCCACTGGCCGGTGCCCCCCCGGGCGACCAGCCAGGCGGTCGCGTCGTCGAGCAACCGCAGCACGGCGTTGACGTCCGCCGGCCCGCCGGGCCGCAAGGAGAGATCATCGGTCACGGGTCCATCCTGCTGCACGCGTGTCCGTGCCGGAACCGGCCCCTGGAGGTGCCGGCGAACGTCCAGGATCTGGCGCGTCCGGCCGTTTGCGACGATCGGTGGGACAGCGACTTTTTCGGGTACGCGCCGCCAATGGCCGAACTGCTCGAGGACGGGGACATCTACTTCCTCTACCGCCCGCGCGTGCAGGAGGAGCACGTCGACTCCCTGGCCGAGGTGCATCGGCTGTTGGTGATCATGCATCCGTGGCAGGGGCGGCACCTGCGGCTGCTGGTGGTCGGGCGCAAGCGGCTGCCGGACATCGACGAGCACGACCGGTTCTGGGCGTTCGTCGACGAGGTGGTGGACCGGCCCGAGCAACTGCACGGGACCCTCCGGGCGCGGGAGTACCGGACGAGGACCCGCGGCGAACGGGAGCAGCCGCCGGCCCGGCCGGTGGCGGAGGGCGCGTACGTCATCGCCCGGCATGACGACCACACCCACCTCGCGTACCAGCTGGAGCTGCCGTTGCGTCCCGGCGCGGCACAGCACGAACTCAGCATCGAGCCGGAGGCGAGCTACATCGTCACGGTGAAGAACCCCGAGGCGCCCTCGCCGCCCGGGGTGGGCCTGCGCGGCGCCCGGAAGGCCACGCTGCCCGCCGCGCTGCGACGCCGGTTCCACGGCCGCCGGTTCGCCCCGGTCGACCCGCCCGGTTTCCTCGACCACCCGGGGACCGAGATCGTGCTGATCGGCGCCGCCCACGACGCCTCCGAGGAGCTGCGGATCGACCTGGACGCGGAGGTCGAGCGGGCGGAGCGGAGCACGATCTTCGGGGATCTGCGGATCGGGCGCCGGGAGCGCCCCGTCGCGCCGCTCTTCGTCGGCGAATGGGAGTGAGGGGGAACGCGGTCAGGGTGGTGCGGGGCCGGGCGTCGCGGGCGCGCGGCGATCGGCGAGGGCGCGCCGGGTCAGCGCCGGCACGGCGAGACCGGTGACCGCGAACAGCACACCCAGGCCCAACCAGCCGGCCGTGCCGCCGCCGAGCACCACGACCGTCAGCAGGGCCGGACCGATCGCGCGGGCCAGCCCGGAGAGCAGGCCGTCCACGCCCTGGTAGGCCCCGACCGCGTCCGGCGCCGCGAGGTCGTAGGCGAGCCCGGCACCGGCCGTGCCGTGCCACAGGTCCCCGATCGTGTACCCGACGGTGGTGGTCAGCAGCAGCCCCACCGCCAACGGCAGGGGCAGGCCGGCCGTGGCGGCGTACAGCGGCGTGGTCGCCGCCAGCACGAGCCCGGCGTGACGCATCCTGGTCGCCGCCGGACCGGCCTGGTTCACGCCCCGGCCGAGCCGTACCGCCAGCAGCACGGTGAGCACGGTGTTCACCAGCAGCACCGCCGACACCGTGACCGGCGGTGCGCCGGTACGCCCGACCACCCACAACGGCAGCACCAGAGTGAGCACCACCCAGTGCAGGGACAACACCGCCGACGCCCCGCTCACCGCGAGGAAGGGCAGGTCGCGCAGGGGCCGTCCCGGCCGTCGCGGCCCGGTCACCGGCCTCGGCGGGCCGGCGGGCAGCCGCATGAGCAGCGCCGCGGAGAGCAGGTACGTGGCGGCGTTGCCGACCACCAGCAGGTCGTACCCCTCGCGGGTGTCCGCGGCGAGCGCGAGCCCGGCCAGCGCGGTGCCGACGGCGATCCCCACGTTGGCGACCGCGCGCAGGGTGGCGAAGGCGTGCACCCGCCCGTCCGGCCCGGCCACGGCGGCGATCAGGGCGGCGCGGACGGCGAGGTTGCCGGAGACCAGGAGCGCGTCCAGCACGGCCACCACGAGGAAGACCGCGACGGAGTCGACCAGCAGGTACGCCCCGGCGACCCCGGCCTGCAGCACCTGGAGCGCGGCGCGCAGCGTCCGCGGGTCACGCCGGTCGGCGAGGCCACCGAGCGGAACGCTGGCGGCGAGCCCGACCAGTCCGGCGACGGTGAGCCCGACGCCGACGGTCGACGGGCTTATCCCGACCACTCGGGTCAGGTACAGCGCCGAGCCGGTCACCCAGAGGCCGGTGCCGACCGTGTTGGCGAGCGTGGCCGCCGACAGCGTGCGCAGCGCGCCGGGCGGTGGCACCGGAAGGAGTGTCGACATGAGACCTGCCACCGGCGGCCGCGCTCGGGTCCGGCGGGTGCGGCGCCGGCGGGACGCTGCCGTCGCCCCACCGTCGATCGCCATGGACCGACCGTAGGTCCTGTCTGTCCCGGTAGGGTGCCCGGCGGACGCGACACCGGTCACAGCGGAGGAACGATGACGCCCGAGGTTCGTACGGCGCGACCCGACGACGCGCCGGCGGTCACCGCCCTCATCGGCGAACTCGGCTACCCGGCGGAGACCGGCGAGGTCCACCGCCGGCTCGCCACCCTGCCGCCCGGGCATGTCGTGCTCGTGTCGGTCGAGGGGGAGCAGGTGACCGGCTGGCTGCACGCCCGGCACGGCACGAGCCTGGTGCACGGTGACCGGCTCGAGATCGTCGGCCTGGTCGTCGCCGCTGACCGGCGGGGGGCCGGTGAGGGCGGCTCGCTGCTGGTCGCCGCCGAGGAGTGGGCGCGCGACCGGGGGCTCACGGCCGCGCAGGTGCTCTCCGGCAGCGAACGGAACGCGGCACACGCCTTCTACCGGGGGCGCGGGTTCCGCGCGGTCAAGACCGAGCAGGTCTTCGTGAAGTCGCTCGTCGGGGAGCGATGAGCTCGTGGGTGGTCGCGGCCGGGTGACGACGACTCCGGGGCGCACGGAGCAGGCGGCACGTTCACGGAAAGTGCTGCCTCCCAGGCCGAGGAGACAGCACTTTCCGTGACGTTGCGCGGATCTTGCGGGTGCTGGCCGCCCGGGCCCGCACCCCGCCGCCGGGGTCAGGACGTGCAGGGTCTGCCGTTCAGGGTGAACAGGCCCGGCGTCGGGTTGGCGCCGCTGCCGGTGCTGCCGTTGAAGCCGAAGGTCACCGAGCCGCCCGGCTTGATCCGCGCGTTCCACGACTGGTCCGTCGCCGTGACCGTCGCCCCGGACTGGGTGACCTTCGCCGACCACGCATGGCCGACCTTCTGGTCGACGGTGAAGGCGAACCGGAGGCGCCAGCCGTCGACCGCCGCCGTGCCGGTGTTGCGGACGGTCACCTGGGTGGTGAACCCGCCCGGCCAGCTGCCGTGCGTGGTGTACGTGACCGCGCAGCTCGCCGGCGGCACCGCACCGGCGTCGCCCTGGTCGGCCAGGAACGACGCGATCCAGGTCAGCGCCGAGTTCCAGTTGATCGCGACCTCGTTCGTGGCGTACGAGTTGATGTCGTCGACGTAGCAGAACATCGGCTTGCAGCCGGCGAGCAGCTGCGCGGCGAACGGGTCCTGCAGGGCGGCGTTCGGCCCGCCGGCGAGGGAGCCGACGGGCGGCTTCGGCAGGTCCGGGTCGAGTTGGTGGGCGAAGATCCGGCTGTGCTGGTTCTCCGCCGCGTGCTCGCCCCACCCGGTCACGTACGAGATGTTGAGGGCGTTGCGGCCGAGGATGTAGTCCATCGCCTGCACCGCGCCGTCGCGGTAGGTGGTGTCGCCGGTCAGGTCGAACGCGGTCGCCAGCACGACGGCGTTGTTGACGACGTTGCTGTTGCCGCCCCAGAAGTAGCTGCCGGCGTCCCCGGGCAGCGGCAGCCCGTACGCCTGCCGGCCGATCTCGGCGAGGTGGGCGTCGGCGGCGGCGGTGACCGAGGCGCGGATCCGGGACCGTTCGGCTGCCGGCAGCCCGCTCGGCACGGTGGCCAGGTCGAGCCGGCCGAGTGCGGCCACCCCCTGCCAGCCGAAGCCACGGGCGTCGAACACGTCCCCGGTGTGGTGCGGGGACGCGGTCACGTCGGCCAGGTACGCCGCCGCGCCGGTGGTCAGGTACAGCTCGGCCGCGGCCCAGTAGAACTCGTCGGTGACGTCGGTGTCGTCGTACGCCCCGCCGCCGGTGCTGTCGGTCGGGCTCGCGTACCGGTCGGGGTTGGCCTCGGCGGCGGCGTAGGCCGTCTTCGCGGCCGTAAGGCAGCGGCCCGCGAAGGCCGCGTCGTACGGGGCGAAGAGGCGCGCGCACTGCGCGGCGACGGCGGCCAGGTTGAGGGTGGCCGCGGTCGACGGCGGGTGCAGCTCGCGCGGCTGCGGGTCGTCCTGGGGTTGCAGCGGCAACCCGGTCCACTGCCGGTCGTGGATCTTGTGGTGGGCCATCCCGGCGAGCGGCTTCCCGGCCGGGACCTGCATGCGCAGCAGGAACTCCAGCTCCCAGCGGGCCTCGTCGAGGATGTCGGGCACCCCGTTGCCGCGCTCCGGCACCCGCAGGGTGTTGTCGCCGAGCGCCGCGCCGCCGTCCGCGGTGGCCGCCGTCTTGGTCCGCTCGAACGTGCTCAGCAGCTGGTACGTGGCGATACCGCCGTTGACCACGTACTTGCCGTGGTCGCCGGCGTCGTACCAGCCGCCGCGCACGTCGAGGGTGTAGTCGCAGACGCCCGGCTGGCAGGGCACCTCGGTGTCGCCCTGGTTCGGGGCGACGCCGACGTGCCCGGCGGGGCGGGCGTACTCCTCGCCGAGCAGGTCGCCGTCGATGGTGATGCCGCTGCGCTGGGCGTAGAAGAACTGGACGGCGTCGGAGCGGAGCCGGTCGTACAGGGCGCCCGAGACGTCGAACGGGTGGCTGGTCTCCCCGTCGGCGGTCAGCGTCAGGCCGGCGGTCGGCGCCCGGTACGCGGAGAAGTCGATCGTGTGCACGTTCTGCCCGGAGGCGGCGTCGACCCCGCGTGGGGTGGTGTCGCCGCTGGCCACCACGTCGCCGGAGGCGGCGCGGAGCTGCCACGGCAGCGTTTCGGTGGCGTCGGTGACGAGCGTGGCGTGCTTCGGCCCGCCGGGCAGGTAGCCGACCTGGTTGACGCGGACGCGGGGTCCGGTGTCCGGCACGTACGGCTCGGGCGGGTTCCCGCCGCGCAGCGAGACGTTGTCGAGGCAGACGGTCTGCTCGGCGGCGCTGCCGCCGACCTGGAAGATCAGCTGGGCGGCGGGGTTCTCGTCCGACACGGTGAACGTCTTCTCCACCCGGGCGGGGGTGCCGGTCGCGGTGGCGTCCACGCTGGCGTACGTGGTGTAGGGGGCGCTGCCCAGCTGCAGGACGGCCTTGACCGCCGTGCCGGGCGTGGCGGAGACGTCGAACCCGAGCGTGTACTCGGCGCCGGCGACCAGCGGCACGCCGTCCTGGCCGATGCCGGCGTCCCACGGGTTGGCCAGACCGCCGGGGACGGTGGTGCAGAGCCGGCCGTCGGTGACGCCGAGCGTGCCGGTGCCGTACGAGAACCAGGGTGACACGCCGGCGCTGAAGTCGCCGTTGTCGAGCTGTTCGGGGGCGTCGGGTGGTGGTTCGGCCTGGGCGGGACCGGCGGCGGCGCCGGTCAGCGCCACGGTGGCCGCCGCGGCGAGCAGGGCGAGGCGGCGTCGGGATGGCGTCACGGGACTTCCCTCCGGGACAGGACGGTGCGGGCGGCGGTGGAGCTGGGAGCGCTCCCAGGTCGTGGCCGATGTTTCCAGCGCCCGGCACCCCTTGTCAATCGATCCGGCTTGATGAGCCGAACGGGCCGGCGGACGTGAGATTCGACGCGCCACGCCGGTGGTCCCGATCTCCTAGAGACAACGGCACCCTCGGCCTGGCAGGCTGCCTCCCATGACCCTGAAGCTGCGTTCGTTCGGCACGAGCGACCGTGGGCTGATCCGCAGCGGGAACCAGGACGCCCTCTACGCCGGCACCTGGCTCGTCGCCGTCGCCGACGGGATGGGCGGCATGGCGGCCGGCGACCTGGCCAGCGCCATCGCGATCAACTCGGTCGGTCCGCTGGACGCGGAGACTCCGGAGGACGCGCTGGTCGCCGCGTTGCAGAGCGGCATCCAGCTGACCACCGCCCGGATCCGGCAGGCCGTCAGCGAGGACCCGGAGCGGCAGGGCATGGGGACCACGCTGACCGCGCTCCTGTTCGCCCGGACGGGCAGCTGCCTGGCGCTCGCCCACGTCGGCGACTCGCGGGCCTACCTCTTCCGGGAGGGCGTGCTCAAGCAGATCACCCGGGACGACACGTTCGTGCAGATGCTCGTCGACCAGGGCGTGATCACCCCGGACCAGGCGAGCAGCCACCCCCGGCGGGCGGTCGTCACGCAGGCGTTACAGGGCGACGAGGTCTCCCCGACGTACGCCACGATGGTGCCCTGGGCCGGGGACCGTTGGCTGCTCTGCAGCGACGGCCTGTCCAACGTGGTCCGGCCCGACACCCTCGCCGAGGTGCTCGGCGGGTACCCGGACCGGGCCGAGTGCGGCCGCAAGCTGATCGACCTGGCGCTGCACGCCGGCGGCCCGGACAACGTCACCGTCATCGTCGCCGACGTGGTGGAGGAGTGACCCGTCAGCGTCGCCGCGGGGTGGTGTGCCGGGTCGGTTCGGCCGCCGTCGGGTCCTCCGGCCACGGGTGGCGCGGGTAGCGCCCGCGCAGCTCCGCCCGCACCTGCGGATAGCCGGACCGCCAGAAGGACGCCAGGTCGCCGGTGACCGCGACCGGCCGCCCGGCCGGGGAGAGCAGGTGCAGCAGCACCGGTACGCGCCCACCGGCGACCCGGGGCGCCTCCCGCCAGCCGAACGTCTCCTGGAGCTTCACCGCCAGCACCGGAGCCGCCGGGTCGGTGTAGTCGACCCGCACCCGCGAGCCGCTCGGCACGGCGATCCGCTCGGGTGCCAGCTCGTCGAGGCGGCCGGCGAGCGGCCAGGGAAGCAGCCGGCGCAGCGCGGCGGTGACGTCGACCCGGGCCAGGTCGGCCCGGCGGCGGGCGCTGGTCAGCTCCGGCCCGAGCCAGACCGGCGCGGCGCCGAGCAGCGCGTCGTCGTCCACGGCGGGCCACTCGTCCCCGAGCGCGGCGCGGCAGAAGGCCAGCCGCTCGCGCAGGGCCCGTGCCGCCGACGTCCAGGTCAGCAGGTCCAGGCCGGTGCGGCGCAGCCCGTCCAGCAGGGCGGTGGCCACCTCCTGCGGGTCGGGGCGGGCCAGCGGGCGCTCGACCAGGTCGAGCGCACCCAGCCGGACCACCTCGCGGGCCACCACGTCCGTCCCCGACCAGGCCACCTCGCGCGCCGTCGCCAGCAGCGGCCCGCCCGCCTCCCGGGCGGTGGCCTCGTCCACCGGGGCGGCCAGCCGGATCCGCGCGGCCGGCGCGCCGGGGGAGCGGTCGGCCACTGCGACCGCCAGCCACGCCGACCCCGCCAGCGCCGACCCGGGCGCCAGCTCCGCCGCGGTCCCGCCGGTCATCAGGTACGCCGAGCCGCCCGGCCGTCGCGCCCGGGCCAGCCGCTCCGGGTGGGCGAGACCGACCACCAGACCGGCCGCCAGATCGTCGGGCAGGTGGTCGCCCCGACGGGCCGCCGCCCCGCCCGCCGTCGGCCGGGCGGCTGCCGGCAGGGCGGCGCGCAGGCGGCGTACCTCCGCTCGCCAGCGGGCCGTGGCGGCGGCGTCGGCGCCCGTGCGGAGCCGGCGCCACGCGGCGGTCAGATCGTCGCCGGGACCGGCCACGGTCTCCTCGGCGAGCAGCGCGACGATCTCGGCGGCCCGGTCCGCGCCCACCCGGACCGCCCCGTCGAGCAGCGCCCGGGCCAGCCGGGGGTGGGCGCCGGTCGTGGCGATCGTCCGGCCCCGGTCGGTGATCCGGCCGTCCCGGTCGAGCGCGCCGAGCGTGGTGAGGGTGTCCCGCGCCACGGTGAGGGCGGCGGGCGGCGGGGCATCGGGCAGCGCCAGCCCGCGGCCGTCGGGCGCGCCCCAGGCGGCGAGGTCGAGCGCGAACCCGGTCAGGTCGGCCGTCGCGATCTCCGGCTCGGGCTGCGCGGCCAGCCGTTCGTGCGTCGCCGCCGACCAGCAGCGGTAGACGTGACCGGGCGCCTCCCGGCCGGCCCGCCCGGCGCGCTGCGTGGCGGTTGCCCGCGACACCGGCACGGTCACCAGCGCGCCCAGTCCCCGGGCCAGGTCCGTCCGGGCCACCCGGGCCAGCCCGGCGTCGACCACCACCCGTACGCCCGGGACGGTCAGGCTGCTCTCGGCCACCGCGGTCGCCAGCACCACCCGCCGCCGCGGCGACGGACGCAGGGCGGCGTCCTGGTCGGCCGCCCGCTGCCGGCCGTGCAGCGAACGCACCTCCACGTCGGTACGCAGGTCGGCGAGGCGGCCCGCCACGGCGGCGACCTCGCCCACACCGGGCAGGAACACCAGCACGTCACCGTCGTGCTCGCGCAGCGCGCGCCGGACCGTGGCGGCGACGTGGTCGAGCAGCGCCGGGTCGACCCGGCCGGCACCGGGCGGGGCGACCGGTCGGGGCGGCGGGGCCCAGATCCGGGTCACCGGATGCAGGGCCGAGGAGGCCCGCACCACGGGCGCGGGCGCGTCGCCGCCGAGCAGCGCGGCCACCCGGTCCGTGTCGGGGGTCGCCGACATGCCGAGCAACCACAGGTCGGGGCGGAGCGCGGCGCGGGCCTCCACCGCGAAGGCGAGCGCCAGGTCGGCGTCGAGGTGGCGTTCGTGGATCTCGTCGAGCAGGACGGCGTCGGTGCCGGCCAGCTCCGGGTCGCGGTGCAGCCGGCGGACCAGCAGCCCGGTGGTGACCACCTCGACCCGGGTACCCGGGCCGGCCCGCCGTTCCCCGCGCACGGCGTACCCGATGCGCTCGCCCACCTGCTCGCCGAGCAGCGCGGCCATCCGGTGCGCGGCCGCGCGGGCGGCGACCCGGCGCGGCTGGGCCACCAGCACCCGGCCGGACACCTCGTCGGCCACGGCGAGCGGCACCAGGGTCGTCTTGCCGGTGCCGGGCGGCGCCACCAGCACACCGGTGCCGGTGCTACGCAGTGCCCCGACGAGCGCCGGCAGCGCCGGGCGAACCGGCAGGTCGAGCGGGACGTCGGAGAGCACGGGACAGTCTCGCACCCGGACGCCGGCGGGCGTCGACACCGGCCCCCGAAGGTGTGTCAGCCGGCGCGTACCCGGTCGACCCCGGAGACGAAGGCCCGCCAGGCCGCTGGCGGGAACGCCAGCACCGGCCCCGGCCGGTCCTTGCTGTCCCGGACCGCGATCCGACCGTCCACCGTGGCCACCTCGACGCAGTTGCCGTTACCCACACTGCGGCTGCTGATGCGCCACTTCGCCCCGTCGAGCGCGGTCATCGCGTACCTCTCGTCCGTGTCGGCGTGCCACCTCGGCGGTCACGCAAAGTTACGAGAAGCCTCCGTCAGACGTGCCTGGGACGCCTCCGGACGAAGCGCCAACCGGCGCAGCTCCTCGTGCACCAGGCTATACCCGGCGACGTGCCCGGCCTCCTCCAGAGCCAGGCCCGTCGTGAGATTCTCCAGGTAGACCACGGCGGCGTCGGCCGCGTCGGCGAACGTCAGGACGACGTACGGCGCGCTCATCGCGGGGTGCCCGCCAGCGGAGAACGGTAGTACCTGGACGGTGACGTTCGGTAGTTGAGCCACCTTCGCGATGTGCGCCAACTGGTCGGCCATCACGGCGCGGCCGCCGACCGGGCGGCACAGCACCGCCTCGTTGAGCACCACCGACAGCTCCACGGGGTCGTCCCGGCGCAGCACCTCCTGGCGGCGCAGGCGCGCGGCGACCTTCCGTTCGAGGCCCTCCTCGCCGGCGGTGCGCCGGAAGACCTCCCGCGCGTACGCCTCGGTCTGGAGCAGGCCCGGCACCGCCTCGGCCTCGTACGTGCGCAGCGTCGCCGCCTCCGCCTCCAGTCCGACGTAGAACTCGAACCACTCCGGCAGCACGTCGCTGTAGTTCTGCCACCAGCCCCGCTGCTGGGCGCCGCGGGCGATGTCGATCAGCGCCTCGGCGTCCGCGCCGGTCACCTGGTACAGGGCCAGGGCGGCGCGCACGTCGCGCGGCTTGATGCCGATCTGGGCGTTCTCGATGCGGGACAGGTTGCTCTTGGACATGTCCAGCTGCCGGGCGGCGACATCCAGGGTCATGCCGGCCCGTTCGCGGAGCTGGCGGAGTTCCCGGGCGATGCGGCGGCGGCGGACGGTCGGGCTCGCGGTCACCCTCCGAGTCTGGCACGACAAGATCCGCAGGTCGCGCGGACACGGAGTGCAACCGACGAAAGCGGGAGTTGCATTGCGCATCGGCCGGGTGCATCCTTGCCCGGTTGCGATCACTGTGGACGATGGTACGGGAGGGACCGGTTGCTCATCGCCGACGAGTTCTTCCTGATCGCCCACAACGACATCCGGGGCAAGGCGAAGCTGCATCCGACCGCCACCGGCCTCGGGCTCGCCGGCGGTCTGCTCGGGGAGCTCGTCCTTCACGGACACGTCACCGTCTCCGCCGGCCTCCTCTCGATCGTCAACCGGCGTCCGCCGGCGGACGCCCTCGCCCACACCGTCCTCGACCAGCTCGTCGGGGAGTCCCAGCACCAGTCCGTCCGCACCTGGCTCACCTTCCTCGCCCAGAGCGCCACGACCTCGGTGGGCGAGCGGCTGGCGCGGGCGGGTGTGCTGCGCCGCCAGGAGAGCCGGCGGTTGCTGCGCACCAGCGTCTCGTACGTCCCGCTCGACCCCAACACGGCGGCCTGGCCCGCCACCCGGCTACGGGTGCTGCTGGAGCGGTCGGAGCCCGCGCCGACCCTCGCCGACGCGCTGCTGCTCGGCCTCGTCACCGCCGCGGGCCTGAGTCGCGAGGTGCTGTGGTCCGCCGGCCCCCGGGCCCACCACCGGCTCTCCGCGCTCGTGGCCGCCCTGCCACCACCGCTGAAGGAGTTGGTCGCGCACACCGAGGCCGCGGTCGGCGCCGCGGTGCTGCGCGGCGTCCCCTGACCCGGCACACCCCTCATCCCCCCTCGAACCGGGAGCCGCGCATGTCCTCCACAGCAACGACCGAACGACCGAGCAACGTCTCCGAGGCGCTGGCCCGCGGCCGGCTCGGCGTACCGTCGGTGATCTTCTTCGTCCTGTCCGCCGCCGCGCCGCTGACGGTCGTGGCCGGGGTGGTGACCACCGGATACGGCGTCATCGGCGTCCTCGGCATCCCGGTGGCCTTCCTCGCGGTGGCCGCGGTGCTCGCCCTCTTCTCGGTCGGGTACGTGGCGATGGCCCGCCGGCTCGCCAACGCCGGTGCGTTCTACGCGTACGTGTCCCGGGGGCTGGGCCGGCCGGCCGGCGTCGGCGCCGCCTGGGTGGCGCTGATCGCGTACAACGCCCTCCAGGTCGGCCTGTACGGCGCCATCGGCGCGGCCGCGGAGCCGGTGCTGGACCGGCTCTTCGGCGTCACCGCGGCGTGGTGGCTGGTGGCGCTGGTCGCCTGGGCGATCGTCGCGGTCCTGGGCCTGCTGCGGGTCGACATCAACGGCCTGGTCCTCGCCGCCCTGCTGGTCGCCGAGATCGCGGTGATCCTCGTGTTCGACCTGGGCCAGCTCGGCAACCCCGCCGACGGTCAGGTCAGCTTCGCCGCGCTCGCCCCGGACAACCTCCTCGTCCCCGGCGTGGGCGCGGTGCTGGTGCTGGCGATCCTCGGCTTCGTCGGCTTCGAGTCCGCCGTGGTGTTCAGCGAGGAGAGCAAGGATCCACGCCGGACGGTGCCGATGGCCACGTACCTGTCCATCGCGATCATCGCGGTCGTCTACGCGCTCTCGTCGTGGAGCATGACGGTCGCGGTCGGGCCGGACCGCATCGCCGAGCAGGCCGGCGAGCAGAGCGTCGCGCTGATCTTCAACCTGGCCGGGGAGCACCTCGGCGACACCGTCGCCACCATCGGCCAGGTGCTGTTCCTGACCTCGGTGCTGGCCGCGATGATCTCGTTCCACAACACGACGGCCCGCTACACCTTCGCCCTCGGCCGGGAGCGGGTGCTGCCGGCGGTCTTCGGGCGGACCTCGCCGCGGACCGGGGCGCCCCGGGCGGCGTCCCTCGCGCAGAGCGCCCTCGGCATCGTCGTCATCCTGCTGTACGCGGTCAACGGGTGGGATCCCGTCGTGCAGCTCTTCTACTGGGGCGGCACCAGCGGCGGCTTCGGTGTCCTGCTGCTGATCGCCACCACCTCGGTCGCGGTGATCGCCTACTTCGCCCGCGGCGGAGGGGACGAGACGCTGTGGCGGCGGGCGGTCGCGCCGGGGCTCGCCGCGCTGGCGCTGGCCGGCGTCGTCACCCTCGCGGTGGTCAACTTCGCCGACCTGCTCGGTGTCGCCCCGGACCACGCGCTGCGCTGGGGGGTCCCGATCGCGTACGTGGTCGCCGCGCTGGTCGGCGTGGTGTGGGCGCTGGTGCTGCGGGCGAGCCGGCCCGACACGTACGCCCGGATCGGCCTCGGCGCGGAGAGCGCGGCGACGATCCTGCCCGAGCGCCCGGAGACGCCCGAGCGGGCGGAGGTCGCGCGTTGAGCGCCCTCGCGGTCGAACGCCTGGGCCCGGCGGAGACCCGGCTGGTCGCCGAGCGGATCGCGGAGGCGTTCCTGGTGCTCGACGCGCCCCGCTGGCTGGTGCCGGACGAGAGCAAGCGGGAGCCGGTTCTCGCCGGGCAGTTCGAGATCCTGGTCGACCACGCGATGCGGCACGGCCTGGTGTTCGGCACCGCCGACCGGGCCGGCGTCGCGGTCTGGTTCCCGTCGGTGGGGGAGCCGGCGCCACCGCCGGAGGACTACGACGCCCGGCTGGCCACGGCGTGCGGCGAGTGGACCGAGCGCTTCGCCCACCTGGACGAGCTGTTCGCCGCGAACCACCCTCACCCGGACCACCACCACCTGGCGTTCCTGGCCGTACGGCCGGACCGTCAGGGCCAGGGGGTGGGCAGCGCCCTGCTGCGGCACCACCACGCCTGGCTGGACGCCAACGGGATCCCGGGTTACCTGGAGGCGGCGAGCGAGATCGGCGTCGAGCTGTACACGAAGCACGGCTACCGGGTGCGTGAGCCGTTCCGGCTGCCCGACGGCACCCCGTTCTGGCCGATGTGGCGCGAACCGCTGAGGTGAAAGGAAGGGCCCCTTCTTAACGCCTGGCGTTGTAGAAGGGGCCCTTGTTAACGCCCGCTGCGGCGGGCCCTAACGCGACGGTGGCCGGGCCCGCCGACCCGGCCACCGTCCTCGCCGCCGGCTCAGTACGTGCCGTCCAGCTGCCCACGCAGCTTGGTCAGCGCCCGGGCCAGCAGCCGGGACACGTGCATCTGGGAGACGCCGATCTGCTCGGCGATCTGCGACTGGGTCAGGTTGCCGTAGAAGCGCAGGGTGAGGATCTTCTGCTCGCGCTCGTCGAGGGTGGCCAGCGCCGGGCCGAGCGCGACCCGCAGCTCCGCCAGCTCGAACTCGCCGTCCTCGCCGCCGAGCAGGTCGCCCAGCTCGGTGGCCCGGTCGCCGTCGCCGGTCGGCGTGGACAGCGACACCGCGTTGTAGGCGCGGGCGCCCTCCAGGCCCTCCAGGACCTCTTCCTCGGTGATGTTGAGGTGGGCGGCGATGTCGGCGACGGTCGGCGAGCGGCCAAGGCTCTGGAGCAGCGAGCTGTTGGCGTCGGAGATGGCCAGCCGCAGCTCCTGGAGGCGGCGGGGGACCCGGATGTCCCACGTGCGGTCACGGAAGTGCCGCTTGAGCTCACCGATGATGGTGGGGATCGCGTATCCCGCGAAGTCGACCCCGCGCGACGGGTCGAACTTGTCGATCGCCTTGATGAGCCCGACCGCGGCGGTCTGGGCCAGGTCGTCGGTGGGCTCGCCGCGACCGCTGTAGCGGTGCGCGAGGTGGTTGGCGAGCGGCAGCCAGGCCTCGATCGCCTTGTCGCGCAGGGCGGCGCGGGACGGGTGGTCGGCCGGCAGCGCGGCCATCGCGTTGAGCAGGTCGGCGGCGCTGTCGGTGAGCGCGCGCGGGTCGAGCTTCTCGGTGGAGCTCGGTACGGCCTTCGTCGCGTGTTCGCTGATCGTTGGCGCGGTCATGGGTGGTCCTCCCTGCACCTCGTCCGCGGATAAAGACGTGACGCTTAGGTTTAGCTTCAGATGTCCGTTCGGAAGTCACCTTAGCCTGATCGTCTCCCCGAAATCTAGCCGAACGGCTGATGTACTTAAGTTACTTTCAATCACGAAACGCGATTAAGCGGACAGAACCCCATCGGATTGTGAGCCTGATCATCCGCTTCTTCGTCCGACCGGCCGCTGACCGGACATCCGGGCCGGGGCGACCGGTCGGTCCGCCGCCGCCGCCGAGTGGTCGGCCCAGCTCAGCAGAGAGGCTCCTGCTGTCGACTTTCCGTCGTTGTCCCATGTACGGGACCAGTCGTAGCGTCACCAGTGACAACAGTGGCACCGGAGGCAACGTGCTCGACCCGTCCGCTCCCCAGCTCGTGGTGAACAGCCGCACGCTCTACTTCAGCTGGCTCCCGGCGGACCCCGACGCGGTTGCCGCGATGGTGCCCGCCGGCCTGCGACCCCGCCCGGACCGGCAGGTCTTCATGAACCAGTACGTCGTCGACGACGCCAGCCAGACGTCCGGCTTCGGGGCCTACACGCTGACGTACGTCGGGGTCTCGCTCCTCGGGGTGGACGCGCCCGGCGGGGAGAGCCCCGGCGGCTGGTGGACGCACTACGTCACCTCCAGCGAGCCGGTCCGCGAGTACGCCGCCGCCCGCGGCGCCCCGGCCGTCCTCGGACGGACCACCATCGGCAGCGAGAACGGCCTCCTCGTGGCCGAGACGATGATCGGCGGCGTCCCGGTGATCCGGGCGCGTTGCCAGGTCGGCGAGGCCGGGCAGATGGTGAGCAGCGGCCACCACCGCTACTTCACCGCCCACCGAGGGCGGCTGCTCAACGCCGTCTACCCGTACGTCGCCGAGCCGGTCACCCCGTTCGTCGTGGAGTCCGTGGAGTTCCTGCACCCGGCGCACCCGATCTACGCGCTGCGCCCGGAGAACCCGCTCACCATCGGGTTCGGCTTCTACGCCCCCCGCGCGTCGTTCGCGTACCCGGGCGGGCTGACCGAGTACGTCGGCGAGCCCGAGCCGGTCGGGGTGGGCGCGGGTCACCAGGTGCCGGCCCGCCGGGCCGCCAGTGGCCTGCCGTCGGGGTCGTAGACCAGCCGGTACACCGGCAACGCCCAGGCCCGGACGTACCAGGGCAGCCGCTCCGGCCGGTGGGGCCGCAGCCGCCCCGGCGGGCGCGGGCCGACCCGGCCGCCGTCGTACCACCGTTGCAGCGCGTCGGCGGCGGCCGTGACAGCAGCGACCGCGTCGGCCGGGTCGAGCAGGTCGGCGTCCTCGCCACCGTCGGGGTCCCGGTCGAGGTGCTCGCGCAGGAGCCGCAACCGGAGGTTCCGGGCGAACAGCCGCGCCCCGTCGCCGGTGCCGGCGGGGTCCACCGGGTCGCGGTGGTCGCGGGTGTCGTCGACCACCGCGCAGGACAGTTCGCTGTCGTGCGTCCAGGAACGGCGGTTGAAGTTGTCGCTGCCGACGCTGGCCCACACGTCGTCGACGACGCAGACCTTGGCGTGGACGTACACCGGCGTCCCGGCGTGGTTCTCCAGGTCGAAGACGTGCACCCGGTCCGGCGCGGCCTTCTCGCACAGCGACAGGGCCTGCTCCCGGCCGACGGTGTTCGGCGGCAGCGCCAGCCGGCCGTCGACATCGGGGTACCGGGGGACGACGGCGATCAGGTGCAGGTCCGGCTGCTCCCGCAGCGCCCGCGCGAAGAGCTCCGCCACCTCGGTCGACCACAGGTACTGGTCCTCCAGGTAGATGAGGCGGCGGGCCCGGCGGACGGCCTTGGTGTAACCCCGGGCCACCGTGCGCTCGCCGTCCGGCGCGAACGAATAGCGCGGGCGCACCGCCGGGTAGGTGCGCAACACCTGGACGTGGTGGGGACCGCACGGCGGCGGGTCCGGGGGCTGGTCCGGTAGCGGGTCGGGGCGCAGGTCCGCGCCGCGCAGCCGGTCCCGCAGGTACGCGAGCGGGTTCTCCGAGTCCAGCGGCATCGGGTCGGTCCACCGTTCCCGGAAGGTGGTGTCGAGGGCGCCGACCGCCGGGCCACGGACGGCCAGTTGCACGTCGTGCCACGGCGGGCGGTCGCCGTACCGGGCGGACATCCGGACCGCCTGCGGGTCGCCGTGGTGGTCGGTGTCGTCGCGCCGGCTGTGGCACAGGTCGATGCCCCCGGCGAAGGCGATGTCGCGTTCGGGAGAGCGAAGGTGCCGCAGCACCACCAGCTTCTGGTGGTGCGAGCCGCCGCGGCGGACCCGCTGGTCGAGCAGCACCTCGCCGCCGGCGGCGCTGACCGTCTCGCTGAGGTTCCGGTTCTCCTCCTCGCTGTACGCCAGCGCGTCGAGGTGCGAGCGCCAGATCAGCCCCTTGACGATCACCCCGCGCTGGGCGGCCCGCGCGAAGAGTTGGGCCACGGTCGGGCCGCCCGGCCGCATGCGCTGGTCGGGGTCGCCCCGCCAGTCGGTGAAGAAGAGGTGGTCGCCGGCCTCCAGGGTCTCCACCTCGTTCACCAGCCGGTCGAAGTAGGCGGCACCGTGAATTAACGGCTCGGCGAGGTTTCCGCTGGTCCAGACGGGTAACTCTGACCTCGGGTTGGCGCGTTCGCCTGCGGAGAGGAACCACTCCTGGGGTACCACGTTTCCCACCCTCCCCAGTCGGACGACGTCGGTGGAAACCCCCGCCGAGGGTCCCCGGCCCGCCGGCACGACCGGAAGGCCGTCCCACGGCATACCCAACCGATCTTGACGCGAAAACCGAGGAGGCCACACCATGCCCGGCGAGACGACGAACTCTGTGACCGAGTACCGCGAGCAGGCGGTCGAGGGCGAGCGGGGGGCGCTGGTGGCCGTGTTGGTGATGGTGATCCTCGGCGTGGCGGGCATATTCGCCGTGTCCTGACGGGCGGACGTCGGCGGCGGGCGCCCCGCTCGGGGCGCCCGCCGCCGTGTGTGGTGCGGTGCCGGCCGGCCGTCAGGGGCGCGGACCCTGGCCGTCGGTGTGCGGCACCCGCTCGGCGGGGATCACGCCGAGCTTGCCGGCCTGGAAGTCCTCGAACGCCTGGATCAGCTCGTCCCGGCTGTTCATGACGAACGGGCCGTAGTGCGCCACCGGCTCCCGGATCGGCTGGCCGCCCATGATGTAGAGGTCCAGCTTCGGCGTGCGGCTGTCCTGGCGGGCGTCCGCGGCGAACCGGAGGGCGTCGCCCGGGCCGTGCACCGCGAGCTGCCCGGTGCGGACCGGCCGGCGGTCGGTGCCGACCGTGCCGCGCCCACCCAGCACGTACACCAGGGCGTTGAAGTCCGGCCGCCACGGCAGGTCCACCTCGGCGCCGGGCTCCACCGTCACGTGGGTGACGGTGATCGGGGTGTGGGTGGAGCCCGGCCCCCGGTGCCCGGCGATCTCGCCGGCGATCACCCGGATCAGCGCACCGCCGTCCGGCGTGGTGAGCAGCGCCGACTCGCGGCCGCGGATGTCCTGGTACTTCGGCGCGATCATCTTCGCGACCCGCGGCAGGTTGACCCACAGCTGCGTGCCGTGGAACAGGCCGCCGCTCATCACGAGGTGCTCCGGCGGTGCCTCGATGTGCAGGAGGCCGCTGCCGGCGGTCATCCACTGGGTGTCGCCGTCGGCGATCGTGCCACCGCCGCCGTGCGTGTCCTGGTGGTCGAAGACGCCGTCGATGATGTACGTGACGGTCTCGAACCCGCGGTGCGGGTGCCACGCCGTGCCCTTCGGCTCGCCCGGCGCGTAGTCGACCTCGCCCATCTGGTCGAGGTGGATGAACGGGTCGAGCTCGTTCAGCGGCACCCCGGCGAAGGCGCGGCGCACGGGGAAGCCCTCGCCCTCGTACCCGCTCGGCGCGGTGGTCAGCCGGCGGACCGGCCGGAAGGTCGTGGACTCGTCGAGCCGGGGCAGGCGGGGCAGGACGAGCACGTTGTCGACGGTGATGGCGGGCATCGCGGGCTCCTTAGCTCTCGCTGGGGTGGGCCGGGTCGCGCTCGGCGCGCAGCCGGCGCCCGAGCCGGTCGAAGATCCGGGTGAGGCAGGCGACCTCGTCGGCGTCGAGGTCGTCCATCAGATGGGTGCGGACCGACGCCAGGTGGTGCGGCGCCGCCTCCCGCAGGGTCAGCAGCCCGGCGGCGGTGAGCACCGCTTCGCTGCCCCGGCGGTCCTCGGGACAGGCCTCCCGGGCCACCAGGCCGCGCCGCTGCATCGAGGAGATCTGGTACGTCAGCCGGCTCGGCGAGAAGACCAGCCGGCTGGCCAGTTCACCCATCCGCAGTCGCTGCCCCGGCGCCTCGGCGAGCAGCACCAGCACGTGGTAGTCGGCGAAGCTCAGCCCGCTGTCGGCGCGAAGGTCGTCCTCCAGCTGGGTGAAGAGTCGCTGGCTGGCCTCGATGTACGCCCGCCAGGCGGTGCGGCGCTCCGGCTCCAGACTCTCGGTCACGGCAGTAACAGTAGCACTGCTTCAAATTTTGACAACAAAGCCTGACGTGGCGACCACCAGCCCGTTCCATCCGGAGCCAGCCATCCCATACAGATTTCAAAGACCGTAGACCGGGACGCGGGAGGCCCCGGCCGCAAAGCGGCCGGGGCCTCCCGCGTCCCGCTCGGGGCGTCAGCCCCGCTGGTGTTCCGGGGCCGGCATGTGCATCCGGCCCAGGAGTTGACGGGCCTGCTCCGCGTACTGCTGGTCGACGATGACCGCGTACTGGCCGGCCCGCAGCGCACTGGCCGAGGTGAAGTCCCGCCGGCCGCCGGTCATCGCGTGCGTGACCGCGCCGAACACCGCACCCCAGATCGCGCCGATCACCAGACCGGCGAGCACCACCGCGATCCAGTTGCCCGCCGTGAAGATGCCGAAGAGCAACCCGATGAACAGACCGAACCAGGCACCGGAACCGGCGCCGACCAGCGCCGCCCGCCCGGTCGTCATCCGGCCGAGAACCGTCTCGACCAGCGTGAGGTTCGTGCCGACGATCGCGGTGTGCTCCACCGGGAAACGGTTGTCCGCCAGGTAGTCGACGACGCGCTGTGCGGACGGATAGTCCGGGTACGACCCGATGGTCACGGTCGGTGGACCGAGCCCCGGCCCGCCGCCGTCACCGCTCGGGGGCGAGGGGTGGCCGGCGGGACCGGACGGGAAGGTGTCGCCGCCCGGCATCCCGGGACGCCAGGCCGAGGTCGGACTCGACGGTGTGGTCATGAGCCTCCTCCTTCGTCAACCAAACCTGTTCCCGCGGCCACCGGACGGTTAACGCCGACCCGCCGTGGAATGCCGTCCCGTCGGGGCGGGTAGGCAGGTCCGTGCAGAGCGGGCGGATCAGCGACCATGGCTTCCTGGCGGACGGCCGCAGCGCCGTACTGGTCGACCGGGCCGGATCGGTCAACTGGTGGTGCCCGGAGCGGTTCGACGCGCCATCGGTCTTCGGCCGGCTCCTCGGCGACGACGCGGGACACTGGTCGATCCGGCCGGAGGGGGACTTCACCTCCGAGCGGTCCTACCTGAACCACACGCTCGTGCTGCGTACCGTCTTCACGACCGGGGAAGGGCAGGTTGCGGTCACCGACGCCCTCGCGCTGGAACCCGGCGCCCGCGGCCACGACATCGGCCTGCGGTCACCCCGGGTGCTCGGCCGGGTCGTGGAGGGGCTCTCCGGCGAGGTGCCGGTCCGCCTGGACTACCGGCCCCGGTTCGAGTACGGCCGGGTCACCGCGTTCCTGATGGAGGCCGACGGCGTCATCGGCGCCACCGCCGGCGCCTGTCACCTCAGCCTGCGCGGGGACGTGCCGTTGACCTGCGCCGGCGGCAACGCCACCGCGACCTTCCGGGTACGGGCCGGCGAGACGTACCGGTTCACGCTCGGGTACGCCCCGACCTACGACTCGCCACCGCCCCGGCTGCCGGACGCCGACCGGCTGGTCGCCGACGCGGTCGCCGGCTGGCGCTCCTGGGCCGACCTGCACCGGGACCACTACCGGGGGCTGTTCCGCGACGTGGTGCGGCACAGCGCGATGGTGGTGCAGGGCATGACCTACCAGCCCAGCGGCGCGATCGTCGCGGCGGCGACCACATCCCTGCCCGAGGAACTGGGCGGCGAGCGAAACTACGACTACCGGTTCGTCTGGGTCCGCGACTTCAGCCTGACCCTCCAGGCGCTCTGGCGGGCGGCCTGCCCGGACGAGGCGAACCGGCAGTTCGCCTGGGTCTCCCGGGCGATGGGCCGGATCGGCGACGAGCCGGTGCCGATCATGTACGGCGTCCAGGGCGAGCGCGACCTCACCGAACACGTCCTGGACCACCTGCCGGGGTACGCCGACAGCCGCCCGGTCTTCGTGGGCAACGACGCGTGGCGGCAGCGGCAGACCGACGTGCTCGGTGAGGTCCTCGACGCCGCCTGGTTGATGCGGCACTACCTCGACCCGATGTCGTCCGACGTCCGGCACCTGCTGCGCGCGCTGGCGGAGCGGGCGGTCACCGACTGGCGGCGACCGGACGCCGGCATGTGGGAGGCCCGGGACGCCGAACGGCACTACCTCTCCTCGAAGGTGCAGTGCTGGACCGCCCTGGATCGGGCGGTGCGCTTCGGCGCCCGGCTGGGGGATCCGGCCGACCTGGCCCGGTGGGCGGCCACCCGGGACGAGATCCGTGCGGCCGTGCTGGAACGCGGCTGGAACGACCGGCTCGGCGCGTACGCCGGTGCGTTCGACTCCGACCGGCTGGACGCCTCGGTGCTGCTCATGCCGTTGGTGGGCTTCCTGCCCGCCGACGACCCGAGGATGCGCTCCACGATGGACGTGGTGGAACGCCGGCTGTCCCGCGACGGCCTGCTGCGCCGGTGGGACGACGACCCGGCGGGCTTCGTCATCTGCTCGTTCTGGCTGGTGAGCTGCCTCGCCCTCGCGGGTGAGGTGGACCGCGCCGCCGACCTGTTCGCGTCGCTCGTCGACCGGGCCAACGACCTCGGTCTGTACGCCGAGCAGATCGACGAGGCCACCGGGGAGCACCTGGGGAACTTCCCGCAGGCGTTCTCGCACATCGGCCTCATCAACGCCGCCGGGCTGCTCACCGAGGCCGCCGAGCGGCGCGGGCGGGCCCCGGGGCGGACGCGACACCCCGTGCCGGCCGGTACGGGACGGACGGAAGGAGCACGCTCATGACCGGACGCCTTGCCGGGAAGACCGCCCTGATCACCGGCTCGGACTCGGGCATCGGACAGGCCACCGCCATCGAGTTCGGCCGGGAGGGCGCCGACGTGGTGGTCCACTACCTGCACGACCACGCCGGGGCGAACCACACCAAGGCCGAGGTGGAGCGGGCGGGCCGGCGGGCGGTCGTGGTGCAGGGTGACATCAGCGTCGAGCACCAGGTCGACGCGATGTTCGACGAGGCCCTCGCGGAGTTCGACCGGCTGGACGTCCTGATGAACAACGCCGGGGTGGACGCCTCCGGCATCCCGGTGGCGGACCTGGACACCGAGACCTGGGACCGGGCCATCCGCGTCAACCTGTACGGGATGTTCTTCTGCTGCCGCCGGTTCGTGCGGCACCGCCGCGACCGGGGCGGAGGCGGGAAGATCATCAACACCACCTCGATCCACCAGGAGGTGGCCCGGGCCGGCGGCGCGGACTACGACTCCAGCAAGGGCGGCATGCTGGAACTCGCGAAGAGCCTCGCGCTGGAGGTCGCCCCGATGCACATGAACGTCAACAACATCGGGCCGGGCATGGTGCTGACGCCGTTCAACCAGCAGGCCATCGACGACCCGGAGTACCTGGAGGAGCAGGTGCAGAGCATCCCGTGGAAGCGGGCCGCCGAGCCGGGTGAGATCGCCAAGCTGGCGGTCTTCCTGGCCAGCGACGACGCGGACTACGTGACCGGGTCGACGTACTTCATGGACGGTGGCCTGATGCAGAACCAGGGCCAGGGCGCCTGAGCGCCGGGACGCCGGGCCCTTCGCCGCGCCGGAACGCCGGGCCCGCCGCCGGTGCCGGCGACGGGCCCGGCGGGGTCTACGAACAGGCGGTGCCGTTGAGCGTGAATCCGCTCGGCGCCGGGAGCGCGCTCCCGGTGTAGGTGCCCTGGAATCCGGTGCTGGCCGTACCCCCGGTGGGCAGGCTGGCGTTCCAGGCGGCGTTGCGGACGGTGATCCGGTCGCCCGACTGGCTCCACTCGCCGTTCCAGCCGCTGGTCAGGCGTACGCTGGCGCCGGCGGTGAAGGCCACCGTCCAACCGGTCAGCGCCGGGCCCCGGTTGGTCACCCGCAACTCGGCGGTGAAGCCACCCGCCCACGAGTTCGGGGTGAACGTCACCGTGCAGCCGCCGGTCGGCGGGGGAGTGGTGGGCGGCGGCGTGGTCGGGGGCGGCGTCGTCGGTGGGACGGTGGTCGGCGGGGCGGTCGTGGGCGCGCTGGTGGTCGGGGCCGGGCCGGCCGCGACCGCCAGGTCGTACGCCCGCTGCGGCACGAACTGGCCGGCGGGGGCGATGCAGCCGTCGGCCTCCCCGGGCAACTTGACCCAGAGGAACGCGTCGATCGCGGCGTCGCCGGTGTTCGTCGTGCTGGGCGTGCCGATCGCCCGGCCGGCCGGGTCGCACCACTCGGAGCCGGCCGGCCCGTTGCCGTTGCGGCTCGTGTCGATGACCGCCTTCAGCCGGGACACGCCGGTCGCGGCGATCACCGCCTTGGCGTACGCGATCTCGTCGGCGGTGCGCCGGTAGTTCGAGACGTTGAGGGAGATGCCGTCGGCGCTGTTGGCGATGTCCGCGGCGGTCAACCGGGCGGCCGCCTCGCCGGGCGAGAGCCAGGCCGAGTGGCCGATGTCGAAGTACACCTTCGCCGCCGACGAGGCGGCCTTGAGCCGCTTGCCGGCGTACGCCATCGACGCCCTGGTCTCGGCCTGCTGTGCGGCGTTCTGGCAGTTGGTCATGAGGGGCAGCACGTCCGGCTCCAGCACGATCGTCGCCGGCCGCCCGGCGAGGCCGGCGGCCACCTGGTCGACCCACTGGCGGTAGCTGGCGTGGTCGGGTGCGCCGCCACTGCTGGCGCCGCTGCAGTCCCGGTTGGGGATGTTGTAGACGACGAGGATCGGCGTCCTGCCGGCCGCGGCGGCGGCGCCGACCAGGGCGTCCACCTCGGCGCGTACCGCCGAGGTGTTGGTCCGGGTGAACCACCGGCCCTGCGGGACGGACGCGATCCGGTCCCGGATGACGGCGGCGCGCGGGTCGCCGGGATTGGCGGCGACCCAGGCGGCGGCCGCCGTGGCGGGGTCCACGTAGAAGGTGGAGTCGGCGGCGACCGCCGCCGGGGCCCCGACCAGGCCGACGGCGACGGCGCCGGTGACGGCGAGGGCGGTCGCGGCGGTGGCCGCGAGCGTCGATCTGGCACGCATGATGTCTCCCGTATCGACGTCTGGCGCTGGAAGCGCTCCCATATCGACAAACTACGGCCTCGTTGCCGTCGTGTGAAGGGCTGTGGAGAAAGCCCGCCCCCGTTCCCGCCCCAGCGGGTCGGACCGGCCGCCGCGCCGCCGCTGGCGCGGCGGCGCAGAATGGCGGCATGCGCCTGGTCATCACCGCCGACACCCACGTGCCGAAGCGGGCCCGGGACCTGCCGGCACCGCTGTGGGCCGCCATCGATGTCGCGGACGTGGTGCTGCACGCGGGAGACTGGGTCGACGAGGCGCTCCTGGACGCCATGGCGACCCGCGCAAACCGGTTGATCGGGGTGTACGGCAACAACGACGGCCCGCCGCTGCGTGCCCGGTTGCCGGAGATCGCCGAGGTCGACCTCGACGGGCTCCGGGTGGCGGTGGTGCACGAGACGGGGCAGCGGACCCGGCGCGAGGAGCGCTGCGAGGCCCGGTTCCCGGACGTCGACCTGCTGGTCTTCGGGCACTCCCACATCCCGTGGGACACCGTCGCGCCGGGCGGCCTGCGGCTGCTCAACCCCGGCTCGCCGACCGACCGGCGCGCCCAGCCGTACGCCACCTACCTCACCGCGCGGGTCGACGCCCGGCGGCTGGCCGACGTCGAACTGCACCGCCTGCCGCGCCGCTGAGCCGGGCCGGCCGGCGGGCCACCCGCCGGCCGGCCCGCCGCGTCACCGGCCCCGGCCGGTCTCCTCCTGGAGTTCGTCGATCCGCTTCGAGGCCTCCGCCTTGGTGAGGCCCTCCGGCGGCTCCTCGCCCGCCTCGCGGGACAGCGTCGCCAGGTACGACTCCTGCGCCGCGGTCGGTGGCTCCTCGCCGGTGACCCACTCGTCCGGGTCCTTGACAGCGGCCTCCGGGTTCGCCCGGCCGTTCCCTCGGTCCGTCATGATCTCCACCCTCCTTCGAACAGATGTGCCAGTACCCAGCCTCGGCGTGTCCATGCGGGTGGATTCCGGCAGCCGTTCACTACGATCGCGCGGTGAGTACGGACGCGGGTGTGATCGTGGTCGGGGCCGGCATCGCCGGGGTGGCGTGCGCCCGCGAGCTGGCCCGCGCCGGCATCCCGGTGCAGATCCGGGAACGTGGGCGGGTCGCCGGCGGGCGGATGGCCAGCAAGCGCTTCGACGGCCGTCCGGCCGACCTGGGGGCGGCCTACTTCACGGCCAGCGACCCCGGCTTCGCTGCCCTGGTGGCGGAGTGGCAGGCCGCGGGCCTGGTCCGCGAGTGGACGGACACCTTCCTGGCGTACGGCGCGCAGGGCCGCCACGAAGTGGCCGGACCGATGCGGTGGGCGGCGCCCCGTGGACTGCGCTCGCTGGTCGAGCACCTCGCCCGGGACCTGCCCGTGGCCGTGGACCGCCTGGTGCTCGGCGTGGAACCCGGGCCGGTGGTCGACGGCCGGCCCTGCGCGGCGGTGGCGCTCGCCATGCCGGGACCGCAGGCGGCACTCCTGCTCGACCCGGCTTTGGCGGCGGCGACCCGGGCCGTCCAGGCGCAGACCTGGTCGCCGTCGCTCGCCGTCGTGCTGCGGTTCCCGGACCGCCGGTGGGCCGACTTCCGGGGTGCCTTCGTCAACGACCATCCGGTGCTGGCGCTGGTCTGCGACGACGGCGACCGGCGGGGCGACGGCGCCCCGGTCCTGGTCGCGCACACCACCCCCGCGTTCGCCGCCGGTCACCTCCTCCAGCCCACCGCCGCCGGACCGGCCGTCGAGGAGGCGGTACGGGACCTGCTCGCCCTGCCCGAGCCGGCCGAGCAGCTGCACGTGCACCGGTGGACGTACGCCAAACCGACGGCCGGTGCCGAGGGGACGTACCACCTCGACGACGACGCGATCGGCCTGGCCGGCGACGCCTTCGGCCCACCCCGGGTGCAGACCGCCTGGCGCTCCGGCCACGACCTGGGGCGCGCCCTGACCGCCCGCCTCAGCTGACCCACGCGGTCACGCCGTCGCGGGTTCGGGAGTGCGGGTCGTCGCGGTGTCCTGAGTGCGTTCGCCGGAGCGGTCGAGCAACTGCATCACCGGGGTGGCGGCGATGCCGTGCACCACCACCGACACGACCACCACCAGGCCGACCGTGGCCCAGAGCAGCTCGGCCTGCGGGAAGTCGGCCTTCGTGGTCGCGTACGCGAGATAGAAGAACGAGCCGACGCCGCGGATGCCGAACAGGGCGATCACCCAGTGCTCGGCCGTACGGCCCGGCGCCCCGCGCAGCGCCAGCCAGCCGACCAGCGGCCGGACCACGAACACCAGCGCCAGGCCGACCGCCGCCGCCGTCCACGTCAGGGGCCCGAGGAGGCCCCCGACCACGGCACCGCCGAACAGCAGCAGAAGCATGACGGTGAGCAGCCGCTCCACCTGCTCGGCGAAGTCGTGCAGCACGGAGTGGAACTCGTGCGTCCGCTCGGCGGCGCGGATCGCCCGGGCGGCGACGAAGACCGCCAGGAAGCCGTACCCGCCGACGAGCTCCACCAACCCGTACGCGAGGAACGTCGCGGCGAGCGCGAGGAAGCCCTCGGCGTGCCGCGCCAGCCGCAGCTCGCTCGGGGCGCGGAAGAACAGCTTGCCGAGCAGCCACCCGATGAGCCAGCCGCCGGCCGTCCCCGCCGCCACCTTCCACAGCAGGTCGACGGTGACCCAGTCGGCCAGCCAGCGCGCCGGGGCGAGACCGGTGGTGGCGATCGCGATCGCCGCGTACACGAAGGGGAAGGCCAGGCCGTCGTTCAGCCCCGCCTCCGAGGTGAGGGCGAACCGGACCTCGTCCTCGGAGTCCTCGACGTCGGTGGGTTCACCGACCTGCACGTCGGCGGCGAGCACCGGGTCGGTGGGCGCCAGAGCCGCGCCCAGCAGCAACGCGGCGGCCGGCACGAGCCCGGCCCACCACCACCCGAGCAGCGCCACGGCCGCGATGCACAGCGGCATGGCGATCGCCAGCAGCCGCCAGGTCGACGACCAGCGCCGCCAGCTCAACGGCCGGTCGATCTTCAGTCCGGCGCCCATCAGGGCGACGATCACGCCGATCTCGGTGAGGTGGGTGGCGATGTCGGGGTGCGCCAGGGGATCGGGCTCCGGCAGGCCGGTCGGCAGTAGGAAGATCAGCATGCCGAGGCCCAGGAAGGCGATCGGCATGGACAGGGGACGGCGCTCCAGCACGCGCGGCAGGATCCCCGCCAGCAGCGCCCCCAGTCCCACCAGCGCGTACGCGACGTCGACGGGTTCCACGACACCACCTCTCCGCCTCGCCCGCGGCGTACGGGCAGGTGGTGTCAGACAGTGCCCACGATGCCGTACCGGTATTCCTGTCGACTCGGCCCACTCGGCCCGTGCGGTCAGCGCGGTACGGCCAGCGGCGAGTCGGCGAGCCCGTCGAGGAGTGCGGCCGGATCGTCGTACACGGCGACCGCGCCCGCCCCGGCCAGCTCGCCCCGGCTGGTGCCGCCGCACGTCAGGCCGACGCAGGGGACGCCGAGCCGGCCGGCCGCGGCGACGTCCCAGACCGAGTCGCCGACGAACACCGCCCGGGTGGCGTCGAGGCCGGCCTGGTCCAGCGCGGCCACCAGGATGTCCGGGGCGGGTTTGCTCTCGTGGGCGTCCGCCGACGAGGTGACGGTGTCGATGACATCGTCCGCGGCCAGGGCCCGGCGCAGCGCCCCCACCTCGTGCTCGGCGGCCGACGTCGCCAGCACGACCCGTAGCCCCCGGTCGGCGCACGCCCGCAGCAGGTCGGCGGCGCGGGGGAGCGGCTCCAGGCGCTCCCAGTACTCGCCGTACAGGGTGTCGTGGGCCTCCCGCAGGCGGCTGTCCACGTCGTGGTCCCGCTCCGCCCCGAGCAGGTGGTCGAGGAGCTTGTCCGAGCCCATGCCGATCGCGCGGTGGATGGTGGCCATCGGCACCGGCCGGCCGGTCTGGCGCAGCGCCTCCCACCAGCTCACCGTGTGCAGGTACGTCGTGTCGACCAGGGTGCCGTCCACGTCGAAGAGGACACCCGAGGCGTTGTCGTGCGGCATGCCCGACCTCCTACCCGCCGCGGGCCCGCTCGACGCCCACCGGCCCGTCGTCGCGGAGGGGAATCGCCTGCCCGGCACCGCCCACCGCAGCTCGCGGCGCGCGGCACCCGTCACCGGCCGGGCAACGGCCCGCTCGTCACCGGTCGGGGACGAGGATCTCGAACCACACCGTCGAGCCCCGGACGGTCGGGTCCGTGCCCCACGCGTCGCTCAGCTCCTCGATCAGGCCGAGACCCCGGCCCCGGCTGCTCAACGTGTCGGTCTGCGCCCTGGTGACGGTGCCCCGGGTGCCCGAGTCGGCGACCGACACGAGCAGCCGCTCCGGGCTCAGGTCGATCTCCACCCGGGCGGCGGTCCCGGCGTGCAGCAGAGCGTTGGTGGTCAGCTCGCTGGTGCAGAGCACCGCCGCGCCGATGACGGACTCCGGCACCTGCCACTCGGTGAGCTGCGCGGTCATCCAGTGGCGGACCCGGCTCGGCGCCGTCGGCTCGGCCGGCACCTCCATGCTGGTCGACCGGCTCGGTCGCAGGGCGTGCTCCACGGCCAGCACGGCCACGTCGTCGTCGGTGGTGCCCGCCACGGCGGCGGTCGCCACCGCGCAGAGCGCGCGCGGGTCGCTGCTGCCGGCCCCCGCGACCGCGCTGGCCAGCGCGTCCAGGCCGGTGCCCAGCCCCTGCCGGCGTCGCTCCACCACGCCGTCGCTGAACAGCAGGAGCGTGTCGCCGGGCGAGAACCGGACGGTGGTGGTCGCCGGTCGGCAGCCCAGGCCCAGCGGGGCGCCGGTGGGCACGTCGGCGTACTCGGCGTACGGCTCACCGTCGGCGGCGCACCGGCGGATCAACGGTGCGGGGTGGCCGGCGCTGGCGAGCGTGAGCCGCTGCCGGTCGGCGTCGATCACGCCGAGCGCCACGGTGACGAACAGCTCGTGGGTGCCGCCCTCGGCGCCCAGGCTGGTCACCAGCCGGTCGAGGCCGGCGAGCACAGCGTCCGGCCGGGGGTCGGCCAGGGCCAGCGCGCGCAGCGCCGCCCGGACCTGCCCCATCCGGGCGGCCGCCTGCACGTCGTGCCCGGCCACGTCGCCGAGGACGACGGCCAGCCCGCCGGTGGGCAGGAGGAAGGCGTCGTAGAAGTCCCCCCCGGCCGCGTTGCCGTCGACACCGGGGTCGTAGCGGGCGGCGATGCGCAGCCGGGGCAGGTCCGGCAGGTGCGCCGGAAGCATGCTGCGTTGCAGGAGTTGGGCCGTACCGTGCTGGGTCTCGAACCGGCGGGCCCGCCCGGCCGCCTGCCCGACCAGCTCGGCGGAGGCGTGCAGCAGTGCCCGCTCGGCGGCCGACCAGGCGTGCGCGGCCTGGTACCCCACGGTCAGGCCGCCGCGGACGACGGCACCCGGCAGCGGCACGGCGGCCAGGGCCTGGATCTTCTGGTCGTGGCGGTCCACCGCGGTCTCCCGCAGCGGCTCGCCGTCGTCGACGAAGCGGGCCTTCCCGACGCGGGCCGCGACCACCAGCGGCGCCGCCGAATCCGGCGGGAAGCGCCGCCACAGCGGCGGGAGCCGCTCGTCGGCCTCGTCGATCAGCTCGCCCCGCAGCCGGCGGACCATCCGCCAGCCGCCGCCGCTCTCGTCCACCCCGAAGGACACCCGGTCGGCGTCGAAGGAGGCGAGCGCGTGACGCAGCGCGACCCGTGCCACGTCGTCCAGGGTGAGCGTGCCGGCGAGCGCGGCGGCGAGGTCGCTCAGGCTCTGGAGCTGCCGGGTGACCTGGGTGGTCTCCGCCGCGACGACGAGGACGCCGGCGATCCGGCCGTCGCTGTCGCGGACGGCCGAGTAGCCCCGCGTGAAGACGGCGTGCTCCACCGCACCCGAGTGGCGGCGGCGCAGGGGCAGGGTGACCTCCTTGCCCAGCGACGGCTCACCGGTGCGGTACGTCCGCTCGACGGCCTCCCCGACGCCCGGCAGCTGCCACACCTCCCCGAACACCTCGGCAGCCGGGCGGCCGATCGCCTCCGGGTGCTTGTCGCCGATGAGCTCGGCGTAGCCGTCGTTGTAGAGCAGCAGGAAGTCGTCGTCGAGGGCGAGAGCCATCGGGACCGGCGAGGAGAGCACCAGCTCGGCGGCGGCGCGGAGGGCCGGGTCCCAGCCGGGCCGGGGGCCGAGGGACGTGCCGGCCCAGTCGTGGGCGTACACGTCGGCCGCCGCGCCCGAGGACGCGGGTCCGGCCGAGACCGGCGCTGGTGGCGTGGGCACCCGTCCGACCGTTCCTGGCATGCCCGAAGCCTAGCGGCAGGGTCCACCGGCCGGCTCCGATCATGCCGCCGGCTCCACCGGCTACGTCCGTTTCGCCAGGTCAGGACAGCTCTATGGCGTCATGTCGGGAAAATGCGGGGCACCCGGACGGCGTGCCGCCGGACCGACCGGGTATGCGCGCGGCGTAGTCCATGCGACAGGAGGGACATCATGCCGGAAACCCTCGCGGCCAGGCAGGTCGATATCGGCAATGCCGTGGCCGACATGTGGAGATCGGTGCTGTTGTTCATACCGAGGGCCATCGCGTTCATCGCGATCCTCGTGGTCGGATGGCTCATCGCCCGAGCCGTCCTCAAGATCGTGGACAAGGTGCTGGAACGGGTGAACTTCGACCGGGCGGTGGAGCGCGGCGGCATCAAGAAGGCGTTGGAACGCACGAAGTACGACGCCAGCGACATCCTCGCGAAGCTCGCGTACTACGCCGTGCTGCTGTTCACGCTGCAGTTCGCGTTCGGCGTGTGGGGACCGAACGCGATCAGTGACCTGATCAGCGGCGTGGTCGCCTGGCTGCCGCGCGCGTTCGTGGCGATCGTGATCGTGGTCGTGGCCGCCGCCATCGCGAACGCGGTGCGTGACCTGGTCACCGGCTTCCTGGGCGGTCTGTCGTACGGCCGGGTCCTGGCCGACCTGGCAGCCGTCTTCATCCTGGCGCTCGGTGTGATCGCGGCGCTGAACCAGGTCGGCATCGCCACCACGGTGACCACGCCGGTGCTGGTCGCGGTGCTCGCCACGGTGGCCGGCATCCTGGTCGTCGGGGTCGGCGGTGGTCTGGTCAAGCCGATGCAGAGCCGCTGGGACGGCTGGCTGAACCGGATGGCCGAGGAGTCGCGTGCCATCCAGCAGCACCGGCAGGCGCAGGGCGCGGGCCGCAGCGACGTCGAGCGGCAGATGGCCGACCGGGCCGGTGCCGAGCGGACGCAGGTGATGTCCCGGGAGTCGTCGGCGAGCATGGCCGGCGGGCAGGGCACCTACCAGTCGCCCAGCGCGACCGACGAGACCCGGCAGTTCCGCCGCTGAGCGGGCGGGGACGGAGCGACGGAGGGTGTCCGCGACGGCGGGCGCCCTCCGTCGTGCGGTGCCCGGGCCCGGTGCGCGCGGGCCGGCCCCTGGTGGGCAGGCCCCGGGTCAGAGCGGCGGGAGCGACGCGGGCTTCGGGGCGTCCAGGGCGCCGGCCAGCGCGGAGACCGCGAGCAGGCGCGTGAGCAGCCAGTCCGGCGCCGACCAGTCGACCGGACCGGCCGGCGGCTGCCAGTCGTGCTCCGCCGCGGCGGCGCGTACGCCGTCGGCGTAGCCGGCCAGGGCGGCGGCGGTCAGCGGTCGGCGGTCCCCGGCGAGGCTCTCCCGGATCGCCGCGGCGTGCTGGTCGACCAGCGCGAGCAGGCCGGGCCGGACGGCGGCCGCGGCGAGCCCGGCGGCGCCCACGGTCGCGGACAGGGCGGCCAGCGTCGACCGGGCGGAGCCGACGGCGGTACGGGGGGTGACCTGGTTGAACGGCACGCGCATGGGGAACGAGGCTAACCGGCCGAACCGGTGGTCGACCTCGTCCACTCGGTGGTTTCTGTTCCTCCACCGGTCGGCCGACCCGCGCCCGACGGAGTGAGCGGGCGCGAGCGGAGCGGAAGAGGACCGCCCCGGAAGCGGCATGCCGAGAACGCGGAGGCACGGATGGCAGCAGGCACGGACGGACCGGACGAGCGGCACCGGCGGCCCGCCGGGGTGAGCGACGGCACGGTCGCCGCGCTCGGCAAGCTCAGCGAGGCGCTGGAGTGCGTCGAGCGGGTACGCGGGCACCTCTACTCGCTGCACCAGCTCGTCGGGCACGCCGACCTGATGCTGGACGACGCGGTGGAGATGTTCCGGACCGCCGGGCACGACGACATCGCCGACCGCATCGACACCGAGCTGCTGGGCCGCAACGTCATCGCCGGCCGGTGGACCTTCCAGATCGTCGAGGACTTCGACGACGGCTACTACGCGCTCTTCCGTGACCTCGACCGGCGGGCCCGCGAGGAACTGGTCGGTGGGCGCCGGCACCTCTACGAGGCGGAGATGAAGGAGCGGCGCCGCACCCGGGATCGACCGGGTCACGAGGCCCGCCCGGGGGCGGGTGGCTGACGGTCGCGAGGGTCAGTCGCGGGAGCGGGCCTCGGCGGGGCGACGGCGGGCCGCGTCGTCGGCGATGATCACGGTAGCCACCATCAGCGCCACGCAGAGGCTGAACAGCCAGGAGCTGTCCGACACCAGCTTGGCGGAGACCGGAGCCTGGACGGCGGCGAGCAGGAAGCCGAGCCAGGCCAGGCGACGCTGACGGGTCGAGAGGATGCCGTTGCCCTGTTGCATCCCGAAAGTCTTGCGCGCGGCACGGGGGTTGCCGTCAGCCGAACGGCCGATTCTGGCTGTGCTGTCCGCATTCGCGGACGCACGTACCGTGATTCTTGTCCTGTCGGGGGAGGTCAGCGGCCCGGCGGCCGGAGCCGGAAGGCGGTACCGCCGGACCGTCGAGATCGGTCACATCCCCCACGGCGGATTCGGCCCGTCACAGGGTGTCGGGGCCGGTCCGGCCGGTGGTCGACGGCCGGTACGCGCGGTCCGGGTCGGTCGGCTCGCGGCCCGCGCCGGCCGCCTGGCCACCGCGGTCGACCGCCTCCGGCCCGTGCCCGAAGGCGGCCTCCTCGCCGGCGTCGTTGCCGGTCACGTCGTCGGCCTGGCCGTCCAGCGTCGAGCGGGCGACGGCCCGGTCCAGCTCCTGGATGGGAGTCCGGTCCTCGTCGCGCCACACCTTCTTCTCGTCCGTCATACCTGGTGCGGTACCCGACCCGACCCCCGCGAAACCCGACCGGCGCGGCCGACGGCCGCCGGCGGTGCCGGCGGCCGTCGAAGGTCCGGGTCGGGGGTCAGGGCTGCGGGCGGTCGACCTTGCCCCGCCAGGCGCCGGTCTCCTGACCGCGCCGCTCGATGTACTGCTTGAACCGCTCCAGGTCACCCTTGGCGCGCCGGTCGACCACGCCGAGCTTGTCACCGGCCTGCTCGAGGACGCCGTGCGGCTCGAACTCCAGCTGGAGGGTGACCCGGCTGGAGCTCTCGTCCAGCCGGTGGAAGGTAACCACGCCCGCGTGCTTGGTGCCGCCGGTCGAGCGCCAGGCCACCCGCTCGTCGGGCAGCTGCTCGGTGATCTCCGCGTCGAACTCGCGCTTCACCCCGGCGATCTCGACGGTCCAGTGGGTCATCGTGTCGGTGAGCTGGCGGACCTCCTGCACACCCTCCATGAAGTGCGGAAAATCCTCGAACTGAGTCCACTGGTCGTACGCGGTCCGCACCGGGACCGACACGTCCACGTGTTCCATGACGCCACTCATCAGGTGTCCTCCTCTCCGCCGGTGCTTTGTTCCGGATCGTGGGGAGATCCGGTCACCAGCGGGTCGTCTCGTTCTTGTTGCCGAGCGCCGCCCACACCTCGGACACCGTCTGGTAGTGGATGCCCTCCGGCAGCCCCTCCAGGGCGGTGATGATGTCGTCCGGCGCGTCGTTGTCCCGCGCGTTGGCGATCAGCGTCGCTCGGTCACCGGGCAGTGCCGACATGGTGATGAACCGCCCCAGCCGGCTCCGATCCTCGACGTCCCGGGAACTCATCCCCTTGGGCGCCCCGCTCCGGAGCTCGCCGGCCGGTGCCGTCGTCGTCTCCGGCTGGTCCTCACCCGCCGGTTCCGGCACCCGCTGCTCGTCGACCCGCGAGCCCCCGGTCCCCGGCCCCTGCACGAGGCCGGCGACCTCCTGGCTCATCTGCTCGTCGAGCCTCGGTCCGTGCTTGCTGTTGACGCGTTCCATGCCTCCTGCGCTACCCGGTGGGGTGCCCGGTAAACCCGGCAGAGCGTCACGTACCGGCCTCCGCCTTGGGCGGCAGCAGCGGCTCCTCGGGGCGCCGGGCGCCGGCCTGCAACGCCCGGCCACGCTGGAGTTCCGCGTTGATCTGCACGCCGAGCATCAGCGCCGAGTTGGACAGGTAGAGCCACACCAGGAAGGCGATGACCGCCCCGAGGCTGCCGTACGTGGCGTCGTACGAACCGAAGTTGGCCACGTACAGGCCGAAGCCGGCGGAGGCGACGACCCAGGAGAGCAGGGCGACCACGCCGCCCGGGGTGAGCCAGCGGAAGCGGGGCTGCCGGACGTTCGGCGCGATCCAGAACAGCAGGCTCAGCAGCACCATCATGATCAGCGCCAGCACGGGCCACTTGACGACGCTCCACACCGTGCGGGCCAGTCCACCGGCGCCGATCAGGTCACCCACGGCGTCGGTCACCGGGCCGCTGACGATCAGCCCGACCGCGACCACGGCCAGGAGCACCAGCGAGACGGCGGCGAGCCCGATCTGCATCGGCCGCAGCTTCCACACCGGCCGCCCCTCCTCGACCCCGTACACGGCGTTCGAGGCCCGGGTGAACGCGCCGATGAAGCCCGAGGCCGACCAGAGGGCGCCGAGCAGACCGAAACTCAGCAGCACACTCGCGCCGCTCTGCTCCTCGACCACGCCCCGGACCACGCCCACGAAGCCCTCGTTGGCGACGACCGACCCGGCGCCCACGTCGCGGGCCAGGTCGAGGACCGTGTCCACGGTCCGTTCGCCCTCGGAGACGAGCCCGACCAGTGCGACCACCACGATCGTGGAGGGGAAGAGCGCGAGCACGCCGTAGTAGGTCAGGGCCGCCGCCCAGTCGGCGCAGTTGTCCCGGACGAAGTTGCGGGCGCTGCGTACCAGCACGCCCCGCCAGGTCCGCCAGCTCACCTGCCGGACCCGCCCGGGCAGCCGCGACCGCGGCGACTCGCGGACCGCCGTGCCGGGCTCCGTCGTCGTCATGGCCCGCTCCCTGTGCCACCGGCCCCGGACGTCGGGATGCGCCCGGTGTCGCCTGGCCCCGCCGGTACCCCGGGCCGGAAATCGACAAACCCGACGCGCCGGTTTGCCGCCCGGCCCCGAGGGAACGGTCAACCAGAGACCATCGACGCGGAGGAGGACGAGATGCCCGGGCGCGAGGACATGCCCAGCACGCTGCGGCGCTCCCCGGAGAAGGCGCAGCGCACGTGGGCGAAGACGCACGACTCGGCGGTGGAGACGTACGGCGAGGGGGAGCGGTCGCACCGGACCGCCTTCGCCGCGGTCAAGCACCAGTTCGAGAAGGTCGGCGACCACTGGGAACCGAAGGGTCGCAAGGGCCCCAGCGACCGGCAGGCGGCCGGCGGCGGCCCGCAGCGGCGCGCCGAGACGGCCGCCGGTGTGGACGCGAACGCCACCAAGGACCACCTCATGAAGGTCGCCCGCAAGCTGGACGTCCCCGGCCGGTCCACCATGACCAAGCCGGAACTGGTCAAGGCCATCCAGAAGGCCAACAACCGGGCGACGACCAGGACCAGGGAGAAGGCCAAGGCCCGCTCCCGATAGGGGTACGCGAGACCACGGGGCCGCCCCGGCCGGGCGGCCCCGGTCCCGTGCTCACCAGTGGCCGCCGCCGGGAGCCTCGATGTGCACCGCCTTCGTGGCGGTGAACTCGTCGAGCAGCTCCGGGCCGTACCCGAAGCCCTGGCCGCTGCCGCGGCGCGGATGCGCGGCACCGCCCGGCGCGCCGCCGAAGACCGCGTTGACCTTGACGGTGCCGACCGGCAGTTCGCGCCAGGCCCGCTGGGCGTGGCTCATCGAGCCGGTCAGCACCGTCGCGGCGAGCCCGTACGGCGAGTCGGCCGCGCAGCGCAGCCCCTCGGAGAACGAGTCGACCACGACGACCGGGGCGACCGGCCCGAAGGTCTCCTCGCGGACGAGGGTCATGTCGTGCCGGCACTCGGTGACCACGGTCGCCGGGTAGAACGCGCCGGTACCGTCGGGCAGGGTGCCGCCGGCGCGGAGCCGGGCGCCCTCCGCCACCGCCGCCGTGACCTGCCCGTGCACGTGGTCGCGGTGCCGACGGTCGACCAGCGGGCCCAGCTCGGTCGCCGGGTCGGTGCCGGGACCCACCCGCAGTGCCTGCGCCCGCTCGACCAGGGCGTCGACGAAGTCCTCGGCCACGTCCCGGTGGACGTAGATGCGCTCCACCGCCACGCAGATCTGGCCGGCGTTGGCGAACGCGCCGAGCGCCGCCTGCCCGGCGGCCCAGACCGGATCCACGTCGCCGTCGACGACGAGGGGGTCGCTGCCGCCGTTCTCCAGCAGCACCTTCGCCCCGGTGCGGGCCGCCGCCGCGGCGATGGCCCGGCCGGTGGCCGTGGACCCGACGTGGGCGACCAGGTCAACCGGCTGGGCGGCCAGCGCGGCGCCCACCTCGGGCCCACCGGTCAGCAGCGACAGCACCCCGGCCGGCAGCGCCTCGTCGAGGGCCCTGGCCAGCAGCCAGCCGGTGGCCGGGGTGCGCTCGCTGGGCTTGTAGAGGACCACGTTGCCGGTGACCAGAGCGGCGCCGAGCAGACCGCAGGAGACCGCCACGGGATCGTTCCAGGGGGTGATCGCGGCCACCACGCCCCGCGGTTGGGGAATCATGAAGTCCATCGCGTGGTGACCGCCGTGCAGCGTCCGCCCGCCGCGCACCGGGGCGAGTTCGGCGTACTGTCGCAACGTGCCGATGCCCGCGTCCACCCCGCCGCGCGCGTCGGCGACGGGCTTACCCATCTCGGCCGTGGTCGCCCGGGCCAGCTCGTCGGCCACGGCCGCCACCGCGTCCGCCGCCCGGTGCAGGGCGGCGGCCCGATCGGCCATGGCGGTCGCCGCCCAGTCGGCCGCGACATCACGCGCCGCCTCCACCGCCTTGCCGACCTCGTCCGCCGTCGCGACCGGCACCGAGCTGACCCGGGACCCGTCGGCCGGGTCGTGGACGACCAGTTCGCCCCCCTCGCCGCCCGCGCCCCACACTCCACCAATGAGCTGTGCAACCGTGTACATGCGGCAGTGGATGCCCCGGCCCGCACGAGGCAAACGCGTTTCGCCCGGTTCGGCGCAGGGTAGGCGGGTCGGATGAGTTCGACGGGCGCGGGAAGCGCGGACGCCGTCGTCGTCGGGGCCGGCCACAACGGCCTGGTCGCCGCCAACCTGCTCGCCGACGCCGGCTGGGACGTGCTGGTGCTGGAGGCGACGCAGGCGCCCGGCGGGGCGGTCCGCTCGGCCTGCGTCACCGCCCCCGGCTACCTGAGCGACCTCTACAGCTCCTTCTACCCCCTCGGGTACGCGTCCCCCGTCCTGCGGGACCTGCGCCTGGAGCGGTACGGGCTGCGCTGGCGGCACGCGCCGGACGTCCTGGCGCACCTGCTGCCGGACGGGCGGGCGGCGCTGCTCAACCGGGACCCGGAGACCACGGCCGCCTCGTTGGAGGAGTTCGCGGCCGGCGACGGCAAGAGGTGGCTCACCGCGTACGACGACTGGCGCCAGGTCGCCGGCCCGATGCTGGCGGCCGTCACCGGGCCCTTCCCGCCGGTCCGCAGCGGCGTCGCGCTGCTCCGGCGGCTGAAGGTCTCCGGGGCGCTGCGGCTGGCCCGGCGGCTGGTGGTGCCGGTCCGCAAGCTCGGCGACGAACTCTTCGACGGCCCCGGTGGGCCGGCCCTGCTGGCCGGGTGCGCCCTGCACACGGACCTGTCCCCGGAGGACGCCGGCTCCGGCGTGTACGGGTGGCTGCTGGCGATGCTCGGCCAGCAGGTCGGCTGGCCGGTGCCGGACGGCGGCGCCCAGAAGATCACCGACGCGCTGGTGGCCCGGCTCGCCGAGCGGGGCGGCCGGATCCTCTATGGCGCCCGGGTGGACCGGGTGTTGACCGCCCGCGGCCGGGCGATGGGCGTCCGCACCGTGGGGGGCGCCCTGTGGCGGGCCCGCCGGGCGGTGCTCGCCGACGTGCCGGCACCCGCGCTCTACCTGGACCTGGTCGGAGCCGCGGTGCTCCCGCCCCGGCTCGTCGAGGACCTCGCACACTTCAAGTGGGACGGCTCCACACTGAAGGTCGACTGGGCGCTCTCCGCCCCGGTGCCCTGGACCAACCGGGCGGTGGCCACCGCCGGCACCGTCCATCTCGGGGCGGACCTCGACGGGCTCACCACGTACGCCGCCGCGCTGGCCCGCGGCGAGGTCCCCCGGGACCCGTTCCTGCTGGTCGGCCAGATGACCGTCGCCGACCCGAGCCACTCACCGCCGGGCACCGAGTCGCTGTGGTCGTACACGCACCTGCCGTTCCGCCGGCAGTGGCGGGCCGAGGAGATCGCCGCGCACGTGGAGCGGATGGAGGAGGCGCTGGAGGAGGCCGCCCCGGGTTTCCGGAGCCTCGTCGTGGGCCGGCACGTCGCCGGCCCGGCCGACCTGGAGGCGGGCGACCCCAGCCTCGTCGGCGGGGCGCTCGGCGGCGGGACGGCGGCCGCGTACCAGCAGTTGTTCCTCCGCCCGATCCCCGGCCTGGGGCGCGCGGACACGCCGGTGGACCGGCTCTTCCTGGCCAGCGCGTCGGCGCATCCCGGCGGCGGTGTGCACGGCGGCCCCGGTGCGAACGCCGCGCGGGCCGCCCTCGCCCGCGACCGGGCGCTCACCGGTGCCGCCTACGCCGCCGCGATCGGCGCCGCCCAGCGGACCATCTACCGCTGAACGCCCGCCGCGCGGCGCGGCCTGCGGCCAGCCTGACGTCAGCGGCTGATGTTGCGGTGCTTGGTACGCAGCCGGAACGGCATCAGGGCGCTCTCGATCTTCGTGGCCGTCGTCATCTTCGAGGCGCCGTCCCGCCGCTCCTCGAACCGGATCGGCACCTCGAGGATCGTGTGGCCCAGCTTCGTGGCCAGGTAGTGCATCTCCACCTGGAAGCTGTAGCCGTTGGACTGCACCCGCTCCAGGCCGATGTCGCGCAGCGCGTCCGCCCGCCAGATCTTGAAGCCGGCGGTCAGGTCCCGGATCCGCACCCGCAGCAGCGTGTGGACGTAGAGGTTGGCCCAGCCGCTCAGCGCGCGCCGGTACAGCGGCCAGTTCTCGTCCAGCTCGCCGCCGGGCACGTACCGGGAGCCGATGACCACGCCCGCCTGCGTGGAGAGCAGCGCGCCGAGCATGCCCGGCAGCGCCTCCGGTGGGTGTGACAGGTCCGCGTCCATCTGCGCGACGAACTCCGCGCCACCGTCCAGGGCGCGGCTCATGCCGTCGACGTACGCGCGACCCAGCCCCTCCTTGCCGGCCCGGTGGACGACCTCGATCCGGTCCGGGTGCTCGATGGCCAGCTTGTCCGCGACCTCGCCGGTGCCGTCCGGCGAGTTGTCGTCCGCCACGAGGATCCGCAGCCCCGGCAGCGGCAGCGCGAGGAGCCGCTCCACCAGGGCCGGAAGGTTGCCCGCCTCGTTGTAGGTCGGCACCACCACCGTCAGACGTACGTCCCGCCAGGGCGACGGCAGCTGCACGGGTTCAGTCATGTCGGACATCCTCGTTTCGCGGACTTGGTTCCCTGAGAGGGTAGCCAGTTCCCCGTGCGTGTTGTCATTGCTCCCCTGTCCCGGCCGTCACTCGGGACGGCGGGAGCCCCGCCGGACGGGCCGGGGGCGGCTACCCCCGGCGGCGGACGAAGGCACCCAGCACGACGGACAGGCCCGCTGCCGCGAGACCGGAGAGGGCCGGCTTGTGGGTGCCGACCCACAGCGCCGCCGAGCGTCGTCGGGCGCGGTCGCCGAACACCCCCGCCGCACCGTGGTCGCGTTCCTGGTCGCCGGGGCGGTCCAGGTTGTCGCGCCAGGTCGCCGGGTCGATCGGCGTCTCGGTCTGCTGGCTGTCGTACCCGTCCCGGGCCAGCTTCCGGTCCAGCAGGCCGGGGAACAGGACGTTGCCGAGCCGGGCCCGCCACGTCGGGTTACCGACGTTCAGCTCCCGCACCCCGTGGTCGGCGGCCCAGCGGATCGCCCGTGCGGCCACCTCCGGGGCGAAGATCGGCGGAACCGGCTGGGGATGGCGGGGCAGCCGGGTCCGCACCCAGGAGAACTGCGGGGTGTTGATCGCCGGTAGTTGCACCATCGACAGCCGTACGCCCGGGCAGTCGTGCAGCAGTTCGGCCCGCAGCGAGTCGTTGAAGCCCTGGATGGCGTGCTTGCTCGCGCAGTACGCGGACTGCAGCGGAATGCCCCGGTACGCCAGGGCCGACCCGACCTGGACGATCGCGCCGCGCCCGTGGGCCCGCATGTGGCGCAGCGCGGCGAGCGTCCCGTGCACCGTGCCGAGGTAGTTGACCTCGGTGACCCGCTGGAACTCCGCCGCGGTGATCTCCCAGGTCGGCGCAAAGACCGACACCATCGCGTTGTTGACCCACACGTCGATCCGGCCCCAGCGGTGCGCGACGTCGTCCGCCGCCTGCTGGACCGCGCCCGCGTCGGCGACGTCCACCCGGTAGGTGCGCACGTCGGCGGCGCCCCGCTCCCGGCAGTCCCGCTCCGCCGCGGCGAGGCCCGCCTCGCCGCGGGCGAGCAGCGCGAGCCGCCCGCCCCGCTCGGCGTACGCCCGGGCGACCGCCCGGCCGACTCCGGCGCTCGCCCCGGTGACCACGACGGTCTGCGTCACCGGTCGGCCTTCTGGCGGGTGGCGATGTCCGACAGCCGGTTCAGGGTCTCCCTGTTGCGCTGGTGCAGCACCAGGTCGTTGAGCTTGTTGCGGACCCAGCGCAGCGGGCCGGCGGCGAAGTCCTCGCCGATGCGTACGCGGGTGGCGTCGCCGCCCACCGGCTCCAGGGTGAAGACCACGATCGCCTCGCCGGCGGGCCAGAGCCCGGCCCGGAGGATCAGCTTGTGTGGCGGCTCGCAGCCGAGCACGGTCGAGGAGTCCTGGAGCGAGAACGGCCACGGGCCGGCGCGATGGTGCAGTTCGCTTCCCACGGCCGGCCAGCCGTCGTCAACGTCGCGTACGTGCACCGTGCCGACCACCCAGTCGCTGTACGTCCAGCCGTCCGCCAGTACCGCCCACACCCGTTCCGGTGCTGCGTCGATCACTTTCTCCACAACCGCCACTGCGCCCTCGTACCCCCGTGGCGGGCGCTGCTAACGGACGGTGGGTTAGCTTCTCGGGGGCGGCGGGTAACGCCACCGCGGGCCGGCGTGCCGACACCGCCGGCAGCGCGGCACGGCTACCGCCGCGAAGATGATGTTTACTCCCCGGGGCGCCGGGAACCCGCCGGCCGTGCGACAGGTGGAGCCGGATCAGTGCAGGTCAGCCCGGGTCGGTGCCCGTGCTGGCCGGGGTCGCTCCGGTCCGCGTCTGTTCGATGCGGTGTTGCTGGACCGGGACGGGACGTTGGTCGAGGACGTGCCGTACAACGGGGACCCGGAGAAGGTGCGGCCGGTGTCGGGTGCGCGGGCGGCGTTGGACGCGTTGCGGGCGGCGGGTCTGCGGCTGGCGGTGGTGACGAACCAGTCGGGGCTGGCGAAGGGGTTGTTCGACGAGGCGCAGATGCGGGCGGTGCACGCCCGGGTCGAGGAGTTGTTGGGGCCGTTCGACGCGTGGCTGGTGTGTCCGCACGACGACGCTGACGGGTGTGGCTGCCGTAAGCCGGCTGCGGGTCTGGTGCACGCCGCGGCTCGGGAGTTGGGTACGGTGCCGCGGCGGTGTGTGCTGGTCGGTGACATCGGTCGGGACGTGACCGCTGCTCTGGCGGCGGGGGCGCAGGCGGTGCTGGTGCCCACGCCGGTGACCCGCCCCGAGGAGATCGACGCCGCCGGCTGGGTCGCGCCGGATCTCCCCGCCGCGGTCACGGAGATTCTGCGCCGGCAGGCCGCCGTCGTGCCCCGCGAGCCCCGCCGCGCCGGCACGGTGCTGGTCGTGCGGTCCGACTCCGCCGGCGACGTCCTCGTCACCGGACCCGGCATCCGCGCCGTCGCCGCACACGCCGACCGCGTGGTGCTGCTGTGCGGGCCCCGCGGCCGCGCCGCCGCCGACCTGCTACCCGGCGTCGACGCCATCATCGAACACCGCCTGCCCTGGATCGACCCCCACCCCGACCCCGTCGACCCCGACGACATCACCACCCTCACCACCACCCTCGCCGCCGTCGCCGCCGACGAAGCGGTCATCTTCACCAGCTACCACCAGTCACCGCTACCCCTGGCCCTGCTGCTACGCACCATCGGTGTCCACCGGATCTCGGCGATCAGCGACGACTACCCCGGCGCCCTGCTCGACGTGCGCCACCGCGTCCCCACCGGCGTACCCGAACCCGAACGCGCCCTGTCCCTCGCCGCCGCCGCCGGCTACGCCCTGCCCGCCGACGACGAACCCGCCCTCCGGCTGCGGCCGGCGCCGGCGGCGCCGTCGCAGGTCGGCCCGCCGGGCTACGTGGTCCTGCACCCGGGTTCGGCGGCCCAGTCCCGGGGGCTGCCGCCCGAGCTGGCGGCGGGGATCGTCCGGACGCTGACCGCCGCGGGCCACCGGGTGGTGGTGACCGGAGGCGCCGACGAGGCGGAGCTGACCGCGTGGGTGGCCGGGGACGACGCCGTGGACCTCGGTGGCGGGACGGGGCTCGCCGAACTCGCGGCGACCGTTGCCGGTGCCGCCGCCGTGGTGGTGGGCAACACCGGTCCCGCCCACCTCGCCGCCGCCTACGGCGTTCCGGTGGTGAGCCTCTTCGCCCCCACCGTCCCGTTCGGACAGTGGGGGCCGTGGCGGGTGCCGACCGTACGCCTCGGTGACGCCGCCGCCCCCTGCCGGGACACCCGCGCCGCGCGGTGCCCCGTCCCGGGCCATCCCTGCCTGAGCCGGATCACGCCCAGGGAGGTGCTGGACGGGCTGGCGCTGCTGGGCGTGTCCCCGGCGCGGACACCGACGGCGGCGTTGACGCCGGCCGGGGAGGCGGCACCGGAGGTCGCGACGGTCGGCGGGAGCGGCCGATGAACGTCCTCCTCTGGCACGTGCACGGTTCGTGGACCACGTCGTTCGTGCACGGCAAGCACCGGTACCTGGTGCCGGCCACGCCCGACCGCGGCCCGTACGGCCTCGGCCGGGCCCGCACCTACCCCTGGCCGGACACCGCCGTCGAGGTGGCCCCCGACGACCTGCGCACCGCCGAGGTCGACGTCGTGATCCTGCAACGTCCCGAGGAGCTCGACCTGGCCGCCGACTGGCTGGGCCGCCGGCCGGGCCGCGACCTGCCCGCGATCTTCGTCGAGCACAACACCCCGAAGGACGGCGCCGTCCCCGACAGCCGGCACCCGATGGCCGACCGCGACGACCTGCTGATCGCCCACGTCACCGCGTTCAACCAGCTCTTCTGGGACACCGGAAGCACCCGGACGACGGTGGTCGACCACGGCGTCGTGCCACCGGCGGCGGAGTACACCGGCGAGCTGGAGCGGCTCGCCGTGGTCATCAACGAGCCGGTGCGCCGCTGGCGCGTCACCGGCACCGACCTGCTGCCGCGGTTCGCCGAGATCGCCCCGCTGGACGTCTTCGGCATGAAGGTGGCCGGCCTCGCCGACCACCTGGGGCTGCCGGCGGACCGGCTGACCAGCCACGACGACCTGCCCCAGGCCCGGATGCACGCCGAGTTGGGGCGGCGGCGGGCGTACCTGCACCTGTGCCGGTGGACCTCCCTCGGGCTGAGCCTGATCGAGGCGATGACGATCGGCATGCCGGTCGTCGCGCTGGCCACCACGGAGGCGGTGATGGCGGTGCCAGCCGAAGCCGGAGCCCTCTCCACCCGGGTCGACGACCTGCTCGACGCCACTCGACGGCTCATGGCGGACCCGGCGCTGGCGCGCCGGGCGGGCGCCGCGGGCCGCGCGGCCGCGCGGGAGCGGTACGGGCTCGAGCGTTTCCTCGCCGACTGGGACCGGCTGCTGGAGGAGGAAGTATGCGCATCGCGATGATCTCGGAGCACGCGAGCCCGCTCGCCGTCCTCGGCGGCGAGGACGCCGGCGGCCAGAACACGCATGTCGCCGAACTCTCCGCCGCTCTCGCGGCCGCCGGGCACGACGTGCGGGTCTACACCCGCCGGGACGCCGTCGACCTGCCGGTCACCGTCCGCGGTCCGGACGGGTACGAGGTGGTGCACGTCCCCGCCGGCCCGGCCGAGCCGGTCGCCAAGGACGCGCTGCTGCCGCACATGAGGGAGTTCAGCGGGTGGCTGGTCGACCGCTGGCGCGGCGGCGACTGGGTGCCGGAGGTGATCCACGCGCACTTCTGGATGAGCGGACTCGCCGCGCTGGCCGCCGGCCGGCAGATCGGCGTGCCCGTCGTGCAGACGTACCACGCCCTCGGGGTGGTGAAGCGGCGCCACCAGGGGGTGCAGGACACCAGCCCGGCCCGCCGGATCGGCTACGAGCGGGAACTGGGCCGCTCGGTGGACCGGGTCATCGCCCAGTGCCAGGACGAGGTGGGGGAACTGGTCCGGATGGGAGTGCCCCGGTCCCGGATGACCGTCGTCCCGTCCGGGGTCAACCTCGGCACGTTCGCCCCGCTCGGCCCGGCCGCCGAACGGGAGGACGGCCGCGCGCGGATCCTCACCGTCGGCCGGCTGGTCGAGCGGAAGGGCTTCCAGACCGTCATCCGGGCGATGGCGCACGTGCCGGACGCGGAGTGCGTCGTGGTCGGCGGGCCGCCGGCCGGCCTGCTGGAGAGCGACCCGTACGCCCGCCGGCTCCGGGCCCTGGCGCACACCTGCGGCGTGGCCGACCGGGTGAAGCTGGTCGGCGCGGTGCCCCGGGAGGAGATGGGCCGCTGGTACCGGTCCGCCGACGTCCTGGTCGCCGCCCCCTGGTACGAGCCGTTCGGGCTGACCCCGCTGGAGGCCATGGCGTGCGGCGTACCGGTGGTCGGGACGGCGGTGGGCGGGATCAAGGACACGGTGGTCGACGGGGTCACCGGCGACCTGGTGCCGGCGCGCGACCCGCGCGCTCTCGGCACCGCCGTCCAGCGGTTGCTGGACGACCGGATCCGCCGGTTCGCGTACGCGACCGCCGCACGGGAGCGGGCCCGGGAACGGTACTCGTGGGCGGCCACGGCGGAACGGCTGGCGGAGGTCTACGGCGAGGTGGCCGCCGTCGGGCGGGCCAGCCGGGTGGTGGCCGGATGACGGGGCGGTCGCCGCTCGACGTCCACCTGGCGAACCTGGCCGCGGCGCTGCTGCCGTACCGGCGGTGCGAGGCCCTGCTGGCGCGGTGGGGCGAGACGCTCGCCCGCCGGCTCGTGGACGGCGGGCGGCTGCTGGTGGCGGGCAACGGTGGCAGCGCGGCCGAGGCGCAACACCTCACCGCCGAACTCGTCGGCAAACTCCGCGACGACCGCCAACCCCTGTCCGCCATCGCCCTGCACGCCGAGACCAGCGCCGTCACCGCCATCGGCAACGACTACGGCTACGACGAGGTCTTCGCCCGCCAGGTCCGCGCCCACGGCCGCGACGGCGACATCCTCCTGCTCATGTCCACCAGCGGCGCCAGCCCCAACCTCCTGCACGCCGCCCACGCCGCCCACGACACCGGCCTGCGCTGCTGGGCCTTCACCGGCCCGATCCCGAACCCCCTCGCCGACCTCTGCGACGAGACGCTCGCCGTCGACTCCCCGGACGGTCAGGTGGTGCAGGAACTGCACCTGGTCTCCAGCCACGTGCTCTGCGAGTACGTCGAGCGGGCGCTGCCGGCGGCGCTCGCCGCGCCGGCCGGGACGCGGGCGGAGGCGTCGGCCGGCGAGACCGACCCACCGGCCGGGGTGCCGGCGGCGCCGGCGGCCGGCCCGGTGCGGGCCGGGGTCGAGGTGGTGCTGGACGGCGGGCCGTAGGTCCAGGCGCGATGAGGGGGGAAGCGTGAGGGGACCGGTGGTGGTGGTCGGTGACACCCTGCTCGACCGGGACGTGGAAGGGGTGGTGAACCGCCTCTGCCCGGACTCGCCCGTGCCGGTGCTGGACGAGACCGCGTACGCCGACCGGCCGGGCGGCGCCGGCCTGGCCGCGTCGCTCGCGGCGGGGGCGCCGGACACCGAGGTGGTCCTGGTGACCGCCCTCGCCGACGACGCCGGTGGCGCCCGGCTCAGCTCGCTGCTCACCGCGGCCGGCGTCCAGGTGTACGCGCTCGGCCTGGCCGGTGGCACGCCGGAGAAGATCCGACTGCGGGCCCGGGGCCGGGTCCTGCTGCGTCACGACCGGGGCGGCGCTCCCGGGGAGCCCGGTGCGCCGTCCGACGCGGTGCTACGGGTGCTCGCGAACGCCTCGGCGGTGCTGGTGAGCGACTACGGCCGGGGGGTGGCCCGGCAGCCGGCGCTGCGGGCGGCGCTGGCCGCGACGCGGGCCCCCGTGGTCTGGGACCCCCACCCCCGCGGGCCGGCGGCGGTGCCCGGGATCCACCTGGTCACGCCGAACGAGTCCGAGGTCCGCGAGTTGGCCAAGGTGCGGCCCGGCGTGACGCGCCTGGTCACGGCCTCGCGCGGCGCGCAGGGCCTGCGGCGCCGCTGGCGGGCGGGTGCGGTGGCCGTGACGCTGGGCGGCGACGGCGCGTTGCTCTGCCACGCCGGGTCGACGCCGCTCGTGGTGCCCGCGCCGATGACGGCCGACGGGGACACCTGCGGGGCCGGCGACCGGTTCGCGGCCACGGCCACCCTCGCTCTGGCCCGGGGCGCGCTGGTGTCCGAGGCGGTGCAGGAGGCGGTGGCGGAGGCGTCGGCGTACGTCGCGGACGGGGGAGTGGCGTCGGTCCTGCCCCCGCCGGCCCGACTCCTGCCACCCACCGGGTCCGGCGTCGCGGGCGAGCGCATCGGTGTGGTGGCGGCCTCCGCGGTGGTGTCCGAGGTACGCGCGGCCGGCGGCACGGTCGTGGCCACCGGCGGCTGCTTCGATCTCCTGCACGCGGGTCACGTGGCGACGTTGCAGGCCGCCCGGCAACTCGGTGACTGCCTGGTGGTGTGCCTGAACTCCGACGCGAGCGTGGCCGCGCTCAAGGGACCCGAGCGGCCGGTGATGTCCCAGGGCGACCGCAGCCGCCTGCTGGCCGCGCTGAGCTGCGTCGACGCGGTCGTGGTCTTCGACGAGCGGACGCCGCACGCGGCGCTGACCTGGCTCCGGCCGGACGTCTGGGTCAAGGGTGGTGACTACGCCACCGGTGGCGGCGAGCCGGCGTTGCCGGAGGCGGAACTCCTGCGCCGCTGGGGCGGCCACACCGTCGTGGTGCCGTACCTGGACGGGCGCTCGACCACCGAGATGATCGCCGCCGCGCGGGAGCGGACCCCCGGTGCCTCCCGCCTCAGCGACACGGTGCCGGCCGCGGACCGCCTGGGCCGCCCGTCGCCGGGCACGGCGGTGTCCCGCCCGGCGGAGGGGACGCGATGAACACCGGATCCACCGTCCTGGTCACCGGCGGGTCGAGCGGGCTGGGCGCGGCTGTCGTCGTCGCCGTCGCCCGGGCCGGCGGGCGCCCGGTGGTGCTCGACCGGCAGGCCCCGGCCGACGGGGTGCCGTGGGTGGAGTGCGACCTGGCCGACACCCGGGCCGCCGAGGCGGCGACGCGGCAGCTCGCCGAACGCGCCGGTGGGCTGGACGCCGTCGTGACGGCCGCCGGGATGGACGTGCCCGGCCGCCTGGCGGACGTGCCGGGGGAGACCTGGGATCGGATCGTGGCGGTGGACCTGCTCGCGACCGCCGCCGTGATCCGGGCGGCGCTGCCCTTCCTGGAGGCGTCCCGGGGCCGGATCGTCACGGTCGCGTCGACGCTGGGGGTGAAGGCGGTCAGTGACGCCACGGCGTACTGCGCGGCGAAGTTCGGGGTGGTCGGGTTCACCCGCGCCCTGGCCGCGGAGCTGGCCGGCACGGTGGGGGTGACCCTGCTGATCCCGGGTGGCATGCGCACGGCGTTCTTCGACCAGCGGGACGAGCGGTACAAGCCGGGGCCGGAGGCGATCCTCAACGATCCCGCCGACACCGCCGCGGCGGTGCTGTTCGCCCTGTCCCAGCCCGCCGGCTGCGCCGTGCGCGAGATGGTGGTCTGCGCCGAGCAGGAGTCGTCGTACCCGTGATCCTCGTCCTGCGCGCCCTGGGCGTCGGTGACCTCGCCACCGCCGTCCCGGCGCTGCGCGCCCTGCGCCGCGCCCACCCCGACCGGGAACTCGCCCTGGCCGCCCCGGCCTGGCTGGCCCCGCTGGTGAAGCTGATCGGGGGCGTCGACCGCCACGTCGACGCCCCCGGCCTCGGCCCGCTGCCCTGGACCGGCCCCGCCCCCGACCTCGCGGTCAACCTGCACGGGCGCGGCCCCCAGTCGCACCACATGCTCACCGCGACCCGACCCGGCCGGCTGCTCGCCTTCGCCAACCCCGACGCCGGCCACCACGACGGCCCGCCCTGGCGGGCCGACGAGCACGAGGTCGACCGGTGGTGCCGGCTGCTCGCCTGGTACGGCATCCCCACCGACCGCACCGACCTGGCCCTGACCCGGCCACCGCCCGGGACGCTGCCCACCGGGGTGAGCGTGGTGCACCCGGGCTCGAAGATCCCCGCGAAGCGCTGGCCGGCGGAGCGGTTCGCCGCCGTCGCCCGCCACCTCACCGCCACCGGCCACCGGGTCGTCGTCACCGGCAACGCCGCCGAGGCGCCTCTCGCCCGAAAGGTCGCGCGTCTCGCCGGGCTCCCGGAGCGCGCGGTCCTCGCCGGCCGTACCGACCTGCACCACCTCGCCGCCCTCGTCGCCCACGCCCGACTCCTCGTCAGCGGCGACACCGGCATCGCCCACCTCGCCACCGCCTACCACACCCCGTCGGTCCTCCTCTTCGGCCCCGTCCCACCCGCCCAGTGGGGCCCACCACCCGACCGGACCTGCCACCGGGTGCTGTGGGCCGACGGACACGATTGGCCCAGGTGGGACGGGGTAGGAAGCCACCCGACGTTGGCGGCTGTCGGGGTGGGCGACGTGCTGGCCGCCGTGGCCGAGGTGGAACAGGCGGTGCGGACTACCGGTGCGGTTGCGGCGTAGTGATCCGGGCAGGCCGGGGTACGGACGCCGCCGGCGGGGCGAGGGCTGGGTGTTCCTCGACCCGGCGGGCGAGCAGGTCCGTGATCTGGAGCAGGTGGCGCGGCTGCGGGACCTGGTGATTCCGCCGGCCTGGCAGGACGTGTGGATCTCGCCGTACCCGAACGGGCACATCCAGGCCACCGGCATCGACGCCGCCGGCCGCAAGCAGTACCTCTACCACCCGGAGTGGCGGCGCAAGCGCGACGAGGCGAAGTTCGACCACATCCTGGAGGTCGCCCACCGGCTGCCGACGCTCCGCGAGCGCATCGCGAACGACCTCGACGGCCGGGGACTGAACCGGAACCGGGTCCTCGCCACCGTGGCCCGGCTGCTCGACATGGGGATGTTCCGGGTCGGCAACGACCAGTACGCCTCCGGGGACGACCCCACCTTCGGCGTGTCGACCCTGCGCCCGGAGCACGCCCGCTCCCGCCGGGGCTGCGTGGTCTTCGAGTTCCCGGCCAAGGGCGGCATCGAGCAGGTCCGCCGGATCGAGGATCCGGAGTTGTGCCGGGTGCTGACCAACCTGCGTCGCCGTCGCCGCGCCGCCGACCGGCTCTTCGGGTACTGGGACGGCCGGGACTGGCGGGACGTGCGCAGCGACGAGGTCAACGAGTACCTGCGGGACGCCAGCGGCGGCGAGATGACGGCGAAGGACTTTCGTACCTGGCACGCCACCGTGCTGGCGGCCACCGAACTGGCCACCGTGGGCCGGCAGCGGTCGGTCACCGCGCGCCGCAGGGCGGTCGCCGCCGTCATGCGGGAGGTGGCGGAACTGCTCGGCAACACGCCGACGGTGGCACGCACGTCCTACGTGGACCCGCGCGTGGTGGACCTCTACCACGACGGTGTGGTGGCGCCGGTCGATCCGAGGACACCCCGCGAGGAGGCCGAGCGGGCCGTTCTGGAACTGCTGGAGGAAGCCTGACCGGCTCCGCCGGTGGCACCTGGGGATGCCAGCGGCGGAACCGGAATCGGGAGGTGGCTCGGGGTACCGCCGGGCGACCGCCCGCCGCCGTTCGGGCGGCGGGCGCCCCGCCACGGCCCCCGTTCGGCGGGCTGCCCGCGCCGGCATGGCGTCCGGAGGGGGCGGCCGCTTCGGCTTCCCAGTCTGCCCCGGACGGGTTGACCGTGGACGCCGCGCGGTTGACGATCCGTGCCTAGTCCCGGCTGGCTTGTCGCCAGGACTGCGGCGTGATCCCGTACGCTGCCCGGAACATCCGACTGAAGTGGGCCTTGTCGGGAAAACCCCAGCGTGCCGCGATGGTCTGGATGGGCTGGGCACGCAGCGCCGCGTCGGCGAGGTCGTGCCGGCACCGCTCCAACCGCAGGCCACGGATGTACGAGGCGACGGTCGTCTCCTCGGCCTCGAAGAGCCGGTGCAGCGAGCGCAGCGAGATGTGGTGGGCGTCCGCGATGGTCTGCGGGTGCAGCGTGGCGTCGTCCAGGTGCTGCTGGACGTACGCCCGCACCTGCGTGACGAGTGCCCGTCGGCGTACCTCCGAGGGGATCGCGTGCTCCGACACCAGGTGCCGGCCGAGCAGGGTGGTGGCCAGGTCCAGACCGATCGTGCCGAGTCGGGCGGCGTCCGCCGCGTGGTACTGCTCGGGATGGGTGGCGACCTGGGTGAGGAACTGGGCCAGCAGGGCACCCACCCCGGTCCTGCCGGACATTCCGCCGCCGAACAGGGGAGCCAGCCGCTGCGGTGGCAGCGGGAGCGCGGTGTGCGGGATGAGCGCGGCGATGGAGCTTGCCGGCTCCCGGCCGGCGTCGTCGCCGTGGTGGTGCACCTCGTGCGGGCGGGAGCCGTCGTAGAAGGTGAAATCGCCGGCTCGGCCGGTGCTGCACCGGTCGTCCTGTGTCGCGCTGGTGCTGCCCGCGGTGTTCAGGGCGAGCAGGTGGACCTCGGGGTCGGACTGCCGGACGAGTTTCGGGGTGCGGAAGCAGTCCAGCGACGGGTACTGGTAGCGGACCACCTGGATCGGGCCGAGGTCGATGAACTCGGCCCGGGCGGTGAAGTCGTGGGCGTGCGCGGTGTCAATCCGCAGGGGCGCCGCCGTGCGTGCCACCATCTCCAGCCACATCCCGAACCGGTCCGCTGCGGCGACCTGTTCGGTGTCCACGATCACCGGCGTCAGCATCGTCCCTCCCCGTGTCGGCGCCGACCATTGTGTCCGGTCAGTGGGTGGTGTGCCGCCCCGTGGCGGGCACACCGTGCCGGGCCCGGTACGCCCGCGGGCTCATCCCGTACGCGGTCCGGAAGGCGCGACTGAAGTGGGCCGGGTCGGTGAAGCCCCACCGGCGGGCGATCTGGGCCACCGGAAGGTGTCCCAGCAGTGGGGCCAGCAGGTCCCGCCGGCATCCGTCGAGCCGGCGTCGCCGGATCGACTCCGCGACCGTCTCGTCCTCGCCCTCGAAGAGCCGGTGCAGGGAACGCAGGGAGAGGTGGTGGGCGTCGGCGACCATCTGCGGATCCAGGGCCGGGTCGTGCAGGTGGCGGTCGAGGAAGCTCCGGACCTGTGCCAGCAGAGCCTGGCGCCGGACGTCCGCGGGAAGGCCGCCCTCGGCGTCGAGGTGACGGGCGAGCAGCATCGACACCAGGCTGAGCGTGATCTCGGCGAGCTGCGGCGCGTCGGCGGCGGTGAACTGCTCGGGATGCCGGGTGACGTGGTGCAGGTGCTGGGCCAGCAGCGCACCGGGGCCCGTCGTGCCGGGGAGCCGGGCGGCGGTGAGCCGGTCCACCCGGTCGGGATCGAGCGGGAGCCGGGCGCGGGGGATGACGACCGTGACGGACCCGGCCGGCTCCCGCCCGTCGGGCCCCAGGGTGTGGGACAGGTCGTGGGGCCGCCCCCAGTCGACGAGTGTGAAGTCGCGGTTGGGGATGGCGGAGTCGCAGCGGCGCGCGCTGATCGTGCAGGTGCCGGCGAACGGCAGCGCGATCTGGTAGACCTCCGGGTCGCCCTGCCGGATGAGTCTCGGCGTGCGTCGCCCGACCAGCGACTGGTACCGGAAGCGGGTGACCGCGATGTCGCCGAGGCTGATCAGCCGGGCGTGACCGTGGAAGTCGAGCGCGTGGTCGCTGGTGAAGGCCACCGGGGCGGACACCTCGCCCGCCATCGCCACCCAGAGTGGGAACCGGTCCGCCGGCGGTACCCGCGTGGTGTCCATCGTCTCGACCGGCAGCGCCGTCATCACTGATCCCCTCTCCACCTCGGTCGGGTCATTCTGTCCGGCCTCCCGTCGGGGGCTCGGCGTGCCGTTCCCGGTACGCCGCCGGGCTCATGCCGTACGCGCTGCGGAAGGCGCGGCTGAAGTGGGCCGGATCCGTGAACCCCCACCGACGGGCGATCTGTTGCACCCGCAGGTGCCGCTGGACGGGTTCGAGCAGGTCCTTCCGGCAGCGTTCGAGCCGACGACGGCGGATCGACTGCGCCACGGTCTCCTCCTCACCTTCGAAGAGCCGGTGCAGGGTGCGCAGGGAGATGTGGTGCGCCTCGGCCACGGCGCGCGGCGTGAGGTCGGGATCGCCGAGATGCCGGTCCATGAAGGCGTGGATCCGGGCGAACGTCGCCTGCTGCCGTACGTCGACCGGGAGTTGATCCTCCGCGTCGAGGTGGTGCGCGAGCAGCATGGCCACCAGGCTGAGGGTCACCTCGGCCAGCCGGGGCGCGTCCGCGTCGCGGAACTGCTCGGGGTGACGCGTCAGGTGGTTGAGGTGCTGCGCCAGCAGCGCGCCGGGTCCCTCGGTGCCGGACATCCGGGACGCGACGAGCCGGTCGGCCCGGTCGGCAGGTACCGGTAGCAGCGCCCGGGGGAACACGGCGGTGATCGACGATGCCTGCTCCCGCCCGTCCCTGGCGCTGTCGTGCATCAACCGGTGCGGCCGGCTCCAGTCGACGAGGGTGAGGTCCGAGCGGGTCATCGAGGTCTCCCGCCGGCGGGCGCTGATGGCGCTCGCGCCGCTCAGCACCATGGCGACCTGGAAGACCTCCGGATCGGCCTGACGGATGAGTCGGGGGGTGCGCTGCGCGCTCAGCGACTGGTAGCGCAGCCGGCTGAGCTTGACGGTGCCCAGGTCGACGCTTCGGGAGACAGCGCGGAAATCGGTGACGTGTGCGCTGTCGAGGTCCACCCGCGCGGCGGTCCGTTCGGCGATGTCCAGAAAGTACGGCCAACGGTCCGCGGGTGGCACGGCGGTGGTGTCCAGGATTTCGGTGCGCAGGGCGGTCATCGGCGGCTCCGGATCAGGGCGTCCACGCCGTCGAGGATCCGGTTCAGGCCGAACTCCCACTCCGCGTCGAACTCCTCGTCCTCCTCCTGGGCCCATTCGGTGAGCAGTTCCCGGACCGCCGGGAAGGTGCCGGTCCGGGTGAGCAGTTCGAGGTGCTGCCAGTAACGCGTGTTGGCCTCGTCGGGGCCGACCCCGGACCGGGCGGCCGCCTCGGCGAGGTCGACGGTGAGCGTGGCCCAGGTGCGCGCGTACCCGCTGACCAGCAGGACGGTCGACAGGCGCTCGGTCGGGCGCAGGCCGGTGCCGCGGAGCGTGCCGAGGCCCTGCTCCATCCAGTGGACCTGGTTGGGGCGGATCGGCGGGCCGCTGATCGGTACGTGACGCAGCCAGGGGTGGCGGCGGATGGCCGCGACGTTCGCCTCGGCCCACCGGGCGAGCGCGGGCCGCCACCCCTCGTCGGACCCGCGTGGTGGCGGTGGTTCGCCGTACGCCGCGTCGACCATCAGGTCGACCAGGTCGTTCTTGGTCGACACGTACCGGTACAGCGACATCGTGGCGACGCCCAGCTCGCCGGCGACCCGGCTCATCGAGACGGCGGCCAAGCCGTCGGTCTCGGCGACCCGGACGGCGGCGGCCACCACCCGCTCCAGGGTCAGGCTGCGCCGGGGGCCCTTGCCGGGTCGCTCCTGGAGCCCCCAGGCGGCCGCCACGCTGTCGGGCAGGTCGACGTCCGGCTCGCTCATCCTCGCCTCTCGTTCGCTGTTGACCGCCATCCTAGCTTCTGCGTATGGTCTACGCAGTAAAGCGTATGCCATACACAGAACACGGAGGGTGGCAGCCATGGGGGAGTGGACGGGACCGGCGGTGGAAGCCGTCGGCCTGCGGAAGTCCTTCGGGGCGGTGACGGTGCTCGACGGGCTGACCCTGCGAATGGCCCGGGGGAGCGTGCACGCCCTGCTCGGTCCGAACGGCGCGGGGAAGACGACCACCGTGCGGATCCTGGCGACACTGACCGCGCCGGACGGGGGCAGCGTCCGGGTGGACGGGCACGACGTCGTCCGCGAGCGGCGGCGCGTACGCCGGGTGATCAGCCTGGCCGGCCAGCACGCCGCCCTCGACGACGGGCAGACCGGCATGGAGAACCTGGAGATGATGGCGCGCCTCACCAGGCTGCCCCGCGCCGCCGCCCGGCGCCGCGCGACCGCGCTGCTGGAGCGTTTCGACCTGACGGCGGCCGGCGGCCGGCGCGTGGCCACCTACTCCGGCGGGATGCGCCGCCGGCTCGACCTCGCCGCCAGCCTGGTCGGTGAGCCGTCGGTGATCTTCCTGGACGAACCGACCACCGGGCTCGACCCGCGCAGCCGGCAGGCCCTGTGGGAGGTCGTCGGGGAGCTGGCCGCGGGCGGCGTCACCGTGCTGCTCACCACGCAGTACCTGGAGGAGGCCGACCGGCTCGCCGACCGGGTCGCGGTCCTGCACGGGGGGCGGCTGGCGGCCGAGGGGACCGCCGCGGACCTGAAGCGGCGCTTCGGCGCCCACCGGCTGGAGCTCACGATGCGCGACGACGACCGCTTCGCCGCGGCCGTCCGCCGGCTCGGTGACCGGGTGGCCCACGCCGACGGCGCCCGGCGTGAGCTGGCCGTCCCGACCGACGGCAGCGCGCCCCAGGTGCGCGGGCTGCTCGACGAGGTCGACCCCGACCGGCAGGGGGTCGCCCGGTTCCACCTGCGTACGGCAACCCTCGACGACGTCTTCCTCACCCTGACCGGGCAGCCGGCGCCCGCCGACGCGCGGGAGGTGGCCGGTGTCTGAGCTGACCGCCCGACCGGCCGAGCTGTCCGTCCTGGTGGGACGCTGCGTACGGCTGTCCCGTCGCAACGTCGACGCGCTGCTCACGTCGCTGCTGCTGCCGGTGATCCTGATGCTGCTCTTCGTCTACCTCTTCGGGGGCGCGATCGACACCGGTGGCGCGTACGTCACGTACGTCGTCCCCGGCGTGCTGCTGCTGTGCGCCGGGTTCGGTGCGGCGGGCACGGCGGTCAGCGTCACCACCGACCTGACCAACGGGGTGGTCGAGCGGCTCCGCACGATGGACGTCGCGGCCACCGCGATCGTCGGCGGCCACGTCGCGGCGAGCGTCGCCCGCAACATGGTCTCCACCGTGCTGGTGCTGGGTGTCGCCGTGGCGATCGGGTTCCGCCCGGCGGCCGACCCGCTGCGCTGGCTCGCCGCGGCCGGGGTGCTGCTGCTGTTCCTGCTCGCCGTGTCGTGGCTGTCCGCCGCGTTCGGCCTGCTCGCCCGTACCCCCGAGGCGGCCAGCGGCTTCACCTTCCTGGTGATGTTCCTGCCGTACCCCAGCAGCGCGTTCGTGCCGGTGGAGACCATGCCGGCCTGGCTGCGCGGGTTCGCCGACCACCAGCCGGTGACCCCGGTCATCGAGACGCTGCGCGCGCTGCTGCTGGCCACCCCCGCGGGCGCGGCGCCGGCCCGAGCGGTGGCCTGGTGCCTCGGCATCCTGCTGGCGTCGATGGTGCTCGCCGCGCTGCTGTTCCGCCGCCGGGTCGCCTGACCGGCCGGCAGCCGACACGAAACGACGGCGGCGGTGGTCCTCGCCGGGACCACCGCCGCCGCCGTCGATCCCGTCAGTCGTTGAGGACCTGGGCGAGCCGGTCCCGGAACCGGCGCTCGGTGTCGCTCACCACGTCCCCGCCGAGGCCCAGGATGCCGCCGCTGGACGCCGCGCCGACGACCTGCTCGGCGATCTCGACCAGCCAGTGCTTGTACGCCCCGGCCTCGCCCTCGTCCACCTTGGCGGCGAGCAGCGCCGCCGCCTCCTTCGCCCGGCCCAGCACGTCCTCCATGAGCGCCCGCGGGTCCGCCGGCTCGATCACCGGCAGTTCCGCGCCGGCCTCCGGATCGCCCACCCGGGATACCACCTCGCCGGCGACCGCGGCGACCAGCGGGCTGGCCGACTCGCGACCGGCGGAGATGGTGTCCATGCCGGCCGCGTTCTCCGCCATCGTGCGCCGGGCGCCGTCGGACTCCGCGGCGCTCGCCGCCGTCAGCACCGACTGCGGCAGGCCGACCAGCAGCCCCCACTCCCCGTCGGTGAAACCGAACCCGGTGTACGCCGGCTGCTCGATCACGGCACCGCTCCTTCTCGCTCGTGCTCCGCCACGGCCGCCCGCGCCGCGGCGTCTCCGACCGCCGCGCTGCGTCGCGGCGTCCGGCCGCCCCGCCGAGGGCGACCGCCTCAGGCTAGTCCAGCGTCAACAGGCCCTGTTCGGACACCACGCTGACGGACAGCGTCTTGTACCCCACCTCGTCGAAGAGAACCGTCATGCGGTCGTCCTCGTAGCTCAGCACCAGGCCGGGCCCCCACTCGGGATGCCGGACCTGGCTGTGCACCGGGAACGGGCCGACCGCGCCGTTGTCCGCCGTGCTGGTGCCGGCGTGGCAGTTGTCGCAGTGCCCGCAGACCGCGGTCATCTGCTCGCCGAAGTACGCGAGCAGGGTCTGGCCGCGGCAGGCGGTGGTCTCGGCGAAGGCGCGCATCATGTCGGTACGCGAACGCGTCACCGTCTGCTGCCGTTCCGCCTCCGCGAGGGCCGCCGCGGCGGCCGCCACGGGTGTCGGTGAGTAGCGCGGCGCGCCGACTCGCTGCCGGCCCCCGGGCTCGGCCGCGCCCACCTGCTCCAGCAGCGCGAGGTACTGCCCGAGCTTGCGCGGGCCCAGGCCGGTCAGCTCCCGCAGCTCCTTCCTGGTGCAGGGTCTGCGGCGCAGCAGCGCGGACAGGTCCCGCAGCTCGTTCTCGTCCGGCAGGCCGCCGGTGAAGTAGCGTTGCAGCCCGACGTCCTCCGCCTGCCACAGCAGCAGCACCCGGGCCGGCTGGCCGTCGCGCCCGGCGCGCCCGATCTCCTGGAAGTAGCTGTCCGGCGAGTCGGGCAGCGCCATGTGCACCACCCAGGCGATGTTGGGCTTGTCGATGCCCATGCCGAACGCCGAGGTGGCGACCATGATGGGCACCCGGTCGGCGAGGAAGGCCTCGTGCAGCTCGGCGCGGGCGCCGGCCGCCATGCCGCCGTGGTAGTACTGCGCCGGGAACCCGGCGTCGGTCAGCCGCCCGGCCAGCTCCTCCGCCGCCCGCCGGGTGGGGACGTAGATGATGCCGGGCCGCTCGTCGTCGCGCAGCAACGCGATCAACCGCCGCCAGCGGTAGTCCTCGGTCGGGCAGTGGGCCACCTCGAGGAACAGGTTGGGCCGGTCCAGGCCGGAGACGACGATCTCGGGGTCCCGCAACCGCAGCCGGGCGACGATGTCGTCGCGGACCGGCGGGGAGGCGGTGGCCGTCAACGCGACCACCGGCGGTCTCCCGATCCCCTCGACGAGGTGACCCAGGGCCAGGTAGTCGGGGCGGAAGTCGTGGCCCCACGCGGAGATGCAGTGCGCCTCGTCGATCGCCACCAGCGCCGGCTTCAGCGACCGCACCTCGGCCATCCGGTCCGGGTTCGCGAGCTGCTCCGGCGTGATGAAGAGGAACTCGGCCCGTCCGGCCCGGATCTCCTCGATCGCCTCGGCCTGCTGGGCCGGCGACTCGTCGGAGCTGATCCGGACCGCCCGCAGCTCGGGCCGCTGCCGCTCGTTCAGCGCGGCGATCTGGTCCTGCTGCAGGGCCAGCAGCGGGGAGATCACCACCGTGGGACCGGGAATCAGGCTGGCCGGGATCTGGTAGATCGCCGACTTGCCGGCGCCGGTGGGGAGCACCACCAGCGCGTCACGGCGTTTCATCACCGCCCGCATCGCGGCGAGCTGGTGGGGCCGCAGCGCGGTCCAGCCGAAGAGGCTCTTCGCGGCGCGGCGCAAGGTCATCGAGTGCGTGGACAGCTTCATCGAGGGCCGGAGGTACCCCGGCTGATCAGCGGCGAAACCGCGGCCGGGCTGAAGGGGTCATGCCCCACCGGCCGGCACACGACAGAGCCCCGGCTCTCCCTCACTTGCGAGGCGAGCGGCCGGGGCTCCATCGTCGTTGCAGCGGTCAGTACGTCGGCTGTCCCGAGCCGGGGCAGGTGCCTCGGCTACCCATCGCCTGGTGCGGCGGGCACGGCTTGCCGGGGGAGACGCCTACTCGGGCACCGCAGACTGAGCACTGACTACCGGGGGCCATGTGCGGACTCCTTCGGGGAATCGGTAATCGGGATGCGGGTCCTCGGTCGGGTCGCCGGTCGGGCCGGTTGCGGCAGTCACGCGAAGGTAGAGCGTGCTTCCGTCTTGGCAGGTGATCCGCAAAGCAGCCGGCGTCAGGTGAACATCGGGAAAGCCGCACGGCTCCCAGCTCCTGAAGATCGGCGGACGGGCGACGTCGAGGAGTTGCACGGTGAACATGAGCAGCCGAGCGGCCCGCTGTGCTGGCGGCGGCATCTCGGCGGGAAGCGGCACGGGTGCCGGCGCCGGGCGGGGTGCGTCGGCAGCCCAGAGCATCGCGGCGGAGCCGGATTGGTAGATCACCTTCACGCCGGACGGCGACTGTCCGCCCGGGCGGGTGTCCGTGCCATAGCGCGTAACGTCCGTGATGTCGGGGTGCTCGCTGGCGCGGATCAGTGCCGCCATGGCGTCAAGGGCTTCGGTCACCTGCATGTCGTCTCCGTTGTCGCATGTCCGGGCAGGTCAGGGGCGGGCTAAGTCTAGGCGGGGGTCGGCGGTGCTCTCGTCTGGCGCGCCTCCGGGACACGAAGGACCGCGAGGGGGCGACGCTGACCTTCAGGCCCGCAGCCTGGCAGAGTTTCGTCAACCTGGCCAAGGAGATCGGCACCGTTGGTTGATCCGAGCGCAGGCAGCCCCGGTCACCCGTGATGGGTGCCGGGCTCCTTTGTGTCGAGCTACGCCGCTAGTCGCCGGCCGCCCCATGCGGCGAGATCCTGCCGCACGGTGACGGCAGCGTTGCTCTGCTTCCCGCGCGGTTCGGGCAGCTCGCCGACGCGGCGCTGAAGCCGCTTCTCTCCGCCACCCCGTCAGCGGACCCGGGGGAGCACCTCGCGTTGGTAGAGGTCGAACAGGCCCTGCCAGTTCGGGCCCACGTTGGCGACGTAGACCTCGTCGAAGCCGGCCTTCGCGTACTCCTCGATCTTCGCCACGTGGGCGTCGGCGTCCCTGCCGCAGACGAACGCGGAGGTCATCGTCTCCTGCGGCACCATGCTCGCGGCCTGCTCGAAGTGGCGCGGGGAGGTGAGCACCTGGGACAGCTCACCGGGTACGCCCGCGTTCGGCCAACGCTGGTACGCGATCCGCGCGCCCTCGTCCTCGCTGTCCGCGTACGCCGCCTTGAAGCCGGCCTGGACCGGCTTGTCGCCGCCCCCGGTGGAGCGGAACCGCCGCACCAGCTCGGCGTCGGGTGCGGTGTTGATGTAGCCGTCACCGATGCGGGCGGCGAGGTCGACCGACTTCGGGCCGAAACCGGAGACGTAGACCTTCGGGGGCGTCTCGGGCAGCGTGTAGACGCGGGCGTGTTCGACGGTGTAGTGCCGGCCGCGGTGGTTGACGAAGTCGCCCTTCCACAGCTCGCGCAGCACCGCGACGGCCTCCTCCAGCATCTCCAGCCGGGTGTCGGTGTGCGGCCACGGGTCGCCGAGGATGTGCTCGTTGAGCGCCTCGCCGCTGCCGACGCCGAGCACGAAGCGCCCCTCGTGCAGCACCGCGCTGGTAGCGGCCGCCTGCGCCACCACGGCCGGGTGGATGCGGACGGTGGGGCAGGTGACCGCGGTGGTGACCGGCAGTCGGCACACCTGGCTGAGCGCCCCGATGACCGACCAGACGAAAGGGCTCTGCCCCTGCGCGTCGGTCCACGGGTGGTAGTGGTCGGAGATCCACAGCGCCTCGAAGCCGGCGCGCTCGGCGCCGCGTGCCTGCGCCAGCAGGTCGGCCGGCGTGAACTCCTCGCTGGACAGGAAGTAGCCGATCCTCATCGTCGCCCCCTCGCCGGAAACCGTGGACGGGTCGTACCCCGGGGATCGCCGCGGGAACCCGCCGGGCCGCACGGGCTTCGGCGACGCGTCGTCGTGCGCGCCGGTCGCCGCGGGGGCGGCGTCGCGGGTCTCAGCGGCGGAACATCGCGCGGATCGCGGCGAGCAGCAGCAGGCCGCCCACCACCACGCCGAGCAGGCGTACGCCGGGGACGTCGGCCGGGTTCGTCGCCTCGGCCAGCAGCACAGGGTCCATCCCCGCACTGTCGCCGCCAGATGTCGGGACGGCAACTGTAAGGTTTATTGACTATTTGGTCGCGCGGTGTGAGCATGGCAGCACCGCCGCCGGTCGCGGGGGTGCCGGGCCGTGCAGAGACGGGGGGACGACCACCGCATGAGCGATCTGAACGAGGAGCAGGCCGGAGTGGGAGCGTGACCATGCCCGAGGGGAATCTCGCGTCCCTGGCCGCCGCCGTCCTCCAGCCCGGCTTCGTCGGCACCACGCCGCCACCCTGGGTCTGCCGCTGGCTCGCCGAGGGGCTCGGCTCGGTGGTCCTCTTCGCCCGCAACGTCGTCGATCCCGAGCAGGTCGCCGGGCTGACCGCGACCCTGCGCGCCGAGCGCCCGGACGTCGTCGTCGCCATCGACGAGGAGGCCGGCGACGTGACCCGGATCGAATCCGGCCGGGGCAGCTCGCGGCCGGGCAACTTCGCCCTCGGCGCGGTGGACGACCCGGCCCTGACCGAGGAGGTCGCCCACGACCTCGGCGCGGAACTCGCCGCCCTCGGCGTCACCCTGAACTACGCGCCGGACGCCGACGTCAACTCGAACCCGGACAACCCGGTTATCGGCGTCCGCTCGTTCGGCGCCGATCCGGCCCTGGTCGCCCGGCACACCGCCGCCTGGGTACGCGGGCTCCAGTCCGGTGGCGTGGCCGCGTGCGCCAAGCACTTCCCCGGGCACGGCGACACCCGGGTCGACTCCCACCACGACCTGCCCCGGATCACCGGTGACCGGCTGCGGCTGAACGCCGTGGAACTCGCCCCCTTCCGCGCGGCGGTGACCGCCGGGGTCCAGGCGGTGATGACCGGGCACCTGCTCGTACCGGCGCTGGACCCGGAGCTGCCGGCCACCCTCAGCGGCCGGATCCTGACCGGGCTCCTGCGCGACGAGTTCGGGTTCTCCGGCGTGATCGTCACCGACGCGGTGGAGATGCGGGCCGTCGCCGACCGGTACGGCTTCGCCGGTGCGGCGGTGCGCGCCCTGGCCGCCGGCGCCGACGCGATCTGCGTCGGCGGCGAACGGGCCGACGAGGAGTCGGCGCGGCACCTTCGGGACGCCATCGTGGCCGCCGTCGTCTCCGGGGAACTGCCGGAGGAACGACTCACCGAGGCCGCGAAGCGGGTCGGCCAGCTCTCCGCCTGGACCGTCGCCGCTCGCGCCGACCGGCCCGTCCGGCTGCCGGGCGACAGCTCCGGCGTCGGGCTCGCCGCCGCGCGCCGAGCCGTACGGGTCACCACGGCCCGCGGCGGGATCGGCCTGCTGCCGCTGGCCGGCCCGGCGCACGTGGTCGAGTTCGAGCCGCCGCCCAACATCGCGATCGGCCCGGACACCCCGTGGGGTGTCGCCGCCCCGCTCGCCGACCTGGTGCCGGGCACCACCGCCGTCCGGTACGCCGAGGCCGACGTGCCCCGGGACCCGACGGCCGGCGCCGCCGACCGCCGCGTCGTCCTGGTGGTGCGTGACCTGCACCGGCACCGGTGGATGCGGGCGGCCGTCGACCGCGCGTTGGCGGCCCGGCCCGACGCGGTCGTCGTCGAGCTGGGCGTGCCGGAGCTGGTCGCCGGGCGGGTGCACCTCGCCACCCACGGCGCCACCCGTGCCGCGGGCGTCGCCGCCGCCGAGATCCTCACCGGCGTCGCCTGAGGACGGCGGATCGGCGTTCCCCTGAGGGCGCGGGCCGGTGCCGCCCGAGCGGTACGCGGGCCGGCGCGGCCGGACATCTGACGGCGGGTGCGGCGTCAGGTCCGGTCGGTCACCAGGTCGGCGTACTCGGGGTGGCGCTTGATGAAGGCCGCCACGAAGGGGCACTGGGGCACGATCTTCGTGCCGCGCTCGCGCAGCTGGTCGAGGGTGCCCCGGACCAGCGCCGCGCCGACGCCCATGTTCTGGTACCTCTCGTCCACCTCGGTGTGCGTGAAGATCAGGTACCCGTCCCGCGGCAGGTAGGCGGTGAAGCCCGCGAGGGCGTCGTCGACCAGGATCTCGAAGCGGTGCTTGGCGGGATTGTCCTCGACCAGAGTGCTCACCCGGCCATTCTGCCTCCGGTGCCGGCCAGGACGTCCAGTTCGGCGAGCAACCGGTCCACCTCGGCGGCCGTGTTGTAGTGGTAGATGCTGGCCCGGACCGCCCCGCCGCTGTCCCGCAGCCCCAGCGTCCGGAAGTACTCGTAGGCGTAGTAGTCGCCGGAGGAGAGGCAGAGCCCGGCCGCGCCCAGCGCCTCCTGCGTCGCCGCCGGGGACAGGTTCGCCAGCTGGAACGACACCGTCGGGCAGCGCCGGGCGGGGGAGCCGAGCACGGTCACCCCGGGCAGCGCGGCGAGGCCGTCGAGCAGCCGCGCCAGCAGCGCCTCCTCGTACGCCTGGGCGGCGGCGAGGCTGGTCCGCAGCCGTGCCCGCCGGCTCCCGGTCGCCGCCGGGTCCAGCCCGGCCAGGTGGTCGACGGCGGCGGCCACGCCCGCCAGCAGCGGGAAGCTCGGCGTGCCGTACTCGAACCGGTCGGGCACCGCGTCCGAGGAGGGGCGCAGCTTCGCCGGGCGCAGCCGCTCCCAGCGCGCCGGATCGGCGACCATGGCCGCCAGGTGCGGCCCGGACCACTTGTAGGCGCTGGTCACCAGGAAGTCCGCGCCGAGCGTGGCGACGTCGGTCGGCCCGTGGGGGACCGCGTGCACGCCGTCCACGCAGACCAGTGCGCCGGCCGCGTGGGCGGTCTTGGCGATCGCCGCCACGTCGGGGACCGTGCCGATCGCGTTGCTGCCGGCCGTCACCGCGACCAGCCGGGTCCGCTCGCCGACCAGGTCGGCGTACTGGCCGGCGGGAAGCTCGCCGGTGCGCCCGTCGAACTCGGCCCAGCGCACGGTCGCGCCGGCGGCCTCGGCGGCCTGGATCCACGGCCGGACGTTGGCGTCGTGGTCGAGCCGGGAGACCACCACCTCGTCACCGGGCCGCCAGGACGCGCCGAGCGTCCGGGCCAGCGTGTACGTCAGCGCGGTCGCGCTCGGCCCCAGCACGACACCCTCCGGGACCGCGCCGACCAGGTCCGCCACCGCCGTCCGGGCCGCGTCGACCAGATCCAGCGACCGGCGGCCGGGCAGGTTGGCGGCGCTGCGGTTGCCGATCGCGGTCCGCATCGCCTCGGCGACCGCCTCGATCACCGGTCCGGCGGTCTGGGTGCCGCCGGCCCCGTCGAGGTGGACGTGGCCCTCGGCCAGGGCGGGGTACGCGGCCCGGGTGCGGGCGATGTCGAACGGCATGACCGGGACCCTAGTGCGGTGGCCGGTGACGTTGCCAGTTCCGGGACACCGCACCGGCTCCCGCTGTCGATCATGGCCGGGTCGCGGGCATCTCGTACTCTTGGCGCCGTGACGAACCGACGCATGTTCCCCCTGCCCCCCGCCCGCCGGGCCGCCGGCCTGCTCGCCGGTCTGGCCCTCGGCGTGGCCGTGCTGGCCGGTTGCAGCTCCGAGGGTGCCTCCACCGACTGCTCGCTGGCCGGCTCCTGCACCGTCACCTTCGACCGGGGTGTCGACGCCTCCGCCAGCATCCTCGGCGTCGAGGCCAAGCTGATCGGCGCCGAGGACGACCAGGTGACCGTCGAGGTCGCCGGCGAGCAGGTGACGCTGACGACCGGCCAGCAGGCCGCCCAGGTCGGCGACTTCTCGGTGACCCTCGACAGCGTGACCGACCAGGAGATCAAGATCCAGGTGGCGGCCAACGGCGGCTGAGCCCGGGCGGCGGCGGTGGCGCCACGTTTGGAAATCTTCGCGTCCGGAGATTGAGGCGCCATGTCTCTCACCCGGAACGCCGAAGCCACCGCCGCCCGCACCGCGAACAGCCGGTGGTTGGAACTCCTCGCCCGGGCCGGCTTCATCGGCTACGGGGTCGTGCACCTTCTCTTCGCCTGGTTGGCACTGCAGATCGCGTTCGGGAACCCCGCCGCCGACGGCGACCAGTCCGGCGCGCTGCGGACCCTCGCCGCCCAGCCCCTCGGCAGGGTTCTCGTCGTCACGATCGCGATCGGCCTCGCGGCGATGGCGATCTGGCAGGCCCTCGAGGCCGCCGTCGGCCACCGCGTCGAGCGGGGCCGGGAGCGGGTCTGGGAACGCCTCGCCTCCCTCGGCCGCACCCTCGTCTACCTCTACTTCGCCTGGACCGCGTTCAAGGTCTTCAGGGACGCCGGCTCCAACAGCGCGGACCAGCAGGAGGCGCTCACCGGCCGGGCCATGGAGTCCGCCGGCGGTCGCTGGCTGGTCGGCCTGGCCGGCGTCGTGCTCGCCGCGATCGGCGTCGGCCTGGTGATCTACGGGCTGGTGAAGCGCTTCGAGAAGCATCTGAAGACGGGCGAGATGAGCCCGAAGACCCGCCAACTCGCCCGCCGGCTCGGCATCGCCGGCTACGTCGCCAAGGGCGTCGCGTACGGGATCACCGGCCTGCTGGTCGTCGTCGCCGCCGTCAACTACGACCCGGAGAAGGCCCGCGGCCTCGACGCCGCGCTGCGGACGCTGCGCGAGCAGGCGTACGGGCAGGTGCTGCTCACCGTGGTCGCCCTCGGCATCGCGGCGTTCGGCGTCTTCTGCTTCCTCCAGTCCCGCTACCGGAAGGTCTAACTGGTCGATTCCGCTGTCGACCGGCACCATTGGGGTTTTGCCCCGATGCGCTCGGCGTCCGGTTGAGGAGAGGAACCACCTGTGCAGAGCTACCTCGGGACGATCGTCGCCGTGTTCGCCGCGGCGGCGATCGCCCTGTTCGTGGTGGAGGTCGTCCACCGACTGATCCGGCGGCTCGGCCGGCGGTCGCTGCTGATGACGGAGCTGACCCAGCACGCGCACCGTTCGTTCCAGGTCGCGGCCACCGCTCTCGCCGTCCACTTCGCCGTCCGGTTCACCACCGGGTACGCGGTCGGCAGCGGCTGGCGGCAGGTCCTGCTCCACCTGCTGGTTCTCGCCGTTATCGCCACCACCGCCTGGCTGGTCGCCGCGCTCCTGGTGGTGGCGGAGGACACGGCGCTCGCCCGGTTCCGGGTCGATGTGCCCGACAACCGGCACGCCCGGCGCGTACGCACCCAGGTGGTCATGCTCCGCCGGCTGACCATCGCGGTGATCGTGGTGCTGACCCTCGGCGTGATGCTGATGACCTTCCCGGCCGTCCGGGGCATCGGCGCCGGTGTGCTGACCAGCGCCGGTGTGGTCGGTGTGGTGGCCGCGCTGGCCGCGCAGAGCCTGCTCGGCAACGTGTTCGCCGGCCTCCAGCTCGCGTTCAGCGACGCCGTACGCCTCGACGACGTCGTCGTGGTCGAGGGGGAGTGGGGCCGGATCGAGGAGCTGACCCTCAGCTACGTGGTGGTGCAGATCTGGGACGACCGGCGGCTGATCCTGCCGACGTCGTACTTCACCAGCACGCCGTTCCAGAACTGGACCCGCACCGAGGCGGCGGTGCTCGGCACCGCCGAGTTCGACGTGGACTGGTCGGTACCGGTGCAGGCGATGCGGGAGGAACTGCGCCGCCTGGTGGAGAAGAGCGAGCTGTGGGACGGCCGGGTCTGCGTACTCCAGGTCACCGACGCGACCGGCGGCATGGTCAAGGTTCGGGCGCTGGTCAGCGCGGCGGGCGCCGGGAGCCTGTGGGACCTGCGTTGCCTGGTCCGCGAGCACCTGGTCGCCTGGGTCCGGGACCAGCGTCCGACCGCCATGCCGCGGATGCGCGCGGAGGTCGGCGACGCCGACAGCAACCTGGCGTGGCAGTGGGTCCAGCCCCGCCGCCCGGCCCACCGCCTCGCCGACGGCGACGTGCCCGACGACGCCCGCGTCTTCGGCGGCAGCGACGACGGTGACGCCCGCAGCGAGGCCTTCGTCGGCCCGGACGAACCGGTGGACGCCCGCCGCTGACCCGACCCCGTTCCGCCCGAAATCGTCCGACCGCCCCAGAGGCCGGGAAGCTCGTTCGTGTCGGCATCCCGACCCCATCGGCGTCGATCATGCGCGTCCTGCCTTGACGAACCAGTGCACAATCCGCAACGAGGCGCTGGATGTGCACGATCGCGGCCAGGAGTAGGCGGGTGTCGCGTGACCTCGCGTCGAGGCGGACGTTGGGCGGACAGGGAAGCACGAAGGTTTGGGTCCCGCATTTCCGGGGACGTGCTGCCCGACACCCCGCGCCTTGCAGCAGGTCGCGGGGACGCGGCGGTCGGACGGCCGGGAGGATTGACGGGCGGCGACTCCGGGCATACAGCGCGGTGATGATGAAAGGAGGACAGCATGGCTGACGTGGCGAATGCCCGCACGACCCGGACCGGGAGCGAGCCGTCCACCGCCGAGCTTGTGCAGCGGGCCACGGAGCAGGTCTCCCGCCTGGTCCGCGACGAGCTGGCCCTCGCGCGTGCGGAGCTGACCCAGAAGGGCAAGCACGCCGGTATCGGCATCGGCCTCTTCGGCGGCGGCGGCGCGCTGGCGCTGTACGGCCTCGGTGCCCTGGTCGCGACCGCGATCCTGCTGCTGGACCTGGTCCTGCCCGCCTGGGCGGCCGCGCTGATCGTCGCGGTGATGCTCTTCCTGGGCGCGGGCATCCTCGCCCTGGTCGGCAAGAAGCAGGTCAGCCAGGCGGTTCCGCCGGTGCCGGCGGCGACGGTGCGCAGCGTCCGCGCCGACGTCGACACCGTCACCGCGGCGGTGAAGGACGGGAGACGGCCATGACGGGCAACGGGCGCGGCACCGGGGACACCGAGGCCCTCCGGGAGGAGATCCGGCGGACCCGGGTCGAGCTGGGCGAGACCGTGGAGGCGCTGGCCGCCAAGGCCGACGTGAAGAAGCGCCTCAAGTCCTCCACCGAACAGGCGAAGGAGCGGATGCGGGAGCAGGCCACGCTGACGGTCGCCCGGGTGCGCGGGCAGGCCCGGCAACGGGGCGAGCGGGTGCGGGGCAACCCGGCGCCGTTCGCCGCGCTGGCCGCGGGTGCGCTGGCCGCGGCCGTCGTGCTGATGATCATCCGAAGGAGGCGCCGGTGAGCCGGGCTATCGGAAAGGCCGCCTACAAGCCGGTCGGCGTCCTGATGGGTATCGCCGCCGGCACCGTCGCGGGCGCCATCTTCCGGCAGGTGTGGAAGGTGACCGCGGGCGACGGCGAGGCGCCGAGCGCGACCGACGAGGACCGCCGCTGGGGTGAGATCCTCGCGGCGGCGGCGCTGCAGGGGGCCATCTTCGCGGTGGTCCGAGCCGCCGTCGACCGGGGCGGCGCGATCGGCGTACGCCGGTTGACCGGCCGGTGGCCGGACTGACCCGCGGTCGACCAGGGCCCCCGTGCCGGAACACCACCGGCGAGGGGGCCTTTTCGCCGGTCCGCAGGCACCCACCGGACTGATCTCTGGCATCCGACAGGTCACATGTCGGAGAATTTCGTCCGGTAGGCTGTGCAGAGTTTTTGCGTACGTGGTTTGCTGTTCCACGCTGTTGTAGAGATGGCGTGGGTTGAGAGAAGTCTCCTTCATCGGGGGCCGCCTCAGGCGCCGCTGCTCGAAAACGGCCAACCGGCCGCACGGCGTGCTCGGCCGCCAGTTTTAGAAGGAGTTGCACATGGCGCAGGGAACCGTGAAGTGGTTCAACGCTGACAAGGGCTTCGGCTTCATCACCGTCGACGGCGGGGGTGCTGACGTGTTCGTCCACTTCTCGGCCATCCAGACCAGCGGCTACCGCACGCTGGAGGAGAACCAGCGGGTGGAGTTCGAGATCGCCCAGGGTCAGAAGGGTCCGCAGGCCGAGCAGGTCCGCCCCCTCTGAGTGGTGCCGGCCGGCAGCCGCCGGCCAGTGGGTGATCCGGCCCCCCGGATCGACGCGAAGCCCCGTATCCCGTCCGGGATGCGGGGCTTTCACCGTGTCCGGAATGGAACCGCGGTGCGCCGGGAGCGTCAGCGTCGGTCGCGGGCGCGTACGCCCAGCCACAGCAGGACCAGCCCGGCGAGCGCGACGACCGGGCCGACGACGACCCACAGGTCCACGCCGGTCATCACGCTGCCCTCGACGTACCCGAGCCCCTGCACGGTCCAGAGCGCACCGAGGACCACGGCCAGCAGGCCGACCGTGAGCGTCAGCCAGCCCTTCATCACGTTCTCCCGTCCCCGCCCCGGGTCCGTCCCGTTCACCACCGGTCGTGCACCTGCGGTCGGATCAGCTCGTCGTACACCTCGGCGACCGTCGCGCGGTCCTGGTCGGACAGTGGTGGCTGATCGGCCACGGCGGCGTTGGCCCGGGCCTGGGCCGCGTCCCGGGCGCCGGGGATCACCACGGTCACACCGGGCTGGTCGGCGACCCAGCGCAGCGCGAACTGCGCCATCGTGCGGTCCGGGCCGACCAGCGGCGCGAGGCGACGGACGGCCTCCAGGCCGAGCGCGAAGTCGACGCCGGAGAAGGTCTCGCCGACGTCGAACGCCTCGCCGTGCCGGTTGTAGGTGCGGTGGTCGTCGGGGGCGAAGGTGGTGTGCTCGTCGTACCGGCCGGAGAGCAGCCCGCTGGCCAGGGGCACCCGCGCGATGATGCCGACCCCGGCCGCCGTCGCGGCCGGCAGCACCCGCTCGAGGGGCTTGAGGCGCAGGGCGTTGAGGATGATCTGCACGCTGGCAACGCCCGGGCGGGCGATCGCGGTGAGCGCCTCGTCGCAGGTCTCGACGCTCACGCCGTACCCGGCGATCCGTTCCTCGGCGACCAGCGTGTCGAGGGCGTCGAACACCGCGTCGTCGGCGAAGACCGGCGTCGGCGGGCAGTGCAGCTGCACCAGGTCGAGGGTGTCGACACCGAGGTTCTTCCGGGACCGGTCGGTCCACTCCCGGAAGTGCGCCAGGGTGTACGCCTCCGGCGTCTGGGCGACCCGGCGCCCCATCTTGGTGGCCACCGTGAGCCCGGCGCCGGGCCGGATGCCCAGGAACCGCCCGATCAGCTGCTCGCTGCGGCCGTCCCCGTAGACGTCGGCGGTGTCCAGGAAGGAGACCCCCGAGTCGACGGCGGCGGCGAGGACCGCCATCGCGTCGTCCTCGCTGACGGTGCCCCAGTCGGCGCCGAGTTGCCAGGCACCGAGCCCGATCACGCCGACGGTCCGGCCCAGCCGGGGGAAGGTGCGCTGCTCCATGCCCCAGAGCCTAGTGCGGTGTCCAGGAACGTTCGCCGCGCCCCGGCGGGCGCCGGACGACGACCGGCGGCGTTGGAGCCGGGCCCGGATACGACACCGGTATCCGGGCCCGGCTCCGCCTTGCCGGATCGCCGCCCGGACCTCGCCGCGACACTGGCAACGTCCCTGGACACCGCACCGGTGATCCGCTTGCCGGGCCGCGCGCCGGGCCGTACGGTTAACAAGACGGACGTACGGTTTGGGAGGCTGGCATGTGGGACCCGGCGGCGTACCTTCGCTACGGCGACGAACGGTCCCGGCCGTTCCACGACCTCCTCGCCCGCGTCCCCGCCGGCCGCCCGCGCGCGGTGGTCGACCTCGGCTGCGGTCCCGGCACGCTGACCGCGACCCTGGCCGACCGGTGGCCGGACAGCCGGGTGACCGGTCTGGACTCCGCACCGGAGATGGTGCACCGCGCCGCCGCCCTGGGCGTCCCGGTGGACTTCGGCGTCGCCGACCTCCGCGACTGGCGCCCCGACCCGGACACCGACGTCGTGGTCAGCAACGCCGTGCTCCAGTGGGTGCCCGGGCACCGGGACCTGCTCACCCGTTGGGCCCGCGAGCTGCCCGCCGGTGCCGTGATCGCGGTGCAGGTTCCGGGCAACTTCGACGCCCCCTCGCACCGGGCGCTCCGCGCCGTCGCCGGCCGTCCCGCCTGGCGCGACGTGCTCGGCCCGCTGCTGCGGGAGGCGCCCGTCGACGACCCGGTCGGCTACGCGCACCTGCTGGTCGCCGCCGGCTGCGCGGTGGACGCCTGGGAAACTACCTACGTGCACCTGCTCCCGGCCCCGGCCGACGGCGACCACCCCGTCCTCACCTGGATGGAGGGGACCGCGCTGCGCCCGGTCCGGGCGGCGCTGGACGCCGCCGGCTGGTCCGCCTTCCGGACCGAGCTCGGCGTACGCCTCGCCGAGGCGTACCCGGTTTGCGGGGGGCGGGTGTACTTCCCATTCCGACGCGTCTTCTTCGTCGCCCGAACCGGCGCCCGTGCAGAGGAGAACCTGTGACCGACCTGCCCACCTTCATCGCGGGACTGCCCAAGGTGGAGCTCCACGTGCACCACGTCGGCTCCGCCTCGCCCCGGATCGTCGCCGAGCTGGCCGCCCGCCACGAGGGGCGCAGCCCGGTCCCGGCCGACCCGGCCGCACTCGCCGACTACTTCGCCTTCCGCGACTTCGCGCACTTCATCGAGGTCTACCTGAGCGTGGTGGACCTGATCCGGGACCCGGAGGACGTGTGGATCCTCACCCACGAGGTCGCCCGCGAGCTGGCCCGCCAGCAGGTCCGCTACGCCGAGCTGACCGTCACCCCGTACTCGCACGTGCACCGCGGCATTCCGGCGCCGGCGTTCTGCGAGGCGATCGAGGATGCCCGCAAGCGCGCCGAGGCGGACTTCGGCATCGAGCTGCGCTGGTGCTTCGACATTCCGGGTGAGGCCGGCCTCCCGGCGGCCGAGGAGACCCTGCGGATCTGCCTTGAGGAACGCCCCGACGGGCTGGTCAGCTTCGGGCTGGGCGGCCCGGAGATCGGCGTACCGCGGCCGCAGTTCAAGCCGTACTTCGACCAGGCCCGCGCGGCCGGCCTGCGGTCGGTGCCGCACGCGGGGGAGACCACCGGCCCGCAGACCGTCTGGGACGCGTTGCGCGACCTCGGCGCGGAGCGGATCGGGCACGGCATCTCCGCCGCCGACGACCCGCAACTGCTCGCGTACCTCGCCGAGCGGCAGATCGCCCTGGAGGTCTGCCCGACCTCCAACGTCCGCACCCGGGCCGTGGCGCGGATCGAGGACCACCCGCTGCCCCGGCTCATGGCGGCCGGCGTGCTGGTGACGATCAACTCCGACGACCCGCCGATGTTCGGCACGACCCTGAACGACGAGTACGCGGTGGCGGCCCGCCTCCTCGGCGCGGGCCCGGACGGGCTGGCCGCACTGGCGCGCAACGCGGTGACCGCGTCCTTCCTCGACCCGGCCGCGAAGCAGCGCCTCGTCGGCGAGATCGACGCGTACCTGGCGACCGCCCCGCGCTGACCCCGGCACCGCCTTGATGAAGGAGTGGCGCGCGGCGGGAGGAGGTGTGGGGGGACCGATTCTCCCGCCGCGCGCACGGCTCCACCGGCCGCAGGTGCGCGGGGCAGGTAGCCGGTGGAACTGATGGGTTCGTGCCTTCGATCCTGACAGCTGCGCCCCGGGACGGCGCCGGTGTTAACCCGGATCTAAGGAAGACTTGCGCCGGCCCACAACCCGCCGGCCCGCAGCCCGCCGGCCCACGGGCCGGGCGTGCGTCAGCCGTCGGTGGGGCGCTGCCGCGGCCACCGGCGGCCGCTGCCCTTCTGGTCGCGGACGTCCCGGGCCATCCGGCCCACCAGCCCGAACCGGCTCACCTGACGGGGCGTCGCGTCCGGATCGGCCAGCAGCATGACGACACTCGCCCCGCCCAGCCGGGCCCGGTCGATGCTGACCGACCCGTTCGCCTGCAACGCCACCCGCTTGGCGATGTCCAGCCCGAGACCGGTCGAGCCGCGGTCGCTCGCGCCCCGGCGCAGCGCCCGGTCCGGGTCCGCGATGCCCGGCCCGGCGTCGTCGACGCGGATCGCGACGTAGCCGTCCCGCCGCGAGACGGCCACCTCGAACGCGGTGCCCTGGGGCGTGTACCGGAAGACGTTGCCGATCACCGCGTCCAGGGCGGCGGCCAGTTCCGCCCGCGGCACCGGCGCCGGGATGCGCAGCTGCGCGCCGGTGACCCGGTGCTGCCGGTTCTGGTCGCCCGCCAGGGCGGACCAGAACACCATCCGCTCCCGTACCACCTCGCTCACGTCGCACGTGGTCGGCGCGGTCTCCTGGGTGACCGCCTTGCGGGTGGTCTTGATGAGCTGGTCGACCTCGCCCTCCAGGGTGACGATTGCCTGCCGGATCCGCCGGATCCCGCGTCGACGGTCAAGCTCGGCCTCGCTGAACGTGCCGATGCTGGTGTCGTCGGGATCCAGCGCCTCGGCGTCGAGCCGGAGCGCGGTCAGCGGCGTACGCAGCCGGTGCGACAGGTCGGCGACCAGTTCCCGCTCGTCGGCACGGGCGTCGACCAGCCGCTCGACCATCCGGTTGAACGCGTAGCCGGCCTCGGCCAGCTCCCGTGGGCCGGTCGGCTCCACGCGGACGTTGAGATCGCCGCCGCCGAGGGCACCCGCGGCCCGGACCAGATTGCGCGCCGCGTCCACCGTGCGGGTAGCCACCCGGTCTACCATCAGCACCGCCGCCCCGACCAGGGCGACGGTCACGCCGAGCAGCAGGAGCCACCGCCCACCGGAGCCTTCGTCGAGCTCGGACTCGGGCACGAAGACCTCGACCACCGCCGTCCGGTCGCCGAGCAGCACCGGGTCGAGGCGTACCGCGCCACCGTCGACGTCGACGACGACCGAGCGCCCCTCGGCCCGGGCCCGGTCCAGGTCCGCCGCGGCGGCCCGGCCCCCGGACGCGTCGACGTCCAGCCCGTGGACCACCGGCCGGGTGGCCGGATCGTCGCCGCTGGCCGCGACCGCCCGCTCGACCACCTCGGGCGCGGTGCTCACGGCGAGCGCCCCGGTGACCAGCGCACTGCGCCGGGCCGCGTCGGCGATGGCCTCCTCGCGGGCACGGTCGCCGAGGCTCGACGTGAGCGGCACCAGGAACGCGAGCGCCACCAGGGTGCACATGCCGGCCGTGACCAGTGCGAGGGTTCGCCTCAGTCCGGCGGCACCAGTCGGAAGCCCACCCCCCGCACGGTGCGCAGGTAACGTGGCTTCGCTGCGGACTCGCCCATTTTGCGACGCAGCCAGTACAGATGAACGTCGATGGTCTGATCCTCGCCGACCGACGGTTGCCGCCATACCTCCTCCAAGAGCTCGCGGCGGGACACTACCCGGCCGGGTCGTGCGGCGAGATACGCCAGCAGGTCGAACTCCTTGCGGGTCAGCGCCAGGGGTTCACCGTCGAGGTGGGCGCTGCGCTCCCCGACGTCGACGCGCAGCCCGCCGACCTCGTGCACGGCCGGCTGCACGCTCCGGCTGGCCCGGCCGGCGCGGCGCAGCACGGTGGTGATGCGGGCGTCCAGGTGCGCGCCGGTGAACGGCTTGACCATGTAGTCGTCGGCGCCCGCCCGCAGCAGCCGGACCACGGACTGCTCGTCGTCGCGGGCGGTGGCGATGATGATCGGCACGTCGGTGATGCCCCGCAGCATGCGCAGCGCGTCCGAGCCGTCGAGGTCCGGCAGCCCCAGGTCGAGCACCACGAGGTCGGGTGTCTCGGCCGCCACCCGGCGCAGCGCGTCGAGCGCGGTGCCGACCGCGTGCACGGCGTGCCCGCGGTCGGCGAGGGATCGCAGCATCGCGCCGCGGACGACGTGGTCGTCTTCGACCAGGAGCACGGTGGCCACGCCAAGACGGTACTCGGCGTGGCAAGTTGATCGACACCGTCGACCCGCGCCCGAGCAGGCCAGGACGACGCCGCGACGGTGCCGGCGGGACCCGTCGATCGCGTTGCGGCGCCCCTACAAACCCGGCAAGCTGGTACAACGATGTCCTTCACCCTCTTCGCCGACACCCGACTCGCGCTCGCCCGGGACTCGCTCGCCGGCCTCTCGGTCGGCGACGCGCTCGGCTCCCAGTTCTTCGTGCCCGGTCGTCGACCGGCCGACCTGGCCGCCGGCCGGCTCCCACCTCCGCCCTGGGCGTGGACGGACGACACCGAGATGGCGTGCTCGGTCGTGGCCGCCCTGGCCGACACCGGCCGGATCGACCGGGACGCGCTCGCCCTCGCGTTCGCCGACCGTTGCGAGCCGCACCGTGGCTACGGCGCGGGAGCGGTGGCCGTCCTGCGGCTGATCCGTACCGGCACCCCGTGGCCGGTGGCCGCCGCGTCGGCCTTCGACGGGCAGGGCTCGTGCGGTAACGGCGCCGCCATGCGGGTGGGGCCGCTGGGGGCGTACTTCGCCGACTCGACCGGCCGGGCGGCGGACCAGGCCCGGGCGTCGGCCGAGGTGACCCACGCCCATCCGGAGGGCATCGCCGGCGCGGTCGCGGTCGCGGTGGCCGCGTCCCTGTCCGCCCGGGGCCGGCTGGACGGGCACCGCCCCGAGCCCGACCGGCTGCTCGCCGGGGTTGCCGCCGCGCTCGACCCCGCCACCGAGGTGCACCGGGGGGTACGGCGGGCCACCGGACTGCTCGGCCGTCCGCTGCCCGAGGTCGTTGACGCCCTCGGCAACGGCTCCCGGATCACCGCCCAGGACACCGTCGCCTTCACCTGCTGGGTCGCCGCCGGACACCTCGACGACTACCCGGCCGCGATCCGGTCCTGCGTCGACGCGGGCGGGGACGTCGACACCACCGCGGCGATCGTCGGGGCGGTGGTCGCCGCGTACACCGGGGTCGGCACCCCGGGCGGCGTGCCGACGGAGTGGCTCGACGCCCGCGAGCCGCTGCCCGACTGGCTCCCCTGAGCCGTCAGCCGGCGGGCGCCGACCGGCCATGGTGTCGCGGCGCCGGCCCTGCCGCCCGTCGCTCCGCTGCTCGCCTTGTCCGTCGGCCGCCACCGAAGGCATGCGGCCCCTTTGCTCTGCTTCACCGGACGCAACGGTTCCGGCCGGAATCCGTTGCGTGGGTTGAAGCAGAGCAAAGGGGGGCGAGCGGGGCGGCTGGAGCGAGGTCAGCGCGTCCGCGCCACCGCGTCCGTCGGGGCCACCGCCTCCGTTCGCGCCGCCGTGTCCGGTGCAGTGGCCTGCTCCTCCGGTTGAGGCGCGTCGGCGGGCGGGTCGCCGTCGAGGACCGCGCGCAGGTCGTTACGCCCGTCCGACGGCTCCCGGCGGCGCCAGCGGCTGAGCAGCCAGCCGCCCGCCACGCCGCCGCCGAGGCCAGCGAGCAGACCGGCGACGAGCAGGCCGTCGGCGTTGCCCCCGGCCGGGTCCGAGGCGTCCGCCGTACCCGCCGGGTCGCCCACGCCCGGCGCGCCCGGCGCCGCGCCGTGGCCGTGTCCGCCGCCGGCCGCGCCGGGCGCCGGCGGCAGCAGGGTGAGCGCGGGCGCCGTCTTGTCACCCGCCGGCTCCGACCAGCGGACGACCGTGCCGTCGGCGTACGTCTGGAGCACCTCGAAGGTCAACCGCTCCACCTGCGGCAGCGGGCCCACCGACAACGTCAGCCGGGCCGGCCCGGTCTCCGACCCGGGCATGCGGAACCAGGTCACGGCGCTGGTCACCGTGGTCACGCCCGAGGAGTGGATGCCGGCGACCGGCCGGTCGAGCTCGCGGGTGGCGATGCGGGGTGCCCAGCCGGTCACCGACATCGGGTAGACCTCGGCGATCGGAGCGTCCGCGGGCAGCCGGATCTCGATCCGCTCGGTGCGGGTGCCGGCCCGCTCCTCCGGCACCACGAACTCCAGCTTGACCGCCTCGCCCTGCCGGGCCTGCGTCGGCTGGACCGTCACGTCCGCCGCGTACGCCGTGCCGGGCCAGGCCAGCAGTGCGCCGGCGACCAGGGCGGTCACCGCCCCGGCCCGGCGGCCGCGCCTCTCGCGCGTCCTCGCCATCGTCGTCCCCATCCGTGTCCACGTGGCCGGAACCGGCTCCAGCCACACCTGGTAGTTCGGACGCGGGGACGGAAAGGTTCAACGCCTGAGGGGGGCGTTAACAAGGGGCCCTTCCTCTACCGCAGGCGTTGAGAGGGGGCCCTTCCTTACACCGCAGCGGGTGATGGTCGGGACGACCGATAGCATCGGCAGCATCCGTACCGCCTGCCCGTGAGGAGTCACCGTGTCCGCACCCCGTATCCCCGTCGTGGCCGACCCCGTCGTCGTGGCCGCCGGGACGACGGCGGCCGACGCGGTGGCGGCGGCCGGCCTGCCGGCGACCGGGCCCAAGGCGATCGTTGTGGTCCGCGACGCCCAGGGTCAGCTGCGCGACCTGGACTGGCGGCCGGAGGTCGACACCGAGGTCGAGCCGGTGGCCATCGACACTCCGGACGGGCTGAACGTGCTGCGGCACTCCACCGCCCACGTGCTCGCCCAGGCCGTGCAGGACGTCTTCCCGGAGGCGAAGCTCGGCATCGGCCCGCCCATCGAGAACGGCTTCTACTACGACTTCGCCGTCGACAAGCCGTTCCAGCCGGAGGACCTGGCGAAGCTCGAGAAGCGGATGCAGGAGATCGTCAAGTCCGGCCAGCGGTTCCGCCGGCGGCGCTTCAACAGCCTGGACGAGGCGAAGGCCGAACTGGCCGCCGAGCCGTTCAAGCTGGAGTTGATCGACGTCAAGGGCGAGGGCCTGGACTCGGACGAGGTCATGGAGGTCGGCGGCGGCGAGCTGACCATCTACGACAACCTCGCCGCCACCGAGGACAAGGTCTGCTGGTCGGACCTGTGCCGGGGGCCGCACCTGCCGAACACGCGGCTGATCGGCGCGTTCAAGCTGATGCGCTCGGCCGCCGCGTACTGGCGGGGTTCGGAGAAGAACCCGCAGCTCCAGCGGGTGTACGGCACCGCGTGGCCGACGCGCGACGAGCTGAAGGCGTACCTGAAGCTCCTCGAGGAGGCCGCGCGGCGCGACCACCGCAAGCTCGGCGCGGACCTGGACCTGTTCAGCTTCCCCGACGAGATCGGCTCCGGCCTGCCGGTCTTCCACCCCAAGGGCGGCGTGCTGAAGCGGGTGATGGAGGACTACGTCCGCACCCGCCACATCGAGGAGGGCTTCCAGTACGTCGGAACCCCGCACATCTCGAAGGAAGGGCTGTTCCACACCTCGGGCCACCTGCCCTACTACGCCGATGGCATGTACCCGCCCATGGAACTCGAGGGCGCGGACTACTACCTCAAGGCGATGAACTGCCCGATGCACAACCTGATCTACCGGTCGCGCGGGCGGTCCTACCGCGAGCTGCCGATGCGGCTGTTCGAGTTCGGGTCGGTCTACCGGTACGAGAAGTCGGGCGTGGTCCACGGGCTGACCCGGGTGCGCGGCCTGACCCAGGACGACTCGCACTCCTACTGCACCTGGGAGCAGGCGCCGGCCGAGATCAAGCACCTGCTCCACTTCGTGCTCAGCCTGCTGAAGGACTTCGGCATCGACGACTTCTACCTGGAGCTGTCGACCCGCGACGAGTCCAAGCCCGACAAGTTCGTCGGCTCCGACGAGGACTGGGCCACGGCCACCGCGGTGCTGGAGCAGTGCGCGCGGGAGACCGGGCTCGACCTGGTGCCGGACCCGGGCGGCGCGGCCTTCTACGGCCCGAAGATCTCCGTGCAGGCCAAGGACGCCATCGGCCGCACCTGGCAGCTGTCGACCATCCAGTACGACTTCAACCAGCCGAAGGGCTTCGGGCTGGAGTACCAGGCGGCCGACGGCACCCGGCAGCAGCCCGTCATGATCCACTGCGCGAAGTTCGGGTCGATCGAGCGGTTCATCGGCGTGCTCACCGAGCACTACGCCGGTGCCTTCCCCGCCTGGCTCGCCCCGGTGCAGGTGGTCGGCATCCCGATCCGCGAGGACCACACCGACTACCTGCACGGCTTCGTCGCCGCGCTGCGCGCCGAGGGCATCCGTGCCCAGGTCGACGCCGGTGACGACCGGATGCAGAAGAAGATCCGCACCGCCCAGCAGCAGAAGATCCCCTTCATGGTGATCGCCGGCGACGACGACGTCGCGGCGGGCACCGTGTCGTTCCGCTACCGGGACGGCTCGCAGCGCAACGGCGTACCGATGGCCGAGGCGGTCAACCACGTCGTCGACGTGGTGTCCTCGCGCAGCAACATCGGCCCGTCCGCCGCCGAGGTGTAAGGAAGGGCCCCTTCTTAACGCCTCAGGCAGTAAAAGGGCCCCCGGTTAACACACGCCCGGGCCCCGGCGGGACGGCGCGGTTCGGTGACGCCCCGCGCCGGGTCGTAGGATCGCTGCTGTGACTGGGGCGGACGGACACACCGACAGCAGCGAGGTCATGGCGGACGGCCTGGACCGGCTCTGGACGCCCCACCGGATGACCTACATCTCCGGCGAGGACCGGCCCGAGGGCGGGTACGAGAAGCCGAGCGGCTGCCCGTTCTGCCTCGCGCCCGGCCGGCCCGCGCCGGAGAGCCTCGTCGTGGCGCGCGGCGAGCACGTCTTCGTGGTGCTCAACCTCTACCCGTACAACCCGGGGCACCTGCTGGTCTGCCCCTACCGGCACGTGGCCGACTACACCGACCTCGACGGCCCGGAGACGGCCGAGCTGGCCGCGTTCACGCAGACCGCCATGCGGGTGGTCCGCAAGGTCAGCAGCGCGCACGGCTTCAACCTGGGGATGAACCAGGGCGGCGTGGCCGGCGCCGGGATCGCCGCGCACCTGCACCAGCACGTGGTGCCCCGGTGGGGCGGTGACGCCAACTTCATGCCGGTGATCGGCCGCACCAAGGTCCTGCCGCAGCTGCTGGGCGACACCCGCGACCTGCTGGCCCGCGCCTGGCCGTCCTGACACCCGGCGCGATCTTCTCCCTCCGGTCGGCCGGAGGTGACAGGATGCGTCGATGGCAGTCATGACGCGGACGCTGGGTCGCAGCGGCATCGAGGTGAGCGCCCTCGGCATGGGGTGCTGGGCGATCGGTGGCCCGTGGGCGGAGGGGCTCCAGCCGCTGGGGTGGGGCGTCGTCGACGACGACGAGTCCGTCCGGGCGGTCCGCCGCGCGCTCGACCTCGGCGTGACCCTCTTCGACACCGCCGACACGTACGGGGCGGGGCACTCGGAGCGGATCCTCGGGCGGGCCCTCGCCGGCCGGCGTGACGAGGCGGTCGTCGCCACGAAGTGGGGCTACACGTTCGACGAGGCGGCCCGCCAGGCGACGGGCGAGGACGCGTCCCCGGCGTACCTGCGGCGGGCGGTGACCGACTCGCTGCGCCGGCTCGACACCGACCGCATCGACCTCTACCAGCTGCACCTGGGCGACCTTCCGGTCCCGCGCGCGGAGGCCCTGATCGGCACGCTGGAGGACCTGGTGGCCGACGGGCTGGTGCGCGCGTACGGATGGAGCACCGACCGGGTGGACCGGGCCGCCGCGTGGGGTCAGACGGCCCGGGGCGCCACCGCCGTGCAGCACACCCTGTCGGTGCTGCGGGACGCCCCCGAGCTGCTTGCGGTCTGCGACAAGTACGACCTCGTCAGCGTCGCCCGGTGCCCGCTCGGGATGGGCCTGCTCACCGGCAAGTACACGACCGGCTCCACGCTGCCCCGGGACGACCTGCGCGGGCACGCGCCCGGCTGGCTGGAGTGGTTTCGAGGCGGCCGACCGGCGCCGGAGTGGCTGCGCCGGGTGAGCGCCGTCCGCGCCGCGCTCACCGCCGACGGCCGGACCCTGGCCCAGGGCGCGCTGGGCTGGATCTGGGCGCGCAGCGACCGCAGCGTCCCGATCCCCGGCTGCCGTACGGTCGCCCAGGTCGAGGAGAACGTGGCGGCGCTGGCCCGTGGCCCGCTCCCGCCGGACCAGTTCGCCGAGGTGGAACGCCAGCTGGCGGCTCTGCGGGCGGCGGCCCTCCGCGAAGCCGACCGCCCCTACTGGCCCAGCCCCACCCTCCCCACCGCCCGACCCTGACCACCCCGTTGCGGGGCTCAACGCGCGGGGTCTTCTGCGTTGATCATGAAGTTAGCGGCCAAATCTGTCCGATTTGTCTCCGCTAACTTCATGATCAACGCGTCGGGGGGGGGAGGGGGGAGGGGGGAGGGGGGAGGGGGAGGGGGGAGGGGGAGGGGGTTAGGTGTGTTCCTTGCGGATTTGGTCGGCCAGGTGGGCGGGCATGGGTTCGTAGCGGACGAACTGGCGGCGGAAGGTGCCGGTGCCGGAGGTCATCGAGCGCAGCTCCACCGCGTACCGGAGGAGTTCGGTCGCCGGCACCTCGGCACGGACCAGCGTGCGGCCCTCGGCCGTGGTGTCCGGTTCGGTGCCCAGCACCCGGCCGCGCCGGCCGGACAGGTCGCCCATCACCGCGCCCACCGACGAGTCGGGCACCCGGATGACCACCTCGTCGACCGGTTCCAGCAGCGCCGGCTGGCCCCTCTCGGCCGCGTCCTTCAGCGCCAGGGCCCCGGCCGTCTGGAACGCCGCGTCGGAGGAGTCCACGCTGTGCGCCTTGCCGTCGAACAGCGTCACCCGCAGGTCCACCACCGGGTAGCCGGCGACCAGGCCGCGCTCCATCTGGGCGCGGACCCCCTTCTCCACCGACGGGATGTAGTTGTGCGGCACCGCGCCCCCCACCACCCGGTCGACGAACTCGAAACCGGCGCCGCGCGGCAGCGGCGCCACCTCGATGTCGCAGACCGCGTACTGGCCGTGGCCGCCGGACTGCTTGACGTGCCGGCCGTGCCCCTTGGCCGACCCGGTGAACGTCTCGCGCAGCGCCACCCGCACCGGCTCGGTGTCCAGCTCCACACCGCCGGTGCGCAGCCGCTCCAGCACCACGTCCGCGTGCGCCTCGCCCATGCACCACAGCACCAGCTGGTGGGTCTCCGGGTTGCGGTCCAGCCGCAGCGTGGGGTCACCGGCCACCAGCCGGGCCAGGTTGCGGGCGAGCGCGTCCTCGTCGGAGCGGCTGCGGGCCACGATCGCCACCGGCAGCAGCGGCTCCGGCATCTCCCACGGCGCGATCAGCAGCGGGTCCTCCTTGGCGGAGATGGTGTCACCGGTCTCCGCGCTGCCCGACTTGGTGATCGCGCAGATGTCGCCGGCCACGCAGAGGCCCACCTCCCGCAGGGTCGCGCCGAGCGGCGAGTAGATGTGCCCCACCCGCTCGTCGGCGTCGTGGTCGGGGTGGCCCCGCTCGGCCATGCCGTGCCCCGAGACGTGCACGGTCTGCTCCGGGCGCAGCGTGCCGGAGAACACCCGTACCAGCGAGACCCGGCCGACATGCCGGTCGATGGTCGTCTTGACGACCTCCGCGACCAGCGGGCCGTCCGGATCGCAGGTGAGCGGCGGCCGGGGCGCACCGTCCACGCCGGTCACCGCCGGCACGTCGTGCTCCAGCGGCGACGGGAAGCCCGCGGTGAGCACCTCCAGCAGCGCGTCCAGCCCCACCCCGGTCTCCGCGCAGACCGGCACCACCGGGTAGAAGTGGCCGCGCGCGACCGCCTTCTCCAGATCCTCGACGAGGATGTCGGTGCCGATTTCCTCACCCTCGAGGTACCGGTCCATGAGGGTCTCGTCCTCGCTCTCGGCGATGATCCCCTCGATCAGTTCGTTGCGGGACTCGGCGATCGCCGGCAGGTGCTCCGGGTCCGGCTCGCGCACCTCCGCCGGCAGGCCGCCGGTGTAGTCGAAGACCCGCCTCGTGATAAGCCCGAGCAGGCCGACGGTGGAGATGCCGTCGTCACCGAGCATCGGCAGGTAGAGCGGGAGCACGTTGTCGCCGAAGACCCGCTGGCAGAGCGCCACCGCCTCGTCGAAGTCCGCGCGCGGGTGGTCCAGCCGGGAGACGGCGACCGCCCGGGGCATGTCGACGGCGGCGCACTCCTCCCACAGCGCGGCGGTCGCGGCGTCCATCCCGTCGACCGCGGAGACGACGAAGAGTGCGGCGTCGGCGGCCCGCAGCCCGGCCCGCAGCTCACCGACGAAGTCGGCGTACCCCGGGCTGTCCAGCAGGTTGACCTTGATCCCGTCGTGGGTCAGGGGCGCGCAGGCCAGGCTCACCGAGCGCTGCTGGCGTACGGCGGCGGGGTCGTGGTCGCAGACCGTGGTGCCGTCGGTGACGCTCCCGGCGCGACCGATCGTGCCGGTCGCGGCGAGCAACGCCTCGACCAGGGTCGTCTTGCCGGCCCCGGAGTGGCCGACGAGCACCACGTTGCGGACCCTGCCGGGGTCGGTCACCACCGGCGCGCCGCCGGTGACCCCCTTCTCCTGACTCTTCTGCGCCATGGGGCGCACCTCCCTCAGCCGGTGGTTGGTGGCGACCGCCGCGCGCGACGGGGTGCGGCCCGGGGCGGGTGCGCGGCGATATCCTCCGGTGGTCTGCTGCCAAGCGGGAACGGGACGGGCGGACCGGTGAGCTGGCTCACCTTTCCTGGGTCGATCAGACACCCGATGACCGGGCCGCACAAGCCTCGCCGCGCGGGTCACCTGACCGGCCGTATCGCCGCTGGCCCGGCGACCGTTATCGTGGGACCGCCATGGCGAAGATCTTCCAAGTGACGGCCCGCGCGGGCATGACCCGCATCGTCGAACCGCTCGCGCGCCGACTGCTGCGCGCGGGCGTCACCCCCAACGCGGTCACCGTGACGGGCACCCTCGGGGTGCTCGTCGGCGCGCTCGGCTTCGGCGCCCGCGGCCACCTCGTCGCCGGAGCGTTGATCGTGACGGTCTTCGCGCTGACCGACCTGCTCGACGGGACGATGGCCCGCATGAGCGGCGGCTCCACCCGGTTCGGGGCGTTCCTCGACTCGAGCATGGACCGGATCGCCGACAGCGCCGTCTTCGGCGCCGTGGCCTACTACCTGGCCACCGAGGGCGACCACGCCGGTGTCGCGGCGGCCCTGCTCTGTCTGGCCGCGGGCAGTCTCGTCTCCTACGTGAAGGCCCGCGCCGAGGGGCTCGGCATGACCTGCAACGTGGGCATCGCCGAGCGCACCGAGCGACTACTCATCGTCGGCGTCGGCGGCCTGCTCGCCGGCCTCGGCCTGCCGGTCGCGCTGCCCATCGCGCTCTGGCTGCTCGCCGCCGTGTCGATCTTCACGGTCGGGCAGCGGATGGCCCACGTGTACCGGCAGTCCCAGCAGGTCCCCACCGCGTCGGGCGGGCAGGGGTGAGGGCCGTGCGGGGCCGGCGCCGGTGACCCTCACCGAGCTGGCCTACCTCGCCGGGTGGCGCGCCGTCCGCGCGCTGCCCCGGCCCGTCGCGGCCGCGGCCTTCCGGGCGGGCGCCGACCGCGCCCACCGTCGCGGCGGCCCGAGTACGGCCCGACTCCGCGCCAACCTGCGCCGCGTCGTCGGCCCCGAGATGCCGGAGGCCGAGCTGGACGAGCTGGTCCGCGCCGGCCTGCGCTCCTACGCCCGGTACTGGCTGGAGGCGTTCCGCCTGCCGGCGCTGAGCCGCGCGGAGATCCTCGCCGCCTTCCGGCTGGACGGTGAGGACGTGCTGGCGGCCGACGTGGCCGCCGGCCGGGGCGCGGTCGTGGCGCTGCCGCACGCCGGCAACTGGGACGCCGCCGGCGCCTGGGTCGCGGCGATGGGCTGGCCGATCACCACCGTCGCCGAGCGGCTCAAGCCGGAGGGCGTCTACCGGCGTTTCCTCGCCTTCCGGCGGAATCTCGGCATGGAGATCCTGCCCACCCAGGGTGGGGAGCGGCCCGCCTTCGACGTGCTGGTCGACCGGATCCAGGCCGGTGCGATCGTCCCGCTCCTCGCCGACCGGGACCTCTCGGCGCGCGGCGTCGAGGTGAACTTCTTCGGCGCCCGCACCCGGATGCCCCCCGGTCCGGCGTTGCTCGCGCTGCGCACCGGCGCGCCCCTCTACGTGGCATCGATGTGGTACGAGCCGGACGCCGCGCACGCCTCGATCGAGGGGCCGGTGCCGGTGCCCGGCCCGGAGGAGGGCCCGCTGGACGCGCGGGTCCGGGCCCTGACACAGCGGGTCGCCGACGGTCTGGCGGCGGGCATCGCCCGCCATCCGGAAGACTGGCACATGTTGCAGCGGATGTGGTTGGACCAGCAGCACGCCGCCACGACCGGCGTGGCCCAGCCCTCGCCGGCAACCGGACAGGCCTGAGGGAAAGGGCGCCAACGTGCGAATCGGCATCGTGTGCCCGTACTCCTTCGACGTACCGGGCGGCGTGCAGAACCACGTGATGGACCTCGCCGAGGCGCTGATCGGCCTCGGGCACGAGGTGAGCGTCCTCGCCCCGGCCGACGAGGACTCGCCGCTGCCGCCGTACGTCGTGCCGGCCGGGCGGGCGGTGCCGCTGCCGTACAACGGCTCGGTGGCCCGGATCGCCTTCGGCCCGGTCTCCACCGCCCGGGTCCGCCGGTGGATCATCCGGGGCGACTTCGACGTGCTGCACGTGCACGAGCCGCTGACGCTCAGCCTGTCCATGCTCGCCGTGCTCTCCGCGCGGGGGCCGGTGGTGGCCACGTTCCACACCGCGATGACCCGCTCCCGGGTACTCGCCGCCGCGCAGGGCGTGCTCCAGATCGTTCTGGAGCGCATCACCGCCCGGATCGCGGTCAGCGCCCTGGCCCGCAAGGTGCAGGTCGAGCACATGGACGGCGGGGCGGTGGAGATCCCGAACGGGGTGGCCGTCGCGAAGTTCACCGACGCCGAGCCGCTGCCCGGCTGGCCGGGGGAGTGCGCATCGGGACGGGGCGGCACGATCGGCTTCCTCGGCCGGTTCACCGAGGCCCGCAAGGGCTTCCCGGTGCTTCGGGACGCGTTCGTGCACCTCGCGTCCGAACGCCCCGGGCTGCGGCTGCTGGTCGCGGGGCCCGGTGACTCCGACGACCTGTACGAGAAGTTCCCGGCCGAGTTGCATGACCAGATCACCTTCCTCGGCCTGGTCTCCGAGGCGGACAAGGCCCGGATGCTGCGCAGCGTCCACCTCTATGTGGCGCCGAACACCGGCGGCGAGTCGTTCGGGATGATCCTCACGGAGGCGCTCGCGGCGGGGACGACGGTCGTCGCGAGTGATCTGGACGCCTTCCGCCGGGTGCTCGACGGCGGCCGGGCCGGCCGGCTGTTCCGCACCGGCGACCCGTCGGCACTGGGGACCGCCCTCGCCGACCTGCTCGACGACCCGGAGACGCGGGCCACGCTGACCGCCTGCGGCGACCAGGTGGTGGCGAATTTCGACTGGCCCGTGGTTGCCCGCCGGGTTCTGGAGGTATACGCAGCGGCGATCGAGGCCACCGACGGTCGGGTCATCGACCAGGAATGGGTGGGGCTGGGCTGACCGGTGGGGCCGGTGGTGCGGGGGAGGCCGGCGGTCGGCCGGCCGTGGCCGGCGGAGACGGGAACGGAGCGACACTACGATGCCGGGCATGTGGTGGGCGGTGGGCGCGACGCTGGTCGTCGGGCTGCTGGCGGCGTACCTCGTCTGGACCGCCGGACGGGTTCGGCGCCTGCAGGCGCGGGCGGAGTCGGCGGCCCGGGCGCTCGACGCCCACCTGCTGCGCCGCGCGGCGGCCGCCGCGGTCCTCGCCGAGCGCCGCTACGGTGTCGAGCTGTACGCGGCCGCGCGGATCGCGCTGGATGCCCGCCCCGACGAGCGTGAGGCGGCCGAGAACGACCTCACCCGCCAACTGCGCGCGGTTCAGCTCGATCCGGGCGATCCGGACGCGGAGGCCGTGATCGCCGCGAGCCGGCGGCTGGCGTTGGCCCGGCAGGTGCACACCGACCTGGTCCGTGACGCCCGGGCGGCGCGGGGGCGACCGCTGGTGCGTCTGTTACGGATGGGGCGACGGCAGCCCTGGCCGCGGTACTTCGACATCGACGATCCGACGCTGACCGCACCCGCCGACGTCCCCGCCGGCTGAGCGCGCGACACCTCCCGGCCCGTGACGGCTGCCACACAGCAGGCCACCGTGGGTCTGATTGGCTGTCGGACGCGCGTTCACCCCGTCGTAGCATCTCCGCAGCCACCCTCCCAGCACGTCTCTAGGAGCGATGACCCGTGCCCGAAACCACCTCCCCGAACACCACTGCCACCCCCGTGACCGGCACCGCCCGCGTCAAGCGCGGCATGGCCGAGATGCTCAAGGGCGGCGTGATCATGGACGTGGTCACCCCCGAGCAGGCCAAGATCGCCGAGGACGCCGGCGCCGTCGCCGTGATGGCGCTGGAGCGGGTGCCCGCCGACATCCGCGCCCAGGGCGGCGTCTCCCGGATGAGCGACCCGGACATGATCGACGGCATCATCAACGCCGTCTCCATCCCGGTGATGGCCAAGGCCCGGATCGGCCACTTCGTCGAGGCGCAGATCCTGCAGTCCCTCGGTGTGGACTACGTCGACGAGTCCGAGGTGCTGACCCCGGCCGACTACGAGAACCACATCGACAAGTGGGCCTTCACCGTCCCCTTCGTCTGCGGCGCCACCAACCTGGGCGAGGCGCTGCGCCGGATCACCGAGGGGGCGGCCATGATCCGCTCCAAGGGCGAGGCCGGCACCGGTGACGTCTCCAACGCCACCACCCACATGCGCAAGATCCGCAAGGAGATCCGCCGGCTCCGGTCGCTGCCGGCCGACGAGCTGTACGTCGCCGCCAAGGAGCTGCAGGCGCCGTACGAGCTGGTCAAGGAGGTCGCCGAGACCGGCAAGCTGCCGGTGGTGCTGTTCACCGCCGGTGGTATCGCCACCCCGGCCGACGCCGCCATGATGATGCAGCTCGGCGCCGAGGGCGTCTTCGTCGGCTCCGGCATCTTCAAGTCCGGCAACCCGGCGCAGCGTGCCGCCGCGATCGTCAAGGCCACCACCTTCCACGACGACCCGGACGTGCTGGCCAAGGTCTCCCGCGGCCTCGGCGAGGCGATGGTCGGCATCAACGTCGACGAGATCCCGCAGCCGCACCGCCTGGCCGAGCGCGGCTGGTGAAGGAAGGGCCCCTGCTTAACGCCTCCGGTAGAGAAGGGGCCCCCTCTTAACGACTGCGGAAGGAGTGAACGTGACGGCACCCGTGATCGGTGTGCTCGCCCTCCAGGGCGACGTCCGGGAGCACGCCGACGCCCTGGCCGCCGCCGGAGCGGACGCCCGACCGGTCCGCCGCTGCGAGGAGTTGGACGCGGTCGACGGCCTGGTCATCCCGGGCGGCGAGTCCACCACGATCAGCAAGCTGGCCGACATCTTCGAGCTGCGCGAGCCGATCGACAAGCGCGTCGCCGGTGGCATGCCGGTCTACGGGTCCTGCGCCGGCATGATCATGCTGGCCGGTGAGGTGCTCGACGGCCGGCCCGACCAGCGCGGCTTCGCCGGCATCGACATGACCGTCCGGCGCAACGCGTTCGGCCGCCAGGTCGACTCGTTCGAGGCGCCGGTGGAGGTCACCGGCGTCGACGGCGGGCCGTTCCACGCGGTGTTCATCCGGGCGCCCTGGGTGGAGCGCGTCGGTGCGGGCGTCGAGGTGCTCGGCACGGTGACCGAGGGCCCCGCCGCCGGGCGGATCGTCGCGGTCCGGCAGGGCAACCTGCTGGCCACCTCGTTCCACCCGGAGCTGACCGGCGACCGGCGCCTGCACGCGTACTTCGTGAACCTCGTCCGCACCGCCCGCTGACCCCGCCCGACCCGCGCGCCGGCGCTCGTCGATCAAGAGGTTTGCGGGGCCGCGCCTCTCGATCGACCCGAGCGGGTGATCGACCGGGCGGGTGGGCGGGGGCTCAGCCTGCGACGGCGCGCAGGCGGCCGGGTACGCGGCCCAGGAGCTTGTCCAGCCGGGCGGCCGTGGCCGCGTCCGCCGGCACGTGGGTGATCAACCACTGGTCGCCCGTGTCGCCGACCGTCAGGGTCTCGTAGGCCAGCCGTAGCGGCCCGACGTGCGGGTGGCGCAGCTCGCGTACCCCGTGGTGCGCCGCCGGCACCGGACGCCGCCGCCACCGGTCGGCGAACGGCGTGCCCACGGTCCGGACCAGCCGGTCGGCGAACTCGTCGGTCGCCGGATCGCCCTGGCGCAGCCGGTGCAGCTCGGCGACCTGGTGGTCGGCCGTTCCGGCCCAGTCGGCGAACGCCTCCCGGGCCCGTTCGTCGGTGAAGACGTACCAGGTCAGGTTGGGGTGGGAGCCGTCGAGCAGACCCAGCGGCCGGGCGACCCGGTCGAAGGGGTCGTTCCACGCCAGGACGTCGCCGAGCCGGTTGGCCAGGTGCGCCGGCGCGTCGCGGAAGGCGTCGAGCAGCGCGCGGACGGACGGCCGCACCGTACGCGTGACCGCGGTCCTCCCGCGCGGGCAGAGCTGCCTGCTGTGGTGGGCGGCCGCGAGCTGGCGGAGGTGTTCGCGGTCGGCGTCGTCCAACCGCAGCGCGTCGGCGAGCGCGGCGAGGATCTCCGGCGACGGGCGGGTGTCGCGGCCCTGTTCCAGGCGGGTCAGGTACTCCACGCTCACCTGCGCGAGCGTCGCCAGCTCGGCGCGGCGCAGTCCCGGCGTCCGGCGCCGGGGCCCCTCGGGAAGGCCGACCCGTCCGGGCGGGAGCGCTTCCCGCCGGCTGCGCAGGAACGCGCCGAGCTCTCCGTCCATCACCGGCCCAGTCTGACACCGGACACCCGACGAAGGGTGTCCCTGCCGGGGCCACCCTCGCGCCGGCCTCCCCACCCAGCCGCCCCGGCGCGAGGCTCAGGTCATGCAGAACACACAGACCTCCGCGCCGATCCGGATCGGCGTGATCGTGGGCAGCACCCGACCGGGCCGGCGCGGCACCGCCGTCGCCGGCTGGGTGACCCGGGTCGCGTCCCGGCACCCGGCCGTTCGCGACGGCGACGCCGCCGTCGAGCTGGTGGACCTGGCCGAGCAGGACCTGCCGCTGCTCGACGAGCCGGTGCCGGCGTTGTTCGGCGACTACCGCAACCCGCACACCCGGCGCTGGGCGGGCGTGGTCGGCGGGTACGACGCCTTCCTGTTCGTCACCCCGGACTACAACCGGTCCGTCCCGGCCGCGTTGAAGAACGCCGTCGACTACCTGTACGCCGAGTGGAACGGCAAGGTCGCCGGGGTGCTGACCTACGGCGTGCAGGGCGGCACCCGGGCCGGCGACCACCTCCAGACCGTCCTCGGCGAGGTGCGGGTCGTGGTCGTACCGACGCGGGTGGCCCTGGGGCTCTTCACCGATTTCGACTTCTCCGGCGCGGCGCCGGATGACCCGACCCACCCGGCCCGGCTCGCTCCCGAGGACGGGCGGGAGCAGTCGCTCACCACCATGCTCACCGAGATCCTGACCTGGACGACCGCGCTGCGGGCCGCGGCGGACCGCCGGCCCGAGCTGGTGGGGTGAGCGGTGGAGACGATCGTCATCCAGTACCGGGTCCGTCCCGAACACGTCGGGACGCACCTGGCCCTCCTGCGTGCCGTCTACGCCGAGTTGTCCCGGACCCGGCCGGCCGGGCTGCGCTTCGTGACGCTGCAACTCGACGACGGGCGCAGCTTCGTCGACATCGCCCTGGCCCCGGAGCTGCCGGGACCGCTGCCGCAGCTGGAATCGTTCCGCCGGTACCGCGCCGGGCTGGAGGACCGGTGTGCGGAGCGGAGCACCTCCGGATTCACCGAGGTCGGGTCGTACGGCTTCGGGGAATGACCACCCGGCCCGCCCCGTTGTGCCTGTTCGGGCCGCACGGGGCGGGCCGGCGGCGTGCGGTGCGTGACATCCACCCGCGGCCCGCCGGTAGGATTGCCGAGATTCGGCAGGGCCATCTGCCCGCCACGGCTTCCACCAGAGCTGACCGGCACTCTCCGCGTGCGCCGGCGGGAGCGGGGGCGAGTGCGGTGCGGTCGATGCAGACGGCGGGTAGCAACGGAGGTAACTGATGTCCGGCCACTCAAAGTGGGCGACGACCAAGCACAAGAAGGCGGTCATCGACGCCAAGCGCGGCAAGATGTTCGCCAAGCTGATCAAGAACGTCGAGGTGGCGGCGCGCACCGGCGGCGGCGACCCGGCCGGCAACCCGACCCTCTACGACGCGATCCAGAAGGCCAAGAAGAATTCGGTCCCCAACGACAACATCGATCGCGCGGTCAAGCGGGGCTCCGGCCTGGAGGCCGGCGGCGCCGACTACCAGACGATCATGTACGAGGGCTACGGCCCGAACGGCGTCGCGCTGCTGATCGAGTGCCTCACCGACAACCGCAACCGCGCCGCCACCGAGGTGCGTACCGCGCTGACCCGCAACGGCGGTTCGTTCGCCGACGCCGGCTCGGTGTCGTACATGTTCTCCCGCAAGGGCGTGGTCATCGTCCCCAAGGCCGGCACCAGCGAGGACGACGTGATGATGGCCGTCCTGGACGCGGGCGCCGAGGAGGTCAACGACCTCGGCGAGGCGTTCGAGGTGGTCTCCGAGCCGACCGACCTGATCGCGGTCCGCACCGCGCTGCAGGACGCCGGCATCGAGTACGAGTCGGCCGAGTCCTCGCTGATCCCGAGCGTCAACGTCCCGCTGGACGAGGAGGGCGCCCGGAAGATCTTCAAGCTGATCGACGTCCTGGAGGACTGCGACGACGTGCAGAACGTCTACGCGAACTTCGACGTCAGCGACGAGATTATGGCCGCCGTCGGCTGAGCCGCCGCCGGGAGCGCTTCGCGCCGGGCCCGGCACCACCCGCCATCGGTGGTGCCGGGCCCGTTTCGCGTCCGCGTCAGCCCAGCGTCTCCCGGGAGCGCCAGGCGGTGCCGATCGAGGTGCGGCCGTTGGTACGCAGCAGCGAGCCCTCGTACACCCGGGCTCCCGCGGCCAGGAACGCGCCGGCGGTGACCAGCAGCAGGGCCAGCGACACCAGCGGTTCCCAGCCGGCGGCGTCACCGGTGAACAGCCGCAGCGGCATCGCCGTCGGCGCGGAGAACGGCAGGTAGGACATCACCCGCATGGCGGTCGCGTTGTCGTTGAGGAAGATGACCGCGAAGAACGGCAGCATCACGGCGAGCTGCACCGGTGTGGACACCCCGCCGATGTCCTCGAGCCGGTTGACCAGGGCCCCGGCCGCCGCCCACATGGCCGCGATCAGCACGAAGCCCAGCAGGAAGAACGGCAGGAACCACCCGATCGCGGGCGCGAGCAGCGAGAGCAGCCCGCCGCTGTCGCCGAACGTCATGCCGGCGACCGTGACCAGGGCGACCAGGGCGATCTGCCCCAGCGCCAGCAGGGTCCCGGCGACCAGCTTGCCGGCCAGCAGTGCCCGGACCGGCACCGCGGCGACGAGGATCTCGACGATCCTGGTCTGCTTCTCCTCGATGATGCTCTGCGCGATCTGCACGCCGAAGGTCTGTGACGTCACGAAGAAGACGAACGCGAAGGCGAACGGCACCAGGAACGCCACCGCCGGGTCCACCGCGTCGGGGTTCAGCAGCCGCACCGGCGGCTGGGTGCTCAGGGCGGTCACGACGTCGTCGGGCGCCTCGTCCATTGCGAGCACGGTCGGGCCGGACACGACGGCGGCGTCCACGTCGCCGTCGCGGACGGCCTGCTCGGCGGCGCGGTCGTCCGGCAGCGTCCGTACCTCGAGCCCCGCCGCGCGCAGCGGACCGGCCACCGCCTCGGTCGCGGCCACGGTGGACGGACCGCCGGAGAGCAGCGGCGGCAGGATCGTCGCCGCGGCGGCGATGAGCAGGAAGAACAGCGTGCTGATGAGGAAGGTCCGGTCGCGCAGCTTGACCCGGACCTCCCGGACGGCGACCAGGCGGGTGGCCTGCAGGGTGTTCACTGGGCGACCTCTCGGAAGATCTCGGTGAGGGAGGGGCTGACCGGGCGGAACGCGCGGACCGGGCCGCGGGCGAGCGCCGCGTGCAGCACCGGCTGCTCGTCGGTGCCCGGCGGGAGGTCGAAGACGGCGCGGGCGCCGTCCAGGTCCACCAGGGTCACCCCCGGCTGGTCGCGGAGCCAGCCGGCGTCGGTCTCCACCACCAGCTCGTAGCGGGGCGAGGTGTACGTCGAGCGCAACTGCTCGCGGCTACCGGCGGCCCGGATCACGCCGCCCGCGATGATCACCAGGTCGTCGCAGAGCCGTTCCACGACGTCGAGCTGGTGGCTGGAGAAGAGCACCGGTACGCCGGTCTCGGCGCGTTCGCGCAGCACGGCGACGACCGTGTCCACGGCCAGCGGGTCGAGGCCGGAGAACGGCTCGTCGAGCACCAGCACCTCGGGGTCGTGCACCAGCGCGGCGGCGATCTGGGCGCGCTGCTGGTTGCCCAGCGAGAGCGTCTCCAGCAGGTCGTCGCCGCGTTCGGCGAGGCCGACCCGCTCCAGCAGCACGTCGGTGTTGCGGCGGGCCGCCGCCGTGGTCATCCCGTGCAGCCGGCCCAGGTAGGTCACCTGCTCCCGGACGCTCATCTTCGGGTAGAGGCCGCGTTCCTCCGGCATGTAGCCGAAGCGTCGGCGGTCCTCCCGCGTCAGTGGTCTGCCCTGCCAGGTCACCTGACCGGCGTCGGCGGCGAGCACGCCGAGGACGATCCGCATGGTTGTCGTCTTGCCGGCGCCGTTTCCGCCCACGAAGCCGGTCATCCGCCCGGCCGGCACCTCGAAGGACACGTTCTGGAGCACCCGACGGTCGCCGAAGCTGCGGTCGACACCGTCGAGACGGAGGACGTTCGTCACGGCGGCCACGCTAGGTCACCGGGCGCCGTCCGCCGTCCGTCCACGGGCTGAGCCTCCGGATCCCCCGCGGGACGGACCGGAGATCATCCGCCGGGGCGTACCACCCCGTGCTCGTACGCGAAGACCACCGCCTGGACCCGGTCGCGCAGGCCGAGTTTGGTCAGCACCCGGCTGACGTGCGTCTTCACCGTCGCCTCGCCCAGGTGCAGGGCGGCGGCGATCTCCGCGTTGCTCGCGCCCCCGGCGACCAGGACCAGCACCTCCCGCTCCCGGGGGGTGAGGTCCCGCAGCGCCGCCTCCGGTGCCGTCCCCGCCGTGGCCGAGGCGCCGGAGCGGGCGAAGGTGGCGATCACCCGCCGGGTGAGCTCCGGGGCGATGAGCCCTTCGCCGCGGGCCACCACCCGGATCGCCTCGACCAGCGACTCCGGGGTGCCGTTCTTGAGCAGGAACCCGCTCGCCCCGGCGCGCAGCGCGGTGAACAGGTAGTCGTCCCGGTCGAAGGTGGTGAGGATCAGCACCGCCGGCCCGCCTGACTGGTCCGCGTCGGCGGTGATCCGCCGGGTGGCCTCCAGCCCGTCGACGCCGGGCATCTCCACGTCCATCAGCACCACGTCCGGGCGCAGCGCCCGGGTCATGCTCACCGCCCGTTCGCCGTCGGCGGCCTCCCCGACCACCTCGATGTCGTCCTCCACCTCGAGGATGACCCGGAACCCGGTGCGGACGAGGTGCTGGTCGTCGGCGAGCAGCACCCGGACGGCCCGGCCGGCCCCGGCGCCGGTGCCGGCACGGGACCCGGCCGCGCCGGGCGTGGTGATCCGCTCGCTCATGTCGGACGCTCCGCCGCGGCGGGCAGCGGAAAGCGGGCGCGTACCCGCCAGCCGCCGCCGGCGCGTGGGCCGACCTCCAGCGCGCCGCCGTGCGTGGCGACCCGCTCGCGCATCCCGACCAGGCCCATCCCGTCGGGATTGGGTGGGCGGGTGGGCCGTCCGTCGTCGGTCACGTCCACCTCCACGTCGTGCGCCAGGTGGCGGATCCGCACGTCCAGCGCGGTCGCCCCGGTCGCGTGTTTCAGCGTGTTCGTCGCCGCTTCCTGCACCACCCGGTACGCGGCCTGGGAGACCGAGTCCGGCAGCGGCACCGGGTCCCCGTACACCCCGAGGCTGGCCCGCAGCCCCGCCTCCCGGGCCCGGTCGACCACCGCGGTGACCTGGTCGATCCCGGCGGGCTGCCCGACAGCCGCCGGCTCGCGGTCGCGGGCGCGCAGGACGCCGAGCATCCGGCGCAGCTCGTCCACCGCCGTGCGCGCCGACTCCTCGACGGCGCCGAGCGCGATGCGGGCCTTGGCCGGGTCCCGGTCGAGGACCCGGCGGGCGGCGGCCGCCTGCACGCCCATCACCGACACGTGGTGGGCGACGACGTCGTGCAGCTCCCGGGCGATGCGGACCCGCTCGCCGACCACGGCGTGCTCGCGGACCTCGGCCTGCGACCGGCGGAGCTCCTCCGCCTGCGCCCGGAGGTCGTGCGACCGGCGGGCGGCCAGCCAGGCGGTCTCCCCGAAGAAGTACGCGAAGCCGAAGAACAGGCCGTTGAGCAGCACCCCGTTGACCATCATCGCGATCACCGGGGGGACCGGCCCGACGGCGCCGGCGAACGCGTCGGGCGGGATGCGGGCGACACTGATCGCGTACGAGACGCCGAGCCAGACGAACATGGCGGCGATCACGCCGATCCGCAGTCGCCGCGCGAGGCGGCGGTCCCGGCCCCACGCGCCGAGCGTGTAGAGGGCGGCGAAGAGCGCGCCCGAGGTCACCTGGAACTCCGGTGCGGCGCGGGCCTGCCCCGCGATGTACGCGGCGGAGACGACCAGCGTGACCGTGGCGGGGAACCGCCGCCGCCAGATCAGCGGCAGAGTGGTCGCGACGGTCCAGAGGATCTGCTCCGCCACCGACGGAGGCGGGCCCAGGACGAACGCCCCGGTGCTGCGGGCGAGGGTGAGGCTGACCAGGGCGAGCACGGTCACCGCCAGCCCCACGTAGACGTCGCGCCGCTGCTGCTCAGGCGTCGGCCCGGGCCGCCGCCAGTCCTCACCCGCCGCCGTGCTCATTCTGGTCAGGATCTCATCCATCCGGTCGGTGCCCGCCCGGAACCCCACCTGGCCGCCGCGCCGGCCGACGGGCGGGGCGGCACGGCGTTCGCCCGGTCGGTGTGATCCACTCCGTGCCGCCGGCATCGCGTGATCTACGGCGGCGGGACACCGCGATGCCGCCGGCATCGAGTCGATCATGCGCCGCCGGGACCGGGTGTGTCAGCGGCGGGCACGTAGCGCCTTGACCACGCTGTCGACGACGTCCCAGAGCACGACGGCCACGGTGCCGATCGCGACGCCGTTCGCGAGCGTCTCGAGATTGTCGCCGTCGCGCAGCCACGGAATGTGGGCGACGAACTCGGGGTTGAACAGCCGGTCGGTGAGCAGCAGCCAGACCGCCGGCACCGCGAACGCCAGGTGCAGCAGGGCGTTGAGCGCGACGAGGGGCCAGGTCCAGCGGCCGACGCGGTACTTGGTGATCTCCAGGCCGGCGCTGACGACCAGCACCGCGAGGAGGACCGGGAGCCAGGACGTCCACAGTGCGGGGTCGAGGATCGCCAGGCGGTCACCGTCGGCCGGGACCAGCGTCTGGAAGTGCTGCCAGACGAGGAACGCGGCGGTCAGGACCAGGGCGACGAGCGAGGCGCACGTGTCGGTGAGCGGGACGTCCCGCTCGACGGGCTCGTCGGGGAGGTCGTCGACGGTCCAGCCGGGCAGGTTCAGCGGGGTGCCCAGCCGTTCGAGCACCGCGAAGACCAGCGTCACCCAGAACGCGATCTGCACGGCGGTCTGGAAGGCCGCGACGATGCCGGCCCCGATGGCGCCGCCCGGGTTGTCGCCGGCGGTGGCCTCCACGACGCCGACGACCACGCCGACGATGCCGGGGATGATGCTGAGCAACGTGACGAGCAGCCGCTGCCAGGCCAGGTAGTAGGTGGGGCCGATGAGTTGGAGCCGCCGGTCGGCGTACCGGGCGGCGAGCTGCGCCGGGTCGCCCAGCTCGGTGAGCACCTCCCGCTCGGCGGAGGCGGTGTCCTCCCCGGCGGCTGTCCGGCCCTCGATCATGTCCTCGATCGAGGCGCGCAGCTCGGTGGCGATCTCCCCGCGGCGCGCGGCGGGCACCGAGCGCAGGGTCGCGGCGACGTAGCGGTCGGTCAGGGCGGTCATCGGTCCACTCCTTCGAGCAGGGCGGTCATGGAGGTCTGCACGGCGGACAGGTCGGCGAGGAGCCGGTCGAGGACCGCCTCGCCGTCGGGGCTGGTCCGGTAGAACTTGCGCGGCCGGCTCTCCTCGGTGTTCCACTCGCTGGTCAGCAGCCCCTGGTCCTCGAGGCGGCGCAGCAGCGGGTAGAGCGTGTTGGCATCGACGGGAAAGCCGTGCTCGGTCAGGCGTTGCAGCAGCGCGTAGCCGTAGTCGGGGCGGCGCAGGACGACGAGGCTCGCCACCACGACCGTGCCCCGGCGCAGCTCCTGGAGGTGGGTCCGGAGGATCTCTTCGCTGACCATGCATCACACGCTACTGTGCGCCACACACTATTGTCCAGCCGAACATCATTGTGCCCAGGTGACGGCGGGGTGGCGGTGCTTGCACCGCCCTGTGACACTGACCCGGCGACCGGCCGGACGCGCGTGGATCCCCTCGGGACAGCTCGGCCGGACTTCAGCGGGGAAAGGTGTCATGACCAGCTATTTCTCGTCCGGCCGTGCCCGGACCAGCACACTTGCCATGGCGGTGGCAGCCGCCCTCCTGCCCGCCGGTGCCGCGGAGGCGGCACCGCGCGGGAGCACCACCATCGACCGTCCGGCCCCAGCGACCGCGTTCTGGTCGGTGGAGACGTATCCGGGCATCACCCGGGAGCAGGCCCTCGCCGACAACCAGCCCGCCGTCGGCGGTGACAGCCCACTGACGCCCGTGGGCCTCGGCTGGGAGCAGGACGCCCGGCTGGTCGGGGGAGAGGCGTCCGCGTTCGACGGCGCGTCGTCGTACCTGTCCGCGTCGCCCACCACGTTGGACAGCGCCGGCACCTTCTCGGTCGCCGCCTGGGTCCGCCTCACCGACGCGTCCGTCAGCCGGGACTTCGTCAGCAAGGCCGGTTCGCGGCACGCCACGCTCTCCGTGGGCTACGACAAGGCCTCCAACCGGTGGCAGGTCCGGATGCCGACGAAGACCGGGAAGGGCGCCAAGTGGTCGGTCGCCCGGTCCACGTCGGCGCCGCGGGTCGGCCTCTGGACCCACGTCGCGGTGGTCCACGACGCCGCCGCGCGTACCCTCACCCTCTGGGTTGACGGCGTCGCCGAGGCGACCAAGTTCCGGGTGACCGCCGTCAACGACCCCGCCGGCGAGTTCCGGCTGGGTCGTGGCGACGCCACCTGGTGGCGGGGCAATCTGGCCGACGTGCGGGTGTACGACCGGACCCTCGTCGCTCAGGACTTCACCGGCTGGCGCGCCTCCGACCCGGGGTCCGGCGGCTTCGACGAGCCGGGCCTCCTGCGGCCGGTCCAGGTCGGCAAGTGGAACTTCGAGAACGCGATTCCGTGCTACGACGAGTCGATCGACGACCCCACCCTCTGCTCCGCGCCCGACAGCACCGCGTTCGACCGTCAGCTCTACCTGACCCAAGGGTCGTATGTCGACGCCGGGCGGCAGGGCAGCGTCCTCGCACTGGACGGGACGCACTGGATCGACGACCCGTCGGATCCGCACTACGGCGAGACCACCCGGGAGTACGCCCGCAGCCAGGCCAACCGGGGTGAGCCGGGCAACCCGGTCTGGGCGGACGCGCCGGTGCTGCGTACCGACCAGTCGTTCACCCTCGCCACCTGGGTCCGGCTCGACCCGTCCCGCGGCGCGCAGACCGTGGTGTCGCAGGACGCGGCCGGCGGTCACGCGTTGCGCCTCGGCTGGGAGCCGGTCGACGGCGGACGCTGGACCCTCGTGGTTCCGGCGGACGGCGCCGGCGCGCCCGGCGGCGCCGCCACGGAGGCGACCGCCCCGGCGGCCGACGCCGACCTGTGGCACCACCTGGTCGTGGTGCTCGACGCCGCCCACCGGCAGGTGCTGCTCCACGTCGACGGCACCCTCGTCCGCACGGTGGCGCTGGACGCCGCCGGGCAGCCCCGGCAGGCAACCGGTTCCCTGGTGGTCGGGCGCGTGAGCACCGCGGCCGGCCCCGAGGGGTGGCTCTACGGCCAGGTGGACGACCTGGGCGCGTACCAGGGCGCGATGAGCTCGGCGGACGTGGCGGCACTCTTCGTCGCCCAGCGGGTCTGACACCCGGCGAGGGCGCGGGCATCCCGGCGGTGCCCGCGCCCTCGCCGGCCGCGTCCTGGCCGCCCCCGCCGGCCGGGCCCTCGCCGGCCGCGGCGAGATGCGGACCACCTCCGGCGCGGACGGTGGAGGCCGTCAGCCGGCGTCGGTAGGGTAGGTCGGTCGACTCCGACACCGCTTGATCCACAACCCGGGGGGCGCCACGCATGGGCGATTCGTTCGCGCATCTGCACGTGCACACGGAGTACTCGATGCTCGACGGTGCCGCCCGGCTCAAGGACCTCTTCGCCGAGGTCAGCCGCCAGGGGATGCCGGCGGTCGCGATGACCGACCACGGCAACATGCACGGCGCGAACGACTTCTACAAGCAGGCCATGGCCGCCGGCGTGAAGCCGATCCTGGGCATCGAGGCGTACGTGGCGCCGGAGTCGCGGTTCCACAAGCAGCGGGTGCGGTGGGGCCGCCCGGAGCAGAAGAGCGACGACGTCTCCGGCAGCGGCGGCTACACGCACATGACGATCTGGGCGCGGAACAAGGCCGGCCTGCACAACCTGTTCAAGCTCACCAGCCGGTCGTACACCGAGGGTTTCTTCGTCAAGTGGCCGCGGATGGACGCGGAACTGCTCGCCGAGCACGCCGACGGCCTGATGGCGACCACCGGCTGCCCCTCGGGTGAGGTGCAGACCCGGTTGCGGCTGGGCCAGTACGACGAGGCGTTGAAGGCCGCGGCCAGGTACCAGGAGATCTTCGGGAAGGACAACTACTTCCTGGAGATCATGGACCACGGCATCAGCATCGAGCGCCGGGTGCGCCAGGAGCTGATGGAGATCTCCCGCAAACTGGACATCCCGCCGGTGGTCACGAACGACTCGCACTACACGCACGAGTCGCAGGCCGAGGCGCACGACGTGCTGCTCTGCGTGCAGACCGCGGCGAACGTCGCCGACCCGAACCGGTTCCGGTTCGACGGCAGCGGCTACTACATCAAGTCCGCCGAGGAGATGCGCGGCGTCGACACGTCCGACCTCTGGCTGGAGGGCTGCCGCAACACCCTGCTGGTCGCCGAGAAGGTCGACCCGGCCGGCATGTTCGAGTTCCACAACCTCATGCCGCGTTTCCCCGTGCCCGACGGGGAGACCGAGGAGTCCTGGTTCCGCAAGGAGACGTTCGCCGGCCTGGCCCGCCGCTACCCGCAGGGCATCCCGGAGGGGCACGTCAAGCAGGCCGAGTACGAGTTGGGCGTCATCATCCAGATGGGCTTCCCGTCGTACTTCCTCGTGGTCGCCGACTTCATCCAGTGGGCCAAGAGCCAGGGCATCGCCGTCGGTCCGGGCCGTGGCTCGGCCGCCGGCTCGCTCGTCGCTTACGCCCTCGGCATCACCGACCTGGACCCGATCCCGCACGGCCTGATCTTCGAGCGGTTCCTCAACCCCGAGCGGGTCTCGATGCCGGATGTCGACATCGACTTCGACGACCGGCGTCGCGGCGAGGTCATCCAGTACGTCACCGAGAAGTACGGCGAGGACAAGGTCGCGCAGATCGCCACCTTCGGCACGATCAAGGCGAAGGCCGCGATCAAGGACTCGGCGCGGGTGCTCGGCTATCCCTACGCGGTGGGTGACCGGATCACCAAGGCGATGCCGCCGGCCGTCATGGGCAAGGACATCCCGCTGACCGGCATCTTCGACGCGAAGCACCCCCGCTACGCGGAGGCCGGCGAGATCCGCGGGCTGTACGAGTCGGACCCGGACGTCAAGAAGGTCATCGACACCGCGCGCGGCATCGAGGGGCTGATCCGGCAGACCGGTGTGCACGCCGCCGGCGTCATCATGTCCGCCGAGCCGATCATCGAGCACATCCCGCTGATGCGGCGGGACGCCGACGGGACGATCATCACGCAGTTCGACTACCCGACCTGCGAGTCGCTCGGGCTGCTGAAGATGGACTTCCTCGGCCTTCGCAACCTGACCATCATCGACGACGCGGTCAGGAACATCGAGCTCAACCACGGCACCAAGCTCGACCTGCTGGCCCTGCCGCTGGACGACAAGCCCGCCTACGACCTGCTGGCCCGCGGCGACACGCTGGGCGTGTTCCAACTCGACGGTGGGCCGATGCGCTCGCTGCTACGGCTGATGAAGCCGGACAACTTCGAGGACATCTCGGCCGTGCTGGCGCTGTACCGGCCCGGTCCGATGGGCGTCGACTCGCACACCAACTACGCGCTGCGCAAGAACGGGCTCCAGGAGATCACCCCGATCCACCCGGAGCTGGAGGAGCCGCTGCGGGAGATCCTGGCCCCCACCTACGGCCTGATCGTCTACCAGGAGCAGGTGCAGCGCGCCGCGCAGATCCTCGCCGGCTACAGCCTCGGCCAGGCCGACCTGCTGCGCCGGGCGATGGGCAAGAAGAAGAAGGAGATCCTGGACAAGGAGTTCATCCCGTTCCGGGACGGCTGCCGCGAGCGCGGCTACTCCGACCAGGCGATCCAGGCGGTGTGGGACGTCCTGGTGCCGTTCGCCGGCTACGCCTTCAACAAGGCGCACTCCGCGGCGTACGGGCTGGTGTCGTACTGGACCGCGTACCTGAAGGCGCACTACCCGGCCGAGTACATGGCGGCGCTGCTCACGTCCGTCGGCGACGACAAGGACAAGATGGCGCTGTACCTGTCGGAGTGCCGCCGGATGGGCATTCAGGTCCTGCCGCCCGACGTCAACGACTCGGCCGGGCCGTTCACCCCGGTCGGCCGGGACATCCGCTTCGGCCTCGCCGCGATCCGCAACGTCGGCGCCAACGTGGTGAGCGCGATCATGCGTTGCCGTGACGAGAAGGGCGCGTACGCCGACTTCTACGACTTCCTGTCCAAGGTGGACGCGGTGGTCTGCAACAAGAAGACCATCGAATCGCTGATCAAGGCGGGCGCGTTCGACTCGCTGCGGCACCCGCGCAAGGGGTTGCTCGCCGTGCACGCCGATGCCATCGACGCGTACGCCGACGTGAAGCGCAAGGAGGCGGTCGGCCAGTACGACCTGTTCGGCGCCGGTTTCGGCGACACGGACGCCCCCGCCAGCACCACGGTGATGCCGACCATCGCCGAGGGGGAGTGGGACAAGCGGGACAAGCTCGCCTTCGAACGCGAGATGCTCGGCCTGTACGTCTCCGACCATCCGCTGTTCGGCCTGGAGCACGTGCTCGGCGCGGCGGCGGACTGCACGATCGCCGCGCTCTCCGAGGAGGGCACCGTCCCGGACGGCGCGGTGGTGACCCTCGCCGGAATCCTCTCCGGTGTGCAGCGCCGGGTCACCAAGCAGGGCCGCGCGTGGGCGTCGGCCACGCTGGAGGATCTCGCCGGCGGCGTGGAGACGCTGTTCTTCCCCAACACCTACGAGGTGATCGGGCAGTACATCGCCGAGGACGCGATCGTGGTGGTCAAGGGGCGGGTCGACCGCCGCGACGACGTACCGCGGATCATGGCGATGGACATGTCGATGCCGGACATCAGCAGCAACCCGGCCAACAAGCCGGTGACGCTCACCATCCCGGTGCACCGGTGCACGCCGCCACTGGTGGAACGCCTCAAGGAGACGCTCGTGCTGCACCCCGGCGACACCGAGGTGCACGTCAAGCTGCTCAACGGCGGCAAGGTGACCACGCTGCGGCTCGGCCCGTTCCGGGTGGCGGCCACCACCGCGCTGATGGGTGACCTGAAGAGCGTCCTCGGCCCGGCCAACGTCAGCTGACGGCGGCCGGCCCCCAGCTCGGCTATCATTCGACGCAGATCGATAGGCCGGGGAGGGCGAGATGGCTGCTCGTCGAGCCCGGGGCGCCCGGCCCGCCGCGGGCGGGTCGTCGGCGCGCGGGTGGGGCCGGCTCTCCGACGGGGTGGTGCAGGCCCTCATCGGAGCCGCCGCGGTGGTGCTGGCCGCCGTGATCGCCGGCGGGGTGGCACTCCACACGGCCCGGCAGCAGCCGCCGAGCGGGTCGGAGGAGGCATCACCCAGCGCCAGCACCCCGCCCGGTCCGTCCGTTCCGGCCGGCGGGCCTGGGTCCGGCGGTCCTGACCCGGCAGCGACGCCCACACCGTCGGGCTCACGCATCCCGACCAACCTGGTTCTGGAACCCACCAGCGTCCGGGTCGGCGACACGGTGACGGTCACCGGCGCCGGCTTTCCCGCCGTGACGGAGGTGACCGTCAGCCAGGGCTTCGACCTGACCAGCAACGTGGTCACCCGAGCGGACGGGTCCTTCGTCATGACGTTCGTCGTCACACCGGGGATGTGCTGCGGCCCGAAGATCGTGTTCGCCATGGCCGGCAGCAGTCGCGCCCTGCAGAACGTGCGGATCGAGAGGTGACGCCGGCGCGGGCCAGCAGCGCGTGATTGGTCCTCCTCGGGCCGGCACCGCCCGGTTAGCGTCGGTGAGGTGGAGATCGAGAAGGCGCAGCAGCTCTGGCAGCCCCAGCCCGGCTGGTTGAACACGGCCACCTACGGATTGCCGCCGGACCCGGCGTGGGAGGCGTTGCAGGAGGCGCTGGCCGGCTGGCGCGTCGGGCGCATGGCGTGGGAGAGCTGGGACATCGCCACGTCACGGACCCGCGCCGCGTTCGCCCGGCTGGTCGGGGCGGCCGTCGCGGACGTGACGGTCGGCAGCACCGCGTCGCAGCTGGTAGCGCCCGTGGCGGCGGCGCTGCCGGCGGGCGCGACCGTGCTGGTCCCCGAGGTCGAGTTCACCTCCAACCTCTTCCCCTGGCTGGTGCAGGAGCAGCGCGGGGTCCGCGTCCGCACGGTCCCGCTGGCCGATCTCGTCGACGCGATCGACGCCGACACCGACCTGGTCGCGTTCAGCCTGGTGCAGTCGTCCGACGGGACGGTGGCCCCGTACGAGGAGATCGTGGCCGCCGCCCGCGCGCACGGCGCCCTCGTGGCGGTCGACGCCACCCAGGCCTGCGGCTGGCTCCCGTTCGACGCCTCCCGGGCCGACGCGGTGGTGGTCGCCGCGTACAAGTGGCTGATGGCCCCGCGCGGCGTGGCCCTGGCGTACTACGCGCCGGAGCTGCGCGACCGGATGCGCCCCGACGCCGCCTGCTGGTACGCCGGTGCCGACCCGCACGCCGCCTACTACGGGCCGCCGCTGCGGCTGGCCGACGACGCTCGGCGTTTCGACATCTCCCCGGCCTGGTTCAGCTGGGTCGGCGCCGCCCCGGCCCTGGAGCTGCTGGCGGAGATCGGGCTGCCGGCGGTGCACGCCCACGACGTGGCGCTGGCCAACCGGTTCCTCGCCGGCCTGGGCCGGCCGCCCGGCGACAGCGCGATCGTCACCGTGGAGGTGCCGGGCGCGCAGGAGAAGCTGGAACGGGCCGGCGTGCGGGCGGCGGTCCGGGCCGGCCGGGTCCGGGCGTCCTTCCACCTGTACTCCACGACGGACGACGTCGACCTGGCCCTCGACGCCCTCGCGGGGTGACCACCCCGGCCGCCACGTAGCGTCCACGGCCGCCGGCACGCCCGGCGCGCTGCGTCCACGCGCCGCGGGCACGTCGTGCACGCTGCGTCCACGCGCCGCGGGCACGTCGTGACGGGTTGCCGGCGTGGGATGTGGGCGGCCCACGCCGGCACGGCCGGGAGCGCACACAGTCACCGTCCTCGATGACCCGGCCGGCGGTCGAGGTGGCTGTCGGGCCCGGTTCCGGGCCGGGGATTATGTGGGCCGTCAACATGGCTGCGTTCGGCGGCCCGGCCGTAGGTTTCCTGCACGCGACGGCCCTGTGACCACGGTCACCGAACCGGACGTCGCGCCAGAACTGCGGAGGATGTGGCGATGGCCGGGCAAGCGCTCCTGTCGGCTCGCGGGCTGACCCGCGACTTCCGGGGTTTCCGGGCGGTCGACGGTGTCGACCTCGACGTGGCACCGGACAGCGTGCACGCGCTGGTCGGCCCGAACGGCGCCGGTAAGACGACCCTGTTCAACCTGCTCACCGGGTTCCTCGCGCCCAGCGGCGGGCGGATCGAGCTGGACGGCCGGGACATCACCGGGCTGGCCCCGGAGCAGGTCGCCCGCCTCGGCGTGGCGCGCTCGTTCCAGATCACCAGCCTCTTCCCGCAGCTGTCCGCACGCGAGCACGTCGAGCTGGCGTTGCAGAGCCGGAGCGGGCTGGGCTGGCGGTTCTGGCGATCGGCGAAGCTCATGCGGCGCTACACCGACCGGGCCGCCGAACTACTGGACATGGTCGGGCTCGCCGACCTGGCCGAGGCGCCCGCCGAGGCCCTGGCGTACGGGCGCAAGCGGGCGCTGGAGCTCGCGATCGCCCTCGCCCTCGACCCGAAGGTGCTGCTGCTGGACGAGCCGACCGCCGGCATGGGCCTGGAGGACGTCGATCGCACCGTCGACCTGATCGGCCGGGTCCGGCAGGGCCGGACCGTCGTCATGGTCGAGCACAACATGAGCGTCGTCGGGCGGCTGGCCGACACCGTCACCGTCCTTCAGGCCGGGAAGGTCCTGGTCGAGGGCCCGTACGAGCAGGTCCGCACCGACGAGCGCGTGATCACCGCCTACCTGGGAGCCGCTGATGCTGCGCATTGAGACCCTGTCCGCCTGGTACGGCGAGGCGCAGGTGCTGCGGGAGGTCGGCCTGGAGGTGCAGGCCGGCGAGGTGGTGACGCTGGTCGGCCGCAACGGCGCCGGCAAGTCCACGTTGCTGCGCTGCGTGATGGGCCTGCACGGCGGTCAACGGGGGACCGTCGAGCTGGACGGGAAGGACGTCGGCAGGCTGCCGGCGTACAAGCGGGCGCGGCTCGGGCTGGGCTGGGTGCCGGACGACCGGGGCAGCTACGCCACGCTGACGGTGACGGAGAACCTGACGCTGCCGCCGACGGTGGGGCCCGACCCGTGGTCGTTGGAGCGGGTGTACGAGGCGTTCCCGGCCCTGTACGAGCGGCGCGACTCGGCCGCCACCATGCTCTCCGGTGGCGAGCAGCAGATGCTGGCGCTGGCCCGGGTGCTGCGGATGGGCGCCCGGCTGCTGCTCTGCGACGAACCGACCGAGGGGCTCTCGCCGCTGCTCGTGCAGCAGGTCGGCGACCTCCTGCGCGAGGCCAAGAAGCACGGCGTGACCGTGCTGCTGGTCGAGCAGAACCTGCACTTCGCCACCGGCGTCGCCGACCGGCACTACCTGCTGGCCGAGGGGCGCATCGCGGAGGCGATGGACAACTCCGAGGTGCGGTCGCGGGAACGCGAACTGCTGTCGTACCTCGGCATCTGATTTCTCTACCGACGACCGACCCCGCGCGCCGCGCGGACGAAAGGGATGAGCATGCGTAGGACGGTGGGTGTGGCCGCCGCGTCGGCGGCCGCGATGATGGTGGTCGCCGGCTGCGGCGGCGGTGGTCCCCAGTCGGGCGGCGACGAGAAGCTGACCGGGGGCAAGATCGTGCTGGGCGTGCTCAACGACCAGTCCGGCGCGTACTCGGAGCTGTCCGGCAAGAACTCGGTCAAGGCCGTGGAGATGGCCATCGCCGACTTCAAGGCCAAGCACGGCGACAAGGCGGTCGCGAAGGACATCACCGTGGAGACCGCCGACCACCAGAACAAGCCGGACGTGGCCAACAGCAAGGCCCAGGAGATGTACGACCGGCAGGGCGCCGACATCATCCTCGACGTGCCCACCTCGTCGGCGGCGCTGCGGGTGGCCGACGTGGCCAAGGCGAAGAAGAAGCTCTACTTCAACATCGGCGCGGCGACCACCGACCTGACCGGCAAGAGCTGCAACAAGTACACGTTCCACTACGCGTACGACACGTACATGCTGGCCAACGGCACCGGGAAGACCACGACCGAGCAGGTCGGCAAGAACTGGTACATCCTCTACCCGAACTACGCCTTCGGCCAGGACATGGAGAAGAGCTTCTCCACGGCGATCACCGCCGCCGGCGGCAAGGTCGTCGGCAAGGACGGCGCGCCGTTTCCGAACACCAGCGGCGACTTCTCCACCTTCCTGCTCAAGGCGCCGACGCTGAACCCGAAGCCGGACGTGCTCGGCACCATGCAGGCCGGCGCGGAGCTGGTCAACGTGGTCAAGCAGTACAACGAGTTCAAGCTCCGGGACAAGGGCGTCGGGCTGGCCGTCGGGCTGATGTTCATCACCGACATCCACTCGCTCACCCCGGCGGCGCTGGCCGGCACCACGTACACCGACGCCTGGTACTGGAACTTCGACCAGCAGAACCGCGAGTTCGCCGACCGGTTCCAGAAGGAGACCGGCACCCGGCCGTCGTTCGCGCACGCGGCCAACTACTCCGCCGCCATGCAGTACCTGGAGGCCGTGCAGGCCGCCGGCACCGACGACGCCGACACGGTGGTCAAGGAGCTGGAGGGCAAGGAGGTCAACGACGTCTTCCTGCGCAACGGCAAGATCCGCGCCGAGGACCACCGGGTGATCCACGACGCGTACCTGGCCCAGGTGAAGCCGCAGTCCGAGGTCACCGAGCCGTGGGACTACGTGAAGATCCTGAAGACCATCCCGGCCGCGGAGGCGTTCCGCACCCCGTCCCCGGACTGCAAGCTGTGACCGGTTTTCTCCAGAACGCGTTCAACGGGTTGGTGAGCGGGGCGTTCTACGCCCTGCTCGCCCTCGGGCTCGCGGTCATCTTCGGCATGCTCCGGGTGGTCAACTTCGCCCACGGCGCGTTCTACATGCTCGGCGCGTTCGGCGCTTACGTGCTGCTGAGCGAGGCGGGCGTGCCGTTCTGGGCGGCGCTGGTGATCATGCCGCTGGGGCTCGCGCTGCTCGGCATGGCCCTCGAACGGGCCTTCATCCACCGGCTCACCCGGCTCGACCCGCTCTACAACTTCCTGCTCACCTTCGGCCTCACGCTGATCCTCCAGGACCTGGTGAAGCTCCGGTACGGCGTGCAGTCCAGCCCGTACGAGACCCCGTCCGCGTTGAGCGGGTCGGTCGACTTCGGGCTCTTCGACTTCCCGACGTACCGGGTGTTCATCCTCGGGTTCGCCGTGGCGGTCTGCGTCGGCGTGTGGTGGGCGCTGACCCGTACCCGGGTCGGCATGGTGGTCCGCGCGTCGACCGAGCGGCCGGAGCTGACCCGCGCGTTCGGCATCAACGTCGGGCGCTGGGTCACCCCGGTGTTCGGCTTCGGGATCGGGCTCGCCGGGCTGGCCGGCGTGCTGGCCGCGCCGATGCGGGCGGTCAACCCGCTGATGGGCGCGGACCTCATCATCGTGGTCTTCGCCGTGGTGGTGATCGGTGGGCTGGGCTCGATCTTCGGCTCGGTCGCCGCCGGCTTCGGCATCGGCCTGGTGCAGGCGTGGGGTGAGGCGTACCTGTCCGCCTTCCCGATCGTGTCCCAGACGATCGTCTTCATCGTGATGGCCGCCGTGCTGCTCTGGCGTCCGGCCGGGCTGTTCGGCCGTGAGGAGGCACCGGCATGACGAGCACCGTGGACACCAAGGCGGACGCCTCCCGTCCGGCCGTACCGTCCGGGCTGGTCACCGTCGCCCGCGCTCCCGGCTGGGTCCGGTACGCGCTGCTCGCGGTGGCCCTGGTGGTAGCGCTCTGGCTGCCCAACGGTCTCTACCCGGCGGTCGCGGTGGACATCCTCTGCTGGGCGCTGTTCGCCGTCGCGGTGGACCTGCTGCTCGGCTTCACCGGGCTGATGTCCTTCGGGCACGCCGCGTTCTGGGGGGCGTCGGCGTACGTGACCGGCCTGGTGGCGATCCACGCCGGCCTGCCGTTCCCGGTGGCCGTGCTCGCCGGGGCGCTCGCCGCCGCGGTCCTCGCCGTGCCGATCGGGTACCTGGCGGTCAAGCGCACCGGCATCTACTTCGCCATGGTCACCCTGGCGTTCGCCCAGATGGTCTACTACGTCGCCAACGAGTGGCGTTCGGTGACCCAGGGCGAGAACGGCCTGCAGGGCGTGCCGCGGGAACTGTTCGGGCTGGACCTGTCCGACGACTACTACTTCTACTACGCGATCCTGCCGATCGTGCTGCTCGGCCTGGCGGGCGCCTGGCGGGTCGTGCACTCGCCGTTCGGTCGGGTGCTGGTCGGCATCCGGGACAACCCGGCCCGGGCCCGCGCGCTCGGCTATCCGGTGCACCGCTACAAGCTGACCGTGTTCGTGCTCTCCGGCTTCATCGCCGGCCTCGGCGGCGGCCTGTTCGCCGTCGGCCACCGCTTCGTGTCGCTGGAGGTCCTGCATTGGACTACCTCCGGCAAGGCGGTGATCGTGGTGGTGCTCGGCGGCATCGGCACCCTCTGGGGCGGTGTGCTCGGGGCGGGCATCGTGGTCCGCCTGGAGGACTGGCTGTCGTTCTCCGGGTTCGAGGCGATCGGGCTGGTGACCGGCGGCATCTTCGTCCTCGTCGTGCTGCTGTTCCGGCGCGGCATCTGGGGCACCGCGTCGGCGCTGGCCCTGCGCTGGTGGACATCCCGCCGCAAGTGAATCCCGCGTAGGGCGCATCCGGACCGCGCCCTCCCGACGAACCCCCGGGTAGCAACCGTCTACCCGGGGGTATGTCTGGTGTTGACCGCTCCGATGCCGGCCGAGGCGGTGGAGATCGCACGCAAGCGCCTCGCGTCTGCCGCCGAGGACCTGGCGGGCAACCGCGTCGCCGCGCTCGTCACCGACCTGGCGCAGGAGTGGGGTGTCGCGGCGCTGTGGGAGCAGGTCTGCGTGCCGATGCTCGCCGCGCTTCCCGGCCACACCGGCGGCGAGATCGCCGTCGAACACGCCCTGTCCGAGGGGGTACGGGTCGGCCTCGACGTGTTCCGCCGCGACCGTGTCCGGCCGCTCTCCGCCGGCGGCGTGCTGCTGGCCGGCGCCGAGCAGGAGGCCCACTGCCTGGGCCTGCACGCGCTCGCCGCCGCCCTGCGGGAACGGGACCACGGCCCGCTGCTGCTCGGCGCGGCCCTGCCCTGGTCCGCTCTCTCTGGCGCCGTGCGCCGGGCCCGCCCGCGCACCGTCGTGGTCTGGTCGCAGACGCCGGTCACCGGCCGCGCGTACCGGCTGGTGCGCTTCGCCCGGGACTTTCCCTCGGTGGCGGTGTACGGCGCCGGACCCGGCTGGATCGAGCCGCGCACCGCCCCGGCGACCCGCCTCGGCTCCCTCCCCGCCGCGGTCGCCGCCTGTCTCGCGACGGGCGCGCGTCGGTGACCGCCGTCACAATAGAAACGGACCGGTTCCGTATCGTTAATCCGGCGCCTAGGCTGAGCCCAGTTACGAGTCTGACCCGTATCGAAAACGGGAGCCGGGGGAGCCGCAGATGCCACCACACGAGAACACCGGACACCCGAGGAGGTGGGCGATCCTCGGCGTGCTGGTGATCAGCCTGCTCGTGGTCGTCCTCGACAACACCATCCTGAACGTCGCACTGCGTACGCTCGCCGACCCGGTGCACGGGCTCGGCGCCACCCAGGGCGAGCTGGAATGGTCGATCAACTCCTACACGCTCGTCTTCGCCGGGCTGCTCTTCACCTTCGGCGTGCTCGGCGACCGCGCCGGCCGGCGGCGCTTCCTGCTGATCGGGCTGGTGCTCTTCGGGCTCGCGTCGCTGCTGTCGGCGTACGCGCAGAGCCCGGCCCAGCTGATCGCGGCCCGCGCCCTGATGGGGGTCGGCGGCGCGGCCATCATGCCGGTGACCCTCTCGATCATCTCCAACGTCTTCGACCCCCGGGAGCGGGGCCGGGCCATCGGCGTGTGGGCCGGGGCGGTCGGCCTGGCGGTGGCGATCGGGCCGGTCCTCGGCGGCGCGCTGCTGGAGCACTACTGGTGGGGTTCGGTCTTCCTGATCAACGTGCCCGTGGTGGCGCTCGGCGTGGTCCTGGTGGCGCTGCTGGTGCCCGAGTCCCGGGACCCGAGACCGGGGCGCGTCGACGTGCTCGGCGTGCTGCTCTCGGTGGTCGGCCTGGTCGCCCTGACCTACGGCATCATCGACGGCGGTGAGCACGGCTTCGACCGCCCGCTGGTCTGGACCGCCATCCTCGCCGGCCTGGCGGTGCTGGCCTGGTTCGTCGCGTACGAGCGGCGCAGTGACCACCCCTCGCTGGACGTCCGCCTGTTCCGCGTGCCGCGCTTCGCCGCGCCGGTCGCGGTGGTCGGGCTGGTCTTCTTCGCCGCGATGGGCGTCATGTTCTTCAGTTCCTTCTACCTGCAGCTGGTCCGCGGCTACAGCCCGCTGGAGACCGGCCTGCTCTTCCTGCCCTTCGCGGCGGCCCAGCTGTTCTTCGCCCCGCGCAGCGCGGCGATGGTCCACCGCTACGGTGGCAAGGCCGTCTCGGCGGTGGGGCTGGCGCTGACCGTGCTGGCGCTGGGTGCCTTCGCGTTCGTCGACGAGACCACCCCGATCTGGGTGGTGCTGGTCTTCTTCTTCCTCCAGGGCACCGGAATGGCGAACATCATGCCGCCGGCCACCGAGTCGATCATGTCGGCGCTGCCTCGGGAGAAGGCCGGAGTCGGCTCCGCCGTGAGCAACACCGTCCGCCAGGTGGCGGGCGCGCTCGGCGTGGCGGTGCTCGGTTCGGTCCTCTCCGCGGCCTACCGGGCCGACGTCGCCACCGCCCTCGGGGACCTTCCCGACGGTGCGCGGGACGCGGCCGGTGAGTCGATCTCCGGGGCGTACGCCGCGGCCGGCCAGCTCGGTCCGGCGGCGCCGCAGCTGATCGCGGTGGCCAACGACGCCTTCGTCTCGGCCATGCACTGGGCGGCGGCGCTCGCCGCGGTGGTCGCCGCGGTCGGCATCCTGGTGGTGCTGCGCTGGATGCCCGGCCGCACGGAGACGCCCGCGGTGCTGCCGGCCGGCGAACCCGAGTTGGCCGGGGCGGCCTAGGTTCGGGGAGAATGTCCGCCATGACCTCCACCGCCGATGCTCCGCGGTCGCCCGGGCGACCGCGGAGCGTCCGCGCGGACGAGGCGATCATCGACGCCACGCTGGACCTGCTCGCCGAAGGCAACACGATCGAGGCGATCTCCGTCGAGGCCATCGCGGCCCGGGCCGGGGTCGGCAAGGCCACGATCTATCGCCGCTGGCCGGGCAAGGAGGCGCTGCTGCGCGACGCGCTGCGGACGCTCAAGGGCGGTCAGCCCGAGCTCTCCGGCCGTTCGGTCCGCGAGGACCTGATACTGCTGCTCGGCGCGGTCGGGCACAACGTCGACCCCCGAGCCGCGCGGATCATGCCCTGCCTGGTTCCCGCGGTGAACCGGAGCCCGGAGCAGTACGAGCTCTACCAGAACATCATCGAGCCGCGCCGGGCGCTGATGCGGGAGGTGCTGCGCCGCGGAACGCACACCGGGGAGCTGCGCGCCGACCTCGACATCGAGGTCACCCTGGCGATGCTCACCGGGCCGATGCTGGTCCAGCGGTTGTTGCGCTGGCACCCGGACCTCGACGAGGCGACCCTGCCGGAAAAGGTCGTCGACGGTGTCCTGGAGGGCATCCGCGCCCGCTGACCGGCGCGGCCGCCGTCGTCAGCCGGCCGGGTGGCGCAGGCGGTGCAGCCGCAGCGCGAGCTGGACCTCCAGGGCGCGCTCCGGCCGCTGCCAGTCCGCGCCGAGCAGCTGGCCCACCCGCTCCAGGCGCTGGGTGACGGTGTTGACGTGCACGTGCAGCTGCTCGGCCGCCCGGGCCAGGCTGCCGCCCACCCCGAAGTACGCCTCCAGCGTCTTGACCAGCGCGGTGCCCCGGCGGGCGTCGTAGTCGACCACCGCACCCACCGTGGCGTCCAGGAACCGGGCCACGTCCTTGTCACCGCCGTCGCCGACCGCGCCCAGCAGCAGCCCGACGAAGCCCAGCTCCTCGGTGCTGGCGCCCTGCCCGGCCCGGCCGAGCGCACCCAGGGCGGTCAGGCAGCGGGCGGCCTCCTGGAAACTGCCGGCCAGCGAGGCCGGGCCGGTGGACGGGCCGCTCGCCCCGGCGGTCACCGGCCGCCCGGTCACCCGGGACAGGTCGCGCGCCACCGCGCGGGCGGCGCCGCCCGCGTCCTTGCCGGGCAGCATCAGCACCACCCGCCCGTCGCGCGCCGCCGCCAGACCACCCCGGGTGGACGCGTACGTGGTGGCCCAGGAGAGCACCCGCTGCCGGGCCGAGCCGGTCGCGGCGATCGCGTCGTCGCCGACCGCCACCAGCACGTGCGGGGCGTCCAGGTCCACGCCGAGGCGGCGCGCCCGGCTGCGCAGGGCGTCGGTGTCCCGCAGCGGGCGGGCGATCAGGTCGTCGAGCAGCTCGCCCCGGACCCGTCCCTCCGCCTCGGCGACCGTCCGCCGGAACAGCAGCAGCAGCGCGGTCACCAGGGACGCCCGCTCCAGGATCCGCTGGTCGGCGTCGACCAGCTCGCCGTCCGGACGTAGCACCAGCGCGCCCAGGTTCTCCGCGCCGGCGACCACCGCCGCGTACCAGAGGGGACCACGTCGGACGCTGCGCCCCTCCGTACGCGACGCCGCCACCGCCTCCACCATGTCGGCCCGGTCCGGCTCTTCGATCTCACCCACCCGGGCAAGCAGCCGGCCCTCGGCGTCCAGCGCGAGCAGGGCGCCGCCGAGGACCTCCGTGACGGCGGCGGCCACGTCCTCGACGCCGCCGCCGCGCAGCACGAGGGCGGTCATCCGGTCGTGCGCGGCCGCCGCCCGCTCCACCGAGGTGCTGTGTGCGCGGATGGTGGTGTTGGCCGCCGAGAGCTCCTCCAGCGCGGAGCGGGTCTCGGCGAGCAGCCGGGCCGTGTCGATCGCGACCGCGGCGTGCGCGGCGAGGGAGACCAGGAGCGCGACCTCCTCCCGGGCGAACGGCCGGGCCGAGCGGTTGGCCGCGTAGAGCACGCCGATCGAGGTCGATCCGAGCCGCAGCGGCACCCCGAGGATCGCCACCAGGCCCTCCTCGCCCACCCCGGCGTCGATCTCCCCGGTGTGGTGGAACCGCTCGTCCTCGGGGTAGTTCGCGGTGGCGTACGGGGTGCCGCTCTGGGCCACCAGCCCGCCCAGGCCGGCCCCCATCGGCAGCCGCAGCCGCTGGAACCGCGCCGAGATCGAGCCGTCGGTGACCCGCATGTACGTGTCGCCGTGCTCCTCGTCGTTGAGCGTCATGTACGCCACGTCGGTGCCGAGCAGGATCCGGGCCCGGTGCACGATCGCCCGCAGCACGTCGTCCAGGTCGCGCAGCCCCGCCAGGTCGCTGGCCGTGTCGTACAGGCCGGAGAGCTCAATCTCCCGGCGGCGCCGGCGCTCCAGCAGCGCGCGTACCCGCAGCGCCACCGTCTTCGCCTGCTCCAGCTCCGCCAGCCGGTCGGCGGGCAGGCCGGCGGCGCGCGCGGCGACCAGCGGGCCCTCGAACTCGACCGCGGCCGCCTCCCGCGCGAGCAGCTCCAGGAACTCCACCGGCGACGACATGAGCGACATTGTGCGCGAGGCCACTAGTTGGCCGTCCAGCCCCCGTCGAGGGCGATCGACGCGCCGGTGATGAAGGCCGCCGGTGGGGAGCACAGGTACGCGACCAGCTCGGCGACCTCCTCCGGCTCGATCAGCCGCTTGATCGCCGCCCGGGCCAGCATGATCCGCTCGACGACCTCGGCCTCCGGGATGCCGTGGGTGGCCGCCTGGTCGGCGATCTGGCTCTCCACCAGCGCCGTACGCACGTACGCGGGATTGATGCAGTTGGCGGTGACGCCGTGCGGGGCGCCCTCCAGCGCGACCACCTTCGACAGGCCCTCCAGGGCGTGCTTCGCCGACACGTACGCCGCCTTGTACGGCGAGGCGCGCAGCCCGTGCACGGAGGAGATGTTGACGACCCGGCCCCAGCCCTTGGCGTACATGTGCGGCAGCGCCCGCCGGATGATCAGGAACGGCGCCTCCACCATCACCCGGTGCAGGTACTCGAAGCGTTCGACGGAGAACTCCTGCACCGGCGCGACGTGCTGGAGGCCGGCGTTGTTCACGACGATGTCGATGTCGGCGTCGAGCCGCTCCACCGCCACCGGGTCGGCCAGGTCGATGCCCTCGGCGCGCCCGCCGGCCTCGGCGGCGACCGACTTGGCCGCCTCCACGTTGCGGTCCACCACCAGGACCTTGGCACCGGCCGCGCCGAGCCGAAGGGCACACGCCCGCCCGATGCCACTGCCGCCCCCGGTCACCAGGGCGGTACGACCTGCGAGGTCGACGTGTACGACGTGGGGGACCGCCACGGGTTCTGCCGTCATGGCGCAAGAAACTACGAGCTGTGTGGCCGGGCGCACATGGCGCGGCGACACATACTCGACCCGGACTGTGTGTGGTCGGGCGCGACATCCCGCGTGCTGGCCTGTCCACCACGCTGTCGTCGCGGCGGCACCCCGCCCCGGTCCATGATCGCTGCGCGTCCGGCCGGATGTCGCAGGGTGGTGGGAGGCTCGCCGCGTCGGTGTGCGGGGCGGCGGACGGGGGCGGTGGTGGAGCGAGTCGACGAGACCTTCGAGGCGACGCTGGTGCGGTGGTCGGGCGCCGGCGGGTGGGTGTTCGCCCCGGTGCCGTCGCGGCACGCGCCCGGCACGGCGGGGCCGTTCGGGCGGGTCCCGGTGACCGCCACCGTCGACGGCCGCACCTGGTCGACGAGCGTCTGGCGGGATCGGAAGGCCGGCTGGCTGCTCCCGGTGCCCGCCCGGATCCGGGCCGGCAAGGACGACGGCGACCCGGTGACGGTGACGATCGAGGTCGACCCGACCCGCCGCTGACGTCCGCCCTGTCCGGGCGGGGGCGCGGCGTGTCCCGTGGCGCGGTGCGGCGGCGGCATCGGTAGGGTGTCGAACACACGTACTGCTGGCGGTCGGGGAGGAGGCGGCGTGCGCGTGCTCGGCATCGACCCGGGCCTGACCCGCTGCGGGGTCGGCGTGGTCGAGGGCGTGCCCGGGCGGCCCTGCACGCTGGTCGCCTACTACGTCGTCTACACCGACCCGGCCGACGAGCTGCCGGTGCGGCTGCTGCACCTGGACCGGTCGCTCACCGACCTGGTCGCCGAGCACCGGCCGGACAGCGTCGCCGTCGAGCGCGTGTTCAGCCAGCACAACGTCCGCACGGTGATGGGCACCGCGCAGGCCAGCGGGATCGCGGTCCTCGCCGGGGCGCGGGCCGGGCTGCCGGTGCAGACGTACACGCCGAGCGAGGTGAAGGCGGCGGTGACGGGTTCCGGTCAGGCCGACAAGGCCCAGATGACCGCCATGGTGACCCGGCTGCTGCGGCTGCCCGAGCCGCCCCGCCCGGCCGACGCCGCCGACGCCCTCGCGCTGGCCATCTGTCACGTGTGGCGCGGCGGCACCCGCTCGAAGCTGGCCGCCGCGGCCGACCGGGTACGACGAGGAGGAGCCCGATGATCGCCAGCGTCCGGGGCGTGGTGACCGCGACCGGTCCCGACCACGCCGTGATCGAGGTGGGCGGGGTGGGCCTGGCGGTGCAGTGCGCCCCGGGCACCATCGCCGAGCTGCGGGTCGGCCAGCCGGCCCGGCTCGCCACCAGCCTGGTCGTCCGCGAGGATTCGCTGACCCTCTACGGCTTCGTCGACGACGACGCGAAGACCCTGTTCGAGCTCCTCCAGACCGCGAGCGGGGTCGGCCCCCGGCTCGCCCAGGCGGTGCTCGCCGTGCACACGCCGGACGCGGTCCGCAAGGCCATCGCCAACGCCGACACCGCCGCGCTGACCCGCGTGCCGGGCATCGGCAAGAAGGGCGCCGAGCGGCTGGTCCTGGAGCTGCGCGACCGGGTCGGCCCGGTCCCGGTGGGCGTCGACGGGGTGGCCGGCGTCACCACCGGCGCCTGGCCCGAGCAGGTCCGGCAGGCGCTCGTCGGTCTCGGGTGGACGGCCGGTCAGGCCGACCAGGCGGTCGCGGCGGTGGCGGAGACGCTCGACGGGGACGTGCCGCCGGTGCCGGTCCTGCTCAAGCAGGCCATCCGACTGCTGGGCCGCACCCGGTGAGCGGGGACAATCTGGTCTCGGCGTACGTCAGCGACGCGGAACGGGACGCGGAGGCCAGCGTCCGGCCGAAGCGGCTGGCCGACTTCATCGCCCAGGACCGGGTCCGCGACCAGCTCGACCTGCTGCTCCAGGGCGCGATGCGGCGCGGCAGCCCGCCGGACCACATCCTCCTCTCGGGGCCGCCCGGCTTGGGTAAGACCAGCCTCGCCAACATCGTCGCCGCCGAGCTGGGCACCGGCATCCGGGTGACCAGCGGCCCGGCGATCGAGCGCTCCGGCGACCTGGCCGCGATCCTGACCAGCCTCGCCGAGGGCGACGTGCTGTTCATCGACGAGATCCACCGGATCGCCCGCCCGGCGGAGGAGCTGCTCTACTCCGCGATGGAGGACTTCCGGGTCGACGTCGTGGTCGGCAAGGGGCCCGGCGCGACCGCCATCCCGCTGGACGTGGAACCGTTCACGCTGGTCGGCGCGACCACCCGGTCCGGCCTGCTCACCGGCCCGATGCGGGACCGGTTCGGCTTCGTCGCGCACCTGGACTTCTACGCCCCGGCGGACCTGGAGGCGTTGCTGCACCGCTCGGCGCGGATCCTCGGCGTGCCGATCACCGACGACGGCGCCGCCGAGATCGCCGGCCGGTCGCGGGGCACCCCGCGGATCGCCAACCGGCTGCTGCGCCGGGTCCGGGACTTCGCCGAGGTCCGGGCCGAGGGCGTGGTCACCCTGGAGACCGCCCGGGCGGCCCTGACCGTGTACGACGTGGACGCGCTCGGGCTCGACCGGCTGGACCGGGCGGTGCTCACCGCGCTGGTCGACTCGTTCCGGGGTGGCCCGGTGGGGCTGTCGACTCTCGCCGTCGCGGTGGGGGAACAGCCGGACACGGTGGAGGAGGTGTGCGAGCCGTTCCTGGTGCGGGCCGGCCTGCTCGCCCGGACGCCCCGCGGCCGGGTCGCCACCGAGGCCGCCTGGCGGCACCTGGGGCGTACGCCGCCAAATGGTATATTCGGCACGGATGCCCCTCCCGTGCCCGATCTGTTCTCCGTGGAGCCCGAACAGCCGTGATGCGAACGTGATCTGCACCGCATTCGGCGTTCCCAGGCGCAGGGATTAGACTTCGCCGCGGTCTGTACAGGACGTGAGAATCCGCCTCCGCTCCGGCGCCCCTCGTGCCGGCGGAGGCCAATGGGAAGGTCTACCACCGTGCTTTACGCACAATCGGCCGGCGGCGCCGGCGGCTTCACGCCCATCCTCATGATCGCCCTGCTGTTCGGCGTCATGTACTTCATGATGATCCGTCCGCAGCAGAAGCGGCGCCGCGAAGCTGAGGCCATGCAGTCCTCGCTCGGCCCGGGCGACGAGGTCGTCACCATCGGCGGCCTCTACGGCACCGTCACCGCCGTCGAGGACGACAGCGTCCTGCTCGAGGTCGCCCCCGGCGTGCAGACCCGCTACGCCCGCCCCGCGATCGCGCGGGTCGTCACCAAGGCGGAGAGTCCGGCCGAGTCGGCCGCCGACGACGCGGACGTCGTCAAGGAGTGACCCGTCGCCCGCCCCGGTGAGCACCGGGGCGGCGCTCGCGACGTGACAAGTGGATAGTCGGGTCGGCGCGCGGCGCCGGTACGCCCGGGGCCGGCGCGTGCTGCCGCAACCCGTGTGCCGGTCGCCCGTACCGGCCCGGGCAGCTCGTCGGCCGGGAGGGCCGGCCGACACCCGCCGCCCGCAGCGGCGGCGTGACCCAACAGGGAGACAGGACAGCCGTGGCACCACCTCAGGGACAGATGCGCCCCGGACGGCAGCTGGCCGTGCTCGGGTTCATCTTCGTCGTCCTCTACCTTCTGGTGTTCTTCGGGGCCGGCGCCAGCGGCAGCTGGAAGGACCGGCTCGAGCCGAAGCTCGGCCTGGACCTCGTCGGCGGCACCCGGCTCACGCTCGAGGCGACGAACACGGCCAACGGGCAGCCGCCGACCGCGGAGAACCTCGAGGAGGCCCGGCAGATCATCGAGAGCCGGGTCAACGCGTTCGGTGTCGCCGAGGCCGAGGTGGTCACCGAGGGCGACCGGAACATCGTGATCTCCCTGCCCGGTGAGAACCGGGACCTGACCGAGGTCGGCAGCGCGGCCGAGCTGCGCTTCCGCAAGGTGCTCAAGGTCGCCGACGGCAGCGGTGCGGCCGCCGCCCCGGCTCCCAGCCCGACCGCCACCCCCTCCGGCACCGCCTCGCCCGCCCCCACGGGCAGCGCCACGCCGACCCCGTCGTCCAGCGTGAAGGCGACCCCGTCGCCGAGCGGCGGCCAGGGCGGCGGTGCCCCGGCGCCGAGTGCCAGCGCCACCCCGTCGGCGACCGCGTCGGCCACCCCGAGCGCCGCCGCGCCGTCGCCGAGCGGCAGCGCCGCGCCCGTCCCGGCGAGCGTCGAGGAGCAGCGCAAGGCGGTCGAGAAGAAGGTCGGTGCGGCCGCCTGGGCCGCCGCCAGCGGCCTGCAGGCTCCGGCCGACCTGAGCGCCGACCCGTCGCTTGCGGAGAAGCTCAAGCCGTTCGCGTCGCTGACCCCGCGCGAGGTCGCGGTGCTGCCGGCGCAGATGCAGTTCAACGTCCCGCAGATCACCTGTGCTCAGCTCGACGCCCGCCCGCCGGCGTCGATCTCGCCGCCGGACCAGCAGGTCGTCGCCTGCGAGGACGGTGCCGTCAAGTACCTGCTCGACGAGGCCAAGGTGCTCGGCACCGACGTGGACGACGCCAACGCGGTGCTCGACCAGACCAACCAGTGGGTGGTCAGCCTCGACTTCACCGGCCCCGGCCAGGAGAAGTGGACGAACCTGACCCGCGAGTCCTTCAACAACGAGGGCCAGGCCTGCGACGCCTCCGCGCTCGGTGACAGCGGCAAGTGCCGGGTGGCGGTCGTGCTCGACAACGACGTGGTCTCCTCGCCCGAGATCCAGGGTGTGCTGACCGGCAACTCCCAGATCACCGGCAACTTCACCCAGCGGGACGCGAGCGACCTGGCCAGCACGCTGCGCTACGGCGCGCTGCCGGTGACCTTCGAGGCCGCCGAGCAGCAGAACGTCACCGCCACGCTGGGCGCCAGCCACCTGCGGGCCGGTCTGCTCGCGGCCGGCATCGGCATGCTGCTGGTCATCATCTACTCGTTCTTCTACTACCGGCTGCTCGGCTCGGTCATCTTCCTGAGCCTGGTGCTGTCGGCGCTGCTGGTCTTCGGCGCGCTGGTGGTGCTCGGCCGGCAGATCGGGTTCACCCTCACCCTCGCCGGCATCGCCGGCATGATCGTCTCACTCGGTGTGGCGGCGGACTCGTTCGTCATCTACTTCGAGCGCCTCAAGGACGAGATCCGGGAGGGGCGCAGCCCACGCAGCGCGGTGTCGCGGGCGTGGATCCGGGCCCGCCGGACGATCATCTCGGCCAACGCGATCACCCTCATGTCGGCGGTGGTGCTCTACATCGTCTCGGTGGGCGCGGTGAAGGGCTTCGCCTTCGCGCTCGGCCTCGCCACGGTGCTCGACCTGGTGGTGGTGTTCCTCTTCCGGCACCCGATCATGACGATGTTCGCCCGTACCCGGGCGTTCCTGTCCCCACGGGTCAGCGGTCTCGGCCGGGCGCTCCCGGCGCGGAGCGCCGAGCCGGCCAAGCCGCGCAACCCGCGCGCGAAGGAGGCCTGAGATGGCTCGTGAAGGTCTCGCAAGCCGGCTCTACCGTGGTGAGGCCGGGCTCAACATCATCGGGCGGCGCAAGCTGTGGTTCGGCGTCGCCGCGGCCCTGATCCTCATCTCGGTGCTGAGCTTCGGGCTGCTCCGGTTCGACCTGGGTATCGAGTTCGCCGGCGGCAACTCGTTCCAGATCCCGGCCAGCGTCGGCACCCTGGAGCAGGCCGAGGAGAAGGTCGACGCGGCGCTCGCCGCCGAGGGCGGCGGTGCCGAGGTGGTCACCGCCCAGGAGGTGGGCGGCACCGGCACCACCGTCTACGAGATGCGCACCTCGCAGCTCTCGCCGGAGCAGGCGACGGCCGTCACCGCGGAGCTGGCCGCCGAGTTCGGCATCCCGACCGGCGACATCAGCTACACGCAGGTCAGCGAGGCGTGGGGCAGCCAGGTCACCCAGCGCGCGCTGCTCGGTCTGGTGATCTTCGTGGCGCTGGTGATGGTGTACCTGATCCTGCGCTTCGAGTGGCGGATGGCGGTCGCCGCCGTCTCCTCCCTGGTCATGAACCTGATCCTCACCGCCGGCATCTACTCGCTGGTCGGCTTCGAGGTCACCCCGTCGACCGTGATCGGCTTCCTCACGATCCTGGGCTTCGCGCTCTACGACGTCGTGGTGGTCTTCGACAAGGTCCAGGAGAACACCCGGGGCATCACCGCCAACAACAACCAGACGTACGGCGAGGCGGCCAACCTGGCGATCAACCAGAGCCTGATGCGGTCGCTGAACACGTCCATCGTGGCCCTGCTCCCGGTCGGTGGCCTGCTCTTCATCGGTGCCGGCCTGCTCGGCGCGGGCACCCTGAAGGACCTCGGCCTGGTGCTGTTCGTCGGTATGGCGGTGGCGTTCTTCTCCTCGATCACCCTGGCCACCCCGCTGCTCGTGCTGCTGAAGAACATGGAGCCGCGGATCCAGGCGCACAACAAGCGCGTCCTGGCCCGCCGGGCGGCGATCGAGCGCGGCGAGGTCACCCCGAAGGGCGCACCCCGGTCGGTGGAGAGCACCGAGGCGGCGGCCGACCCGGAGGCGGCGGCGATGGCCGGCGCCGCACCGAAGGTGGGCGCGCGTCCGGCGGGCAAGCGGCCGTCCGGCGCCCGGGGCGGTCGTCCCGCCGGCGGCGGTGGCAACCGTCCGGGTGGCAAGCGGCGCTGACCCGGCGCAGACCGGTCCGACGGCGTCCTTCATGCTGTGCGAGCAGCAGGGAGGACGCCGTCGTCGTCGAAGGGAACGGAAACTGCCGTGACGGAGACCCACAGCACCGGGGTACGGGGAGACAGCGGCCGGGAGGTCGCCCAGCTGGTGGCCAGCCGGGTGCTCGACGTGCCCGAGTTCCCGAAGCCGGGCGTCGTGTTCAAGGACCTGATGCCGCTCTTCGCCGACGGTGACGTGTTCCGGGAGGTGATCGACGGGATCATCCGCCACCACGGGCGGGACTCGTTCGACGCGGTGGTCGGGATCGAGGCGCGCGGGTTCGTGATCGCGGCGGCCATCGCGTACGCGGCCGGCGTCGGCGTGGTGCCGGTGCGCAAGGCGGGCAAGCTGCCCCGCCCCGCGTACTCGGCCTCCTACGAACTGGAGTACGGCGAGGCCACCCTGGAGGTCCACCAGGACGCGTTCACCGCCGGGCACCGGGTGCTGGTGGTCGACGACGTGCTCGCCACCGGCGGCACCGCCGAGGCCACCCTCGACCTGGTCGAGCGGGCCGGCGGCACGGTTGCCGGTTTTACGGTGCTGCTGGAACTGGGCTTCCTCGGTGGCCGGCAGCGGCTCGCCCCGCGTCCGGTCCATGCCCTGTTGACCGTTTGAGCACCACAGCCGTCGGACGGACCCGGGGCGGTCCGTCCGGCGGAGCGGCGGGGCACCGTGCGTGCGGGTAGCATTGCCCTTTGCTGACCGGACGGGTGACCGTCCGGTGGGCGCCGGCCCGGAGCCGGCGGGGAACAAGACCGGCCCGGCGGCCGGTTGAACGCGACGTCGGCCGCACGGCCGGCGCATTTCCGGCGAGCGGTGAGGAGGCCGGTGTCCCACGATGTCGCCCCTCCGGTGGAGGGCACGGTGCACCCGACAGGCGACGGCTCGGTGACCGACCGGAACGGTGACGCCCGGGTGACCGGCCCCGGCGACGCCCCCGGCGCGACGGACGCCATCCGCCCCGGCGCGACCGCCGGGAGCGAGGGGGTCGTCGTCCCGATCCGGGGCGCCTCGCCCGACACCTCCCCGAGCGGTGGGTTCGCCCTGTCCAACGCGCCCACCGGGCGGCGGGTCCGGGCGCGCCTGGCCCGGTTCAACGCCCCTTGGCAGTCCTCGCAGGTCAGCGAGGTGCTGGAGCCGCTGATCGCCACCCACCGGGAAAACCACCCGAAGGCCGACGCGCGGCTGCTCCAGCGCGCCTTCGACACGGCCGCCCGATGGCACTCCGGCCAGTACCGCAAGTCCGGTGACCCGTACATCACCCATCCCCTCGCGGTGGCGACGATCCTCGCCAACCTGGGGATGGACAGCACGACCCTGGTGGCGGCGCTGCTGCACGACACCATCGAGGACACGGAGTACACGCTCGACCAGATGCGCGCCGACTTCGGCGGCGAGGTGGCGCTGCTGGTCGACGGCGTCACGAAGCTCGACAAGGTCAAGCTGGGCGACGCGGCCAAGGCGGAGACGATCCGCAAGATGGTCGTCGCCATGGCCAAGGACCCGCGCGTCCTGGTGATCAAGCTCGCCGACCGGCTGCACAACATGCGGACCCTGACCTTCCTGCCCCGTCCCAAGCAGGAGCAGAAGGCCAAGGAGACGCTGGAGATCCTCGCCCCGCTGGCCCACCGCCTCGGTATGAACACGATCAAGTGGGAGCTGGAGGACCTAGCGTTCGGCACCCTGTTCCCCAAGCGGTACGAGGAGATCAACCGCCTGATCGGGGAGCACCAGCCGCAGCGGGAGGCGCTGCTGCGCCAGGTCACCCAGAAGGTGGGCACCGACCTGAAGGCCGCCAAGATCAAGGCGGAGGTCACCGGCCGGCCGAAGCACCTCTACTCGATCTACCAGAAGATGATCGTGCGGGGTCGCGACTTCAACGACATCTACGACCTGGTCGGCGTGCGGATCCTGGTCGACACGGTGCGGGACTGCTACGCGGCGCTGGGCGTGATCCACGCCAACTGGCAGCCGGTGCCGGGCCGGTTCAAGGACTACATCGCCATGCCCAAGTTCAACATGTACCAGTCGTTGCACACGACGGTCATCGGGCCGACCGGCAAGCCGGTGGAGATGCAGATCCGCACGTACGCGATGCACCGCACCGCCGAGTTCGGCATCGCCGCGCACTGGAAGTACAAGGAGCACAAGGGCACGCAGATCGTTGGGCCGCCGGCGCACATCGACGAGATGACGTGGCTGCGGCAGCTGCTGGACTGGCAGCGGGAGGCGGCCGACCCGAGCGAGTTCCTCGACGCGCTGCGCTTCGACCTGTCCAGCCAGGAGGTGTACGTCTTCACCCCGAAGGGTGACGTCATCCCGCTGCCGACCGGGTCGACGCCGGTGGACTTCGCGTACGCGGTGCACACCGAGGTCGGGCACAAGTGCATCGGCGCCCGGGTCAACGGCAAGCTGGTGCCCCTCGAATCGACGCTGTCCAACGGCGACGTGATCGAGATCTTCACCTCGAAGTCCGACACCGCAGGCCCGACCCAGGACTGGCTGGGCTTCGTCAAGAGCCCGCGGGCGCGGACGAAGATCCGCCAGTACTTCAACAAGGAGCGGCGCGAGGAGGCGATCGAGGCCGGCAAGGACGCGATCGTCAAGGCGATGCGCAAGCAGGGCATGCCCCTGCAGCGGATGCTCACCTCGGACGCGCTGATGGCGATCGCCCGGGACCTGCACCTGGCCGACGTGGCCTCCCTGTACGCGGCGGTCGGCGACAGCCAGGTCTCCGCCCAGTCCGTGGTGCAGAGGCTGATGGCCACGTACGGCGGCGAGGAGGGCGCGGCGGAGGACATCGCCGAGACCGCCGTCGCCACCCGGCCGCCCCGCAGCCGGCAGAGCAGTGCCGACCCGGGTGTGGTGGTCCGCGGGGTCAGCGACGTGTGGATCAAGCTGGCCCGCTGCTGCACCCCGGTGCCGCCGGACACGGTCTTCGGCTTCGTCACCCGCTCCGGCGGGGTGAGCGTGCACCGGGACGACTGCGCCAACGCCGAGGACCTGCGGGCGCAGAGCGAGCGGGTCGTCGAGGTGAGCTGGAAACTCACCAGCGCCTCGACGTTCCTGGTGGCCATCCAGGTGGAGGCGCTCGACCGGCACAAGCTCCTGGCCGACGTGACGCGGGTGCTCTCCGACGAGCGGGTCAACATCCTCTCCGCCACCGTCACCACCACCCGGGACCGGGTGGCGGTGAGCCGGTTCAGCTTCGAGATGGCCGACCCGAAGCACCTGGGCCACCTGCTGGCCGCCGTCCGCAAGGTCGACGGCGTCTTCGACGCGTACCGGGTGACCTCCGGCGCCTGACACGCAGGCGCCCGCCGGTCCGAGACCGGCGGGCGCCTGCGTGTTCGTGCGAAGTCAGCTCATGGTGAGCTTGTTGATGACGATCTCCTTCTTCGGATGACCGCCGCCGGCCTGCTGGGCGAACGCCTTGTCGTCGCCGGCCGCCGCCACCTGCTTGACGATGTCCATGCCGCTGGTGATGGTCCCGAGCACGGTGTAGTTCGGGTCCAGCGGCGAGTCGCCGTAGACGATGAAGAACTGGCTGCCGGTGCTGCCCGGCTGGCCGGAGTTCGCCATCGCGATGACGCCCTCCGGGTACGGGGGCCGCTTGTCCGTGGGCAGGTTCTCCTCGCCGAGCCGGTAGCTCGGGCCGCCGGTGCCGTCGGTCTCCCGCCAGCCCTTGCCGGTCGCGCTCGGGTCACCGCACTGGAGCACCTTGATGCCCTCGGTCACCAGCCGGTGGCACTTGGTGTTGTCGAAGAAGTTCTTCTCGGCCAGGTGGTTGAAGCTCGCGGCGGTGCACGGCGTCCGGGCCCGGTCGACCTTGGCGGTGATCTGCCCCAGGTTGGTGTCGATCGTCATCGTCTGGGTGCCGGTGTTCGGCTGCTGGTTGCCGGGCAGGCCGACGTCCTTGATCTGCGGGGTGCGCTGCTCCGCCTCGATCGGGGTGAACGCGCACTGGGCGGCGCCCGACGGCGCGGCCGTGTCGGTGGTCGGGTCGTCGCCGACCGCGGACACCAGCCAGACGGTGCCGGCGACCACCAGCAGCAGGGCGGCACCCGCTCCGACGATCGCCTGGGTCTGCCGACGCCGGCGCGCCCGGGCCGACCGTTCGGCCATCTCCTTCTCGAGCCGGGCGCGGGCCGCCGCGCGCTGCCGCTCTCTGGTGGACGTCACGCCTGATCCTCCTGAGCTGTGTCGGGTTGCTGGGTCGGCCGCGTCAGCCGGCGCTGGGGCTGGCCGCCGGGGTGGCCGACGCGGTGGACGTCGGCGTCGCCGCCGGGCTCGGCGCCGGTTCGGTGACCGTCAGGCTCTGGACGACCACGTCGTCGTCCTTGGGCTTGACCTTCGCCCCGCTCCCATTGTCCACGGTCGGCAGCTTGCCGATCTTCTCGATCGTCTCCAGACCGGACGTGACCCGCCCGATGATCGGGTACTTCGGGTCGGCGGTGGTGAAGTCCTTGAAGAAGACCAGGAACTGGCTGCCGTTCGCCCCCGGCGCGGACCCGATCATCGCGACCGTGCCCTTCGGGTACGTCGCGGGCTGGCCGGGCGCGGGGCTCGCCGACGGGGACGGAGCGGCGGCGGGGACGTTCTCGTCGTAGAACGAGTACGCCGGGCCGCCCAGCCCCGTGCCGCTCGGGTCGCCGCAGCGCACCGCGCCCTCGGTCGTGATCTCGTGGCACTTGGTGTTGTCGTAGAAGGAGCGGCCGGCCAGGTGCGTGATGCTCGCGACCGCGCAGGGGGCGCTGGCGACGTCGAGCTCGGCGGTGACCGGGGCGCCCTGGTTCGTGACGACGGTCATCGTGCGGACGCCCTCGGTCGGCAGGCCGGTGGTGGCGGGCGTGCCGACGTCTCTGAGGTTGGTGTTCGCGGTGGCGTCCTGCGGCGTCCAGAGGCAGACGTCCTCGGCGGCGGAGTTCTCGGCCGGGTCGCGGTCGAAGGCGCCCAGCCCCCAGGCCGAGCCGAGCACGATCAGCACGAGGACGACGGCGACGCCGATCCCTGCCTGGATCTGTCGGCGACGACGCACCCGGGCGGCCCGCCGGGCCATCTGCCGGTCGAGTTTGGCCCGCGCGAGTTTGCGCTGCCGGTCCCTGCTGGAAGCCACCCGTGCTCCCCTTCCTCTACCCTGGTTCCGTGGCGGACGGGCCGCGCCCGTCGGGTGGGCAGGTGTGCCACGCCACACGCCCGCCAGAGTGTACGGCCAGTGGCTGGGAACGTGGTGTACGAGGTCGGCGCTGCCGTCATCGGGCATCGTCACTGTTCCCGGCCGGGTTGCGGAGCCGGTGCGTGGACGAAACCGTTTCCGTCGGCGACTAGGCTCAGGGACGGGACCCGACAGCTCGACGGAAGGGGAGCGGACGTGCTCGTGGCCGGCTTTCCCGCGGACGCCTTCGGCACCAACTGCTACGTGGTCGCCACGGCGCCGGGGGAGCAGTGCGTGGTGGTCGACCCCGGCATCGGCGTGCTCGACCGGCTCGACGCGCTGCTGGCCGAGCACCGGCTGCACCCGGCGGCGGTTCTGCTCACCCACGGCCACCTCGACCACACCTTCTCGGTCGCGCCGGTCTGCGGCGCGCGGGGGATCACCGCGTACGTGCACCCGGGCGACCGGGAGCTGCTCGCCGACCCGGCGAAGGGGCTGTCGGCCGACCTCACCGCGCTCTTCGGCGGCCGTCTGCCGTACACCGAGCCGGCGGACGTCGCGGAGCTGACCGACGGCGCCACGCTGAGCCTCGCCGGGCTGGAGATCACCGTCGACCACGCGCCCGGCCATACCGGCGGGTCGGTGCTGTTCCGGTTGCCCGGCGCCGGCTCGCGCTGGGAGGCGGACGAGATCTGCCTCTCCGGCGACGTGCTCTTCGCCGGCTCGATCGGCCGCACCGACCTGCCGGGCGGCGACATGCCGGCGATGCTCACCAGCCTGCGGAGCAAGATCCTCCCGCTGGCGGACGACACCGTCGTGCTGCCCGGCCACGGCCCCGCGACGACCATCGGCCGCGAGCGCGCGACCAACCCGTACCTCATCGAGGTGGCCGGGAACGACGGCGCGCGACCGGCGGCTCCCGCCCGCGGCCTGTAGCCGCACACCGACGCTTCCCGCGCCCGACCGCGCGGGTCCTGTGAACGGAGCATCATGAGCAAGCCCACGCCCATCTCCGGCTTCCCGGAGTGGACGCCCGCCCAGCGGATGATCGAGCAGTACGTGCTGGACCGGATCCGCGGCACCTTCGAGCTGTACGGGTTCGCGCCGCTGGAGACCCGCGCGGTCGAGCCCCTCGACCAGTTGCTGCGCAAGGGGGAGACCTCGAAGGAGGTCTACCTGATCCGGCGGTTGCAGGCGGACACCGACGGCCCGGCCGGTGACGACGCCCTCGGCCTGCACTTCGACCTGACCGTGCCGTTCGCCCGCTACGTGCTGGAGAACGCCGGCAAGCTGCAGTTCCCGTTCCGCCGCTACCAGATCCAGAAGGTGTGGCGGGGCGAGCGGCCGCAGGAGGGCCGGTACCGGGAGTTCCTCCAGGCCGACATCGACATCGTCGACCGGGACACCCTCGCCCCGCAGCACGAGGCGGAGATGCCGCTGGTGATCGGTGACGCGCTGCGTTCGCTGCCGATCCCGCCGGTGCGGATCCAGGTCAACAACCGCAAGATCTGCGAGGGCTTCTACCGGGGGATCGGCATCGAGGACCCGGAGGTGGCGCTGCGCGCCGTCGACAAGCTCGACAAGATCGGCCCGGCGAAGGTCGCCGAGCTGCTGGCCGAGACGGCCGGCGCGAGCGAGGCGCAGGCCAAGGCCGTCCTGTCGCTGGCCGAGATCGCCGCGCCGGACGCGTCGTTCGCCGACGCGGTACGGGCGCTCGGGGTGAACCACCCGCTGCTCGACGAGGGCGTCGAGGAGCTGGTCCGGGTGATGGACACCGCCGTCGAGCACGCCCCCGGGCTGTGCGTCGCCGACCTGCGCATCGCGCGGGGCCTGGACTACTACACCGGCACCGTCTACGAGACGCAGATGGTCGGGTACGAGCGGTTCGGCTCGGTCTGCTCCGGCGGCCGGTACGACAACCTCGCCACCTCCGGAACCGCCCGCTTCCCCGGCGTGGGCATCTCCATCGGGGTGACCCGCCTGCTCGGCCTGCTGTTCGGCGCGGGCGCGCTGACCGTGTCGCGGGACGTGCCGACCTGCGTGCTGGTGGCGGTGACCAGCGAGGAGTCCCGCGCCGCGAGCAACCGGGTCGCCGAGGCGCTGCGGGCGCGCGGCGTGCCGACCGAGGTGTCGCCGAGCGCGGCGAAGTTCGGCAAGCAGATCCGGTACGCCGAGCGGCGCGGCATCCCGTACGTGTGGTTCCCGGGCCCGGAGGGGGACGAGGTCAAGGACATCCGCTCCGGTGAGCAGCTACGCGCGGAGGCCGGGGTGTGGACGCCGCCGTCGGTGGACCTGAAGCCTCTCGTCAGCTGAGCGACCCGGGGCTCTGCTGGGACGCGACTGGCGCGGACGGACGATCGCACCTACGGTAACGTAAGTTACGCCACCGTAGGGAGATCGCCGTGACCGTGCTCAGCCAGACCGCCCTCCTGCACGAACTCGAGGCCGTGGTCGAGAAGAACCTCGACCGGCACCTGTCGCTGGCCAAGGAGTGGTTCCCGCACGAGTACGTGCCGTGGAGCGAGGGACGCGACTTCGACGGGCCGATGGGTGGGGAGGCGTGGTCCCCGGAGGACTCCACCATCCCCGAGGTGGCGCGCACCGCGCTGATCGTCAACCTGCTCACCGAGGACAACCTGCCCTCGTACCACCACCAGATCGCCACGCTCTTCGGCCGGGACGGCGCGTGGGGGACGTGGGTGCACCGGTGGACCGCCGAGGAGGGGCGGCACGGCACGGCGATCCGGGACTACCTGACGGTGACCCGTGCCGTCGACCCGGTGGCCCTGGAGCGGGCCCGGATGACGCACATGTCGAACGGGTTCCACAACGCCCACGACGAGGAGATGCTGCACTCGCTCGCGTACGTGTCCTTCCAGGAACTCGCCACGCGGATCTCCCACCGCAACACGGGCAGGGCCACCGGCGACCCGCGGTGCGAGGCGCTGCTCGCCCGGATCGCCGCCGACGAGAACCTGCACATGGTGTTCTACCGCAACCTACTCGGCGCGGCCCTGGAGTTGGCCCCGAGTCAGGCGATGCGCGCCGTGGCCGACGTGCTGGCTGACTTCCAGATGCCGGGCAACGGCATCGACGGCTTCGCCCGTAAGTCGGTGGCGATCGCCCTGGCCGGCATTTACGACCTGCGGCAGCACCGCGACGAGGTGGTGGTCCCGGTGCTGCGGCAGTGGGACATCTTCAAGGTCACCGGTCTGAACGGCGACGGTGAGGCCGCCCGCGAGCAGATCGCCACCCACCTGGACGATCTGGAGCGTGCCGCGTCCCGCTTCGAGGAGAAGCGCGACGCCCGCCGCGCCCGCCGGAGCGCGCTCCGCTGACCCCCTCGGCCTGCTGACCTCGGGCCTGCTGACGCGGCCCCGGGCGCGACCGTCGCCGGCTCTCGGAAGCGACGGCGCGCGCCCGGGGAGTTCCGGGGCCCCTCCCCGGGACTTCCTGCCGGTGCGGGAGGAGGGGCGGCGGGGGATCAGGCCCGGGTGGGGGCGTCCACGGGGAACAGGAGGCAGGTGGACGTGGCGTGGGCGATCAGCCGGCCCCTGGTGTCCGTGAGGCGGGCTTCGGCCAGGGCCGTCCGGCGGCCCCGCTGGAGGACGGTGCCCTCGCAGCGCAGGGTGCCGGAGTCGACGGTGACCGGGCGGAGGAACTTCACGTTCAGGTCGAGTGAGGTGTAGCCCACTCCCGCCGGCAGGGTGGTGTGCACGGCGCAGCCCGCGGCCGTGTCCAGCAGCGTGGAGATGACGCCACCGTGGACGGTGCCGAGCGGGTTGTAGTGGAACTCCTGCGGCACCAGCTCGACGGCGACCCAGCCCTCCTCGGCCTCCATCCGCGCCATGTCGACCAGGTGCATGATCGGCGGGGCGGCCAGCTCGCCCGCGATCATCGCCCGCAGCAGGTCGAGGCCGCTGCGCCGACCGAGCTGAGCGGCGTTGATGCCCGGGTCGGACCAGGAGAACGTACGGCTGCGGTCCTGCGTCTGTGTCATGGACTCAGCCTCGCAGCCGTTTGCTGAGTCTGTCAATCAGACCTAGCCTGGCGGGTATGAGACCCGCGGCACTGGACTGGTCGATCGAGAACTGCACGATCGCCCGCGCGATGGAGGTCCTCGGCGAGAAGTGGACCCTCGTGGTGCTGCGTGAGGTGTTCAACGGCGTCCGCCGCTTCGACGACATGCGGGTCCGCACCGGCGTCCCCCGCCAGGTGCTCACCAACCGCCTCGCCATGCTGGTCGCGCATGGCGTGCTGCGCCGCGAGCCGTACCGGGAGCCCGGCAGCCGGGTGCGTCACGAGTACCGGCTGACCCCCAAGGGCCTCGACCTGTGGCCGGTGCTGGTCGCCGTGCTCGGGTGGGGCGACCGGTACCTCGCCGACCCGGAGGGTCCCCCGCTGCGCGTCGACCACCGTGACTGCGGCGGCGAGGTGGGTGTCGTCCTGCGCTGCGAGCGGGGCCACCAGATCGACGAGCCCCGTGACGTGGTGCCCCGGCCGGGCCCAGGGGCGCGCCGCCGGGCCGGCTGACCCGGTCGGCGGCGCCTGGTGCCGCTGCGGGGAGGCCGGGCGCGCGGACGCCGGAGCGCCGCGCGCCGGTCACGGGCTCGCCTACCAGCGGAAGCCGGCGGCGTACGACACGCTCGCCAGCACCTGCTGCCCGCTGGTGTTCGGGTGGAAGTAGTCCCAGCCGGAGAGCTGGCTCAGGGTGAAGGGGTAGCCGAAGACGGCGTTGTTGTCGAAGAGGCAGTTCGCGCCGTACGCCGCGCAGGCCGCCGCGAGCTGGGCGTTGAAGTCGATCACCCGTTGCCGGACCCGGTTGCGCCGGTCGACGTCGGCCTGGGCGGTGGAGGTGGGGTTGGCCAGCATGGACTGGCAGATGCCGAAGAGCGACCAGGCGCTGCGGGCGCTGCCGCTGCCCTTGCCGACGAACCAGAGCCGGTGGATGTCCGGGACGCTGATGAGGAAGACCTTGGCGTTGGGCAGACCCGCCTTGAGCCGGTTGAGCGCGGAGTCGATGTTCGCCCGGAAGGTGGTCACCGAGGTCATCGTCGACTCCGAGCTGGTGCAGGCGTCGTTCGCGCCGATCAGCATCGTGACGTACCCGACGCCCTGGCTGACCGCGGTGCCGGCCTGGCCGTACATGTCGGCGGACTTCGCTCCCGACCGGGCGTCGTTGTGGTTGCGACCGTTGATGTTCGGGTTGACCGCGCGGATGCGCAGGTAGTGACTGTTCACCGTGGAGTAGTCCCCGGTGCTGAATGAGCGGGAGGTGCAGTCGACGTACCACCCGCAGGCGTTGAAGCCGCGGGTGATGGAGTCGCCGAGACTCGCCATCGAGTTCGGTGGCGGGCCAGCGTCGGCGACGGCGGGGGTGGCGGCGAGCAGGACGAGGGCGATGACGCCGGCGAGGGCGGCCAGCGCGCGACGGATGACGGTCATGGGGGCCTCCGGGTCGCGGGTGCCGGGATACGCGGTTACCGGAGCGTATAGATAACGGTCTGTGTCCACAATGTTGCCGGGCCGTTACATGTGGCCGTTGGGTGAATTCGGGCAAACGGAGGCCTTGCCTATGATCTTAAATATGTGAATACTTCCCTCAGCTCGGCCGGTTCCCGCAGCTAGCCGGGTTGACCCCCGCGGTCCCGCTGCCCTGGCGTGGGCCGTCCCCCCCCGTTCACGGAGGTTGTTACATGCGACCCACGAGGTCCACGTTCCGCCGCGCCGCCACCCTCGTCGCGGCCGGAACCCTGGTCGCCGGAGCCCTGATGGGAGCCCCGGCCCAGGCCGCCCCCGCCGCCGCCTCACCGGACGCCGCCGCCACCCTCGCCGAGCGGCTCGGTGACCGCGCTGCCGGTACCTACGCCGGCGCCAACGGCAAGATGGTCGTCGCCGTGACCGATGCCGTCGCCGCCCGCCAGGTCGCCGCCGCCGGCGCCACCCCGAAGATCGTCACGCGCGGCGCCGCCGAGCTGAACCGCGCCACCGCCGAACTGGAGCGCACCGCCAAGATCCCGGGCACCGCCTGGTGGGTCGACCCGGCCACCAACCAGGTCGTCGTCTCCGTCGACAGCACCGTGACCGGCGCCAAGCTGGAGCGGGTGAAGGCCGCCGCGGCGCGGACCAACGGCGCGGTGCGCATCGAGGCCGAGGCCGGCGTGCTGAGCACCCGGATCTCCGGCGGCCAGGCCATCTACGCCGGCGGCGGCGGGCGCTGCTCGCTCGGCTTCAACGTGCGCAGCAGCAGCGGCGTGAAGTACTTCATCACCGCCGGCCACTGCACGAACATCTCGTCGAACTGGTACTCGAACTCGGCCCAGACCTCGCTGCTGGGCACCCGGGCCGGCTCCAGCTTCCCGGGCAACGACTACGGCATCGTCCGGTACAGCAACCAGACCACCACGCAGCCGGGCAACGTCTACCTGTGGAACGGCAGCTACCGGGACATCACCGGCGCCGCCAACGCGTACGTCGGCCAGTCCGCGCAGCGCTCCGGCAGCACCACCGGCCTGCGCAGCGGCTCGGTCACCGCGCTCAACGCGACGGTGAACTACGCCGAGGGCTCCGTCTCCGGCCTGATCCGCACCAACATCTGCGCCCAGCCCGGTGACAGCGGCGGCTCGCTGTTCAGCGGCTCCACCGCCCTCGGCCTGACCTCGGGCGGCAGCGGCAACTGCAGCACCGGCGGCACCACCTACTTCCAGCCGGTCACCGAGGTGCTGAGCCGCTACGGCGTCAGCGTCTACTGACCGATCCGTCCCGAGCGGGCCGCCGGACTCCTCCTCCGGCGGCCCGCCCGCACGTGGCGGTCCGCCCGCATGTAAGGAAGGGCCCCTTCTTGACACCCGCACGTTAAGAAGGGGCCCTTCCTTACACCCGTGGAACGTGGCGCCGGCAGCCCTGACAGAATGCCGGGGCAGAGACATTCCGCAGACGAGGGAGACGCACGTCGTGATCCGTACCCATGACGCCGGCAGCCTGCGCGCGACGGACGCCGGCACCACGGTGACGCTCGCCGGCTGGGTGGCCCGCCGGCGCGACCACGGCGGTGTCATCTTCGTCGACCTGCGGGACGGCTCCGGCGTGGTGCAGGTCGTCTTCCGCGAGGAGGACGCGCACGCGCTGCGCAACGAGTTCTGCGTCAAGGTCACCGGCGAGGTGACCCGCCGCCCCGAGGGCAACGAGAACCCGGACCTCGCGACCGGCGAGGTCGAGGTGACGGCCGTCGAGCTGGAGGTGCTGTCCGAGGCGGCTCCGCTGCCGCTGCCGGTCGACGACCAGGTGGAGGCAGGTGACGACGTCCGCCTCCGCTACCGCTACCTGGACCTGCGCCGCAGCGGCCCGGCGAAGGCCATGCGGCTGCGCTCGCGGGCGAACCAGCTCGCCCGGACCGTGCTGCACGAGCGGGACTTCCTGGAGATCGAGACCCCGACGCTCACCCGCTCGACCCCCGAGGGCGCCCGCGACTTCCTGGTTCCGGTGCGGCTCCAGCCGGGCACCTGGTACGCGCTGCCCCAGTCGCCGCAGCTGTTCAAGCAGCTGCTCATGGTCGGCGGCATGGAGCGGTACTACCAGATCGCCCGCTGCTACCGCGACGAGGACTTCCGCGCCGACCGGCAGCCGGAGTTCACCCAGCTCGACATCGAGATGTCGTTCGTCACCGAGGACGACGTGATCGACCTCGGCGAGGCGATCGTCGGCGCGCTGTGGAAGGACCTGGCCGGCCACGAGATCGCCCGGCCGATCCCGCGGATCACCTGGCACGACGCGATGGCCCGGTACGGCTCCGACAAGCCGGACCTGCGCTACGGCGTCGAGCTGACCGAGCTGACCGACTACCTGCGCGGCACGCAGTTCCGGGTCTTCGCCGGCGCGATCGACGCGGGCGGCTACGTCGGCGCGGTCGTCATGCCGGGCGGCGCGAGCCAGTCCCGCAAGGAGTTGGACGGCTGGCAGGACTGGGCCAAGGCGCGCGGCGCGAAGGGCCTCGCGTACGTGGTGCTCGACGCCGAGACCGGCGAGGCCCGCGGCCCGGTGGCGAAGAACCTCTCCGAGGAGCACCTGGCCGGCCTGGCCGACGCGGTCGGCGCCAAGCCCGGCGACGCGATCTTCTTCGCCGCCGGCGCCAACATCCGGGAGGCGCAGGAACTGCTCGGCGCCGCCCGGATCGAGATCGCCAAGCGGGCCAACCTGGTCGACGAGAGCGCCTGGGCGTTCTGCTGGGTGGTCGACGCGCCGATGTTCGAACGCACCGACGAGGGAGGCTGGACGGCCGTGCACCACCCCTTCACGTCGCCGAACGCGGAGTGGGTGGACCGCTTCGAGGAGGCGCCGGACCGGGCCCTGGCGTACGCGTACGACATCGTCTGCAACGGCAACGAGATCGGCGGCGGCTCGATCCGTATCCACCGTGGCGACGTGCAGCGGCGCGTCTTCGACCTGCTCGGCATCACGCCCGACGAGGCGCAGGACAAGTTCGGCTTCCTGCTGGAGGCGTTCAAGTACGGCCCGCCCCCGCACGGCGGCATCGCGTTCGGCTGGGACCGGGTCTGCATGCTGCTCTCCGGCGCCGACTCGATCCGGGAGGTCATCGCCTTCCCGAAGACGCGCGGCGGCTTCGACCCGCTGACCGGCGCCCCCACCCCGATCACCGCCCAGCAGCGCCTGGAGGCCGGCATCGACGCCAAGCCCAAGCCGCCGGCGACGGCCCACACCGGCACCGCCGGCCCAGCCGCCCCGGTAGCCGACCCCACCTGACGGCCCCACCCGGCTCCAGCCCGCGTCGATCATGAGGTTGACGGGTGGCGACACGGCGTGTCGCACCCGTCAACCTCATGATCGACAGAGTCGGGGGTGGGGCGGGATGACGCTGCTCGTGGTGGGGGCCAGCGGGTTCCTCGGTCGCGAGGTGTGCCGGCAGGTGGTGGCGGCCGGTCGGCGCGTGGTGGGGACGTACTTCGGCAGCGCGGTCGCGGTGCCGGGTGTCCGGGTGCGCCGGATGGACGTCACGGACCGGTCCGCCGTGCGGGCGCTCCTTGCCGAGGTACGCCCCGACGCGGTCGTCGCCACCCCCTACCGGTACGACGACTGGGCGGTCACCGCCGACGGGGCGGCCCACGTCGCGTACGCCGCCGCCGAGGTCGGGGCGCGGCTGGTGCACCTGTCCAGCGACGCCGTGCACGCCGGACGGCCGACGCCGTACCTCGACGACGAGGCGCCCACCCCGATCTTCCCGTACGGTGCGGCGAAGGCGGCGGCCGAGACCGCCGTACGCGCGATCGACCCCGGCGCCGTGCTGGTCCGGACCTCGCTGATCGTGGGGGAGGGGAGCAAGCAGATCCAGCTCTGCCGGGACGCCCTCGCCGGGCGGGCGGCCCTGTTCACCGGCGAACTGCGCTGCCCGGTCGACGTGACCGACCTGGCCGCCGCCGTCCTGGAACTGGTCGACTCCGATGTCGCCGGCCCATTGAACGTGGCCGGCCCGGACGCGGTGAGCCGCGCCGAGCTGGGGCTGCTGGTCGCCGCGTCGTCCGGTCTGGACCCGGCCGGCCTGAAGACCACCACGAGCGCCCAGTTGGGGCTGCACCGCCCCGCCGAGGTACGCCTCGACTCGTCCCGGGCGGCCGGCCTGCTCCGCACCCGCCTGCGCGGCGTCACCGAACTTCTGATCGCCTGAGCTTCGACCCGCCCGGCCCCGGGCCCTGCGCACACTTTCTATGCACAACTCTTGTGCATAGAAAGTGTGCACAACTATTGTGCAGGTATGGCTGAGAGTGAGGGCGCGCGACCGGCACCGCGCGCGGTGCGGATCGACCACCGTCAGGTCCGGGTGCTGGCGCATCCGTTGCGGATCCGGCTGCTCGGGGCGCTGCGGGTGCAGGGCCCGGCCACCGCCACCACGCTGGCCGAGCTGCTCGGCACCAACACCGGCGCCACCAGCTACCACCTGCGCCAGCTCGCCGAAGTGGGGCTGGTCGTGGAGGATCCCGACCGGGGCACCGGCCGGCAGCGCTGGTGGCGTGCCGCGCACGACGTCACCAACTGGGAGCCCACCGACTTCGACGACGACCCGGACGCCCGGGCCGCCGTCGACTGGATCCAGGCCAACCAGGTCCGCCTGCTCGCCGAGCACGCCGACCGGTGGTTCGCGGTGCAGGACCAGTGGTCGCCGGCCTGGCGGGACGCCTTCGGCATGGGCGACATCTTCCTGACCATCCCGGCCGCCCGGCTCCACGCCCTCGAGGCGGAGCTGTGGCAGGTCCTGGAGCGCTACCGCGAGGAGGCGGACCCGGCCGAGCCGGGTGCCGAGCAGATCCAGGTCTTCCTCGCCGCCTACCCGCTGCTGAAGGGGAAGTGATGACAGGGCTGTCGGTCCGTCAGGTCCGCGCCCGTTACCTCGTCCTGCACGGCCTGCGCTGGCTGCCGGTCGGGTTGCTGATCCCGGTGACGATCCTCCTGATGCAGGAGCGCGGCCTGTCGCTGACTCAGATCGGCGTCGTCGCCGCCGCTCAGGGCCTGCTCGTCCTCGCCCTCGAACTCCCCACCGGCGGCCTCGCCGACGCGCTCGGCCGGCGGCCGCTGCTGGTGGTCGCCGCGCTGGTCAACCTGCTCTCCACCGGTCTGCTGGTGGTGGCGGACACCTTCGCGCTGCTGGTCGCGGTCTGGGCGTTGCAGGGCGTCTACCGCGCCCTGGACAGCGGCCCCCTCGAATCCTGGTACGTCGACAGCACCCTCGCCGCCGACCCGGACGCCTCGTACGAGAAGGGGCTCAGCCAGGGTGGGACGGTGCTCGGCCTCAGCATCGCCGCGGGCGCGCTGGTCAGCGGCGGACTGATCGCGCTCGGGCCGCTCGGGCCGGTCAGCGCCCTCACCGTACCGGTCGTGGCGGCCCTGGCGCTCCAGGTGGTGTCGCTGGTGGCGCTGCTCGCGTTGCTGGACGAGCGTCGGCCCACCGCCGGCGCCGCGGCGCTGCGGTCCTCACTCGCGATCGCCGGGCCGATGGTCGGCCAGGCGTTCGGGCTGCTGCGCCGCTCGCGGGTGCTCGCCGCCCTGGTGGTGGTCGAACTGTTCTGGGGCTTCGGCATGGTGACCTTCGAGAACCTGCTGCCGGTCCGCCTCGCCGACGTCGTCGGTGACCCGGACCGTGCGGCGGCTCTGCTCGGCCCGGGCAGTACGGTCGCCTGGCTCGCCTCGGCTGCCGGCGCCGCGCTCGTCCCGCTGCTCACCCGCCGGCTCGGCGCGGCGCCCACCGCCATGCTGCTGCACGTCGTGCAGGGTGCCACGGTGGTCGGCATGGGCCTGTTGGGCGGTCCGGTCGGGGTGCTGCTCGCCTACTTCGCCTGTTACGCCGTGCACGGCGCGGCCAACCCGGTGTACAAGGGGCTCGTCCATCGTCAGGTCGACGGGCCGAACCGAACCAGCGTGATCTCGCTGACCTCGATGATGGGGATGCCCGCTGCGGCGCTCGGCGGGGTGGTGCTCGGCTTCGTGGCCGACCGGGCCGGCGTGACCACCGCGATGCTGGCCGGCGCGATGGCGCTGGCCCTCGCCGCGGCGTTCTACGTTCCCGCCTGGCAGGCGGCGCGGCGCGACAGGTCACGGTCGGACGTCCCGCTCGACGTCGCGCCGGCGCCGGACGCGCCCGCGTCCACACGTTAAAAAGGGGCCCTTCCACTACCGCAGGCGTTAAGAAGGGGCCCCTCCTTTCACGCGAGGTGGGGAGGGTGGCGGGGGCCGGCCCGGGCGACGCGGCGCCGATCCAGGGTGGAGATTGACGGACGGACCGATTGGGTACATCCCGGCCGACCTACTGGGACCCCCCTCACCGGAGGAACGCCATGCTCGCCATTCTCGCGGCGATCGTTTTCGGGTTCGCCCTGCTCCTCGACCTGATGGACACCAACTTCGGCGCGCCGGACCTGTTCAACTGGAACACCCTCGTACTCATCGGGCTGCTGCTGCTCTCCCTGTACCTGGCTGGGGTCGGCCGTGGGCCGGGCGGCGGCGGCGGTCGCTGGTACCGGGGCCGGCGGCCCGGTCGGGGCTGACCGTAACCGATCAGTGAGGGCCCGGTCGGCGGCGCTGATTCCGGCGTCACCGGCCGGGCCCGGTACTGTTCCCGTGATGGAGTCCGACGCCCTCTTCTCCCTCGGAGGCCCCGCCGCCGCGCCCGCCGCGCCGGGGGGCCCGACCGGCGTGGACGGCTTCACTCCGGTCGGGGAGGATTCGCCCCTGGCCGTCCGGATGCGCCCGGCCAGCCTGGACGAGCTGGTCGGTCAGGACCACCTCCTCGCGCCCGGCGCCCCGCTGCGGCAGCTCGTCTCCGGCGCCGCCCCGATGTCGGTCATCCTCTGGGGGCCGCCGGGCAGCGGCAAGACCACGATCGCGCACCTCGTGGCCCGCGCCACCGACCGCCGCTTCGTCGCCATGTCGGCCCTGAACGCCGGGGTCAAGGACGTCCGCGCCGTCATCGAGGCCGCCCGCCGGCAGCGTCGCGCCGGCGGCCCGCAGACCGTGCTCTTCATCGACGAGGTGCACCGGTTCAGCAAGACCCAGCAGGATTCGCTGCTCGCCGCGGTCGAGGACCGGACCGTCACGCTGCTGGCGGCGACCACCGAGAATCCGTACTTCTCGGTCATCTCGCCGCTGCTGTCGCGGTGCGTGCTGCTCACCCTCCAGCCGCTCGACGACACGGCGGTACGCGGCCTGCTCCGCCGGGCGGTCGCCGACGAGCGCGGCCTGCACGGCGCGTTGACCCTCGACCCCGACGCCGAGGACCACCTCGTCCGGCTCGCCGCCGGGGACGTCCGCAAGGCGCTGACCGCGCTGGAGGCGGCCGCCGCCTCGGCCGCCGCCGTCGGCGCCGACCGCATCGACCTCGGCACCGCCGAGCAGGCGGTGGACACCGCGGCCGTGCGCTACGACCGGGCCGGTGACGCGCACTACGACGTGACCAGCGCGTTCATCAAGAGCATGCGCGGCTCCGACGTGGACGCCGCACTGCACTGGCTGGCCCGGATGCTGGTCGCCGGTGAGGACGCCCGGTTCATCGCCCGGCGTCTGGTGATCTTCGCCAGCGAGGACGTCGGCATGGCGGACCCGGGCGCGCTCGGCGTGGCCACCGCCGCCGCGCACGCGGTGGAGTACGTGGGCCTGCCGGAGGCTCAGCTCAACCTCGCCCAGGCGGTGATCCACCTGGCCACCGCGCCCAAGTCGAACTCGGCGACCACCGCTCTCGGGGCGGCCCTCGCCGACGTCCGGAGCGGCCGGGGCGGGCCCGTGCCGCGCGGGCTGCGCGACGCGCACTACGCCGGCGCCAAGGGCCTCGGCCACGGCGCCGGCTACCGCTACCCGCACGACGACCAGCGTGGCGTGGTCACCCAGCAGTACGTGCCCGACGACCTCGTCGGCACCGACTACTACCGGCCCAGCCAGCACGGTTCCGAACGCGCGGTGGCCGACCGGCTGCCGCTGCTGCGCCGGATCGTCCGCGGGCTTCCGGCCCAGGCCGCGCGCCCGCCCGTGGTGGCGACCGCCGGCGGCACGACGGGCAACGGCCGTCGACCCGGGGGGTCGGTCGACGGTGGGGCGCACGAGGGCGGCACGGAAGCCGCCGAGGAGGGTCAGCAGTGAAGTCGCGTGGGGCGGAGCGACCCGAGGACGGCGCCGACGAGCGGCGTACCAAGGGCCGGCGCTGGGGGCGGGGCAAGGCCGAGGCCGAGCCCGAGGAGCCGATCAGCGGCGAGGAGTTCGGCTGGATCGACGACCTGCGTACGGCCAAGGCGCAGCGGACGGAGCTCGGCCCCGGAGGCGGGCCGGCCGGCCCGGCGACGCCGCCGGACCCGTCCGGCCCCGACGGAGCCGCGCGCGGTCCGGCCGCGACGCCTCCGCCGCGCCGTGGCGAGGCGGGGCAACCGCGACCCGGTGCCGCTCCGGGGCCGGGCGCCGCCGAGCCGGCCGGTCTCGCGCGTCGAGGCGACCTCCCCGCACCGGGTGCCCGTCCCGTCCCGTCGGCCGGTTCCGACCCCGCGGCACGCCGGGCAGGCGGGTGGCCGCAGGGCGGCCCCGACGGGCCGGCGCGACCGGTCTCCGGCCCGGGGACCCCGGCCGCCGCGCCACGGTCACAGCCCACGCCACCGCCCTCCGGGCCCCCGGCGGGCGGCCCGCGCCGCGGCGCACCCGCCGGCGCCCAGTCCGGCCCGCCCGCCCAGTCCGGGCCGCGCCGGCCCGCGCCCGCCGACGTACCCGGCCCGCACGCTCAGTCCGGCCCGCCCGCCCAGGCGCCGCATCCGGCGCGATCCGGTGGTCGCGCCGCACCGCCCGGCCCGCACGCGGCCGGCCCGGCGGGTGCCCGAGGCGTTCCGCCGGGCCCCCACACCGCTCCGGCCGATGTGAACGCCCCCGCGCCCGGGGGCCCGCCGGCAGCCCGCCGCCCGGACGCCGGTCGCGCCGGAGCCGACCCCTACCGGTCCGGTGACCTGACCGGTTCGGCGGCCCGGGTGTCCCGGCCCGGTGCGGTGCCGCCGGCCGCCCGTGACGGCGAGTCCCGGCCCGGCCCGGCCGACCCGTACCGGTCCGGTGACCTGACCGGTTCGGCGGCCCGGGCCCGGGTGCCCCGGCCCGGCCCCGCCGCACCGCCCCCGGCCGGCGAACCCCGGCCCGGTCCGACCCGCCGTGGCGCGGCGAACCCCGGGGGGCCCGCGGACGTCGCCCCGGGCTTCGGCCGCCCGCCGGGCGAGGTGTCCGGCGAGCTGCCGGACGTGGCCGCCCGCGGTGGACCCCACCGCCCGCCGGCGGCCGGCCCCGGCCGACGCCCGGCCCCCGGCACCGACGAACCGGTCGTGCCGCGCAGCGGCAACGCGCCGCCGGTGCCCGGCGTCGCGCCGCGCCGGGCCGGCCGGCGGGCCGCCGCCGAGGAGCCGACCGGACCGGCCCACGGTCCACTGCCTGACGCACCGGGCGAGGCCGGCGAGCCCCGTCCCGCGCCGGGACGCCGCGGCGCGCCGGACAGCGCTGCGCCGTCCGGCGGCCTGCCGTCCCCCGGCCTGCCGTCCGGTGGCCGGCGGGCCGCGCCGGAGAGTGCCGACGCGCCGCCGCGCGGGCGGCGGGCCGCCCCGGAGGACGTCGACGCCGCGCCGCGCGGGCGGCGGGCCGCGCCGGAGGTCGCCGACGCCGCGCCGCGCGGGCGGCGGGCGGCACCGGACGACGCCGCGCCCGGCGTCCCGCCGACCGCGGGCACCGAGACACCGGGCCGTCGGGCCGCCGCCGTCGACGGCGACGACCGACCGGCCACGGAGGGCCGGCGCGGCCGGCCGGAGCGCCCGGCCGACTGGCTCCGGCAGGCCGGACGTACCCCGCACCACACCGATCCCTCGCTGCGGACCATCAACCGTCCGGCGACCCCGCCCGGCTCGCCGGTTGCCCCGCGGAGTGGCCCGCCGGCCGGGCGCCGGGCCGCGAACACCGACGCCGGCCGTGGGCCCGCCGACGGAACCCGCTCCGGATTCGAGCCGCCCGGCGACGGCGCCGACACCGGCCGCGCGCGGCCCGGTCGCGCCCGCCCGGCCGACGGTGCCGCCGCCGGTCCGGCCGCCGCACGTGGCGCCGCCCGGCCGGCCGGTCCGACGTCCGGGCCGGGCACGCCCGACCGGCCGCACCCACCGGCCGGGCCCGCCGCCGAGCGCCCCCGTCCGTCCGCCGCCGCCTCCGGTGCCGGACGTGACCGCCGCCCCATCGGACCGGGTGGGGAAGCCCGTCCGCCCCGACCGGACGGCCCGCCGTCCGCCGTCGCGCGCCCGGACACCGGACCGGTCCGGGGCGCCGCGACCCCGCCCCGCCCTGGTACGCCGACGCCGTCGGTCGCCGGTGGCCCGACCCCGCCCGGCATCGCCCGTCCCGGGGCCGCACCAGGTGGCCCGCGGGGGGCGGCGGCCCCGCCCGGTGCCGTCCGCCCCGGCGCGGCGCCGGCCGGTCCGACGCCGCCCGGGGTGGCCCGTCCCGGCGCCCCGGCCGCCGCTCGGGGCGGCGCTCCCGTCCCGGTCCGGCCGCCGGTCGACGACGGCCCGCCGGAGCCGACGTCCGGGGGCCCGCGGCCACCGGCGGGAGTGGCCCGACCGGCCGGACCCCGGCCCGGCCCGGAGGACCGCTCGTACGGCCGGGCGCTGCCGCCCCAACGGGAGCCCGGTCGACCGGAGCCGTCGGGTGTGTCGCCCGTGCGGCCGGCCGAGCCGGCGCTCGCCCGCGCGGCCGTCGCGCCGCCGGTGGGCGCGGCGGCCGCGGTGCCGCCGCCGGACGGCCCGCCGCCGCACCGGCCCACCGCGCCCGACGACGACACACAGAACCCGAGCGGGTCGGATGGCGCCCGGTCGGAGCTGCGCCGGCAGATGCGCGAGCGGCGGCGGCTGCGGATGGCCGTCCTCGCGCTGGTCAGCATCGTTCTGCTCGGGGCGGTGCCGCTCTTCTTCGGGCTCCGGACCCTGAGCCGCGACCCGGCGTTCGACACGCTCGACGAGCTGGACGTGCCGAGCTGGGCCGCGGTGAAGACGGTGGACGACGTGAGCGGCAGTCGCTGGTGCCTGCTCGACTGCCGGCTGCGGGAGCGCACGGTGGAGTCCGAGAAGTCACCGGAGGAGACCGCGCAGGCGTACGAGGCGGCCCTGACCAGGGACGGCTGGCGGCCGTGGAAGGTGACTCCCTGCCCGGAGCAGCCGGCGAAGGGCAGCTACACCTGCTGGCGTCGGGACGAGTTGACGCTGGACCTGTGGGTGCGGGAGCCGACCTGCGTGCCACCGCCGGTGGACGGGGAACCGGCGGTCGTTCCCTCGCCCGACCCGTCGGCCGCAGCGGAGGAGTGCGCCGGCTCGTTGGTGTCGATGAAGGTCCGCAACGCGATCGACGACGACCGTACGCGGCCGCAGCCGAGCACCGACCCGTCGTTGACCGGTGAGGATCCCTTCCCGACGCTGTCCGAGGACCCGCTCGGGGAACTGACACCCTCACCGTCCTGAGCCGGTTTCCATCACGGACGGTAGGGTCTGGGGCTGGCAGGTCCGCCTGCTCCCGTTGGTCCGTCTCGGGGGCGCGCGGCGTGGCTGTGGGTACGACGGTCGCGCGTTCCGGGACGCCCGGCGCCGCGGATTCGGCTTGAGGAGGACAGGCGTGGACTTTGGAGAGGTCGCGGCGCTGATCGCGGCGATCGCGTTCGCGATGCTGGTGTTGATCCTGATGCTGCCCATCCTGCGGCTGCGGCACACCGTGGACGCCGCCACCCGGATGATCAACGACCTCAACGACCGCACCGCCCCGCTGCTCGGCGACGTCAACTCCACGGTGAAGAACGTCAACACCGCGCTGGAGCAGGTGCAGACCTCGCTGGACGGCGTCAACCTCCAGCTCGCGAAGGTCGACACCATGACCAGCCACGCGCAGAACGTCACCGCCAACATCGCCAACCTCGCCACCGTCGTCTCCGCTGCCGCCGCCAACCCGCTGGTCAAGGTCGCCGCCTTCGGCTACGGCGTCCGCCGGGCCGCCTCGGCGCGGCGGCACGCCGAGGCCGAGCGTGAGGTTCGCGACACGATCAAGCAGCAGCGACGGGCGGCCCGGCGCGGCAACCGCTGACCCGGGCCGGCGGCGAGCGGGAGGATGAGAGCATGAGGCGGTTGTTCTGGCTCGGTATCGGGCTGGCCGTCGGCGTGGTGGTGGTCCGCAAGGCCACCCGGACCGCGCAGGCGTACACGCCGGCGGGGATCGCGAGCGGGCTGTCGGAATCCGCTGGCAACCTGGTCGAGTCGCTGCGTAGCTTCGTGGAGGACGTCCGGATCGGGATGGCCGAGCGGGAGCAGGAGATCCACGAGGCCTTCGCCCGCGGCGAGGCGTTCGACGACCAGTTCGCCGACCTGCGGGAGGACCCGCGCATCGGCGACCGAGACATTTTCCCGGAGGAACACCAGCGATGAAGACGGCGGAGATCAAGCGGCGGTACCTCGCGCACTTCGAGGCGAATGGCCACACCGTGGTGCCGTCCGCTCCGCTGCCCGCCATCAGCGACCCGAACCTGCTGTTCGTCAACGCCGGCATGGTGCAGTTCGTCCCGTACTTCCTCGGCCAGCAGAGCCCGTCGTACCGGCGGGCGGTCAGCGTGCAGAAGTGCATCCGGACGCCGGACATCGACGAGGTCGGCAAGACCAGCCGGCACGGCACGTTCTTCCAGATGAACGGCAACTTCTCCTTCGGGGACTACTTCAAGGACGGGGCGATCCCGTTCGCCTGGGACCTGGTGACCAAGTCGGTCGCCGACGGCGGCTTCGGGCTGGACCCGGAGCGGATCTGGCCGACCGTCTACCTGGACGACGACGAGGCGTTCGGGATCTGGCGGTCGGTCGGCGTGCCGGCCGCGCGGATCGTGCGCCGCGGCAAGGCGGACAACTTCTGGTCGATGGGCATTCCGGGCCCGTGCGGCCCGTGCTCCGAGCTGTTCTACGACCGTGGGCCCGAGTACGGCCGCGAGGGCGGCCCGGCGGTCGACGAGGACCGCTACATGGAGTTCTGGAACCTCGTCTTCATGCAGTACGAGCGGGGTCCGGGCACCGGCAAGGAGGACTACCCGATCCTCGGTGACCTGCCGGCGAAGAACATCGACACCGGCATGGGCCTGGAGCGGATGGCGTCCATCCTCCAGGGCGTCGACAACCTGTACGAGATCGACGAGGTCCGGCCGATCCTGGACAAGGCCGCCGAGCTGACCGGCAAGCGGTACGGCGCGCAGTCCGGGCACGTGGCCAGCGAGTCGCACCCGGACGACGTGCGGCTGCGGGTCGTCGCCGACCACGTCCGCACCGCGCTGATGCTGATCGGCGACGGCGTGACGCCGAGCAACGAGGGGCGCGGCTACGTGCTGCGCCGCATCATGCGCCGCGCGATCCGCGCGGTCCGGCTGCTCGGCTGGCAGGAGCGGGCGATGCCCGAGCTGCTGCCGGTCGCCCGGGCCTGCATGGCGCCGTCGTACCCCGAGCTGGCCACCGACTTCGACCGGATCGCGGACTACGCGTACGCGGAGGAGGACGCGTTCCTGTCCACGCTGCGCGCCGGCACCACGATCCTGGACACCGCCATCACCGAGACCCGCACCGCGGGCCGGACGGCGATCACCGGCGAGAAGGCGTTCCAGCTGCACGACACGTACGGCTTCCCGATCGACCTCACCCTGGAGATCGCGGCGGAGCAGGGCCTGGAGGTGGACGCCGAGGGCTTCCGCCGGCTGATGGCCGACCAGCGGGCCCGGGCGAAGGCCGACGCGCAGGCGCGCAAGACGGGGCACACCGACCTGTCGTCGTACCGGGCGGTGCTCGACGAGGGCGGGCCGGTCACGTTCACCGGCTACCACGAGGTCGCGCGGGAGTCGACGGTGCGGGCGGTGCTCGGCGCCGAGGGTCCCCGCCAGGCGGCGGTCGAGGGCGACACGGTCGAGCTGGTGCTCGACACCACCCCGTTCTACGCCGAGGGCGGCGGGCAGCAGCCCGACCTCGGCCGGATCACGGTGGGCGGCGGGCAGGTCGAGGTCCTCGACGTGCAGCAGCCGGTGCCCGGTCTGATCGTGCACCGGGCCCGGGTCGTCCGGGGTGAGGTGCGTGCCGGCGAGACCGGCTTCGCCGAGATCGACACGAGCCGCCGCCGGGCGATCTCCCGGTCGCACACCGCGACCCACCTGGTGCACCAGACGATGCGCAACTTCCTCGGTGAGTCGGCCACCCAGGCCGGTTCGCTGAACGCGCCGGGCCGGCTGCGGTTCGACTTCAACACGCCGACCGGGGTGGCGCCGAGCGTGCTGCGCGACGTCGAGCAGCAGGTCAACGAGGTGCTCCTGGCGGATCTCGAGGTGCACGCGTTCATCACCTCGCTGGAGGAGGCGCGGCGCATCGGCGCGATGGCGCTGTTCGGCGAGAAGTACGGCGAGCAGGTCCGGGTCGTCGAGGTCGGCGACTACGCCCGGGAGCTGTGCGGCGGCACCCACGTCGCCCGCTCCGGCCAGCTCGGCCTGGTGAAGATCCTGTCCGAGTCGTCCATCGGGTCCGGCGTCCGCCGGGTCGAGGCGCTGGTCGGGATGGACGCGTTCAACTTCCTCGCCCGTGAGCACCTGCTGGTCTCCCGGCTCGCCGAGCTGTACCGGGTGCCCAGCGAGCAGGTCGCGGACCGGGTCGAGCAGACGGTCACCCAGCTGCGGGACGCGGAGAAGGAGCTGGAGAAGCTCCGGGCCCAGCTGGTGCTCGGCGGGGCGGCGGCGCTCGCGGCGCAGGCGAAGGACGTGCGCGGTGTCGCGTACGTCGGGACCGAGGCCCCGGAGGGCGCGGCCGGCAACGACGTGCGGACGCTCGCCCAGGAGATCCGCGGCAAGATCGACCCGGCGCGGCCGGCGGTGGTCGCGGTGGCCGCCCGGGCCAACGGCAAGGCGTCGCTGGTGGTGGCGGTCAACCCCGCCGCCCGCAGCCGTGGCCTGTCGGCGGCCGACCTGGTCAAGGTGGCCTTCTCCGGCCGGGGCGGGGGCAGCCCCGACCTGGCCCAGGGCGGTGGCCTGCCGGCGGCGGAGGCGCCCAACCTGCTCCTGACCGTCGAGAAGGCGGTCGCCGAGGCGTGACACGCTGTCGTACCTGGCCAGGGCGGACCGATCGGTCCGCCCTGGCCCGTCTCCGCCGAGGGGTGACCGTCCGTGACTGAACTGTCTCGGGGAGTGCGGCTCGGTGTGGACGTCGGGCAGGTCCGGGTGGGGGTGGCCCGGTCGGACCCGCACGGGGTGTTGGCCACCCCGCTGGTCACGCTGGCCCGCGACCGGACGGCGGCTCCCGACACGGTCCCGAGCGACGTCGCCGAGCTGGCGGCGCTGGTCGCGGAGCACGAGGCGGTGGAGGTGGTGGTCGGCCTTCCGGTCACCCTCGCCGGACAGCAGGGTCCGGCCGCCGTCCACGCGAGGGCGTACGCTGACCGTCTGGCCGATGTAATAGCGCCCGTGCCGGTAACGCTCACCGACGAGAGGATGTCCACCGTCGTGGCTAGTCGTAGGCTTGCCGAGCGTGGCGTCCGGGGACGACGACAACGCGCGGTGGTCGACCAGGCCGCCGCGGTGGAGATTCTGCAGAGCTGGCTGGACGCGCAGCGGAGGCGGACAGGATGATCGACGATCTGGAGCTCGGGTTCGATGAGCAGGAACGGGGGGAGAAGGGCCGGCATCGGCGCGGCTACGTCCGCAAGCGCAAGAACGGCTCCGGCGGCGGGCGCGGCAAGACCGTCCTGGCCCTGCTGCTGGCCCTGGTCCTGCTCGGCGGTGTCGGCGGCGGTGCCTTCTACGGCTTCGACCGGATCCAGAGCTACTTCGTCACTCCGGACTACGAGGGCGGCGGCACCGGCGAGGTGACCGTCGAGATCAAGCAGGGCGCCCTCATCTCGGACATGGCGGTGGCGCTCTACGACGCGGGGGTCGTCAAGAGCACCAAGGCGTTCGTCGAGGCGGCGGAGGAGAACGCCCGCAGCACCAACATTCAGCCGGGCCTGTACAAGCTGCGCAAGCAGATGAGCGGCGAGAGCGCCGTCGCGGCGATGCTCGACCTGAAGAACCGCGTCGTGAACGGGGTCACCATCCCGGAGGGGCGCTCCGCCAAGAACATCTACAAGCTGCTCTCCGAGAAGACCAAGATCCCGGTCAAGGAGTTCGAGGCGGCGGCGAAGGACCCCGTCGCGCTCGGCGTCCCGAACTGGTGGTTCAACCGCGGCGACGACAAGAAGGCGGCGAAGTCGATCGAGGGTTTCCTCTACCCGGACACGTACGAGATCCCGCCGAACGCGACCGCCGAGTCGATCCTCAAGCTGATGGTGGAGAACTTCGTCACCGTCACCGGTGAGCTCCAGTTCGCCGACAAGGTACAGAAGGGCCTGGGCGGCGTCAGCCCGTACGAGGCGCTGATCGTGGCGTCGCTCGCGCAGGCGGAGGCCGGCAACAAGGACGACCTCGGCAAGGTCGCCCGGGTCGCCTACAACCGGGTGTACAAGGGCAACTTCGACTGCGGCTGCCTGGAGATGGACGTCACGGTCAACTACTACCTGGAGCTGACCGGGCAGCCGACCAAGGCGTCCAAGGACATGACCGCGGCCGAGCTGAACAACCCGAAGAACCCGTACAACCGCAAGCTGCGGGGCATGATCCCCGGCCCGATCAACAACCCGGGCAAGGACGCGCTGGCCGGAGCGATGAACCCGCCCAAGGGCAACTGGCTGTTCTTCGTGGCGATCGACAAGGAGGGCCACTCCGCGTTCGCCGAGACCTACGAGGAGCAGTTGCGCAACGAGGCCAAGGCCCGGGAGGCCGGGATCATCTGATGGCGGTCGCGCGACGGGCGGCGGTGGTCGGCAAGCCGATCGCGCACTCGCTCTCCCCGGTGATCCACAACGCCGGGTACGCGGCGGCCGGCCTGGCCGGCTGGTCGTACACCCGGTTGGAGTGCGCGGAGGCGGAGCTGCCGGCCCTGGTCGCCGGGCTGGGCCCGGAGTGGGCGGGGCTGTCGGTGACCATGCCGGGCAAGGAGGCGGCGCTCGCGCTGGCGGCGGCCGCGTCGCCCGTCGCGACCGCCGTCGGCGCCGCCAACACGCTGGTACGGCGTCCGGACGGCACCTGGTACGCGGACAACACCGACGTCGCCGGCATGGTGGAGGTGCTGACCGGGGCCGGGGTACGGCCCGACGCCACGGTGACGGTGCTCGGCGCCGGTGGCACCGCCCGGGCGGCGGTCGCGGCGGCGGCGCGGTTGCGGGCGCGAGCGGTGACCGTGGTGGCCCGGCGCGTGCAGGCGGTCGACGACCTGCGGCCGGTGGCCGGGGCGGTCGGCGTGCCGCTCGCCGGCGCGCCGTGGGACGACGCAGCCGGGCAGGCCACCGCCGACGTGGTGATCTCGACCGTGCCGAAGGGCGTCGCCGACCCGCTCGCCGGGTCGGTGGCGTGGCGACCGGCCACCGTGTTCTTCGACGCCCTCTACGACCCCTGGCCGACGCCCCTGGCGGCCGCCGCGCGGGCCGCCGGCTGCCGGATCGTCTCCGGCCTCGACCTGCTGCTCGCCCAGGCGGTCGGCCAGTTCGAGCAGTTCACCGGCGTGCCGGCGCCCCGCGCGGCGATGGCCGCCGCCCTGGCCGGTGCGCGGGGCGACTGACCGCAGGGGTGGGCGGGACCGTCCCCTGTGGGTGTACCGGGAATCCTTAGGCGACGGTTAAGACCCGCTTAGGTCCCGCTGTCGTGCCCACGCCGGGTGGCGGCCATCGTTACGCTGCCGAGAGTCAACACAGCAGACACAGGGAGTTTCCTTGGGCAGGCGCGGAGTGCACCGACTGACCCGGCACCACGGCCCGCGGCGTAAGGCGGCGCTGCTGGGCGTGACCGCCGCGGCGGTGGTCGGCGGGCTGGTGGCCGGGGTGATGCCGCTGCTGGCGGCCGACGACATGTCCGTGCGGGCGGTGGCGGACACCACGGCCACCTTCGTGTCGCAGGACGGCGACAACGGTGCCAAGACCACCCTCGCGACCTGCCCGGCGCGCTGCGACGCCAACCCCCGCGGCACCCGCGAGGCGGTCGTCCAGTTCGCGGTGACGACCCTGCCGGCGAACGCCGTCAACATCCGGGCCACGCTGCGGGTGCACGCCTGGCAGAAGTTCGCCGCCAGCGTCACCGCCCACGCGTCCACCGTGGACGCTCGCCTGGCGCGGCCCGCGCCGGCGCCGGTGGGCGCCGTCCTCGACACGGTGGACGGGGTCCAGCCCGGCTTCAACGAGTGGGACGTGTCGAAGGTGGTGACCGGCAACGGCACGGTCACCGTGTCGCTGGCGCAGACGGGGCTGGAGAGCCGCATCTACTGGGCGTCGTCGGAGAACCGCAACCCCGACCTGCGCCCCCGACTCGTGCTCCGCTACGACGTCGGCAGCCGGCCGACCCCGGCGCCGAGCAGCGCCGCACCCTCGCCGAGCCGCACGACGGCGCCGACCACCCCGCCCGCGCCGCCGCCGTCGCCGAGCGCCAGCCCGAGCCGTCCGGCGCCGAGCCCGACCCTGACGCCGTCGCCGCGCCCCGGCGGCTGCGGGCAGGTCTCGTCGAAGCTGGTGCCCTCCTGCGGCGCCTGGTGGGGGATGTACTCGCCGGCGAACCCGGCCACCTGGGACCACGGCCGGGCCGTCGCCGACGTCGAGGCGCAGGTCGGGCGCCGGTTCGACATCGTGCACCGCTACCACGACTTCTCCAACCACGGCAGCAACGGGGCCTTCCCGGACGCGTACGAGCAGCAGCAGATGCGCGAGGGCCGGCTGATGTTCTTCGCCTGGGAGTCCCGGATCTTCTCCTCGGGTGCGGTGCTCACCTGGAAGGACGTCTACAGCGGCCGGCACGACGCGACGATCGACGCGGTCGCCGGCCGGATCCGGGCCACCGGCGTGCCGGTGTTCCTGGGCTTCGACCACGAGCCGGAGGACGAGCCGGCCAAGGGCAGCGACGCCGACTTCGTGCGTGCGTGGCGGTACGTGCACGACCGGGTGGTCGCCGCCGGCGCCCACAACGCGGTCTGGGTGTGGACGATGATGGGCTGGTCCGGCCACTACAGCCGGTACGCCGGCCTGTACCCGGGTGACCGTTACGTGGACTGGGTCGCCTGGGACCCGTACAACTTCCACGTCTGCAACGGCAGCACCGTCTGGAAGAGCCCGTCGACCACCATCGGCAGCTTCTACCGCTGGCTCGACCAGAACGGCATCGGCGCGGGCAAGCCGCGGATGCTCGCCGAGTTCGGCACGAACTTCAACTCGGCCGATCCGGACGCCAAGCGGCGCTGGTTCGAGGAGTTCCCCGCCGCGCTCAAGGCGCACCCGAAGATCAAGGCGGCGATCTACTTCAACTCCGCCGGCATGACGACGCGGACGAGCACCTGCGACATGACGATGAACCACGAGTCGTCCGCCCTGGCCGGGTTCGCCCGGGCCGGTCGCGACAGCTACCTGCGCCAACCGACGCCGGGTAGCTGACGGCGGGTCGACCGCGCGGCGGCGGCGGGGTGGCCGGAGGGGAGTCGGACATCCGACCCGGTACGCTCGCCGTCGTCGCGTGGGGTCACTGACCGCCCAATCGGCGGATATCGCCAAGCAGGGTCGGCGAGGCACGCTACGCGGGTTCTCATCCACCTTGGAGGCGCAGCGTGCCCGAAGTCTCGCTCTCTCGGCGTTCTGCCGGATTCCGCATCCGCGCGGCCGCGATCGGTCTGGTGACCCTCGCCGCCGTGTTGGCCGTGCCGTCGGCGAGTTCCGCCGCCGTGGTACCGGCGCCCGAGACGCAGACCCTGGTGTCGACCAACCCCGGCGACAGCACGCCGCACGCGCGCGACGGCGAGGCCCGCGCGTTCGCGCAGGTCGGTTCGATGGTGTACGTGGGTGGCAGCTTCACGCAGATCCGCCAGACCGCCACCTCGGCCTGGACCACGCAGCGCTACCTGTTCGCGTACGACCGCAGCAGCGGGACGGTCTCCACGACCTTCCTGCCGGTGCTCGACGGCGCCGTCAACACGCTGATCGCCGGCCCGAACAACACGCTGATCGTCGGTGGCGCGTTCAAGAACGTCAACGGCGTGTCGCGCAAGAACCTGGTGGCGCTCAACCCGACCACCGGGGCGATCATCGACAGCTGGGTGGGCCGCTCGGACGGCGGCACCGTACGGGACCTGGTGCTGCACGACAACTGGCTCTACGTCGCCGGCGCGTTCAACTGGTTGAACGGCACCGCGCACGGTGGGCTCGGCCGGCTCAACGCCACCACCGGTGCGATCGACCCGACGTTCAACGTCAACGCGACGGTCGGCCGCCACACGACGGCGCCGTACGTGTGGACCATCGACGTCAGCCCGGACGGGAACACCCTCGTCGTCGGCGGCAACTTCATGTACGTCAACGAGCTGCCGCGCAACCAGATGGCGCTGGTCGACCTCTCCGGCACCCCGACCGTCCTCGACTGGAGCACCGAGAAGTTCGTTCCGCCGTGCGCGGCGCCAGCGACGTTCATCCACTATGTGCAGGACGTGAAGTTCGGCGGCGACGGCACCTGGTTCGTCGTCGGCACCAACGGCGGCGGTGGCTGGCCGGCCGCGTACTGCGACGCGCTGGTCCGGTTCGAGACCGCCGCCCGGGGCAGTGGCCAGCTCGCCACCTGGGTCGACTTCACCGGCAACGACACCATCACCTCGGTCGAGGTCGCCGACAACGTGATCTACCTCGGCGGGCACTTCCGTTGGCTGAACAACCCCAACGCGAGCGACCGCGCGGGCGCCGGTGCCGTCGACCGGCTCGGCATCGCCGCGGTCACCCCCGCGACCGGCATGCCGGTCAACTGGAACCCGCGCCGCAGCGGCAGCGCGTCGATGCCCCCGGGGACCAGCGACTGGGGTTCGACGGTGCCGGTGCTGTGGCGGGGCAGCGACGGGCTGTACTTCGGGCAGAACTCCGACGGGATGGGCGGCGAGTACCACGGCCGGCTCGGCATGTTCCCGCTGACCGGCGGACGGACCGTCACCCCGAAGAACCCGCCGACGGCCACCACCGGCAACCTCTACCTGGGCACGGGTGAGGGTCAGCTGGCCAAGGTTCCGTTCGACGGCACGAACGTCGGCGCCCCGACGACGGTCAGCCAGCCGAACTACACCGGCGCCGGGGCGACCTGGCGGGTGAACGACCGGATCTACTGGTCGCACACGGTGGCGGGTACGCCCACCGGCAGCCGGATCGACATCTCGATGTTCAACGGCGGTGCCATCGGCGTGCCGTGGGAGGCCTCCGGCTACAACGACTGGTTCAACGCCGCCAACATGACCGGGGCGTTCTTCCTCAACGGCCGGCTCTACTACACCCGCACCGGCGCGAACGCCCTCTACTACCGGTACTTCGAGATCGACGGGAACTACCTCGGCGCCACCGAGTTCGTCCTGCCCACCACCGGCGTGACGTGGTCGGCGGTGCGCGGCATGGCCTGGGTCGGCGGCAAGATCGTGTACGGGAGCACCGACGGTACGCTGCGCGGCGTGCCCTTCGACCCGACGGCCGCACCGGCGGTCGACGGCGCGGGGGTCACCGTGCTCGTCCCGGCGAGCGCCGAGCTGACCTGGTCTACCCCGCGGACGTTCTTCTCCGTACAGTGACGCTCATCCGTCCGTAACGGAACATCGGTACGTTGTTCACGTTGGGCCGGCGGCGGATCCTCGTCGCCGGCCCCAGACGTGGGGAGGGGTCGTTGGGCGGCATCCGCCGTGGGCTCGCGGTGCGGGCGGTGTTCGCGGTGAAGCGCGGGTGGTACCGGGCGCGTTATCCCCGGCTGACCCTCGGCCGGGACGTGGAGATCCGGGGGCGGATCCGGCTGCGCCGGGGCGTGCGCGTGCACATCGGTGACCGGACCCGGCTCAACAAGCTGGTCCGGTTCGCCGGGCCGGGCGAGGTCCGGGTCGGTGCCGACTGCCTGCTGAACGCCACCTGGATCGGCACGTGGACGTCGGTCACCATCGGCGACCGGTGCCTGCTGTCGGACTGCGAACTGCTCGACAACGACTTCCACAACCTGTCGCCCGAGCGGCGGCACGATCCGCCCACCCCGGCCTCGCGGGCGCCGATCGTCGTCGAGGAGAACGTCTGGATCGGCGCGCACGCGCTGGTGATGAAGGGCGTCCGGATCGGCCGGGACAGTGTCGTGGGCGCCGCGACGGTGGTGCGGACGGACGTGCCGCCCCGCGTCGTGGTCGTCGGAAACCCCCAACAGACAGTGAAGAAGTTCAATGACTGACGCTCCTGGTGGTTCCTGGTCCGCCGACGCCGCTCCGGGCGGCGGGGGAGCGCCAGGCCGCACGGTCACCCTGATCGACCTGCTGCGCGTACCGCTGCACCGCATCCGCCTGGTGGCGGGGGTGGCCGTGGTCGGGCTGCTCGCCGCGCTCGGCTACGTGCTCCTCGTCCCGAGCGCGGTGACGGCCAACGCCGTGGTCGCGGTCCGTCCGGTGGTCACCGACGCGTTCACGCCCAGCGGGGCGTCCGCCGACCGGGCGGTCAACATGAACGTGGAGAGCGGTATCGCCACCGGCACCGACGTGGTGCAGCGGCTGGTCGACGCGACCGGCCGGGACCAGCGCGACGTGCGCGACGCCCTCGAGGTCGAGGTGCCGACCGGTGGGCAGATCCTGCGCTTCCTCTACACCGCTAACTCGCCGGAGGCGGCGGTGGAGGGCGTCAACCTCGCCGCCCAGGCGTACCTCGACGTGCGGCGGGCCATGTACGAGCGGCAGCGGGAGGACATGCTGCGCTCGTACGACGAGAGCATCAAGAAGGTGCAGGACCAGCAGGTGGCGCTCCAGCGGCGCATCGCCGGCGCCCGCGAGGGCGCGGTGGACGCGGCGGTCGCCGAGCTGGCCGGGGTCAACAACCAGCTCACCCAGCTGAGCTCCGCCCGCACCGAGATCGCGGCGGTCGACGTCAACCCCGGCTGGGTCACCCGCAAGGCCGAGAAGGCGTTGGTCGCCGCGGGCGGGAACCGCCCGCTCTACCTGATCGCCGGCCTGCTGGGCGGTGCGCTGCTCGGCATCGTGCTGGCGTACGTGTGGGAGTCGGTGGACCGCCGGATCCGGTCGGTCGACGACGGGCGGGACGCCACCGGCCTGCCGTTGCTCGGCACGGTCCGCAGCCGGGGCCTGCGCGGGTCGCGGCACGCGGTGGACGCCGACATCCGGTACGTGGCGATGGCGATCGCCGAGCGGGTCCGCGAACCGGCCCGGGTGGCGCTGCTGACCACCCGGGAGGACCAGACCACGATGACCGCCGGGCTGGCGGTGGCCCTCGCCGCCACCGGTCGGGACGTGTACGTCGCCGACGACAGCGGTCGCCTGGAGCGGCTGCGCACCGAGGTGCTGGCCGGCCTGGGACGCCTGCCGGCGGCGGCCAATCCGGCCGGCCCGGCCGTGCCCAAGCCCCGCGAGGGCGGGACGGCCAGCGTCGACGACATCACCGAGCAGATCACCGTCCGCCGGCCCTCTCCGCACCCGACCGGCACCCCCCGCCCGTCCACCGACCCGGACGCCACCATGACCCTGCCCCGGGTCGCATCCGGCGTGCCGGCCAGCGGCAAGAGCCAGGTCAGGAAAGCCGCCGACGAGGTGCCCGTGGGCGCCGGCGGGGTCCGCTTCGGCACCTGGCGGCAGCGGGCCGCCACCGGCACCGTGCTGTTCAACGCCCCACCGGCCGAGGCCGACGAGCGCGGTGTGGCGGCGGGCCGGCAGGGCACCGCGGTGGTGGTGGTCGAGCAGGACCGGACACGGCAGGGCGACCTGCGGCGGTTGGCCGAGCGGCTGCGCGCCGCCGGCGTGACACCCCTCGGGTTCGTGCTCACCCGCAGCGGGCGGGGCTGACGGTGCCCGTCACCCGTGCCCCGGCGACCAGCGAGCCGGCCGGGGACGGGCCCCTCCCGATCCTCCCGCCGCCCCCGCCCCCGCCACCCCCGCCCCGGTTGCCGATCTGGCCGCTGGCCATGATGTTCGGCCTGGTGCCGCTCTGGTGGCTGGCCGGCGCGTTCTACCTGGGCTGGCCGCTGCTGGGCGCGTTGCTGCTCGCGCTGCTGCTGGTCCGGGGCCGGGTGCCGCTGCCGCCGGCTGCCGGGATCTGGCTGCTGTTCCTGGCGGTCGTCCTGGTCAGCGCCACGCAGCTCGAAGCGTTCGCCTCGGTGCTGACGTTCGGGCTGCGGTTCGGGTTCTACGCCACCGCGCTCGTCGTCGGCGTCTACGTCTACGCCGTCGCCCGGGAACGCGCCGACCAGAGCGCGGTACTGGTGCCGATCTGCGCCTTCTGGTTCGGGCTGGTGGTGCTGGGCTGGCTGGGCGTGCTCGTGCCGCGGCTCGCCCTGACCACCCCGGTGGAGCTGCTGCTGCCCGGCGGCATCGCCGGTAACCCGTTCATCAACGACATGGTCCACCTCTCCACCGCGGAGTACAGCGTCCGATCGCTGAACCCGATCTACCGGCCGGCGGCGCCGTACGCGTACACGAACAACTACGGCAGCGCGTACGCGATGACCCTGCCGTGCGTGGTCGCGTTCACCATGCTCCGCCGGCGCGGTGCGCTGCGGTGGGCCGTGCTCGGATCGTTGCCGCTGTCGCTGGCGCCGGCCTTCCTCACCCTGAACCGGGCGATGTTCCTCAGCCTCGGCGTGGGTCTGCTCGTGCTCGGCGTGCGGGCCAGCCTGCGCGGCAACATGCGGGTCGCCGCCTCGATCGTCGGCGTGGTGGTGACCGGCGGGATCGCCACCCTGTTCATCCCCGTCGCCGAGCTGATCGGCAACCGCGTGGAGTCCAGCGACACGAACGCCGACCGGCTCTCCCTCTACAGCGAGGTGCTGCGGCGCGTGGGGGACTCGCCGTGGCTCGGGTACGGCGCGCCGGCCAACGTCGACACGGTCTCGGCCGAAGCCCCGATCGGCACCCAGGGGCAGCTGTGGATGGTGCTGTTCAGCCACGGCGTCCCCGCCCTGCTGTGCTTCGTGGCCTGGTTCCTCGTGGCCGCCCTCGTCTGTGGCCGGGCCACGTCCCCGGCGGGGCAGTGGCTCGCGATCGTGCCGGTGGTGTGTCTGGTGCAGATGCCCTTCTACGGCATGGCGAACCAGAACCTGGCGGTCGCCTTCTACGCGGTCGCGTTCGCGATGGCGCTCACCGAGCGGGAGGCGGCCGCACGGCGGGCGTCGGCGCCGACCCTGCCCGTCGGTCCGCAGGCGGTGACCACGTGACCGCCGCCGTCCGGTCCTCGACGGCCGGCTCGGCCGCGCCGAGCGCCGACGCGGAGACCCGGCGCAGCGCGCGCAGCGGATTCGCCGGCCTGATCGGTGCCGCCACCAGCGGCCTGTTCGGGTTCCTGCTGGCCGTCGTCATCACCCGCGGCTACGGCACCGCGGGCTCCGGCGCGATCTTCGCGGCGATCGGGGTGGTCACGGTGGCGACCGCCGTGTGCACCCTCGGCGCGGAGACCGGCCTCATGTGGGCGCTGCCGCGCCGGCGCACCGGGCCCCGGGGCGACGCCGCCCGCTTGCTGCCGGTGGGACTGCTGCCGCCGCTGGTGGTCGCGGTCGTCGTGGCGGTCACCGGTGTGCTCGCCGCCGACGCCCTCGCCCCCCGCGTGCTCGGTGGCGCGGCCGGGGCGGCGCTGCTCGTGACGAGCTTCGCCGCCGTGCCGGTGGTGGTGCTGATGACGCTGCTGCTCGCCGCGCTGCGCTGCGTACGACCGATCCGGGCGTACGTGTCGGTGCAGTTCTTCCTGCTGCCGGTGGCCCGGCCGGCGCTCGTCGGCGCGGCCGTGCTCGTCGGCGGCGGCCTGGTGGCGGGCATGTCCGCCTGGCTGGTCCCGGCCGGGATCGCCCTGCTGAGCTGCCTGGCCCTGGTCGCCGGCCCGCTCGGCGTGGGCCGGGGGGCGGCGCTGCGGCCCGAGCGGCGGGACTGGTCGACGTTCTGGGGCTTCGCGCTGCCCCGCGCCGCGTCGGCCGCCATCGACGCCGGCAACATGTGGGTCGGCGTGCTGCTCACGTCGGTCCTCGCCGGCGCGGGCGAGGCGGGTGTGTTCGGCGCCGTCGGCCGGTACATCCTCGCCGGCCAGCTGGCGATGCAGGGGTTGCGGGTGGCGGTGTCGCCGCAGCTGTCCCGGCTGCTCGGCGCGGGCCGGCCGGACGCGGCGGCCGCCGTGCACCGGCAGCTCACCGCCTGGGGGCTGGTGCTGTCCTGGCCGGTCTACCTGCTGCTCGCCGTGTTCGGGCTGGCGTTCCTGGAACTCTTCGGGTCCGGCTTCACCGCCGGCGCCACCGCGATGACCGTGCTCGCGCTGGCGATGCTGGTGAACACCGGGGTGGGCAACGTGCAGAGCCTGCTGCTGATGGGCGGCCGCAGCGAGCTGCACCTCGCCGCCACCGTCGCCGGGCTGCTGGTCACCGTCTCGCTCGGTCTGGTGCTGATTCCCGGCCACGGTGCCACCGGCGCTGCGGCGGCCTGGGCCGCCGGCATCGTCACCGAGAACCTGACGGCGGTGACGTGCGCCCGTGTCGTGTTCGGGCAGCCGCTGGTCGACGCGCCGATGCTGCGCGCCGCCGCGGCCACCGTCGCCGGGGTGGGCGCCGCCGCGACGGTCGGGGTGCTGGCCGGCGGCCGGGGCATTCCCGGCCTGCTGGTGGCGGCGGCGGTCCTGGCCGCCGGTTGCGTCGGCTTGTTGACGTTGCCCCGGGTGCGGCACGGCATCCGGGTGACCATGAGGCAGATCCGTGGGCGGGGGGAGGCGGCCCCGACCGCCACCGGCTCCGCACCACCGCAGCAGGAGGGCAGGTGAGGTCCGTCGTGCCGGCTATGCGCGATCGGGTGAAGCAACTCGTGCCGACGCAGGTGACCGAGCGGGTGAAGGAGTCCCTGGTCGGGTACGGCGTCCGGACCAGTGACCGGCGACCGCTGCCGGACTTCCTCATCATCGGCACGAAGCGGGGCGGCACCACCTCCCTGTGGAACTACCTCATCCGGCACCCGCTGGTGCCCCGGCTCTTTCCGGCGTGGAACACGAAGTCCGCCCACTACTTCGAGGAGCACTGGCGGCGCGGCGAGGCGTGGTACCGCTCGCACTTCCCGACGGTCCGGCAGCGCGAGGCGTTGCAGCGGCGGCACGGCGGCCCGGTCCGGGTCGGGGAGGCGGCCCCGCTGTACATGTTCCACCCGCTCGCCGCGCAGCGGGTGGCCGCGCTGATGCCGTCGGTGAAGCTGATCGTGCTGCTGCGCGACCCGGTGGAGCGGGCGTACTCGCACTGGAAGGAGCGGCGCACCCACGGCATCGAGCCGCTGGACTTCGCGGACGCCCTCGCGGCGGAGGAGGAGCGCACCGCGGGGGAGCGGGAGCGGTTGATCGCCGAGCCGGAGTACTTCAGCGAGGCGTACGACTGGTACACGTACCGGTCCCGGGGCCGCTACCTGGAGCACCTGGAGCCGTGGCTGGAGCGCTTCGACCGGGAGCAGTTCCTCTTCCTGCCCAGTGAGGACCTCTACCGGGACGCCCGTTCGACGTACCGCCGGACGCTGGACTTCCTCGGGCTGCCCCCGCACGACCTGCCGGACTTCAAGGTCTACAACGACCGCCGTTCGTCGCCGCTTGACCCGGCGCTGCGGGCGGAGCTGACCGCGTACTACCGCCCGCACAACGAGGCGCTGCGGCAGCGGCTCGGCATGGACCTCGACTGGCCGGACCGGGCCGCGTGACCGCGTCCGCGACCACGTCCGCCGACCCGCGTACGCGAACCGACGGGCTGGGCTGGGTGACCCGTGCGGTCTTCGGCGACGACCGGGTCGCGCTCACCCTGGGCGGCCAGCCGCCGGCCGACCACCGGGTGGTGGCGCGGTACGCGGTCGTCCCGTCGCCGGAGCGGGCCCGTTTCCTGCTCCCGCTGGGCGCGCCCCGGGCCACGGCCGCGTCGCTGCTGGCGTACAACGCACTGCGACCGCCGAAGGTGCGGGCCGTCCGGGCCGTCCTCGGCGGGATCGCCCGCCTGCGCGGGATCGAGCTGGCCCGGTTCCCGACGTTGACCGTGTCCCTGCCCGGCGGGGTGGCGGCCGACGAGGCACTGCTCGCGCACCGGCTCGCCGCCCTCCTCGGTGGCGCGCCGGCGTACGCCGCGTGTGGCGTACGCCCTCCGGACCCGAACCACAAGCCGACCCTGCAACTGTTCGACGCGGACGGCCGGCCGCTCGGCTACGCCAAGATCGGCTGGAACGACGCCACCCGCGCGCTGGTGACCGCCGAGGCGGCGGCCCTGCGCGAGTTGCCGGTGCTCGCCGGTGTGGCGGATCACCCGGTGGCTCCCCGACTGCTCGCCGAGACCACCTGGGCCGGGCAGGTCGTGGCGCTGGTCGAGCCGCTGCCGTCCGACGTACGCGGCGTGCCGGTTACCGACCCGCCGGAGGTGGCCGCGGTGCTCGCGGTGGCCCGCCGGGGCCGCCCGCCGGCTCCGCCGCGCCCGCTGGCGGGGTCGACCTTCCTGGACCGGCTCACCACGACCGCCGAGCGGGCGGCGGCTGCGACACCGGACGGCGCGCGGGCGGTCGCCGCGGTGGCCGCGCTCGCCGGCCGGCACGGCGGGACGGCCGTCGAGTTCGGCCACTGGCACGGCGACTGGGTGCCGTGGAACCTGGGCCGGCACGCCGGCCGGCTGGTCGCCTGGGACTGGGAGCACAGCGGCCGGGACGTGCCGCTCGGTTTCGACCTGGCGCACGACGCGTTCCAGCGCGCCCTGGTGCTGCGCGGCGAGCCGGCCGAGGCCGCGGCCGGCGCGGTGGACGCGCGACTCGACCGGTACGGCGACGCGCTGGGCCTGGACCCGGCCGGGCGCCGCCTGGTGGCTGACGCGTACCTGCTGGAGATGTGGCTGCGGACGTGGCGCCTCGCCGACGCCGGTGCGGGTTGGAACTCCGCGTTGCATCCCGCGCTGTTGGACGTGGTCGACAAGCGACATAACGGGTGAACCGCAGATGTCGCCGGGGTGTTGACGCCGGGTCCACTCCGGAGTGTGATGGTAGGGGTGCAGCTAGTGACGATCGTTGATGTCGCCGGATGCCGTGACGGGCAGAGCCCGTGGCCGGCGGCGGTCGACTGATCATCCGGTCGCCCTATACAACCCGCGCGGGAAACGTGATCTGCTCTCGCGTGGCGTCGATCGGAAGTCCAAGCGAACGTGGGGAGTCGCGTGGAGAGGAACATCGAGGATCGCGGCGATCCTCCCGTCCTGCTGCTGGTCGGGTCGAGTGGCGGGCACCTCGCCCAACTGCTCGCCCTGCGCTCCTGGTACGAGCGCTGGCACCGCGTCTGGGTCACCTTCGACACACCGGAGGCGGTCTCGCTGCTCACCGGCGAGGACGTGGTCCCCGCCCACCACCCGACCACCCGCAACGTGCGCAACCTGCTCCGCAACGCGGTGCTCGCGGCGCGGGTGCTGCGCCGGCGCAGGGTCGCCGCCGTGGTGACCACCGGCGCCGGCGTCGCGGTGCCGTTCGTGGTGCTCGCGTGGCTGCGGCGGATCCCGACCGTCTACATCGAGGTGTACGACCGGATCGACACCCCGACCCTGACCGCCCGCCTCTGCCGGCCGTTCCTGTCCGCGATGCTGGTGCAGTGGGAGGAGCAGCGCCGGCAGTACCCGGAGGCGACCGTCGTGGGGACGCTCCTGTGAGCGCGAGGAGTGCAGCGGAGCGGAGCCCCGCAGTCGCGAACGAGAGGCGGGCCCGATGAGCGGCGACTGCGAGGCGGCCGCGCCGCCGGTGCGGCCGGAGGCCGCGACCCGTGTCCCCCGCCAGCGGGACCGCGCCGGCGCGACCCTGACCACCGTCCTGGTCGCCGTCGGCACCGACAAGCACCCGTTCGACCGGCTGGTCGGATGGCTGGAGAGCTGGGCGCCGGAGGTCACCGACCGGGTGGCGTTCACCGTCCAGCACGGACACACCCGCGCCCCCGGCGTCCCCGGCGCGGTGCCCTTCCTCGGGCACGAGGAACTCCAGGCGGCGATGTCCGGGGCCGACCTCGTGGTCTGCCACGGCGGCCCGGCCACCATCCTGGAGGCCCGCCGGCACGGGCGCCTGCCGATCGTGGTCCCCCGGGACCCGGCCCGCGGCGAGCACGTCGACGACCACCAGCTGCTCTTCGCGCGCCGGCTCGGCGCGGCCGGCATGGTTGTCCTGTGCGAGACCCGCGAGGCGCTGGTGGAGGCGCTCGCCGCCGGAGTCGCCGACCCGGGCCGGTTCGCCGTCCGCGCCGACCCCGACTCGGCCCAGGCGCAGGAGACCGCGGTGGCGCGGGTCGGGGAGATCGTGGAGACGTTGGTGGCCGCGTCCAGTGGCCGGCGGACGTGGTGGCGGCCGTGGACACGGCCGCACCGGAACGGAGCGCGACGATGACCGGACACCCCAGCGTCAGCGCGGTGGTGCCCACCCGGGACCGCCCGGAGCTGTTGCGGTCCGCGGTCCGCGCCATCCTCGACCAGGACTACCCGGGCGACGTCGAGGTGGTCGTCGTGTACGACCGCTCCGAGCCGGACCCGACGCTGGCCGAGCTGTCCCGGCCCGGCCGGCCGGTGCGGGTGGTCCGCAACGAGCGAACCCCCGGCCTGGCCGGCGCCCGCAACACGGGCACCCTCGCCGCCACGGGCGAACTGATCGCCTTCTGCGACGACGACGACGAGTGGCTGCCCGGCAAGCTGCGCGCCCAGGTCGACGCGCTCGCCGCCGTGCCGGGCGCCGAGTTCGTCTCCTGCGGCATCCGGGTGAGCTACGACGGGCACACCGTCGACCGGTCCCTGCCGCGCGACCGGGTCACCCTCGCCGACCTGCTGCGCGACCGGATGACCGAGCTGCACCCGTCGACGTTCGTGATCCGCGCCGCCGCGTTGCGGGACGGGTTCGGGCTGGTCGACGAGGAGATCCCGGGCAGCTACGCCGAGGACTACGAGTTCCTGCTGCGGGCCGCCCGCAGCGCGCCGCTGGTCAACCTGCGCACCCCGTACGTGCTGGTGCGCTGGCACAAGCGCTCGTACTTCGCGCAGCGCTGGGACACCATCTCCGAGGCGTTGCAGTGGCTGCTGGAGCGCTACCCGGAGTTCGGCACCCAGCCGGCGGGCGAGGCGCGGGTCACCGGGCAGATCGCCTTCGCCCGGGCCGCGTCCGGTGACCGGCAGGGCGCGCTGCGCTGGGCGCGGCGGACCATCCGGCGCAACCCGCGGGAGCCGCGGGCGTACCTGGCGCTCGCGGTGGCCGGGCGGGTGGTCCGCGCGGACGCCGTCCTGCGCACCCTGCACAAGCGGGGCCGGGGCATCTGAGGCCGTCGGTGCGGGCGGTGCCCGCCCCGCGGCTCACCCGCGCCCCCGGCTGGGCCGGCGTCCACCCGGTCCCGATGGGCGGTGTCGATTCTCCGACTGACGCACCCACCGTGATCGATGGAATACTCAGCGTCATGGCACTCCACTCGCTGAGGTTCCGTCTCGTCGATGCGCCGACGTCGCTCGGCGCGAAGCGCCGGGCCCGCCGCGCCGCCTGGCTGGCCGACGCGTTCCCCGACCTCGCCGACATGTCGGTGCTGGACCTGGGCGGCCGGGTGGGCAGCTGGGAGCGGGTGCCCGTCCGTCCGGCCCGGGTGCACGTCGTCAATCTGGAACCCCTGCCGCCGGAGTTGCCGGACTGGGCCGAGGCGACCCACGCCGACGCGTGCGACCTGCCGGCGCACATCCTGGCCCGCCGGTACGACCTGGTCTTCAGCAACAGCGTGCTGGAGCACGTGGGCGGGCACGAACGCCGGCGGCGGATGGCCGGGGCGATCCGCGGGCTGGCGCCGGCGTACTGGGTGCAGACCCCGTACCGGTACTTCCCGATCGAGCCCCACTGGGTCGCGCCCGGCATGCAGTTCCTGCCGGTGCCGGCCCGGGTGGTCGTCGCCCGGAAGTGGCCGCTGGCGTACACCCCGGGCAAGTCCTACGAGGCGGCGATGCGGCAGGTCCTCACCACGGAACTGGTCGGCCGGGCCGAGATGCGGTATCTGTTCCCGGACGCCACCATCCGCAACGAGCGCCTGCTGGGCCTCACCAAGTCGCTGATCGCGATCCGTACGGCCTGACCGCGGTCGCCGTCGTCAGGACGGCGGCCCGTTCCCGGCCCCGCGACCGTTCCGGCGTTCCGCGGAGGCCGCCCGCAGCCGCTCGTACCAGTGCGGAGTCGTCGCGGGGTCGAAGATCCGGGCGATCGCGAGGTCGGTGGAGGAGTGCGCCAGGATCGACAGGACCACGGTCAGCGCCACGAGGTGGAACACCTCGTCGGCGGCGGCGATGCCGGCCTGGAGGACGAGCAGGCCGTACACGACCGACGCGAAGCCCTTCGGGCCGAACCACATGGCGGCGAACTGTTCGGTGCGGGTCAGATGCGAGCCGAGGAACGACACCGCCAGTGCGACCGGGCGGGCCACCGCGATGGCGAGCACCGCGAAGACCCAGCCGGTCCAGTGGATCTCGCCGAGGAACTCCACCGAGATCAGCGCACCGAAGACCAGCAGGGCGGCGAGCTTGAACACCTCGGCGATCAGCTCGCCGAAGTGCTCGAAGCTCTCCCGCTGCCGCTCGCCGAAGGTCGCCACCGTGATGCCGGCGGCGAACGCCGCCAGGAACAGGTTGGCGTGGGTGACGTGGCCCAGGGCCAGCACCAGGAGGCCGATCGCCACGCCGTTGAGCGGCTCGTACTGGGTGGAGGCGGAGAAGAAGCGCAGCTTCTCCAGCCGCAGCGCCAACCACGGGACCGCCACCCCGATCACCACGCCGAGCAGCAGCTCGGTGCCCAGCTCGTCGAGGTGCAGGTCGGCCGAGCCGGCGGCGATCGCCAGGAAGAGGATGACGAAGGGCAGCGCGAGGCCGTCGTTGATGCCCGACTCCACGTTGAGCAGGTGCCGCAGCCGCCCGGGCACCCGCTCGTTGCCGACCAGCGCGGCGGCGAAGACCGGGTCGGTCGGGGCCAGCACCGCGCCGATCAGCAGCGCCTCCGGCCAGTCCAGCCCGGCCACGTAGTGCGCCAGCAGCGCGGTGATCAGCAGGGTCAGTGGCAGGCCCCAGCCGAGCGCCCGCCCGGGCAGCCGCCACGCCGCCCGCAGGTCGGCGAAGCCGACCCGCATGCCGTCGGTGAACAGCACGGTGAACAGCGCCAGCTCGGCGAGCGTGGCGACGATCTCGCTGTCGGCGGTGATCTCCAGCACGCCGGTGGTGTCCGGGCCGAGGACGAAGCCGGCGACCAGGAAGAGCACCGCCGTGGAGAGGATGCTGCGGTGCGCGAGGCTGGACAGCAGGACGGCCAGCAGCAGCACGGCCGCGAACGCGAAGAGCAGCACCGGTGCCTCCCGATGGGGTCGACGAAGTCTCCGCCGACCAGACTTCCCGGCACGCCGCCATGATCGTACGGGTTTCCTGCCACCGGCGTCGTCCGGGTCACCGGCGGCCGCCGCGTCCGCAGGGCGGGACGGGCCGGCCACCGCCCCGGGGCGGCCACCCGGCGTGACAGACTGGCCGCTGTGTTGCGCTGGTTGACTGCAGGTGAATCGCACGGTCCCGCCCTCGTCGCGCTCCTGGAGGGCGTACCGGCCGGTGTCGAGGTGACCACCGGGGACATCGCCGGTGAGCTGGCCCGGCGCCGGCTCGGCTACGGCCGGGGCGCCCGGATGTCCTTCGAGCGGGACGAGGTCGAGATCATCGGCGGCCTGCGGCACGGCGTCACGCTGGGCAGTCCGGTCGCGATCCGGGTGGGCAACTCGGAGTGGCCGAAGTGGCGCACCGTCATGGCCGCCGACCCGGTCGACCCGGAGGAGCTTGCCCGGCAGGCCCGCAACGCCCCGCTCACCCGCCCGCGTCCGGGCCACGCCGACCTGGCCGGCATGCAGAAGTACGGGCACACCGACGCCCGGCCGATCCTGGAGCGGGCCAGCGCCCGGGAGACCGCCGCGCGGGTCGCCGTCGGCACCGTCGCCAAGGCGCTGGTCAAGCAGGCGCTCGGCGTCGAGATCGTCTCGCACGTGGTGGAGCTGGGGCCGGTGGCCGCGAAGCCCGGCCTGCGGCCGGCCCCGGCCGACGCCGCCCGGATCGACGCGGACCCGTTGCGCTGCCTCGACCCGGAGGCCAGCGCCCGGATGGTCGCCGAGGTCGACGCCGCGAAGAAGGCCGCCGACACCCTCGGGGGCGTGGTCGAGGTCCTGGCGTACGGGGTGCCGCCCGGCCTGGGCAGCCACGTGCAGTGGGACCGCAAGCTCGACGCCCGGCTCGCCACGGCGCTGATGTCCATCCAGGCGATCAAGGGCGTCGAGATCGGCGACGGCTGGCAGCAGGCGCGCTCCCGGGGCTCCGAGGCGCACGACGAGATCATCCCGACCGCCACCGGTGTCCGGCGGGTCACCGACCGGGCCGGCGGCCTGGAAGGCGGCATCACCACCGGTGAACCGCTGCGGGTCAAGGCCGCGATGAAGCCGATCTCGTCGCTCAACCGGGCCCTGTCGACCGTGGACGTCACCACCGGCGAGCCGGCCACCGCCATCAACCAGCGCTCGGACGTCTGCGCCGTGCCCGCCGCGGCGGTCGTCGCCGAGGCGATGGTGGCGCTGGTGCTCGCCGAGGCGGCGGTGGAAAAGTTCGGCGGTGACTCGGTCACCGAGATGCGTCGCAACCTCGCCGGTTACCTCGACGCGCTGGTGATCCGCTGATGGCGCCCGTCTGCGTCCTCGTCGGCGCGCCGGGCTCCGGCAAGTCCACCGTGGGGCAGGCGCTCGCCGCCCTCCTCGGGGTGGAGTTCCGCGACACCGACCTGGACATCGAGACGATGGCCGGCAAGCCGATCCCGGAGATCTTCGTGGACGAGGGGGAGGCGCACTTCCGTACGCTCGAACGGGCGGCGGTGGCGGCGGCGCTGGCCTCCTGCTCCGGCGTGCTCGCCCTCGGCGGCGGCGCGGTCCTCGCCGAGGAGACCCGGGCGGCGCTGGTGGGCCACCCGGTGGTGCACCTCTCCGTGGAGCTGCCCGACGCGGTCAAGCGGGTCGGCCTCGGCGCCGGTCGTCCGCTGCTCGCGATCAACCCTCGCGCCACCCTCAAGCACCTGATGGACCAGCGCCGGCCCCTGTACGAGGAGGTCGCCACCGCGACCGTGGTCACCGACGGGCGTGACCCGGAGGAGATCGCGGCCGAGGTCGCCGCGCTGCTCAAGGGCTGACGGCAGCCGGTTGCGGCCTGCTGGCCGCCCGCTCGGGCCGCCAGGTGACGAGCAGGGCGAGGGCGAGCAGGATCTCGGCCAGGTCCCCGCCGTAGTACATGATCGTCGCGCCGGCCCGCAGCTCGGCCGCCGTGGCCGGCACGTCGACGAGGACACCGGCGTAGAGGACCTGCGCGAGGGCGGCGTGCGCGGCCACCCCGACGCCCAGCACGACCAGGCGGACCGGGACGCGGGGCCGGTGCGGCCCGGGGTCCGGGCCGGCGATCGACCAGGCGAAGAGGTAGCCGCTCAGCACGAAGTGCAGCTGCACCAGGGCGTGCAGCCCGGCGTTGTCCAGGCTGGCCCGGTACAGCGGGGTGAGGTAGAGCAGCCAGAGCCCGCCCGCGGTGAGCAGCAGGCCGGTGACCGGGTGGGCGAGCGCCCCGGCCGCCGGGTGCCGCAGCAGCCGGACGGCCGCCCGCCCGGTCCGCGGCCCGACGGCGCGCAGCGCCAGCGTGCCGGGAGCGCCGAGCACCAGCGCGAGCGGCGCCAGCATGCCGAGCAGCAGGTGCTGGACCATGTGCCCGGGCAGGTCGCGGGCGGGCCAGAGGAGGCCGGCGACGAGCAGCGCGGCGCCGAGCCCGAAACTCACCGTCCGCCGGTGGCTCCACCCGGCCCGGTCCCGCTGCCCAAGCGCCGCGGCCAGATAGCCCCAGAACAGCACCAGGGGTACGAGGGCGGCCGCCGGGAAGCCGTCGGCCGGATGGCCGGCGTGCGTGAGGGTCACCGCCGCCCGCCGTCGCAGAGGTCGACCGGGGCGGCTCGCCGCTGGATCGTCCAGCCGGCGACCACCAGGGCCGCGCCGAGCGCGAGGAAGCCGAGGTCCCACCAGAGCTGGTGCGGGCCGCCGTGGACGTGGTGGATGCCGAGCAGGTGGTGGTCGACGGTCCCCTCGACGAGGTTGAACAGGCCCCAGCCGACCAGTACCCAGCCCCACAACGCCGGGGAGCGCCACAGCCGGCCCCGGGACCGGGTGACCCGCGCGTAGAGCAGCGCCAGGCCGGTGAGCACCGCCACCCAGGTGACCGCGTGGAAGAAGCCGTCCCAGAGGGTGTTCATCTGCAGGCCGGGCACGGTGTCGACCGGGTACGACCGGATCCCCACGTTGTCGGTGTCGGTACTGCTGAGCATGTGGTGCCACTGGAGGATCTGGTGCAGCAGGATGCCGTCGACGAATCCGCCCAGGCCCACGCCGAGGATCGTCGCCGGCACCCGGATGTCCGCCCCGTCGATGGTCGATCTGGCCATGTGCCGCAACCTCCGCGGTCGGTGGTCGTCCCTCCCGCAACCCGTCCCCCCGGTGGCACCGGTCAAACGTCCGTCCCGAGGCCTGGTCACGGAGTGGACACCGGCCGCGTCCGGACCGCCGCCTCGACTAGGCTGCGCGCGATGGACGACGTGACCCGGATCCCGGTGGGCGGCGAGCGGCCGTACGACGTGCTGGTGGGCCGTGGCCTGCTCGGCGACCTGCCGGCGCTGCTGCCCGGAGCGACCCGTGTGGCGGTGCTGTACGCCCCGCCGCTGACGGACCTGGCCAAGGTGGTCGACGACCGGCTCCGCGCCGCCGGCATGATCCCGCTGCCGGTGGAGGTGCCCGACGCCGAGGCCGGCAAGGACATCGACGTCGCGGCGGCCTGCTGGGACCGGCTGGGCGAGGCGGGCTTCACCCGGACCGACGCCGTGGTGGGCGTCGGCGGTGGTGCGGTCACCGACCTCGCCGGCTTCGTGGCGGCCTGCTGGCTGCGCGGCGTGCGGTGGGTGCCGGTGGCGACCTCCCTGCTCGGCATGGTGGACGCTGCCGTCGGCGGCAAGACCGGCGTCAACACGGCCGCCGGCAAGAACCTGGTCGGCGCGTTCCACCCGCCGGTCGGGGTGCTGGCCGACCTCGCGACCCTGGACGGCCTGCCGGCGGCCGAGCTGGCGGCCGGGATGGCCGAGGTGGTCAAGTGCGGGTTCATCGCCGACCCGGCGATCCTCGACCTGGTCGAGCGGGACCCGGCGGCGGCCACCGACCCGGCCGGGCCGGTGGCGCGGGAGCTGATCGAACGGGCGATCCGGGTCAAGGCCGACGTGGTCTCCGGCGACCTGCGCGAGTCCGGTGTCCGTGAGGTGCTCAACTACGGCCACACGCTGGCCCACGCCATCGAGAAGGTGGAGGGCTACCGCTGGCGGCACGGCCACGCGGTCGCCGTCGGGCTGGTGTACGCCGCGGCGCTGGCCCGGCTCGCCGGTCGCCTCGACGACGCCACCGCGCGGCGGCACCGCACGGCGGTGGCCGCGCTCGGCCTGCCCACCAGCTACCCCGCCGACGCGTGGCCTCAGCTGCTGGAGACCATGCGGGTGGACAAGAAGGCCCGCGGTGACCGGCTGCGCTTCGTGGTGCTGGACGGGCTGGCCCGCCCGGCGATCCTGGAGGGCCCCGACGACGAGCTGCTGGCCGCCGCCTACCGCGAGGTCGCCGCGTGAGGGTGTACGTGCTGAACGGCCCCAACCTGGGCCGCCTGGGCACCCGGCAGCCGGAGGTGTACGGCGCCACCACGTACGCCGACCTGGTGGAGCTGTGCGAGCGGACCGGCCGGGACCTCGGGCTGGACGTGGTGGTGCGGCAGACCGACGCCGAGCACGAGCTGCTCGGCTGGCTGCACGAGGCGGCCGACGAGGGCGCCGCGGTGCTCCTCAACCCGGCCGCGTGGTCGCACTACTCGATCGCGGTCCGGGACGCCTGCGCGATGCTGCGCGGCCCGCTGGTCGAGGTGCACATCTCCAACATCCACGCCAGGGAGCCGTTCCGGCACCACTCGGTGGTCTCCGCCGTGGCGACCGGGGTGATCTGCGGCCTGGGTGTGGACGGCTACCGCCTGGCCCTGCATCATCTGGCCGCCCGCTCCGCCTGACCGGCGAGGTCGGCGGGACACGTCAGGTCACGTCACGCTCCGCCCGCCCCACCCTCCTTCTTCCCCCTTTGCTCTGCTTCAACGGACGCACTGGTTCCAGCCGGATACCGGTGCGCGGGGTGAAGCAGAGCAAAGGGCGCGCAGTAGCACCTGGCCAACTGCGCTAGGTGACCGCCCGCCGACGGCGGCGGGTGCTGCTGCGGCGCAGCTAGTAGACTTGCTCAGTCTGTCCGCCAATTGATGATCAAGGCAGGAAATGGCCACCACCAACGACCTGAAGAACGGCCTGGTACTCAACCTCGACGGTGAGCTGTGGGCCGTCGTCGAGTTCCAGCACGTCAAGCCCGGCAAGGGTGGTGCGTTCGTGCGCACCACGCTCAAGAACGTGCTCTCCGGCAAGGTGGTCGACAAGACCTTCAACGCGGGCACCAAGGTCGAGACCGCGACCGTCGACAAGCGCACCATGCAGTACCTGTACGCCGACGGCGAGGACTACGTCTTCATGGACCTGGAGACGTTCGACCAGATCACCGTGCCCGGCGGCACGGTCGGCGAGGCGGCCAACTACCTGCTGCCCGAGGCCGAGGCGACCGTCGCCACCCACGAGGGCGTGCCGCTGTACATCGAGCTGCCGACCAGCGTCGTGCTCGAGGTCACGTACACCGAGCCCGGCCTCCAGGGTGACCGCTCGACCGGCGGCAACAAGCCGGCCACCGTCGAGACCGGTGCGACCGTGCAGGTGCCGCTCTTCATCACCACCGGCGAGAAGATCAAGGTCGACACCCGCGACGGCCGTTACCTCGGCCGGGCCTGATGGCCGAGGGTCCCAAGCAGCAGATGCCCGCGCGCCGCAAGGCGCGCAAGCGGGCGCTGGACGTGCTCTTCGAGGCCGATCTGCGGGACCGCCCACCGGTCGAGGTGCTCGCCGGCTACGTCGAGCGGATCGAGAAGCCGCGTCCCGAGCACCTGGGGTACACGGTCAGCCTGGTCGAGGGGATCGCCGGCCACCTCGACCGGATCGACGAGCTGATCGCCAGCTACGCCGAGGGCTGGACGCTCGACCGGATGCCGGCGGTGGACCGCAACCTCGCCCGGATCGCGGTGTACGAGCTGCTCCACGTCGACGAGGTCGACGACGCGGTGGCGATCAGCGAGGCGGTGGAGCTGGCCCGGCAGATGTCGACCGACGACTCGCCGCGCTTCCTCAACGGCATCCTCGGCCGCATCGCCGAGTACGCCCCCCGCTGAGCAGCCGATTCCCGCAGCCAGCCGGCGAGCGGGGTGGCGGCGCGCGATGCGACAGGAACGACGAAAGGGCCCGTGCCGGACGGCACGGGCCCTTTCGGTCGTCAGCGCTCAGGAGGCGAAGAACGCCCGCGGGTCGGCGACGAGCACGCCGTGCTCGGTCAGCCGCTCGATCAGGCCGGACGGCGAGGCGTCGTAGACGATCGCCAGGGCGCGCAGGTCGTCGGCGCGGATCGACAGGACGCGGCCGTTGTAGTCACCACGCTGCTGCTGGATCGCGCGGGCGTACCGGGCGACGTACGCGAGGTCCTCGCTGGCCTCGTCGTAGAGTCGCTCGAGGTCCAGGACGATCTTGCTGGTCGGCTCGTGACGGACGCCGCTGCCGTCGGGCAGCAGCTCGGAGACGGGAACGCGGTAGAAGTCGGCCAGCTCGGCGAGACGGGACACGGTGACGGCCCGGTCGCCGCGCTCGTAGGAGCCGACCACCACGGCCTTCCACCGCCCGTTCGACTTCTCCTCCACGCCCTGCAGGGACAGGCCCTGCTGCTGGCGGATGGAGCGCAGGCGGGCGCCCAGCGACTTGGCGTACTCAGAGGGCATTCGGACACTCCCAGTGCTGCTCGGGGTTCTCCCGTCGATCGCTACGGAGCGTGACGGTACGGGGATTGCGACAGCCGGTCAAGTGGTCGTGACCTTACTGTTGGGGGCGCTGGGGGAGTTGTCCCCATTTCGCCGCCCTGACTCCGAGGTCAGCGGGTGGCGACGGTCGGTGCGGTGACCACTGGTAACGTGGCTCGGAGCCCCCGGCCGGTCCGCCCGCGGTCCGCGCCGGTCATCCGACGTCCTTTAACGACCCGTCCCGTGAGGCGGGGAAGGAGGTCCGCCGTGGCCTACCCACCGGCTGCCCGGTCGTCGACCGCGCCGCAACCCTCGGTGAAGGTGATCCTCACCAGCGCCGACGTGCAGCGCGTGGTCGACCGCATCGCCCACCAGATCCTGGAGAAGACCCAGGGCGCCCAGCAGACCGTCCTGCTCGGCATTCCCACCCGGGGCGCACCCCTCGCCCGGCGGCTCGCCGCCCGGATCAGCGCCTTCGAGGGCGTCGACGTCCCGGTCGGCGTGCTCGACATCACCCTCTACCGCGACGACCTGCGTCGGCACGCCACCCGCGCGATCGGGCCGACCGAGCTGCCGGCCGGCGGCATCGACGGCAAGCGGGTCGTGCTCGTCGACGACGTCCTCTTCTCCGGCCGCACCGTGCGCGCGGCGCTCGACGCGTTGAACGACGTCGGCCGCCCGGCGTCGGTCCAGCTCGCCGTCCTGGTCGACCGCGGCCACCGCGAGCTGCCGATCCGCGCCGACTACGTCGGTAAGAACATCCCGACCTCCCTGGCCGAGAGCGTGAAGGTCACCCTCGCGGAGACCGACGGCGCGGACGAGGTCAAGCTGTACGGGGGAGCCACCGCATGATCCGTCACCTGCTCTCCGGCGCCGACCTGGACGCCGCCACCGCCACCCGGATCCTGGACACCGCCGCCGAGATGGCGACCGTGGCCGGCCGCGAGGTCAAGAAGCTGCCGGCGCTGCGGGGCCGGACGGTGGTGAACCTCTTCTACGAGGACTCCACCCGCACCCGGATCTCCTTCGAGGCCGCCGCGAAGCGGCTCAGCGCCGACGTGATCAACTTCTCGGCCAAGGGCTCCAGCGTCGCCAAGGGCGAGAGCCTCAAGGACACCGCGCTCACCCTCCAGGCGATGGGCGCCGACGCCGTGGTGGTCCGGCACCCCGCCTCGGGCGCCCCGCACCGGCTCGCCGACTGGGTGGACGGCTCGGTGGTCAACGCCGGCGACGGCACCCACGAACACCCGACCCAGGCGCTGCTCGACGCGTACACGATGCGCTCCCGGCTGGGCCGGCTCGCCGGTCTCTCGGTCGCGGTGGTCGGGGACGTGCTGCACAGCCGGGTGGCCCGCTCCAACGTCCTGCTGCTGTCCACGCTCGGCGCGAAGGTCACCCTGGTCGGCCCGCCGACGCTCATCCCGGTGGACATCGCGCAGGCGCTCGCGCCCGGCACCGACGTCTCGTACGACCTGGACGCGGTGCTGCCCCAGTCGGACGTGGTGATGATGCTGCGGGTGCAGCGCGAGCGCATGAACGACTCCTACTTCCCGTCCGCCCGCGAGTACGCCCGCCGCTACGGCCTCGACGGCCCGCGCATGCGCCGGCTGCCCGATCACGCGATCGTCATGCACCCCGGCCCGATGAACCGGGGCATGGAGATCACCCCCGAGGTCGCCGACTCGCCCCGCTCCACCATCGTCGAACAGGTCGCCAACGGCGTCTCCGTCCGGATGGCCGTCCTCTACCTGCTGCTCGGAGGGAACAACCGGTGAGCGCGTACCTGATCACCAACGTGAGTGTCGTCGGCGGCGCACCGACCGACCTGCTGATCCGCGACGGCGTCGTGGCCGAGACCGGCACGGGCCTCGCGGCGTCCGACGCCACCGTGGTCGACGGCACCGGCCTGGTCGCCCTGCCCGGCCTGGTCGACCTGCACACCCACCTGCGCGAGCCGGGCCGCGAGGACGCCGAGACCGTCGAGTCGGGCTCCCGGGCGGCGGCGCTCGGCGGCTACACGGCGGTGTGCGCGATGGCGAACACCTCCCCGGTCGCCGACACCGCCGGCGTGGTCGAGCAGGTGTGGCGGCTGGGCCGGGAGGCCGGGCTGGTCGACGTGCAGCCGATCGGCGCGGTCACCGTCGGCCTGGCCGGCGAGCACCTCGCCGAACTGGGCGCGATGGCCGACTCCGCCGCCCGGGTGCGGATCTTCTCCGACGACGGGCACTGCGTCGCCGACCCCCGGCTGATGCGCCGGGCGCTGGAGTACGTGAAGGCGTTCGACGGGATCATCGCCCAGCACGCCGAGGAGCCCCGCCTGACCGAGGGCGCCCAGATGCACGAGGGGGAGGTGTCCACCCGCCTCGGCCTGACCGGCTGGCCGGCGGTCGCCGAGGAGGCGATCATCGCCCGGGACGTGCTGCTCGCCGAGCACGTCGGCAGCCGGCTGCACATCTGCCACGTCTCCACCGCCGGCAGCGTCGAGGTGCTGCGCCAGGCCAAGGCCCGGGGGGTCCGGGTCACCGCCGAGGTGACCCCGCACCACCTGCTGCTCACCGACGAGAAGGCGGCCACCTACGACCCGGTCTACAAGGTCAACCCGCCGCTGCGCACCACCACCGACATCGCCGCGCTGCGTGCCGCGCTGGCCGAGGGCGTGATCGACGTCATCGCCACCGACCACGCCCCGCACGCGGTGGAGGACAAGGAGTGCGAGTGGGCGTACGCCCGGCCGGGCATGCTCGGCCTGGAGACGGCGCTGTCGATCGCGCTGGACGTGCTCGGCCCGCAGTGGGACCTCGTCGCCGAGCGGATGTCCCGCGCCCCGGCGCGCATCGCCGGCCTGGCCGACCACGGCCACGACCCGAGGCCGGGCGTACCGGCCAACCTGACCCTGGTGGACCCGGCCGCCCGCCGCACGATCGAGCCCGCGGAACTGGCCAGCCGCAGCCGCAACACCCCGTACGCCCGCATGACGCTGCCGGGTCGCATCGTGGCGACCTTCCTGCGCGGCGAGCCGACGGTCCTGGACGGAAAGGCAGTGAAGTGACCCGTAGACGACCGGCGATCCTCGTCCTGGAGGACGGGCGCACGTTCCACGGTGAGGCGTACGGCAGCGTCGGGGAGACCTTCGGCGAGGCGGTCTTCAACACCGGCATGACCGGTTACCAGGAGACGCTGACCGACCCGTCCTACCACCGCCAGGTGGTGGTGCAGACCGCGCCGCACATCGGCAACACCGGGGTCAACGGCGAGGACGACGAGTCCGGCCGGATCTGGGTCGCCGGGTACGTCGTCCGCGACCCCGCCCGGATCGGCTCGAACTGGCGCGCCACCGGCGGGCTGGAGGACCGGCTCGCCGCCGAGGGCGTGGTCGGCATCAGCGGCGTCGACACCCGCGCGCTGACCCGCCACCTGCGCGAGCGCGGCGCCATGCGGGTGGGTGTGTCCAGCGTGGAGACCGACCCGCGGGCGCTGCTGGCCCGGGTGCGCCAGTCGCCGCAGATGGTCGGCGCGGACCTCTCCGCCGAGGTGACCACCCCGAAGCCGTACGTGGTCGAGGCGGTGGGGGAGCACCGGTTCACCGTCGCCGCCCTCGACCTGGGCATCAAGCGCAACGTGCCGCGGCGGCTCGCCGCCCGCGGGGTCACCACCCACGTGCTGCCCGCCCACTCGACGATCGACGACCTGCTCGCCACCGGCGCCGACGCGGTGTTCTTCTCGCCCGGCCCGGGTGACCCGGCCACGGCGGACGGGCCGGTGGCGCTGGCCCGCGAGGTGCTGACCCGCGAGGTGCCGCTGTTCGGCATCTGCTTCGGCAGCCAGATCCTCGGGCGGGCGCTCGGCTTCGGCACGTACAAGCTGGGATACGGCCACCGCGGGATCAACCAGCCGGTGCTGGACCGGGCGACCGGCAAGGTCGAGGTGACCAGTCACAACCACGGCTTCGCGGTGCGGTTCCCCGGCGCCGAGCCGGGGGCGGTCGTGCCCAACCAGGTGATCGACACCGAGTTCGGCGGTGTGGAGGTCAGCCACGTCTGCCTCAACGACAACGTGGTCGAGGGGCTGCGGGCCAGGGACGTGCCCGCCTTCACCGTCCAGTACCACCCGGAGGCGGCGGCCGGCCCGCACGACGCGGACTACCTCTTCGACCGTTTCGCCGAACTGATCGAGGGCGGCGGCCTCGACCGGAACCACAGCGAAGGCGGGAAGTAATGCCGAAGCGGACCGATCTGAAGCACATCCTGGTGATCGGCTCCGGGCCGATCGTCATCGGTCAGGCCTGCGAGTTCGACTACTCCGGCACCCAGGCGTGCCGGGTGCTGCGCAGCGAGGGGATCCGGGTCAGCCTGGTCAACTCGAACCCGGCGACGATCATGACGGACCCGGAGTTCGCCGACGCCACGTACGTCGAGCCGATCACCCCCGAGTTCGTCGAGCTGGTCATCGCCCGGGAGCGTCCGGACGCGGTGCTGCCGACCCTGGGCGGCCAGACCGCGCTCAACACGGCGGTCGCCCTGCACGAGGCGGGCGTGCTGGAGAAGTACGGCGTGGAGCTGATCGGCGCGAACATCGACGCCATTCGCCGCGGCGAGGACCGGCAGCTGTTCAAGGACATCGTCGCCAAGGCGGGCGTCCGGATCGGCGTCGAGGACCCCGCCGCCCTGGTGCCCCGGTCCCGGGTCTGCCACTCGATGGACGAGGTGCGCGACACCGTCGCCGACCTGGGCCTGCCGGTGGTGATCCGGCCGTCTTTCACGATGGGCGGCCTCGGCTCCGGCATGGCCCACACCGACGAGGACCTGGAGCGCATCGCCGGCGCCGGCCTGGCCGCGAGCCCGGTGCACGAGGTGCTCATCGAGGAGAGCGTGCTCGGCTGGAAGGAGTACGAGCTCGAACTGATGCGCGACCGCCACGACAACGTGGTGGTCGTCTGCTCGATCGAGAACGTGGACCCGATGGGCGTGCACACCGGCGACAGCGTGACCGTGGCCCCGGCCATGACGCTGACCGACCGGGAGTACCAGCGCCTGCGGGACCTCGGCATCGCCGTGCTGCGCGAGGTGGGGGTGGACACCGGCGGCTGCAACATCCAGTTCGCGGTCAACCCGGCCGACGGCCGGATCGTCGTGATCGAGATGAACCCGCGGGTGTCCCGCTCGTCGGCGCTCGCGTCGAAGGCGACCGGTTTCCCGATCGCGAAGATCGCCGCGAAGCTCGCCATCGGCTACACCCTCGACGAGATCCCCAACGACATCACCCTCAAGACCCCGGCGGCGTTCGAGCCGACCCTGGACTACGTGGTGGTGAAGATTCCCCGGTTCGCCTTCGAGAAGTTCCCCGGCGCGGACCCGGAGCTCACCACCACGATGAAGTCCGTCGGCGAGGCGATGAGCCTGGGCCGGAACTTCACCGAGGCGCTCAACAAGGCGATGCGCTCGATGGAGACGAAGGCGGCCGGCTTCTGGACCCTGCCCGACCCGGACGGCGCCACGAAGGAGAACACCCTCGCCGCGCTGCGCATGCCGCACGACGGGCGGCTCTACACCGTCGAGCGGGCGCTGCGCCTGGGCGCGTCGATCGCCGAGGTGGCCGCCGCCTCCGGCGGCATGGACCCGTGGTTCCTGGACCAGATCGCCGGCCTCGTCGAGCTGCGGGCCGAGATCGTGGACGCGCCGGTGCTCGACGCGGACCTGCTGCGCCGCGCGAAGCGGGCCGGCCTGTCCGACCGCCAGCTCGCCGCGCTGCGCCCCGAGCTGGCCGCCGAGGACGGCGTGCGTACGCTGCGGCACCGCCTTGACGTCCGCCCGGTCTACAAGACGGTGGATACCTGCGCCGCCGAGTTCGAGGCGACCACCCCGTACCACTACTCGTCGTACGACTCGGAGACCGAGGTACGCGGTTCGGACCGGCCGAAGGTGCTGATCCTCGGCTCCGGGCCGAACCGGATCGGGCAGGGCATCGAGTTCGACTACTCCTGTGTGCACGCGGTGATGGCGCTGCGGGACGTCGGCTTCGAGACCGTCATGGTCAACTGCAACCCGGAGACCGTCTCCACCGACTACGACACCGCCGACCGGCTCTACTTCGAGCCGCTGACCTTCGAGGACGTCCTGGAGGTGTGGCACGCCGAGGACTCCTCCGGCAGGGCGGCCGGCGGCCCGGGCGTGGTCGGGGTGATCGTGCAGCTCGGCGGGCAGACCCCGCTGGGCCTGGCGCAGCGGCTCAAGGACGCCGGTGTGCCGGTGGTCGGCACCTCCCCGGAGTCGATCCACCTCGCCGAGGAGCGGGGCGCGTTCGGGTCGCTGCTGGCCCGGGCCGGCCTGCGCGCCCCGGCGCACGGCACCGCCACCTCGTACGACGAGGCCAAGGCGATCGCCGAGGAGATCGGTTACCCGGTGCTGGTCCGCCCGTCGTACGTGCTGGGCGGGCGCGGCATGGAGATCGTGTACGACGACCCCACGCTGCGCGACTACATCGGCCGGGCCACCGACATCTCCCCGGACCACCCGGTGCTGGTGGACCGCTTCCTCGACGACGCCATCGAGATCGACGTCGACGCGCTCTGCGACGCCGACGGCGAGGTCTACCTCGGCGGCGTGATGGAGCACATCGAGGAGGCCGGCATCCACTCCGGCGACTCGTCCTGCGCGCTGCCGCCGATCACCCTGGCCGGCTCGCACGTCGCCCAGGTCCGCCGCTACACCGAGGCGATCGCCCGGGGCATCGGCGTGCGGGGCCTGCTCAACGTGCAGTACGCCCTCAAGGACGACCAGCTCTGGGTCCTGGAGGCGAACCCGCGCGCCTCGCGGACCGTCCCGTTCGTCTCCAAGGCCACGGCGGTGCCGCTGGCGAAGGCGGCGGCCCGGATCGCGCTCGGCGCCACCATCGCCGAACTGCGTGCCGAGGGCCTGCTCCCAGCCGACGGGGACGGCGGCACCCTCCCGCCGGACGCGCCGATCGCGGTCAAGGAGGCGGTCCTGCCGTTCAAGCGCTTCCGCACGCCCACCGGCAAGGGGATCGACTCGCTGCTCGGCCCGGAGATGAAGTCCACCGGCGAGGTGATGGGCATCGACACCGCCTTCGGGCACGCCTTCGCCAAGTCGCAGTCCGCCGCGTACGGCTCCCTGCCGACCGGCGGCCGGATCTTCGTCTCGGTCGCCAACCGGGACAAGCGCGGCATGATCTTCCCGATCAAGCGCCTCGCCGACCTGGGCTTCGAGATCGTCGCCACGGCCGGCACCGCCGAGGTGCTGCGCCGGCACGGCATCGCCTGTGAGCAGATCCGCAAGCACTACGAGTCCGGCGAGGGCGAGGACGCGGTGTCGATGATCCTCGGCGGCGACGTCGCGCTCGTGGTCAACACCCCGCAGGGCTCCGGCGCCAGCGCCCGCTCCGACGGGTACGAGATCCGCAGCGCCGCGGTGACGGCGGACATCCCCTGCATCACCACGGTCCCCGGCGCCGCCGCCGCGGTGATGGGCATCGAAGCCCGTATCCGGGGCGACATGCAGGTCCGCCCGCTCCAGGACCTCCACGCGTCCCTGCGGGCCCGCCGGTGACCCCCGCCCGACCCACGTCGATCATGAAGTTGACGGGTGGGTTGATCTCCGATCCACCCGCCAACTTCATGATCAACACGGTGGGGGGCCGACGGTGATGTTCGAGCGGGGGGTGCGGCCGGTTCTGTTCCGGGTGGGGGGTGGGGACGCGGAGGCGGCGCACGAGTGGACGCTGCGGCGGCTCGCCGGCCTCGCCCGGGTGCCGGCCGCGCTGGCGGTCCTGCGGGCCCGGTACGCCGTGCGGGCGCCCCGGACCGTCTTCGGCGTGGAGTTCCCCAACCCGGTCGGGCTGGCCGCCGGGATGGACAAGGACGGCGCGGCGCTGCCGGCGTGGCCGGCGCTGGGCTTCGGGTTCGTCGAGGTCGGCACCGTCACCGCGCACCCGCAGCCGGGCAACCCCCGGCCGCGGCTGTTCCGCCTGCGCGACAGCGAGGCCGTGGTGAACCGGATGGGCTTCAACAACGCCGGCGCCGCGGCCCTCGCGGCCCGGCTGGCGGCGCTGCCCCGCCCGATCGGGGTGCCGCTGGGCATCTCGCTCGGCAAGTCCAAGGTCACCCCCCTCGACGAGGCGGTCGAGGACTACCGGGCGTCGTACCGCGCGCTGCGCGACCACGGTGACTACTTCGCGGTCAACGTCTCGTCCCCGAACACGCCGGGCCTGCGCTCGTTGCAGGACCGGGCGCACCTCGACGCGCTGCTGGGCGCCCTGGTGGGGGAGAAGCCGGTCCTGGTGAAGATCGCACCGGACCTCACCGAGCCGGCGGTCGCCGAGCTGCTGGAGGTCTGCCTGGCCCGGGGCGCGGCCGGGGTGATCGCCACCAACACCACCCTCGCCCGCGACGGCCTGGCCCCGGCCGACCGGGCGCGCGGCGCCGAGACCGGCGGCCTGTCCGGCCGTCCCCTCGCCGCCCGGGCCCGCGAGGTCGTTGCGTTCGTGCACCGGGAGACCGGCGGCCGGCTGCCGATCGTCGGTGTCGGCGGCATCCTCGACCCGGACGACGCCACCCGGATGTTCGACGCCGGCGCGTCCCTGGTCCAGCTGTACACCGGCCTCATCTACCGGGGACCGGCCCTGGTCCGTGCCGCCGCCCGTGCGGCGGCGTGAAGGTCCCGACCCGGTGAGGCGGCCGCGCCGGAGCGGACCCGCCGGGGTCACCCGGCCCGCCGGCGCGTTCCCGGGGCGGGCGGGCCCCGGCGCCGCGACCGGTCCGGGCAGGAAGGAACTCAGGTGACTCCCGAGCAGATCGCGCGGATCCAGGCCGTCGACGCGGCGCACGTGTGGCACCCGTACGCGGCGGTGCCACCGGCCAGCCCGCCGTACGTCGTGGAGAGCGCGCAGGGCGTACGGCTGCGGTTGGCCGACGGGCGGGAGCTGGTGGACGGCATGTCGTCCTGGTGGGCGGCGATCCACGGCTACCGGCACCCGGTGCTCGACGAGGCGGTGACCGACCAGCTCGGCCGGATGAGCCACGTGATGTTCGGCGGGCTGACCCACGAGCCGGCGGTCACGCTCGCCCGCACCCTCGTCGAGCTGGCCCCGGACGGCCTGGAGCACGTCTTCCTCGCCGACTCCGGCTCGGTGAGCGTCGAGGTGGCCGTGAAGATGTGCCTCCAGTACCAGCGGGCCACCGGCCGGCCGGAGCGCCGCCGGCTGGGCACCTGGCGGGGCGGGTACCACGGCGACACGTTCCACCCGATGAGCGTCTGCGACCCGGAGGGTGGCATGCACCACCTGTGGGGCGACGTGCTGCCCCGGCAGGTGTTCGCCCCGGTGCCACCGGGCGGCTTCGACACGCCGCCCGACCCGGCGTACGAGGCGGCGCTCGCGGACGCGGTCGAGCGGCACGCCCACGAGCTAGCCGCCGTCATCGTCGAGCCGGTCGTCCAAGGGGCCGGTGGGATGCGCTTCCACCACCCGCACTACCTGCGGGTGCTGCGGGAGGTCACCCGCGCCCACGGGGTGCTGCTGATCTTCGACGAGATCGCCACCGGCTTCGGCCGGACCGGTGCGATGTTCGCCGCGGAGCACGCCGGGGTGGCCCCTGACGTCCTCTGTGTGGGCAAGGCGCTCACCGGGGGGTACCTGACCCTGGCCGCAGCCCTCTGCACCCCGGAGATCGCCCGGGGCATCTCCCGGGCCGGTGTGCTCGCGCACGGTCCCACCTTCATGGGCAACCCGCTCGCCTGCGCGGTCGCCAACGCCTCCCTCGGCCTGCTGCGGGCCGGGGACTGGCCGGGCGAGGTGCAGCGGATCGAGGCGGGGCTGCGGGCCGGCCTGGAGCCGCTGCGTGGCGCGCCGGGCGTGGTGGACGTACGGGTGCTCGGCGCGATCGGCGTGGTGCAGCTCGACCACGATGTGGACCTCCCGGTGGCCAGCGCCGCGGCGGCCGGCGAGGGCGTCTGGCTGCGGCCGTTCCGGGACCTGGTCTACACCATGCCGCCGTACGTCACCGACGACGCCGACGTGGTCCGGATCGCCGCCGGGGTCGCGGCCGCGGTGAAGGCCGGCTGACCGGCCGGTTCCGGCCGGTGGGGGAGTACGCGGGCGGCGCGGGCCGCCCGCCGGGAAGCGCCCGCGGGGGCGGCGACGGACGCGGGCGGGCACGTGGCCGTCGGTGCAGTCGACGCGCCCGGGCGGGCGCGGTGGTGGCGGGGGCGGCGTGCTGCCGCCCCGAGACGACGACGATGCGCGCTGCGGGCGCGGAGAGGGAGAGCAGCGATGGAGACCTTCGGCGCCCGGTTGCACCGGGCCGTCAGCGAGCGGGGACCGCTGTGCGTGGGCATCGACCCCCACCCGGGTCTGCTCGCCCGGTGGGGGCTCGACGACGACGTGCGTGGCCTCGAACGGTTCGCCGGGACGGTGGTGGAGGCCCTCGGCGACCGGGTCGCGGTCGTCAAGCCCCAGTCCGCCTTCTTCGAGCGGTTCGGGGCCCGTGGCGTGGCAATCCTAGAGTCAACTATCCGACAGTTACGAAATTGTGGCTCGCTCGTTCTGCTCGACGTCAAGCGCGGTGACATCGGCTCGACGGTCGCCGCGTACGCGTCCGCGTACCTCGATCCATCGAGTCCGCTCTATGTCGACGCGGTGACGGCGAGCCCGTACCTCGGCGTCGGCTCACTCGCGCCGATGTTCGAGCTGGCCGCCGCCAACGGGGGTGGCGTGTTCGTGCTGGCGCTCACGTCCAACCCGGAGGGGGCGGCCGTCCAGCGGGCCCGCGCCGCCGACGGGCGGACCGTCGCGCAGACCGTAATCGACGAGATTTCCCAGCTCAACGCGGGTGCGCAGCCGTTGGGCAGCTTCGGCCTGGTGGTCGGGGCGACCATCGGCGAGACCGGCCACGACCTCTCCACGGTCAACGGTCCGCTGCTCGCGCCCGGCCTCGGCGCGCAGGGTGGGAGCGCGTCCGACCTGCGCGTCGTCTTCGGTTCCAGCCTGCCCGCGGTGCTGCCGTCGTACTCCCGCGAGGTGCTGAACGCGGGCCCCGACGTGACCGCCCTGCGGGCCGCCACGGACCGCGTCCTGGCCGACTGCCGGGCCGTCCTGGCTGGCCGCGACTGACTGACGGCTCGGTCACTTTCTGTTGATCATCGCGCGTCCACGTTGCCGAAAGCTCCGCTGACCGCTAGTTTTCCCCGCGCTGGGAACCAAGGACACCTTGGTTCACAGCGACACCACGTTTCACAGTGCGGCGGTGCGTCCCGCCCGTCGCGATAGGGACCTGAGGAGAACTGGTGCCGCTCCCGTCACTGACCCCCGAGCAGCGCGCAGCCGCGCTGGAGAAGGCCGCGGAGATCCGCAAGGCCCGCGCTGAGCTGAAGGAGCAGCTCAAGCAGGGCAAGACCACCCTCGGAGCCGTTCTCGAGCGGGCCGAGTCCGACGACGTCGTCGGCAAGCTGAAGGTGTCCGCCGTCCTGCAGGCGATGCCGGGCATCGGCAAGATCCGGGCGACCCAGATCATGGAGAAGCTCAAGATCGCCGACAGCCGGCGCCTGCGTGGCCTCGGCGAGCAGCAGCGCAAGGCCCTGCTTGGAGAGTTCGCCGCCAACTGAGGCCGGCAGCCGTGTAGAAACAAGCAGTGAGCACGGATGGCGAGACGCGCCCGGTGGCTCGGCTCACTGTCCTGACCGGGCCTTCGGGTTCCGGCCGGGACGGTGTCGCCGCGCTGGTCCGGGCGCGTTCTCCCGCCGTGTGGACGCCGGTGCCGGCGACCACCCGGCCCCGGCGTGACCACGAGGTGGACGGCGTCGACCGCGTCTTCCTCACCCCCGCCGAGTTCGACCGGCTCGTCACCGTCGGCGGCCTGCTGGAGTGGAGCCGCACCGGCCCGCACCGGCGGGGCACGCCCGGCGAGCCGCTGCGGTCGCGGCTCGCCGGCGGTGATCCCGTCCTGCTGCCGCTCGACCTGGCCGGCGCGCTGCTGGTCCGGGCGGCGGTGCCGGACGCCCGGCTGATCCTGCTGCATCCGCCCGGCACCCGGCCCGATCCGGTCACGGCGGGCCACTTCGAACACACCGTGGCGCACGACCTCACCGAGCGGGTCGTGGACAAGCTGGTAGGATTGTTCGGTTCTTCCTTCCTGGCTCCGGCGCGACCGCGCGTGCGCGGTTGACCGCCAGCACCGCGCGCGGTGTGACAGACGCAGAGGTCAACACGTGGGATCCATCGCCACCAACCCCGAAGGCATCACCAACCCGCCGATCGACGAGCTTCTCGAGAAGACCACGTCGAAGTACGCGCTGGTCATCTTCGCCGCCAAGCGTGCGCGGCAGGTCAACGCCTACTACAGCCAGCTCGGCGAGGGCCTGCTGGAGTACGTCGGCCCGCTGGTCGAGACCACCCCGCAGGAGAAGCCGCTCTCCATCGCCATGCGCGAGATCAACGCGGGCCTGCTCACCGCCGAGCCCACCGACCAGCCGTAACCCGCACCAGCCCGATGTCTCCCCGGATCGTCCTCGGGGTCGGCGGCGGGATCGCCGCGTACAAGGCGTGCGAGCTGCTGCGGCTCTTCACCGAATCGGGCCACCAGGTCCGCGTCGTCCCGACCGCGTCGGCGCTCCGCTTCGTCGGGGCGCCGACCTGGGCGGCGCTCTCCGGGCAGCCGGTCGCCGACGACGTCTGGTCGGACGTCCACGAGGTTCCCCACGTGCGGCTCGGCCAGCAGGCGGATCTGGTGGTCGTGACGCCGGCCACCGCCGACCTGCTCGCCAAGGCCGCCCACGGGCTCGCCGACGACCTGCTCACCAACACACTGCTCACCGCGCGCTGTCCGGTCGTCCTGGCCCCCGCGATGCACACCGAGATGTGGGAGCACCCGGCCACCGTCGCCAACGTCGCGACCCTGCGGGCCCGCGGCGTGCGGGTCATCGAACCGGCGGTCGGCCGACTCACCGGCGCCGACACCGGCAAGGGACGGCTGCCCGACCCGGCGGAGATCTTCGCCGTGGCTCGGCGCGCCCTCGCGCGCGGCGTCGCCGCCCCGGCGGACCTGGCCGGCCGGCACGTGGTGGTCACCGCGGGCGGCACCCGGGAGCCCCTCGACCCGGTCCGTTTCCTCGGCAACCGCTCCTCCGGCAAGCAGGGGTACGCGTTCGCCCGCACCGCCGTCGCGCGGGGAGCCCGGGTGACGCTCGTGTCGGCGAACGTCACGCTGCCCGACCCGGCCGGCGTCGACATGGTGCGGGTCGGCACGACGAGCGAGCTGCGCGAGGCGACGCTCAAGGCCGCCGTCGACGCCGACGCGGTGGTCATGGCGGCCGCTCCGGCCGATTTCCGCCCGGCGACGTACGCGACTGGCAAAATCAAGAAATCGGACGACGGCAGCGCGCCCACGATCGAGCTCGTCACGAACCCGGACATCGCCGCCGAGCTCGGCCAGCGCCGTCGCCCGGAGCAGGTGCTGGTGGTGTTCGCCGCGGAGACCGGCGACGCCGAGGCCAACGGCCGGGCGAAGCTCGCCCGCAAGCGGGCGGACCTCATCGTCATCAACGAGGTCGGCCCGGACAAGGTCTTCGGCGCCGAGACCAACGCGGCGACGGTCATCGGCGCGGACGGCTCGGTCAGCCGGATGCCCGAGCAGTCCAAGGAAGACCTCGCCGAAGGCGTCTGGGATCTGGTCGTCGCCCGGCTCGTCGGCCGTTCCTGACGGCTGGAACGGGCACGACCGAAGAGGCCGACTCCGGACGCGGGTGATTACACTGCCGCGGAACGACCTTTCCAAACTTAGGAGTGCCGTGACACGCCGCCTCTTCACTTCCGAATCGGTCACGGAAGGCCATCCCGACAAGATCGCCGACCAGATCAGTGACGGGATCCTCGATGCGTTGTTGGCGGAGGATCCGCGGAGTCGGGTCGCGGTGGAGACGTTGATCACGACTGGTCAGGTGCACATCGCGGGTGAGGTGACCACGAAGGCGTATGCCGACATCCCGACGATCGTGCGTCGCACGATCCTGGATATCGGCTATGACTCGTCGAAGAAGGGTTTCGACGGTGCCTCGTGTGGGGTGAGTGTGTCGATCGGGGCGCAGTCGGCGGACATCGCGCAGGGTGTGGACAACGCGTTCGAGTTGCGTACGGGTGCGTCGGAGAGTGCGTTGGACGCGCAGGGTGCCGGTGACCAGGGGATGATGTTCGGCTTCGCGTGTTCGGAGACGCCGGAGTTGATGCCGTTGCCGATCGCGTTGGCGCATCGGTTGTCGCGGCGGTTGGCGCAGGTGCGTAAGGACGGCACGGTGCCGTATCTGCGGCCGGATGGTAAGACGCAGGTGACGATCGAGTACGAGGGTCTGCGTCCGGTGCGGTTGAACACTGTTGTGGTGTCCAGCCAGCATGCGGCGGACATCTCGTTGGAGTCGCTGCTCACCCCGGATGTTCGGGATCATGTGATCACGCCGGAGGTGGAGTCGCTGGGGTTGGATACCGAGGGGTACCGGTTGTTGGTGAATCCGACGGGCCGGTTCGAGATCGGTGGTCCGATGGGTGATGCCGGGCTGACCGGTCGGAAGATCATCGTGGATACGTACGGCGGGTACGCGCGGCACGGTGGTGGGGCGTTCTCGGGTAAGGATCCGTCGAAGGTGGACCGGTCGGCGGCGTATGCGATGCGGTGGGTGGCGAAGAACGTGGTCGCCGCGGGTCTGGCGGAGCGGTGTGAGGCGCAGGTGGCGTATGCGATCGGTAAGGCGCATCCGGTGAGTTTGTTCATCGAGACGTTCGGCACGGAGACGGTGCCGGTGGAGCGGATCGAGAAGGCGGTCACGGAGGTGTTCGATCTGCGGCCGGCGGCGATCATCCGGGATCTGGACCTGATGCGGCCGATCTACGCGCAGACCGCCGCGTACGGGCACTTCGGTCGGGAGTTGCCCGACTTCACGTGGGAGAGCACCGACCGCGCCGCCGACCTCAAGTCGGTAGCGGGAGCCTGAGCGGCACCACGCGCAGCGACCGGCGACCCGCCGAGGGGTCGCCGGTCGCTCGTGTCTGCGTCGACGTGCCGCTGGCCCACCTCGATCGCCCCTTCGACTACCTGGTGCCCGAGGCCCTCGACGCCGACGCCGCCCCCGGCACCCGGGTGAAGGTCCGCTTCGCCGGCCAACTCGTCGACGGCTGGCTGCTGGAGCGGGCCGACGCGTCCGAGCACCCCCGGCTCGCGTACCTCGACAAGGTCGTCTCCCCGGAACCGGCGCTCGCGCCGGAGATCGCACGGCTCGCCCGCGCGGTGGCCGACCGGTACGCCGGCAGCCTCGCCGACGTGCTCCGCCTCGCCGTCCCGCCCCGCCACGCCCGGGTGGAGAAGGAACCCCACCAGCCACCCGAGGCGGGCGAAGCGCCTCCCGTACCGGACGGCTGGCGCGACTACCCCGCCGGCCCGGCCCTGCTGCGGGCCCTCGCCGACGGCCGCCCCGCCCGCGCGGTCTGGTCCGCGCTCCCCGGCGAGGACTGGCCCGCCCGGTACGCGGAGGCCGTCGCCGCGACCGTCGCCGGTGGCCGAGGCGCCGTGGTGGTGGTCGCCGACGCGCGCGACCTCGACCGGCTCGACGCGGCCCTGACCGGCGCCCTCGGTCCCGGCCGGCACGTCCAGCTCACCGCCGCGCTCGGTCCGGCCCGGCGGTACCGGGCGTTCCTCGCCGCCCGCCGTGGCGACGTCCCGGTCGTGATCGGCACCCGGGCCGCCATGTTCGCCCCGGTGCACCGGCTCGGTCTGGTCGCCATCTGGGACGACGGCGACGACCTGCACGCCGAACCCCGGGCCCCCTACCCGCACGCCCGCGAGGTGCTGCTGACCCGCGCCCAGCTCGCCGACGTCGCCGCCGTGGTCGGCGGGTACGCCCGCACCGCCGAGGCCCAACTGCTCGTCGAGACCGGATGGGCCCGCGAGGTCGTGGCCGACCGGGCCACGGTCCGCGCCCGTACCCCGGCCATCGCCCCCACCGGCGACGACCCGCAACTGGCCCGCGACCCGGGCGCGGCCACCGCCCGGCTGCCCAGCCTTGCCTGGACCACCGCCCGCGACGCGCTGCGCGCCGACGCCCCGGTGCTGGTCCAGGTGCCCCGCCGCGGCTACCTGCCGTCGGTGGCCTGCGCCACCTGCCGCACTCCGGCCCGCTGCCCACACTGCGCCGGCCCCCTGGCCCTCCCGTCCGCCGAGGGGGCTCCCGCCTGCCGCTGGTGCGGGCGCGTCGCCGCCGCGTACGCCTGCCCGGAGTGCGGGGGACGGCGCCTGCGGGCCTCGGTCACCGGCGCCCGGCGGACCGCCGAGGAACTGGGCCGGGCGTTCCCGGGCGTGCCGGTACGGACCTCCGGGCGGGAGGAGGTCCTCGCGACCGTGCCCGGCGGTGCCGGCCTCGTCATCGCGACCCCGGGCGCCGAGCCGGTGGCCGACGGCGGCTACGGCGCCGTGCTGCTGCTCGACTCGTGGGCGCTGCTCACCCGCGCCGACCTGCGGGCGGGGGAGGAGGCGTTACGGCGGTGGCTCGGCGCCGCCGCACTGGCCCGTCCCGCGGCGGCCGGCGGCCGGGTGGTGGTCGTCGCCGACGGCGGGCTCGCCCCGGTCCAGGCGCTGCTGCGGTGGGACGCGGCCTGGTTCGCCGCCCGGGAACTGGCCGAGCGCCGCGACCTGGGCTTCCCCCCGGCGGTCCGGATGGCCAGCGTCACCGGCCCACCGGCCGCCGTCGCCGACCTGCTCGCCGAGGCCCGGCTGCCCGAGGACGCGGAGGTGCTGGGCCCCGTCCCCGCCGACGACGACCGGGAACGGATGCTGGTCCGGGTGCCCCGGGCCCGCGCCGCCGCCCTCGCCGGGGCGCTGCACGCCGCGGCCGGGGTGCGCGCCGCCCGCAAGGCCGCCGACCCGGTCCGGCTCCAGGTCGACCCCCTCGCCCTGTTCTGACCGGTCGCACGCCGCGCCACGGTCATCACCGTCCGTCACCGAAGCGGGTGTGGCGGACACGCTGTGTGGGAAGTGACCCGGGTACGGGTGATAGCATCGCCCGTCATCAGCCGGTGATCAGAGGTGGACCAGTCGTGACCGTTCGTCAGTCGATCGTCTTCAACGGTGACCTCGGCAGCGGCAAGAGCACCGTCTCCGTGGAGATCGCCAAGCGCCTCGGCATGCGCCGGGTCAGTGTCGGCGACCTCTACCGGCAGATGGCGCAGGAGCGGCAGATGACCGCCCTCCAGCTCAACCTGCACGCCGAGCTGGACCAGGCCGTCGACGGCTACGTCGACCAGCTCCAGCGGGACATCGCCGCCTCCGGCGAGAGCCTCGTCATGGACTCCCGGCTGGCCTGGCACTTCTTCACCGACGCGCTCAAGGTCCACATGATCACCGAGCCGGGCGAGGCGGCCCGCCGGGTGCTCCTGCGGCCCTCCGGCCCCGCCGAGAGCTACACCTCCCTGGAGGAGGCCAAGGCCAGGCTCAAGGAGCGCAGCGAGAGCGAGCGCGGCCGGTTCATCGTCCGGTACGGGGTGGACAAGGCCCGGCTGCGGAACTACGACCTGATCTGCGACACCACCCGGGCCACCGCCGAGGACGTGATCGAGCACATCGTCGACGCGTACGAGGGGCGGCTCTGCCCGGACGTGCTGCGGGACACCCCGCCGCTGCTGCTGCTCGACCCGGCCCGGGTCTACCCGACCGAGGACATCGCCGCCCTGCGCGACCTGTGGGACACCGAGTTCGTCGACGACGTCGCCGCGGCCGGCGACGAGGCCCTCGAACCGCTGCGGATCGGCTACACCGGCGAGTACTTCTTCGTCGTCGACGGGCACCGCCGGCTCAGCGCCGCGCTCCAGAACGGGTTCCGGATGGTGCCCGCGCGGCTGGTCGCCGAGGTGGACGAGCCCGTGGTCGGCGGGATGAGCGCGATCGACTACTTCACCGCCCAGGTGCGGCCCAGCCTGATCCACGACTGGGAGGCGGCCCACAAGATCGAGCTGCCGCTGCCGGAGCACGCCCTGCTGGGGCGCGGCGCCGTGCTGGCGGGCGAGCCCGGCGCCGGTTCCTGACCGCCGGGTCGGCCCGGCCCGCCTCGGCCGGGCTCCCGGCCCCGTGGCGTCGGCGCGACCCGCACCGGCGGCCCGTGCCTCGGCGGGGCTGACGGCGGGCCGCCGCGCGCGCATGATGGAGCCTCCGGCACCCCTCGACGCGGGAGGCGACCCATGGACGCATCCGAGGCGGTCGCACTGCTCATGTCGCCGCAGGGGCGGCTCGACCCGTACCCGACGTACGAGCGGCTGCGCGCGCACGGGCCGGTGGTGGAGGCCGCGCCCGCCTTCTTCGTGGTCACCGGGTACGCGGAAGCCGACGCGATCCTGCGCGACGCCCGGTTCGGCGTGCTCGACGACGACCTGCGGGACAACCTCTGGCCCGGATGGCGGCAGAGCGCGGCCGTCGCGTCGATCTCCCGCTCGATGCTGCGGACCAACCCGCCGGACCACACCCGGCTGCGCCGGCTCGCCGCCGGGGCCTTCACGCCACGCCGGGTCGCCGCCATGCGGGACGTCGTCGCGGCGCAGGCCGACCAGCTCGTCGACGCGATGGCCGAGCGGGGACGGGACGGCACGCCGGTCGACGTCATGGCCGACTTCGCGTACCCGCTGCCGGTGGGGGTTATCTGCGCGCTGCTCGGCGTACCCGCGCAGGACCGGCCGCTGTTCCGCCGCTGGGCGGCCGACCTGACCGGCATCCTGGAGCCGGAGATCACCCCGGAGGACCTGGCGGTGGCGGACCGGGGCGCCACCGAGCTGAGCGACTACTTCGCCGAGCTGGTCGCGGCGCGACGGCGGGCACCCGCCGACGACCTGACCACCGCCCTCGTGCAGGTGCACGACGCCGACGGTGACCGGCTCTCCGGCGACGAGCTGCTGGCGAACCTCGTGGTGCTGCTGGTCGCCGGCTTCGAGACCACCACCAACCTGCTCGGCAACGGCCTGGTCGTGCTGCTGGACCACCCCCGGGAGGCCACCGCGCTGCGCGCGCACCCCGACCTCGCGCCGGCGCACGTCGAGGAGCTGCTCCGGTACGACTCCCCGGTCCAGCTCACCACCCGCCGCAGCGACGCGCCGGCCCGGGTCGGGGGCACGGAGCTGCCGGCCGGCAGCTGGGCGCTGCTGCTGCTCGGTGCCGCCAACCGCGACCCCCGGCGCTTCCCGGAGCCGGCCCGGTTCGACCCGTGGCGCGCCCAGCCGCATCCGCTCTCCTTCGGGGCCGGCCCGCACTACTGCCTCGGCGCCGGGCTGGCCCGGCTGGAGGCGCAGGTCGCCTTCCCGCTGCTGCTGCGCCGGCTGCCCGGCCTGGCGCTGGCCGGCACGCCCCGCCGCCGGACCCGGTTGACGCTGCGTGGCTACGACACCCTCCCGGTCACCGTCGCCGCGGCGGTCGGCGATCGCGGTACGCCGGCCGGGGCCGGCCCGGCCACTCCGTAGACTGGTACGGCACGCCCGTCGCCGAGCCCACGAAGGAGCCACCCCGCGTGACCGTCCAGCCCATCCGTCTGTTCGGCGACCCGGTGCTGCGCACGCCGGCCGATCCGGTGGTCGACTTCGACGTCGAGCTGCGCAAGCTCGTCGCCGACCTGACCGACACGATGCGCGAGCAGAACGGTGCCGGCCTCGCGGCGCCGCAGCTCGGCGTGGGCCTGCGGGTGTTCACCTTCGACGTCGACGACGTGGTCGGCCACCTGGTCAACCCGGTGCTCGAATTCCCCGACGAAGAGGAGCAGGACGGCCCGGAGGGCTGCCTCTCCATTCCCGGGCTCTACTTCGACACCAAGCGTCGGCAGAACGTCATCGCCAAGGGCTTCAACGGCTACGGCGACCCGATGCAGATCGTCGGCGCCGGCCTGATGGCCCGGTGCGTGCAGCACGAGACCGACCACCTCGACGGTGTCCTCTTCGTCGACCGGCTCGACGCGGCCGGCCGTAAGGCGGCCATGAAGGCGATCCGCCAGGCCGAGTGGTACGACCCGGCCGCCCCGCCGACGGTCAAACTCAGCCCGCACGCCGCCAGCAGCCCCTTCGGCCTGGGGCGGTGACCGGCCGATGCGCCTGATCTTCGCCGGCACGCCGGCCGTCGCCGTCCCCGCTCTGGAGGCGGTCGCCGCCTCCCGCCACGAGCTCGTGGCCGTGGTCACCCGGCCGGACGCCCCCGCCGGGCGCGGTCGTGGGCTGTCCCGCTCCCCTGTGGGCGCCTGGGCCGACCAGCACGGCGTCGAGGTGCTCACCCCCGCCCGGCCGCGCGAGCCCGAGTTCCTCGACCGGCTGCGCGAGCTGGCGCCCGACTGCGTGCCCGTCGTGGCGTACGGGGCGCTGGTCCCGCCGGCCGCCCTGGAGATCCCCGGGCACGGCTGGATCAACCTGCACTTCTCGCTGCTGCCCGCGTGGCGGGGCGCGGCGCCGGTGCAGCACGCGGTGCTGCACGGCGACGAGCTGACCGGCGCCAGCGTGTTCCAGTTGGAGGAGGGGCTGGACACCGGGCCGGTGTTCGGCACCGTCACCGACGAGATCCGCGCCACCGACACCTCCGGGGACCTGCTGGAGCGGCTCGCCCACTCCGGCGCCGGCCTGCTGGTCGCCGTGCTCGACGCGATCGAGGACGGCACCGCTCGGGCCGAGCCGCAGCCGGCCGACGGGGTGTCCCTGGCGCCGAAGCTCACCGTCGAGGACGCGCGGGTCCGCTGGACCGACCCGGTGTTCGCGGTGGACCGCCGCATCCGCGCCGCCACCCCCGCCCCCGGCCCGTGGACCACCTTCCGCGACGAGCGGGTGAAGCTCGGCCCGGTGACGCCGGTCGCCGACGGTCCCGACCTGAAGCCGGGGGAACTGCTGGTGGAGAAGTCCCGGGTGCTGGCGGGCACCGCCACCACGCCGGTGCGCCTCGGCGAGGTCCGGGCCGCCGGCAAGAAGGCCATGCCGGCGAGCGACTGGGCGCGTGGCGCCCGGGTCGCCGCCGGGGAGGTCTTCGCGTGACCGACCGCGCCGACCGCTCCGACCGTCCCGACAACCCCCGCGGCGGCCGTTTCGACGCCGGCCCCGCGGGCGTCCCGGACGCCGCCCGTCTCGGTCGGGCCGACGAGCCCGGCTCCACCCGGTTCGGGCGGGCCACCGGTGGCCGGCCGGACCGCGCCGCGCCCCGGCGGGCCGGTGCGCCCCGCGACGACCGGCGGGCGGGCGCCGGCCGCCCGGAGCGCGGTGCCACCACCGGGGGCGCACGCCCCGGTCGCCGTCCGGGACCCGCCGACCGGCCCCGGTACGCCGCGTACGAGGCGATCGAGGCGGTCAACCGGGATGACGCGTACGCCAACCTGGCGCTCCCGGCGATCCTCCGCGACGCTGGGCTGGCCGGCCGTGACGCCGCCTTCGCCACCGAGCTGACCTACGGCACACTGCGCCACCTCGGCACCCTCGACGCGATCCTCACCGACGCCGCCGGGCGGGACGTGGCCCGGATCGACCCCCCGGTCCGCGACGCGCTGCGGCTCGGGGCGTACCAGCTGCTGCACACCCGCGTGCCCGCGCACGCCGCCGTCTCGTCGACCGTCGACCTGGTCCGGACCGTCGGGCCGGGCGCGACCGGGTTCGCCAACGCGGTGTTGCGCGAGGTCGCCGGTCGGGACGTCGACGCGTGGGTGGCGAAGCTCGCCCCGCCGATGGACACCGACCCGGTCGGCCACCTGGCGCTCGCGCACAGCCATCCGCAGTGGATCGTGCGGGCGTTCGCCGAGGCGCTCGGCGGCGACCTCGGTGAGACCACCCGCCTGCTCATCGAGGACAACGAACGCCCGCCGGTGCACCTGTGCGCCCGCCCCGGGCTCGCCGACCCGGTCGAGCTGGCCGACGAGGTCGGCGGCGCGCCCGGCGCGTTCTCCCCGTACGCGGTCTACCTGGGCGGCGGCGCGCCGGGCGACCTGCCGGCGCTCACCGAGGGCCGGGCGCACGTGCAGGACGAGGGCTCCCAGTTGGTGGCCGACGCCCTCGCCGTGGCCCCGCTCGACGGGCCGGACGGGCGGTGGCTCGACCTGTGTGCCGGCCCGGGCGGCAAGTCCGGCCTGCTCGGCGCCATCGCCGCCCAGCGGGGGGCGCGGCTCACCGCGGTGGAGGTGTCCGAGCACCGCGCCCGCCTCGTCGCGCAGGCCACCCGCGATCTGCCGGTGACCGTGCTGAACACCGACGGCCGCGCCGTCGGCGACCACCCGAAGCTCGCGGAGGAGCACTTCGACCGGGTGCTGGTCGACGCGCCGTGCACCGGCCTGGGGTCGCTGCGCCGGCGGCCCGAGTCGCGTTGGCGCCGGCAGCCGTCGGACCTGCCGGCGCTGACCCGGTTGCAGCGGGAACTGCTCGGGGCGGCGCTGCGGGCCGTGCGCCCCGGCGGTGTGGTCGCGTACGTCACCTGTTCGCCGCACACCGTCGAGACGCACGTGACGGTCACCGAGTCGGCCCGCCGGGCCGGGGTGCCGGTCGACTTCGTCGACGCCCGCCCGCTGCTGCCGGCGGGGATGCCCGGGCTCGGCGGTGGGCCGACGGTGCAGTTGTGGCCGCACCGGCACGGCACCGACGCGATGTTCCTCGCGGTGCTGCGCCGCGGCTGACGCGGCCGGCGCTCAGCCCATCGGCAGGCCTGAACGGCCGGCGCCCTTCATCGAGCGGGTGAGGTTGCGCTCGCTCACCCACAGGAAGCACTGCACGCCGCGGTTGCCGTCGCGCCACTCCGCCTCGAGCGGGTGGTACCAGATCGAACCGGTGCGGAAGCGGACCTCGCCGCGCGGCACCTTCGCGTACGCGGCGATCAGCGCCAGGCAGCCGTCGCGGACGCGGCGGTCGTTCTTGGTAAACGCCGCGTAGCTGGTGTCCGGCGCGACCCAGACGCCGACGAACTCGGCGTGGTGCGGGCGGGTGCACGACACGGGGGCCATCCGAATGATCCGGTCGTCCTTGACGGCCGGGTTGAAGCAGGTGTGCCGCAGCGGCGACGAGCCGGCCAGCGCCCCGCCGAGACGGGCCGTGCGGGTGACCACGCTCGGGTCGTCCATGCTCCGGATCTCCGCCGCGTCGCAGCGGAACCAGCGGGCCCCACCCGTCCAGGCGGCCGGTGACGGGAACACCACGGACAGGCCGACCCGGCCGCTGCGCCAGTCCGCGCCCAGCGCCCGCGTGGCCTCCCGGTCGCAGGTGGCGTGCGCGGTGCGCGTCCCGGCGGAGCCGGGCGACGGCGGCGTCGTCCCCGTCGCGCCGGCACCGGTCAGCGTGCCCACGTGCAGCGTCTCCACCCGGTGCGGCCGCTCGCACGGCACCGGGTCGTACGCCCCGAGGTAGCCGACCCGGGCCACGTGCGCGTGACACGTCCCCGCCTCGGGGACGAAGGCGGTCGGGGCGCTGATCGTGGCCCAGTCGTCGACCAGGTCACCGTCGGTGCCGGCCGGCGGCGCGACGCAGCCGGTGAGCGCCACGACCACCACGCCGAGCGCCATTCCCGCGAACCAGCGTCGCTTCACCCTCCGACCTCCCGTCGCCCGGTAGACGCGGCATCGTCGATGCCGGCCACGGAGCGGGAGCATACGTCAGATCGCCGGCAGCCCCTGCGGGCCCGCGCCGCGCATCGAGCGGGTCAGCTTCCGGTCGTCACTCCACAGGAAACAGCGCACGCCCCGGTCGCCCTCCTCCCACTCCCGCTGGGACGGCGGGTAGAAGATCGAGCCGGCCCGGTACGGCAGGTCGCTGTTGTTGGGCACGTCGGCGAAGGCGGCGATGAGCGCCATGCAGCGCTGGTGTGCCTGCTGCTCGTTGCGGGTGAACTCCGCCCAGCTCATGTCGCGTTCCACGTACACGCCGACGAACTCGGCCCGGTGCGGCTCGGTGCACAGCACCGGTGCCATGTAGTTGAGGTTCTCGCCGATCAGCTTGGGGTCGAAGCAGCGGTGGATCAGCGCGGAGTCGCCGAGCATCGCGCCGCGGAGGCTCCCGGTCCGGTTGACCGGCCGGGTGTTGTCGATGCTGTCGGTCTCGCTGAGGTCGCAGCGGAACCAGCGGGCGCCACCGGTCCACGCGGGAACGGACGGCAGGGCGATGTTCATGGTGAGGCGGGCGGAGTGCCAGTCACCGCCGAGCACCTCGCGGACCCGCTGGTCGCACTCGGCGCGGGCGGCGCGCAGGTCCGGCGAGCCCGGTTCGGGCCGGCGGGCGCCGTCGGCGACCGGGCCGGTGAACGTGCCCACGTGTACGGCCTCCGCCAGGTGGTTGCGGGCGCAGTCCACCGTCTCGTACGTGCTCGCCTGCACCACGGCGGTGATCCGGGGGAGGCAGACCCCGGCGGCCGGGACGAACAGCCGCGCCTCGGCCAGCGCGGGCCAGTCGTCGGTGAGGTCGCCGTCGGATCCGCCGGGCCGTACGCAGCCGCCGAGCAGGAGCGCGGCCGCGCCGGCCAGCGCCACCGCTCGGAGAGGAAGCCACCGTCGCATCATCCGCCCTTTCCGGGAGCTGACGGCCGGCCACCGCGGACCCGGCCGGCGCGCCAGGTGGTCGTGCGGCCCACGTCACCGTCCCTCATGGAGTTTTGCCGTGTTTCCGTCATCCAGCCAGTCACGAATGACCCTTCGTCCGGATTCACCCGTCCGGAACGGCCAATTCTGCACCACTGGTCACCGCTGGGTCACAGGGCGTCCCGGTTGGTGCCGTGCCGGCGGCGGCTGGTGGCCGCGTTCGTACACTGGCCCCGTGACCGTACCGCCGCCCATCGTCGCGCCGAGCATCCTGGCCGCCGATTTCGCCCGCCTCGCCGACGAGGTCCGTGCCGTCGAAGATGCCGCCGACTGGTTGCACGTGGACGTCATGGACAACCACTTCGTGCCGAACCTGACCATCGGGCTGCCGGTCGTGCAGAGCCTGCGGGCCGCCACGAAGCTCCCGTTCGACGTGCACCTGATGATCGAGGATCCGCGCCGGTGGGCCCCCGGGTACGCCGACGCCGGGGCGTACAACGTCACCTTCCACGCGGAGGCCTGTGACGACCCGGTGGCGCTGGCCAAGGACCTGCGGTCGGCCGGGGCGAAGGCGGGGCTGGCGATCGACCGGGACACTCCGGTCGAGCCGTACCTGGACCTGCTGCCCAGCTTCGACACGCTGCTGATCATGACGATCAAGGCGGGCTTCGGTGGGCAGCGGTTCATCCCGCACCTCCTCGACAAGGTGCGCACGGCGCGCCGGCACGTCGACGCCGGCCACCTGGAGGTGCGCATCGAGGTCGACGGCGGCATCGCCGCCGACACCATCGCCCAGGCCGCCGAGGCCGGTGCCGACGCCTTCGTCGCCGGCACCGCCGTCTACGGCGCGGACGACCCGGCCGAGGCCGTCCGGAAACTGCGGGCCATGGCGGAACGCGCGGCTTCCGGGGCCTGAGGTGGACCCGGCCGGCGACCGCCCGGACGTCATCCTCGTCGTCGACGACGACGAGGACATCGCGCGCTTCGTCGAGTTCAACCTCCGCCTGCACGGGTACGACGTGATCCACGCCAGCGACGGCCAGGAGGCCCTCGAGGTGATCGGGCGTCAGCGTCCCGACCTCGCCGTGGTGGACCTGATGATGCCGCGCGTCGACGGCCTGGAGCTGACCCGGCGGCTGCGCGCCGACCCGATGACCGCGGCGCTGCCGGTGATCATGCTGACCGCCAAGGGGCTCACCGTGGACAAGGTGCACGGCCTCAGCGCCGGCGCCGACGACTACCTGGTCAAGCCCTTCGACACCGCCGAACTGGTGGCCCGGGTCAGCTCCACCCTCCGTCGCAACAAGGAGTTCCGCGAGGTCTCGCCGCTGACCGGGCTGCCCGGCAACAGCCGGATCCGCCGGGAGATCGCCGACCGCGTCCGGGTCGGCTCGGACTACGCGGTCGGCTACATCGACATCGACCGGTTCAAGAGCGTCAACGACCGGTACGGCTTCGTCCGCGGCGACGACTTCATCTCCGCGCTGGCCCGCAGCCTGCACCGGGCCGTGGTGTCGGTGGGCCTCCCACCGGCCTTCCTCGGGCACGTCGGCGGTGACGACTTCGTCTTCGTCTGCACGCCGGAGCAGGTCCGGCCGCTCACCTCGCGGGTCTCGGCCGACTTCGAGAAGGCCGCCGACGCGCTGTACGACCCGTCGGACGCCGCCCGCGGCTACGTCGAGCTGAAGGACCGGCGCGGCAACCTGCGCCGCGCCGCCCTGGTCACGCTCTCGATCGGCGTCTCCGTCTCGGACGCCGACAAACGCATCACCAGCCCCCTGGAGGCGATGACGATCGCCTCGGAGATGAAGACGGTGGCGAAGAGCCAGCCCGGCTCGTACGTGGCGGTGGACCGGCGCCGCGGCGTGGCCGATCCGAGCGATCGTCATGTGAAGTAGCTCGCGAGGGTGGCGACAGTCGCCCCGGAGCGTGTAAGACTGCCGGTAGTACCCACCACGCGCTGGCGGGACTCGGTGTAATTCCGAACCGGCGGTGATCCACGGTGCGACCGTGGTAAGCCCGCGACCCGGGAGCGGTTCGTCCGCCCGGTGGACCTGGTGAGACTCCGGGGCCGACGGTTGGGTGCGGGCACGCCCGCGCTCAGACAGTCCGGATGGGAGACAGCGCGCGGGACGGACGGGCCGTGCCCGGCTGCCGACCTCGGCATGCCGTGACCGCCCCCCGGGTCGGCCCTGCCGTCCCCGGATTCCGCCGCCGCACGCCCGCGGCCCGATGCCGTCGCTCCCGTCGCCGCCCGCGCGCCGACCGGCGAGTGAGAGGGCAGGGCATGGCCGGCGTCTCCGTCGACGAGGCGATGCGTCGCGCGGTCGAACTCGCCGCGCGCGGTCTCGGCACCACCAGCCCCAACCCGGTCGTCGGCTGCGTGCTGCTCGACGCGGACGGCCAGGTCGTCGGTGAGGGCTTCCACGCGTACGCCGGCGGGCCGCACGCCGAGATCGTCGCGCTGGCCCAGGCGGGGGAGCGGGCGCGCGGTGGCACCGCCGTCGTCACCCTGGAGCCCTGCGACCACACCGGTCGCACCGGCCCCTGCAGCACCGCGCTGGTGCAGGCCGGGGTGTCCCGGGTGGTCATCGCCGTGCCCGACCCGAACCCGGTCGCGTCGGGCGGCGCCGCCACGTTGCGCGCCGCAGGGGTCCAGGTCGACACGGGGGTACGCGCCGCCGAGGCGGAGGCCGGCAACATCTCCTGGCTGACCTCGATGCGCCGGGGCTGGCCGTACGTCATCTGGAAGTACGCCGCGACGCTGGACGGCCGGTCGGCGGCCGCCGACGGCACCAGCATGTGGATCACCTCCGAGGCGGCGCGGATGGACGTGCACGCCCTCCGCGGGACGGTCGACGCCGTCATCGCCGGCGTGGGCACCGTGCTGGCCGACGACCCCCGCCTCACCGCCCGGAACCTGCGCGACGGCAGCCTGGCCATCCGCCAGCCGCTGCGGGTGGTGGTCGACTCGGCGGGGCGTACCCCGTCCGGGGCACGGGTCCGCGACGCCGCCGCCTCGACCTGGATCGCCACCGCAGCGGAGGTCGGCGCCGGCCCCGACGGCCGGGTGGACCTGCCGGCGCTGCTCGCCGTGCTGCACGGCCGCGGGGTGCGGGCGGCGCTGCTGGAGGGCGGGCCGCGCCTGGCCGGCGCGTTCCTCGCCGCCGGCCTGGTCGACAAGATCGTCGGGTACGTCGCGCCCCGGCTGCTCGGCGCCGGCCCGACCGCGTTGGTCGACGCGGGTGTGACCACGATCGCCGAGGCCATCGAATTGGAGCTCGTCGACGTTACGCAGGTCGGTCCCGATCTGCGGATCACCGCGCTGCCCCGGAAGAGGGAGGGCTGACATGTTCACCGGCATCGTCGAGGAGTTGGGCGAGGTCGTCCGGGTCACCGAGACCGCGGGCGACTCCGCGCTGGTCGCGATCCGTGGCCCCCTGGTCACCTCGGACGCCCGGCACGGCGACTCGATCGCGGTCAACGGCGTCTGCCTGACCGTGGTGGATGTCGCCGACGGGACGTTCACCGCCGACGTGATGGGGGAGACGCTGCGCCGCTCCGCGCTCGGCGCGCTGCGGCCGGGCGACCCGGTCAACCTGGAGCGGGCCGCCGCCCTCGGCAGCCGCCTGGGCGGGCACCTGGTGCAGGGGCACGTGGACGGCGTCGGCGAGGTCGTCTCCCGGGAGCCGGCCGACCAGTGGGAGACGGTACGGTTCCGCCTCCCCGCCGCCCTGGCCCGGTACGTGGTGGAGAAGGGCTCGATCACCGTCGACGGGGTGTCGCTGACCGTGGCGGGCGTCGGGACCGACTGGTTCTCGGTCGGCCTGATCCCGACCACGCTGAAGCTCACCACCCTCGGGACGCGCGGTGTCGGCGACCCGGTCAACCTCGAGGTCGACGTGCTGGCCAAGTACGTCGAGCGCCTGCTCGGCGCGCACCTGCCGGGCGAGGCGGGCCGGCCGGAGGGGGGCCTGCCCGGCGCCGTCGGCCTGCCCGGCAGCGGCGGCCTGCCCGGCGTCGCGGCCGCGGGCGGGGTGGCCTGATGGGCCCGCTCGGCTGGCTGCTCGACGCCCAGGTGAGCATCGCCGGCTCGCCCGTGCTGGTCCGCGAGATCGTCGGCAACGTCTTCGGCCTCGCGTCCGCCCTGCTCGGGCTGCGCCGGCTGGTGTGGGCGTGGCCGGTCGGCATGATCGGCAACGCGTTGCTGTTCACCGTCTTCCTCGGCGGGGCGTTCGCCACGCCGCAGGCGCACGACCTCTACGGCCAGGCCGGCCGGCAGGTGTTCTTCTTCGGCGTCAGCCTCTACGGCTGGTGGCGCTGGTCGCACAACCGCCGCCGGGGCGCCGACGGGGCGCCGGCCGTGGAGCCGCGCTGGGCCACCGGCCGGGAACGGCTCGGCCTGCTGCTCGCCGCCGTCGCCGGGACCGCGGCCGCGTACCCGGTGCTCGCCGCACTGGGCTCCTGGGGCCCGCTGCCGGACGCGTGGATCCTCACCGGCAGCCTGCTCGCCACCTACGGGATGGCCCGCGGCTACGTCGACTTCTGGCTCATCTGGATCGCCGTCGACGCGGTGGGCGTGCCGCTGCTGCTGCGCGGCGGCTACTACCCCTCGGCGGCCATGTACCTCGTCTACGGCGCGTTCTGCGTCTGGGGCCTCGCCGCGTGGTGGCGCACGTCGCGCGCCACCCGCCCCGCCCCGATCACGCCGACCTACTCGGAGGCAGTCGCATGAGCACCTTTGGCAGCATCGAGCAGGCCGTGGAGGACATCGCGGCCGGCCGGCCCGTCGTCGTGGTCGACGACGAGAACCGGGAGAACGAGGGCGACCTGATCTTCGCGGCCGAGCTGGCGACGCCGGAGCTGCTCGCGTTCATGGTCCGGTACACGTCGGGCTACATCTGCGTGCCGCTGACCGAGAGCGAGTGCGACCGGCTGGACCTGCCGCCCATGCACCACACCAACCAGGACAAGCGCGGCACCGCGTACGCGGTGACCGTGGACGCCCGGGAGGGCGTGAGCACCGGCATCTCGGCCGCCGACCGGGCGCACACGATCCGGCTGCTCGCCGACCCCACCACCGGCCCCGCCGACCTGGCCCGACCGGGCCACGTGGTGCCGTTGCGGGCCCGCGAGGGCGGCGTGCTGCGCCGGCCCGGGCACACCGAGGCCGCGGTCGACCTGACCCGGCTGGCCGGGCTGCGCCCGGCCGGCGTGCTCTGCGAGCTGGTGAACGACGACGGCACGATGATGCGGCTGCCGGACCTGGAGAAGTTCTGCGCCGAGCACTCGTTGACCCTGGTCACCATCGCGGACCTGGTCGCCTACCGGCGGCGGACGGAGAAGCAGGTCGAGCTGGTCGCCGACACCCGCATGCCGACGAGCCACGGCGTGTTCCGGGCCCTGGGCTACCGCAGCGACTACGACTCGGCCGAGCACGTCGCGCTGGTGATGGGTGACATCGGCGACGGCCGGGACGTGCTGGTGCGGGTGCACTCGGAGTGCCTCACCGGCGACGTGTTCGGCTCGGTCCGCTGCGACTGTGGCCCGCAGCTCAACGCCGCCCTGGACCGGGTCGCCCAGGAGGGGCGGGGCGTGGTGCTCTACGTCCGCGGGCACGAGGGGCGGGGCATCGGCCTGCTGCACAAGCTCCAGGCGTACCAGCTCCAGGACCTGGGCCGGGACACCGTCGACGCCAACCTGGACCTGGGCCTGCCGGCGGACGCCCGGGACTACGGCACCGGCGCGCAGATCCTCTACGACCTGGGCGTGCGCTCGATGCGGCTGCTCACCAACAACCCGGCCAAGCGCGCCGGCCTGGAGGGGTACGGCCTGACCATCACCGGGCGCGAGGGCCTGCCGGTGCGGCCGCACCCGGAGAACGTTCGCTACCTGCGGACCAAGCGGGACCGGATGGGTCACCTGCTGGACGAACTGGACGAGGTGACCGAGGCGCCGATGGGCCGCCCGGTTCCCGGCGACGAGATCGGAGCGTAGACATGGCGGGATTCGGGGAGCCGGGCATCGACACCGTCGACGCGACCGGTCTGACGGTGGGAGTGGTCGCGGCCCGCTGGCACGGTGACCTCACCGACCACATGCTCGACCGGGCGGTCGCCGCCGCCGAGGCCTGCGGGGCGCGCTCGGTGGTGGCCCGGGTGGCCGGCTCGGTGGAGCTGCCGGTGGTCGCCCAGGCCCTCGCCCGCCGCTGCGACGTGGTGGTCGCGCTCGGTGTCGTGGTGCGCGGCGCCACCGCCCACTTCGACTTCGTCTGCCGCTCGGTCACCGACGGGCTCACCCGGGTGGCGCTGGACGAGGGCAAGCCGGTCGCGCACGGCGTGCTGACCGTCGACACCATCGAGCAGGCCCGGGACCGGGCCGGCCTGCCCGGCTCGGCCGAGGACAAGGGCTGGGCGGCCACCGTCGCCGCGTTCGACGCCGCCCTCGCCATCCGCGGGGTGTCGGCGGCCTCCGCCCAGCGCGTCGGCTTCGGCGGCTGACCACGGGACGGACGCGCCGGACCCCTGCGGCGCCGCGGCGGCCCGGTGGTTGAGAGAATCGGCCGGTGAAGACGTTCGAGGAGTTGTTCGCCGAGCTGCAGGCCAAGGCCGCCGCCGGCACCCCGGGCTCGGGCACGGTCGCCGCCCTGGAGAAGGGGGTGCACTTCATCGGCAAGAAGGTCGTCGAGGAGGCGGCCGAGTCGTGGATGGCCGCCGAGCACGAGGGGCCCGAGCGGGCCGCCGAGGAGATCTCGCAGCTGCTCTACCAGGTGCAGGTGCTGATGCTCGCCACCGGTCTCGACCTCAAGGACGTCTACCGACATCTGTGAGTGCGTCCCCGTGTCGATCCTCCCCGATCCCAAGGAGCACTCCGTCATGCTGCGTGTCGCCGTTCCCAACAAGGGCGCCCTCGCCGATTCGGCCGCCCAGATGCTGCGCGAGGCGGGCTACCGCCAGCGCACCGACCCGAAGGACCTGGTCTGCCGGGACGAGCCCAACGACATCGAGTTCTTCTACCTGCGCCCGAAGGACATCGCCACCTACGTCGGCTCCGGTGACCTGGACGTCGGCATCACCGGCCGGGATCTGCTGATCGACTCCGGCGCGCCGGCCGAGGAGATCGTCGACCTGGCCTTCGGCCGGGCCACCTTCCGCTTCGCCGCCCGCCCCGAGGACGTCGACTCCGTGCAGGAGCTGGGCGGGCACCGGATCGCCACCGCGTACCCCGGCCTGGTCGAGCGGCACCTCGCCGACCTCGGTGTGAAGGCCGACGTGATCCGCCTCGACGGCGCGGTGGAGAACGCCATCCGTCTCGGTGTCGCCGACGTCGTCGCGGACGTGGTGGAGACCGGCGCCACGCTGCGGCAGGCCGGCCTGGTCGTGTTCGGCGAGCCGCTGCTGCGGTCCTCGGCCGTCCTGGTCCGCCGCGCCGCCGCGCCGACCCACCCGCAGTGCGAGCAGCTCCTGCGCCGCCTGCACGGGGTCCTCGTCGCCCGGCGCTACGTGATGCTCGCGTACGACGTGCCGGCCGGCCTGCTCGACCGGGCCAGTTCGCTGACGCCGGGCATCGAGTCGCCGACCGTCTCCCCATTGCACCGCGAGGGCTGGGTGGCCGTGCAGGCGATGGTGCTCCGCGACGACGTGCACCGGATCATGGACGAGCTGTACGAGTTGGGTGCTCGCGCGATCCTCGTCACGAACATCCACGCGTGCCGGCTGTGAGGCGGCCCTTCCGGGCGCCCGAAGCCTCGTCGGTATTACCGCCGGCCCCGGCGGCACCCCGCCTGGTGCCCGCGTGGGTCGCGCTGGTCGTGGTGACCCTCGGCGGGGTCGCCTCGGCGGCGCAGGGTGCGGTGAACGGCGAGCTGGGCGAGCGGGCCGGCGACGCCACCCTCGCCGCCGTGGTCAACAACCTCGGCGGATGTCTCCTGGTGGGGCTCGGGGTGCTGGCGCTCCGGTCGCTCCGCGCCGACCTGCGCGGGTTGCGCGGGGCGCGCCTGCCCTGGTGGGCGTACCTGGGTGGGCTCGGCGGCGCGGCGATCGTCGTGCTCGGCGCGTACGTGGTGCCGGTGCTCGGGGTGGCGGTGTTCACCATCGCCCAGGTCGCGGGCGGCAGCCTCGGCGGGCTGGCGGTGGACCGGGCCGGTCTCGCACCGGTGGGGCGGATCGCGTTCACCGGTCCCCGGCTGGCCGGGGCGCTGCTGGGGGTGGCGGCGGTGACGCTGGCCCAGCTCGGGCAGCCCGTCGGCGACCTGGCTCTGGGCGTGGTCCTGCTCGCCGTCGTCGGCGGCGTCGCGGTGGCGTTGCAGTCCGCGCTCAACGGCCGGGTCTCGGCCGCCAGTTCCGCCGCCGCCGGGGTGGCGGTGAACTTCGCCGTCAGCACCCCGGCCGTGCTGCTCGTCGCGGCGCTGGCCGGGGCCCTGACCGGTCCCGCCCCGTCCTGGCCGGACGCCTGGTTCCTCTACACCGGCGGTCTCCTCGGCGTCGGCATCGTCGCCAGCCTGGTGGTCGGCGTCCGGGTGGTGGGCGTCCTGCGGACCGGGCTGCTGCTGGTCGCGGGCCAGCTCGGCGGCGCGCTGGTGCTGGACGCGCTGCTGCCCGGCGGCCCCGGCGTCCGGCTGCCGGTGCTCGCCGGGGCGCTGCTCACCCTGGCCGCCGCTCTGCTCGCCGGCCGGGGCTCCGGGCAGGGCCGTGGATGGCGCACCGGACGGGGCGTCGGGCAGGGTTCCGGGCGGGGTGACACAGTGCCCGCCCCGTCCGTCGGGCCGGCGGGGTTGCCCACCCAGAGCACTCGGCCGGACCTGGGTGAACCGGTGGACCGGCCGTCCGGCCGCCGCTCCTGATCGCCCGAGCCCCGGCCAACCGCCCGGCGCCCTTTGCTCTGCTTCAACGGACGCACCAGTTCCGGCCCGAAACCTCCGCGTGGGGTGAAGCAGAGCAAAGGGCCTGCATCACCCGGTCGCCGCCACCGGCGGCTCGTCGGCTGGCCACCCAGGCCGGCCCACGCCCACCATCCGCCGGCCCGCCGTGGCGGATCAGCGGGCCGGGGCCGGTCGCGTGTGGCGGGCGCGGGCGGGCCCGAGGCGGGTGGCAGACTGGTGGGGTGAGCGAAACCGAGTCGATCCGCATCCGGCCCCGCCGCATCCGGCTGGTCTGCTGGGCCTCGGCGGCGGTGCTGGTGGTGGTGTTCACCCTCCTGGCCACGTCGCTGACCGGGCCGACCGGCAACGGCTACGGCACGTTCCAGCGGGGCGACCAGCTCGCCATGATCGGCCTCGGCGTGTTCGGCGCGTTCGGCTTCCTGCTCTTCACCCGCCCGATGGTCGAGGCTGACGCGCGGCGGGTGCGGGTGCGCAACGTGATCGGCTCGTACGAGCTGCCGTGGGAGGTCGTCCGCGGGGTCCGCTTCGACCGGGGCGCCCCGTGGGCCAGCCTGGAGCTGCACGACGACGACCTGGTGCCGATGGTGGCCCTCCAGGCCGCCGACAAGGAACTGGCCGTCGAGGGGGTCCGCGCGCTGCGCCGCCTGCACCAGGCCCACCAGACCCGCCTGGCCGAGGGCGCCTCCGGCCGCTGACCGGCCGGGCGGCACCCCGGCCGGCGCGCGTTCCCGGCCGGCCGCCATGCCCGGTTTGGGGTCACCCTGGGCGGGGGTGTAGTGTTGTGGAGTCGACCAGGCTGTCCGCGTTTGTGCGGGCGGCCGTGAAAGTGGGGCGCCTGCTCCCACCCGAGTCGCCGCGAGGCGGCCGGGTCCGGTCACCGGTTCCGGGCACGTCCCGGCGCCGGATGCGCGACCATGTGGTCGTGCCGACCGGTCGAGCGGGCCCTGGCATGCGCCGGGGCCTTCTGCTTTCCGGGTCGGTTCCCACCCGGGAGCCGCGGGGTCGGCCACGCAGGAACACTCGACTCGAGGAGGCCCCATCAGCGTCGAACCACGCGTGAACGAGCAGATCCGGGCACGTGAGGTCCGACTGGTCGGCCCTGAGGGTGAGCAGGTGGGCATCGTCCCGCTGGAGCGCGCCCTTCAGCTGGCCGCGGACGTCGACCTGGACCTGGTCGAGGTTGCGCCGATGGCGCGCCCGCCGGTGTGCAAGCTCATGGACTTCGGCAAGTTCAAGTACGAGAGCGCACTCAAGGCGCGCGAAGCGCGGCGTAACCAGCAGCAGACCGTCATCAAGGAGATGAAGCTCCGGCCGAAGATCGACCCGCACGACTACGAGACCAAGAAGGGTCACGTGGTGCGGTTCCTCAAGGCCGGCGACAAGGTCAAGGTGACGATCATGTTCCGCGGTCGGGAGCAGAGCCGCCCGGAGCTGGGGTACCGGCTCCTGCGCCGGCTCGAGTCCGAGATCTCGGAGCTGGGGTACGTCGAGGCCGCGCCGAAGCAGGACGGCCGCAACATGATCATGGTGCTCGCACCGCACCGCGCCACCAAGGCGGCCGCCACGGCGGCCCGCGGCGGCGCGCTACCGCGGGGCGAGCGGGAATCCGGCGCCCCCGAGGCGGCGCCGCCGGTCGAGCCGGCCGGACCCGCCGGGACCACCGGCGAGTAACAGGGGAGAAGACGTTCCACATGCCGAAGATGAAGAGCCACACCGGGATGGGCAAGCGCGTCCGGCTGACCGGTAAGGGCAAGGTCGTGAAGCAGCAGGCGGGCCTGCGCCACAACCTGGAGAAGAAGCCCTCCACCCGGACCCGCCGCCTGACCGGCACCGTCGTCGCCGCCAAGGCCGACGTCAAGCGCATCAAGAAGCTGCTCGGCCGCTGACGCGCGCCACCTGAACCGAAGAAGGAGTTGAGATGGCACGCGTCAAGCGGGCTGTGAACGCCCAGAAGAAGCGCCGTACCCTGCTGGAGACCGCGAGCGGCTACCGCGGTCAGCGCTCCCGCCTGTACCGCAAGGCCAAGGAGCAGGTGCTGCACTCGATGCAGTACGCCTACCGGGACCGTCGTGACCGCAAGGGCGACTTCCGGCAGCTGTGGATCCAGCGGATCAACGCGGGTGCCCGCGCCAACGGGCTCACCTACAACCGCCTGATCCAGGGCCTCAAGCTGGCCGGCATCGAGGTCGACCGGAAGATCCTGGCCGACATGGCCGTCAACGACGCCGCCGCCTTCGCGGCGATCGTCGAGCTGGCCCGCGCCGCCGTCGCGGCCGAGGGCACCGGTGGCGCCGCGGCCCAGGCCGCCTGATCCACCCACGGCAGATCGAGGCGTCTCCCATGCAGTCACGACCGCACGGGAGGCGCCTCGACGCCGTCTCCGGGCCGTTCACGCCGCGTACCCCACGGGTTGTCGCCGCCCGTCGGCTCCAGCGCCGCCGGGACCGCGACGCGGCCGGCCGGTTCCTGGCGGAGGGGCCGCAGGCGGTCCGCGAGGCCCTCACCCGGCCCCGCACGGTCCTGGAACTCTTCGGTACGCCGGCCGCGCTCGACCGGTACGCGGACCTGGCCGCCCGCGCGGCCGCCGCCGACGTACCCGTCTCCGAGGTCACCGACGAGGCCCTCGCCGCGCTCACCGAGACCGTCGCCCCGCAGGGCCTCGTCGCCGTGTGCCGGCACCTCGACGTACCGCTGGACACCGCCCTCGCGCGCGGGCCGCGGCTGGTCGCGGTGCTCGCCGGCATCCGTGATCCGGGCAACGCCGGCACCGTGCTGCGCACCGCCGACGCGGCCGGCGCCCAGGTGGTCGTCTTCGCCGGCGAGGCGGTCGACCCGTACAACGGCAAGGCGGTGCGGGCCTCAGCCGGCAGCCTCTTCCACGTCGACGTGGTGCGCGCGCCCGACCCCCTCGCGGCGGTCGCCGCGCTGCGGGCCGCCGGGCTCGCCGTGCTGGCCACCACCGGGTACGGCGTGGACGACCTGGACGACCTCGCCGACGCCGGCCGGCTGGCCGCCCCCACCGCCTGGCTGTTCGGCTCCGAGGCGCACGGGCTGGCCGACGAGCTGACCGCCGCCGCCGACGCCCGCGTCCGGGTGCCGCTGCACGGGCGCGCCGAGAGCCTCAACCTGGCTGCGGCCGCGGCGGTGTGCCTGTACGCTTCAGCGAGAGCGCAGCGCCGGCCGTCGACCGGCTGCGCGGCCGAGACAGCAGGGGAGAGTGCCCGCCCATGAACGCGCCACGGCGTTCGTTTAGCCAGCCCGCCGGTGTCGGCGGGCGGCGGGCCTGACCTGCTCTCCGCACAACTCCCACCGGCGGGCTGCGGCGAAGCCGCGCGTCCGTAGACTCGCTTCGCCGCCTGACGAGGGCCGGCGCCGCCGTGAGGGAGTGCCCGTACGCCATGACCTACCGCAACGATCCGTACGACCCGAAGCAGGTCGCCCTGCTCGACCCGGCCGCCCTGGCCGAGGCCGTCGCCGCCGCCGAGAAGGCGTTCGCCGACGCCGCCGACCCGGACGCGCTGACCGCGCTGCGCCCCGCGCACCTGGGTGACCGGGCCCCGGTCTCCCTGGCGCGCCGCGAGATCGGCGCGCTGCCGCCGGCCGCCAAGGCCGACGCCGGCAAGCGGGTCAACGAGGCCCGCCGGGCGATCGAGTCCGCGTACGCCGCCCGTGCCGAGGTCCTCGAGCGCGAGCAGGCCGAGCGGATGCTGGTCGAGGAGCGGGTGGACGTCACCCTGCCGTACGACCGGCGCCCGCAGGGCTCGCGGCACCCGGTCAGCACGCTCATGGAGCAAGTCAGCGACTTCTTCGTCGGGATGGGCTACGAGGTGGCCGAGGGTCCCGAGGTCGAGCTGGAGTGGACCAACTTCGACGCGCTGAACATCCCGCCGGACCACCCGGCGCGCGGCCTGATGGACACCTTCCACGTCGCACCGGAGAGTTCGGGCCTGGTGCTGCGGACCCACACCTCGCCGGTGCAGGCGCGGACGATGTTGACCCGCAAGCCGCCGATCTACGTGATCTGCCCCGGCCGGGTCTACCGCACCGACGAGCTGGACGCCACCCACGCGCCGGTCTTCCACCAGGTGGAGGGCCTGGTGGTCGACAAGGGCATCACGATGGCGCACCTGCGCGGCACCCTGGACCACTTCGCGCGCGCCATGTTCGGCCCGGACGCGAAGACCCGGTGGCGCCCGCACTACTTCCCGTTCACCGAGCCGTCGGCCGAGTTCGACGTGTGGTTCCCGGAGCACCGCAAGGGTCCGCAGTGGGTCGAGTGGGGTGGCTGCGGCATGGTGAACCCGCGCGTGCTGCGGGCCTGCGGCATCGACCCGGAGGTCTACTCCGGATTCGCCTTCGGCATGGGCATCGACCGGACGGTCATGTTCCGCCACGGTGTCGGCGACATGCGGGACATGGTCGAGGGCGACGTCCGGTTCACCCGGGCGTTCGGATACGGGGCGTAGTGCGGGCACGAGTTACGGAGACGGTGGTCTGAGTCATGCGAGTTTCTGTCAGCTGGCTGCGCGAGTACGTCGACCTGCCGGCCCACCTGGCCCCGGCCGACCTGGAGCAGGCCCTGGTGGACCTGGGCATCGAGGTCGAGTCCATCGTGGACCTGGGTGAGACGGTCACCGGGCCGCTGGTGGTCGGTGAGGTCCGGGAGATCGAGGAGCTGACCGGCTTCAAGAAGCCGATCCGGTTCTGCCGGGTCGACGTGGGCGACGCCAACGGCACCGGCGAGCTCCAGGAGATCGTCTGCGGGGCGCGGAACTTCACCGTCGGCGACCGGGTGGTGGTGATCCTCCCCGGCGGCGTGCTGCCCGGGAATTTCGCCATCGGGGCGCGCAGGACGTACGGGCGCAACTCCAACGGCATGATCTGCTCCGCGAAGGAGCTGGGGCTCGGTGACGACCACTCGGGCATCATCGTGCTGCCCGAGTCCAGCCCGGCCAAGCCCGGCGACGACGCCCGCCCGGTGGTGGGGCTCGACGACGTCGTGGTCGAGGTCGAGCTGACGCCCGACCGCGGCTACCAGATGTCGGTGCGCGGCATCGCCCGCGAGCTGGCGCACGCCGTCGGGGTGCCGTTCCGCGACCCGGGGCTGGTGCCGGCGCCGGGCGCCACCGAGCGGCCCGCGTACCCGGTCGAGGTGCGTGACACGGTCGGCTGCGACCGGTTCGCCGCCCGGATGGTGCGTGGCGTCGACCCGGCCGCGCCCTCGCCCGCCTGGATGGTGCAGCGGCTCACCACCGCCGGCGTCCGCAGCATCTCGCTGCCGGTCGACATCACCAACTACGTGATGCTCGAACTGGGCCAGCCGATGCACGCGTTCGACGCGGACCGGATCGCCGGCACGCTGGTGGTCCGCCGCGCCGAGCCGGGGGAGAAGCTGACCACCCTGGACGGGGTGACCCGTACCCTCGCCGCCGAGGACATGGTGATCTGCGACGACACCGGGCCGGTCTCGCTCGCCGCGGTGATGGGCGGGGAGACCAGCGAGGTGGTCGAGGGCACCACGAACGTGCTGTTCGAGGCCGCCCACTGGGATCCGGTGATGGTCGGGCGCACCGCCCGCCGGCACAAGCTGTTCAGCGAGGCCGCGAAGCGCTGGGAACGGGGCGTCGACCCGGCCCTGCCGCTGGTCGCCATCGAGCGGGCGGTCCGGCTGCTGGTCGAGCACGGCGGCGGCACGGTCGGCGACGAGATCCTCGACCTCGATCACGTCCGGCCGCGTACGCCGATCAGCATGCCGGCCGACCTGCCGTCGCGGCGGGTCGGGGTGGCGTACCCGCCGGCGCGGGTGGTCGACCTGCTGGAGCGGGTCGGCTGCACGGTCGCCGGCGGCGCGGACCGGCTCGCCGAGGATCCGGGCGAGGTCGGCGTGTCGGCCGGCGGCGCGGTCGCGCTGACGGTCACCCCGCCGACCTGGCGGCCGGACCTCACCGACCCGGCCGACCTGGTCGAGGAGGTGGTCCGCCTAGACGGGTACGACCGCGTGCCGTCCGTGCTGCCGGTCGCGCCGGCCGGCCGCGGCCTCACCTGGCAGCAGCGGCGCCGCCGGGCGATCGCCCGGGCGCTCGCCGACCAGGGGCACGTCGAGGTGCTGTCGCAGCCGTTCGTCGCCCCCGACCTGGCCGACCTGCTCGGGTTGCCGGCCGACGACCCGCGCCGGCGGGCGGTGCGCCTGGCCAACCCGCTGTCGGAGGAGGAGCCGCTGCTGCGCACCACGCTGCTCGGCCCGCTGCTCGGCGTGCTTCGGCGCAACCTGGGCCGGGGCCAGCGTGACCTCGCCCTGTACGAGGTCGGCGCGGTCTTCCACCCGCGCCCCGACGCGGGGACCCCGCCGCACATGGGGGTGGAGCACCGCCCGTCGGACGCCGAGTTCGCCGCCGCCGACGCGGTCCTGCCGGACCAGCCGCGGCACGTCGCCGTGGTGCTGGCCGGTGAGATCGAGCCGACCGGCTGGTGGGGTGCGGGCCGCCCGGCCGGCTGGGCGGACGCGGTCGAGGCGGCGCGGACGGTGCTGGCGGTGGCCGGCCTGCCCGACGACCGGGTCACCGTGCGGGCCGCCGAGCACGCGCCCTGGCACCCCGGGCGGTGCGCGCAGGTGCTGGTCGGCGACACCGTCGTCGGGCACGCCGGTGAGCTGCACCCGGCGGTCGTCGCCGCGCTGGAGCTGCCCCGGCGGACCGCCGCGATGGAGCTGAACCTGGACGCCGTGCCCGCCGCCCCGATGCTCCAGGCGCCGGCTGTCTCGTCGTTCCCGCCCGCACTGATCGACGTGGCCCTGGTCGTGGACGCCTCGGTGCCGGCGGCGCAGGTCCAGCAGGCGCTGGTGGAGGGCGCCGGTGAGCTGCTGGAGTCGGTGCGCCTGTTTGACGTGTACTCCTCCGAGCAGCTCGGGGCGGGGCGTCGGTCGCTGGCGTACAAGCTGACGTTCCGGGCGCCCGACCGCACCCTGACGGTGGAGGAGGCGGTGGCGGCCCGCGACGCGGCGGTCGCCCGCGCCGCCGAACGCCACGGCGCCACCCTCCGGGGCGCGTGAAAGGAAGGGGCCCCTGTTAACGCCTCCGGTAGAGGAAGGGACCCCTGTTAACACCTGTGCAGCACGGTGAGGTCCGTGTCGTGCTCAGCGCGGCACGGGCCTCATCGCGTCACGGACGGGGTGATCCGCGACACGACCACATTCCCATGCAACTGATTGCATGACCATGCAGCCGATTGCTAGCCTTGTCTGCATAGTCATGCGGAGGTGAGTATGGGAATCCGAGTCGCGGTCGCCGGGGCGAGCGGCTACGCCGGGGGCGAGCTGCTGCGCCTGGTCGCCGGGCACCCGGAGTTCGACCTGGTCGCCGCCACCGCGCACAGCCAGGCCGGGCACCGGTTGGACGCCGTACACCCGCAGCTCACCGGGCTGGACCTGGTGCTCACCGCGACCGACCCGGCGGCCCTGGCCGACGCGGACCTGGTCTTCCTGGCCCTGCCGCACGGCGAGTCGGCGGCGCTCGCCGCCCAGCTCCCTCCCCACGTGCGGGTCGTCGACCTCGGCGCCGACCACCGGCTCGCCGACCCGTACGACTGGGCCAACTACTACGGCGGCACCCACGCCGGGCAGTGGACCTACGGCCTGCCCGAGCTCCCCGGCCAGCGGGAGCTGATCGCCGGCGCCACCCGGGTCGCGAACACCGGCTGCTACGCCGCCACGATCACCCTGGCGCTCGCCCCACTGATCGTCGCCGGCGCCGCCCAGCCCGCCGACGTGGTGGTGGTCGCCGCCTCCGGCACCTCGGGCGCCGGCCGGGCCGCCAAGCCCCACCTGCTCGCCAGCGAGGTGATGGGCGACCTGTCGCCCTACCGGGTCGGCGCGCACCAGCACGTCCCGGAGATCAAGCAGGCCACCGGCGCGACGACCCTGTCGTTCACGCCGGTGCTCGCGCCGATGCCCCGCGGCATCCTCGCGACGGTCACCGCCGTGCCCGCCCGGGGTGTCGACCCGCAGGCGGTGCTCGCGGAGGCGTACGCGGACGCGCCGTTCGTGCACGTGTTGCCCGAGGGGCGGTGGCCGCACACCGCCGCCACCCTCGGCTCCAACTCCTGCCACCTCCAGGCCACCGTCGACGTCGACTCCCGCCGGATGATCGTGGTGAGCGCCCTGGACAACCTCGGCAAGGGCGCGGCCGGCCAGGCCGTGCAGAACGCCAACATCATGCTCGGCCTGCCGGAGACCACCGGCCTGTCCGTCTGGGGGACCGCGCCGTGAGCGAATACAGCGAGCGAAGCATCAGGCACGGCAGCGCGGCGCCTCGCGCCGCCGCCGAGCGGAGCGAGGTGGCGGCGTGAGTGTCACCACGCCCCGGGGGTTCCGGGCGGCCGGGGTGGCGGCCGGCCTGAAGGCCAGCGGCGCGGCCGACGTCGCCCTCGTCGTCAACGACGGCCCGGACGCCGGCGTGGCCGGCGTCTTCACCGCCAACCGGGTCAAGGCCGCGCCGGTGCTCTGGACCCAGCAGGTCGTCCACGGCGGCGTGGTCCGGGCGGTGGTGCTCAACTCCGGCGGCGCCAACGCCTGCACCGGCCCCGGCGGCTTCCAGGACTCCCACGCCACCGCCGAGCACACCGCCGCCGCGCTCACCGGGGCCAGCCCCCGGCTGTTGCTCGGCGCCGGCGAGGTCGCGGTCTGCTCCACCGGCCTGATCGGCGAGCGGCTGCCCATGGGCAAGCTGCTCCCCGGCGTCCGCGACGCCGTCCGGGCGCTCGGCCGGGACGGCGGGCCGGCCGCCGCCCAGGCCATCATGACGACCGACACCCGGCCGAAGAACGCCGTCGCCCAGGGCAGCGGCTGGACCGTCGGCGGCATGGCCAAGGGCGCGGGGATGCTCGCCCCGGCGCTGGCCACGATGCTCTGCGTTCTCACCACCGACGCGGTGGCCGGCCCGGAGACCCTGGACGCGGCGCTGCGGGCGGCCTGCCGGGTGACGTTCGACCGGATCGACTCCGACGGCTGCATGTCCACGAACGACACCGTGCTGCTGCTGGCCAGCGGCGCGAGCGGCATCGCGCCCACCGAGGCGGAGCTGACCGCCGCGGTCACCGCCGCGTGCCACGACCTCGCGCAGCAGCTGATCGCCGACGCCGAGGGCGCCACCAAGCAGATCGCGATCGAGGTGGTCGGCGCGGCCCGTGAGGACGACGCGGTCGAGGTCGCCCGCAGCGTGGCCCGCAACAACCTGGTCAAGACCGCGCTGTTCGGCAACGACCCGAACTGGGGACGGATCCTCGCCGCGGTGGGCACCACGGCCGCCGCGTTCGAGCCGGACGCGGTCGACGTGGCCGTCAACGGTGTGTGGGTGTGCCGGGGCGGGGCCGCCGCCGAGGACCGGTCGAAGGTGGACCTGACCGGGCGGGACGTGACCATCCGCATCGACCTGCACGCCGGTGACGCCGAGGCGACCGTCTGGACGAACGACCTGTCGCACGCGTACGTGCACGAGAACTCGGCGTACTCGACATGAGCCTCACCACCGACCTCACCCGCGCCCAGGCCAAGGCCGCGACGCTGATCGAGGCGCTGCCCTGGCTGGCCCGCTTCTCCGGCTCGACCGTCGTGGTCAAGTACGGCGGCAACGCCATGGTCGACCCGGAGCTGCAGCAGGCGTTCGCCGCCGACATGGTGTTCCTGCGCTACGCGGGCCTCAAGCCGGTCGTGGTGCACGGCGGCGGCCCGCAGATCTCGGCCATGCTGGGCCGGCTGGGCATCGACAGCGAGTTCCGGGGCGGGCTGCGGGTGACCACGCCGGAGGCGATGGACGTGGTCCGCATGGTGCTCGTCGGCCAGGTGGGGCGGCAGCTCGTCGGGCTGGTCAACGCGCACGGCCCGTTCGCCGTCGGCCTCTCCGGCGAGGACGCCGGCCTGTTCACCGCCGTCCGGCGGCCCGCGTACGTCGACGGGCAGCCGGTCGACGTCGGCCAGGTCGGCGACGTGGAGTCGGTGGACGTCTCGGCGGTCACCGACCTGATCGCGGCCGGCCGGATCCCGGTGATCTCCACGGTGGCCCCGGACGCGGACGGGGTGCTGCACAACCTCAACGCCGACACGGCCGCCGCCGCGCTGGCGGTCGCCCTGGAGGCCCGCAAGCTCGTCGTCCTCACCGACGTGCCGGGCCTCTACGCCGACTGGCCGGACACGTCGAGCCTGATCAGCGAGATCAGCGACGACGAGCTGGCGAAGCTGCTGCCGTCGCTGGAGTCCGGCATGGTCCCGAAGATGGAGGCGTGCCTGCGGGCGGTGCGCGGGGGAGTGCCCGCCGCGCACGTGGTCGACGGCCGGGTCGCCCATTCCACGCTGCTGGAAGTGTTCACGTCGGAAGGCTTCGGAACGATGGTCGTGAGCGCGGAGCCCGCGGGTCCCGCGGTCGTGACCGAGGAAGGCGTGGTGCCGGCATGAGCACCCTTCTCGACCGCTGGCGGCAGTCCATGATGGACAGCTACGGCACGCCGCCGCTCGCGTTGGTCTCCGGCTCCGGCGCCGTCGTGGTCGACGACGCCGGCCGGGAGTACGTCGACCTGCTCGGCGGCATCGCCGTCAACGCGCTCGGACACGCCCACCCGGCGGTGGTGGCGGCCGTGTCCAAGCAGGTCGCCACCCTCGGGCACGTGTCCAACCTGTACGCCGCCGAACCCCCGGTGGCCCTCGCCGAACTGCTGCTGGCGCTCGCCGGGCGGCCCGGCCGGGTGTTCTTCACCAACTCCGGCGCGGAGGCGAATGAGGCGGCCTTCAAGCTGTCCCGGCTCACCGGGCGCACCCACGTGGTCGCCACCCGGGGCGGCTTCCACGGCCGGACCATGGGCGCGCTGGCGCTCACCGGACAGCCGGCCAAGGCCGACCCGTTCCGGCCCCTCCCGGGCGACGTCACCCACGTCGAGTACGGCGACGCCGCCGCGCTGGCGGCGGTCGTCACCGAGGCGACCGCGATGGTGATCCTGGAGCCGATCCAGGGCGAGAACGGCGTCGTCGTCCCGCCCCCCGGCTACCTGGCCGAGGCCCGGCGGATCACCGCCGCCCACGGCGCCCTGCTGGTGCTCGACGAGGTGCAGACCGGCGTCGGCCGGACCGGGCACTGGTTCGCCCACCAGGCCGACGGCGTCGAGCCGGACGTGGTCACCCTCGCCAAGGGCCTCGGCGGCGGGCTGCCCATCGGCGCCTGCCTGGCCTTCGGCCCGGCCGCCGAACTGCTTGGTCCCGGCTCGCACGGCACGACGTTCGGCGGCAACCCGGTCAGCTGCGCGGCCGCCCTCGCGGTCGTCGCCACCATCGCCAACGAGGGGCTGCTCGACCACGTCAAGCGGATCGGGGAGCGGCTGCGCCGCGGGATCGAGGCGCTCGGCCACTCCCTGGTCATCGAGGTCCGGGGCGCCGGCCTGCTGCTCGGGATCGCGCTCACCGGGCCGGTCGCCGGCACCGTGGCCAGCGCGCTGCGGGACGCCGGTTTCCTGGTCAACGCCGTGCAACCGGACGTGGTCCGGCTCGCCCCGCCGTTGATCCTCGGCGCCGCCCAGGTCGACGCGTTCCTCGCCGCCCTGCCGGCCGCCCTCGACTCCGCCGCGCTCGCCGACGCCGCGCTCGCCACCGCACCGTCGGTCAGCGAGGCCCGCGAGGCCGCCGCACCCGCCGGCCCGGCCGGCTTCGCCGACAGCGCGCCGGCCGTCCTCGGCGGCACCGGCCCGACCTGCCCGGAGGAGACCACATGATCCGGCACTTCCTGCGGGACGACGACCTCTCGCCCACCGAGCAGTCGGCCGTGCTCGGCCTCGCCGCGCGGATGAAGGCCGACCGGTTCGCGTACAAGCCGCTCGCCGGGCCGCGGTCGGTGGCGGTGCTGTTCGACAAGCAGAGCCTGCGCACCCGGATCTCCTTCGACGCCGGCATCGCCGAGCTGGGTGGGCACCCGCTCGTCGTGGACACGCAGGTCACCCACTTCGGTCGCGGGGAGACCCTCGCCGACGCCGGCCGGGTGCTGTCCCGCTACGTGGCGGCGATCGTGCTGCGCACCCACGGCGACGACCGCATCGCCGAGGTCGCCGCCCACGCCACCGTGCCGGTGGTCAACGCGCTCACCGACACCTACCACCCGTGCCAGTTGCTGGCCGACCTGCTCACCGTCCGGGAGCGCCTCGGCGGCACCGCCGGGCGGACCCTCGCCTACGTCGGGGACGCGGGCAACAACATGGCCCACTCGTACCTGCTGGCCGGAGCCATCGCCGGCATGCACGTACGGGTGGCCGGGCCGGCCGGCTTCCAGCCCGACCCGGACGTGCTGGCTCGCGCCGAGAAGATCGCCGCCGGCACCGGCGGGTCGGTCCGCGCCGGAACCGACCCGGTCGGGGCCGCCCGCGGCGCCGACGTGATCGCCACCGACACCTGGACCTCCATGGGCCAGGAGGAGGACGGCCTGGACCGGATCACGCCCTTCCTGCCGTACCAGGTCAACGCCGCGCTCCTCGCGCACGCCGCGCCGCACGCGATCGTGCTGCACTGCCTGCCCGCGCACCGCGGCGAGGAGATCACCGACGAGGTGCTCGACGGCCCGCAGAGCGCGGTCTTCGACCAGGCGGAGAATCGGCTGCACGCCCAGAAGGCGCTGCTGACGTTCCTCCTCGGGGCCGCACCCGCCCCGGACGTGGTGGCGCTGGACGCCACCACCAGGGAGACACCATGACCGCCCCGCTGACCCGGGCCGCCCGCCACGGCCGCATCGTCGAGCTGATCCGCGACAAGGCGATCCACTCGCAGACCGAGCTGGCCGAACTGCTCGCCGGCGAGGGCGTCCAGGTCACCCAGGCCACCCTCTCGCGGGACCTGAAGGAGCTGGGCGCGGTGACCGTCCGCGGCGGCGACGGGCGCGGCGTCTACCTGATCCCCGAGGACGGCCACCGCCCGCTCCGCGAGGCGGAGGCCGCGCCGGCCCGCCTGGTGCGGCTGCTGCGCGAGCTGCTCAACGGGGTCGACTCCAGCGGCAACATCGCCGTGCTGCGCACCCCGCCGGGCGCAGCCCACTACCTGGCCAGCGCGTTGGACCGAGCGGGCCTGCCCGAGGTCGTCGGCACGATCGCCGGCGACGACACCATCCTCGTCGTGGCCCGCGAGGCCGACGGCGGAGCCGCGCTCGGCGACAAGCTCGCCGGCTGGGCCCGCCGCGAAGACAACGTTGAAGGGAGCACCACATCATGACCGAGCGGGTCGTCCTGGCGTACTCCGGAGGGCTGGACACCTCCGTCGCCATTCCGTACCTGGCCGAGCAGACCGGCGCCGAGGTGATCGCGGTGGCGGTCGACGTCGGGCAGGGCGGCGAGGATCTCGACGCGATCCGGCAGCGCGCCCTGGACTGCGGCGCGGTGGAGGCCGAGGTGGTCGACGCGCGCGACGAGTTCGCCGCCGACTACTGCCTGCCGGCCATCCGCGCCAACGCCCTCTACATGGACCGCTACCCGCTGGTCTCCGCGCTGAGCCGCCCGCTGATCGTCAAGCACCTCGTCGCCGCGGCCCGCAAGCACGGCGGCACCATCGTGTCGCACGGCTGCACCGGCAAGGGCAACGACCAGGTCCGCTTCGAGGTCGGTCTGGGCGCGCTCGCCCCCGATCTGAAGATCGTCGCGCCGGCCCGGGACTTCGCCTGGACCCGGGACAAGGCCATCGCCTTCGCCGAGGAGAAGGGCCTGCCGATCGACGTGACGGCGAAGTCGCCGTACTCGATCGACCAGAACCTGTGGGGCCGCGCCGTCGAGACGGGCTTCCTGGAGGACATCTGGAACGGCCCCATCGAGGACCTGTACTCGTACACGTCCGACCCGGCGCAGGAGCGGGACGCCGACGAGGTCGTCATCACCTTCGACGGCGGCAACCCGGTCGCCATCGACGGCGAGACCGTCACCCCGTACCAGGCGGTCCTGGAGCTGAACCGGCGCGCCGGCGCCCAGGGCGTCGGCCGGCTCGACATGGTCGAGGACCGGCTCGTCGGCATCAAGAGCCGCGAGGTGTACGAGGCGCCGGGCGCGATCGCGCTGATCACCGCCCACCAGGAACTGGAGGCGGTCACCGTCGAGCGGGACCTGGCCCGGTTCAAGCGCGGCGTCGACCAGCGCTGGGGCGAGCTGGTCTACGACGGCCTGTGGTTCTCCCCGTTGAAGTACGCGCTGGACGCGTTCATCGACGACGCCCAGCAGCAGGTGTCCGGCGAGGTGCGGCTCACCCTGCACGGTGGACGGGCCACCGTCACCGGCCGGCGGTCCGAGGCCAGCCTCTACGACTTCGGCCTGGCCACCTACGACACCGGCGACACCTTCGACCAGTCGCTCGCCAAGGGTTTCGTGCAGCTGTGGGGTCTGCCCAGCAAGATGGCCGCCGCCCGGGACGCCCGGTTGGGTGGCTCCTGATCGTGGGTGCGAGCGCGAGGAGTGAACGAGCGGAGCGAGTGAGCCCCGCAGTCGGGAGCGGAAGATGAGCGCTGCCACAATGGGCGGGGTGGACGACAAGAGCCTGACCGAGAACACCGCCGCCACCAACCGGACGAGCCTGTGGGGTGGCCGGTTCGCCGGCGGCCCCGCCGAGGCCCTCGCGCGGCTGTCGGTGAGCGTGCAGTTCGACTGGCGCCTCGCCCCGTACGACATCGCGGGTTCCCGGGCGCACGCCCGGGTCCTGGCCGGTGCCGGCCTGCTCGACCCGGAGGAGCTGGGGAGGATCCTGGCGGCGCTGGACGACCTGGAGGCGGCCTGCGCCTCCGGCCAGTTCCGCCCCACCATCGACGACGAGGACGTGCACACCGCGCTGGAACGCGGCCTGCTGGAGCGGCTCGGCAGCCTCGGCGGCAAGCTGCGCGCCGGCCGGTCCCGCAACGACCAGGTCGCCACCGACCTGCGGCTGTACCTGCGGGACCACGCCCGCGGCGTGGCGGCCCGCCTGGTCGAACTCGCCGAGGCGCTGGTCGAGCAGGCCGAGCGGCACGTGGACACCGCCGCGCCCGGCATGACGCACCTCCAGCACGCCCAGCCGGTCACGTTCGGGCACTGGCTGCTCGCCCACGTGCAGCCGCTGCTGCGCGACCTGGAACGCCTGCGCGACTGGGATCACCGCACGGCGATCAGCCCGCTCGGCGCCGGCGCGCTGGCCGGTTCCGGCCTGCCGCTGGACCCGGTGGCGGTCGCCAAGGAGCTGGGCTTCCGCACGTCCTTCGCCAACTCCATGGACGCGGTCGCCGACCGGGACTTCGTCGCCGAGTTCCTCTTCGCCACCGCGCTGATCGGCGTGCACCTGTCCCGCCTCGGCGAGGAGGTGGTGCTGTGGACGTCGCAGGAGTTCGGCTGGGTGGAGCTGGACGACGCCTTCGCCACCGGCTCGTCGATCATGCCGCAGAAGAAGAACGCGGACATCGCCGAGCTGGCCCGGGGGAAGTCCGGCCGGCTGGTCGGCGGGCTGATGAGCGTGCTCACCATGCTCAAGGGCCTGCCGATGACGTACGACCGGGACATGCAGGAGGACAAGGAGCCGGCCTTCGACGCGGTCGACACCCTGGAGCTGCTGCTGCCGGCGCTCGCGGGCATGGTCTCGACGATGACGGTACGCGTCGACCGGCTGGTCGCCGCCGCGCCGGTGGGCTTCTCCCTCGCCACCGAGGTGGCCGACTGGCTGGTCCGCCGGGGCGTGCCGTTCCGGGACGCGCACGAGATCACCGGCAAGCTGGTCGCGCTGTGCGTGGCGCGCGACTGCGCGCTCGACGAGGTCTCCGACGACGACCTCGCGGCGGTCAGCGAGCACCTCGACCCGTCGGTGCGGGACGTCCTCTCGGTGCGTTCCGCCCTGGCGGCCCGGACCACGCCCGGGTCCACCGGCCCCGGTCCGGTCGCCGACCAGCTCGCCGCCGCCGCGGACAAGCTGGCCGGCTGGAAGGAGTGGGCCGCCGAGCGGGTCGTCCCCCGCTGAGCGACCGCCGCACGCTCGTCGCGCGCACGATGTCGCGCAACTTCGGGGAAGCTGTTGCCTCCCGGCCTGGTGAAGCAGCAGGTTCCCCGAAGTTGCCGCCCGACCCGTCCCGAGCTCACCCCGTCGGGCGTTCCCGCTTCGGCAGCTTCGCCACCACCGCGTCGTACGACGCGTCGACGGCGACGGTCAGCTCCTCGTCCTCGATCTCGCCGTCCAGGCGTAGGGTGTTCCACCCGGACCGGCCGATGTACGGCGACGGCTTCGCGTCCGCCGGGTACCGGTGGATCCACTCGTCGGCGACGTCCCGGTTGGGGCCGCACTTCACCCCGATTCTCGGCTCCGCCTCGGCCGAGCCGAGGAAGGCGAAGATCCGGCTACCGACCTTGACCACCTCGTCGCCCTCCCAGGGCTGGTCCAGCCACGCGCCCGGCTTGCCCAGGCAGTACGCCCGCATCTCCTCGCGCTCCACCATGCCTCCCGCCGTCGGCTCTCCTGCCGGTAGTCGTACCCCATCGGGCGGACAGTCCGCAGGTCCGTTCCGTGGCATCGTGATGCCCGTGGTCCTTTGCCACCCGACCAGGACCTGGGGAACGGGTGATGCTCAGCGGGGCGTCGAACCGTGGACGGGCCGGCTGAGCATCACCTGATCATGGTTGCGGGCTCGCGGTGGTACGAGCGCCGTCACCCAGCGCCAGACGCGGTTGACCAGGGCGGCGTACGCGATGCCGAGCGCGATCGATGCGGCGAGGGCGACCAGCGGCAGGTCCCGCAGGTGCGGGTAGACCTGCCAGTGGGTCAGGTAGATGTAGAGCGAGCTGGCAGCGAGGATGCCGGCCACCTTGTTGACCACGGCCAGGCTCGGCACGGTCGGCTTCCAGGTCAGCAGCGCGAAGCCGGCCACGATCAGCGCCTCCCGCCACGGCTGCCCGAAGAAGCCCGGCACGGTGGCCGCGACGGCGGCGGTCACCAGCAGCCGCTGCCGGACGCCGTCGGCCCGGGCGGCCGCCCAGCCGAGCGTGAACAGCCAGCCGGCGACCAGCGCCGACGGCAGGTCGTGGCGGGCGTCGAGGCCGAACACGTCGTACCGGCTGAGGAGCGCGAGCGCGGTCAGCCCCAGCGGGAAGGCGAAGGGATACCGCCGTTCCCAGCGGTCCACCCGGCGCAGCCCGAGCAGCGCGGCCAGGCCCACCAGCAGGTAGACCACCGCCTCGACGAACCAGAAGTGCCAGCCGTCCGGCACGTCGGGCCGGAGGATGCTGTTGACCAGCAGCAGGGTGCTCAGCTCGTACTGGTCGTTGAGCAGCATGACCGCGCCGATCCAGGCGGTCGTCGGCAGCACGATGCGCAGCAGGCTCGCGCCGATCTGCCGCAGCCGGTCGCGCCGGCCGGCGTCGGTGAGCTGGAACCGGGCGAAGTTGAAGCCGGCCACGGCGAGCAGCAGGTGTGCTCCACCGGTGATCGTGAACAGCGGGATGTGCGAGCCGACGATCAGCACGATCGCCGCCGCCCGCAGCGCCACGCTGGTCTCCAGGGAGCGCCGGCGGCGCGGCTCGGGGGAGGCGCACCCCGGATCCCGGTCACGGCCGCGCAGCTCCGCGATCGGCAGGGTGTGCCAGTTCGCCGGCAGGTGCCCCAGCTCCTGCTCCAGCCGCACCGACATCTCGACGTACGACAGGGAGTCGCCGCCGAGGTCGACGAAGCTCAGGTCCGGGGTGACGTCGGTCCGGTCGAGCACCTGCGCGTACAGCTGGCAGAGGTCACCGGCGGCGGCCGGTTCGGCCGCCGGGGCCTCGACCCCGGCGGCGGCCAGCCCGCGCAGCGCCGCCAGGTCCGGCTTGCCCGAGGCGAGCCGGGGCAGCTCGGCGAGCACGAGAATCCGCACCGCCCGGGGCGGCAGCCTCACCTCGTCGGCGACCAGGCGGCGGAGCCGGCGAGGGTCGCCCGCGCCGGCCACTGCCACGATCAGCTCGTCGTCCCCGCCCACGCAGGTCGCGGTGATCCCGTGCGCGGCCAGCAGCGCGTCGATCTGCTGCGGGTCGATCCGCAGCCCCAGGATCTTGGCGAACCGGCTGCGCCGGCCGACGATCTCCCACAGGCCCTCCGGCGTCCGCCGGGCCAGGTCACCGGTGTGCAGCTCGTCGACGGTGCGGCCGAGCGCCAGGTCGGCGGGGGAGTGCGCGTACCCGAGCATGACGTTCGGGCCGGAGTACACCAGCTCGCCGGCGTCCGGGTCGGGATGGTCGGCGACCGGGGCGAGCCGGAACGCGCCGCCGGGCACCGGCACGCCGATCGCCGCCGGGTGGTCGAGGGCCAGATCCGGCGGGAGGTACGCCATCCGGGCGGTCGCCTCGGTCTGGCCGTACATGACGAAGAGGTCCCAGCCGGCGCGGCGGCCCAGCTCGGCGTACCGGCGCACCCGGTCCGGGGCGAGCCGGCCGCCGGCCTGGGTGACGTAGCGCAGGTGCGGCAGGTCCATCGCGGCGAAGCCGACCCGGTCCAGCAGGTCGAAGGTGTACGGCACCCCGGCGAACGTGGTTGCCCGGGTGTCCCGGAACAGCTCCCAGAAGCAGGTGTCGGCGACCGACAGGTCGGTCAGCACCAGTGCGGCGCCCCGGACCAGGTGGCTGTTGACCACCGACAGGCCGTAGCAGTAGTGCAGGGGCAGGGTGGTGGCCGCCCGGTCGGTGTCCCGGATGCCCAGGTAGCCGGCGATCGACTCCGCGTTGGCCTGGAGGTTCGCCTGCGACAGCCGGACCAGCTTCGGTGAGCCGGTCGAGCCGGAGGTGCTGAGCAGCAGCGCCAGCTCCGGGTGCAGGTCGTGCGCCGACGCCGCCCGGCGGTGCTCGACCCGCCAGCCGCCGTCGGCCGGGCCGACCACCACGTCCGGGTCGTACGCGTCGACCAGGCCGCTGAGCGCCGCGTCGTGCCCGCCGGGCACCAGCAGCACGGGGTGGCCGGCGTGCAGGGCGGCCAGGTACGCGACCAGCGAGTCGACCGTGTTCGCGCCGACCACCAGCACCAGCCGTCGGCCGGCGCCCAGCCGCCGGGCCGTGACGGCGACCCGCTCGGCGAGGTCGGCGTAGGAGATCTGCCCGTCCCGGGTGACGATCGCGGGACGGCCGCCGTGGGCGGCCAGGTCGCGAACGAACGGCACCGCCCCGACGGCCGGGACCAGGGAGGACAGGGGTGTCACGGGCACCAACTCTAAGGTAAGGCTGGCCTTGCTTCCTAGTGTCGGGCGACCGCCGTCACGGCCGGATAGGGTCGCAGCCGTGGTGACCCGACCCGACCGACGCCCCGCTGCCCTCGCGGAGCTTGCCGACCTGCTCGCCGGGCCGGTGGTGCCGGCCGCCCGCGGCCTGCTCGGCGCCCGACTGTCCGCCGGCGGGGTCACCGTCCGCATCACCGAGGTGGAGGCGTACGCCGGCACGGCCGGTGATCCCGCCTCGCACGCCCACCGGGGCCGCACGCCCCGCAATGCGGTGATGTTCGGGCCGGCCGGGCACGCCTACGTCTACTTCACCTACGGCATGCACTGGTGCATGAACGTGGTGACCGGGCCGGACGGGGAGGCCTCGGCGGTGCTGCTGCGGGCCGGCGAGGTGGTCGACGGCCTCGACGTCGCCCGGGCGCGGCGCCCCGCCGTACGCCGGGCCGTGGATCTCGCGCGCGGGCCGGCCCGGCTCTGCGCGGCGCTGGGGATCGACCGGTCGGTGTACGGCGCTCACCTGCTCGGCGACGGCCCGGTCCGGCTGCTGCCGCCGGCCGAACCGGTGCCGGAGGAGGCCGTCACGGCCGGGCCGCGGGTCGGGGTGACCGGCGCGCACGACGTGCCGTGGCGGTTCTGGATCACCGGCGACCCGACCGTCAGCACCTACCGCCGACACGTCCCCCGCCGGCGCGGCCAGCCGGTCGACACCGAGTTATCGGCGTGACCGAGTCGACCCCATGACCGCCCTGGGCCGAACACGTCTCGGGCTGGATGAGGGATCGGAAGACTGGCCGGCAATTTCCGCTGATCCCGGGCCGGGCACCCGTGCGATAGCGTGTGGCCCCATGGGATCGGTGGACCTGGTCTTGGCCGTCGTGGCCGCTGCGGCCAACCTGGCCGTGGCCGCCGTGCTGCTCGCCAGGAGCGGTGGCGGCACGGCGGTGCCTCGGATCTTCGGCCGCCCGCAGCCCTTCCCGCGCCTGCGGGCCGCGATGCACGCCTGTCTGGGGCTGGGGATGGGCGTCGGCTGGCTCGTCAAGGACATCTTTCCGCCTCACTCCATGGGCGACGTGGTGCTGTTCAACGTGATAAGGATCCTGCTGGTGGCTGGCCTCGTCACCGCCCTGCTGGCTGCCTTCCTGCACGGGCGATCCAGCCGTGACGAGGCTGCCCGCTAGTGCGGTGGCCGCCTCGCGGCGTCGAGATCAAGCAGGTGCCCGGACCAGCCACTACCGCCGCCGAGGGCAGACTGAATACCAGCCGCGTCTACATGGCCAACCCGGGCTGTCGTACAAGCCGCCGTTCTGTTGTCACCGCTCGTGCGGGTTTGCTGATGACACGGCGCCACGATAGAAGTCGATGACTGCCTCACGGAGCCCGGGAGTGACTGCGAGCGTCACGACGGACGCGATGTCGTGGTCGCGGCCATCCTGGTACGTCACGCTCGATCGCGTAGTCGAGGTCCGAGACGGGGTCGCGGTCACCCTTGACGGTCAGGGCACCAGGCGACCGGTGACGCATCGCGGCCGTCGCGCGCGCCATCGCTTCCAGCGCGATGGGCAGCAGGTCGCGGTACTCGCTCACAGCAGCTGTCCGCGTTGCCACTGCGACTCGAAGACCTGCTCGAACACGGTGTACAGGCCGGCGCCCGCCTGGTCCTGGCGGATGACGAAGGCGGGGGAGTCGACTCCCCGAGTCTCGGCGAGGTGGGGCTGCGCCACACACAGATCGTCCACGAGCAGGATGTTGAACCGGAGTCCCGCCACAACGCCTGCCGCGCGGACCGCAGGCAGCTCCAGTGACCGTGCCTCGTTGGGTCATCCACCTGCCGACCACGTTGACCAGCCCCGAAGGCGCGATCATCCTCGCCACGGCACTGCGCGACTCGCTCGATCACGTCAGCGCGATCGACTTCGGCGAGACCACGCTCAGCGAGGAGGACCGCCAGTTCCTGCGTACCCGTGTCTGGTGTGACGCCCGGATCGACGGTGCCGGCCGCTGCCGGCGACGCGACGGCCACGACGGACCGTGCCGGTCACGCTAGGCCGCACCACGATCGTGCCGCCGTGTCCGGTCTGCGTGCGTATCGGCCCGTCCGGGTCGCGGAGGACGGCGGCCGGGCGGGTGAGTCGTCGGAGGATCGCCCACCGGCCCTTCCGTGTGCCCCGTTTGCCCGGTGCGGCACCGGGAATGCGACCGTGCGCCAGCCGGTGCGCCGCCGCCCCAGCGGCCTTCCCATCCTCGGCGACGGGCCCTCGGAAGGAGAGACCCGGTGGACAGTACGGAGTTCCTCAACGCGGTGGCGGAGCGGGCCGGACTGCCGCTCCCCGAGGCGGCGACGGTCACCCGCGCCACCCTCACGACGTTGACGGCGCGGGTCAGCGGTGAACAGGCCCGCGGCCTGGCCGCGCAGCTCCCCGAGGAGTTCCAGGGGTACCTGCGCAAGGAGGTGGACTTCGCCGAGCCGCTCGATCTGGTGCAGTTCCTCACCGAGATCCAGGCCCGCACGGGACTGGACGGCGATCGCGCCGCCGTCACTGCCCGGGCCGTGCTGACCACCCTGTGCGAGGCGGTCAGCGCCGACGAGCGCGACGACCTGGTCGCGGAACTGCCGAAGGACTTCCGGCGGCTGCTCCGGCCGGCGGCTCGCGTCCAAGGGTGATCCGCCGGCCCGGCGACGCCGGGAGGCCACCCTCAGCCGAGTCGGGCGGCGGCCCGTCCGGCGAGGTCGCGCACGCGGGCCGGGTCCGACGGGTACGCCCGGACCGTGGTCACGATGTCCCCGACGCGGACGACGGCGATGTGGTCGATCTGTGGCTCCGTGCTGTCCGCCGGAGTCTGTTCCTGCTTGAGGAGCAGGGACTCGTCGCCGGCGATGCCCGTGTCAACGACGGTGACCCGGATGGCCGGCCCGTCCGAGGCGGCCTCCCCGCACCGGTCGACGGCGGCGCGGACGTCGGTCAGGTTCTCGTCGCCCCAGCCGGTCTCGTACCGCTCCACGATCTGGAAGGCGCTGGTGGCGGCGTCGCCGTCGCCCGACCGGTAGGCGACCGTCTCGACGGAGTCCTGGTGCGGCAGTGAGGGGAACTGGTTCGACCGGTACGCCGCGCAGATGCCGTCCCAGAATCCCCAGAACCACATGTCCGGGTTCTGGATCTGCTCCGCCTCGAACGGACGCCAGGTGCCCGGACCGAGTTCGTCGGGCTGGAGTAGCCCGGCAGCGTCCCCGGTGGGCCCCGGCCGGGACGGCGACGGCGTCGGGGTGGGCGGCGTCGGGGCCGGCACGGTGGCGGTCGGTGTCGGGCCGGCCGGGGGTGCGACGCCGTCGGGCCGGGACGGCCACGCGGTCGCGCCGAGGCCGGCGGCCGCGGTGGTGACGGCCAGGACACCGGCCCCCGCCGCGAGCGCCGTGCGCCGGGTGCGCTGCCGGCCGCGCCGGCGCACCTGCTCGGCGGCGGCGAAGTCGGCCGGGGGCCGGGCGCCGCGCATCCCGGCGAAGAGCGTATCGAGCTGATCAGACACGGCTCTCCTCCTCAAGGTCGATGCCGAGCAGCCCGGCGAGCGCGCGGCGACCGCGCGCGAGCCGGGCCTTCACGGTGCCCTCGGGTGCCCCCGTCTCCCGGGCGACGGCCGAGACCGGCAGGTCGCAGAGGTGGTGCAGCACGATGGCGGTGCGTTGCTCGACCGGGAGCCGGGCGAGCGCGGTGACGAGCGCGACACTGTCCGGGTTGGGTCCCGGCAGGTCGTCGGGGGGGCCGGCCCGCCGGTGGGCGAAGACGGCGTTGCGGGCCCGGCGCCACCGGCTCACCGCGATCCGCCGGGCCACGGTGCGCATCCACGCCTCGGGGGCGTCGTACTCCCGCACCGTCGACCAGCGTTGCCAGGCCCGGGCGTACGCCTCGTGCAGCACGTCCTGGGCCTCGGCGGCGTTTCCGGTCAGGGCGTAGAGGAACTCGAAGAGCCGCTGCCGGGTCGCGCGGTAGAACGCGTCGAACGAGCTCTGCGGGTCCTCCGCCGTGGTGGCGGCGGTGTCAACCTCCGGCATCGGATCCCCTCCCCTCTCGGCCCGTCGACCCGGCCTGCGGGCGGCCGGCGTGACACCCCCACTGACGCCCGGCCGGTAGCGGCGGTTGCATCGGTGCGAACAAGAGTCCCGGCGGGGTTCCCCGAATCGAAATTGACATCTAACATATCAGTTGTGGATCTCAAGCCGGTGGGCCGGACGCTCCTGCGCGACCAGGCGTACGTCGCCATCAAGACGGCGATCGTCGCCGGGACGCTCGCGCCCGGCCAGGTCGTCCGCGACCGCGACCTCGCCGAACGGCTGGGTTTCTCCCGGGCGCCGGTCCGCGACGCGCTCGCGCGGCTCGCCGACGAAGGGCTGGTCGAATCCAAGCCGCAGAGCCACACCCGGGTGACGCCGCTCATCCTCCGCGACGTCCGCGACGCCCTGGTGGTCGTGCGGACCATGCACGAGCTGGCGGCCCGGTCGGCCGTTCCCCGGCTGAGCGGCGACGACCTCGCCACCATGCGCGCGGCCAACGCCGAGTTCGCCGGCGCCGTGCGGAGGGGCGACGTGGAGCGCGCGCTGCGCGCCGACGACACCCTGCACGACGTGCTGGTGGCCGCCTGCGGCAACCGGGCGGTCGCCGCGACGATCGACCGTTACACCCCGCTCATCCGACGGCTCGAACGGCAACGGTTCACGACCCTGCCCGGGGAGGGGTCGGTACGCCGGCACGAGGAGCTGATCCGGGCGTGCGCGTCCGGCGCCCCCGAAGCCGCCGCCGACATCACCGCCACCATCTGGTCCAGCCTCGACGAGATCCTTCAGGCCGATCTCGCGGACGAAGCCGTCCGGGCACCCCACGAGCCTCCCCAGGAGATGCCATGACCCCCGCACTCGACTCCTTCGCCCGGTACCCTCTGCTCTTCGGCGCCTCCCCGGTGCACCCGCTGGAGCGGCTCACCGCGCACCTCGGCGGCGCGTCGGTGTGGGCGAAGCGGGAGGACTGCAACTCCGGCATCGCGTTCGGCGGCAACAAGACCCGCAAGCTGGAGTACCTGGTCGCCGACGCGCTCGCGCAGGGCTGCGACACGCTGGTGTCGATCGGCGGCGTGCAGTCCAACCACACCCGGCAGGTCGCGGCGGTGGCGGCCCGGGTCGGCCTGCGCTGCGTCCTCGTGCAGGAGAGCTGGGTGGACTGGCCGGACGCCGGCTACGACAAGGTCGGCAACATTCTGCTGTCCCGGCTGGCCGGCGCGGACGTCCGCCTGGTCCGGGCGGGCTTCGGCATCGGCGTCAAGGAGAGCTGGCAGCGGGCGCTCCGCGAGATCGAGGAGGCCGGCGGCAAGCCGTACGCGATCCCGGCCGGCGGCTCCGACCACCGGCTCGGCGGCCTCGGCTTCGCCCGGTGGGCGTACGAGGTGGCCGAGCAGGAACGCGAGCTGGGCGTCTTCTTCGACACGATCGTCGTCTGCTCGGTGACCGGGAGCACCCAGGCCGGCATGGTCGCCGGCTTCGCCGCCCTGCAGGCCGCGGGCGGCCGGCCCCGCCGGGTCGTCGGCGTGGACGGCTCCGCCAAGCCGAAGGAGACCTGGGACCAGGTGGCCCGGATCGCCCGCGACACGGCCGCCCTCATCGGGCTCGACCGTCCCCTCGCGGACGACGAGATCGTCCTCGACGAGCGCTACCACGGCGGCACGTACGGCATCCCGGACGAGCGCACCCTGGACGCCATGCGCACGGCCGCGCGGACGGAGGGGATGATCACCGACCCGGTCTACGAGGGGAAGTCGATGGCCGGTCTCGTCGACCTGGTCAGTACCGGTGAGATCGGTCGGGACTCGACCGTGCTCTACGCCCACCTCGGCGGCCAGCCCGCGCTCAACGGCTACAGCGCGCTGTTCTCCTGAGACCGTCGCCAGGCCGGGTGCTTCGCTCACCCCAGCGAGGTGGCGATCTCGATCGCCGCCAGCTTGGTGAGGTCGCCCTCGAGGCGGTAGCTCACCCCGTCGGTCTCCCAGATGAGGGTCGAGGCGGCGAGCCGGGCGGTCTCCACGCGCGGCGTGCCCGTGCGATCCACGTACACCAGTTCGTGCGGCCCGCCGACCCAGACGGCGCTGCCGTCACCGACCTGGACCCAGTCCACCCCTGGTCCGCCGGCCTGCTTCTGAAAGACCGGGTCGAGACGACCGTCGAACGCGTCGATCCGCAGCGTGCCGTCGCGATAGAGCAGGGTCGCGACCCGGTACGTCCCCGTGTCGTCTCGATCGGCCACCAGCACCTGCTCGGGCGGGCCCAGCTTCGCCGGCAGGCGGATCGGGAAGCGGACCTTGTCCTGTGCCTCGGTCAGGGCGGCGGGCCGCTGCGACGGCAACGGCACGGACGTCGTGGTGGGAAGCGCCCGTCCGGGAGACGTGGCGATGGCGACCCCGGCGAACCTCAGCAGCTCCGCCACGGCGTCGGCGAGGGCGGCCCGCCCCGGGGGCAGCGCCATGGCGAGCAGGGCGGCGAGCGCGGCGGCCAGACAGTAGCGCCACCGGCGCCGGCGGGCCGCCGGCGCGGCGAGCCGCGCGCGTACCCGGGCGGCCACCTCGGGCGGGTCAGGTGTCTCCAGCCAGCCGGAGAGTTCGCGCAGCTCCTTCTCGAGGTCATCCATTGCGGACCTCGGCGAGGTCGAGCAGGCTGCGAAGTTTCTTCAGGGCCCGCGACATCCGCGACTTCACCGTGCCCCGGGGCCAGCCCAGCACCGCCCCGGTCTCCTCCTCGTTGAGATCGAGGAAGAACCGGCAGACGATGACCTCGCGGTCCTTCACCGGCAGCCGGCGTAACGCCTGGACCAGCGTGGCGCGGCGTTCCGCGGCCAGGACGGTGTCGACGGCGACGTCCCCGGTGACCTCCGGTGCCGGGTTGCTCGTCGCGGCGCGGAGGGCGAGCCCGTCCCGGCGGATGCGCGACCGGTGCAGGTTGCGGGTCTCGTTGGCGACGATGGCCAGCAGCCAGGAGCGGAAGGAGGACTCGCCCCGGTAGCGGGAGAGGCTGCGGAAGGCCTTCACGAACGCCTCCTGGATGGTGTCCTCGGCATCCGCGCCCGCGCCGAGGAGCACCGCGGTCCGGTACGCGGACGCGGTGTGCCGGGCGACCAGGAGTTCGTACGCCTCCAGGTCACCTGCCCGGGCGCGGGTGACGAGATCCTCGTCGTCCAGTGGGAACCTCCGGTGGGGACGACCTCATGACACCGCCCGGCGCGATCGGGTTCCACCTGGCCGACCGGAACCTCAGCGCCGCCGCCGGTGTCACCCGGGCATGATGGCAAAGACGACGATCTCGCGGCGTACCGTCCTGACCCTGCTCGCGGCCACCGGCACCGCCACGGTGGTCGGTTGCGAGCGAACCCGCCGGCAGGCCCCGGCGGCGAACGTCCCGATTCCGGATGCGCTGGTCGTCGACATCGCGGACGGGCTCGGGCTGCTGCGCGGTGACGAGCGGCAAAGCTTCCCGGGCTCGCTTCCCGCCGCCGACGGGTCGGTCATCCACGCGACCGCACCCGACGGCGGTGACACCGCCTTCTGGCGGGTCGACACCGCCACGGGCCGGACCTCCGCGCGGATCACGCTGCCCGGACGCTGGCTGCCGCAGGCGGTCTCGGCCAGCGGTACGACGGTCGCGCTGACGTCGGACGCCGTGAACGTGACCGACGGGCGCCCGGAGGGGCGGAACGCCACCCCACTGATGATTGTCGACGGGAACGGGGTCCCTCGGCGTCTGGAACTGCCCGGCAACTACGTCCCGGAGACCTTCACCGAGGATCTCACCGGGCTGTTCGTCCTGGAGTGGCTTCCGCCGACGTCGCCGGACCGCTACCGGGTCCGCGTCGTCGACCTCGCCACCACGCAGCCGGGTCCGCTCTTCACGCGAGACAAGGGGCCGGTCCCGGTCGGCGCGGAGGAGGAGATGCGGGGTGAGGGACGCCAAGCGGTGATGGCGCCGGACCGGTCGACCCTCTACACGCTCTACACCCATCAGCCCGGCCACCGGCACACCCGGGACCTGGTCAGCGGTCGGCCCGGCCACGTGCACGCGTTCGTCCACACGTTGCACCTCACCGGGCGGTGGGCGTTCTGCGTCGACCTGCCGAACCCGTTCGGTGCGGCGCCCGGGAGCGGTCACGCCATCGCGATCACCCCGGACGGAGGCCGGCTCGTCGTCGTCGACGCCACGTCCGGTACGGCGGCGGAGATCTCGACCCAGGACCTGACCGTACGGCGAACGGTCCGGCTGCCCAGCGGCATCGGGACGGCTCACGCCGCCGCCGACCGTGCCCGCCTCTTCGTCGGCGTGGGTACGACGGTGCGGACCATGGGCCTGGCCGACCTCGGGCCGACCGGTGAATGGCAGGTTCGCGAGCCGGTCACCGGTCTCGTGCCGAGCCCGGACGGCCGGCGGCTGTACGTGGGCCAGACCGATTCCGTCAGCTGGCACGATCCGGCCACCGGTGCCGAGTTGGGCCGAGTGCCGGTGCCCGGCCTGGTGACGCTGCGCGGCCTGGTCGCCGGCGCCTGACACCAGAAGCCCGAGGGCGGGGCGACGTGGAACCTGATCCGGGAGCTCAACACGTACTGGTGAGCGCAGGGGGCCTGACAGGGCGAACGGCACCGGCACGTAGAGCCTGTAGACCATCGCCGTACGGACGCGGTCGCGCCGGCACGCCGCCCGCAGATCGGCACCCGGACGCCCGTTCTCGCCCACGCCGGCGCTGACCTTTCGCAGCCCTTGAAACGATCCGGGAGATCGGGGACCGCGACGGCCTCGCGGCCCGCCCGTGCTACTGATGCTCAACGAGCCGGGGACGAGCCTCCATTCGGACGTGCTGCGGCCGCTCGCCGGTCTGATCCTCGCCGGGGCGGCCCGTACCCAGGTCGTGGTCGTCACCCATCCCGGGGCGCTGTGGCGGCAGATTGCCAGTGCTGACCTCTTGACCTCCCACACACTCGGGCGTAAACAAAGAGGAAGCCACATCGAAACGGCGGTGAAACCAAGCGATGTACGCCGAGGAACGGCAACAGGAGATCCTCCGCAGGGCCCGGGCCCAGGGGCGCGTCGACGTGATGGTCCTGGCCGAGGAACTGGCGGTGACCAGCGAGACCATCCGGCGGGACCTGACCGCGTTGGAGCGGGCGGGGGTGCTGCGCCGCGTGCACGGGGGTGCGATCCCGGTCGAGCGGCTGGGTTTCGAGCCGGCACTCGCCGCTCGGGACGCGGTGCTGACCGCGGAGAAGGAACGCATCGCCAAGGCGGCCCTCGCCGAGGTCCCAGACGAGGGAGCCGTCATCATCGACGCGGGCACGACCACCGGGCGGCTGGCCCAGGCGCTGAACACGGAGCGCGAGCTGACGGTGATCGTCAACGCCCCGCCGCTGGCGACTTTGCTGGCCGCCCGGCCCAATCTCAACGTGATCATGCTCGGCGGCCGGGTTCGGGGCCGGACGATGGCGACGGTGGACGACTGGGCCCTGCAGGCGCTGTCCCAGATGTACGTCGACGTGGCGTTCATGGCGACCAACGGCTGCTCGGTCGAGCGCGGGCTGACCACGCCGGATCCCGCCGAGGCCGCCGTCAAGCGGGCGATGATCGCCGCGGCCCGGCGTACCGTGCTGCTGGCCGACCACACGAAGTTCGGCAACGACTACCTCGCACGGTTCGGCCGGCTCGCCGACGTCGACGTGGTCATCACCGACACCGGGTTGAGCACCGCCGCCGCCGGTGCGCTGCGGCACGCCGGCCCGGAGGTGATCCGGGCATGATCCTCACCGTCACCCTCAACCCGAGCCTGGACCGGGCCGTCGCCGTCGAATCGCTCGTGCGCGGAGCGGTGCTGCGGGCGGCACCCGCGCACCTCGACCCCGGCGGCAAGGGAGTCAACGTCGCGCGGGCGCTGCTCGCCAACGACGTGCCGTCGCGGGCCGTCATCCCGTGCGGCGGCCCGGAGGGGGAGCAACTGGTCCGGCTGCTGGCAGCGGAGGGCGTACCCATGGTCGCCGTACCGGTCGCCGGACGGACCAGGTCCAACATCACCCTCGCCGAGCCGGACGGCACGATCACGAAGATCAACGAACCGGGCCCGGCGCTCTCCGGCGCCGAGCTGGAGGCGGTGACCGAGCTGGTGCTGTCCGCCGCCGGCTCGGCCGACTGGGTCGTGGTGTGCGGCAGCAACCCGCCGTCCCTGGCGGTCGACGAGTTCGGCAAGCTGTGCCGCCGGCTGCTCGACGCGGGAGTCCGGCTGGCGGTCGACACCAGCGGCCCGGCGCTGGTCGCCGCGGCGGCCGCGGGAGCATGGCTGCTCAAGCCCAACCGGGAGGAGCTCGCCCAGGCTACCGGGCGGGCGGTCGACTCGACGGAGGACGTCGTCACCGCCGCCCAGCACCTACGCGAGTTGGGCGCCCGGGCCGTGGTGGCCAGCCTGGGTGCGGACGGTGCGGTCCTGGTCGACGGCGACGGCGTCGTCACCGGAACCGCACCCGTCGCCGAGCGCCGCAGCAACGTCGGCGCCGGGGATGCCCTGCTCGCCGGCTTCCTGGCCGGTGGCGCCACCGGCGGGGAGGCGCTCGCCGAGGGACTCGCCTGGGGCGCGGCGGCGGTCAGCCTGCCGGGCAGCCGGATGCCCGGGCCCGGCGACCTGCGCCGCGACCACGTCCACATCCACCATCGGCCGGACCTGGTCCGGCACCTGCTCACAAGGGACTGACTGGCCCGACTCACCCCCACCACCCGCACCGGCCCGGCGGCCGGCAGTCGAACAGGAGGCCACCCATGGCCACGGATTACACCCCCGCCGTCACGGGGACCGGCATCAAGGCCCGGATCCAGCGGGTCGGCGGTCACCTGGCCGGCATGGTCATGCCCAACATCGGTGCGTTCATCGCCTGGGGTCTGATCACCGCGCTGTTCATCCCCACCGGCTGGATCCCCAACGAAACCCTCGCCGAGCTCGTCGGGCCGATGATCACGGTCCTGCTTCCGGTGCTGATCGGCTACACCGGGGGCCGGCTGGTGCACGGCCAGCGCGGAGCGGTCGTCGGCGCCGTCGCCACGATGGGCATCGTGGTCGGCAGTGAGGTGCCGATGTTCCTCGGCGCCATGCTGATCGGCCCGCTGACCGCATACCTGCTGAAGCTCTTCGACGAGGCCGTCGAGGACCGCGTCCGGGCCGGCTTCGAGATGCTGGTCAACAACTTCTCCGCCGGCATCATCGGCGGTGGCATGGCGCTGGTCGGCGTCTGGGTCATCGGTCCGGTCGTCCGGTGGTTCACCGACCTCGCCGGTGACGGTGTCGACTGGCTGGTCTCCAACAACCTGCTCCCCGTCGCCTCGGTCCTGGTCGAGCCGGCGAAGGTACTCTTCCTCAACAACGCGATCAACCACGGCGTGCTCGGCCCGTTGGGCGTCGCGCAGGCGGCGGAGACCGGCAAGTCGATTCTCTTCATGATCGAGTCCAACCCCGGTCCCGGGCTCGGGCTGCTGCTGGCCTTCCTGTTCTTCGGGCCCCGCACGCTGCGCCCCACCGTGCCGGCCGCGATCATCATCCAGTTCCTCGGTGGCATCCACGAGATCTACTTCCCGTACGTGCTGATGAAGCCGCGGCTCATCCTCGCCATGATCGCCGGAGGCGCGGCCGGCGTCGGCACCTTCATGATCACCGGCGCCGGTCTGGTCGCCACCCCCTCGCCGGGCAGCATCTTCGCCTACGCGGCCGTCACGCCGCGGGGTGGCTGGTTCGGCGTCTTCCTCGGTGTCCTCATCGCTGCGGCGGTCTCGTTCGTCGTGGCGTCCGCGCTGCTCGGCTTCGGCCGGCTCAAGGACGACCAGCCGGACGACCAGGCGGGCGGCGACGAGGCGGAACCCACGCCGGCGACCGCCCACGGGGCGCCCCTGCCGCGGCAGACCGCCGGAACCAGTACCCCCACCGCAGCTTCGGAGGCCTGAGCGACATGACCACCATCCAGGGAAGCGACATCCGGAAGATCGTCGTCGCCTGCGACGCCGGCATGGGCAGCAGCGTGATGCTCGCCAGCCAGCTCCGGAAGCAGCTCGGCAAGCACTCGGTGGCGGTGGAGCACACCCCGGTCGAGCACATCCCCGCCGACGCCGACGTGGTCGTCGTCCACACCGGACTCGCCGCCCGCGCCCGGGCCGTCGCCCCCGAGAAGGTCGTCGTGCCGTTCCAGGTGTTCGTCGGCGATCCAGCGGTGGCAAAGGTCGTCGCCGCGGTGAAGAACGGCGGTGCGGTCGATGGCTGAGGTGACGACCGGACGGCTCGCCGCGCTGCTCGACCGACGGGCGATCCGGCTCCGCGAGACCGCCGCCGACCGGGAGGACGCGATCCGGCGCAGCGGCGCGGTGCTGGTCGAGACCGGTGCCGTCGATCCCGCGTACGTCGAGACGATGCTGGCGCGGGAACGCGCGGTGTCGACGTACGTGGGCGAGGGAGTGGCCATTCCGCACGGCACCCTCGCCGGCAAGGACGCCGTACGCCGGGACGCGCTCGCGGTGCTCCGCTTCCCGGCCGGCGTGGACTGGGGTGGCGAGCAGGTCGTGCTCTGCGTGGCGATCGCCGCCCGCGGCGACGGTCACGTGGCCCTGCTCGCCCAGCTGGCCGAGATCCTGCTGAACCCCGAGCGAGCCCGCGCGCTGCGGGAGGCGACCGACGCCGACGGGGTTCTCCGGCTGCTCAAGCCCGTCGATGAGGAGACTGACCGATGAAGGTTGTCCGCTTCCACGCTCCCGGTGACGTGCGGGTCGAGGACGCAGCCGAACCGACGCCGGGACCGGGCGAGGTCAGGATCCGGGTACGGAACTGCTCCACCTGCGGTACCGACGTGAAGATCTGGCGGTTCGGTCACCACCACATCGACCCGCCCCGGGTGATGGGTCACGAGATCGCCGGCGAGATCGTCGACATCGGAGCCGACGTGACCGACTGGCGGCCCGGCGACCGGGTCCAGGTCATCGCGGCGATCCCGTGCGGGCGGTGCGACCAGTGCCGCCGCGGCCGGATGACGGTCTGCCCCAACCAGGAGTCGATCGGCTACCACTACGAGGGCGGCTTCGCCCAGTACATGGTCGTGCCGGCCAAGGTGCTCTCCGTCGACGGCCTCAACCGCATCCCGGACGGGGTCAGCTTCGCCGAGGCGTCGGTGGCGGAGCCGTTGGCGTGCGTCCTCAACGGCCAGGAACTCGCCCGGGTCGGGGCGGGCGACGACGTCGTGGTCATCGGCTCCGGCCCGATCGGCTGCCTGCACGTACGGCTCGCCCGGGCGCGCGGTGCCGCCCGGGTCACCCTGGTCGACCTCAACCGGGACCGGCTGGACCTGGCGGCGGCGCTCGTCGCGCCGGACGCCACGGTCTGCGCGGCGGAGAACGACCCGGTCGACGCGGTCCTCAAGGCGACCGACGGCGCCGGAGCCGACGTCGTCATCACCGCGGCCGCCTCCGGCGCCGCACAGGAGCAGGCGCTGCAGATGGTCGGCCGCCAGGGCCGGATCAGCTTCTTCGGCGGCCTGCCCAAGGACCGGCCGGTCATCGCCGTCGACGCCAACCTGGTGCACTACCGCGAGCTCACCATCGTCGGCGCCAACGGCTCCAGCCCCGCTCACAACAAGGCCGCACTGCAGCTCATCGCCAGTGGTGCGGTGCCGGTCGCGGACCTGATCACCGACCGGCTGCCGCTGGAGCGGGCCCTCGACGCGTTCGACATCGTCTCCCGGGGCGCCGGCATCAAAGTCACCGTCGAGCCCTGACCGGCTCGGATCCGTGGATCCACCACCTGAGGAGTCGTCATGCCCGAACGTACCGTCGCCGTCGGGTCGACCAGCGGGCTGCACGCCCGCCCCGCCGCCCTCTTCGTCGAGGCCGCCACCGCCCAGCCCGTCGCGGTCAGCGTCCGGCTGCCGGGCGGCCGGCCGGTCCCCGCCCGCAGCATGCTCTCCGTCCTGTCCCTCGGGGCCACCCACGGCACCGAGGTGATCCTGTCGGCCGAGGGCGACGGGGCGGAGGCCGCACTGGAGGCCCTCGCCGACCTGCTGCGGCGCAACCTGGACGAGGAGCCGGCCGATGCCTGAGCGGCTGACCGGCATCGGGGTCAGTCCCGGCCTGGCCGCCGGTCCGCTGCTGCGGGTGGCTCCCGCGCCCCGGCTGCCGGAACCGGCCGCCGTCGCCGACGTCGAGGCGGAACTGACCCGCGCCGCCGCGGCCCTCTCCGCGGTCGGCACCGAACTGCGCCGCCGCGCGGACTCGGCGGGGCGGCCGGAGGCGGCCGCGATCCTCCGGGCCCAGGCGATGATCGCCGAGGACCCGCTCCTCCGCGACACGATCGCCGAGGCCGTCCGGGCCGGTCGGGACGCCCCGCACGCGATCGCCGACGCCTTCGCCGAACATCGTCGGGCGTTCCAGGCCGCCGGCGGTCACCTCGCCGAACGGGTCACCGACCTCGACGACATCCGGGACCGCGCCGTCGCCGCGAGCCTCGGGCGGCCGATGCCGGGCGTCCCGACCCCGGGATATCCGTACGTGCTGGCCGCGCGTGACCTCGCCCCGGCCGACACCGCCGACCTGGATCCCGAGCTGGTGCTCGCCCTGGTGACCGAGCTGGGCGGCCCGACCAGCCACACCGCGATCCTGGCCCGGTCCCTCGGTCTGCCCGCCGTGGTGTCCTGCGCCGGGACGCTGGCCGTTCCCGACGGAACGGTGGTCCGGGTGGACGGCGCTTCCGGCGAGGTGCTCACCGACGCCGACGAGGCCGTCGTCGCCGCCACCCGGGCGGCGGCGGCGCGGAGCCGGCGGGCCGGCCGGAGCCGGGGACCGGGCCGCACCGCGGACGGGCACGAGGTGAGGCTTTTGCTCAACGTCGGCTCCGCGGCCGAGCTGCGCGGGGAGGAGGCGGCCGGGGCGGAGGGGGTGGGCCTCTTCCGTACCGAGCTGCTGTTCCTGGGCCGGAACACGGCGCCCGGCATCGAGGAGCAGAGCCGGGCGTACGCGGAGGTCTTCGCGGCGGTGGACAGCCGCCCGGTGGTGATCCGGACGCTGGACGCGGGCGCCGACAAGCCGCTGCCCTTCCTCGACCAGGCCGGCGAGCCCAACCCGGCACTCGGCGTGCGGGGTCTGCGGATCGCCCGACGCCGGCCCGAGGTGCTCCGGACCCAGCTGCACGCGATCGAGTTGGCGGCCCGGCGGACCGGCGCCGAGGTCCGGGCGATGGCGCCGATGGTGGCGACCGCCGCGGAGGCCGGCGAGTTCGCCTCGATAGCGCGCGGCGCCGGCCTGGACACCGTGGGCGTGATGGTGGAGGTGCCGGCGGCGGCGCTGCGCGCCCGGCGGCTGCTCGACGAGATCGACTTCCTCAGCGTGGGCACCAACGACCTGAGCCAGTACGCCTTCGCCGCCGACCGGCAGTGCGGCGACCTCGCCGGCCTGCTCGATCCGTGGCAGCCGGCACTGCTGGAGCTGATCGCCGGCTGCGCGACCGCCGGCCGGACGGCCGGCAAGCCGGTCGGTGTCTGTGGGGAGGCGGCCGCCGATCCGCTGCTCGCGGTGGTGCTCACCGGTCTCGGCGTGAGCAGCTTGTCGATGTCCCCGCGGGCGCTGGCACCGGTGCGGGCGGCGCTGGCCGCGCACTCCCTCGCCGACTGCGAACGGCTGGCCGCGCTCGCGCTCGCCGCCGACGACGCGGAGCAGGCGCGGGCCGCCGTCCGGCGCGCGGCCCGGCCGGCGCCGGACTGACCGGGCGGGTCACCCGCGTTCGTGCTGGCAGGTCGAGTGCGGAAGCACAGGACCAGCTCGGGCGCGTCCGCGGTTGGGGATCGTGCCAGGCGTCCCCGTCCCCGCGGTCCGCGACACCGCCGCACCGGACGGCGGCGCGGACCGTACGGCCGGCCGTCGGGTTCTGTCGGTGGGTGTGGCCATAATCACGGGACGCGTATCGCCGAGGGGACGGAGACGGTCGATGGCCACACTGCTCGCGATCGGGACGGCCAAGGGCCTCTTCCTGGCCACCAGCACCGACGGCCGGCGCACCTGGGAGGTCACCGGGCCGCGTCACCCGATGACCGGGGTGTACGCGGTCGCGATCGACACCCGCCGCGCCTCACCGCGGCTGCTCGCCGGCACGACCAGCTCACACTTCGGTCCGACGGTCGCGACCAGCGACGATCTCGGCGCCAACTGGCGCGAGCCGGAGCACGCGCCGGTGGCCTTCCCGGCCGACACCGGGGTCAGCCTGGGCCGGGTCTGGCAGCTCACCCCGGCCGGCGCCGACCAGCCCGACGTGGTGTGGGCGGGCACCGAGCCGTCGGCGCTGTTCCGGTCCGACGACGGTGGGGTGACCTTCGAGCTGGTGCGGGGCCTGTGGGACCACCCGCACCGGGAGCAGTGGGGCGCCGGCTTCGGCGGCCAGGCGGTGCACACCGTGCTGCCGCATCCGGCTGACACCGACCGGGTCACCGTCGCCATGTCCACCGGCGGCGTCTACCACTCGACCGACGCCGGCACGAGCTGGTCGCCCGGCAACACGGGCATCCGGGCCTACTTCCTGCCCGACGAGTGGCCCGAGTTCGGTCAGTGCGTGCACAAGGTCACCCGGGACGCGGGCGATCCCGCCCGCCTCTACGCGCAGAACCACCACGGCGTCTACCGCTCGGACGACGACGGGCGCAGCTGGTCGTCGATCGCCGAGGGCCTGCCCAGTGACTTCGGCTTCCCGATCGTCACCCTGCCGGGCCGGCCCGGCAGCGTCTTCACCTTCCCACTCGCCGCCGACAGCGAGCGCTTCCCGGCCGGCCGCCGGTGTCGCGTCTGGCGGTCCGGCGACGCGGGCGCCACCTGGGAGCCGCTGAGCGCCGGCCTGCCGGAGGGCCCGTTCTTCCCCGCCGTGCTGCGGGACGCCATGTGCGCCGACGACGCCGAGTCCGGTGGCGTCTACTTCGGCACCCGCTCCGGCGAGGTCTACGCGAGCCGCGACGCCGGCGACTCGTGGTCCCTGGTGGCCGCGCACCTGCCCGACGTGCTCTGCGTCCGCGCGGCGGAGGTGTGACGTGGTGACGGTGCTGCTGCCCGGGCCGCTGCGCGGCGAGGCCGGCGGAGCGAGCCGGCTGACGGTCGCGACCTCGGGCACCCTGCGGGCCGTCCTGGACGAGGTGGCCGACGGCTGGCCCCGGCTGGGCCGGCGGATCCGTGACGAGCGCGGCGAGCTGCGCCGCTACGTCAACGTCTACGTCGACGGGGAGGACTGCCGGCACCTCGGCGGCCTGGACACGCCGGTGCGTGACGCCGCCGAGGTGCAGGTTCTCCCGTCGGTGGCGGGCGGCTGACGGCAGCGCCCCGACCGGTCGACGGCGTGATCCGGGCCACCCGGCCGGCCGATGCGACCGGAATAGTTGACTCGTCAAATATGTTGTGGGGGTCGTCCGGGGCCACCGCGGTCCCGGCGGTCACTCAGGGAGCGGGTCATGCACTTCGGAGTCTTCACGGTCGGTGACGTCACGGTCGATCCGACCACCGGTCGGGAGCCGACGGAGCGCGAGCGGATCAAGGCCATGGTCACGATCGCGCTGAAGGCCGAGGAGGTGGGCCTGGACGTCTTCGCCACCGGCGAGCACCACAACCCGCCGTTCGTGCCGTCGTCGCCGACCACCATGCTGGGCTTCATCGCCGCCCGGACGTCTCGGCTGCTGCTGTCCACCGCCACCACGCTGATCACCACCAACGACCCGGTGAAGATCGCCGAGGACTACGCGATGCTCCAGCACCTGGCCGACGGCCGGGTGGACCTGATGCTCGGGCGCGGCAACACCGGCCCGGTGTACCCGTGGTTCGGGCAGGACATCCGCAACGGCATCCCGCTGACCATCGAGAACTACGACCTGCTGCGCCGGCTGTGGCGCGAGGACGTGGTCGACTGGTCCGGGAAGTTCCGCACGCCGCTGCAGTCGTTCACCTCGACACCCCGGCCGCTGGACGGCGTACCGCCGTTCGTCTGGCACGGCTCGATCCGCAGCCCGCAGATCGCCGAGCAGGCCGCGTACTACGGTGACGGCTTCTTCGCCAACCACGTCTTCTGGCCGAAGGAGCACACGCAGCGGATGGTCGGCCTGTACCGGCAGCGCTTCGAGCACTACGGTCACGGCTCCGCCGACCAGGCCATCGTCGGGCTGGGCGGGCAGGTGTTCATGCGGCGCAACTCGCAGGACGCGGTCCGTGAGTTCCGTCCGTACTTCGACAACGCGCCGGTCTACGGGCACGGGCCGTCCCTGGAGGAGTTCACCGAGCAGACCCCGTTGACCGTCGGCAGCCCTCAGCAGGTCATCGACCGGACGCTGACCTTCCGGGAGTACGTCGGTGACTACCAGCGGCAACTGTTCCTCATCGACCACGCCGGGCTGCCGCTGAAGACTGTCCTGGAGCAGCTCGACATCCTCGGCGAGGAGGTCGTCCCGGTGCTCCGCAAGGAGTTCGAGTCGCTGCGGCCGGCGCACGTGCCCGAGGCGCCCGTCCACGCCGCGCTCGTGGCCGCCGCCGGCGGCGGCGCCGACAGCACCGTCCACGCCGTCGACGACGTGACGGGGCGTGCCCCCGAGGGGACGCGATGACACAGCGCACCCTCGCCGTCGTCTCGGCCGGCCTTCGCCAGCCGTCGTCGACCCGGCTGCTCGCCGACCAGCTCGCCGCCGCCACCCGCGACGAGCTGGTCCGGCGGGGCGACACCGTCGACGTACGCCCCGTCGAGCTGCGCGAGCACGCCCACGACATCGTCAACCACCTGCTCACCGGCTTCCCGTCGCCGGCGCTGCGGGAGGTGCTGGACACGGTGGCCGGCGCCGATGGGCTGATCACCGTGACGCCCATCTTCAACGCGTCGTACAACGGGCTGTTCAAGTCGTTCTTCGACCTGGTCGACTCCGACGCCCTCGCCGACCGGCCGGTCCTGGCCGGCGCCACCGGCGGCACGGCGCGGCACTCGCTCGCCCTGGAGCACGCGCTGCGACCGATGTTCGCGTACCTGCACGCGGTCGTCGTGCCCACGGCCGTCTTCGCGGCTCCCGAGGACTGGTCCGGTGGGACCGCCGACGGCGCCCTGCGGCGCCGCATCGAGCGGGCCGCCGCCGAACTGGCCGACCAGATGCACCGGCGGGTGCCGTCCACCGGCCCCGCCGACCCGTTCGCGCTCACCGGGGACTTCGAGGACCTCCTCGGCGGCCTGCGGCGCGGCGCCTGAGCCCCGTCCCGGCCCGGCTGTCCCGTCGGGCCGGGACGGCTCAGCGGGCCTGGCCGTAGGGGTGCGCCACCAGCACCGGGCAGTGTGCGTGCTGCACCAGGGACTGGCTGACCGAACCGAGCAGCATCCCGGCGAAGCCACCCCGTCCGCGGGTCCCCACGACCACCAGCGCGGCGCCGCTGCTCGCCTCGATCAGCGCCGGTTCGGGCTTGTCGGCCAGCAGCAGCCGAACGGCGACGGTCAGGCCCGGGTGGCTGCCACGAGCGGCCGCCGCCGCCGTCTCGACCAGGTCCCCGGTCTGCGCCGGGCCCTCCTCGTCGGGGCGGTCCACGTGCGCGACCACCAGCTCGGCCCCCCGCCGGGCGGCCTCCTCGGCCGCGTACCCGACGGCCAGTTCGGCTGCCTCCGACCCGTCCACGCCGACCAGCACCGGACCGTCGACCGTGATCGGCTCCTCGGCGGGACGGACCACCAGCACCGGGCAGTGGGCGTGGGCGGCGACCTGCGTACCGACCGAGCCGAGCAGCAGTCCGGCGAAACCGCCGTGGCCCCGGCTGCCCACCACGACCAGCTCCGCCCGGCGCGACTCCTCCACTAGCGTCGCGCCCGGCCCACCCGCGACCTGGCGGACCGCCACCTCCAGGCCCGGCCACCGGCCCGCGAGGTCGGCCGCCGTCTGCTCCAGCATCTTCCCGGCCTCCTCGTTGGGAGCGGGAACGCCCAGCTCGTATGGGTTGAGCGGGATGCCGTAGCCGAGCGGATGCAGGTAGCCGTGCACCAGGTGCAGCGGACACGACCGCAGCAGGGCGGCGCGGGCGGCGTGCTCCGCCGCCACGAGGCTCGACGGCGATCCGTCCACTCCCACCACGACGGGTCGGTTCATTGCGGCCCTCCCGGACTCGATCAGGTCATTGTCGGCGCGCGGCCCCCGACCGGTAGGTGTTTCCCGGCGGGTCCTCGTCCCTTTCCCGGCAGGTGATCGTCCCGAACCCGGTCCCGGAACGACCGCCGCGCCGGAACGACCGCCGCGCCGGAACGACCGCCGCGCCGGCCGCGAGGCGGCCGGCGCGGCGGCACCGAGCGGTCGTCAGGAGCTGCGGGGGTGCCGCACGACGACCAGCGGGCAGTGCGCGTGGTGCAGCACGGCGTGGCTGACCGAGCCGAGCAGCAGGCCGCCGAGGGCGCCGTGCCCGTGCGCGCCGACCACCACCAACTGGGCCCCCTTCGACTCGTCCACGAGGACCCGGCCGGGAGAGCCGCGCACCAGGCGGTGCCGCACCGGAACCTGCGGGTACCGCTCGGCGAACCCGGCGAGCGACTCGGCGAGGAGCCGCTCCTCCTCCGCGCCGAACGCGTCGAGGTCGTAGACGAGGGGCAGGATGTCACCGGGGCCGACCGGGGTCGGGTAGAGCCAGGCGTGCACCGCGACCAGCGGGGCGTCCCGGCGGGCCGCCTCCTCGAACGCGAAGCCGATCGCCTCGGTGGACAGCTCGGAGCCGTCGACGCCCACCACGACCGGGCCGTCGGCGCGCGGCTCACCGCGTACCACCAGCACCGGGCACTGGGCGCGGGCGGACACCTGCACGGTGACCGATCCGAGCAGCAGGCCGGCGAAGCCGCCGAGGCCCCGGTGGCCGAGCACCACCAGTGCGGCCTCCCGCGCCTCGTCCAGCAGCACCGGAGTCGGCGCGCCGTCGACGACCACGCCCGCGACGCGCAGCTCCGGGAAGACCTTGCGGGCCTCGTCGACGGCCTCGGCGACGTACCGCTCCGCCTGGTTACGCAGTCCGGCGGTGACCGGAGCGCCGGGAACCGGGGTCAGCGGGGCGCCGGTCAGCGGCCAGATGAAGGCGTGCACGACCCGCAGCGGACGCTGCCGGTACTCCGCCTCCCGGGCCGCGACGCGGACCGCGTCCAGCGCGGCGGCGGAGCCGTCCACACCCACCACGACGGGGGCACCGGTGTTGATCGTCATGACGTTCTCCTTCCCTTCACCCTCAGCCTGCCGCGCCCACGGCGCGGCCGTCAGAGGCGGTCGTCCCGAGGCCCGGGTCCTTGGTCCCGTCCCGGCGGGTCAGGCGTAGGACCAGCCCGGGCAGGACGCTCACGGCGGCGCAGGCCAGCAGCTCCACGGCGTCCAGCGGTGCGGTCCCGAGCAGCTCCCGCAGCGGCGGCAGCAGCACCCCGGCGACCTGGAGCGACGCCGAGACCGCCACGGCGAGCGGCAGCGCCCGGTTGCCGCGCCTCGCACCGGCCGGGCGGGGTGCGCGGACCGCGAGCGCCACACCGAGCTGTGCCAGGCCGAGGACCACGAACACCACCGACTGCCACGGCCGCTCGGCCCACGCGGCGGCCACCCCGGCGCCGAGCACGACGGTCCCGATCAGCGCGCCGGTGAGCAGCACGTCGCGCCCGAGGCCGGCGCCGAGCACCGACTCCGAGGGTGAGCGGGGCGCCCGCCGCAACGTGCCCGGCTCGGCCGGCTCCGCGCCCAGCGCCACCCCGGGTACGCCGTGGGTGAGCAGGTTGACCCAGAGGATCTGCGCCGGCAGCAGCGGTACGGCCAGCCCGAACAGCGGCCCGAGCAGCATCACCGCGATCTCGGCGACGCCGCCGGAGAGGGCGTACCGCAGGAACCGGCGGATGTTGTCGTAGATCCGGCGGCCCTCGCCGATGGCGGCGGCCACCGTGGACAGGTCGTCGTCGACGAGCACCAGATCGGCGGCCTGCCGGGCCACTTCGGTGCCGCCGCCCATCGCCACGCCGATGTCGGCGCGGCGCAGCGCCGGGGCGTCGTTCACGCCGTCCCCGGTCATCGCCACCACGTGCCCGCGGGCCTGCAGCCCGGCGATGATGTCCAGCTTCTGGTCGGGCTGTGTCCGCGCGTACACCCGGGTGTCGGGGTGCGCGTCGGCCAGGCCGCCGTCGTCGCCGCGGGCGAGCGGGTCGCCGTCCCGCCAGAGCCCGAGCTGGCCGCCGATCGCGGCGGCGGTGGCCGGGTGGTCGCCGGTGACGAGGAGGAGGCGCACCCCGGCGGCGCCGAAGTCGCCGGCGATGTCGGCGGCCCCGGCGCGCAGCGGGTCGCCGACCGCGACCAGCCCGGCCGGGAGCAGCCCGGTCGGTCGGGCCGGGTCGGCCGGCGGCGCGTCGACGATGGCGGAGGCGACCGCGAGCACCCGCAGCCCCTCGGCGGCGAGCCGGTGTGCGGCGGCGGTCAGGTCGGCGATGTCCGCGTCGGTGGCGTCGACGAGCGGCCGGGCGAGCACGTTCTCCGGCGCGCCCTTGCAGACCACCAGGTGCCGGCCGTCGCACGAGCGGTGCACCGTGGTCATCCGCCGCAGATCCTGGTCGAACGGAGCCTCGGCGACCCGTGGCCAGGCGGCCCTGGTGCGCTCCGGGTCGAGGCCGCAGCGGGCGGCGAACGCCACCAGCGCGGCTTCGAGCGGGTCACCGACCGCCGCCCACTCCGGCCGCTCGTCGGTGGGCGGGGCCAGGGTGGCGTCGTTGCACAGCAGTCCCGCCCGCGCCAGCCGGCGCAGCTCGTCCGGCACCGGCACCGGCTCGCCCCGGCGGTGCACGGCACCGTGCGGCGCGTACCCCGTCCCGGTGATCCCGTAGCCGGCGCCGTCGGCGGTGACGGCGTGCTGCACGGCCATCCGTCCCTCGGTGAGGGTGCCGGTCTTGTCGGACGCGATGACGGTGACCGAGCCGAGCGTCTCCACCGCGTGCAGCCGGCGGGGGATCGCCCGGGCGCCGGCCATCCGGCGGGCGCCGAGCGCGAGAGCGAGCGTCACCACGGCGGGCAACGACTCCGGCACCGCCGCCACCACCAGGCTCACCGCGGTGACCGCCATGTCGACCACGGGCCGGCCGCCCAGGACGCCGACGATGAAGACCAGCCCGGACAGGACCACGGCGGCCAGGCCCAGGACCCGGCCGAGGGCGGCCAGCCGCCGCTGTAGCGGGGTGGCGGCCGGCCGGGTCGCGGTGACCAGGGCGGTGATCCGGCCCAGGGCGCTGGCGGCGCCGGTGCGCACCACCGTCCCGGTGGCGCGGCCGGTGGTGACCACCGTTCCCGCGCTCGCCTCCGCACCCGTCACCCGGCTGACCGGCACCGACTCGCCGGTGAGCGCCGACTCGTCCACGCCGAGCCGGGCGGCGTCGGTGAGCAGCAGGTCGGCGGGGACCACGTCCCCGGCCTCGACCCGGACCAGGTCGCCGACGACCACCTCGGCGGCGGGCAGGACCAGGTCCCGGCCGTCCCGGACCACCCGGGCGGTCGGCGCCGCGAGCTGGTCCAGGGCGGCGATGGCGCGGTCGGCGCGGACCTCCTGGATCACGCCGATCGCGGTGTTGACCAGCACGACCAGCAGGATCACGGCGGTGTCCGGGTAGTCGCGCAGCACCGTCGTGACCACGGCGGCCGCCAGCAGCAGCGCGACGAGAGGGTCGGTGAGCTGGCGCAGCACCCGGGTGGCGAGGTGCCGGCGGTGCGGCGCGGCCGCCGCGTTCGGGCCGTCCGCCCGCAGCCGCGCGGCGGCCTCCGCCGAGGTCAGGCCGCCCGTCGACGGCGGCGCCGTGGCGAGTTCCGTCATCGTGCGTACGCCCCCGGCCACCGCGGCCCTCCGAGTCTTGCCGTGGCGCGCCCCGCCGGCGCACCGTCCCACGTCCAGCGTGGGACGCGTCCGGACGGCCGGGCAGGGGCGATCTCCCGCACGATCCGGGACCAACGGCCCTGCCGCGCCGGTTCCCGACGGGGTGACATGGACGTGGCGGATCCGTACCCGGGTCGGGAGGGCGGCGACCATGACCACACTCGACGTGCTCCGCGCACACCCGTTCGTCGCCGAGCTGCCCGAGGCGTCGCTGTCGCGGCTCGCCGCGTACGCGCGCCCGGTGGTGTGGCACCCCGGCCAGCGGCTGTTCCAGCCGGGACGTCCGGCGGAGCGTTTCTGGCTGGTACGGGGCGGTGAGGTGGTGCTGGACGTCACGGTGCCCGGCCGCGGTGCCGTCGTGATCGAGTCGATCGGTCCGGGCGGCGTGCTGGGCTGGTCCTGGCTCTTCCCGCCGTACCGCTGGCAGTTCGGCGCGGTGGCCGTCCAGCGCAGTACGGCGGTGGAGTTCACCGCCGCGGCCGTCCGCCGGCTCATCGAGACCGACGACGCCCTGGGCAAGGAGCTGACCACGCGCTTCATGGCCATCGTGGTGGACCGCCTCCAGGCGGCCCGGGGGCGGCTGCTCGACGTGTACGGCTACCCGACCGCGCTCCCGCCGACGGGCTGACCGGCGCGGCGGCGGCGCCCCCAACGGTCTCCGTCGGCCCGCTACCCGTCGCGCGAGCGCACCACCACCTCGTCGACCTCCAGCCGGCCGATGCGCAGCTCCCGGATCACCGCCCGCCGGATCGCGAGCCGCCCGACCGCCAGCGCGCCCACCGCGACCGCGCCCACGGCCAGGGCACCCACCGCGAGGGCCCCGAGAGACGCCGCCCCGGCCGCGCCGGCGCCGCCGGCAGCCGCCCCGAGCGCACGCGTGGGTCGTACGTTCATCGCCATGCCGCCATTGTCGCGGCGCCGCGGCCCGCGGGTGCCGCAACCGCCCGGTGGGCAGCCCGCGGCCCGGCCGCCGGTGTGCAGGGGCGGCCGGGCCGGACAGCGGGGTTCAGGGCTGGATCACCAGGCGGGCGGCGACCCGGCCGGCGAGCACGTCCTCGATCGCCTCGTTGATCTCGTCGAGCTTGCGGGTCTCCAGGACGACCCGGGTACGGCCGGCGGCGTGCAGCCGGAACACCTCGGCGAGGTCGGCGCGGGTGCCGACGATCGAGCCGAGCACCCGGATGCCCTTCAGGACGGTCTCGAACACCGGCAGGGTGATCGAGTTGTCCTTCGGCAGCGACACCAGCACGAGCCGGCCGCCTCGGCGCAGGCAGCGGTGTGCCTGCTCGATCACGGTCGGGCTGGCGGCCAGCACGACGGCCACATCCACGCCGCCGAGGGCGGTGATCGCCTCGACCGGGTCGACCGCGGCCGCGTTCACCGTGTGCGTCGCGCCGAGGTCGGTGGCCAGGGCCAGCTTCTCGGCGGTCACGTCCACGGCGACCGTCTCGCCGCCGTGCAGCTGCGCGTACTGCTGCGCGAGGTGTCCGAGCCCGCCGATGCCGAAGATCGCCACCCGGTCGCCGGGTCGCACGTCGGCGACCTTCACCGCCTTGTACGTGGTGACCCCGGCGCAGGTCAGCGGCGCGGCCTCGACCGGGTTCACGCCGTCGGGCACGCGCACCGCGTACCGGGCGGACGCGACGGCGTACTCGGCGTGCGCGCCGTCGACGGAGTAGCCGGTGTTGCGCTGGGACTCGCACAGCGTCTCCCAGCCGCTGACGCAGTAGTCGCAGGTGCCGCAGGCCCAGCCGAGCCAGGGCAGGGCGACCCGGTCGCCCACGGCGTGTTCGGTGACGCCGGGGCCGACCCGCTCGACGATGCCGACGCCCTCGTGCCCCGGAACGAACGGCGGGTTCGGCTTGACCGGCCAGTCACCCCGGGCGGCGTGGATGTCGGTGTGGCAGAGCCCGCTCGCCTCGATCCGGACCAGCACCTGGCCGGGGCCGGGTTCCGGGACCGGCACGTCGAGGATCTCCAGTGGACGGTCGAACGCGGTGACGACGGTGGCACGCATCGGGACCTCCCTTCATCGCTTCCTCTCGGTTCCTGTCACCAGCCTCGTCCTCCCGGCCCGAACCGGGGAGAGGCGCAGGACCGGCCGGACCGGGACCTCCGGCCCCCGTCGACGAGACGGGGCCGCCCCGGCGGGGCGCGGACGGCAGGGGGACGACGTCCGCGCCCCGACCGGGGACGGCGGGCCGCGCGGGACACGCGGCCGTGGCGGGCGCCGGGCCGGGGGACGGCGGCGCCCGCGGGTCGGTCAGCGCTGGACGACCAGGCGGCGGGCCCGCAGCAGGCGTGCCCACCAGGGACGCGGCGTCCGTGCCGGCGGCAGCGGCAGACCCTTGAGGCTGACCCAGCCGCCCGGTCCCATGGTCACCGTGCCGATCGCCGGCGGCCGGCGCCGGGCGGCCACCGCCGCACCGGCCGCGAGCAGGCCGAGCGCGACGACACCGGCCGTCGCGGCGAGCAGCCGGTCCGGGTCGAGCACCGGCCGGTAGCGCACCCGGCCGTCGGAGAGGACGAACGCCCCGACCGGCCGGCCGTCGCGGTTGACCGGCACCAGCGCCGCCGCCGGCTCGCCCGGCAGGTCCAGCACCGGACCGACGGGTACGCCGGCCGCCGGGCGCTCCGCCGCAGCGGCTGCCGGCCGGGGGACCGGCGGGGTGGACGGCGCGGGTCCGGTGGGGTTGAGGATCGCGGTCATGGCAGCCACCCCTCTCAACGGGAGTCGGACGCGCCGCCGGCCGGGTCGACGGCGGCCCGGCCGGCGGCCAGCCGGGCGATCGGCACCCGGTACGGCGAGCACGAGACGTAGTCCAGGCCGGCGTCGGCGAAGAAGGCGATCGACGCCGGGTCGCCGCCGTGCTCCCCGCACAGCCCGACGGTGAGGTCCGGGCGGGCCGCCCGACCCTCGGCCACGGCCAGCCGGACCAGCCGGCCCACTCCGGCCGCGTCGACCGTCTCGAACGGGGAGACGCCGAGGATGCCGCGCTCCAGGTACGTGCCGACGAACGTGGCCTCCACGTCGTCGCGGGAGAACGCCCAGGTCGTCTGGGTCAGGTCGTTGGTGCCGAAGGAGAAGAAGTGCGCCTCGTGGGCGAGGTCCCCGGCGGTCAGCGCGGCGCGGGGCGTCTCGACCATCGTGCCGACCGGGATCGGTGGGACGCCCGGTACGCCGGCGAGGACCTCCTCGATCTCGGCGCGGACGGCGGTCAGCTCCCGCACGTCGGTGACGAGCGGGACCATGATCTCCGGCCGGGGGTCCCCGCCGGCGCTGACCCGCTGCGCCGCCGCCTCGGCGAGGGCCCGGACCTGCACGGCGAACAGGCCGGGAACGGCCAGGCCGAGCCGAACCCCGCGCAGCCCCAGCATGGGGTTCGCCTCGTGCATCCGCCGGACGGCCGCCAGCAGGACGCCGTCCCGTCCCGGGTCCTCGCCCAGCGCCTCGGCGCGGGCCACCCGGGCGGTCAGCTCGTGCAGGGGTGGCAGGAACTCGTGCAGCGGCGGGTCGAGCAGCCGGACCGTCACCGGAAGCCCGTCCATCGCGGCCAGGATCTCGACGAAGTCCGCCCGCTGCACGGGCAGCAGCGCGGCCAGGGCGGTGGCCCGGGTCGCCGGGTCGTCGGCGAGGATCACGCGCTCCACCAACTCCCGGCGCTCGCCGAGGAACATGTGCTCGGTCCGGCACAGCCCGATCCCGGCCGCCCCGTACGCGCGGGCCCGCCGGGCGTCGACGGCCGTGTCGGCGTTGGCGCGCACCCCCAGCCGGCGGACCGCGTCGGCGTGCCGGAGCAGCCGGTCCACGGCGGCGACCAGGCGGTCGGACTCCGGGACCAGCTCACCGGCGAGGTAGCGGGCGACAGGGGACGGCGCGACCGGCACCTCGCCGGGGTACACCGCGCCGGTGCTGCCGTCGACGGAGACCACGTCACCGGCCCGGAGCACCCGGTCGCCGACCACGACCTCGCCGCGCTCCGCGTCGATCCGCAGCTCCTCGGCGCCGCAGACGCAGGTCCGTCCCATGCCGCGGGCCACCACGGCGGCGTGCGACGTCTTGCCACCGCGCGCGGTGAGCACACCCGAGGCGGCGATCATGCCGGGCAGGTCGTCCGGGTTGGTCTCCTGCCGGACCAGGATCACCGGTCCGGTCGCCGCGACGGCAGCCGCCGAGTCGAAGACGATCGCGCCGACCGCCGCGCCGGGCGACGCGCCGACCCCGGTGGTGAGCGGCGGCGGCGCCACCGCGAGGTCGAACGCCGGGAACATCAGCTGGGCCAGCTGGCCGCCGTCGACCCGGTGCAGCGCCTCGTCGGCAGTGATCAGGCCCTCGTCGACGAGCTGCGCGGCGATCGTGAACGCCGCGCCGGGCGTGCGCTTGCCGACCCGGGTCTGCAACATCCACAACCGGCCGCGCTCGATGGTGAACTCCACGTCGCACAGGTCCCGGTAGTGCCGTTCCAGGACACCCATGATCCGCATCAGCTCGCCGAAGCTCGCCGGGTCGGTCCGTTCCAGCTCGGCCAGCGGCACCGTGTTCCGGACGCCGGCCACCACGTCCTCGCCCTGCGCGTCGGGCAGGTAGTCGCCGTACACGCCCGGCTCCCCGGTGGCCGGGTCGCGGGTGAACGCCACCCCGGTGCCGGAGTCCGCGCCCAGGTTGCCGAAGACCATCGCCATCACGGTGACCGCGGTGCCGAGGTCGTCCGGGATGTGCTCGCGTCGGCGGTAGAGCACCGCGCGCTCGGCGTTCCACGACTCGAAGACCGCGCGGACGGCCAGGTAGAGCTGCTCGTGCGGGGCCTGGGGGAAGTCGTGCCCGACCTGCCCGGCGTACACCTTCTTGTACGTGTCGACCAGCGCGCGCAGCGTCGCCGCGTCCGGCCCGGCCGGCCCGGCGGCGGCGCGGACCGCGGCCAGCTCCCGTTCGAACTCCTCGGCCGGTACGCCGTGCACGGTCCGCCCGAACATCTGGATCAAGCGGCGGTAGGAGTCCCATGCGAAGCGCTCGTCACCGGTCCGCGCGGCCAGGCCGGCCACCGTGGCGTCGTTGAGGCCGATGTCGAGGATCGTCTCCATCATCCCCGGCATCGAGTACCGCCCACCGGAGCGGACCGCGAGCAGCAACGGGTCGTGCGGGTCGCCGAGCCGCCGGTCCAGCCGGGCCTCGATCTCCCGCAGGTGCGCGTTGACCTCGTCGAACAGGCCGACCGGCGGCCGGCCCTCGGCCAGGTACGCCCGGCACGCCTCCGTGGTCACGGTGAAGCCGGGCGGCACCGGCAGCCCGAGCCGCGTCATCTCGGCCAGGTTCGCGCCCTTGCCGCCGAGCAGGTCCGCCCTGCTCCGGTCGCCCTCGATGAAGTCGTAGACGTATCTCGTCATCGCTGCCGGCCTCCTCCGTCGCCCGCGGGACGTCGTCCCCCTTCGTTGGTAGCCCCGAGCGCCGTGGCCCCGGCAGGGCCGGACGGGACCCCGTGCGGGCCAGAGGTCCCGATCCGCGGCGGGCCCGGCCCGCCGCCGCTCGTCCGTAATGTCGGCCCCACGCCCTATCCTCGGCGTCTGTGACCGCCCAACTGCGACTGCGCCCGGTGCTCGACGACGATCTGCCGCTCTTCTTCACCCACCAGTTGGACGCCGAGGCCAACTGGATGGCGGCGTTCGGCCCGGCGGACCCGGCAGACCGCGCCGCGTTCGACGCCCACTGGCGCCGGGTCCGCGCGGACCCGGCCGTGATGTCGCGCACGGTGGTCGTCGACGGCGAGGTGGTCGGCCACGTGAACGTTTTCCCGGCCGACGGGCGCACCGAGGTCAGCTACTGGATCGACCCCCGCCGGTGGGGCCGGGGGTACGCCACCGGGGCGCTCGCCGCCCTGTTGGGTGAGGTGTCCCGCCGGCCGGTGCACGCCCGCGCCGCCAAGGACAACCGGGCGTCGCTCGCGGTGCTCCGCAAGTGCGGGTTCGTCGTCACCGGCGAGGACCGCGGCTACGCCCACGGACGCGGCGCCGAGGTCGAGGAGTGGATCCTGGAGCTGTCGGGCCAGGCCCCCGACCCGGCCTGACCAGGGCAGGCACTACCCTCGCGGGGTGAACTGGCTGGAACTGATCGGCTGGACCGGCTCCGCGGTGCTGGTCTGGTCGCTGCTGCAGACGCGCATCCTCCGGCTGCGCGCCCTGAACCTGATCGGCTGCCTCATCCTCATCGGCTACAACGCCGCGGTGCAGGTGTGGCCGATGGTCGGGTTGAACGTGGTGCTGGCGGCGATCAACGTCTGGTACCTGCGCACCATGCTCGCCACCCGGCACGACGAGGCGACCTACGAGGTGGTCGAGGTGGGCGTCGACGACCAGTTCCTGGCCCACACCCTCCGCGTGCACGCGGCCGACATCGCCCGGTTCAACCCCGGCTTCACCTGGCCGCCGGAGGGGGAGCGGTCGGCGTTCGTGGTGATGAAGGCCGACGAGGTCGTCGGGGTGGTGCTGTCGCACGCCGAGCCCGGCGGGGTGGCGCAGATCGACCTCGACTACGTCACCCGCCGGTTCCGCGACTTCACCCCGGGCGAGTTCGTGTACCGGCGCAGCCGGCTGTTCACCGACCGCGGGTTCCGCCGGGTGGTCAGCCCGCCCGGCATGGTCGCGCCCTATTACCACCGGCTCGGGTTCCGCCCCCAGGGCGACGCGTACGTGCTGGATCTGCCCGCCTCGGCGTGACACCTCCCCGCCGAGGGTTCGGTGGCCCCTCCGCGGGGCACAGATGCGCGTACGCCGGCGCCGCCCCGCCCGGCGGTGCCGGCGACGGACGCCGGCGCGGTCCGCAGGAGGAGTACCCGGCGTGCAGAGCTACGGGAGCCAACTGGCCCTGGTGGGTGTCCTGGTCGTCCTGAACGCGCTCTTCGCGGGCAGCGAGATGGCGCTGGTGTCGCTGCGGGACAGCCAGATCCAGCGCCTCGAACGCACCAGCCGGGCCGGGCGTACGCTGGCCCGCCTCGCCCGCGACCCGAACCGTTTCCTCGCCACCATCCAGATCGGCATCACCCTGGCCGGGTTCCTGGCCTCGGCGGCCGCCGCGGTGTCCCTGGCCCGGCCCCTGGTGCCGCTGCTGGCGCCGCTGGGCGGCGCCGCCGAGACGGTCGCGATCGTGCTGGTCACCCTGGCGCTGACGTTCGTCACGCTGGTCTTCGGCGAGTTGGCGCCGAAGCGGATCGCCATGCAGGCCGCCGAGCGGTGGGCGCTGCTGGTGGCCCGCCCGCTGGACGTGCTCGCCGGTCTCACCCGGCCGGCGGTCTGGGCGCTCGGCGCGACCAGCGACCTGGTGGTCCGCCTGGTGGGGCTCGACCCGAAGCACGAGCCGGACGAGATCGGCCCGGACGAGCTACGTGACATCGTCGCCAGCAACCACGGCTTCACCAAGGAACAGCGCATGATCATCGCCGGGGCGGTGGAGATCGCCGACCGGCAGCTCAAGGCGGTGCTCGTACCCCGGTTGCAGGTCTTCACGCTCGACAGCGGCACCACCGCGGAGGCCGCCCGGCTGGTGCTCGCCGCCACCGGCCACTCCCGGGCGCCGGTGGTCCGGCACGGCGGGCTCGACGACGCGGTCGGCGTGATCCACCTGCGTGACCTGGTCGGCATGCCGGACGCCCGGCCGGTCGACGAGATCGCCCGCCCGCCGATGCTGCTGCCCGACTCGCTGCCGGTGGTCGAGGCGCTGCGCCAGTTCAAGGCGGAGCGGCAGCACATCGCCCTGGTGGTGGACGAGCGCGGCGCGGTCGACGGGATCGTCACCCTCGAGGACATCCTCGAGGAGATCGTCGGCGAGATCTACGACGAGACCGACCGGGACGTCCGCTCGGTACGCACCGACCCGGACGGGTCGATGCTGCTGCCCGGCACGTTCCCCGTGCACGACCTACCCGATGTCGGCGTCGACCTGCCCGGCCGGCCCAGCGGCGACTACACCACGGTCGCCGGGCTGGTCCTCGCCGGCCTCGGCCACATCCCGACCGTGGCCGGGGAGAGCGTCACGGTCGACGGGTGGGAGCTGGAGGTGACCCGCGTCGACCACCGCGCCATCGACCAGGTGCGGGTACGCCGGGCCGCGCCCGCCCGCGACGACGAGGCCACCCCGGCCCTCGACCCGTCCCGCTCCTGACCGGTCACCGCCCGACCTCCACCGTCCCGGCGGTCGCGTGGCCTCCGGCGGGCGGGCTGTGCGCGTACCGGGTCGGGCCGGCGCGGTGCGGGGCGGCCGGGACGGGCCGGCGGTGGCGGCGGTCAGGCGGGCGTGAGGTTCTGGAGGCGGACCTGGCCGCGCGCGATCAGCCGGTCGTCGCCGTCGGTGACCTCCACCTGCCACAGCTGCTGGCTGCGACCCCGGTGCACGGGCGTCCCGACGGCGGTCAGCTCCCCGTCGCGGACCGCGCGGAGGAAGTCGGTCTGGTTCGACACGCCGACCACCTGGCCCCGGTCACCCAGCCACAGCGCGCCGCCGACGCTGGCCGCGGTCTCCACGACCGAGCAGTACACGCCGCCGTGCTGGATGCCGAACGGCTGGTGCAGCTCGGGGCGGACCTGCCACCGGATGACCACCCGGTCGGCACTCGCCTCATCGAACTTCAGACCGAGCAGCGCCACGAAACCACCCGTCAGGTCCGGCTCGTCCACGAAGACCCCTCCTCAATGAGCAGGCGGCCAGCGTAGCGGGCACCGGACCGGCAAACCCGGTACGGGCGGAGGCCGGTCATGGGGGAGAATCGGTGACCGTGACCGACACCAGCCTCCCGCCGTCCGGGCGGGACTCTCTCTTCGACGACCTGCGGTGGCGCGGCCTGATCCAGGACTCCACCGGCCTGGACGAGCTGCGCGCGCTGCTCGACGGCCCGGGAGCGGCCTTCTATGTGGGCTTCGACCCCACCGCGCCGAGCCTGCACGTCGGCCACCTCATGCAGGTCACCACCGCCCGGCGGCTCCAGCTCGCCGGCCACCGGCCGCTGCTGCTGGTGGGCGGTGCGACCGGCCAGATCGGCGACCCGAAGGAGAGCGCGGAGCGCACGCTCAACCCGCCGGAGGTCGTGGCCGGCTGGGTCGCCCGGATCCGCGAGCAGCTCGCGCCGTTCGTGTCGTACCAGGGCGCCAACGCGGCGCAGCTGGTCAACAACCTGGACTGGACCGCCGAGATGTCGGTGGTCGAGTTCCTGCGCGACGTCGGCAAGCACTTCCCGGTCAACAAGATGCTGGCCCGCGAGGTGGTCAGGGCCCGGCTGGAGAGCGGGATCAGCTTCACCGAGTTCAGCTACCAGCTGCTGCAGGCCAACGACTTCTTCGAGCTGCACCGCCGGCACGGCTGCCAGCTCCAGTACGGCGGCTCCGACCAGTGGGGCAACATCACCGCCGGCGTCGACTACATCCGCCGCCGGGGTGCCGGCCCGGTCGAGGCCTTCACCACGCCTCTGGTGACCAGGTCGGACGGGACGAAGTTCGGCAAGACCGAGGGTGGCGCCATCTGGCTGGACCCGGAGATGACCAGCCCGTATGCCTTCTACCAGTTCTGGGTCAACGTCGACGACCGGGACGTGAGCCGGTACCTGCGATTCTTCAGCTTCCGTCCACGGGCGGACCTGGAGGCGCTGGAGAAGGAGACGGCGGAACGGCCGGCGGCCCGGGCCGCCCAGCGGGCCCTGGCCGAGGAGCTCACCACCCTCGTGCACGGCGAGCGGGAGATGGCCCAGGTCGTCGCGGCCAGCCAGGCTCTCTTCGGGCGGGGCTCGTTGGAGGAGCTGTCCCCGGTCACCCTGCGGGCGGCGCTCACCGAGGCCGGGCTGGTCCACCTCGACGAGCTGCCCGATGTGGCCAGCCTGCTCAGGGAGTCGGGCCTGGTGCCGAGCAACAAGGAGGCGCGGCGGGTCATCGCCGAGGGGGGCGCCTACATCAACAACAACCGGGTGACGTCGGCCGACGCGGTGGTCACCCCGGAGGACCTGTTGCACGGCCGGTACCTGGTGCTGCGCCGCGGCAAGCGCTCGTTCGCGGGCGTCGAGCTGCGGAAATAGGCGTACGTCGAGAGTGTGACCGGGGACGCGTCCGGCGGATTTGACGATCACTCCGCCGGACGCGTACCTTTCTCTCTGCCAGCGCGGAACGGGCGAAAAAGGGCGAAAGTCCTGAACGGCCGGAGCGCGGGAATGACCTCAGGGGCGTGCGGTTGCTATCCGTGCGAACCTGGACCGGGCGGTGCCCCGGATCTGCCGGGAGGCGGATTTGGTGAGGCGGAACCGACCGGGTAAGGTTAACGGCCGGCAGGGAGCCGGGCGCGCTCGCGGGAAACCGCAGCGGCCGGTCTGCTGGAACCATGAAGCGAACGACGAGAGTCGGTCGCGATGTGGTGCCCCGGAAATGGTGTGAAGCACGACAAAGCGCCACAGAGCGGTTTGACACGGCGGAAACCACCGGGTAACGTAGTAAAAGTGCCCGGCGCGAGAGCGGTGGGTGGGAGTGAAGCCCCGGATGGGGCCCACGGTGTGGGTTTCTGATGGTGTGTGGTTGTTCTTTGAGAACTCAACAGGGTGCTTGATAAGCCAGTGCCAAATTGTTTTATACCCCGGACTGGTCGAGGCTGTGGTTTCGGCTGGTTGGGATTCCTTTGGCAACACTTTGTTGTCGGGACAGTTTTTCAACAGGTTTTTGTTGGAGAGTTTGATCCTGGCTCAGGACGAACGCTGGCGGCGTGCTTAACACATGCAAGTCGAGCGGAAAGGCCCTTCGGGGTACTCGAGCGGCGAACGGGTGAGTAACACGTGAGCAACCTGCCCTAGGCTTTGGGATAACCCCGGGAAACCGGGGCTAATACCGGATAGGACTTCCTGCCGCATGGTGGGGGGTGGAAAGTTTTTCGGCCTGGGATGGGCTCGCGGCCTATCAGCTTGTTGGTGGGGTGATGGCCTACCAAGGCGACGACGGGTAGCCGGCCTGAGAGGGCGACCGGCCACACTGGGACTGAGACACGGCCCAGACTCCTACGGGAGGCAGCAGTGGGGAATATTGCACAATGGGCGGAAGCCTGATGCAGCGACGCCGCGTGAGGGATGACGGCCTTCGGGTTGTAAACCTCTTTCAGCAGGGACGAAGCGGAAGTGACGGTACCTGCAGAAGAAGCGCCGGCCAACTACGTGCCAGCAGCCGCGGTAAGACGTAGGGCGCGAGCGTTGTCCGGATTTATTGGGCGTAAAGAGCTCGTAGGCGGCTTGTCGCGTCGACTGTGAAAACCCGCGGCTCAACTGCGGGCCTGCAGTCGATACGGGCAGGCTAGAGTTCGGTAGGGGAGACTGGAATTCCTGGTGTAGCGGTGAAATGCGCAGATATCAGGAGGAACACCGGTGGCGAAGGCGGGTCTCTGGGCCGATACTGACGCTGAGGAGCGAAAGCGTGGGGAGCGAACAGGATTAGATACCCTGGTAGTCCACGCTGTAAACGTTGGGCGCTAGGTGTGGGGGGCCTCTCCGGTTCCCTGTGCCGCAGCTAACGCATTAAGCGCCCCGCCTGGGGAGTACGGCCGCAAGGCTAAAACTCAAAGGAATTGACGGGGGCCCGCACAAGCGGCGGAGCATGCGGATTAATTCGATGCAACGCGAAGAACCTTACCTGGGTTTGACATGGCCGCAAAACCGGCAGAGATGTCGGGTCCTTCGGGGGCGGTCACAGGTGGTGCATGGCTGTCGTCAGCTCGTGTCGTGAGATGTTGGGTTAAGTCCCGCAACGAGCGCAACCCTCGTTCGATGTTGCCAGCGCGTTATGGCGGGGACTCATCGAAGACTGCCGGGGTCAACTCGGAGGAAGGTGGGGATGACGTCAAGTCATCATGCCCCTTATGTCCAGGGCTTCACGCATGCTACAATGGCCGGTACAATGGGCTGCGATACCGTGAGGTGGAGCGAATCCCAAAAAGCCGGTCTCAGTTCGGATCGGGGTCTGCAACTCGACCCCGTGAAGTCGGAGTCGCTAGTAATCGCAGATCAGCAACGCTGCGGTGAATACGTTCCCGGGCCTTGTACACACCGCCCGTCACGTCACGAAAGTCGGCAACACCCGAAGCCGGTGGCCCAACCCGTCAGGGAGGGAGCCGTCGAAGGTGGGGCTGGCGATTGGGACGAAGTCGTAACAAGGTAGCCGTACCGGAAGGTGCGGCTGGATCACCTCCTTTCTAAGGAGCACCATCCACCGAAGGGTGGTATGGAGCCCGCGGCCCGCGGATGTCGGGTCGGGGTGCTCGATTGGCGGAGACACTGGCGAGTTTTTCCCTGGCAACGGCCGGGTTCTTCCTAGTACGGCCACTTCGGTGGTGTGGAACGGGGTCCTGGTGCGGCTGGGGGAGGATGATGGGCACCCTGTTGGGTCCTGAAGGAACAACCGGTGGTTGTCCTTTCGGAAACCATGACCTGGAGTTGAGTTCCAGGGTTGGTTGCCAGGCACGGCCTGGCCTCGCATACCGGATGCTGCCCCCGTGGGGGTGGGGTTGCTGGTGTGGGGTGTTTCGGGTTGTGGGTTGGTCGTTTGTTGAGAATTGCACAGTGGACGCGAGCATCTTTGTGGTCAAGTTGTCAAGGGCGAACGGTGGATGCCTTGGCACCAGGAGCCGATGAAGGACGTGGGAGGCCGCGATAGGCCTGGGGGAGCTGTCAACCGAGCTGTGATCCCAGGGTGTCCGAATGGGGGAACCCGGCATCAGTCATGTGGTGTCACCCGCACCTGAACTCATAGGGTGTGTGGAGGGAACGCGGGGAAGTGAAACATCTCAGTACCCGTAGGAAGAGAAAACAACAGTGATTCCGTGAGTAGTGGCGAGCGAAAGCGGATTGAGGCTAAACCGGCTGCGTGTGATACCTGTCAGGGGTTGCGTGGTCGGGGTTGTGGGACCCTGCTACACGAGCTGACACTCGTGTGAGGAGTTACAAAGCCAGTTGTTAGTCGAATGGTCTGGAAAGGCCGACCGTAGACGGTGATAGTCCGGTAGGTGAAAGCAGCTGGTCTTCTGTGGGTGTTCCCGAGTAGCGGCGGACTCCTGAAATCTGCCGTGAATCTGCCAGGACCACCTGGTAAGCCTAAATACTTCCTGGTGACCGATAGCGGACGAGTACCGTGAGGGAATGGTGAAAAGTACCCCGGGAGGGGAGTGAAATAGTACCTGAAACCGTTCGCCTACAATCCGTCGGAGCCTTGCGGGGTGACGGCGTGCCTTTTGAAGAATGAGCCTGCGAGTTAGTGGCATGTGGCGAGGTTAACCCGTGTGGGGGAGCCGTAGCGAAAGCGAGTCTGAATAGGGCGATTCAGTCGCGTGTCCTAGACCCGAAGCGGAGTGATCTAGCCATGGGCAGGCTGAAGCGCGGGTAAGACCGCGTGGAGGGCCGAACCCACCAACGTTGAAAAGTTGGGGGATGACCTGTGGTTAGGGGTGAAAGGCCAATCAAACTCCGTGATAGCTGGTTCTCCCCGAAATGCATTTAGGTGCAGCGTCGCGTGTTTCTTGCCGGAGGTAGAGCACTGGATGGTCTAGGGGGCCCACAAGCTTACCGAAATCAGCCAAACTCCGAATGCCGGTAAGTGAGAGCGCGGCAGTGAGACTGCGGGGGATAAGCTTCGTAGTCGAGAGGGAAACAGCCCAGATCACCAGCTAAGGCCCCTAAGCGTGTGCTAAGTGGAAAAGGATGTGGGGTCGCATAGACAACCAGGAGGTTGGCTTAGAAGCAGCCACCCTTTAAAGAGTGCGTAATAGCTCACTGGTCAAGTGGTTCCGCGCCGACAATGTAGCGGGGCTCAAGCACACCGCCGAAGCTGTGGCACTCACACAAGTACTTCGCCGGCGCTCTTCGGGGTGTTGGTGCAGGTGTGTGGGTGGGTAGGGGAGCGTCGTGCCGGGGGTGAAGCAGCGGGGTGACCCAGTTGTGGACGCGGCACGAGTGAGAATGCAGGCATGAGTAGCGAAAGAAGGGTGAGAAACCCTTCCGCCGGATGACCAAGGGTTCCAGGGCCAGGCTAATCCGCCCTGGGTGAGTCGGGACCTAAGGCGAGGCCGAGAGGCGTAGTCGATGGACAACGGGTTGATATTCCCGTACCCGCGAAGGAGCGACCCTGACGAACCTCGTTGTGCTAACCACCCGATCTGTGGGCGGTCTTCGGACCAAACACGGGGAGCGTGGGAACCTGGCGGGTAGTAGTCAAGCGATGGGGTGACGCAGGAAGGTAGCTGAGCCCGGCCGGTGGTTGTGCCGGGGTAAGCGTGTAGGCCGTGCTGTAGGCAAATCCGCAGCACACATAGGCTGAGACGTGATGCCGAGCCGATTCAGGTGAAGTCAGTGATCCTATGCTGCCGAGAAAAGCCTCTAGCGAGTTCCGAGCGGCCCGTACCCCAAACCGACACAGGTGGTCAGGTAGAGAATACCGAGGCGATCGGGCGAACTGTGGTTAAGGAACTCGGCAAATTGCCCCCGTAACTTAGGGAGAAGGGGGGCCGGAGACGTGAAGCCCCGCGCGGGTGGAGCGTTGTATGGCCGCAGAGAGCAGGGGGAAGCGACTGTTTACTAAAAACACAGGTCCATGCGAAGAAGTAATTCGATGTATATGGACTGACGCCTGCCCGGTGCTGGAACGTTAAGGGGACCTGTTAGCTCTTTCGGGGGCGAAGCGGAGAACTTAAGCGCCAGTAAACGGCGGTGGTAACTATAACCATCCTAAGGTAGCGAAATTCCTTGTCGGGTAAGTTCCGACCTGCACGAATGGCGTAACGACTTCCCCACTGTCTCAACCACAGGCCCGGCGAAATTGCACTACGAGTAAAGATGCTCGTTACGCGCGGCAGGACGGAAAGACCCCGGGACCTTTACTATAGCTTGACATTGGTATCTGAATTAGCTTGTGTAGGATAGGTGGGAGCCGGTGAAGCTCGCACGCCAGTGCGGGTGGAGGCAATCTTGAAATACCACTCTGGTTGGTTTGGGTATCTAACTTCGGACCGTTATCCGGTTCAGGGACAGTGTCTGGTGGGTAGTTTAACTGGGGCGGTTGCCTCCTAAAGGGTAACGGAGGCGCCCAAAGGTTCCCTCAGCCTGGTTGGCAATCAGGTGTTGAGTGCAAGTGCACAAGGGAGCTTGACTGTGAGACTGACAGGTCGAGCAGGGACGAAAGTCGGGACTAGTGATCCGGCACTGGCATGTGGAAGCGGTGTCGCTCAACGGATAAAAGGTACCCCGGGGATAACAGGCTGATCTTCCCCAAGAGTCCATATCGACGGGATGGTTTGGCACCTCGATGTCGGCTCGTCGCATCCTGGGGCTGTAGCAGGTCCCAAGGGTTGGGCTGTTCGCCCATTAAAGCGGTACGCGAGCTGGGTTTAGAACGTCGTGAGACAGTTCGGTCCCTATCCGCCGTGCGCGTAGGATACTTGAGAAGGGCTGTCCCTAGTACGAGAGGACCGGGACGGACGAACCTCTGGTGTGCCAGTTGTCCCGCCAGGGGCACGGCTGGTTAGCTACGTTCGGAAGGGATAACCGCTGAAAGCATCTAAGCGGGAAGCTCGCTTCAAGATGAGGTATCCCACCACCTTTCGGGGTGGGTAAGGCCCCCAGCTAGACGACTGGGTTGATAGGCCGGAAATGTAAGCCCGGTAACGGGTTCAGTTGACCGGTACTAATAGGCCGAGGACTTGACCAACAAAGCTGCTACGCGTCCACTGTGCAACTCCCGACAAACGAACAACAAACCCGTGTGGGTGTTGTTTGACATGTCGATAGAGTTACGGCGGTCATGGCGGAGGGGAAACGCCCGGTAACATTCCGAACCCGGAAGCTAAGCCCTCCAGCGCCGATGGTACTGCACTCGGGAGGGTGTGGGAGAGTAGGACACCGCCGGACAATCTTCCAGTCGAGGGCCGCCCCATCCGGGTCGGCCCTCGACTGCGTGGCGCCCCAGGTGGCGCAATCAGGAAGGATGAACCTGTGAGCTCAGGACCGCACGGCGGCGATCGCCCGCGTCGATACGAAGACCGTCCGGCCGGCCGCGACGGCACCCCGCGCCGGGGCGACCGCCCGTCGTACCGCGACGACCGCGCCGGCGAGCGCGGCGGCGACCGCCGGGGCGAGTTCCGGTCCCGCGACGACGAGCGGCAGGGCGGCTTCCGGGACCGCGAGGGCTTCCGCGGCGACCGCCGCGAGGGCGGCGCCCGTGGTGGCGACCGCCAGGGATTCCGCGGCCCCGACCAGGGCTTCCGCCGCGAGGAGGGCTACCGGTCCGGCTCCCGTGAGGGTGGCTTCCGCAGTGACCGTGAGGGCGCTCGGGGCGGTGAGCGCCGTGAAGGTGGCTTCCGTGGCGGTGAGCGCCGCGAGGGCGGCTTCCGCGGTGGCGAGCGCCGTGAGGGTGGCTTCCGGGGCGGTGACCGTGAGGGTGGCTTCCGGGGCGGTGACCGTGAGGGTGGCTTCCGCGGTGGCGAGCGCCGTGAAGGTGGCTTCCGTGGCGGTGAGCGCCGTGAGGGTGGCTTCCGCGGTGGTGAGCGCCGTGAGGGTGGCTTCCGCGGTGACCGTGAGGGCGCTCGGGGCGGCGAGCGCCGTGAGGGTGGCTTCCGCGGTGACCGTGAGGGCGCTCGGGGCGGCGAGCGCCGTGAGGGTGGCTTCCGCGGTGACCGTGAGGGCGCTCGGGGCGGCGAGCGCCGTGAGGGTGGCTTCCGCGGTGACCGTGAGGGCGCTCGGGGCGGCGAGCGCCGTGAAGGTGGCTTCCGTGGCGGTGAGCGTCGCGAGGGTGGCTTCCGGGGCGACCGTGAGGGTGGCTTCCGCGGTGGTGAGCGTCGTGAGGGTGGCTACCGGGGCGGTGAGCGCCGTGAGGGTGGCTTCCGTGGCGGTGACCGTGAGGGTGGCTTCCGGGGCGGTGAGCGCCGTGAGGGTGGCTTCCGGGGCGGTGACCGTGAGGGTGGCTACCGGGGCGGTGAGCGCCGCGAGGGTGGCTACCGGGGTGGTGAGCGCCGTGAGGGTGGCTTCCGGGGCGACCGTGAGGGTGGCTTCCGCGGCGGTGAGCGTCGTGAAGGTGGCTTCCGGGGCGGTGAGCGCCGTGAGGGTGGCTTCCGGGGCGACCGTGAGGGTGGCTTCCGCGGTGGCGAGCGTCGTGAAGGTGGCTTCCGGGGCGGTGAGCGCCGTGAGGGTGGCTTCCGGGGCGACCGTGAGGGTGGCTTCCGCGGTGGCGAGCGCCGTGAGGGTGGCTTCCGGGGTGACCGCCGGGAGCGGCCCGAGGCCGAGACCGGGCCCGAGGCGCCGGCCGCGCCGATACTGTCCGACGAGATCGTCGCGACCGACCTGGACAAGGACGTCCGGGCGGAACTGCTCTCCCTGGCCAAGGGCGTGGCGGAGAAGGTCGCCCGGCACCTGGTCGCCACCGGTCAGCTGATCGACGAGGACCCGGCCGAGGCGCTGGCGCACGCCCTGGCGGCCCGCCGGCTCGCTTCGCGTATCGCCGCTGTCCGTGAGGCGGTCGGGCTGGCCGCGTACCACGCGGGGGAGTGGCAGACGGCGGTGGCCGAGCTGCGGACGTACCACCGGATGACCGGCCTCCAGAGCCACCTCGCCGTCCTCGCGGACTGCGAGCGGGCCCTGGGCCGCCCGGAGCGGGCCGTCGACCTGTTCCGGGGCGCGGACCGGACCAAGCTGGACCAGGCCGTGGCGATCGAGTTGCTGATCGTGGCCGCCGGAGCTCGCGGTGACCTGGGCCAGAAGGACGCGGCGGTGGCGATGCTCCAGGTTCCGGAGCTGACGAGTGACGCGGCCGAGCCGTGGACGTCCCGGCTGCGGTACGCGTACGCCGACGCGTTGCTCGCGGTGGGCCGCCGCGAGGAGGCCCGCGAGTGGTTCTCCCGCGCGGCGGAGGTCGACACCGACGGCGAGACCGACGCGGCCGAGCGCCTGCTGGAACTCGACGGTGTGGTGATCGAGGGCGACGACGAGGACGAGGTCGACGACTTCGCCGCCGGGCCCGGCGCGCCGGGGGCGGTTCCGGCGGAGCCGGACGCCGACCTCACCGGTGGAGGCGACGTCGAGCCGGCGACCGGCGCCGACGCCGCCGCAGGCGACCGTCGGGCCGCCGACGCCGAGGACCACACCGCCGACGACGCCGGCCGCGACACCGACGCCGACGTCGAGGTGGCGGCGGCCGGCGCGGGGACGGCGGTGCCGGACGCAGGTGCGGTCGCTGACGACCTGGCCGAGGACGAGCTCACCGACACCGAGGCGCGCCGCCTCGGGGGTGCGTCGTACCTCGGCGCGGCCGACGTCGACGAGGCCCGGCGCGACGAGCCGGGCGCCGACCGGCGATGACCGACGGGCGGCTGGTCGACGGGTACAGCCTGGTCGTCTTCGACCTGGACGGTGTGATCTACCTGATCGACCAGCCGATCCCCGGCGCGGTCGAGGCGGTCGGCCGGCTGCACGCCGAGGGGCGGGCGGTCGCGTACGCGACGAACAACGCCTCCCGCCGGTCGAGCGAGGTCGCCGACCTGCTCACCGGCATGGGCGTCGCCGCCCGGGCGGAGGAGGTCCTGACGTCCGCGGCCGCCGCCGCGGAGCTGCTCCGCGACCGGTACCCGGCGGCGGCGCCGGTCCTGGTGGTCGGCGCCGAGGCGCTGCGCGCCGAGGTCCGCGCCGCCGGGCTCACCCCGGTCAGCCGGGTCGAGGAGTCGCCGGTCGCGGTCGTCCAGGGGTACGGGCCGCAGGTCGGTTGGAGCGACCTCGCTGAAGCCGCGGTCGCGATCCGGGGCGGCGCGACCTGGATCGCCACCAACACCGACCGGACCCTGCCCAGCGGCCGTGGCCCGCTGCCCGGCAACGGCGCCCTGGTGGCCGCGCTGCGCACGGCGCTCAACCGCGACCCGGACGTGGTCGTGGGCAAGCCGGAGCCGCAACTGTTCGCCACCGCCGCCCGCCGCGCCCGCACCGGCCGGACGCTGGTCGTGGGCGACCGGCTGGACACCGACATCGAGGGCGCCGTCCGGGCCGGCCTGGACAGTCTGCTCGTACTCACCGGTGTCAGCGGCGTGGCCGAGCTGCTGGCCGCCGTTCCCGAGCGGCGGCCGACGTACGTGTCGGAGGACCTGGCGGGGCTCTTCGACCCGGCGGCCGCGGTGCGGGTGCCCGGCCCGGCGGAGGCCGCGGGCTGGTCGGCGACGGTGCGCGACGGGCGGGTGGAGCTCTCCGGTGCGGGACGCCCGCTGGACGCGCTGCCGGCGCTGTGCGCGGCGGCGTGGTCGGCGGCGGAACCGGTGTCGGTGCGGGCCACGTCGCCCGAGGCCGACCTGGCGCTCGCGGCGCTGGGTCTGCTCGCCGACTGACCCGGCGACCGCCCGCGGTCAGAGCAGCTTACGCAGCTTCATCAGGTCGAACGGGTTCGCTTTGATCGAGACCCGGCGGGACGCCACCGCGCGGGTCACGTCCAGCTCGCCGCGGACGAGGGCGAGCAGGTCGTCGCTGGTGGTGCTCATCGCGATCTTGGCCTTCGGGTCGTCGCCGTCGGCGAGGTCCACCAGGCGGCCGCCGGTGATCCGGCCGTGGAACGCGGTGTCCAGGTCGGTGATCCGGCAGGCGAGCGAGCGGTCCAGGTCGACCCGTTCCCGCACCGCCTCGGCGTTGCGGTCGAGCCGGGCGGCGAGATCCTGCAACGCCTGCCGGCACTCGTCCACGCTGGCCACCATCGCCCCCTCACGCCTGCGCCACGCACTCCCCGGCACCGTACCGCACGGCGGGTTCGGCCGGGCCCGGTAGCGTGAGGACCGCACACCCCCGCCCCGCGGAAGGACTCAGGCATGCAGGACGCGTGGCGCGCCTACCTCGAGCTGGCCATGGGCCTGACGGAGGCGCCCCGGAAGAAGGCACAGGAGGCGGTCCGCCGGCTCGTCGGCACGGGCGGCGCGACGGCCACCCAGCTGCAGGCGCTCGCCGAGGAGCTGATGTCGACCAGCGCGGCCAACCGGGAGGCGTTGACCAAGCTGGTCCGGTTCGAGGTGGACCGGGCGCTCGGGGCCGTCGGGCTCGCCACCGCCGACGAGGTGGCCGAGCTGACCCGCCGCGTGCACGAGCTGGAACGGCAGCTCCGCGAGGCCCGTACCGGCCCGGTCGCCACGGCCGCCGGCACGGGCGCCGCCGTCGGCGGTCCAGGCCCGGTCGCGCCGGCCGCCGGTGGACCGGCCGAGGGGGCGGCACCCGGTGCCGCCGAGCCCGCCACGCCGCCCTCGGCCGCCGCGCCCACCACGACGCCCGCCACCCCCGGCAGGGACGCGGCGCACGGGCCGGCCCCGGCGAGGGAGATCATGGCCAAGAAGGCTGTCGCGAAGAAGGCCGTGGCCAAGAAGGCGGTGGCGAAGAAGGCGGTGGCGAAGAAGGCGGTGGCGAAGAAGGCGGTGGCCACCCGGCCGTCCGCCGACCTGACGCCCACCGGCGAGCCGCCCGCCCCGCAACCGGCGAAGAAGGCACCGCGCAGGCAGCAGCCGGGCGGTGCGGCATGAACGGCGCCCCCGTCACCCGCCGCCCCGGGAGCCGGTCGTGACCGGCCCGGCCCGCCCCGGCCCGCCGCCCGGTGCGTCGGCGTCCGGCGTACCCCTGGGGGGTCGACCGGGCGGCGGCGGACCGCAGCCGGGCCCGCGGCCCGGACCGCCCGCCGGCCACCGGCCCGGGCCCCGTCCCGGGCCGCCCGCCGTGCCCGTCGGGGACGACGAGGAGGTACGGCACCCGGCCGTCGACGCCGCCGTGCAGGCGATGGTCAACGCCGCCGGGCTTCCGCCGGCCGACCAGATCGCGCAGTACGAGGCGGCCTACGAGACGCTGCGGGAGACCCTCGCCAGCATCGACCAGTCCTGAGGAGCCGGAGAACCACCGATGGCACGTCGTACACGGCTGGACGCCGAACTCGTCCGCCGCGGCCTGGCCCGCTCGCGCGAGCAGGCCGCCGCGCTGGTGGAGGCCGGCCGGGTCCAGCTGCGCGGGGTGCCGGCCCGCAAGCCCGCCGCGATGGTCGACCCCGCCGACCCGCTGCTGGTCACCGGTGCGGATCCGGGCTCGGAGTACGTCTCCCGCGGCGGGCACAAGCTCGCCGGCGCCCTGACGGCCTTCGGTACCGGCGGGCTGACCGTGGCCGGCCGGCGCTGCCTCGACGCGGGCGCCTCCACGGGCGGCTTCACCGACGTGCTGCTGCGCGCCCGGGCGGCCGAGGTGGCGGCCGTCGACGTCGGGTACGGGCAGCTCGCCTGGTCGCTCCGTACCGACCAACGGGTTCACGTGTTCGAGCGCACCAACGTCCGTACGCTCACCCCGGAGGCGATCGGCGGGCCGGTCGACCTGACCGTCGCCGACCTGTCCTTCATCTCCCTGCGGCTGGTGCTGCCGGCGCTCGCCGCCTGCACCCGGCCCGACGGCGACCTCGCGCTCATGGTCAAGCCGCAGTTCGAGGTCGGCAAGGATCGGGTCGGCGCCGGTGGCGTCGTCCGCGAGCCGGAACTGCGGGTCGAGGCGGTGCTGGACGTGGCCGCCGCGGCGGCGGGCCTCGGTCTCGGCCTCGCCGACGTGTGCGCCAGTCCACTGCCGGGGCCGAGCGGCAACGTCGAGTTCTTCGTATGGTTACGCCGGGGCGCGCCCACCGCCGATCCGGAGCGGGTGCGTGCCGTGGTGACGGCCGGGCCGGGGGGCCCGGCGTCCGGCGACCTGCCGGACACGGCGACGGAGGAGGTGGCCGGGTGAGCGAGCAGGCGAGCCCCGTGGCGCGCGGAAACGCCGACCGCGTGGTGCCGACGGGACGGCCGGCGCGGTGAGCCGGACCGCACTGCTGGTGACGCACACCGGGCGCCGGCGCAGCACCGAGCACGCCCGGGCGGTCGCCGCCGACCTCATCGCGGCCGGCTTCGTCGTCCGGGTGGTCGCCGAGGAGGCCGACGACTTGGACCTGCCCGGCGTCGTGCCGGTGACCGGCCCGGAGGCCGCCGAGGGCGCCGAGATCGTCTTCGCGCTCGGCGGGGACGGCACCTTCCTGCGGGCGGCCGAACTGGCCCGGCCGGCGAAGGTTCCGCTGCTCGGCATCAACCTGGGCAAGGTCGGTTTCCTCGCCGAGGCCGAGATCGACGACCTCGACTCCGCGGTCCGCGACGTCGTCGGCCGCAACTACACGGTGGACGAACGGCTGACGCTGGACGTGACCGCCGAGTTCGACGGCGGCCCGACGATCGAGTCCTGGGCGCTCAACGAGATCAGCGTCGAGAAGGGGGAGCGGGCCCAGATGCTCGAACTCCTCGTCGACGTCGACGGGCGGCCGCTGTCCCGGTACGGCTGCGACGGCGTCGTCTGCGCCACGCCCACCGGCTCGACGGCGTACGCGTTCTCCGGCGGCGGCCCGGTGGTCTGGCCGGAGGTCGAGGCCCTGCTGCTGGTGCCGATCAGCGCGCACGCGCTGTTCAGCCGGCCGCTGGTGACCGCGCCCACCTCCACGTTCGTCATCACCGTCGACCCGTTCACCACCCTGGCCGTGCTGTGCTGCGACGGGCGGCGGGTCTACGACCTGCCGCCGGGCGCGCGGGTGACGGTGCGCCGGGGCGGCCTGCCGGTGCGGATCGTGCGGCTGAAGGCCCGGCCGTTCACCGACCGGCTGGTGGCCAAGTTCGACCTGCCGGTGCACGGCTGGCGGGGCAACCGCCGCTGACGCTTCCTGCCGGCACTCCGGCCCGCCGCTGACGCGTCCTCCCGGGGCTTCGCCCGGCCGCCGTCGGTGTTCGCGCCCGGTAGCGGGCGCGGCGCAACCGGTGGTAACCCGCCGGACACCTGTGGTCCGGTGGGCAGCCGCGGGATGTCCACCTGGCGACATGTCGCCGGTGCGGCGTGCCGCACCTAGTGACCACCCCACGCGCTCCGTCGCAGACTCCGAGCGGTCGATCTCCCGGAGACCGGCCCTGGAGTAGAGGAGCGCATCGCATGCACTGGCCCCCACGCTGGCTCACCGCCGGCGCGGCCGGGGCGCTGGTGGTCGGCCTCGCCGCACCGGCGTCCGCCGACCCGCCCGCCCGGCCCACCGGCCCGAGCCCGGGCACGACCACCCCGGGCACCACCCCCGCCCGGATCACCCTTATCACCGGCGACCAGGTGGACCTCGTCCCGGCCGCACCCGGCCGGGTCGCCGCGACCGTCCGCCCCGGCCCCGGCCGGGAGCGGATCACCTTCCACACGATCGAGGCCGACGGTGGGCTGCGGGTGCTGCCGAGCGACGTCGTGCCGTACGTCTCCGCCGGCACCCTCGATCCCGATCTGTTCGACGTGCAGGAACTGCTCGCCGACGGGTACGGCGACGCGGCGCAGGGCGCCCTGCCGTTGATCGTGCGCTACCAGGAGAACGCCGCCGGCCGGGTTCGGCCGCTCACGGGTGCCACCGACGCCCGGCCGCTGGAGAGCATCAACGGCGCCGCGCTGCGCGTCGGCAAGGGCGACCTCGGCGGCCTGTGGACCACCCTGCGCGGCACGCCGGAGGCTCGGACCGCTGCCGGCACGCCCCGGCTCGGCGGCGGGATCGCCCGCGTCTGGCTGGACGAGCGGGTCCGCCCGGCGCTGGAGCACAGCGTGGCGCAGATCGGCACCCCGGCGGCCTGGGCGGCCGGTCGGGACGGCAGCGGCGTCACGGTGGCGGTGCTCGACACCGGCGTCGACGCTGCCCACCCCGATCTGGCCGGCCGGATCGCCGACGCGCAGGACTTCTCCGGCAGCGGCAGCCCTCGGGACGGGCACGGCCACGGCACCCACGTCGCCGCCACCATCGCCGGCAGCGGCGCCGCCTCGGAGGGACTGCGCAAGGGCGTCGCCCCCGGTGCCCGCCTGCTGGTCGGCAAGGTGCTCGACGACGGGGGCAGCGGCTACGCCTCGGGGATCATCGCGGGCATGGAGTGGGCCGCCCGCTCCGGCGCGAAGGTCGTCAACATGAGCCTCGGTGGCTCCGCGACCGACGGCACCGACCCGATGAGCCAGGCGCTCAACGATCTGACCGCCGAGACCGGCGCGCTGTTCGTGGTGGCCGCCGGCAACGAGGGCGCGCCGCGCAGCGTCGGCGCGCCGGGCGCGGCCGCCGCCGCGCTGACCGTCGGTGCGGTTGACCGCGACGACAACCTGGCGGACTTCTCCAGCCGTGGGCCGCGGCTCGGCGACAACGGCCTGAAGCCGGAGATCACCGCGCCGGGCGTCGGCATCGTTGCCGCCCGGGCCACTGGTACCGCCATGGGGACGCCGGTGGACGACGCCTACACCCGGGCGTCCGGTACCTCGATGGCGACCCCGCACATCGCCGGCGCGGCCGCGATCCTCGCCCAGGAGCACCCCGACTGGACAGCCGGCAAGCTCAAGGACGCGCTGGTCAGCACGACGAAGGCGAACCCGGAGCTGACCGTCTTCGAGCAGGGCGGCGGCCGGGTCGACGTGGCCCGGGCGCTCGGCCAGCGGGTGTACGGCTCGGCCACCGCCGACTTCGCCCGGGTGGTCTCCGGAGGCGCGGCGGTGGAGCGGACGGTGACCTACACCAACGGCACCACGGCACCGCAGACCCTGCGGCTGGCCCTCGACCTGCGCAACCAGGACAGCGGCGCGGCCGAGCCGGACGGGGTCACCGTCGGTTCGGCCGAGGTGACCGTGCCGGCCGGCGGCAGCGTGGCCGTGCCGCTACGCGCCGACCCGGCGAAGCTGGACCGCGGCCCGCACGGCGGCTGGCTGGTGGCCACCGGCGCGGACGGCGTCACGGTGCGTACCGCCGTCGGGCTCACCCTCAGCGGCCCGCAGCACGTCGTCACCGTGAAGGCGCTGGACATGCAGGGGCAGCCCGGCGCGGCACCCGTGGTGACCCTGTTCGGCGAGCACCCCGAGTCCGACCGGCTCTTCTTCCTCTTCCCCGGGATGGAGTGGCAGGTGCAGATCGAGGAGGGCCCGTACCTGCTCGAGGGGCTGATCGAGCACGGCGCTCCACTGGACGAGCAGGTCACGTTGGTCACCGACCCGGAGCTGATGGTCGACCGGGACATGACCGTGGTGCTCGACCCGCGCAAGGGCACCCCGGTGCGGATCGAGACGCCGAAGCCGACCGAGCAGCGGGCGGTGATCAGCTTCTACGAGCACCGGGTCTTCGGCAACGGCCGGCAGGTCGACCACGGCGTGATGACGTTCAGCACGGTACAGCAGGTGAACGTCACGCCGACCCGGGCGGTGCGGCAGGGCCAGTTCGAGTTCTCCTCGCGGTGGCAGTTGGTCGCCCCCCTGGTGGACGCCGAGGTCAGCAACGTCTCCGGTCCGCTGGACATCAACCTGCTGCACCAGTCGCCGGCTCCGGACGGCCGGCGGAAGCTGCCGCTGGTGTGGGCGGGCGACGGCAGCGCCGCCGAGCTGTCCCGAGCCGGGGTCCGAGGTGCGGCCGCGCTGGTCGCCGGTGACCCCGCACACGTTGCGGAGGATCAGCTGGTCGCCGATGCCGCCGCGGCGGGCGCCGCGATGGTGCTCATCGTCCGCCCGGCGGATTGGAGCGCGTGGACGGTCTGGGCTCCCGACGGGGACCGCCTTCCGATTCCGTCGATGGTGGTCGCCTACGACGACGGGCAGCGGATGATCGCGGCGGCGAAGGCCGGACGCGTGACGCTGGACCTGACGCTGACCCCGAACAGCCCCTACCTGTACGACGTGTGGCAGGTGTCGAAGGGGCGGGTCCCGGATCGCGTCGTGCACCGGGTGACCGCGGACAACACCGCCGAGGTGACCGCCCGCTACGCCGACACCGGCGGGTTCGACTGGGCCGGCGAGCAGCGGTTCGGCTGGCGGCCCTGGCAGCAGTACTCCTGGATGGACGAAAAGCGGCTGGTGCGTACCGGCACCACGCGGCAGGAGTTCGTCAGCGCCGGGGACAACTGGTGGCAGCAGCGGGTGCTGCACCGGCTCCCCTGGTCCTGGGGCCGGCTGACCGGGGGCGCCAGCCAGCAGCCCCGGCGGTACGCCGCCGATGACCGGATCACCGAGACCTGGCACGCTCCGGTGGTGCGCCCGGCGGTGCCGGCCGGCGGCGGGTTGCCGGTGCCGGCGCGTACCGGAGACACGCTGGACCTGCGGGTGGCCGAGTTCGTCGACGCCGACGGCCACTACAGCCCGGCCGGGTTCGGCGAGGAGCAGGACACCGTCGAGCGCCGGCTCAGCCGGGACGGGCGGCCGATCGCCGACCTCTCCGGCGGCTGGACGCCGGTGGCGACCACCGCGGGACCGGCTCGCTACCGGCTCGACCTGACCACGCGGCGCTCCTCGGAGGAGTGGCGCTGGGCCACCCGGACCGAGACGGCCTGGGAGTTCACCTCGGCCCGCCCTACCGGTGACGCCGCGCGGCCGCTGCCGCTGCTCCAGGTCGACTACCAGGTCCCGGCCGATCTGCGTGGCGAGGTGTCCGGCCGGCACGGGCACAAGCTCGGCGTGACGCTGCGCCAGCCGGCCGGCGTACCCGCCCCGAAGGGCACCAGCCTGCGGGTGGAGGTGTCGTTCGACTCCGGCGCGACGTGGCGGTCGGTGCCGGTGCGCGGGTCCGGCACCCGGTACACCGCGCAGCTGCCCGCCGGCAAGGGAGCGGTGTCGCTGCGGGTGCACGCCGCCGACCGCGCCGGCAACGTCGTCGACCAGACCGTGATCGACGCGTACGGGCTGCGCTGAGCCGGCGTCCGCGCGGGTCGATCCCCCCTGACCGCGCGGACGTCCCCGGCGGCCCGCCCGGCTGCCCGCCAGCAGTGGTGGGCGACCGGGCCGGGCCGCGGCCGGGGCCGCCGTCGGCACGCCTTCGGGTGGCGGGCCGGCGGCGGCGCGGCCGGTGACGGGATGCCGGAAGGATCAGATCCAGCCCAGCCGGGCGGCCTGGAAGGCCAGTCCGGGACGGGTGTCCACCCCGGCGACCGCCATCAGGTCGGCGAGCCGCCGCTGCACGGTACGGCGGCTCACGCCGAGCTGGGACGCGATGGACTTGTCGGGCACGCCGGCCACGAAGAGCGACAGCAGCCGTGCCTCGTCGGCCCCCGGCCGGTAGCCGTCCGCTCCGGACGGCGGCGCCGGGGTGGACGAGTTGAGTGGCGTCGCCATGAGCCAGTGGCTCTCGAAGAGGGCGAGCAGGGCGTCGAGGAGTTGACTGCGGCCGATGACCGCGGCGGTCGGCTCGCCGTCGCCGCGCTCCGGCACCAGGGGACAGATCGCCGTCCGTCCGTCCACGATGGCCAGCCGGACCGGGAGCCGGTCGAGGACGCGGGCGTGCTCGCCGGCGCGTACGCCCCGCTCGATGTCCTCCAGCCCGCCCGGTTCGAGGAGCATCGCCCGTTCGTAGATGGCCCGGTAGCGGACGCCGCGGGCCAGGGCGTCGAACTCCTCGGTGTTCTCCTGGCCCGGCATCGCGATGGGGTTCGCCCGGCAGAACCAGAGCACCTCGACCCGGGCGTTGTTCTGCAGGTCGCGCAGCCGCTCGCGAAGCACCCGGGCGCCGGTGACCACCTCCACCAGGTGGTCGGCGTCGTGCCGCCGCATCCCGGCCCGGTACTCCTCGGTCAGTTGGGTGACCGCGGCGCGGGCCGACTCCAGGGCCTCCTGCCGGCGCAGCAGCGCCTCGCCGAGCGGTACGTCCGGCGCCAGCGGCCGCAGCGGCGCGTCCGGCTGCGGCCCGGTCGGCAGCACCAGGCCCTTGTCGCGCAGCGCGTCGAGCTGCGCGAGGACCTCGGCGCGTGGCCGGCGCAGCCGTTCGACCAGCTCGCCCACCCGGGCGGTGGTGAGCTGGACGAGACAGCGGTAGAGCTGCTCCTCGTCCGGGGTCAGACCGATCACGTCCAGCACGGGGCAGAACTGTACGACCCCGCCCGCCGGGCTCTCACCCGGTGTCGCCGGCTGGTCAACTGTCGGGGCCCGCGTCTACTGTCGGGTGCTGTGCTGGAAGAGCTGCGCATCACCGGGCTGGGCGTCATCGAGGACACGACGCTGCCGCTGACCGGCGGCATGAACGTCATCACCGGCGAGACCGGCGCGGGCAAGACGATGGTGGTGACCGGTCTCGGTCTGCTCTTCGGCGGGCGGGCCGACGCCGGCCGGGTCCGGGCCGACCCCGGCCGCGCGGCGGTCGAGGGCCGGCTGCGGCTGGCCGGCAAGGTCGCCGACACCGTGCACGCCCGGATCACCGACGCCGGCGGCGAGCCGGACGAGGACGGCTCGGTGCTGCTCAGCCGCACGGTGACGGTGGAGGGGCGCTCCCGCGCCCATCTGGGTGGCCGCAGCATGCCGGTGTCGATGCTCGCCGAGGTGGGCGAGCAGGTGCTCGCCGTGCACGGCCAGTCCGACCAGCTGAGGCTGCTGCGCCCGGGCGAGCAGCGCGCCGCGCTGGACCGGTTCGCCGGCGCCGAGCACGAGAAGCTGCTCGACGCGTTGCGTGAGGCGTACACCCGGTGGCGGTCGGTGGTCGACGACCTGGCCGACCGGCGGCGCAACGCGCGTGAGCGCAACCAGGAGGCCGACCTGCTGCGCCTCGGCCTGGACGAGATCACCCGGGTCGACCCGCAGCCGGGGGAGGACGACGAGCTGAAGGCGGAGGCGCAGCGCCTGGAGCACGCCGAGGGCCTGCGTACGGCGGCGCAGCTCGCCCAGCACTGCGTGGCCGGCGGCGTGGAGGCCGCCGACGACACCCCGGATGCGACCACCCTGCTCGGCACCGCCCGCCGCACCCTGGAGGCGCAGGCCGGAACCGACCCCGCGCTCGGGGAGTTGGCGACGCGGCTGGAGGAGGCGGCGACCCTGGTCGCGGACGTCTCCGCCGAGCTGTCGGCGTACCTGGCGGGGCTGGACGCCGACCCGGCGCGGTTGCAGGTGGTCTACGAGCGGCGGGCGGCGCTGCGCGCGCTCACCCGCAAGTACGCCGACGACGTCGACGGGGTGATCGCCTGGGCGGAGCGGGCCCGGACGCGGCTGTCCGACCTGGACACCTCCGACGACCTGCTCGACGAGCTGGACCGGGAGGCGTCCCGGCTGGCCGGTGAGGTCGCCGACCTGGCGGGCCGGGTGTCGGCGTCCCGACAGGAGGCGGCGGGGCGGTTCGCCGCGCAGGTCACCGAGGAGCTGGCCGGCCTGGCCATGCCGCATGCGCGCGTCGAGGTGGTCGTGCTGCCCCGCCCGGCTGGGCGGTCCGAGCCGAGCCTGCCGGTCAACGGCGTCGAGGTCGGCGTCGGGCCGGACGGCGGCGACGAGGTGGAGTTGCGGCTGCTCGCCCACCCGGGCGCGCCGTCGCTGCCGTTGCAGCGGGGCGCCTCCGGCGGCGAGCTGTCCCGGGTGATGCTCGCCATCGAGGTGGTCTTCGCCGGCTCGGGCGGGCCGCCCACGCTGGTCTTCGACGAGGTGGACGCCGGGGTCGGCGGCCGGGCGGCGGTCGAGATCGGCCGGCGGCTGGCCCGGCTGGCCCGCAGTCACCAGGTGCTGGTGGTCACCCACCTGCCGCAGGTCGCCGCGTTCGCCGACCGGCACCTGGTGGTGGCGAAGGACACCGGCGGCGCGGTCACCACGAGCGGGGTCCGCGTCGTGGAGGACACGGAGCGTGCCCGCGAGCTGGCCCGGATGCTCGCGGGTTTGCCCGATTCCGATCTGGGTATCGCGCACGCGGAGGAGCTGCTGGCCGTGGCGGCGCGGGAGCGGCGGGGGTAGCGCCGGGCGGATTGTGACCACAGGCACACCGACCTGCGCCGTAGTGTGCTTCCCTGGACAGGCGGCCCTGCTCAGGCATGTCGCGCCGGAGATGCCTGCCTCACATGCCAGGATGGTCACGATGCGTCTACCCACGTTGCGCCGGACGCGGCCCGCGGAGCCGGGCCGGATCGTCGGCACCGCGCGCCTCGACCGCCGGACCAAACGCCTGGTCGGGCGGCTCCGCCCCGGTGACATCGCGGTCATCGACCACGTCGACCTGGACCGGGTCGCCGCCGACTCACTCGTCGCGGTCGGTGTCGCCGCCGTGCTCAACGCCAAGCCGTCGGTGTCCGGTCGCTACCCCAACCTGGGGCCGGAGGTGCTGATCAGCGCCGGCATCCCGCTCCTGGACGACCTGGGGGAGGGCGTCTTCGAGCAGATCCGCGAGGGCGACACCGTCCGGATCGAGGGCAACACCGTCTACGTCGGCGAGGAGCCGGTGGCGCACGGCGCCCTCCAGGACGCGGAGTCCGTGGCGAAGGCCATGGCCGACGCCCGGGAGGGGCTCTCGGTCCAGTTGGAGGCGTTCGCCGCCAACACCATGGACTACCTGAAGCAGGAGCGGGACCTGCTCCTCGACGGCGTCGGCGTGCCGGACATCCGCACCGAGATCCAGGGGCGGCACTGCCTCATCGTGGTCCGTGGCTACGACTACAAGGCCGACCTGGACGTGCTGCGCCCGTACATCCGGGAGTTCAAGCCGGTGCTCATCGGCGTGGACGGCGGGGCGGACGCGCTGGTCGAGGCCGGCTACACGCCGGACATGATCATCGGCGACATGGACTCGGTCACCGACGACGTGCTGCGCTGCGGCGCCGAGGTGATCGTGCACGCGTACCCGGACGGGCGGGCGCCGGGGCTGGCCCGGGTCAACGGCCTCGGTGTGCCGGCGGTCACCTTTCCCGCCGCCGCCACCAGCGAGGATCTGGCGATGCTGCTCGCCGACGAGAAGGGCGCCTCGCTGCTGGTGGCCGTCGGCACGCACGCCACGCTCGTCGAGTTCCTCGACAAGGGCCGGGGCGGCATGGCGTCGACGTTCCTCACCCGTCTGAAGGTCGGCGGCAAGCTGGTCGACGCCAAGGGCGTGAGCCGGCTCTACCGGCAGAGCATCTCCGGGTCCTCCCTGCTGCTGCTGGTGCTCTCCGCGATCGCCGCGATGGCCTCGGCCGTGGCGGTCTCCACCGTCGGCAAGGCGTACCTGGGCGTGGTCTCCGAGTGGTGGAACAATTTTGTGTTCCAGCTGGAACGGCTCTTCTGACGCCGCTCCACCGACAAGAGGCTGCAGGTGTGATCAACTTCCGGTACCACGTGGTGTCCCTGACCGCGGTCTTCCTGGCGCTCGCGATCGGCCTGGTGGTCGGCACCGCCGCGCTGAACGGCCCGGTGGCCGACTCCCTGAAGGAGACCGTCAACGGGCTGCGCAAGGACAACCAGCTCATGCGCCAGGCGGTCAACAACATGGAGGAGGAGCTGGCCCGGGAGGAGGACTTCGCGGCCGAGATCGCCGGGGTGGTCCTGCCGGGCAAGCTCAGCGGCAAGCGGGTGCTGGTGCTCAGCCTGCCCACCGGGCGCGACCACACCGAGGGTGTGATCAAGATGCTCCAGCTCGGCGGGGCCGACGTGACCGGCCGCATCGACCTGCAGGACAAGTTCATCAACCCGGACAACAACAACGACCTGCTGGAGCTGGCCGTCACCGCCGCCCGGCCCACCAGCGCCCCCACCGCCAACCTGCCCGGCAACGGGCACGGCGTGGAGACCTCCAGCGCCCTGCTGGCCACCGTGCTGCTCGACCGGGCGCCCGGCGCGACACCGGTCAGCGAGGCCGACCGGCGGGCGGTGCTGGCCGCGTACACGAACGCGAACTACCTCACCACCTCCGAGCGGGTCACCGCCTCCGCCGAGGCGGTCGTCGTGGTCAGCGGCCAGCCGTACGTCGACAAGGACTCGGCGAAGAAGGACGAGTCGGTGGTCAAGGTCGCCGAGCAGTTCGACCGGACCGGCGCGATCGTCGTGGCCGGCAACGGCTCGGCCGGGGGAAACCTGGTGGCGTTCGTCCGGGGTGACGCCGTGCTGGCCGAGTCGATCTCCTCGGTCGACAACGCGAACACCGTCCAGGGCCAACTGGTCACCGCGCTCGCGCTGGTGCAGCAGCTCACCGAGAAGAAGGCCGGGCAGTACGGCGTCGGCGACAACGCCACCTCCCTGCTGCCTAGACTGCCCCAGTGAGCGACGCATCCACCCCGGTGTCCGGTCCGTCCACCCCCGTCCGAGAGGGGGGCGGCGTGAGCGAGCGTGCCGAGCGAACCGTCAGGCACGGCAGGCGGGCGTCCCGCGCGATCGCCGAGCGGAGCGAGGTGACGGCGTGAGGCTGCTCGGTCGGATCCTCGTCGCCGGCGCCGGCGCGGCAGTCGCCCGGTACGCGCTGCGCGAGGTGCGTACCTCCCCGGCCGGCCCGGCGCTGGAGCGGACGAACTTCCGCGGCCGCACGGTCACCCTGGCCGCCGGCCCGGCGCTCGCCGCCGGCGCCGCGGCGGCCGGCGCGTTCGGCGCCGCCGGCGGCGCGGCGGGCGGGGCGGCCCTGGTCGCCGGGCTGGGCGCCGGGGCGGTGGGCCTCTACGACGACGTGGTCGGGGCCCGGCCCGAGCAGAAGGCCGCCAAGGGCTTCGCCGGGCACCTCGCCGCGCTGCGCGAGGGGCGGGTCACCGCCGGCCTGGTCAAGATCGTCGGCGTGGGGGCGGCCGGGCTCGGCGCCGCCGCGCTGCTCGCCGCCGACCCGACGGTCGCCCGGCACCGGCGCCGCCAGCGGCAGGGCGCGGTGGGGCGCGGCGTCGACGTGCTGCTCGGCGCGGGCGTCATCGCCGGCACCGCCAACCTGCTCAACCTGCTCGACCTGCGGCCGGGCCGGGCACTGAAGTCGGGGCTGCTGGTCGGCGCCCCGCTGCTGCCGGGGCCGCAGGGCGGAATCGCCGCCGGCGCGGTCGGCGCCGCCGCCGGCCTGCTCCCCGCCGACCTGGGCGAGGACGTGATGCTCGGCGACAGCGGCGCCAACGCGCTGGGTGCCCTGCTCGGCGTCACGCTCGCCGCCCGCACCGGGCCGGTCGGCCGGGCCGGGTTGCTCGCCGTCCTCGCCGGGCTCACCGCCGCCAGCGAGAAGGTCAGCTTCACCCAGGTCATCCAGCGGACCCCCGGGCTGCGCGAGCTGGACGCGCTGGGCCGTCGCGCCGACTGACGTGACGACTCCGGCACCCCTCGCCGGCGCCGGCCGCGTCGCCGGAGCGGCCGCGCTGATCGCCGCCCTCACGGTGGTGAGCCGGCTCGCCGGCTTCGGCCGCACCGCGGTCTTCACCTGGGTCGTGCAGGAGAGCGACCTGGGCGGCATGTACGTGATCGCCAACACCGTCCCGAACATCGTCTTCGAGATCGTGGCCGGTGGCGCCCTCGCCAGCCTGGTGGTGCCCCTGCTCGCCGGAGCGGTCGCCGCCGGCGACCGGCGGGCCGTGACCGCCACGACCGGTGCCCTGCTCACCTGGACCGTCACCCTCCTCGTGCCGCTGGCGGTGGTGGTGGCGCTCCTCGCCGACCCGATCGTCGCGCTCATCAGCGAGGGGCGGTCCGACGCGGAACTGGCGGCCGGCGCGCGGATGCTGCGGGTCTTCGCGCCGCAGTTGCCGCTCTACGGCATCGGCATCGTGCTGACCGGGGTGCTCCAGGCGCACCGCCGGTTCGCCTGGCCGGTCATCGCGCCGCTGCTGTCCAGCGTCACCGTGATCGGCGTCTACCTGACGTTCGGTGCCGCCGAGGGGCGCGCCGTGAGCGTGGCGCGGGTCAGCCCGGGCGGTGAGCTGATCCTGTCCGCCGGGACCACGCTCGGTGTGGTGGCGCTGTCGCTCTCCCTGCTCATCCCCCTGCGCCGCCTACGGCTGCGCCTGCGCCCCGGCTTCGCGTTTCCCGCCGACGCCCGGGCCCGCATCGGCGGGTTGGCCGTGGCCGGTGCCGTGACCGTCACGGCCCAGCAGGTCGCCCTGGTCGTGATGCTCAACCGGGTCTCCGGCGGCCCGACCGGCTCGCCGCAGGTGTTCAACCTGGCCCAGACCATGTACCTGCTGCCGTGGGCCGTCCTCGCGGTGCCGCTGGCCACCGCCGCGTACCCGGCCCTCGCGGCGGCCGCGGCTGGCGGCGAGGAACGGCGGTACCGGCGCACGGTCGCGGACACCACCCGGGGTGTCCTGCTGCTCAGCTGCCTCGGGGCGGCGACCCTGGTCGGCACCGCGGTGCCGGTCGGCCACTTCTTCCCGCTCGACCCGGAGGTCACCGCGGCGGCCATCGTCGGCTTCGCCCCCGGGCTCGTGGGTTACGGCCTCTTCGCGGTGCTCTCCCGCGCGCTCTACGCCCACGGCGCCACCCGACCGGCCACCGCCGCCATCAGCGTCGGCTGGCTCGTGGTGCCGCCGGCGGCCGTGCTGCTCGCCGCGGTGTTCCCGGTCGCCGACCGGGTGCCGGCGGTCACTCTCGCCAACTCTGCGGGCATGCTGGTGCTGGGTGCCCTCCTGGTCGTCGCGGTCCGGCGGACGGCCGGCGCCGCGGCGCTCGCCGGCTTCGCCCGGGCGGCGGTGGCCGGGTCGGCCGGCGCGGTGCTGGCCGCCCTCGCGGGATGGGCGGTGTCCCGGTGGCTCGCCGCCGTCGGGGACGGCACCCCGGGCGCACCGGCGGCACTCGTACAGGGCATGCTGTCCGGTGTCCTGGTCGGCGCCGTGTTCCTCGCGGTGGCCTGGACGCTGGACCGGCCGGACGTACGACCGCTGCTCGCCGGGGTGCTGCGGCGCCTCGGGCGGGCCCGCCGGGGGGCGAACGAGGCCCCGGACGGCGGGACGCAGCAGGACGGGGTCCCCCCGGAGCGGGGCGACGGGAAGGAGACGGTGTCCCGGTGACGGAACCGACCTCACGCGCCGGCTGGCGCGGCACGGTCGCCCTGCTGCTCGCCTCCAGCACCGGTGGTGTCGGGCAGCACGTCCGTTCGCTGGCCGCCGGCCTCACCGCGACGGGCACCTCGGTGCTCGTCTGCGGCCCCGCGGCGACCGAGGAACAGTTCGGCTTCACCGGCGTCGGCGCCCGCTTCCAGGCGGTGGAGATCTCGGCCAGCCCCACGCCCGCCGACGCGCGCGCGGTGGCGGCGCTGCGCCGGGCCCTCGCCACCGACCCGGTCGACGTGCTGCACGCCCACGGGCTGCGCGCCGGGCTGGTGGCCGTCCTCGCCCGGCCCGCGGTTCCGCTGGTGGTCACCTGGCACAACGCCGTGCTCGTCGGCGGGCTGCGGGGGAGCGTGTCGCGGCTGGCCGAGCGGGTCGTCGCCCGGGGAGCCCGGGTCAGCCTCGGCGCCTCCGCCGACCTGGTCGAGCGCGCCACCGGGCTGGGCGCGCCGGACGCCCGGCTCGCGCAGGTGGCCGCGCCGACGCTGCCCGCGCCGCGACGCCGCCGCGAGGCGGTCCGCGCCGAGTTCGGCGTCGGCCGTGACCAGCCGCTGATCCTCTCGGTCGGTCGACTGCACCCGCAGAAGCGGTACGACGTGCTGGTGGACGCCGCCGCGCGGTGGCGTACGCGGACGCCGGCGCCGGCGGTGGTGATCGCCGGCAGCGGCCCCGCCTACCTGCAACTGGCCGCCCGGATCTCCGCCGCCCGGGCACCGGTCACCCTGCTCGGGCACCGCACCGACGTGGCCGACCTGCTCGCCGGGGCCGACCTCGCCCTGGTGACCAGCGACTGGGAGGCCCGGCAGCTGTTCGCGCAGGAGGCGATGCGGGCCGGCGTACCACTGGTGGCCACGGCGGTCGGCGGCCTGCCGGAGCTGGTCGGCGACGCCGCCGTGCTGGTGCCGCCGGGCGACGTCGACGCGATCGACGACGCCGTGCGCGGCCTGCTGGACGACGCCCCGCGCCGGGCCGAGCTGGGCCGGCTCGGTGCCGCCCGCGCGGCGACCTGGCCCACCGAGACGGAGACCCTCGGCCAGCTCACCGCGCTCTACGCCGAGCTGACCTCGGACGCGGCCGGCCCGACGGCCCCCGACGCCGACGCCCCGTCGACGGGACGCCGGTGATGCTGCGCCGACTCGCCCCGGTCCTGCTGACCCTCCTCGTCGTGGCGCTCGGTGTCGCCGCCCTGGCCGCCCGCCCGGCCAACCGCACACCGGAGCGCACCGCCGACTACGTGGTCCTGGTCGGGGTGGCCGGGCTGCGCTGGGACGACGTCGACCCGGAGACCACGCCGACCCTGTGGCGGATGGCCCGCGACGGCTCGATCGGCTCGCTGTCGGCGCGTTCGGCGCACCGGCCGACCTGCCCGGTGGACGGCTGGCTGACCCTCGGGGCGGGCAGCTTCGCGGCGTGGCCCGGCAACCGGCCCGCCGGCGCCTGCCCCGCCACGGACGTCGTCGTGGAGCGGCCGGACGGCATCGGCGCGAACCTGCCCGACCAGGAGAGCGTGGTCCTGCACAACCAGGAGCGGCTGCCGTGGGGGGCGGTCCCCGGCTCCCTGTCCGAGTCCGTGCGCTGCTCGGTGGCGGTCGGTCCGGGCGCGGCGGTGGCCGCGGCGCGGCCGTTCGGGCGGGTGGACCGGTACGCGCCGGAGCTGCCGGCCGACCCGTCCGGCCTGCTGCGCTCGTGCGTGCTCAGCATCGTCGACGCCGGCACGGTCGCCGGCGACGACCCGGCGACCCGGGCCGCGGCGGCCCGCGCCGCCGACACGCGGCTCGCCCGGGTGCTGGCGGCCCGCCCACCCCGCTCCCTGGTGATCGTCGCCGGGGTGTCGGACACCGAGGCGCCGTCCCGGCTGCACGTCGCCGTCGCGCACGGCCCGGGCTGGGAACGGGGCTGGCTGACCTCCCCGACCACTGCCCGGGAGGGGTACCTGCAACTGGTCGACCTCGCCCCGACCGCGCTGACCGCGCTGGGCCGGCCGCTGCCCGAGCGGCCGTTCCTCGGCCGGCCCGCCGAGCCGCTGGGCGGCCGGCCCGCCGACCTCGCCGCCGCGATCGCCGGTCCGGCCGACGCCGACCGGGAGGCCGCCGCCCAGCGTGAGGTGGCCGGCTGGTTCTTCGGCCTCCTCGCCGCCGCCCAGGTGGCGCTCGGGGTGGCGGTGCTGCCGCTGCTGCGCCGGGCCCGCCGGCACGCCGGCCCGTACGGCCCGGAGCCGGTGTCCCGGCGGGTCGTGGCGGCGGTGGAACTGCTGCTCGTCGGCGCCGCTCTCGCCGTACCCGCGGCGCTGCTGGCCGACCTGGTTCCCTGGTGGCGTGGCGACCACGCCGGGGTGTGGTTCGCCGCCGCCACCGTCTCGCTGGTGGTCGCGGCGACGGTGCTGGTGCGGTCGCTGCCCGGGTACGCGAGCACTCTCGGCCCGCTGGGCGCGGTCGCCGGTCTCGCCACCCTCACCGTCGGCGCGGACGTGCTGACCGGTGCCCGCCTCCAACTCAACGCGGTGGTGGGCTACTCGGCCCTCGAGGGCGGCCGGTACGCGGGCCTGGGCACGGTGGGGCTCGGCGTGCTGCTGGCCGGCGCGCTGCTCACCGGCGGCTGCCTCGCCCAGCGGGTCCGCCGGTCCTGGCGGCCGATGGTGGTGGTGGCGGTCGGCGCTCCCGCCGTGGTGCTGGTCGGCAGCCCGTACCTCGGGGCGGACTCGATCGGCGCGGTCGCGCTGACCGCCGGGGTGAGCGTCGCCGCGGCGATCAGCGCCGGCGGTTGGTTGACGCTGAGCCGGCTCGCGTGGGCGGCGATGGCGGGGCTGGCCCTGACCATCGGCGTCGCCGTCGTGGACGTACGTCGTCCGGTCGCCGAGCGCGGCAGCCTCGGCCGGTTCCTCGCCGCGATCGGCGACGGCACCGGCGGGCTCACCGTCCACCGGTCCGGCGCCGCCAACGTCGAGACGCTGGTCGACAGCCCGCTGACGGTGCTCGCGGTGGCCGGCGCCCTGCTGGTCTGGTTCGCCCTGTTGCAGCCGTGGGGTGGCCTGATGCGGCTCTTCGGCATCTACCCGGCGGTGCGGGCGGCGATGGCCGGCACCGCGGTGGCGGCGGTGATCGGCGGGGTGCTGGGCGGGTCGGCGCTCGACGTGGCCGGTGCGGCCGCCGCGCTGGTGGTGCCGATGGCGGCGCTGGCCTCGCTGCGGGTGCTCGACCACTCCACCGACCGGACGAGGCCGGAGACCGCCCGCGACGGCGGTCCGGCCGGGGGCGGCGCCGGCCCGGCCGATCCCGGTGACGGCCCGGGAAGCGGCGGCCCGCGGCGGGACGGCGCGCCCACCGGTGGCGGCCCGGCGGCCGGTCACCGGACCGAGGCCCGGGACGCCGACGCCCGGGGCGGGGCCGGGACGGGCCCGGCGACCGGGGGCGCGGACGCCGGCGGGTCGGCCGGTGCCGCCCCGGCAACCGGCGGGCGGATCCCGACCGCGCGGGCATCGAGCGAGGTCACGACCGGCTGACCGGCGGGCGACACCCGGCGCTCGACGCGGGTGCGCCCGGGCCCGGCGGCCGGCGAGGTGTTACCGTGGAATCCCGTGGATCGCGTGATCACTTGGTTGATCGGCACGGCGGTCTGCACGACCGCGACGGACGACACGGGAGCAGGCCTTGGCCCCTTCAGCACGGACGACCAGGCACATCTTCGTCACCGGGGGCGTGGCCTCCTCGCTGGGTAAGGGCCTCACCGCCTCCAGCCTCGGCAACCTGCTCACCGCGCGCGGCCTGCGCGTGGTCATGCAGAAGCTCGACCCCTACCTCAACGTCGACCCCGGCACGATGAACCCGTTCCAGCACGGCGAGGTCTTCGTCACCGAGGACGGCGCCGAAACCGACCTCGACGTCGGCCACTACGAGCGGTTCCTCGACCGGGACCTGTCCGGCAAGGCGAACGTCACCACCGGTCAGATCTACTCGGACGTGATCGCGAAGGAACGGCGTGGCGAGTACCTGGGCGACACCGTCCAGGTCATCCCGCACATCACCAACGAGATCAAGTCGCGCATCCTCGGCATGGCCGACCCGGACGCCGGCGGGCAGGTGCCCGACGTCGTCATCACCGAGGTCGGCGGCACCGTCGGCGACATCGAGTCGCTGCCGTTCCTGGAGGCGATCCGGCAGGTCCGCCACGACCTGGGCCGGGACAACTGCTTCTACCTGCACGTGTCGCTGGTGCCGTACCTGGCGCCGTCGGGCGAGCTGAAGACGAAGCCGACCCAGCACTCGGTCGCGCAGCTGCGCAGCATCGGCATCCAGCCGGACGCGCTGGTGCTCCGCTGCGACCGCGACATCCCGGACAAGGTGAAGCAGAAGCTGTCGCTCTACTGCGACGTGGACCTGGAGGCGGTCACCGCCGCCCCGGACGCCCCGAGCATCTACGACATCCCCAAGGTGCTGCACCGCGAGGGTCTCGACGCGTACGTGGTGCGCCGGCTGGGCCTGTCGTTCCGGGACGTGGACTGGTCGAGCTGGGACGACCTGCTGGAGCGGGTGCACCAGCCGCGGCACACGGTGACCGTGGCGCTGGTCGGCAAGTACGTGGACCTGCCCGACGCGTACCTGTCGGTCAGCGAGGCGATCCGGGCCGCCGGCTTCGGCCACCGGGCCCGGGTGCACCTGCGCTGGGTGCCGAGCGACGAGTGCGTCAGCGCGGCGGGCGCCGCGAACGCCCTGGCCGGCGTGGACGGGATCGTGATCCCGGGCGGGTTCGGCGTGCGTGGCATCGAGGGCAAGATCGGCACCGCCCGGTACGCCCGCGAGAACGGCATCCCGCTGCTCGGCCTCTGCCTCGGCCTGCAGTGCATGACCATCGACGTGGCCCGCCACCTCGCCGGCCTGGACGGCGCCAACTCGCTGGAGTTCGACGAGGACGCCGCCCACCCGGTCATCGCCACGATGGCCGACCAGGAGGACATCGTCGCCGGCAAGGGCGACCTGGGCGGCACCATGCGGCTCGGGGCGTACCCGGCGGCGCTCGCCGACGGCTCCCTGGTCGCCGAGGCGTACGGCAGCACGCAGGTCAGCGAGCGGCACCGGCACCGGTACGAGGTGAACAACGCCTACCGCGACGCGCTGACCAAGGCGGGCCTGCACATCTCCGGCACCTCGCCGGACGGCCGGCTGGTCGAGTTCATCGAGCTGGACCGCGACCTGCACCCGTTCTTCGTGGCCACCCAGGCGCACCCGGAGCTGAAGAGCCGGCCGACCCGGCCGCACCCGCTGTTCGCGTCGTTCGTGAAGGCGGCCATCGCGTACTCGGAGGCCGACCAGCTCCCGGTCGACCTGGACGGCGCGGCGGCGGCGGCGAAGGCCGCCCGCAACGGCGGCACGGCGACGAAGGCGGCGGCGAAGTCGTGAGCGGGCGGCGCGGGCGAGTGTTAAGAGGGGACCCTTCCTCTACCGGAGGCGTTAACAGGGGGCCCTTCCTTACCCGCAGGGCGGCGGTGTGAGTGCCGTCGAGCACCGGTACGAGCTGCGGTCGCGTACCGAGCGTTACCGGGGCCGGATCTTCGAGGTGGTCAGCGACGAGGTGACCATGCCCGGCGGCGGCACCGCCGTCCGCGACCACGTCCGGCACGTCGGGGCGGTGGCCGTGGTGGCGTTGGACGGCGCCGGGCAGGTGGTGCTGATCCGGCAGTACCGGCACGCGGTCGGCCGGCACCTGTGGGAGCTGCCGGCCGGGCTGATGGACGTCTCGGGCGAGGATCCGGCCGTCACCGCCGGGCGGGAGCTGGCCGAGGAGGCCGACCTCAGCGCGGGGCGGCTGGACGTCCTGGTCGACCTGCACAGCTCGCCGGGGTTCACCAACGAGCTGGTCCGGGTCTTCCTGGCCCGCGACCTCGCCGACGTGCCGGCCGAGCAGCGGCACGACCGCCGCGAGGAGGAGGCCGACCTCCAGGTGGTGCGGATCGGCCTGGACGAGGCGGTCGGCATGGTGCTGAACGGCGAGATCACCAACGCCTCGGCGGTCGCCGGGCTGCTCGCCGCCGCGCGGGCCCGCGACGTGGGCTGGTCGGCGCTGCGCCGGGCGGACGCACCGCTGCCACGCTGAGGGGCGTACGCGAGAAGGGGCCGCGCGGCGAACCGCGCGGCCCCTCGTCGTCCGGGTCGGGTCGGTCGCGCGGGGCCGGCCCTGCGCGCCGGTGCCACCCGTTGACCGACACGACGGTGATCCACATGCCTGCTGTCCCCGGCGGGACACGCCGGGTGGGACGATAATGGAGAACACCGTCCTGACGGCCGAGGCGGTCGCCGACCGCCGGCCGGGCCGGCGCCTGACACTTCGTCAGGGGGAGCGGTCACCGCATGTCACTGTGCTGGCTCCCCACGGACGACGGCGCGCCTAGACTGCCGCCGGCGGGACCGGTGGACCGCGGCGGCAATGGGGCCGTCGTGGCGCCGAGCAGTCGGGGCGGCAGCCCCGGAGGAAGGTGTCTGCATCGTGAAGGTCGGAATCCCACGCGAGGTCAAGAACCACGAGTACCGCGTGGCGATCACGCCGGCGGGCGTCAACGAGTTCGTGCGCGCCGGTCACCAGGTCTTCGTCGAGTCGGGTGCCGGCGTCGGGTCCAGCATCAGCGACGACGACTTCGCCACCGCCGGCGCCAAGATCCTTCCCACCGCGGACGAGGTGTGGGACACCGCCGAGCTGGTGCTCAAGGTCAAGGAGCCGGTCGCCGAGGAGTACCACCGGATGCGCGAGGGGCAGGTGCTCTTCACCTACCTGCACCTGGCCGCCTCCAAGGAGTGCACCGACGCGCTCATCGACCGCAAGGTCACCGGCATCGCGTACGAGACGGTCGAGCTGCCCGACCGGTCGCTGCCCCTGCTCGCCCCGATGTCCGAGGTGGCCGGCCGGCTCGCCCCGCAGGTCGGCGCGTACCACATGCAGCGGCAGGGCGGTGGGCGCGGCATCCTCATGGGCGGCGTCTCCGGCGTGTACGCGGCGAAGACCGTCGTGATCGGCGCCGGCGTGTCCGGCATGAACGCCGCCGCCATCGCGCTCGGCCTCCAGGCCGAGGTGCTGCTGCTCGACAAGAACGTCGCCCGGCTGCGTCAGGCCGACGCCATCTACCGGGGCCACCTGCAGACGGTCGCCTCCAACGCGTACGAGGTCGAGCGGGCCGTGCTCGACGCGGACCTGGTCATCGGCGCGGTGCTGGTGCCCGGCGCGAAGGCCCCGACCCTGATCTCCAACGAGATGGTCTCCCGGATGAAGCCGGGCAGCGTGCTGGTCGACATCTCCATCGACCAGGGCGGCTGCTTCGAGGACTCGCGCCCCACCACGCACGCGGACCCGACCTACCAGGTCCACGAGTCGATCTTCTACTGCGTGGCGAACATGCCGGGCGCGGTCCCGCACACCAGCACGTACGCGCTGACCAACGTCACCCTGCCGTACGCCCTGGAGCTGGCCAACCACGGCTGGCGGGAGGCGCTGCGCCGCGACGCGGCGCTCGCCCTGGGTCTCAACACCCACGCCGGCCAGGTCGTCTACGGTCCGGTCGCGGAGGCGCACGGCATGGCCACCCTGCCGCTGGCCGAGGTGCTGGCCTGAGGGGCGACAGCCTGACCACGCAGGACGGGGCCGGCACGGGCGTGGAGCCCGGGCCGGCCCTGCGCCGTGCCGTCCGCGGCTACCTCGACCACCTCACCGTCGAGCGTGGACTGTCGGCGAACACCCTCGCCTCGTACCGCCGGGACCTCGACCGCTATCTCGGCACCCTGGCGTCGGCGGGGGTGACCGACCTGGCGGCGGTCGGCCCCGGTCAGGTGGAGGCCCACCTCGCCCGGTTGCGCGCCGGCGACGACGGGCACCCGCCGCTCGCCGCCTCGTCCGCCGCGCGGGCGGCCAGCGCCGTCCGCGGCCTGCACCGCTTCGCGCTGCGGGAGGGCCTGGCCGGCGTGGACCCGAGCCGCGACGTCCGCCCGCCCACGCCGCCGCGCCGGCTGCCGCGCGCGCTGCCGGTCGACGACGTGGTCCGGCTGCTGGAGACGGCCGGCCCGGTCACCGCCACCGGCGCGGGCGCGCCCCTCGCGCTGCGCGACCGGGCGCTGCTGGAGTTCCTGTACGGCACCGGCGCGCGCATCTCCGAGGCGGTGGGCGCCGCCGTGGACGACGTCGACGCCGCCGAGGGGGCGGTGCTGCTGCGCGGCAAGGGCGGCCGGAGCCGGCTCGTCCCGATCGGCGGGTACGCCGTGGAGGCGCTGCGCGCGTACCTGGTCCGGGCGCGGCCCGCGCTGGCCGCCGCGGGCCGGGGCACCCCGACGGTCTTCCTCAACGCCCGGGGCGGGTCACTGTCCCGGCAGGGGGCGTGGACGATCCTGCGGCGGGCCGCCCAGCGGGCCGGGCTGCCCGTCGACGGGCCGGGGGCGGTCTCCCCGCACACGCTGCGCCACTCGTACGCCACCCACCTGCTCGACGGCGGGGCGGACGTCCGGGTGGTGCAGGAACTGCTCGGCCACGCCTCGGTGACCACCACGCAGGTCTACACCCTGGTCACCGTCGAGCGGCTGCGTGAGGTGTACGCGACGGCCCACCCGAGGGCCCGGGGGTAGCAGCCCGCCCGCCGACACGCCGTACCGGTGCCGAACGCCCTGCTCGCCGGTGGCGTAGAGTCGGGTTCGGCGCGGACCTGGCGGGGCGACGCGGACGCAGGGTGCGCGGCGGCGCCGCGAAAGGGACGTCGGTCGACTCCGACGCCGGGTGGTCGTCGGGAGGGGGCAACGAGGACATGGCAGGCAACGGTGACCGTGCCGAGACCTGGACGTCGGAGCTCCGTGAGCAGCAGGCCACGCTCGGCGCGGATCTCGGCCCGGCCGATCCGGCCGCGTACACGATGCGCAAGCCGATCCCCGAGCCGATGCCGACCGACCGGCACGGCCCGGCGCGGATCATCGCGATGGCCAACCAGAAGGGCGGCGTCGGCAAGACGACGACGACCATCAACCTGGGCGCGGCGCTGGCCGAGTACGGCCGCAAGGTGCTGCTGGTCGACTTCGACCCGCAGGGCGCCCTCTCGGTGGGCCTCGGCGTCAACCCGCACAACCTGGACCTGTCGGTCTACAACCTGCTGATGCAGGACGACGTCACCGCCGAGGACGTGCTCATCAAGACCGACGTGGCCGGGCTGCACCTGCTCCCGGCCAACATCGACCTCTCCGCGGCCGAGATCCAGCTGGTCAACGAGGTCGCCCGGGAGATGGCCCTGGCCCGGGTGCTCAAGACCGTCCGCAAGGAGTACGACTTCATCCTGATCGACTGCCAGCCCTCCCTGGGCCTGCTGGCGATCAACGCGCTGACCGTCGCCCACGGGGTGCTCATCCCGCTGGAGTGCGAGTTCTTCAGCCTCCGCGGTGTGGCGTTGCTCCTGGACACCATCGACAAGGTGCGCGAGCGCCTCAACTTCGACCTGGAGCTCGAGGGCATCCTCGCCACCATGTACGACAGCCGCACCACCCACTGCCGGCAGGTGCTCCAGCGGGTGGTGGAGGCGTTCGGCGACAAGGTCTACCAGACGGTCATCACCAAGACGGTGAAGTTCCCCGAGTCCACCGTGGCCGGTGCGCCGATCACCACCCTCGACCCCGCCTCCTCGGGCGCGCGCAACTACCGCCAGCTCGCCCGCGAGGTGATCGCCGCCCAGGCGGAGCGCTAGGGCGTGTCGCGAGGCCCCGCCGCGGCCGGGCCGGGACGTCGACCCACGCCCTGGGCCGGACGCCGGGTGTCCGGGCCGTGGACTACGGTTTCCCGGTGACCGCACCACCCCTCGACCCGCCGCACGGCGCCGACGATCCCGTGGCCGCCGCGGAACTGGCCGCCGAGGTCGACAACGTGGTGCCCGCCGACCCGGCGACCGTCGAGGAGACCACCGGTTTCACCGTCCGGCTGGCCAACTTCACCGGCCCGTTCGACCTGCTGCTGCAACTGATCAGCAAGCACAAGCTGGACGTCACCGAAGTGGCGCTGCACAAGGTCACCGACGAGTTCATCGCCTACCTCCGGGCGATGGGCGACCAGTGGGACCTGGACGAGACCAGCGAGTTCCTGCTCGTCGCCGCCACCCTGCTGGACCTGAAGGCGGCCCGGCTGCTGCCCGCCGCGGAGGTCGAGGACGAGGAGGACCTGGCGCTGCTGGAGGCGCGGGACCTGCTCTTCGCCCGGCTGCTGCAGTACAAGGCGTACAAGGAGGCGGCCGCCCACATCGGGGCCCTGGAGGAGGCCGGCGGGCGGCGCTGGCCGCGCGCGGTCACGCTGGAGCCCCACTACGCGCAGGCCCTGCCCGACCTGGTGCTCGGCATCGGGCCGGAGCGGCTGCGGGCGCTCGCCGTGAAAGCGTTCACCCCGAAGCCGGCGCCCGAGGTGTCGATCGCCCACGTGCACATGGTCCGGGTGAGCGTCCGGGAGCACGCCGGGATCATCGCCGAGCGGCTGCGCCGGGCCGGCACCGCGACCTTCGCCGGCCTCTGCGCGGACTGCGAGGTCACCCTGGAGGTGGTGGCCCGGTTCCTCGCGCTGCTGGAGCTGTACCGGGAGGGCCTCGTCGCGTTCGTCCAGGACCAGGCCCTGGAGGAGCTGACCGTACGCTGGACCGGCCCCGCCGACGGCGACACCGACCTGGACATCGACGAGTACGCCGGCACCCCGTCCCCGTCGGCGGAGACGGCGACGGACGGGGCGGCGCCAGAGCCGGCCGGAACGGAATCCGGGCCCGGCGGCACGGATCCGGGGCCGGCGGGGCGGGCCGGCGCGGCGGACGGGACGGAACCGACGGAGGACGAGCGGGATGAGTGACGAGGAACGCCGGGACTCCCTGGCCGACCAGGCCGCCGCCTGGATCCCCCCGTGGGAACGCCGCCCCGAACCACCAGCCGAGCCCGCCACCGACTCCGTTGCGGCGTCGGCCGAGCCCGCCACCGAGCACGCCACCGAAGACCGTGGAGAGAAGCGGCCCTCGGAGGGGCCGGATCCTTCCAATATCTCGGGGGAAGGCGCGAGCGACGACCACGGCGCGGCCGCCGAGGAGGCCGCTGCGGGCGTGGGGGAGCCCGCTGGTGAGCAGCGGCGGCCGAGCGGGGACGCCGGGGAGCCGGTGGCGCCGACGGGAGAGGCCGGGAAGTCGGCGCCGGGCGGGGAGGCTGTCCGCGTACCCGACAGGGCGCCGCGACCCCGGCGGCGGGTGCCGGCGCCGCCGGAGCCGGCACCGGTCCTCGACGACGCGGAGCTGCGCGGCGCGTTGGAGGCGATCCTGTTGGTGGTGGACGAGCCGGTCGCCGAGGCGACCCTCGCCGACGTGCTGGAACAGCCGGCGGAGCGGATCGCGGCGATGCTGGCCGAGATCGCCGCGGGTTACACGGCGGCCGGCCACGGGTTCGAGCTGCGCCGGGCCGCGGGCGGCTGGCGGCTCTACACCCGGCAGGAATACGCGGGGTACGTGGAGCGGTTCGTGCTGGACGGGCAGTCCGTGCGGCTGACCCAGGCGGCGCTGGAGACCCTGGCCGTGGTCGCCTACAAGCAGCCGGTGACCCGCTCGCGGATCTCCGCCATCCGCGGTGTCAACTGTGACGGCGTGATCCGTACCCTGGTCTCCCGGGGGCTGGTCGAGGAGTGCGGCACCGAGACGGAGAGCGGCGCCCACCTCTACCGGACCACCACCCTTTTCCTGGAGAAGCTCGGGCTGGACAGCGTCGCCGACCTGCCGCCGCTGGCCCCGTTCCTCCCCGACGATGTAGAAGAGCTTGCCGATGCGACGCGATGACCGTGCCCCGAAGCCCGACGCCCCCGTGTACGAGGGCGCCGAGCGCCTCCAGAAGGTGCTCGCCGCCGCGGGGGTGGGTTCTCGGCGGGCCTGCGAGGACCTGATCTTCCGGCGCCGGGTCACCGTCAACGGCCGCGTCGCCCAGCTCGGCGACAAGGCGGACCCGGCGCGCGACGTGATCCACGTCGACGGCGAACGGCTCCAGGCCGACGTCCGCCTGGTCTACGTGGCGATGAACAAACCCCGCGGGGTGGTCACCACCATGGCCGACGAGAAGGGCCGCACCGAGCTCGCCGACTTCATCGGCGCGCGGCTGGAGCAGCGGGTCTACCACGTCGGGCGGCTCGACGCCGACAGCGAGGGCCTGCTCCTGCTCACCAACGACGGCACCCTCGCCCACAAGCTCATGCACCCGTCGTACGAGGTGCTCAAGACCTACCTCGCCGAGGTCGCCGGGCCGATCCCGCGCAACCTGGGCAAGCGGCTGACGGCCGGCGTCGAGCTGGAGGACGGGCCGGTGAAGGTCGACTCCTTCAAGGTGGTGGGCAGCCTGGGCAAAACCGCCCAGGTGGAGCTGACCCTGCACGAGGGGCGCAAGCACATCGTCCGGCGCCTGATGGCCGAGATGGGCCACCCGGTGTCCCGGCTGATCCGTACCTCGATCGGTCCGATCAAGCTCGGCGACCTGCGCACCGGGCGGCTGCGCCGGCTGACCAACGCGGAGGTCGCCGCGCTGTTCAAGGCCGTCGGCGACTGAGGCGGGCGGCGGCGGGTACCGCTGCCGGTAGGCTTCCGGCGGCCTCGCTCCGGGTGTCGCGCGTCGCCTCGCGGTGGCGTGGTGCCAGCGCACGGCGCGGCGCCGGGCATGATTGAAGGCAGTGTGTGGTTTCCGCTCGTGGGCAGGATCTGCGAGGTACGGACTGAGGAGGACGACGGTGGAGGAAAAGGCACGGACCGGGCGCTGCGTGGTCGCCGTGGACGGGCCGTCCGGTTCGGGTAAGTCCACCGTCTCGCGGCGGCTCGCGGTCAGCCTCGGCGCCCGCTACCTGGACACCGGCGCCATGTACCGGGCGATCACCTGGGCGGTGCTGCGCTCCGGCGTCGACCTGGCCGACGTCTCGGCGGTGGCCAAGGTCGCGGGCGAGACCGACCTGCGGATCGGCACCGACCCCCGGGGGTACGGCGTGACCGTCGACGGCGTGGGCGTCGAGGTGGAGATCCGGGGGCCCGAGGTGACCGGAGCGGTCTCCGCCGTGGCCGCCGTGCCCGCGGTCCGCGCGCTGCTGGTCGCCCGGCAGCGGGAGCTGATCGCCGCCGCCGGCCGGATCGTGGTGGAGGGGCGTGACATCGGCTCGGTGGTCGCCCCGGACGCCGACCTGAAGGTCTACCTGACGGCCTCCGAGGCGGCCCGCGCGGCCCGGCGCAGCGCCGAGGACGCCGCCGACGTGGCCGCCACCGCGGCCGACCTGGCCCGCCGGGACCGGCTCGACTCGACCCGCACGGCCGACCCGTTGGCGCAGGCGCCGGACGCCGTGGTGCTGGACACCACCGAGCTGGGCATCGACGAGGTCGTGGCGCGCCTGCGCGACCTGCTGACCGAGCGGGGAGTGGCGTGAGCGAGTACGAAGGCTGGGTGGAGCTGCGGGAGCCGGACCTCGACGTTGAGGAGCAGACCGGACCGCAGCCCGTGGTGGCCGTGGTCGGCCGGCCCAACGTGGGCAAGTCGACCCTGGTCAACCGCATCATCGGTCGCCGGCAGGCGGTCGTCGAGGACGTCCCCGGGGTGACCCGGGACCGCGTGCCGTACGACGCGCAGTGGAACGGCCGGCAGTTCACCGTCGTGGACACCGGCGGTTGGGAGCCGGACGCGAAGGACCGGGCCGCCGCCATCGCCGCGCAGGCCGAGTCGGCGGTCGCCACCGCCGACGTGGTGCTGTTCGTGGTCGACGCCATGGTCGGCTCCACTGACGTCGACGAGGCGGCGGTGCGGATGCTGCGCCGCAGCGCCAAGCCGGTGATCCTGGTGGCGAACAAGGCCGACAACAGCTCGATCGAGATGGAGGCGACCTCGCTCTGGTCGCTCGGCCTCGGCGAGCCGCACCCGGTGTCCGCCCTGCACGGTCGCGGTTCCGGTGAGCTGCTCGACGCCATCATGGAGGCGATGCCGGAGGCGCCGAAGATCGTCGAGCACCGGCCGCGCGGCCCGCGCCGCGTCGCCCTGGTCGGCCGGCCCAACGTCGGCAAGTCCAGCCTGCTCAACCGCTTCTCCGGTGAGGAGCGGGCGGTCGTCGACGCGGTCGCCGGCACCACCGTCGACCCGGTCGACAGCCTGGTCGAGATCGGCGGCGAGACCTGGCAGCTCGTCGACACCGCCGGCCTGCGCAAGCGGGTCGGCAAGGCCAGCGGCACCGAGTACTACGCGAGCCTGCGTACCTCGTCGGCCATCGAGGCCGCCGAGGTGGCCGTCGTGCTGCTCGACGCCGGCGAGGTCATCAGCGAGCAGGACCAGCGGATCCTGTCGATGGTCACCGAGGCCGGCCGCGCCCTGGTGATCGCCTTCAACAAGTGGGACCTGGTCGACGCCGACCGCCGGTACTACCTCGACAAGGAGATCGAGCGGGAGTTGCGCCGCATTCCCTGGGCGATCCGGCTCAACCTGTCGGCGAAGACCGGCCGCGCGGTCGACAAGCTCGCTCCGGCGCTGCGCAAGGCCCTGGCGAGCTGGGAGACCCGGGTGCCGACCGCGCAGCTCAACGCGTGGCTGACCGCGCTGGTCCAGGCCACCCCGCACCCGGTGCGCGGGGGACGGGCGCCGAAGATCCTCTTCGCCACCCAGGCCGGGGTGGCACCGCCCCGCTTCGTGCTGTTCACCAGCGGTCCGCTGGACGCCGGGTACCAGCGCTTCGTCGAGCGCAAGCTCCGCGAGGAGTTCGGCTTCGAGGGCAGCCCGATCGAGATTTCGGTACGCCCCCGCAAGAAGCTCGGCCCGGGCGGACGCGGCAAGGCACACGGCTGACCCTCGCTCCCACCCACCCTCCTAGGACGCTTTAGGGGTGGTGGGGTGGGTCGCCGGCGGCGCCGGCGACCCGACATGGCACGGGAGGGGCGAGTGCGACGGAAGGAAGATCGTGCGGTAAGCTGTACCGGCTGTCGCGGGGGAGACCGCGCGGGGGCATCGGGACGTGGCGCAGTTTGGTAGCGCACTTGACTGGGGGTCAAGGGGTCGTCGGTTCAAATCCGGCCGTCCCGACCGGTTGACCTGGGGAGATGAAGATCTTCTCCGGTAACGGCGGTAATGTCCGGTAACGGATGATCTTTGTTTGCGGTAACGACGGGGACGGTTGATCGTCGCCCTGCTCGGCTTGGAACGCTCTGACCTGCCGCTTCATCTGCGCTTTCGGATGAGGCGGCATTTTGGTCGCTTGATTCGGCGTCAAGGGCGGCAGCTGCTACCGTCTGTCGCTACGTCGGGTAGCTCGACGAGCCGTCTGCGTTCGGCAGGGTCGTCGGCTGGACCCATATCGTGGTCTCGGTGCGGTGACTGCCGGGCCAGGGGCCGGATCCCGCCTGGATCGCGTCGTTGTATGAACAGCCCGTGCCGGTCACCGTTGATGATGATCTGTTTAATCGTGCGGGTGAGCTGAAGCAGCAGCTGGTGGCGTTCTCGCAGCAGCGACGTTATGAGCGAGCGTTCGACGATGTGCTGGCGGATCAGCATGACGAGCGGTTTCTGCTCGACGAGCACACCTTGATGATTCTGTGGGACTACTTCGTCCTGGAGCATCGGCTGCGTAACGGCCGGACGGTGGTGGAGCAGTTCGTCGCCGCGCACCCGGAGTTGTCCGAGCCTGAGCAGCGGATGCTGCTCGGGTGGCGGGACGTGGTGCAGGGGCCGTTTGAGGTGCAGGGGCGCGACGGACCGGCGTTGATCGTGGTGAACCTTGTGGATGAGCTGACCTACCGAGTGCGTTCCAACATGGGGCCGTCGGTGTTCCGGCGTACGCCGCATCGGTCGTTCCTGCTCGCTCGGCTGGTGGCAGTGGGCGAGGAGTGGATGATCAGCGGCCCGATGAACGTGTGGCGGGCGCAGGAGCGGGACGTCGCCTACAAGATGGCGTTGGAGATTTCGCTGCGTGCCCCGGAGGCGGTGTACCGGAACCCGGAGAAGCTGACTCAAGCGTGGGAGCTGCAACGTCAGGATCGGGAGCGGTTCGTGCGGTTCTTCGGTAGCGACCTGGTGGTGGTGCCGGGCGACCAGGTCGTCGACCGGATGGCCGACTACCACGCGTTCTGCCGTGCGAAAGCGTCAGGCGCGTCGGCCTCCACAGCGGCCGGTGACGGGACGACGATGTTCGAGTTGCCGCCGAATGTCGTGGACGCGGAGACGGTGGCGATGATCTACGACGAGGTCGACGGGTTGGGCTTCTACGCCGAGTTCGGTCTGGTGGAGGCGGCGTTCGCGGATCCGGACCTGCTGCGCCGCCGCTGCTACCGAGAGCACACGCTGGCGTACCTGCAGGATGACAGCGTCGGCCCGCTGGTGCTGCGTCGGCTGGCCGCACGTGATCCTGAGCGCGCCAGTGTGGTGTTCCGGCGGCTGCTGAAGAAGCCGCGTTTCGACTGGACTCGCGACGGTGAGGAACTTCTCCGCGCATATAAGCCGGAGCACTTCCGACAGGTGCCGCGACCGCGGATCAGTCCGGTCAGCGAGCGGCTGGCCGCGTACGCCCGCCGCCGCTGAGGCGCCGGCAGGTGCTGGCTCAGGTCCACTCGGACCTGGACAGGCGGGGAGCGGTGTGAGGCCGAGGTGACACCGGTAGGTGGTGCGGAGCCAGGCGGTGACCGTGTCCGGCGTGAACCTCAGACCGGCGTGGGTGACCTCGCCTGCGCCATCCGGGCCTTGTCAGGTGGCGACGAAGCCGCTGCCTCGTTCGTGTAGTCGATCGAGGTGTCGGTGACCGGGTCTCCAGCAGGGTGGCCGCGGTGGACAGGTGTGTCTCGTCCTCGATCTCGGCGAGGACCGTCCGGTCATCCCACGCCCCACAACCATGGGGGTGGCACGTTCCCGACACCGGGTCGCGGTCTGCTGAGATGGGCAGGTGACCGGTGATGAGCTGACGGGGCTGGTGGACCGGCTGCGCTGGGACCGCCGGCGGGATCCCTACCGGGGTCGACGGGAGTACTCGCAGACCGCCCGCCAGGTGGCCGGGGAGTGCGATCGGTTGATCGCTGAGGGGCGGGCGGATCTCGCAGTGCCGCTGTTGCGCAAGGCCGTCGACCGCATCACGCGTGCCCTGATGTATCTGGATGACTCCTCCGGAATAGTCGGAGACGACCTGCAGGAGCTCATGGACCTGTACGCGAAGGCATGCGTGGCGGCAACGCCGAACCCGATCAGTCTGGCCGGCTGGCTGGTGAAGTTGGAGTGCGACGGTCCCGGCTGGCCCCGCGTCCGACTGGCAGACTTCGCTCCGGCGCTGGGGAGGCGGGGGATCGCGGAGGTGGAGCGGCTGGTCGCCGAGCGGGCAGATGTTGCCGACCCGGAGTCGTGGACCGGCGCGTTCGCGGTGCGTGACCTGCGCGAGCAGCTCGCTGAGGTGTCGGGAAATGTCGACCAGTACGTCGCGGTGCTGGCCGAGCACCTGACCAACGCCGTGCAGTACCAACGGATCGCCGAGGCACTACATGCGGCCGGACGCTGGGACGAGGCGATGGACTGGGCCCGGCGGGGCGTGGCCGCCAACGCGGGCTCGCCCTACACCGACCGGCTCCGTGACCTCTTGGTCGACATGCTCGTCGCCGCAGGCGACACGCCGGGTGCCGTGCGGGTCCGGCGGGAGGAGTTCGTACGCCATCCCACCGCCGCTGGGTACCGATCCCTGATCGACACCGTGGAAGGGGCCGGCGGCGACGATCCGACGACGTGGGCTCTAGGGGTGCTGCGCGACCGGATCACCAAACAGCCGGCGTACGCCTCCGAGCTGGTCGACGTGCTGCTGGCGGTGGGCCGTGACGACCAGGCCTGGCAGGAGGCCCGGCACCACCGGCGGTGGCTCGGCGGGCCGCAGTGGCAGACCCTGCTGCAGGGACGGGCCGTGACGCATCCGGACGAGGTGATCCAGCCGTACCGCGACCTCGTCGAGCAGGCGATCCTCAACTCGGCCGACAAGCGGCGCTACCGGCGGGCCGTCGCATTGCTCCCCGCTCTACGAGCGGCGTACCAGGCCACCGGAGACCATACGGCGTTTGGGCAGTACCTCGCTGAGTTGCGGGTGGCACACAAGCGCCGGCCGACGTTCCTCAAGACCCTCGACGCCGCTGGGCTGTAGCTGACCGGTCTCCCGAACCCAGGTTGCTGGAGCAGTAGCCAACTCATGGCCTCGGTCTCCGTGCTGATGATCGGCCGGGCCGGCAGCCTCGCGGCCGGGAGAGCAGCGGACGTACCGTGGTTGCCGACGACCACGGCAACGGAGTGGACACCATGCTCGACGTACGCCGGCTCGATCTCGAAGAGATCGCCATGGCGCTGCAGGACCAGAGCGCATACGAGTACCGCTGGCTGATTGACCGGGACAGCGGGGAGATTATGATGTGGACGGCTGACGGCGGTATCGACGGGAAGACGCCGGTGGACCTCGAGGAACTCGACCTGGTCCCGATCGAGGCGTTACCGTCCTCCGTCTGGCACCGCGACATGGTCGACTTTGCCGAGCGGGTCAGCGACGAGCAGGCGGGCCGCAGGCTCTTGCGGGCCGTCCAAGGCAGGGGCGCCTTCCGGCGGTTCAAGGACGAACTGCATGAGGAGTATCCGCACCTGCTGCCAGCCTGGCACGCCTTCCAGCATGCACGGGCGACTCGTCGGGTCATCGACTGGCTTCTCGACAACTCGCTCATCAATCACGCCGCCGCGAGCAGCTATCGAAGCGAGCATCCCGACCCGGACGTGCCGTAAGACGAATAGGCCCTGGGCCGGAGAGCAGGGCAGGAAAGTCCTACTCGACTCCTCGGAGTAGGAGGGTCCGCCATGCAGAGACGCGAGCCGCACTTCAGCGACCTCATCCGGCGCTAGACCGTAGTCGATGAAGTCTTCGTCGTCGAAGCGGTCGACGTGGGCAAGCATCGCGGCGAACATGCTCCGGTCGAATCCGTCGTCGGCGGCGTGCGCGAGGTCGCAGAGCTGGTCGAGGGTGTACCGGCCGCTGCTGATGGCAGCATCGATGTCGAGGTAGTCGCGGGCGGCTGCCCGGTTGTAGAGGGCGTCCATCTTTCCGGCCATGACGTCGTCGGGGTGCAGGACGGGGCCGATGTCCATCTGGACGGGCGGCTGGGCGCGCCAGTTCGCCACCAGTTCCACCCGGTGCTGCTGATCTGGGTGGGCTGGGCCGGTGACGTGCAGTCGAGCGAATGTATCGAGTCGAAGGTCGATGTCGACGCCGAGGCCTTCGGCGCGATAGGCGGCGATCACCTCGTCCACGGCGGTGGGGAAGTCGGCGCGGCGTTGCCAGTCGGCGAACAGATCGACGTCTTCGCTGGGGCGGTCGAGGATGCCCTGGGCGGCGATCGCATGCCCGCCGGCCAACGCGAACCCGTACCGGCCGCCGACCTGCAGGGCGATCTGCGCCAGCCGGCGGTGGATTGGCGGGGTCTGGCCGACCACTACGCGGCGTGTCGGCGCGTGTTGGCCAGCTCGGGGAATTGTGCTTCCCACAGTCGGCGGACCTGCGGTGGCATCACGAGGGCCGGCCACAGGCGTTGCAGGGTCGCGCCGTCCAGCCATCGGGTGAGATCGGCGGGGGCGGTGGCCTCGCGCAGCACGCCTTCGTACATGCTTGCCAGGCGACGTGGGTTGTCCAGGTCGTAGCGCGCCCGCCCGGCGGTGCTGCTGTGCGGGGCGGCCACACCGCCGTGTGCAGGCGGAACGGGCGACCTGGAGCGTGACAACGCCACTCCGACCCGTAGAAGACCCGGAAATCCTTGCACATGAATGTGATTTCCATCAGGGGTTCGCGTGGCGGTCTTCTCGACGGGCGCGACGGCCGCTGCCGGGCTGCGCAGCGGCACCTCAAACGGTTCGCAGGTCGATCGAATGACGTACGAAGGATTCCGGAGTGCCGGTGGTCCACCAAAGCACACCGGCCCGATATGCCACGTTGCCGGCCTCGGGACTGATCCGGACGGTCTGGCCGGTGGCCAGGTCGTACACCATCAGCCGGCCCCTGCCGGTGAAGCGAGTGGTGGGAGCGAGCTCGACGAACAGCTCGAAACGATTGAGCACCGCGACGTCGGTGACGACGGTGGTCGCCGTTCGGCGGGCGACCACCCGGCGATCCGAGCCATCCGACCTCACGACCTCGATAATGGGCCAACCGTCGTCGTCGGCCGAGACCGCCCGACACCAGGTGGGCGTGCACTCGGTCAGGCTCGACCGGGTCCACGGCATCGCACGTTCCTGACCGGTCAGCAGGTTTCGCAGCCGGCCCGTGCCGGCGAGGTCGGTGAGGCTGTCGACCAGCCACGGCCAGGCGGTCATGGCCCAACGGCCCGGTTCTGTCCGCACCTCGACAGCGCCGCCGGTCAACGAGACCGACCGCACTTCGGTGTCGTCCCGCGATCCGGCGGCCACCCAGTGCACTCGCCCCTCGGCGATGACCAGGTCGTACTGCGTCTGGTGGAACAGCGGATAGCCCAGGCTGGCCGTGAGCCGCCGGGGCCGAACCCCACCGTGCAGATCGGCTGCCCACAGCTCCCGGTAGCCCCCGCCGAAGCTCTCGACCCAGACCAGAACCTCGCCGTCGGTGGCCGGCCTCTCGAAGGCCGGGTTGCGATCGAGCGTTAGCCGGCGCAGCTCGCGACCCCGGCCGTCTGCTGATTGCAGCACCAGACGCAGGTGCCGACCGTCAGGGCTGGGCGCGCTGCCCACCGATCGCGCGGCGTCGAAGAACAGGATGGGCGTGTACGGCATCCCGTCGGTGAGGTCGGCCGGTACTCTGCCGCGCTGGGCGCCGGGCCAGGCCTGCGCCGCCGTGGGAGGTGGCGGCGGCTGCCCCGGAGGCGGGGCGAATGGCGAGAGAAGCAGCACGCCGCCTGCGGTCAGGGCTGCTCCGAGTGAAAGGAACCGGTGTTCATCCAACCCTGGTGTCTCCGTTTCCGGCAGCCGCCGGCATCCAGTGGCCGGGCGATGGCCGCATCTGAGATCCTTGAAACCGGCTCTGCCCGTGTTCCCAAGTCAACGACACGCTGTCGAGCGTCGTCGCGGCAGACACGCCATCCGCTCGCCGATACCCGACCTCGGCACGTTCGCCCGACCGGGCGACATCGCTTCCTGTCACGCGCTGTCACTGGTGCAGGTGGGCGCGCTGCCCCTCGCGGTCGAAGATCATGATCAGTTCGGCCGGCTCGTCGAGTGCTGTCATCGAGTGTGGTGTCATCGTCGAGAACTCGGCTGCTTCGCCCTTTGCGACCTCGATCTGTCGCTCACCGAGCCACAGCAGCACCCTGCCCTCGAGGACCAGGAACCAGTCGTACCCCGGATGGACCCGCTGGGCGGGCGTCGTCGCCTCGGGCTCCAGCCGGATCTTCATCGCCATGGTGCGCCCATCGACGCGGCTCAGCGGCCACGTGGTGCGTGATCCCGAGCGGTGCTGCGCGGGTCGGATCACCACGTCCTCGTCGCTGGTTGTCTCGAAGAGGACGTCGAGGCTGACCTGTAGGGCGCCGGCCAGGGGCACGAGCACGTCGAGGCTGAGCGTTCGTTTGCCGGTCTCGACCCGGCTGATCGTCGACGGGCTGAGGTTGCTGCGCTGGGCGAGTTCGTCCAGGGAATAGCCGAGCGTGGTGCGGATGCTCCGCAACCGGGTGCGTGCCAGACGCTCCACCTCACTGCGGTCCGTCATGTCCCCAGCATGGAGACACCTTGCGAATTCCGCAAGCTACCTTTCACATCCCGGCTGGTATTCCTACGCTGGACCCATGACGGACCATGCCCACGGAACACACGAACACACACCGCACCAGAGCATCGTCCGCAGGTGTGACGTCGCCGTCATCGGCGGATCGGCCGCCGGTCTGGCCGCCGCGCTGCAGCTCGCTCGTCAGCGACGCTCGGTCATCGTCGTCGACGACGGCACGCCGCGGAACGCGCCGGCGGCGCACATGCACGGCTACCTCGGACGCGACGGCACCCCGCCCGAGGCGATGCGGGCCATCGGGCGGGAGGAGGTCCGTAGCTACGGTGGCAGCGTCCTGACCGGCCGTGTCCTGGCGGTGCGGGAAGAGGACGACGGGTTCCACCTCGCCCTGTCGGGCGGTCACGGCCTCGTCGCACGCCGGATCCTGGCCGCGACCGGCATCGTCGATGAGCTTCCCGACATCGAGGGCCTGGCCGAGCGTTGGGGTCGTCAGGTGTTCAACTGTCCGTTCTGCCACGGCTGGGAGGTCCGCGACCTGCGGGTCGTGCAGATCGTCACGACGCCGATGGGACTGCATCCGACCTCGCTGGTGCGGCACCTGACCGATCGGTTGACCGTGGTGCTGCACGACGCGGCGGGGATCGACCCGGCCGCGGTGCGGAACCTCGTCGCCTCCGGGGTCCCGGTCATCGAGAGTGCGGTGCGCCGGGTGGCAGACGCCGGCCCGGACGGGTCACTCGTCGTCGAGCTCGCCGACGGCCGCAGCCTGCCCGCCGACGCGATCCTCACCGGGGGCCGGTTCCGCCCCCGGGTCGAGATGCTCGCCGGCCTCGGCATCGACACCACGGCCCACCCCAGTGGACTCGGTGACCTCGTCGCGGTGGACCACAGCGGACGTACCAGCGTGGCGGGCGTCTTCGCCGCCGGGAACCTGACCGACCCGAGCGCCCAGGTTTTGCAGTCCGCGGCGAACGGTAGCTGGATCGGCGCCCAGATCGCCTTCGGCCTCGCCGCCGAGGACACCGCGGCCGGCATCCGCCCCTCCGGCGTCGCGATCGAGTGGGACAGCCGCTACGGCGACCAGGAACGCGTGTGGAGCGCCAACCCGAACGGAACCCTCGTGGCGGAGGCGACGGACCTGCCGCCCGGGCGGGCGCTCGACGTCGGCGCGGGGGAAGGGGCCGACGCGCTCTGGCTGGCCGAACGCGGCTGGCAGGTGACCGCCTCCGACGTCTCCACCAAGGCACTCGACCGCATCCGGGCCGAAGCGGAACGTCGCGGGCTCGACGTGCGTACGCTGCACCGCGACGCCAACGACCCCGCCGCCTTCGCCGACGAGACCTACGACCTCGTCTCCCTGCAGTACGGCTCGTTCCAGCGCACCCCCGAGCAGCGCGGACTGCGCAACCTGCTCGACGCCGTGGCCGTCAGCGGGACCCTGCTCGTCGTCGGTCACGACCTGACCTGGCTCCGGCAGCCGTCGGACCCCGGCGAGCAGACCCGCATGTACGACCCGCAGGCGTACGTCGGCATCGACGAGATCACCGCCGCGATCACCGCTTCGGACCACTGGCGCATCGACGTGAACGAGACCCGCCCACGCCCCCCAGGGGCGATCAGCACACACCACGTCAACGACGTCGTGCTGCGCGCCGTGCGACTGAGCCACCGCAAGGAGTAGGGCTTGAGGCTTCCCGCGGGTGCCGCGCTGTGGCCGCGTGCCGCCGCCGACCGCTCCGTTACCAGTTCGGCGCGACCGCGGTCCTGGCCGTCTGCGCGGTGGTGTGCTCCGTAGCGCCGGCGGCCGCAGCGGTGGTGCCCTCGTCCCGTGGCTTACCCTGCCCCGACGAGGGCCACGCCCATGGCTGCGGGGGCTGATGACGGAGGTGCTGCACGCTGCGGCGCACCGGGTGACCGGCCATGACTGAGCATTCCAATCCGGTCCGCCGCACAGGCTGTTCGTCCGGCAAGCATGTTTCCGGCGTCGGCGCCAGGTCGGGCCGGGTCGCGCCACCGGAGTCAGCCGAGCCGCCCCTCGGAGAGGGTGAGGATCCGGTCGGTGCGGGCCGCGACGCGGTCGGAGTGGGTGACGAGCACGACGGGGGTGCCGTCACGGCGGCGGAGGCCGTCGAGAGTGTCCAGGACGTGGGCTTCGGTGTCGCGGTCGAGGGAGGCGGTGGACTCGTCGCAGACGAGTACCGTGGGCGCGGCGGCAACGGCCCGGGCCAGCGCGACGCGGTGGCGTTGGCCGCCGCTGAGCCGGTCGGGTGTGCGGTCGAGGATCTCGGCCGGGAGCGCGAACCGCTCGATGACCTCCTCCAGCGTCCAGCCCGAGGTTCGACCGTGCCGGGCGGTCACGGCGAGTGCCCGGGTGAGCGCGCGACGGACGGTCTCGTGCGGGTTCAGGGCCGCCCGGGCGTCCTGGCCGACGTAGGCGAGGTACGGCTGGCCGGTACGCGCACGGATGGCCGCGTCCCAGCTCACCGGCACGCCGTGCACCAGCAGCCGTCCGGCGGCTGGCGGGGCGAGCCCGCAGAGAGCCCGCGCCAGCGAGGTCTTTCCGCTGCCGGACGTCCCGCGGACGCCAAGGAGCTCGCCGACGTCGATTCGTCCGCACGCGCCGTCGAGGACACGCATCGTGCCGTGCCGGACCGTCACCCCGTCGAAGGCGAGTGCGGCGCCGCCTGTGCCGTTCGCGGGACCGAGGAAGGTCATGCCGCGGGCGATCACCCACACCCCGACCAGGGCGCACACCGCGGCCAGCAGTACGCCGCCGATCAGTGAGCGGACGACGAAGGACACGGTGAACGGTTCGAGCAGTGACGCCATCACCCTGTGAGGTTCCAAAACCTTGTCACGTGCGCTGAGCTGGGTCTTTATGCGGCTCGTTCGTACTCGTAGATCAGCCCGCCGAGAAGCGGCCGGCGTTTGACCCGCTCGTGGGCCAAGGTCGACAGCAGGACGGTCGGAGCGTGGTGGCTGCAACTGCAGCGCCCGATGCGGACGCCGCCCGTTGTAGTGGCGGGCGTATTGATCGAGTGTTCGTCGGAGGTGCCGTTCACCGACGATGAGCACGCGGTCGGTGACCTCGTTGCGGACGGTGAGGATGAACCGTGCGGCGTAGGCGTTGCTCGCGGGCTAGGCGGCGGGATCTTGCACACCGTGATGCCCGCATCGGCCAGTACGGCGTCGTAGGCGGCGGTGAACTGTCCGGTGCGGTCCCGGATCAGCACCTTGAACCGTTCGGCCCGGTCGCCCAGGTCCATGAGCAAGTTCCGGGCCTGCTGGACGGTACATGGCCCGTCGGGGTTGGCCGTGACGCCGAGGATGTGCACGTACCGGTTGCCGACTTCCATCACGAAGAACACGTACAGACGTTGAAGGGTGATGGTTCATCGACTAGACAGACGATCAGCACGGAGACCTCGTGGCCACTGTAGTGGTGACGAGGCGGCATGACCTGACTGACGCGCAGTGGGCGGCGGCTGCGTTCACCGGCCGCTGTCGGCGGTGGGCGTGAAGCCGAGTTGGATGTATGAGCGGGACCGTTTGCGCCACATGGCGGCCAGTACGCCGACCTGCTCGTCGGCGTAGTCGTGGACCTCGACGCTGGTCTTGCCGGGGTGGGCGCGCAGAATCCGGCCGACGTACTGGACCATGCTGCCTGAACGACACGGGGTGGGCGAGGAACAGGGTGTCCAGCTTCGGGCAGTCGTAGCCTTCGCCGACGTATTTGTCGGTGGCGATGACGAGCAGTGGTGGCCCGTCGGCGGGCGGGTCGGCCAGGAAGGTGAGGACCTGCTTGAGGTCCTTGGTCTTGCGGGTCGCGTAGAGCAGGTGCGGGTCGTGGTCGAGGTCGCGCAGTCGCTTCGCGAGGGCCTCGACGTGGGCGGTCTGCCGGGTCAGGACCAGGCAGTTGCGGCCCCGGTCGAGGGCGGTGTGGACGTCGTGGCAGACCTGGTCGTTGCGGGTGTCGTCGGCGATAAGACCGCCTAACACCACCGAGGTGATCGCCCCCGGCTTAGCGGTGTCGACGTCCTCAGGCAGGGCGAACGCGGTCTGGTGGACGTGCAGGCGGCGGTGCGGGGCTTCGGGGTCGGTCTTGTCGATCATCGGGATGGTGTGCCGCTTAGGTCCGCAGTGCATGAAGATGATCGGGCCGAGACCGTCGCGGCGGTAGGCGGTGGCGGTGAGGCCAATCCAGCGGCGGGCCGGGATGCGCCGCAGCGCCTTCTCCACGGTCGGGGCGCCGGCGTGGTGGGCTTCGTCGACGATCACGAGGCCGTACCCGGACAGCCGTTCGGCAGTGTCGTCCATGCGGGCGACGGTCTGCATCATGGCCAGGTCGATGACGCCGGTCGGTTTGGTCTTTCCGCCGCCGATCTGCCCGACCCGCGCGGGATCGATGTCGAGCACGGTGGTGAGGCGTTCGCGCCACTGGTCCATCAGCGGTGCCCGGTCAACCAGTACCAGGGTGGGTGTGCGGTGGTGGGCGATCAGGGCGCAGCCCATGACGGTCTTGCCGGATGCGGGCGGTGCCTCCAGCACGCCGTGGTCGTAGCGCGTGAGCTCGGCGACGGCGTCGGGTTGCCGGTCGCGCAGCGTCGCGGTGAACGCCACATCGATGCGTGGCGGGTCAGCGCGCCGGTCGTCGATCTCCAGCCGGCTGCCCGCCGGTGCCACCAACTCCGCGGCCTTCCCGGCCATGGCCCGTGGCAGGTACAGGCATTCCAGGTCCTCTGTGTAGAAGCGGATGTACCGGGGCGTGTTCCAGCTCGACAGGCGAAGGTTCTCGTTCTTGTAGAACTCCGGGTTGGCCAGCGACGCGGCGTGTTTGAGGGAGGCCAGCAGCGACGGCGGCAGACCGGCCCGGCGTACCGCGAGCATTCCCGCCCACTCGGCGCGCACCACGACCGGTGGCGCCGCGTCGGGTCGCAGCGCCGAGCGGAACAGCGACGCCTCGGGGCCGACCGCGACCGGCCGGAGATCGGCGACGAACCGCTGCACCTCGGCCAGTCCCAGCTTGGCGACACCAGCCAGGGAAGCCCACTGGTCCGGGTACGGCGTGAACGTAGCCGGGTCGACGAAGACGGTGGTGCCGGCGTCGCGGCACTGCTTCTGCAGCGGCAGCGCGATCAGGTTGCCCAGCCCCTCACCCTTGGCAGGCAGGTGGTCCTGGGAGGGGAAGAACCGGTCGTAGCTGTCCAGCCCAAGCTCACCGCGGACCGTCATCGCCTCGCGCAGCAGCCCGAACCCCAACGCTCGCGCCTCCACCGCCGGCACCGGCTCGCTGAAGAAGGTCCAGACGTGGGCGCCCTGACCGGAGCGGGAGATCTCCACCTCCGTCGACACCCCGACCGCCTCCGCTGCCTGGACGTACGCCTGGGCGTCGAGTTGCCACTGCGCGCCGTCGAAGTCGCAGGCCAGCAGTCGGCAGGTGTCATCGGCCAGCATCGGATACAACCCGGCGCTGATCTTCCCGGCCAGGTGATCGTGGAGCACCGCGTCGGTCAGCGGTCGGTACCGGCGGGCGTCCTTGGCTTCCTGCCACGTCTGGCTCGGGAGTCGTTCCAGTTGCGGGTACCAGCCCTTGCGGCCGTCCTTCTCCCACCGCTGGGCGTACACGTCGTCGCGACCGACGAACAACGACCGGAACAACGCCACCCGCTCGGCCGCGATCCGCTCCCGCGCGCCAACGGATCCGGCCTGCAACGGTTGCTCCCGCGCCGGCGCCCCACGCGGACCCGGGGCCAGCCGTGCCACCTCGGCTCGCAAGGTCGCCAGTTCCGCGCGGATCAGCGCCAACTCGCCGGCGCAATCACACGGGCAACCAGCGGTCGATGTCGCCGTCACGCATCCATTGATACAGGGCTGCGGTGGTCGTACCGCCACCAGGGCACGCGCGTCGCACCATTCAAACAACGCTAGGGCAGGTTGGCGGTGAGTTCTTCGCGCCATTGCGCGAAGCGTTTGCGCATCTCGCAGATGTGGGCGGGGTCGGCACCGTAGGCGGCGAAACGGCGGTCCGGGTAGCGCTCCAACATTCCGAACAGGTCTGCCAGGATGCGCCGGTCGAACCCCGCGTCGGATTGTTCGGCCAGCTCGCACAGCCGCGTCCGGGTGTAGCGACCGGTCATGAGGGCAGCGTCGATGTCCAGGAAGTCTCGAGGCTCGGCGCGCGTGTACAGGGCGGACATCTTGCCCGCGACGACGTCGTCGGCGTGCAGCACCGGCCCGACGTCCATCATCACCGGCGGCAACGCGCGCCAGTTGGCCGCCAGTTCGACCTTGTACGGATGTGTAGGTTGAGCGGGATCGGTGACCGCGAGCCGGGCGAAGGTGTCGAACTGCTGCGTCACCTCGACGGAATACCCGCCGGCGCGGTAGCCGTCGACGACAGCGTCCACTGCGGCGGCGAACTCGCCACGTCGCTCCCACGCCGTGAACAGGTCGACGTCCTCGCTCGGGCGGTCCAGGATGCCGTGGGCAGCAACGGCGTAGCCGCCGGCCAACGCGAACCCGTAGCGGGCAGCGACCCGCAACCCGATCTCCGCCAGGCGGAGGTGAACCTGATCCACTCCTACCCGGCCAGCGTCTGCGGCGGCGTGGTCAGCTCTGGAAAGCGTGCCTGCCACAAGGCCCGCAGGCGGGCCGGCAGCCACAAGCTTGGCCACAAGCGGCGCAGCGTCGGACCGTGCAACCATCGGCACAAGTCCGCGACCGAATTGGCCTGGTTCAGTACCGTCTGGTACATCAGCTGCAGATCGCCGGCGTCGTCCAGGTCGTACGTGCTGTCGCCGGACCAGTCCAGCCACCGGTCGAGCGTCACCACACCGCGAACCGGACCGCGCAGGTCGGACAGGGCGGCGGCGACCACGAAGTGCCGCTGGTCCACGTATCGTGAACCAGGCGGTGCGCCATTGCCGCTGGACATGACTACCTCCTGACCCAGATCGTACGTCTGAGCGGCGTGGCCGGCTGGCACGACATCGACCTGCCGGCCACTGATTTCAAGATAGCGGCAGTTCAGCTGCCAACATGATCATGTATTTAGGGCTCGCCCTCCGACATGAACTCCACGACAGCCGGCGGGAAGCCACGGGCCGCTCGTCTGGCTGACGGCAGCGAAGTCGATGGTCGCCGGGGGAGTGGTGCGACGACTCCTTTACTCGGCCGGCTTATGCTTCAGGCGACCTGGGCAAACGTGCATGAGCACGCCGCTGGGCCACCGGACTACTGGGGGTCAAGGGGTCGTCGGCTCAAATCCGGCCGTCCCGACAGACGCAAAGCCCCGACCAGCGGAAACACTGGTCGGGGCTTTGACTTTCTTCTATGGAGTTTGAACCTTCCCCCGAAAGCCCCCCCTTTACCGGGGGCGACACAGCCCGGCGGCGGCCCGACTCCGGGTGGCTCGCCAGGCATAGAAGCGCTCGGCGAGGCTGGCGGCGCCATAGCCGTAGGGCATCGAAATTTGGCCGATGAGGACATGGGCTAGGGCCGCCGGGAGGACCTCGTCTCGTCGGTGGTCACCGATAGCCTTTCGCCAAAGACGTGAAAGGGATGGCGATGGACCTTCGTGAAGTTGGGCTTGGACGGCTGAAGGGCGTTGCCGACGCCGCTGGACGGATGGTCGCCGACAGCACGAACGTCGCGAGGCAGCTCGTCGCTGATGCTGCTGGCGATGCACAGGAGAGAGTGAAGCAGTCCGCCGAGCAGGTGATGGCGAAGGTCGAAGAAGTCAAGGACGGCCTCTCGGCCTGGTCGTCCCGCAACCCCGCCGATTTCGGCGACTTGTCCGCGCTCAGCGCCGACGGGAAGTTGCTCTACTGCCGGGTGTTGGTGAGCTTGGCGCTGGTCGACGGCCTCCTCGATCCTCGCGAGATCGCGAATCTGTACTTGTTCGCATCGACGATTGGTCTCGACGGCGAAGCGCGATCGGAGTTGCGCAGGGAAATCACTGGGGCGCAACGCGATGCAGTGAGCGGCGCAGGGGTTCTCGACGCCACGGTGGAGCTGTCCAGGGAATTGCGTGACCTCCTCGAGGAGGACCAGCGCGAGCCAGTGTTCACGGTGCTGGTGCGCGACCTGGTGCGAATTTCGCGTGCTGACAGGCATGCCGCCGACGCCGAGCGTGAGCGAATCGTGCTGGTCGCAGGACTCGTGTTCGCCGAGTCAGCCGACAAGGTCGTGGAGGCGACCGAACGGTTCGTGATCACCGAAGAGGACTTCGCTTCCGGCAAGATCACGACCAGCCAGCTGGAGACCACCACCAAGGACATCGCCGCCAAAGCGGCTGCGTTCGGCGCCCCGATCGCCGCGATCAGTCTCGCTGGCAGCGTCACCGGCCTCAGCGGAGCGGGAATCACCTCGGGTCTGGCGGCCCTGGGGTTCGGCGGCCTGCTGGGCCTGAGCGCGATGGCCACCGGGATCGGCACGGTCGTAATTCTCGGCGTCGCGGTCCATCAGGGGACGCGTTGGGTGCTGGCCACCAACGAGCGTGAACGAGAGAATCGGCGCGAGCATCTGATTCAGCAAGTCATCAAGAATCACCAGCAGGCGATGGCCGAGCTCACCGATGACATCGCGGGGCTCGCTCGACGGATGGAGGCCTACCTCACCCAGACCACGAGGAACGAAGAGCGACTGGCCGCGCTCAGGGCTGAGCTGGCCGCCTTCGAGCTGGCCCTGGTGAATCTGCAGACCAGTCAGGAGGCCTTCGAACGGCGGGAGCCGCTCAGTGTCGGGTGACCAGCTCTCGGCTGCCGCCGCTGTCGTGGCTTACCAGGCCGTCACGCTGACCGAACTGCGTAACCTGTTCGACCAGGTTGAGTTCGACCTCAAGGATGTCCTCGAACGCGAACGTCGCGTCAGCGACACCCTGGACTCGGTCGATTCCGAGTTCGACGCGGTGCGCGCCCGCCTCCACGCAATGGGCCTCCTCGTACCAGCCCCCGAGTCCCCGTCGAGCGCAGCGACCACCGTGAGTGTCCAAGCACCGAGCAACCCCCGTTACGCCGTGCCCATCGCCCCGACTGATGACGACTTCGATCAGCTCGTCAGGCTTGCCGAAGCCCGGTTGGATCTGCTGGGTATCGATCTGACCCGGGACCCGCTCCAACAGGTTCTTCCCTCCAGCCAGATAGCTCGCAGCCTGCGCAGCTACGCCGAGGAACATGGCGACGTCAGCTGGGACAAGACCGACTGGACAGTCGTCCTGGTTGCCGGAGCCCTCGCGACCCTCCTTGACGTCATCCTCGTCCGCATCCCCCAGGACTCCACCTTCCTCGGCAAGGAGCAGGCGGGCTCGCCCCTCACCACGTGGCTCAAGGACCGTGACCGCGCACAAGACATCCACGCCCGATTCCTCAAGAGGTTCGAGAAGCTCGCCAAAGTGCCCTACGACGCCCCCACCACGAAGGCCACCGGGGGCCTCGTCAGCGGCATGCGGCCGGCTACCCATCGGCTCCAGAGCCTCGGCCACGATCCGGCCCTGGGTTTCCTCTACGGCGTGGCAGATCTCATGCACGGCACCGGCACCTACATCGACAAGGCGGGGCAACTGATCCAGGTCGCCACCAACTACGACCCGGTCGACCTGATCACCGCGCTCATCACTCAGGTGCGCCATCTACTCTCGGACGTCTACACTCCTGCCGGCGTGCAGCCCCCGTTCTTCAGCCTGCTTCAACTCGGACAGATCAATTCCCCATTCGCATTAGGCCCCTCCGGCGTCAAGGTGCCCTGGACCGACGTCGCCCGCTACATGTATACGAACGGCTACGACCTGCGCCACTTCTTCACAATGGGCATCACGCCTGGCGTCGTGTCCGCGATCATCCGAGGGTACTGGCTTCTCAAAAGCTACGCCACCGGCGGTACCGCACCGCAACGGAAACTGGAGCACGCCAAACTCACCTCCATGCTGCTGCTCGGGCACACCATCGCCACCTCAGGCACGCTTCTCAAGACCGGGCTACTGTTTGGCATGAACCCGGCGGCCCTCAACTACAACCAGATTCTCGCCATGGCCCCCGCCACCATCACCTGGTTCAACGAAGCCATCGCCCGCGACCATCGAATCAATCAAGCCCTGGAGAAGGAGTGGGAATTGCTCCTCACCGAATCCGAGGGGCAATCGTGATCAGCTTGGCCTGCTCAGCCAGATCCATCCGGCGTAGAAGGTGTGACGGGCATGAGTATCCAGCAGCACGACGCCCAGGCCACGGCGGAGCGGCGGTAGAGACAGGTGGTTGCATCAGCCGTGTCGCAGGGTGAGTCTTCTGGTGGCCTGAGCGAGCCGGTCGAGCCGGCCCATCAGACCATCGGGGGTCTCGCCCTTGGCCTCGGCGATCGGCTGACCGACCTCCGCCGGTCTGTCCGGCTGATGCTCGTTCGGCGGCGCGACTGCCCGGTCGGCCTCCTCGATCAGTGCGCGCGCCTTCTCTTCGATCTGCCGCTTTTGCTCCTTCGACTCCCGGGCCTCGGCCTTCAGCGTCGACATGGTGAGCCGCCAGGCGTTGCCGAGTCGGTTCGGGTCGTCGAAGAGGCTTGTCTCCAACGGTGGTGAGGGATCGACGTAGTTGCTCGACGGCACGACCCAGAGCGCATCGTCCACCACGTACCGCTCCTCGGGCTGCGCCGGCTGCGGCTCGTCCGATGTTGCCAATGCTCCTCCAGTTCTCTTCATCATCTCCATGCGAACTCCCCCGCGCCAAGGTCTTCTCGCTTGAGCAGGTCGTTGTAGTGCACGAGCTTCAGCGTGAACCGGTAGGAGATGTAGATCAGGTTCAGGGCGGAGATGGCACAGAGCACAATCCACCGCCAGTCGGTGATTCCAACGAATGTGAGGTGCTCCAGGGTGCTCTCCTGTGCCGCTGGCAGAGCGGGTGGCGGAGAGCCGAGGTAGAGAATGACCGCGACCACCGAAACGGCGCCGCTGATGATGAGGGACAGGCGGGCGAGCATTGAGCCGCCGACGAGGGCGTTGTTGTCCGACGCCATCCCGAACCAACCTGCGGCGACCGCGGGCAGCGCGAGCATCAGGGCCGGCAGACCGCCCACCTGAGCTCCCTGCGGGTTGGTGATCAGGTTCCCGACGACCGCGATAAGCAGCGTCGTCGCCAGCGCGGTGACTGCCGCCCGACCCCTGGCACCAGGCGGAGTCTCCTTGAACCGGGCGATCAGCTGAAGGTCCCGCATCTTCGGCGACGCCTGGGCGTAACCCCGCATGTATACGTGGACGAAGTTCTGCCCGCGCCTCCGGCGTACCCGGAAATGGTGGTCCACCTCGGCGGTCGGACCGGCCTCGTGCGCGCAGAGACCGTTCTTGTCGTACTCATCCTGCTTGCCGCGCGGATGCTTACCGCGCCACCGTCGTGTCGCTGAGGTGCGACAGTGGCGGCACTGGAGGAACTGTTTGAGCACGTATTTGTTGGACGGCGCATTGACCCGCAGGTGGTAACTGTCGGCGGTGAGCGCCAATTCCACCGGGACCGCCACCTGATCGGGCTTGAGGCCCAGGCCGAGGCGCAGCAATCCCCACCAACCCCTGACGAGCGAGGAGGGGATGAAGGTGCGCTCGTACTTGAGAAGAAGGCGGCCGCTGGAAACATCGGCTGCAGGGATAACGGCGATGATGGGATACGACGAACTGAGCGCGGCGACGTACTTCCGGACCCGCTGCCTGCTCTCGTCGTCGCGAAACTTAATTTTCTCAAGGATGACGTCCATCCGCCGGTCGACGATCTGGCTGTTCATCGGTCCGCGGGTGGCCACGATTTGCAGAAGGGCGAGCTCCGCGGCGCGCTCCACCTCCTCGAGCATGCGGTGCTCAGGAGTGGGTTGCTGACCGGCGGACATTTCGACCAGGAGCCGCAGACCGGCCGATGCCAGCCGGACGGACTCCTCGTACGACATCGTGGTCAGCGATTCCCCTCGCGCGGACCGGAGGTGGAAGTTGTCCACTAAGTCGCCCTTCAGCGGTTGTAGGACCGGCACGTACAGCGCCCGGCCGCCGTCGTCGGCGTTGGGCAGCGAGAACGATATCGAGACCTGCTGCACGACGGCTCGTTCGTCGAGGTCGATGGTCTCGGTGAGACGGGAGCGGCGTCGAGCCGGGTCAACGATCAGCTCCACGAACATCGCGATCGCCTTGCGGTCGTCCTCGGTAATCCGGTTGGCCGCCGAACTCTGCAGACTCTGCAGCCACGCGACATCCGGCTGGACGGGCGGATCGAGGTCAGCGGTCTCACGGTTTAACCGATCACGCAGCCGCGAGAAGATCATTATGCCGGCGCCAGCCGCGAGGAGGAAGAAGAAGATCCGCGCGACCGCTTCGAGCAGGTTTCCGTGCTGGCCGATCCAGCCGCCGTGCGCCTCGAACTGGTACCGGAGCCAGCCCGTGCCGCCTGCCAGAATGACCAGCGGTAGAGCCAGGATGCAGATGCCGAGATTCATCAACGTCTTTCGGGTGCCACGTCGCTCCGGCACGGACCACGCCCCCCACCCGCAAACAGCGAAGCGTACTCAGAGGAATACACCTTGCTACAGGGTCGGTGTACCTGTCGAGGCCCGCGTGATAACGGACCATTGGGGAATTTGTTGCGCTCTACAAATAACACTGCACGTCAGCCGGCGATAGTTGAGTATGGCCAACCGCGGTTACGAATCACCGATCGCCGACCTTCGTTACGCTATCGTTATCTCCGCCTGTTTGCGCCTCCTTCATTCGGGCTCGCGAAGCAGCCCATTCGCTGGGTGGTCCGAGCCTGATCGAGGCGGAGTCGATGCCGGTAGGCGAATCGATCAAACCAAAACGTGGCGCCGCCGTCACCACTTGTCGCACCCGCGACACAGCCCACTCATCAACAAGCCGCAACATCTGCCGCCACGGAGGTGAGTCGTTGCCGACAGCCAGTGGCCTCGCCGTGGCCCGGTCGTACGGGAAGTAGATGCCTGGCCCGGTGCTCTGGTAGCGCCTCGGTTCCGCCCAATGTTCCCTACCCGGGTGTCACGAACCACTCCGAACATGCATGCGGTTCAAGCCTGTCCGTCTCGGCGTCGAGGATGGGCGTGGACCGTGCGTTGCTTCTAGTAACAGCCGCGGGGAGAGCAGGTAAGGTGCCATAGATCGTCCGGAAGTCGAGGGAGCCAGTGCGTGCGTGAGGATTCGCCGCGCTGGGAGCAGATCAATGCCAGCTCGTACGCCCATGAGCAGGACGGGCTGCGCGAGATGGCCAGCGATCTGCCGGACGCCGACCCGTACCACGGCTAGGCGAGCGTCGAGTTCGTCGGCGCCGACGGCTCGATCAACGAGGTCGACGCCCTGGTGCTGACCCCAGCGGCCTTTATGCGCTGGAGCTCAAGCACTGGCAGGGGGAGATTCGCGGCGACGGAACGCAGTGGGTGCGGCGTGCGCCGAACTCTCGGCTGATCACGGGGAGCTGCATCGGGAAGCGCCGAATCTCTGTCGCTTCGCGAGGACCGTCAGTCAGGGAAGGCGGGGGATCACGGGCGGCTGGTACTCCTCCGCGCCGGCGGTGTCACCTGTCGACTGCTGGATAAGCATGCGTAGTGTGCCGAGCAGGTGCTCCTGCACGGCCTTCGCTGCTCCCGCTGGGTTGCCCGCGAGTACCTCGCATGCCGCGCGCATCCCGGCGAACGCCGATTGGAACGCCTCCCGGTGCTCCTGCGGCATCTGCTGGGCGGCGTGGTACGCGGCCGGTGCCTCGAGGAAGATCCGCAACATATAGATCTCCTCGATATCCTGCGTGGAGAGCTTGAGAATCCGCACGCCCTTGCTGCGCTCGAACCGAACCATCCCGTTGCTGGCCAACTGAAGAAGGGCCTCGCGAACCGGGGTACGTGAGACCCCGAGCTGATTGGACAGCTCCACGACCGAGTACAGCGTCCCTGGTGCCAGCTCGCTGGCGAAGTGGGTCATGCCCGCGTTGCCATCATGGCTGATTCTCGTCCCTGCCCCACGCAGCTCTGACCGTGCCGGAAACCGCTGTTGGGCTGCCCGAAGCGCTCGCTGGTCTGCCTGATCCACGGGCCCGGAGAGGCGTCCGACGCCGGCTGGCGGTCGTGGTCACCGCAGCGGTGCGCGCCGAGCTCATACGCGATGGTCTTGTAGCCGTCGACGCCGTACGGATTGGAGCCGGCCGGTGTGTCGGCGAACCCCGGCATGGCCATCCACCCGCGGTCGACGACCCTCGGCAGCCCGCAATGACCAAGTGCGCCAAGGACCGGGGGAACCGTGCCTGCCCACTTCAGGCACTCGTCTTCAGTGGTCGGATGCGCGTGCCCATAGGCAGCAGCGGGAGGTTGAGCCGTTCGGCGAGGGCGGCGACGGACGTCCCGTAGGTCGCGCCCACCCGGACGGCGCCGTCACCGAGGTGGATGATCGCGACGTCGGTGTAGAGCCGGGTGACGCACCGCAGCCCGGTCAGCGGGTAGGTGCACTTCGGCACGAGTTTCGGGGCGCCCTCGCGGTCGAACAGCGACATCATCACGAACACCTGCTTGGCGCCGGTGGCGAGGTCCATGGCTCCGCCGACCGCCGGGATGGCGTCGGGCTCGCCGGTGTGCCAGTTGGCCAGGTCGCCGGCGACCGAGACCTGGAAGGCGCCGAGGACGCAGACGTCGAGGTGACCGCCGCGCATCATCGCAAAGCTGTCGGCGTGGTGGAAGTACGCGCAGCCGGGTGTCTCGACGACGGGGACCTTGCCCGCGTTGACGAGATCCGGATCGACCTCGTCGCCCGTGGCGGCGCGCCCCATGCCGAGCATCCCGTTCTCGGTATGCAGCACGATGGTCTGCTCCGGCCGCAGGTGCTCGGCAACGGTCGTCGGCTGGCCGATGCCGAGGTTCACGTACGAGCCGTCCGGGATGTCGGCCGCGACGATGGCGGCCAACTCGTTGCGTGTCAGCGGGCCACGGTTGAGGTGCTCGACAGGTGCTGGAACAGCAAGGGTCACGGCGTCACCTGCACCACGCGGTCGACGTAGATGCCCGGGGTCACGACGGTCTCGGGGTCCAGGCTGCCTGTGGGCACCACCTGTGTCACCTGGGCGATCGTCAGGGCCGCCGCGCTCGCCATCACGGGTCCGAAGTTGCGCGCCGTCTTCCGGTAGACGAGATTGCCCATGGTGTCCGCGATGTGTGCCTTGACCAGGGCGACGTCGCCGTGTAGAGGAAGCTCGAGCAGGTAGTTGCGACCGTCGATGCACCGGAGCTCCTTGCCCTCGGCCAGCCGCGTGCCGACTCCTGTGGGGCAGTAGAAGGCGCCAATTCCGGCGCCCGCGGCGCGCAGCCGTTCGGCGAGTGTGCCCTGCGGTACCACCTCGAGTTCGACTTGTCCGGCGCGGTACAGCCGGTCGAAGACCCATGAGTCCGCCTGCCGGGGAAAGGAGCAGACGACCTTGCGTACCCGGCCGGCCGCGAGCAGGGCGGCCAAGCCCGTGTCGCCGTTGCCGGCGTTGTTGCTGACGATTGTCAGGTCGCGGGCACCCTGGCGCAGCAGGGCCTCGATCAGCTCGACCGGCTGGCCCGCGCTGCCGAACCCCCCGACGAGGACGGTGGCTCCGTCGGGAACATCGGCCAGCGCCGCGTTGACGTCCACCGTGACGAGGTTGCGTCGACCAACCGTTGCGTCAACCATGGCTGACCCCGATTGTCGCGCGGGCCAGATGCTCGAGCAGGACAGCGTTGACCGCATTGGGCTGCTCGTCGTTGGCCAGATGCGCCGAGCGCGGGACGACGACCAGCCGGCCGGCTCGGACTCCCTGCGCGATGCGCTCGAGGTGTTCGGGCGGCGTGGCCGGGTCGTCCTCGCCGGCGACGGCGAGGACCGGGGCCTCGATCGCGGCGAGGTCCCTACGCAGGTCCATCCCGGCGATCGCCTCGCAGCAGGCGGCGTACCCTTCGGCCGGAGTCGCCGTGACCATCGCTCGCGCTTCGCTCACGCGGCCCGGCTCGGTCTGGTGGAAGGCGGCGGTGTACCAGCGGCTGACGACGGCCTCGGCGACCGCCCGGCTGCCCTCTGCGCGCACCACCGCGGCGCGTTCCAGCCAGGCCCGCGTCGGCTCGAGCCGGGCCGAGGTGCACAGTACGGCGAGGCTGACGACCCGCCCGGGGTCGCGTGCGGCGAGCCGCATGCCGGCCATCCCGCCGAGGGACAGTCCGACGAGGTGGGCGCGCTCGACGTGGTGGCTGTCAAGCAGCGCCAGCAGGTCGTCGGCGAGGTCGTCGATCGAGTAGGGCCCGTCGGGGACGGGAGAGCGTCCGTGGCCGCGCGTGTCGTAGCGGACGACCCGGTACCGGGTCGAGAGAACGCCGACCTGGCGCTCCCACATCTGCAGCGTCGAGCCGAGGGAGTTCGACAGAACGACGACTGGCGCGTCCGTGGCGCCGGAGACCTCGTGGTACAGGGACACAGCGCTCACGAGACCCCCCGAACACCGCGGCGAGGCATTGGCCGCCACCGATGCATCTGGCCCCCAGGCCGTAACGGCTGCCGCGGCGGCGCATCTCGTACACAGTTGTGGCGAGGATGCGCGCCCCGGTGGCACCCGGGTGGCCCAGGGCGGTCCCGGAGCCGTTGGGGTTGAGCCGCTCGTCAACGGGATCGACCTTCCACTCGCGAGGGCACGCGAGCACCTGCACGGCGGAAGCCTCGTTGAGTTCGACGACGTCGATGTCGTCGAGTGTCAGACCGGCACGTCCGAGGGCGGCGGTCGAGGCCGGAGCGGACCCGATGCCCATGCACTCCGGGCTGACACCAGCCTCGGCCCACGCCACCGGACGGAGCAGCGGTCTGAGCCCGACACGCGCGGCCTCGCGCCAGGTAGTGACGACGCACATCGCCACCCCGTCGTTCTGCCCGCTGGCGTTGCCCGCGGTGACGGTGGCCCCGGGGTCGATCGTGGCGGCCACCGGGCACGGCGCCGCGAGCCCGTCCAGCGTGGCGCCCGGGCGTGGGTGCTCGTCCGCGACGACGGCGAACACTCCGCTGAAGGCGCCCACGGCGGAGCGGACCGGCTCGCAGATCACCACGTCGTCCTTCACAAGGGCAGGGTAAGAATTTACGGCTATACGAGAGAAGGACGTTCTCGGGGAGGATTGATACGCCAGGGCTCTGGATCCTCCCGCAGGTGCCCACCTACCCTCCGCGCATGGAGCTCCGTCACCTGCGCTACTTCGTCGCCGTCGCCGAGCAGTGCCATTTTGGGCGAGCCGCCGAACAGCTGCACATTGCCCAGCCACCGCTGTCGCAGCAGATCAAGCAGCTCGAGCGCGAGATCGGCGTCGTCCTCCTGGTCCGCTCGACCCGCAAGGTCGAACTCACTCCGGCCGGCGAACGCTACCTCGACCGAGCCCGGGCGATCCTCGCGGCGGTGGACGCCGCTGGCGACGAGGCCACGCGGATCGCGGCCGGCGAACTGGGGCGGGTGGCGATCGGATTCACCGGCTCGGCGACCTACGAACTCCTGCCCTCGCTGGCCAGGGTCCTGCGCGAGGGCGCCCCTGGTGTGGAACTGGACCTCCGCGGGGAGATGCTCACGCCCGAGCAGGTCGCGGGCCTGCTCGACGGCAGCCTGGACCTCGGGTTTCTCCGCCCGCCGGTGCGGGAGCCCGACCTGCACGTGCGGGTGCTCCGGCGCGAGCCGCTGATCGCGGCGCTCCCGACCGCGCACCCGCTCTCCGACAGGAGTTCCGTACGCCTGTCCGACCTGCGCGGCGAGCCGTTCATCACCTACCCCTCGCACCACCGCTCGGTGGTGTTCGACGCCGTACTCGACGTCTGCCAGCGCGCAGGCTTCCGACCGCAGGTTGCGCACGAGGTGGCCGAGACCTCGACTCTGGTGTCGTTCGTGGCCGCGGGCCTGGGCGTCGCACTCGTCCCGGCGTCGGTACGGCATCTTCGGATCACCGGCGCGCATTACCTGCCGCTTGCCGGCACGACGCAGGAGGTCGAGTTGGCGGTGGCGACCCGGGCCGCAGAGAGCGGCCCCCTCGTCGAGCGCATACTCGCCCGGACCCGCTCGTTCCTCGGGGGGACCTGGACCCGCTGACCGCCAACGCGGACCAAGACGTTCAGCCTCTGGATCTTGCGGGATCAAGTCCTTCACGAAACGAGTTTGGAGATGTGAGCCTCCTCTCATCGCACCCTCACCCGTCGAGGTCGCGAGGATCAGGAGGACAGGTGGACACCATCGCACCCGTTCGCCCCGCGCTCGTTCCGGCCGCTCCATCCCGGACGCCCGTTGCGCCGGCCGCGACGACCACGCCCGCCAGCTCGAAGCTGCTCTTCACCGGCCGCGCCGCCCGCGCACCGGAAGCCCGCTCTTTGCCCGCCACCCGAGGCTCGTGCCGATTTTCGGCGCCGATCCCGGCTCGGCCTGAGAAGGCCCTGCCGTGACCCCGTTCATGACTGCCGTCCAAGCCCTCCTCGACGGCCAGGATGCCCCGACCCCCGAGACCCAGCCGAGCGCTGCCGAGCCGGTGGCTCGCGCAACCGACACCCAGGTGCTCGTCCGCTCCCTCGCCGAGCAGCTCGTCAGCGAGGCCAACTCCGTGCTCGCCGCCCACGACCGCAGCATCGATCTCGTCGACGAGGCCGGTCCCGGCGCCCTCGCCTTCACCCTCGCCTGCGCCGGACGCTGGGCGCGCGTACGGACCGTCGTCGACGGCCGCACCGCGCTCGCCGAGCTCGTCGGCCCCGACGGGCGTACCGAGGCCGAGCCGCGGCGGCTCGCCTCCGAAGACGAGTTGCGGGCCCTCCTGCTCTCCCTCATAGCTCCGGCCCGCGTCAACCGACCCCACCACTGACCCGCCACCGACTATCGGAGACCACCGTGCAGTACGAACTGCGATATCAGGTCATCGAGCCCGTTCGGCAGACCTACCAGAACGTCATCGACCGCCTCGGCGACCAGCCAGCCAACCGTTACCTGGAGGCCACCCTCGACATCGAGCCGCGGGAGAACTTCCACTACCGGCCCACGTGGGCGCAGGACCGCGAGCTCTACGACGAGCGGTTCTCCGACCTGCGCCTGACCGACCCTTATGCGTTCACCGACCCCCGCCAGTACTACTACACGCCGTACGTCACCAAGCGTGCGGCGGCGCACGAGGAGTTCGGCAAGACTCTGACCTACCTCGAGGGACGCGACCTGCTCGCCCGGATGCCCGCGCCGTGGCGCGCCGTGCTCGCCACCGTCGTCGTGCCGCTGCGCCACTACGAGAGCGGCGCCCAGCTCGTGACCGTCGCCGGTTCCCGCTTCGCCTACGGCACGTCGCTGGAACAGTGCTGCACCTTTGCCGCGTTCGACCGCATCGGCAACGCGCAGATGCTCTCCCGCGTCGGCATCGCGCTCGCCAGCGGGAGCGCCGAGGTGCTGCGGAACGCCAAGCTCGAGTGGCTCGACGGCGAGCACTTGCAGCCGCTGCGCCGCTTGGTCGAGGAGATCATGGTCCTCGACGACTGGGCCGTCGCCTTGCTCGCCGTCGACGCCGTCGACAAGCTCGTGTACCCGCGGCTGTTCGCTGGGCTCGACGAGGCTGCGCTCACCGGCGGGGCGGGCGCGTACTCGCTGTTCGCTCAACACCTGACGGCCTGGTTCACCGACCAGCGCAAGTGGCTCGATGCGCTGACGAAGGCCTGGCGTCAGGACCCGCAGCATGGGGAGCGCAACGCCGCCGTGCTCGACGCAGCCGATGCGACCTGGGGCGCTCGGGCCCTTGAGGCCGTCGACGCGATCACCGCCGTCGTTGACGACAGGCTCGGCACCGGCCACTCCTCCACCTCCGCCGCGATCCCCGGAGAGGCCCGATGAGCCACACCCTGCGCCAGGTCGGCATCGACCTGCAAGATTCCGAGGAGAACCGCGCCCTCATCGAGGCGATCCGCGTGGACAACGCCGAACTCACCGTCCGCCACCTGCCGGGGCTGGTCAAGCTCCAGGCGGCGGGCCAGATCGTAATCAACCGGGAGACGGTCGAGAACAGGCTCGGCCGCGAGTGGGAAACCGGCGAGCTGCAGCTGGCTCTCGTCTCCTACGCCGGCAACTTCTCAGAGTGGGACGACGACCGCGTCGTCGTCCGGTGGGAGCACTGACGACACCATGACGATGCAGCAGAACGCCCCCTCGTATGGCGCCAGGCCAGCCCGCAAGCTTCCGATGAAGGAACGCTACTCGCTGCTCACCCGCGACCTTGATTGGGAGCCGAGCTACGTCCCACGGGAGAAGCTCTACCCGTTCACGTCCTACGAGGGCATCAAGGTCCACGACTGGGACGGCTGGGAGGACCCCTTCAGGCTCACCGTCGACGCCTATTACAAGTACCAGGCGGAAAAGGACAAGCGGCTCTACGCCGTCCTCGACGGCTTCGCGCAGAGCCAGGGCCACCTCACGCTGTCCGACGCCAGCTACCTCAACGCCATCAAGCTCTTCATCCAGGGCGTGACCCCGCTGGAGTACGCCGCTCACCGGCACTTCGCCTACCTCGCCCGCTACCTTGAGGGCCCCGCGCCGCGCTTCGCGGCGCTGTGCCAGAGCGTCGACGAGCTGCGCCACTGCCAGACGCAGATCCACACGATCAGCAACTACAACAAGTACTACTCGGGCTTCCACTCCTGGTCGAAGATGCACGACCGGGTCTGGTACCTGTCGGTGCCGAAGTCGCTGTTCGACGACGCCATGAGCGCCGGGCCGTTCGAGTTCCTCATCTCGATCTCGTTCAGCTTCGAGTACCTGCTCACCAACCTTCTCTTCGTGCCGTTCATGAGTGGCGCAAGCTTCAACGGCGACATGCCGACGATGTCGTTCGGGTTCTCCGCCCAGTCCGACGAGAGCCGGCACATGACGCTCGGCCTGGAGGCGATCAAGTTCCTGCTCGAGCAGGACGAGGACAACGTGCCGATCATCCAGGACTGGATCGACAAGTGGTTCTGGCGGGCGTACCGGATGTCCGCGCTGGTCGCCGCGATGATGGACTACATGCTCCCCAGGCCGGTGATGAGCTGGAAGGAGGCTTTCGAGCTCTACTTCGAGGACCAGATGCTCGGCGGGCTCTTCCCGGACCTGGAGTTCTACGGCATCAAGCCGCCGCGCCACGTGCAGCAGGCGATCGCCGAGAAGGACCGGCTCAGCCACGAGGTCTACAAGATTCTCCACAACTTCTCGTTCGCCGCGGCCTTCACCACCTCGACACCGACGCAGGACCACATGCGCTGGCTGTCGGAGCAGTACCCCGAGACGTTCGACCGCTACTACCGACCGGTGTGGGAAAAGCACGAGCGCATCGAGGCCGCCGGCGGCCGCGCATTCGTCATGGGCCTGCCGCAGCTGTGCCAGGTCTGCCAGATCCCGATGGCCTTCACCGAGGCCGACGACCCCAGCCGGATCTCGTACCGCCGCTCGCAGTTCCGCGCCGAGACGTTCCACACCTGCAGCGACGGATGTCAGTGGATCTTCGAGCGGGAGCCCGAGAAGTACGTCCAGGCGTGGCTGCCGGTGCACCAGATCTACCAGGGCAACTGCGGCGGGCCGACCGTCCCCGACGTGCTGGCGTGGTACGGCATCCAGGAGGGCGACAACGGCGAGTTCAAGGGCTCCCGCGACGCACTCGCGTGGACCGCGTGGCACGCGGAAGGAACAACCGGCAGCAGCAACGGCGTGGCGAAGGAGGTATGACGGTGGCGGTCAAGGCACTGTACGACTACGACTTTCCCTCGGCCGACCGCGCGGAGCTGTTCGGCGACGACCAGCTCGTCTACGTGCACTGGGACGGCAATCCGTTCTTCTGCTCCGCGGCGGCGTTCCGGGTCCCGCGGACGATGCCGTTCGGGACGTTCGTCAGCGACGTCGTCGGACCGTGGGCGGCGTCCGACCCGGACTTCGACCCCGCGACGGTCGGCGGCTGGCGCCTGTTCGACGACGAGATCCACGCCTCCCCGCACGCGTCCCTGGCCGACCTGGGAGTCGGACACAAGGGCCTGCTCCACTTCAGCACCGTCCCGGCAGCCTGAGGACGGAGCATCCATGACCACCACGTACACCGTCCGCGTCGAGCCGCTGGGGGCGGAGGTGAGCTGCCGGGAGGACCAGACCGTCCTCGATGCTTGTCTTCGCGAGGGCGTCTGGCTCCCGCACGCCTGCACCCACGGCACGTGCGGCACGTGCAAGGCCATCGTGCTCGACGGCGACATTGACCTCGGCAGCGCCTCGCCGTTCGCGCTGCTGGACAGCGAGCGGGAGGAGGGCTGCGCGCTGCTGTGCGTGGCCCGTCCCCGCGGCGACCTCGTCGTCGAAGGCGAGGTCGACATCGAGGACGGGGTCGAAGTCCACCCCGTCCGGGACCACCGAGGACGGGTGGTAACGCTCGAGGAGGTCGCCCCTGACGTCCGCCGCGTGGTGCTCGATCTCACCCGGCCCATGCCGTTCAACGCCGGACAGTACGTGCAGCTCGTGCTGCCCGGCGGCGACACCCGCCCGTACTCGATCGCCAACAGCCCCTCGGACCCGCGGCGCATCGAGCTGCACGTGCGCCGCCATCCGGGCGGCGCGGCCACCGACCGCTGGGTATTCAAGGATCTCGCCGTCGGCGACGAGGTCGCCCTGTCCGGGCCGTACGGGACGTTCTCGTGGCGGCCGGCGCGGGACAAGCCGGTGCTGCTCGTCGGCACCGGCACGGGGCTGGCCCCGCTGGCCTCGATCCTCGCGCAGCTGGGCGAGACCGCCGCGACGGCAGGCTGGGAGCACGAGGTGGTGCTGTACCACGGCGTCGCCACGAAGGATGGGCTCTACGACCGCGAGAGGTATGAGCGGCTCCAGCAGGAGCTGCCCTGGTTCTCCTACCGGCCAGCGGTCTCACGCGAGCCGGTGAACGGCCGGCAGGGCCGGGTGACCGACCTGCTCGCCAAGGACTTCCCGCGCGCCTCCGGACGCGTGGCATACCTCTGCGGCAGCCCTCGGGCGGTCGAGGACACGATGAAGGTGCTGATGCGGGCCCGGCTGTTCCCACGCGACATCCTCCGCGAAGGCTTCTTCGACTCCGCGGACCGTGCCTCGGGCACGCACGTCGTCCGCAGCCCGCTGATCCGACGCTGAGCCGGCCCGCTCCCGAGAGGAAGGACACTCGTGAAGATCACCTCGGTCGAGGCGATTCCCTACGCGATCCCCTACCAGAAGCCGCTGCGCTTCGCCAGCGGCGAAGTGCACGTCGCCCAACACGTGCTGGTCCGGGTGCGGACCAGTGACGGCGTCGTGGGGAACGCCGACGCCCCACCTCGACCGTTCACCTACGGTGAGACGCAGACCTCGGTCCGCTCCGTCATCACCGACGTCTTCGGCCCGGCGATTGAGGGCCTGTCGGTGCTCGAGCGCGAGGTCGCCCTGGCCCGGATGAACCGCACGGTCGGAAACCCGGTCGCCAAGGCCGCCGTGGACATGGCGATCTGGGACGCCCTCGGCCAAAGCCTCGGGGTGTCGGTGAGTGAGCTGCTCGGCGGTTGGACCGACCGGGTGCGGGTCGCGCACATGGTCGGCTTCGCTCCGCCCGCCGAGATGGTCGCAGAAGCCGAGCGCATCCGCGACCGCTACGGGGTCACGACCTTCAAGGTGAAGGTGGGTCGGGCCCCGTTCACCGACGACGTGACGGCGTGCCAGGCACTGCGTGAGGCCCTCGGCCCCGACGTCGAACTCTACATCGACGGCAACCGCGGGTGGACACCGCGCGAGGCCGCCCGCGCGCTTCGGGCCATGGAGGACCTCGACCTCACCTTCGCCGAGGAGCTGTGCCCGGCCGACGACGTGCTCGGCCGGCGCTGGCTGGTGCGGCAGAGCCGCATCCCGTTCTTCGCCGACGAGAGCGTTGCGCGTCCGAGTGAGGTCACTCGCGAGCTGCTCGGCGGTTCGGCCAACGGCATCAGCATCAAGACATCCCGAACGGGCTTCACCGTCAGCCAGCGGCTCGTCGGCCTGTGCGAGGGCCTCGGCGCGGACGTCGTCGTCGGCAACCAGATCGACAGCCAACTCGGATCGCTGTGCGCGGCGGCTTTCGCCGCCGCCTTCCCACTCACCGCACGCCGGGCCGCGGAACTGTCGAACTTCCTTGACATGACCGACGACCTGCTTGCCGAGCCGCTGCAGATCACCGACGGCCACCTCCGGGTCCGCCAAGGACCCGGCCTTGGCCAGGAGATCGACGAGGGCAAGCTCGCCCGCTACCGCCAGGACCGCTGACGCCCGTGCCTCCCACTTCGACAACCCACACCCCGACCGCCGACCCGCCCGCCAGGGACCGTGCACGCAGAAAGGCACCGACATGACCGACCAGCTCACCGAGTTCGACGCGACCGCCGCCGGAACCGGCGCGAACGCCACGAAGATGTTCCAGGTCAAGACCCGCGAGGCGACCACGGTCGACCACGCCCGGGTCGCAGCCGTGGCCGGCGACGCCTTCGCGGCTCTGCACAAGGTCATCCATCAGCACCGAGTCACTTATGCCGAGTACGACGCGCTGAAGAGCTGGCTCATCCGGGTCGGTGAGGACGGCGAATGGCCGCTGTTCCTCGACGTGTTCGTCGAGCACGTCGTCGAGGAGGTGGTCAACGCCGACCGCGCGGGCAGCAAGGGCAGCATCGAGGGCCCGTTCTACATCCCCGGTGCCCCGAGCGAGGTCGGCTCGACCACCCTGCCGATGCGAGACGACGAACCTGGCACGCCGCTGCTGTTCCAGGGCCAGGTTCGCGGCGTCGACGGCGCCCCGCTGCCGGGCGCGACCGTCGAGCTCTGGCACGCCGACGCCAACGGCTTCTACTCCCGGTTCGCCCCCGGCCTGCCAGAATGGAATCTGCGTGGCGTCGTCCTCGCCGACCCGGAGGGCCGCTTCGCCTTCCGCACCGTCAAGCCCGCGCCATATCAGATCCCGCACGACGGGGCGACCGGCCAGCTCATCGAAGCCGCTGGCTGGCACGCGTGGCGCCCGGCGCACTTGCACCTGAAGGTGTTCGCCTCCGGCCACCATTCCGTCACCACCCAGCTCTACTTCGATGGCGGCGACTACAACGACTCCGACATCGCGTCCGCGGTCAAGCCGGACCTGATCATCGCACCCACCCCACGCGCCGACGGCGCCAGCGAGGAGGTCACCTACGACTTCGTGCTCGACCGCTTCTGAGCGCACGGGCCGACCAGGAACGCACGAAGCGACCCGGAGGGAGGCGGGAGCGACATGCTCTTCGCCGTGACAATGGACGTCGAGCTACCGCGCGACATGCCGGTCGACGAGCGGGCCGAGCTGCTCGCGCGAGAAAAGGCGTACAGCCAGGAGCTGCAGCGGGCCGGCAAGTGGCCGCACATCTGGCGGGTCGCCGGCCACTACGCAAACGTCAGCGTCTTCGACGTTGCCGACAACGACGAGCTGCACGCCCTGCTGTCGGGTCTGCCGCTGTTCCCGTACCTGCGAATCCAGGTGACCGCGCTGGCCGCCCACCCCTCCGACGTTCGTCTCACCGGCGTGGTGGGCGGCGAAGACGACGACCCACGGTAGGAGAGGATCTGCTGCTCGCTTGGCCCCGCGCCGGAAGCCCGGGTCATCGCTGTGACGATCCGGGCTTCCGTCCGACCCCGGTTCGGGGCCCGGCGGTCGTAGGAGGGCCGCTCGACTGCCTGGGTCCTGCTGGGGAACCCGTTGCATGCGCCGGACGACGCCCGTCGGCGGGGCGCCGTGGTTTGCGCGGGCAGCGCGTCGCCGCCGCGCCATATACGTACTGGCAAGTTGTCACCGGGCTCCGCGACGCACCGACGGACACGTACTTCGCAGCACGTCGTGACGATCGAAGGTAGTCGGCCCGCGGCGCCGGACGTTCGTGGGCGACCCCTGCCATGACGGTACCGCTCGCTGCAACCGGTGCCTTGGCGGCATGAAACGTCGCGTCAGCCGAGCCGGCCACCGCGCACATCGCCGAGCGGGATGGCACCGGCAAGGCGCAGTCCGCGTTGTGTATCGATTCATGTCGATCATCCGACACGAACCCCGGTGGTTCGACTGCCGCTGAGGGCCGGCCCGTCCTTCGATGCGTGAGAACTGCGCAGTGATGGCGGTGCGGTGAGGCGCGAACGGGTCCCGACGGTTCCCCGTTTGCCCCCCGAGAACCCTGTCCCAACGCTCACGATCAGTGACAAAAGGAGATTGGCGCCTGGCTGCATCTGTGCAGGTAAACAACCACTTGCGCCAAGCAATGACAGACTTGGAGTGGCTACGGTCGGTAACAAGGGGTTTGGTATCCAATGACAAACCCTGAAGAGGGCTCGACAAGAGGCTGTCCTGGGTTCAAGTCTCCTCGTTCCCAGGAGGGCTGCCTCGGTGATTGCTCCACAGTCACGGTAGCCGGTGCATGCAGGAGAGCGGAGATGGGGTTTCGCGTGGCGGTAGTCGTGGATGAGCCCACCGAGCACATCGACCCGTTCGATATGCCCGAGCGTCTGCGTGCGCGGGTCGGCGTTACCCGCTGATGGAACGGGCACGTCGAGGTCGTTGCCGCGGCGCGGCCGAGCCGTGTTGTCGTGCCGGATGTAGTTGGTCAGGACGCGTTCGAGGTGGCGGCGGTTGCAGATCAAAACCCAGTCAAGACACTCGGTCCGCGCGGTGCGTGTCCAGCGTCGCGCGTAGGCGTTGGCCTTCGGCGCTCGCGGTGGTGTCTGGAGCACCTGGATGCCCGGCCGCGGTGAACACGCGATCGAACGTGCCGTCGCGATCCCGGATCAGGAAGCGGAACCGGTGGGCGTGCTCGTCGAGGTCCATGAGCGGGTTGCGGGCGGCTTCGGTGACTCAGGCGCCGGTGGGGTGAACGGAGTTCCCGGCCAGGTGCACCCGGCGGTGTTCGAGTCCGGTGATGAAGAACACGTACAGCCTGGTGAGGCCGATGTCCCGACGGTGAGGAAGTCGCTGGCGAGCGTTCCGGCGGCCTGGGTTCGCAGGAACTGCGTCCCCGGCGGGCCGCCGCGCCGGGGTTTCGGTCTCAGGTGGTGGCGGCGCAGAATGGTGCGTACCGCGGTCGCCGATACACGTATGCCGAGTTTGCGGCACTCGTCGACGATACGGATGTATCCCCAGCCTGGGGTTTCTCGGGCCAGCCGCAGCACGAGGTCGACCACCTCTGGGTCCAACCCTTGGCAACGTCGACCACGGGAGGTTGGGCCGGCGATCGCGGGGGGAGTAGCTTCGCCAGGCTCGCGAGGATCATCCGGTCGGCGGCCGTGTAGCAGGGCCCGCGCTACCTGCCGACGTAGCACCATCAGTTGGTGGCGGAGCACCGCGATCTCAACGTCCTTTGCGTTCGGCAAGGAGCCCAGACCGACCAGACTGAAGGCACAGGGGACAGCACACTTGAATTCATACGTTCTGCGGGAATCCCAGGTTGATGCCGCCGTGGCTAGGGTCGAGCCAGCGCGTGGTGATCGCCTTTTCGCGGGTGAAGAACCGGAAGCCGTCCACCCCGTACGCCTTGGCATCGCCGAACATCGACTCCTTCCAGCCGCCGAAGGAGTGATAGGCCACCGGCACCGGGATCGGTACGTTGATGCCGACCATGCCCACCTCGACTTCGGCCTGGAACCGTCGGGCGGCGCCACCATCGTGCGTGAAGATCGCGGCGCCGTTGCCGAAGGCTCCGGAGTTGACCAGCGCGAGGCCCTCATCGTACGAATTCACCCGTACGACGGACAGCACCGGGCCGAAGATCTCATCGGTGTAGGCGCGCGAGGTGGTCGGTACCCGGTCGAGCAGGGTCGGCCCTAACCAGAAGCCCTCCGGCGCGCCGTCGGCGATCACATCACGGCCGTCGACCACCACGGTCGCTCCGTCCTGCGCCGCGACATCGATGTAGGACGCGACCTTGTCACGGTGCTCGCGGCTGATCAGCGGCCCCATGTCGCAGCCACGCCGGCCGTCCCCGGTGCGCAGTTTGCTCATGCGCTCGGTGACCTTGGCGATCAGAGCGTCGGCTACTGGCTCCACCGCCACCACGACACTGATCGCCATGCACCGCTCGCCCGCCGAGCCGAAGCCGGCGTTTACCGCGGCGTCGGCGACCAGATCGAGGTCGGCGTCAGGCAGCACCAGCATGTGGTTCTTGGCGCCGCCGAGGGCCTGCACCCGCTTCCCATTGGCCGCCGCGGCCTGGTAGATGTATCGAGCGATCGGCGTCGAACCGACGAACGAGACGGAGGTGACACCGGGGTGCTCCAGTAAACCGTCTACGGCCGCCCGGTCGCCGTGCAGCACGTTGAACACCCCGTCTGGCAACCCAGCCTCGGCCAGCAGCCGCGCCAGCCAGATCGCTGCTGACGGGTCCTTTTCGCTGGGCTTGAGTACCACGGAATTCCCCGCAGCCAGCGCGATCGGGAGGAACCACATCGGCACCATGGCCGGGAAGTTGAACGGGCTGATGATCGCGGCCACGCCGATCGGCTGGCGAAGCGAGTGCACGTCCACTCCGGTAGAGACGTTGTACGTGTAGTCGCCCTTGAGTACCTCGGGGAAGCTGAGCGCGAACTCGAGGACTTCCTGGCCGCGTACGATCTCGCCGAGCGCGTCGGAGAGCACCTTGCCGTGCTCGTTGGTGATGATTTCCGCGAGCTCGTTCTTGCGGGCGTTGAGCAGCTCGCGGAACGCGAACAGCACCGACTGACGCTTGGCGATGGACGTGTCGCGCCATCCGGGGTACGCGGACGCTGCGGCGGCCACCGCGACGTCGACCTCGGCGGCGTCAGCGAGCAGCACGGAGGCGCGCTGGGTGCCGAGCGCTGGGTCGTAGACCGGTCCAAGCCGGGATTCCCCGGAGTCGTACTCCTTCCCGCCGATCCAGTGGACAATGCGTTCCGACATGTGAGTCTCAGCCCTTCTTTCGATGGTCAATCGGCTGGGGCCATCACGACGACGGCCCGACCGGTGATCTCGCCGGGCGCCAGCGCCTGGTAGACCCTCGGCCAACAGTGCATCCGATCTACGCGCCGGTGTTGGCCGCGGGGCGATCGCGATCGGCCCTGTGCCTGACCGCGTCGACAGCTCTGCTAGGAGCCGGGTTCGGCACCAGCACCGCGTCGACGATCACACGTATCGGCGCAGCAGGACGGTGGCGACGCACGCGGGTTTCGGATTGCCTTCGATTTCGATCGTGGCGGTGATTCGCATCTGGATGCCGCCGGTGACGTCGGTGACCTCGTCGATCACGGCTGTTGCCCGGACGCGGCTGCCTACCAGAACGGGAGCCGGGAAGCGGACCTTCTCGCAGCCGTAGTTCACACCCATCGTGAAGCCGCGGATCTCGACGATTTGCGGAAGGAGCAGGGGGATCAGGGACAGTGTCAGGTAGCCGTGCGCGATCGGCCCGCCAAACGCGCTGTCCCGCGTGGCCCGTGCCACGTCGACGTGGATCCACTGGTTGTCCCCGGTCGCGTCGGCGAACTTGTTCACCCGGTCCTGGGTGATGAGTTCCCACCCACTGGGCCCGAGCGCTGTTTCGACGAGTGCCCGGACGCCGTCTGCGCCGGTGATCACGGTGGCCGGCATGGCTCCTCCTGACTGTCGATGACATGCCCGTGATGCGGCGTGGCTCAGGCCTTCGGCCCGCCGGCCACGTAGATGACCTGTCCGGAGACGAACCCGGCACCTTCGCTGACCAGGAAGGAGACGGCGTGCGCGATGTCCTGGGGTTGCCCGGCGCGACCTACGGGGGTCTGCTTCGCGCGGGTGGCGAGGTAGGTGTCCCAGTCCGCACCGAGACGGTCGGCGGTCGCTTTCGTCATGTCACTGACGATGAAGCCGGGGGCGATGCAGTTCGCGGTCACGCCGAACTTGCCGAGCTCGATGGCGAGCGTCTTGGTGAAGCCCTGCAGGCCCGCCTTTACCGTCGAGTAGTTGGACTGGCCGCGATTGCCGAGCGCGGAGGTGCTCGAGATGTTGACGATGCGGCCGAACCTCGCGTCCACCATGTGTTTCTGCACGGCTCTGGTCATGAGGAAGGATCCGCGCAGGTGCACGTTGACGACGGTGTCCCAGTCATCCACGGTCATCTTGAACAGCAGGTTGTCCCGGGTCACGCCGGCGTTGTTGACCAGGACGGTCGGGGCACCGAGTTCGGTGGTGATCTGGTTGACCGCGGCGGTGACCTGCTCGGGATCGGAAACGTCGGCGCCGACCGCAAGCGCGCGGCCGCCGTGAGACCCGATCACGTCTACAGTGGACGCCACGGCTGACTCGTCGAGGTCCAGCACCGCGACCGCGAATCCGTCCGCCGCCAGTCGTTGCGCTGTCGCGGCGCCGATTCCGCGGGCCGAGCCGGTGACCACCGCGACGCGGGGGGAATCACTCATGTTAGCTCTCTCCTCCCCGGGCTTCACTGCCGGCCGTTCAGTCGCTCGAGCAGCTTGAGCAGCGCGGAGTGGTCGTCGTCCGCGTTGCCCTGGGCCTTGAGCGATGCCATCAGCTGCGCGACCACGGCCCCGACCGGGATCACCACCCCCGCCTCCCGGGCGGCGGACGTGACGATGCCCAGATCCTTGTGATGCAACTCCACCCGGAATCCGGGCTGGAACGATCGCGCCAGCATCCCCTCGCTCTTCTGGTTCAGCACGGCGCTGCCGGCGAGGCCACCACCCAGGACGGTCATCGCCTTCCTGGTGTCAACGCCGTAGGCGTCGAGGAAGACGATGGCCTCGGCCAGCAGCTCGAGGTGTCCGGCCACGATGAGTTGGTTGGCCGCCTTCACGGTCTGACCGGAGCCGGGTGGGCCGACGTGGACGATGGTCCTGCCCACTGCCTGGAACACCGGCTGAGCCGCCTCGACGTCTATAGCTTCCCCGCCGACCATGATCGACAGTGTGGCGCTCGCCGCGCCGGCCTGCCCTCCGGAGACCGGCGCATCGAGCAGCCGAAGCCCCTTGGCCTTCGCCTGGTGCCACAGGTCCTTGCTAACGTCGGGGCGGATGCTGCTGAAGTCGATGACAAGCGCTCCCAGCCGGGCAGTGTCGAAGACGCCGTCCGTGCCGGCCAGCACCTCCCGTACGTCCGGCGAGTCGGGCACCATGACACAAACGATGTCGGCGTCCGCGACGGCTTCGGCGATGCTGGTCGCGGCCCGGCCGCCGGCTTCCACCAAGCGACGGGTCTTCGCGGGACTCCGGTTGTAACCGATGACATCGAATCCGGCCCGGACGAGATGCTCGGCCATCGGCGCGCCCATGATGCCGAGTCCGATGAACGCCAACCTGGTTGCCATTCCGGTTTCTCCTGTTCGGCTAGTCATGCTTTGCGCGGTGCATCGAAACACCCAGTGACCTGCCGCCGTCGACCGTGAGCACCGCGCCGGTCACGTACGCGGCCCGCTCGCTGAGCAGGAACGCGGCGGATTCGGCGATGTCGTCGACGTCGGCGAACCTGCCGAGCGGGATCAGGTCCAGCATCGCGGCCTGCGCGGACTCGTCGGACAGGATGTTGGCGGTGGCCTCCGACGTCGGGACGAAGCCGGGCGCCAGTGCGTTCACGCGGATCCCGTGTGGGCCCCATTCGCGGGCCACGGACTTGGTGAACGCAAGCATCGCCGCCTTCGCGGCTGCGGAGTGTGCCACGGCAGGGGCGCCCGTCCACGCATAGGTGGCGATGATGTTCAGGATCGCGCCGGGTCGCCCTTCGGCGATCAGCCGTCGGGCCAGCGCCTGGGACAGGAAGAACGTCCCGTACAGGGAGATCTCCACGACCGCCCGGAAGCCGTTCGCCGACAGATCGACCGTGGGGCAGGCGAAGTTGCCGGCCGCGTTGTTGACCACACCGTCGACCGCCGGCAGCCCGTCGATCAGCGCCGCTACGGCCTCTGCGTCGCGCACGTCGAGGGCCGCGCTTCGGCAGTTCACGCCCTCCTCACGCAGGCGGCGCTCCGCCTCGGCCAGCCGCTCCTCGCCGCGCGCGACCAGGACCAGGTCGTGTCCGTCGCGGCCGAGGCGGCGGGCGATGCCGAACCCGATGCCGGCGCTGCCACCGGTGATGACGAAGGTGCTCATGAGCGTGCCTCGATCCATGCGTCGGCCCACAGGTGGATCGCCCGTGCCCGCCGTGAGTACCGCTGGAGCGGAAACTCCAGGGTGTAGCCGATCGCCCCGACCACCTGGTGGCATTCCGCCACCGCAGCGCACGCGGCCGGCCCTGCGTACGCCAGGGCGTCCAGGTCGGGTGATCCCTCGGCCAGCAGCAGCAGGCCGTCGGCGCAGAGGGCGGCGTCGGCGAGCCGTTGCTGGACGCTGTCCAGCCCGGCCAGCGTCCCGCCGAACGCCTGCCGGGTCGTCGTGTGTTCCAGCGCCAGCCGCAGGGCTTCGGCGGTAAGCCCGGCGAGGTACCCGACGGTCGCGGTCACCCAGGCGGCTTCTCGCCGGCCCGCGTCGGTCGGGTCCAGCAACTCGCCGCCGTCGATTCGGGCGCGGCCGGCGGCGATGCTGTCGCCGTAGGGGACCGGTTGGACCGCAGCGATGTGCGCTACCCGCAGGCCGTCCCGGGCGGGCACGATCGCGCGATCGCCGGGCTCGGCATAGCGGGTCATTCCTGACACGTACGGGCTTCCGCCGAGCAGGGCATCGAGTTCGTGCAGTGCGGCCAGGCCGCGGCCCAGCTCCACTGCGGCCGGACCCAGGAACGGCAGGGCCTGCGGATCCTCGCCCAGGTCGAACCAACCGGCGCTGCCCAGGTGCTTTCGCAGCTCCGGCAGCCGGTCGTCGTCAGTGCTGCCGGGCCGCCACGGGCCGGGAGAGCAATGGTCGGTGACGATGGATCGGATGGACGACGTGAATGCCGCGACCTCGGTCATCGACACGACGCTCGACCTCCTTCGGTGGTGTGGATCGTGGGTAGCGAATCGAGCACCTCGTGGGTGTGTTCACCCAGTCCCGGCGCGTGCCGTCGGGCAGGCGCGGCCACGCCGTCGATCATGAACAGGTTGCCCAGCAGCCGCACCTGTCCTGTTCCGGGCTGGTGCACGCACTGCACGAGCCCGTTGGTCTGCACCTGCTCGTCGTCGAACAACTGACTGAGCTGGCGCACCTCGCCGACCGGGATGTTCCGGGATCCGAGCAATGTGATCCACTCTGCGGTCGTCCGGTGCCGGAAGGCGGCCACGAACCGCTGATGCGTGGCGACCCGGTGCAAGCGCTCGGCCGGGTTGGCCGGGTCCGCCTGCGGGTTCTCGACCCACGGGTCGTCGAGGCCCAGCACGTCCAGCACCTGGCGTCGCTGGCTCACGTTCAGGCAGGCCAGGGCGATGTATCCGTCCGCCGTTTTGTAGCAGCGGTAGTAGGGCTCCAGCTCCTCGGCGGCAGCGGTGGCTCGGGCGATGGCGTCGATCTCGGCGCGGGTCACCGGCCGCGACGGCGCCCGGTCCGCCTCCACTCGCTCCCGTCGCACGAACCGCTGCACCTGGGTGGTGAGCGCCGCTCCCAGGAGCGAGACCTCGATGCCTGGGGCCTCGTCCGAGGCGCGCTGGTGCAGCCCCGCCAGGACGCTGATGGCGGCCAGCAGTCCGGTGGTGAGGTCGGCCATCGGGATCCCGCCGGAGCGGCGCGGTACCTCGTCGCCGACCCGGACGTCGGCCATGAGCAGGCCGGAGAGCGCCTGGGCGATCAGGTCGTAGCCGAGGCGTCCAGAGTCGGGGCCCTGGCTGCCGAAGGCGGAGATCGACACGCAGACGGCGCGGGGGTTCAGTTGGTGGACATTGTCCCGGTCGAGCCCGAACGACTCCGCCCGGGCCGGTGGCAGGTTGTGCACGACCGCGTCCGCGGTGGCGATCAGGCGATCGCTCGCCGCGCGTCCCTCCGCCGTCTTCAGGTCCAGCATGACCGAGCGCTTGTTGCGGTTGAGCGAGTAGAAGTAGTTGCTCTGGCCGGGCGCGTGCGGCTCGTAGTGGCGCCACGCGTCACCGCGAGGTCCTTCGACCTTGACGACGTCTGCGCCGAGGTCCGCCAGCAGCATTGTCGCCAGCGGGCCGGCCACGTACTGGGCGTAGTCGAGCACGCGGACGCCGGCAAGCGGCAGTCGCCGGGTTGGTGCGGTCGCATGATCGGTGGTCGTGGATTCCATCAGGCGCAGCCCAGCCCCTGGCGGGCGATGACCCGACGCTGGATATCCGAGGCGCCGCCGGCGATGGTGGTCGCCACCGCGGCCCGGTGGAAGGCAGCGATACGACCGTCCACCGGCCCGTCGCCCCCGGACTCGATGAGCGCCTGCGGCCCGAGGATCTCGACTGCCACGCCTGCCAATTTCTGCATCAGCTTGGCGACCGACAGTTTCGCCATGGACGACGCCTTACTCGCCGGCTGCTGGCGGGCGAGCAGCTCGGTGGCCCGCCGCCCGTGCAGCCGGGCGGCCTGTGCTTCGCCGCGGAGCCGGCGCAGGGCCTGCCGGTGCGCCGCCGTCGTGCAGTGGGGCTCCAACTGGTCGAGCAGCCAGTGGACGACACCGACCTTCTCGCTGGTGACCCGCTCGAAGTCGAGTGTGCCCATGAGCACCTTCCACCCGCCGTGCAGCTCACCGACGATCTGGTCGGCCGGGATCTCCACATCCTCGAGGAGTACCTCGCCGAGGGTGCCACCACCGAGTGTCTCGTGTACGCGCACCTCGATGCCCGGGGTGTTGATGTCGGCCACGAGCACGGACAGCCCTCGGTGCCGGGGCCGCTCGGGGTCGGTTCGGACGGCGAGGTAGATCCAGTCCGAGTATTCGGCGCTCGACGTCCAGATCTTGCGGCCGTTGACGATGAACCGGTCGCCGTCCAGCACCGCGCGCGTGCGCAGCGAGGCGAGGTCCGAGCCCGCCTCGGGTTCGGAGAAGCCCTGGCAGAACACCAGGTCGCCGGCCGCCACTGGCGGCAGCAACCGTTCGAGCAACTCCGGCGTGGCGAACTTGAGCATGACGTTGCCGATGGTCTTGACGGAGAGCAGGTAGCTGGACAGCGGGAGCCAGTGGTAGCCGAAACGCTCCTCGACGGACAGCGTGTCCAGGGGGTCCAGGCCTTGGCCGCCGAGGCGCTCCGGCCAGTGCAGGCCGATCATCCCGGCGCTACCCATTTCTTTGTACGCGTAGCGCGAGTCGGCGTCGGAGGGCATGCCCTGGTACCTGTTCTCGCCGCGCTCGGCGAGCACTGCGGACAACGCGGCGGCGAACTGTTCCACCCGGTCTGTCAGGTCACCCATCACCACAACGTTCCTCGCCAATCAGTCGCTTTGATGCCGTGCCGGGCATGTGCCTGTCCGGAAGCCCTCCGGCTGCAGGCTTCACCGCCAGAGTCGGAACGGTGGTGAGTTGCCCGCGACGCCGAGCCCCGTGGGCGGGAACTGCACCGGCGATCGAGCCGCGGAGGGACCGGCTTGGATGTTCCAATCAACGGAAACACCTTTCGCACACCGGAAGCATAGGATCGCTGCTGCGACCGGTCAAGGCCAGCCGGGTCGCGATGCCCCGGCGGCGGCGGGAATGCGACGCCGTCGACGGTGGAGTTGTCGGCTCAGTGCAACGCGAGCGCGGCCAGTGCCGCGTTGACGATGCTGCCGGGCAGCAGGTCGTGCAGCTGGTACAGGTCGTGCACCGTGCCGGACTGGCCGAATTCGTCTACCCCCAGCGGTACGCACGCGACGCCGAGCGCGGACCCGAACCAGGCCATCGCGTGCGAGGCCGCATCGTGGACGGTGACCACCGGCGCGCGATGCGGGAAGGCGGTGGCCAGCACTCCGGGAACCGGGGGCACCCGCGCGGAGCGGATGCCTTGCCGCAGGCAGCTCTGCCACGCGCCGTAGAGCCGATCCAGGGACGTCACGTCCACGACGTGCGCGGCGATGCCCTCGTCGGCGAGTTCAGCGGCGGCAGCGAGGACCTCGGGCAGGACGGCCCCGGAACCGACCAGGTGCACCTGAGGTGCGCCACGTGCGGCGAGGTCGCTGGCGTCGATCAGCCGGTAGGCGCCGGACAGGACCTGGCGTCGCAGCACCGCATCTCCCATTCGGGCCCGCGCCGTCTCGAACGGTGCTTGGTCCAGCGGCCGGGTGGTGAGCCGGAAGTAATAGGCACCGGATTCCTCCGGCGGTGTTTCGGCTCCGGCACCATCGCCGGCGGCGATGCGGCGCAGCGAATCGCAGAGCAGCCAGTCGACGGCGGTCGCGTAGGCGGGCTCGAAGAACGTCGTGTTCGGCAGTTCGAGCCCGACGCTGGGCGTGATCGTTGACTGGTGGGCGCCACCCTCGGGAGCCAGGGTGACCCCGGACGGTGTTCCCGCCACGACGAACCGGGCGCCGGAGTAGACCGAGTAGATGAATGCGTCCAAGCCGCGCAGGACGAACGGGTCATAGACGGTGCCGACGGGGAGCATTGGCTGGTCCGACAGTTCCCGAGCCAGTCCGAGCTGGCCGAGGAGCAGGAAGAGGTTCATCTCGCTGATGCCGAGCTCGATGTGCTGGCCGGTCGGGCCCTCCGCCCAGCGCAGCACCGGGTCGGTGTTCCACGGCCGCTGCTGGATCGGCGAGAAGACGCCGGCGCGGTTGATGAAGCCAGCAAGATTGGTCGACGTGGCCACGTCGGGGGCCGTGGTCACCAGGTACGGGGCGACATCGCGGTTTCGAGACAGCTCGCTCAGGACCCGGCCGAAGGCTTCCTGGGTCGACGTCTGCCTTCCAGCGCGCAGCCCGCTGCTGGCCGGAACCTGGACCGGTCGCGACGTGCTGACGGAGGGCCGCGCCAGGTGGGCGCGCCGGGCGGCGATCCACCGACCGGCGGGGGTCGACGGGTCGAACCGGTCCCACTCGTTGTCGCGGTCGAGTCCGAGCGACGCGCGCAGCGCATCCACCTGGTCGCCGGAGAGCAGGGCCGAGTGATTGCGCGGGTTACCGGCGATCGGCAGCCCCCACCCCTTGACCGTGTAGGCGAAGACGACGCTCGGCCGGTCGGTCTCGGCGTCGCAGGCCGCGAAGGCCTCGAGGAGCGACGGGAGATCGTGGCCGCCAAGATCGGTGATCAGCTCGGCCAGTTCCGTGTCGTCCACGTCCGCGATGACGGACTCCACCTCGCTGGGGGCGCCGTCGAGGAACTGCTTGCGCAAATCGGGGCCGACCAGCCCGAACAGGGACTGGTATTGCTCGTTCGGCATGGCGTCGATCCAGGCCATCAGCCGCTCACCGCCGGGACGTTGGAACGCCGCGCGCGCTCGGCGACCGTACTTCACCTCGACGACGTGCCAGCCGGCGGCAGCGAACTGCTGCTTCCACTGCCCGACCCGCACACCGGGGACCACACGGTCCAGCGACTGGCGGTTGAAGTCCACCACCCACATGACGTCGCCGAGCCCTTGGGTGGAGGGATCGGCGATCGCCTCCCACACGTTTCCCTCGTCGAGCTCGGCGTCGCCCATCAGGGCGACGAAACGCGACCGCGGCCGGGCGCCGAAATGCGCGTCGACGTAACGACGGGTCACCGCGGCGAACAGCGGTGCGGCTGCGCCCAGGCCGACGGATCCGGTGGAGAAGTCGACGTCGTCGGGGTCCTTGGTCCGCGACGGGTACGACTGCAGCCCGCCGCGGGCCCGTAGCGTGGTGAGGTAGGACCGGTCGAGGTTGCCGAGCAGGTACTGGATGGCGTGGAAGACCGGCGACGCGTGCGGTTTCACGCTCACCCGGTCCGCGGCGTCCAGATGCGCGAACCACAACGCCGTCATCACCGACACGAGCGAGGCGCTCGACGCCTGGTGCCCGCCGACCTTGACCCCGTCACCGGTGTCCCGGTCGTGGTTGGCCGCATCCACGGTGCGGGTGGCCAGCCACAGCGCGCGCCGTTGGATCTCGTCGAGGACATCGATGTCGAGGGCGGCCTGGTGGGTCAGGGTTAGGGCAGAAAGTTCCTGGATGTCGGTCATCGGGCCCAATCCTCTCGGGGGCTCGGACGGGTGGGTACGCGCGTTACCGTCGGGCGGCGCGAGGGGTGGCAAAGAGTGCGTCGAGCGCGTCGACCAGACGGTCAAGGTCGTCGAGGGTGTTGTAGGCGTGCACCGAGACGCGGATCAGTGATCCGCCGGCCCAGTCACGCACCGGCGCGTCGACCCGATGTTCGGTCAACAGCCGGCGCCGCATCGCCTCGCTGTCGCACGGCGGCAGCGGCACCGAGACCATCTGGACGAACCAGTCATCGGAGTCCGGCGTGAACGGCTCGAGGCGAAACAGTCCGCTGACCGCCGCGCGAACGGCCCGCGCCAGCTCGTGACTACGGCGCCGGGCGGCCTCCCACGCCTGGGTCTGCTGGCAGTCGATGGCGGTCGGCAGCGCCAGGAACGCGCTCGGATCGCGCGTGCCCTGCCACCGGTGGCGTTCCAGGAAGGTCGACCCCGGCTGGGAGCCGTGGCTGATCAGCGGCGCCAGGATGCCGGACTGGTACTCCGGGCGGACGTAGAGGAAGCCGGTGCCCCGCGGCCCGCATAGCCACTTGTGACAACTAGCCGCGTACACGTCCGCGCCGAGCGCGTCGAGCCGCAGGTGGAGCTGTCCGGGTGCGTGCGCCCCATCGACCACGGTCATGATCCCGGCGGCCCGGGCACGCCGGCAGATCTCTGCCACCGGCAGGGTGATGGCGGTCTTGGAAGTGATGTGGCTGAGAAAGATTACGCGCGTGGCCGGGCCGACCGCCGACCACACGGCCTCGACCAGGTCGTCCTGGTCCTCGACGGGCAGCGGCAGACGGTGACGGATGTAGCGGGCACCGGCCTCGGCGCAGACGTGCTGCCACAGCAGGTCCATCGCCTCGTACTCGTGGTCGGTCGCCAGCACCTCGTCGCCGGGTCGGAGCCGCAGCGAGCGAGCGACGGCGTTCAGACCGGCCGTCGTGTTCTGGACGAGGACCACGTCGCGCGCGGCGCAGCCGAGAAATTCGGCGAGGCGCTCGCGCACGCCCTCCATCAGTGCGCCATAGCCGTGGGAGAGCAGCGCGGACGGGTGGCGTTCGAGGTCACGCTGCCAACGCTGATGGGCGTCGAACACGGGCCTCGGGCAGGCACCGAACCCCCCGTGGTTCAGGTGGACGAGGCTGGGGTCCAGGAGGAACTGGTCGTGCAGGTCGTCGAGGGCGACAGCACTGGTGCTCATGGGTTGTCCGGCTCGAGTCCTTGGGCGCGCGCGATGGCCTCGGCGGTCGCCTTCAGCCGGGGGACGAACGTGGTCACCAGGTCCTGGGCAGGGACCCGGATCGCGGACGCGGCGATGTTGATCGCCGCGATCACCCCGTTGTGGGTCGGTACGGGCACCGCGCAGGAGTTAAGACCCGCCTCGTACTCCTCCAGCGAGAGCGCGAAGCCATCGCTGCGGATGGTGTCGAGCTGGGCGGCGAGCTGCTCCCAGGACTGGACGCTGCGATCCGTGCGCGCCACGTACGGCGCCCCGCCGAGCTGCTGCTGAGCGTCGGCCGGATCGAGTTGGGCGAGCATGCACTTGCCGAGCGCGGTGCAGTGCGCCGGGGTGCGCAGCCCCGGTGTCGTGTCGACCCGCAGCAGGAAGCTGCCCGGCGCTGAGGCAAGGTAGAGAACCTCCGCGCCATCGAGAACGGCGAGGTTGACCGTCTCGCCGGTGTCCTGCGCCAGGGTGCGCAGGAACGGCTGGGCGAGGTCGGGCAGCGCCAGGCCGGACATGAGCGGCCCGACCAGCCGCATGACGCTCATGCCGATGCGCAGGCGCTTGGTGCGCGGGTCTCGTGCCAGGAATCCGCGCGCCAGCAACGTCGAAACGACCCGATGCGCGGTTGGCGTCGGCCACTTGAGCCGTTCGGCGATGTCGGTGAGCGACAACTCCGGCCCGCCCGCCGTGAACAGTTCCAGCACGTCGAGCACTCGACCGAGTGACTCAACGTGTTGACTTTCGCTGGCTTGAACTGATTTCATCTCGCCGGAAATGCTCTACTAGTGCCCGCCCGTTGTCAACCAACGTGGAACGTCAAAGTAGCCGACCCCCGGTCGCCAGCAGAAGCCCTCCGTCGGGCCCGCTTCGACGACCTCGTGGTGCCGTGAGCGGCGGATACGGGCGGGCGAAGGACAGAGGGGCGGCATGGCACGAGCCCGTAGGATCAAGACCCACTTCGATCGTCCGGTCGACGTGATCGATCACGTCTGGATTTCGATGCGTGACGGCGTCCGGCTATCCGCCCGGGTGTGGCTCCCCGTGGACGCGTCCTCCGATCCGGTCCCCGCGATCCTGGAGTACATCCCGTACCGCAAGGGCGATGGCACGGTCGTACGGGACTCGCAGATGCATCCGTACTTCGCCGGGCACGGCTACGCCGCGGTCCGGGTGGACATGCGTGGCAGCGGCGAGTCCGAGGGCGTGCTCCTGGACGAGTACCTCGCCCAGGAGCAGGACGACGCGCTGGAGGTGCTCGGCTGGTTGGCCGAGCAGCCCTGGTGCACCGGAAGGGTCGGGATCATCGGCAAGTCGTGGGGCGGGTTCAACGGGCTTCAGATCGCGGCTCACCGCCCCGCGGAGCTCGGCGCGATCATCACCGTCTGTTCCACCGACGACCGGTACGCCGACGACGTCCACTACCTGGGCGGCACCGTTCTCGCCTCGAAGATGCTGCCCTGGGCGTCGACCATGCTCGGCTTCAACGCGCTGCCGCCGGACCCGGCCGTGGCCGGCGAGCGCTGGCGAGAGATGTGGCTGGAGCGGCTGGAGGGCAGCCCGCCGTTCGTCGAGGCCTGGCTCACCCACCAGCGACGGGACGACTACTGGAAGCACGGTTCCGTCTGTGAGGACTACTCGGCGATCGAGTGCCCGGTATACGCCGTCGGTGGCTGGGCGGACGCATACTCGGACGCGATCCCGCGCCTGCTCGCCGGCCTCCCCGGTCCGCGCAAGGCACTGATCGGCCCGTGGGGCCACCAGTATCCGGAGTCCGGCGTACCCGGCCCTGCGATCGGGTTCCTCCAGGAGTGCCTGCGCTGGTGGGACCACTGGCTCAAGGGCGTCGACACCGGGATCATGGACGAGCCCATGCTGCGCGCCTGGATGCAGGAGCCCGTGCCGCCCCGTCCCGCCTACGACGTGCGTCCCGGGCGGTGGGTGGCCGAACCGTCCTGGCCCCGGACAGACGACCAGCGCCTGGCGTACATGCTGGATGCGGGGGCGCTGGTCGACCACCCGGTCGCGGAGCGGCGCCTGGAGATCGACGGGACTCAGCTCGTCGGCCTGGATGCCGGCGACTGGTGTCCGGCCGGCGGTGCGGCCGACCTCCCGTTGGACCAGCGGGCCGAGGACGCCCGGTCGCTGTGCTTCGACACAAAGCCGCTGGCGGACCGGATCGAGATCTTCGGCTTCCCCGAGGTCACGCTCTCGCTGGCCTCGTCGCGGCCGCTCGCCACGGTGGTCGTCCGGCTGTGTGACGTCGCGCCGGACGGCTCGTCGCTGCTCGTCACGCGCGGTGTGCTCAACCTCAGCCACGCCGATGGCCACGAGCATCCTCGGGCCCTCAAACCTGGCCGGCGGTACGAGGTCACCGTGTCGATGAACGCCATCGCCCAGGCGGTGCCGGCGGGGCACCGGCTGCGACTGGCCGTCTCGTCCTCCTACTGGCCATGGGTGTGGCCGCCCCCGGAGCAGTTCGCGTTGTCGCTGTTCACCGGCGGATCGACGCGGCTGGACCTGCCGGTACGCACCCCTCGGCCGGAGGACGGGCAGCTGGCGGCCTTCGGCGAGCCCGAGACGGCGGCGCCGGCGCCCGTGGTGTCCAACCCCCAAGACCCCGCCGGCGGGCGGGTGATCGTCCGCGACCTGGCGACCGGGACGGTGGAAATCCTGCGCAGGTCGGAGGACGACACGACCGTGACCACCACCGGGCTCGCGAAACGGCGGTCCAGGCTCGAGACGTACGCGATCACTGAGGGCGACCCACTCTCGGCCAGGGTGAGCAGTGAAACGACCTACCATCTGGCCCGCGACGGCTGGCGTATCCGTATCGAGGCCCACAGCGTCATGACGGCAGACCTCGAGAACTTCCGGGTGACGAACACCGTGAATGCCTTCGAGAGCGACCGACGGGTCTTCGAGAGCACCCGCGACTTCGAGGTGCCCCGTGACCACTGCTAACTGCCCCAGATGACACTGACAAGACCGTTGACTTTCGCTGGGTAGAACTGCTTTCATCTCAGCGGAACAAGCGGGTCGTCTGCGTCACACTGTTGAGTCCGTCACGGGGGCGACCCCACTGCGTGACACCGCAACGGTTCCTGGGCCCGGCCTTCCCTGCCAGCTGCACAGTTTCGAAGGTGGAGATCATGGACGCGAGCAACATCGGTAACCGGACTCCCGGCGGTCTGAGCCGCCGCAATCTGCTCAAGTTCTCGGCGCTCGGCGTCTCTCTCGCCGGGGTGAGTTCGCTGCTGGCCGCCTGCGGCGGCGAGGACGGGGCCGGGGCTGACATCTCGACCAAGCTGCTGCGGATCCACCTCGACGACGACATCTCAAACCTGGACCCGGCGTTCAACGCCGGGCACACCAACACGACCGTCCGGGCCAACATCTTTCAGCACCTGGTGACCTACCGGCCGGACACGTTCGAGCTGGCCAACGAGTTGGCGGAGACGTTCGAACCATCCAGTGACGGGCTGCGCTACAACTTCACCCTGAAGAAGGGAATCCAGTTCCACGGCGGCTACGGCGAGCTGACGGCCGAGGACGTCAAGTTCTCGTACGAGCGGATCGCCGGGCTGACCGAGCCGAAGATCAAGTCGTCATACAAGTCGGACTGGGCCACCCTCAAGGGCGTCGAGGTCCACGACAAGTACAGCGGGACGATTGTGCTGAAGGAGCCGTTCGCTCCGCTGCTCGCCACGACCCTGCCGGTCGGCTCGGGTGAGATCGTCTCGAAGCGTGCGGTCGAGGAGCGGGGCGAGGCATTCGGCACCAGCCCGATCGGCACGGGCCCGTACGAGTTCGTCGAGTGGAAGCGCAACCAGCACGTCGTGCTCAAGAAGTTCGCGAACTACGGTGGCGCCGCCGACTACGCGGGCAAGCCGCTGTGGGAAGAGCTCCGGTTCGTCGTCATCGCCGAGGACAACCCTACGACCATCGCGCTGGAGACCGACGAGCTCGACTTCGCCGTGCTGGGACCGGCGGCGGTCGCGCGGATCAAGAAGAACCGCAGCTTCGAGGTCATCGACAAGACATCGCTGCGCTACAACTGGATCGGCATCAACACCGCCCACCCGAACTTCAAGAACAAGGACGTGCGGCTGGCGGTTATCCACGGCATCGACGTTCCCGCCATCATCGCCGGTGCCTTCAACGGCCAATGGACCCGGGCGACCGGGATCGTCGCGCCCGGCATGCCGATCGGCTACTGGAAGGGCGCGCCCGTCTATCAGCGCGATCTGGCCAAGGCCAAGGAGTTCCTGGCCAAGGCCGGCGCGCAGGGCATGAAGATCGAGATGTCGGTGTCGAGCGGAACGCCTGGCGGGCCCAAGGTCGCCGAGATCGTGCAGGCCAACCTCAACGAGGTGGGCTTCGACGTGAAGGTGCTCGTCCAGGAGGGCGGTGTCTTCAACCAGGCCACCCCGGAGGCGAACGCCCAGAAGCAGCTCTTCTACATGAGCTACTCCACCAAGCCCGACCCGTCCTGGTCGACGAAGTGGTTCACCAGCGACCAGGTCGGCGAGTGGAACTGGATGAGCTGGGACAACAAGGAGTTCACCCGCCTGCACAACGAGGCGCTCGTCGAACGCGATCCCGCAAAGCGCAACGACATGTACATCCGGATGCAGCAGCTCATGGATGAGGACGCGGTGGCGCTGTGGGTGGCGTGGCCGACGGCGTTCCTCGGCAAGCGCAAGGGCCTGAAGACGCCGATCCGCCCCGACGGAGACTTCATCCCCTGGACCTTCGGCCGAGACGCCTAGGACCGCACCGACAGCAACCGGAGACAACCAGTGGCCACGTACCTGCTCAAACGGCTGGGCATGACGGTCGTCGTCGTGCTCACCGTGATGACCTTCCTCTCCCTCCTCGTGCACCTGGTGCCCGGGGATCCGGTCGAGATCGTCCTCGGGCCACAGGCCACGCCGGCCCAGGTCGAGGTCGTCCGCGCGGAGATGGGGCTCGACGATCCCATCCCAGTCCAGGTGTGGGACTTCGTCGTGGGCGCCCTGCGCGGCGATCTCGGCCTGGACTTCTTGTCCCGCACGCCGGTCACGCAGCTGATCGCGGAGGCCATCCCGCATACCGTGGTGCTTGCGATCACTGCGCTGGGCCTCGCGGCGCTCGTCGGTATCCCACTCGGCGTCTACGCCGCCCGGCGGCAGAACTCGCTGGCCGACCGGGCCATGGCCCTGCTGTCCATCGGGTTCATCACGATGCCGTCCTACATCGCCGCACTGCTGCTGCTGATCGTCTTCGCCGTCCAACTGGACGTGCTACCGGCGCTCGGCACGGGCAGCTTCGCGAACCCTCTGGACTACGCCACGCACCTGGTACTGCCGGCGTGCGCGCTGGCGATCGCCTGGATCGGATACGTGGCACGGCTCGTGCGCACCAGCATGCTGTCGGTGCTCGGCTCGAACTACGTGCGCACCTCTCGGGCGTTCGGTGTGCGCGACCGGATCATCTTCTACAAGTGGGCGTTGAAGAACGCCATCATCCCCACGGTCGCCGTGCTCAGCTCGGGCCTCGCCGACCTGCTCGGCGGCGCCGTCCTCGTCGAGATCATCTTCTCCCGACCGGGACTCGGGCGGCTCACCGTGGAAGCGATCTCCGAGCGGAACTTCCCCATCGTTCAAGGAGCCGTCCTGGTGATCGCGCTGTTCTATGTCCTCACGAACCTTCTCGCGGACCTGTCCTACCGGCTGGTGGACCCACGGATCCGTGTCGAGGACTCTGCGGTAGGAGCCTGACGTGACCATCGCTTCCGCACCCGACCTGGAGACGCGCCCCTCGACAGGCGTACGTCCGCTGCTCGGGCGCCTTGTCCGGCGCCCCGCCGGCGCCTTCGGCATGGCGGTCGTCGCCGCACTCGTGCTCGTCGCCGTGTTCGCCCCGTACATCGTTCCCTACGACGGAGCGGTACAGGACATCCCCAACCGGCTCCAGGGCCCGTCCGGCAGCCACCTGCTCGGCACCGACGGGCTCGGCCGGGACCTGCTGTCGAGAATCCTGCTCGGCGTCCGCGTCGAACTCGCCGTGGCACTCCCCGCCGTCTGCGCCGCACTCGTGCTCGGACTCCTACTGGGGCTCGTCGCCGGGTACCTGGGCGGGTGGGTGGACAACGCGGTGGTCGTGTTCATGGACACGATCCAGGCGTTCCCGTCGGTCGTGCTCGCGCTGGTGCTCGTCGCTGTGCTCGGCCCCTCGCTGACCAACCTCGTCATCGTCGTCGCCATCACCTTCGCACCGCAGTCGGCACGCGTGACCCGGGCATCCGTCCTCGCCCTGCGGCAGAGCCCGTTCATCGAGGCCGAACGGTCCCTGGGCGCCAGCACCCTGCGGATCATCGGCGTACACGTGCTGCCCAACGTCATCGCGCCGCTGTTCATCCTGCTGGCGATGAACATCCCGAGCGCCATCACGGTCGAGGCGGGCCTGTCGTTCCTCGGCATGGGCGTACAGCCGCCGACGCCGTCGTGGGGCGTCATCCTGAGCGACGGCTTCGCAGACGTGTACGAGGCGCCGTGGGCCGTGCTCTGGACGGCACTGGCGCTCGTGCTGACCACCATCGGGTTCACCACGCTCGGCGAAACCCTGCGCGATGTCTCCGATCCACGCCTCTCCGGAGCCAAGGGGTTGCGCTATGACCGATGACGCTCGCATCAACGACCCGTACCTGCTCGAGGTCGACGGTCTGGACGTCACGTACCACTCGCAGGGGCGCGCCCTCGCCGCCCTGCAGGACGTGACCATCACGGCCCGCCCAGGCGAGATCATCGGCATCGTCGGGGAATCGGGCTGCGGCAAGTCGACCCTGTCGGCCGCGCTCCTCGGGCTGCTGCCCCCGAACGGCGAGGTGACCGGCGGGCGGGCGCTCTACCGGGGACGCGACCTGTTCACGCTGGGGCCGGAAGAGCGCAGGCGGCTGCGGGGCAGCGAGATCTCCATGGTCTTCCAGGATCCGCTGACGAGCCTCAACCCCACCCTGACGATCGGCAGCCAGATGCGCGATGTGCTGCGCGCCCACTCCCCGGCGCGGGCGGACCGCGCGGCGGCTCGGCGCCGCATCGTCGAGATGCTGGAGCGGGTCGGTATTCCCGACTCGGCGGCCCGCCTCCGGTCGTACCCGCACGAGTTCTCCGGTGGTCAACGCCAGCGCATCATGATCGCGATGGCGCTCCTGCTGGAACCGGCGCTGCTGATCGCCGACGAAGTCACCTCGGCGCTGGACGTGACCCTCGAAGCACAGATCCTTCAGTTGCTGTGCGACCTGCGCGACGAACGCGGGACCGCCATCCTGTTCATCACCCATGACCTCGGGGTCGTGGCCCAGATGTGCGACCGGGTCGTGGTGATGTACGCCGGGCGGGCCGTCGAGGCGGCCACGGTGACGGACCTGTTCGACCATCCGCGGCACCCTTACACCGAAGCGCTGCTGGCGTCCGTCCCGTCGCGGCGGTGGCGAGGGTCCGAGCTCCCGACGATCCCGGGACGGGTGCCGTCCCTCGCCGAGCTGCCCGAAGGCTGCGCGTTCGCGAACCGGTGCGCGCACGCCGAACCCCGCTGCGAAGAGCAGCGGCCCCGATACGTCGAGGTGACGGGGCAGCGGGTGCGCTGCCGCCTCTACGACGCCGAATCCGGGCACGCCAACCTGCGCCAGCCGAACGTGGCGAGCGCCGGGCGGAAGGAACAGCCGTGACCAACGACCACGACCGGCCGGACCCCATCGTCAGCGTCCGGGGGCTGCGGACCCACTACGTCGACCGGCAGTGGTGGTTCCAGCGCCTACGCGGCCGGCAGCCTGGTGCGGTGCGCGCTGTCGACGGCGTCGACCTGGACATCCGCCGCGGCGAGGTGGTCTGCCTCGTGGGGGAGTCCGGATCGGGCAAGACGACGCTGGGCCGCGCCATCCTGCGACTGGCCCCCGCGACACACGGGCAGATCTTCTTCCAGGGGCGGGACATCACCGGGCTTCGGGGAGCCGAGTTCCGCCGACTACGGCCGAAGATGCAAATGATCTTCCAGGACCCGCACGGCAGCCTGTCCCCGCGGCTTCGCGTATCGGAGCTGCTCAGCGAGCCGTACCGGATTCACGACGTGCCGGCAGAGCAGCGCTACTCGGTCGCTGAGCTGCTGGAGATGGTCGAACTGTCGGCAGCGCTCGCACAGAAGTACCCGCATGAGCTCTCCGGCGGGCAGGCCCGCCGGATCGGCATCGCGCGGGCCTTGTCGCTGCACCCCGACTTCCTGGTTGCGGACGAGCCGACGGCCGGCCTCGACGTGTCCGCCGCGGCAAAGATCCTGAGCCTGTTGCGTTCGCTGCGGGCCAGCCACGGCCTGACCTACCTGGTCATCACGCACAACCTGCGGATCGTCGACTACCTGGCCGACCGGCTGGCCGTGATGTACCTCGGCCGGGTCGCGGAGATCGGCCCCGCCGAGCAGGTGCTGGATGCCCCGGCCCACCCGTACACACGGGCCCTGCTCGACTCGGTGTCCGAGCCCGACCCGCATCGCCGGCAGGGACGGCGGCGGTTGCTGCTGCCCGGGGAGATCCCGAGCCCGAAGAACCCGCCATCGGGGTGCAGCTTCCACCCCCGCTGCCGCTTTGCCGAAGCCGTCTGCCGTGAAGTGCCGCCACTCGCCGAGGTCGATGCAGGACACCTCGCGAGCTGTCACCTCTCGCCGAAGATCAGAGCCGCCGGGACGCCAGTGTGACAGGTACGCCGGGGGGCAGATCCTGCCCCGTGCCAGCCGACCAGTCCCCGACGCGGAAGGACGACCTCATGCGTGTGCACCGCCTGACCGCCAGCACGTACCGGCTGCCCATGTCGCAACCGTGGGACATCGACGTGACCTGCCAGTACCTGATTGTCACTGAGTTGGAGAGCAGCGACGGCCTGGTCGGACAGGGCTTCACCTGGACCCCCCAGATCGGCGCCCTCGCCATCCAGACGATGATCGAGGAGGACTGCCGCCCGTTCGTCGAGGGCGGACCGGTGGTGCCCGCCGCCGTGTGGGACCGGTTGTGGTGGCGGCTACGCGAGGCGGGCGCCGGTGGTGTCACCACCCTGGCGATCGCCGCCGTGGACATCGCGCTGTGGGACCTGGCGGCGAAGCGGGCGGGGTCGAGCCTCGTCGACCTCATCGGACGGCAACGTGACCAGGTGCCCGTCTACGCCAGCGGCGTCAACCGGCACCTGCCGATGGCGGAGCTCGAGGAACAGGCGCGCCGTTGGGTCGCGGCCGGACACACCCGATTCAAGATCAAGGTCGGCCGGCCCGATCTGGACGAGGACATCGAGCGGGTCGCCACGGTACGCCGCATCATCGGGCCCGACCGGATGCTCATGATCGACGCGAACCAGCTGTGGGACGTCCCCGCCGCCCGTCGCGCGGCGAAGGCCCTGTCCGCATTCGACATCCACTGGCTGGAGGAGCCGCTGCCCGCCGACGACACCCAGGGGTACGCACACCTGCGTCAGGCGATCGACATTCCCATCGCCACCGGTGAGAGCCTCTACACCGAACGCCAGTTCCGGGATCTGCTGGTCGCCGGCGGATGCGACTTCGTTCAACCCAACGTCTGCCGCGTCGGCGGGATCACCCCTTTCCTTCGCATCACCCGGCTCGCCCGGACTTTCGACATCCCCGTCATGCCGCACCTGCTGCCGGACATCTCGGGACAGCTCGCCCTCTGCCTGCCCCTGCCGGCGCTGGTCGAGGACATCGACTCCGCGTCCTTCGACGCGCTCAGCGCGCTGTCCCGGCCCAGCGGGGTCACGCTGACCAGCGACGGCGTGCGCGCTGACACGCCAGCCGGGCATGGGCTGGCCTTCGCCACCGACCGCCTGACGCGCGTAACGGGGACGTCGCGCCCGTGACTCGCACCCCGCTCCACTCGGCATCGCCGACGGCTCCGACGACCGAACCGCGTTCACTGAGGAAGGTGTGGCGATGAATGTAGACCAGCCGGACCTGCGTCCGCCGACGCATCAGCTCGACCCGGACGCAGCGGTCCGCGAATTTCTCGACTGCGGCATCACCCACGTGGTCACCGTCCCCGACTACGTGATGCTGTCGGTCTACCGAGCGTTGGAGGCGAACCCGGCGCACCCGCAGCTGATCTACACGTGCACCGAGGACGAAGCCGTGACGATGGCGGCCGGGCTGCACATCGGCGGAGCACGCCCGATGGTCATGATGCAGAACCAAGGTCTCTACGCCTCGCTCAACGCGATCCGTGCCGTGGGTATCGACGCGCGCCTGCCGCTGTTCATGATGATCGGGCAGTTCGGGCGGGAGTACGCCAACCTCGGCAGGCCGCCGCAGGAGTCCGCGCGACCGCTGGTCCGCAACTGCGAGCGCATCCTCGACGCCCTCGACATCCCGTACTTCCCGTGCGAGCGACCGGAGGACGTCGGCAACCTGAGCAAGGCGTACCGACTGTCGCACGAGCGGCAGTGGCCCTCCGCGGCATTGGTCGGCACCTACACCGCCTGGCCCGGCAGTGCGACGAGCGATCACAACGGCGCGGGCGGTACGCCTGACACGGCACAAGTCCACGACGCGAAGCGCTGACAGGGGGTCCAGGAAATGGCAATGAGCACGGCCGAGGCGGCGTCAGTGATCGCGGCCAACCGGCCGCCGGACGCCGTCGTCATCTCGACGATGTCCTCGCTGCGGCAGTTCCCGCGGCTGTCTCCGAGCCCCCTCAACCTGAGCTGCGTCCCATTGATGGGCGGCGCCTCGGCGTTGGGTCTGGGCATCGCCATCGCCCAACCAGACCGGAGTGTGCTCCTGCTCGACGGGGACGGAAGTCTGCTCATGCAGCTTGGGTCGTTGGTGACGGTGGCCGGGGTCCGGCCGAGCAACCTGTACCACTTCGTCTTCGACAACGGTGTCTGGTTCGAGGGAGGCGCCAACTTCGCGCTGCCCGCCGCCGATCGGATCAGCTGGACGGGACTGGCCAGCGCCGCCGGCTACGCGGCAGCGCACAGCTACCCCGACGCCGCTGCGCTCGCCGCCGACCTCGACACCGTCCTCGCCGCCCCCGGACCGTGCCTGATCCGGTTGGACATCGACAAGGACGCCGCGGACAGGACGCAGTGGTCCGGCGACAACCTCCAGGAGGAGACCCCCGACTCGCAGTTCACCCGGATGGGCGACGAGGCCCGCAACGTGATGCGCGCCCTTCAGCAGAGCAAGGTAGGACAGGCATGACCAGCAGCACGACAGCGCCACCGCACGCCGAGGGCGTTCTCTCCGCCCTCCTGACGCCATACGGCGCCGATGGCAAGCCGGATGAGACCGCACTGGCCGTTCTGATCGACTTCCAGATCAGCCGCGGCGTCGACGGCCTGTTCATCCTCGGCACCTCGGGGGAGGGGCTTCTGCTCTCGGCGGATGAACGCAAGGCATTCACCGAGACGGCGCTCAAGATCGTCTCGTCCCGGGTGCCCGTCGTCGTGCACTGCGGTGCCGTGGACACCGCAACGGCGGCGGAGCTAGCCCGCCACGCGGCCGGATGCGGAGCCACCGCGATCGCGTCGCTACCGCCGCTGTTCTTCCCGTACACGCCGGAGTCCCAGCTCGAGCATTTCACCCGCGTCGCGCAGGCCGCGCCGGACTGCGCCCACTACGTGTACGACAACCCGGACCGGACCGGCTACGCACTGGGCCCGGACCTCGTGATCAAAATGATTCGCGAGATCCCCAACCTGTGCGGGCTCAAGGACACCGGGGACTCGCTCGCCCGGATCACCACCTACCTGTCCCAGCCCGATCCGCCGGTCGTGTACACCGGAAACAACGTCCTGCTGCTGGGAGCCCTGACGATGGGCGCCGCGGGCGCGGTGTCCACATTGGCCAACGTGGTCCCCGAACTGTTCGCGGCCATCGTCGCGGCGCACCGCCAGGAACGCCTCGCCGAAGCCCGGGACCTGCAGCTCACCGTCGCGCGGTTGCAGGCCGCGACGGCCGGGCTGCCCTACATCGCGTCCGCGAAGCACCTGCTTGACCGGCGTGGGCTACCCGGCGGAGCACCCCGGTCCCCGCTGCCGGCCCTGTCACCCGAGCACCGCGCGACGCTCGATGCCAGGCTGGCCGCTGACCCTGCGCTGCTGACCTGGCTGCGACCGGTCGACTGACACCGATGGCCGAGCCGTATCCGCGCCGACCCGCTCCGGCGACCGCCGTGCCGGCGACGCCCCACCCATGGGAGGCAAGATGACAAGGCTGGACGGCGAGTGGCTGCTCACCGGGGCCGCTGGGCAGATCGGTGGAATTCTGCGTACCGGACTACGCCCCGTCGTGCCGGGCCTGCGGCTGCTTGACATCAAGCCGCTGACCGCCGAGTCGCCAAACGAGCGCGTTTACAGCCTGGACCTGCAGGACCTGCCCGGCCTCACCGAGGCAATGGCCGGCGTCCAAGGCGTCATCCACCTCGCTGGAATAGCCGACGAGGCCGACTTCCGGGACCTCACCGAGGTCAACATCGTCGGTACCTACCACGTGTTCGAGGCGGCCCGGCGGGCAAGCGTTGCGCGCGTCATCTTCGCCAGCAGCAACCATGTCACCGGCTATTACCCTACGACCGTACCGGTGGGTCCGGACATGCCAGTACGCCCCGATGGGCTTTATGGCGTCAGCAAGGTTGCGGGCGAAGCCGTGGCCAGACTCTACGCCGACAAGTTTGGCCTTGAAGTGGCGTGCCTGCGCATCGGAAGTTGCCGGCCTCGTCCCACCGAGCCTCGACACCGCCACACCTGGCTCAGCCCTAGAGACGCAACGGCCGCCTTCGTCGCGGCAATGTCAACCCCCGACCTCACGTACGCGACCTTCTATGGGGTCTCGGCGAACCAGCTGGGATGGTGGGACCGTGAGGCCGGCCGCGCCATCGGCTACCACCCGAGCGACAGGGCCGAGGACCACCTCGGTGGGGCGACCTGGGAGCCAGCCACCGACGAGGTCCAGGGCGGGGTCCTCGCGACCGCTGCCTACACCCTCGACAGACAACGTCCCATCCGCACTAGCGCCATCGGACCCAACGAACGCAATCGATGATCCACGTGACGACGACCACCGTGGATAGTGCCGCTGTGGCGAAGACGGACCCAGCCCCACCGCCGGCGGCTTTCCTCCTACAAACAACCCAGACACGGGAACTGTCCGGTGCCGCCTACGCGTACGCCCGCGAGGTCGAGACTCGTGAGCCGATAGTGGTGGGCGTCCACCGGTTCCCGGCCCGGACCGAGCCGCTCGACGTGTCACGGGTCAACCCCGCGCTGGAGGAGGCCCAGGTGCACTCGCTGGCCGCGCTGCGGGAGCGCCGCGACGCCCGTGCCGTCGCCGCCATCGTCGACCTCACCGCCGCGGCCCAGGCCGGCGACAACCTCATGCCCGAATGTATCGACGCCATTCGCGCAGACGCGACCGTGGGGGAGATGGTCGCCCGGCTCCGCAGTGCCCACGGGCCGTGGACGCCGAGCACCTCCTACTGACGATGTTCAGCTACCAACTGCTGCTCGTTGTCGGGATCGCAGCGTGCGTCGGCGCGCTCGTACAGAGCAGTGTGGGCTTCGGCCTGGGCGTCGTGGCGGCACCGGTCATCACCGTCGCCGACCCGTCCCTGATGCCCGCGTCGCTGCTGGTCGTCAGCACGGTGCTGCCGCTGCTGACCCTGGTCAGGGAGTGGAGGCACATCGACTTTCCCGGCCTGGGTTGGGCGCTGCTCGGCCGCCTCCCCGGCACGATTTGCGGAGTCTGGCTGATCGCCGCGTTCCCCGGACGCGGTATGGAGGCCGTGGTCGCCATGACCGTGCTGGTGGCCGTGGGCATCAGCCTGCTTCCCGTGGACGTGCCCCGCACGCGTCTGACCCTCTCCGTCGCGGGCGGCGTCGCCGCAGTCACCGCCACCACAGCTGCCATCGGAGGCCCGCCGATGGCGCTCATTTACCAGCGGGCGGGCGGTGCCAAGCTGCGCGCCACACTTTCGGCGTTCTTCGTAGTCGGCGCGGCCGGCTCACTGAGCATGCTGCAACTGGCCAATCATCTCGAACGGCGCTCGGTCATTGGTGGCCTGCTCATGCTCCCGTTCGTGGCGGTCGGCTTCGCACTGGCGGCCCCGCTGCGTAGGCGCCTCGACTCGGGAAGGATCCGGCCCGCTGTGCTCGCCATCGCCGCATGTGCCGCCACGGCCCTGCTCGTCAAGGCCCTGCTCGTCAAGGCCGCGACATAGAGCTTCGACTCGAGGAAAGCGCGACGGTACGCCGCGAGGCGGTCCGAGCGAACAGAACGGTAAGGACGCTCCCCCTCCAGCCGTAGCGATCCACGTTGTGGCCTGCGGCCACCGCAAGATCTTGGGGCTCGTCCACATCACATAGACGATCGCGCGGTGGCCGCGCCACGTCTACCCCGGCCCGACCAGCGGCGTCCGAAACGGCGGCCGGCAATGGGACTGTCCGATCTTCGGCTCTGGCACGGAGACGGTGGTCGCGGTGCTATGCGAGCGGGATCCGCTGTCGCAGGAGCGGGAATGCGGCTCGGCCGTACATCTGCCGTTTCAGGAACTTGACCTTGGTGTTGGCGCCTTGGATCGGGCCGTTGCTGTAGGGCAGGGTGAGGCCGGCGACGACGGCTGGCAGGTCCATCCGCAGGTCGTGAACGTAGGCGTGCAGTGCTGGCAGGTCGTCGGCTTCCATTGAGGTTCCCCCGGTAGCTCGGAGGCTTTCGATCATGCTCTGATGTAGCTGAAGGGAGTCATCCGTGGCAGCACTGAAGAAGTACCCCGATGAGCTGCGTGAACGTGCGGTGCGTTTGTATCGGGAGTCGGACCCGAAGCCGGTGATCCGCCAACTGGCACGGCAGCTTGGGGTGCACCACGAGGCGTTGCGCAACTGGATCCGCCAGGACGAAGCCGACCGCGGTCAGCGCGACGACCGGCCGACGACCAGGGAGCTGGGGGAGCTGCGCCGGCTGCGGCGGGAGAACGCCGAGTTGAAGCGGGCGAATGAGATCTTGAAGGCCGCGTCGGCTTTTTTCGCCTCGGAACTGTGCGCCACGTAGCGCTGATTGATCGAGAGGTGGTGGGAGACCGTCTCCGCCGGGCCGTCGCAGCGGCTTGGTGAAGCCTGAGGGCAGCCCGATCCGCGCAACGGCGGTGAGGGTGGCAAGCGGCCCTGACGAAGGCGGGGCGCGCCGGAACTACCAGACGGTGCGGGCTCGTTTGGCGAGGCCAGAAGGTGTAACGCGAGTGAACCAGTGGTTGAAGCTCCGTAACAGCGAAGCCGGCTCGAAACCTGGTGGATCTGGGCCGGTGTGCAGTGCACGACCACCACGATCATGTGGTGGTCGACTCCGAAGCCGTGTAGCTCTAGCGGTGGGGAGGCCGCGGTGAAGGTCTGCGGCGTAACCGTGGCGATGCTGCCGGAGTAGAGCTGGGCACCTCGCTGGCCGATCGATCGATGAGTGAACGTGGGAACCGACCGGTTGCCCGCCCGCTGACTGTCTATCCAGGACCGTCGTGGGCAGGTGAGTTGCCGCTGATGGGTGGCTGGTCGGGGCGGAGGCCTCGTAGTAGTCGCGGGCGTGACGACCCGCCGTCGGGGTCCGGGAGAGCCGGACGCAGGGCAAAGGGGGCCAGCAAGTCAAGCAGTACGGATGCTGGAATGCCAGGAGGTTGTCGCCGGTGAATACCGACGAGCTGGAGTCGGCCCTGTTCCGGGCCGAAGACCGGGTATTGGGGATCCAGACCAAGCTGCACCGTTGGGCTCGTGATGATCCTCATCGCGTGTTCGACGACCTGTTCAACCTCGTCACCGACCCCGCGTTCCTGTTGGTGGCGTGGGATCGGGTGCGGAGCAACAAGGGCGCCAAGACCGCTGGGGTGGACGGCCGAACGGCGCTGTCCATCGCGTTGCGGGTCGGCGTCGAGGAGTTCCTCGACATGCTGCGAACCTCGTTGAAGGATCGCAGTTTCCGGCCGGTGCCGGTTCGGGAGCGGATGATCCCCAAGCCCGGTGGCAAGCTGCGCCGGCTGGGGATCGCCACGATCACCGACCGGGTGGTGCAGGCGTCACTGAAGCTGGTGCTGGAGCCGATCTTCGAGGCGGACTTCCTCCCGTGCTCCTACGGGTTCCGCCCGGGACGCCGGGCCCATGACGCGGTGGCCGAAATCCGTTACCTGGCCACCAGACCACGCAGCTACGAGTGGGTCGTGGAAGGTGACATCAAGGCCTGCTTCGACGAGATCGACCACGCCGCCCTGATGGGCCGGGTACGTGGCCGTATCGCCGATAAGCGCGTGCTGGACCTGGTGAAGGCGTTCCTGAAGTCGGGCATCCTCGGCGAGGACCGCCAACTGCGGGAGACCAACGCCGGCACCCCGCAAGGGTCGATCCTGTCCCCGCTGCTGAGCAACATCGCCTTGTCGGTGCTGGACGAGTATGTCGCCCAGCGCCCCGGTGGCCCGTCCACCAGCAAGGTCGAGAAGGCGAGGCGGCTTCGGCGCGGCCTGCCGAACTTCAAGCTGGTCCGGTATGCCGACGACTGGTGCCTGATGATCAAAGGCAGCCGGGCGGACGCCGAAGCGCTGCGGGAAGAGATCGCCGGGGTCCTGGCCACGATGGGCCTGCGCCTGTCAGAGACCAAGACCCTGATCACCCACATCGACGAGGGAATGGACTTCCTCGGCTGGCGCATCCAGCGTCATCGCAAGAGGGGGACCACCCGGCATTTCATCTACACCTATCCAGCCAAGAAGTCACTCAGAGCGGTGATGGCCAAGGTGAAGACCCTATGCCGGCAGGTCGAGGTGAACCAGCCGCTGGACGACCTGATCCGCAGGCTCAACCAAGCGGTACGGGGCTGGTGCGCCTACTTCCGGCCCGGCGTATCGTCGGCGACCTTCGCCTACCTCAGCCACTACCTGTGGCAGACGGTCTGGCGATGGCTCCGCCGAAAACACCGCCGGACCACCTGGAAGGAACTGCGCCGCCGCTACTGCGACGGCGGATGGTGGCCCCACGGCCAACGGGAACTGTTCGACCCAGAGAAACTGAGCACCACTCGGTACCTCTACCGCGGCGCGAACATCCCCACTCCCTGGCCAACCACCTAACGACGAGACACCGCGACCCCGCACGGGACTTGTGGAGAGCCCGGTGCATTGAAAGGTGCACGCCGGGTTCGGGAAGCGGCCCGCAGAAACAGACCGACCAAAGATCGGAACTGCGCTGCGGGCCGACTTCACCGACCCGACCCCGGCGACGGTCGTGACGCTCGTCGACGAGCTGCGCGACCGCTTCGGGGTCGAGCCCGTCCTCCGGGTCATCGGCGTGGCCGTCTCCACCTACTACGGCTGGCTGACCCAGGCGGCGAACACGTCACCACGGCGACGCGACGATGCGGATCTGGCGGTGGAGATCGCGAGATTCACGACGTGTCGCGTGGCACCTACGGCAGCCGCGGGTGCACGCCATGCTGCGCCGGCAAGGCCGCCAGGTGGGTCGCAAGCGGGTCGAGCGGTTGATGCGCGAGCAAGGTCTGCAGGGGGCGTTCCTGCGCAAGAAGTGCGCATCCCGTCGACCCGGTCGAACCCGAAGGCGACACCGGCACCGGACCTGGTCAACCGGCAGTTCACCGCTGCGGCACCGAACCGGCTATGGGTCGCCGACGCCACCCGCATCCCCTGCGGGCAGGGCGTGTTCTGGCTCGCTGCCGTGCGGGATGCGTTCTCCAACCGCATCGTGGGCTGGCGATGTTCCGATCGCTGCGACACCGACCTGATCCTCGGCGCCCTCGAATACGGCATCTGGTTCCGCGACAACCGCGACGGCCAACTGATCCACCGCTCCGACCGGGGGGGCTGTATTGAACGCCTGGTTGGCCGCCGCCGGCTCGGCCATCGCCCAGGCGACCTGCCGTCCGAGCAGCCGCGCATCGGTGATGTCCGTGACACCGTTGTACTGCTGCGGGCTGCCCGGGAAGACAAATGGAGCACCGGTGGCCCGGCAATCGTGCCGTAGATCGCCAGCGTCACACCCATGTTCATCGCGTTGCCCAAGGCGAACCCGATCATTGTGTCTGGTCGGTGGACCGACCAGGCGAAGCCCTGCCGCTCCGCCTCTGCGGTCAGGACATCCTCCTGGTCATAGTAGAAGTTCTGGTACGGCAGCCGCGCCTGCTACTCGCGGTACGGCGTTTCCGCGGGAGTCTTCCCGTACGCCTCGAACGGGCCGAGGTAGTGCTTGAGCCCGGTTACCAGGGTGACGTGCCGCAGCTGTGTCGTCGACCCGACCGCCTCGAGGGTGTTGCGGAGCATCGCCGCGTTGACGCGGCAGTTCTCGGCCTCGGTGTCGTGGCGCCGCCAGGTGGCGAAGACGAGGTCGGTGATGCCCTGGCCGGCCACGGCATCCTTGATCTGCGTGCGGTCGAGCACGTCGGCGGTGACGTGTTCGACACCGTGCACACGGCGGTTGACCCGGCGGGAGAGACCCACCACTCGGTGACCGGCCTCCAGTAGGGCAGCTGCGCAGTTGTTTCCGGCGATTCCGGTCACGCCGACGACCAGCGTGGTTCATTGCATCGGTACTCCTCTGCGTGGATGTGATGAGGGCGGTCGTTGTGCGGCCGGCCGCCGGCCGCCGAGCCGCACTGTCGGTCGGCGGCCACGTTGATCAGATGAGGCGCAGCCGCGCGAGACGGTCGCGCAGGTCCCCGTCCACCGGCTCGACCTGGTGGCTGCCGTCGGGGAAGACGATGACGGGGAGGCTCGCCCTGCCGCTGATGGACTCGGCGGTCGCCCACCGGGCCGGGTCGGCCTCAACGTCAACGAACTCGTAGGGAACGTCGAGCGATGCGAGCAGTGCACGCGACCGGATGGTGTCGGCGCAGCTCTTTTCCCGTACACGGTGATGTCGGTCATTGCCGAAGCTCCTATCGGGCGAGGAAGCCACCGTCGACGGGCAGGTTGACTCCGGTGATCCAGGCTGATTCGTCGGAGGCGAGGAAGAGGCAGGCGTGGGCGACGTCGATCGGCTGGCCGAGACGACGGATCGACTGGTTCGCGGTGTTGACCTTCTCGTATTCCGTGAGGCCACCCGGGAACTCGTCGGCGATCGCCCGCACGAGAGGAGTCAGCACGGTGCTCGGGTTCACCGAGTTGACCCGGATGTTGTACCGCCCGTACACGGCGGCGTCCTGCCGGGTCTGCATGTTCACCGCGCCCTTGGCGACGTGGTACGCGGAGAACTCCTCGTTTCCGATCACGCCGTAGATCGACGAGTAGTTGACGATCGAGCCCGACCGCTGGGCGATCATGTAGGGCACGGCGTGCTTGGTCGAGAAGAAGACGCCCTTGACGTCGACGGCGAACAGCGCGTCCCAGTCCGCCTCGGTGAGTTCGTGCGTGGGCTTGTCCACGCCGATGATCCCCGCACAGTTGACGAGTACGTCGATCGTTCCGTGTTCTGCACCGACGCGGGAGTAGACCTCTGCCACGCTGGACTCGTCTGTGACGTCCATGGGGTAGAAGGCCGCATTGCCTCCGGCGGCACGGATTGCCTCGGCTGCCTGCTTGCCGGACTGCTCGTTGAGGTCGGTGAGGACCGTGTCGGCGCCCTCGATGGCGAAGAGCTCCGCGGTGGCCCGGCCCATTCCGGACGCCGCACCGGTGACGACCGCAACCTTGCCGTTCAGTCTGTCCATTGTGTCGATACCTCTCGCGGTAAGGGCGGTCCGGGCCCGCGACGCGGATCGGGATCGCGTCGCCGGCCCGGACCTGGGCGTGCGTGTCAGGACGGGCGAGCTTCGGCGCTGTCGGCCGCCCGGAACGAGCGGTACCCATCGGCTTCAGCGTCGCGGCAGAACTGCTGGTACACCTGGCCGCCGCCCATGTAGACCTGGAACTGCCGCGACTTGCCCGGCACGTTCTCGCCGAAGAACCACGCCTTGGCCTTCTGCCCCTCGCTGTACATCACGGTTGCCTTCCCGGCACGGTCGACCTCCTGGGCCCACCACTGCTCGGACTCGAGCGTCGCCTCGATCGCCGGGATCCCGTTGCGCTCGAAGTAGTCGATGGCCCGCGCCATCCACTGGGCGCCTAGCTGGATCGGGACAGGAAGGTTCGAGTACGGCGTCTGCGGACCGAGCGACAGCAGGAGGTTCGGAAAGCCGTTCATGGAGATGCCGAGGTTGCTGCGAATGCCCCCGGCCCACTTGTCCCGGAGCACCTGGCCGTCCCGGCCGACGATGTCGACGTTCGTCAGGGTGCCGGTCATGGCGTCGAAGCCGGTGGCGCAGATGAGGACGTCGAGTTCGTATACGGTGTCGCCGACCTTGACGCCAGCCTCCGTGATCTCGGTGATCGGTGTGGTCTTGACGTCGACGAGGCGGACGTGCGGAAGGTTGAACGCGTCGTAGTAGCGGAATCCCGTCGGGACGCGCTTGCCGTTGAAGGAGTAGTCCTTCGGGCAGAGCAGCTCAGCGGTCGCCGGGTCCTTGACGATCTGACGGATCTTCTTTCGGATGAACTCCGACGCAAGCTCGCTCGATTCGTGGTTGGTGGCGAGGTCGTTGAAGCACTCGTTGGCGAAGTGGAAGCCGCCTTCGTCCCACTTGCTCTCGAAAATGCGCTCGCGCTCGTCTGGTGAGACCTCCAGCGCGCTGTACTCCGCGGGAACCATGTCGACCCCGAAGGGGTGGGCAGCAGCCCGCTCCCAGATCTGGTCGTACGTCTCGCGGACCCGCCGCATCTCCGCGTCGGTGACCTTGGGGTTGTTCGTCTCGACGATGAAGTTGGGCTGGCGCTGAAAGACGAAGAACTCGCCGACCTCGGGCGCGATCGTGGGGACGATCTGGATGCCGGAGGCGCCGAGGCCGATCAGGCCGACCCGCTTGCCCTTGAGGTCCACCCCGTCGTGCGGCCAGCGAGCCGCGTGCACCAACTGGCCCTTGAACCGCTCGCGTCCTGGAATGCTCGGCCAGATCGGCTGGGACAGCACTCCCATGCCCGAGATCAGGTACTTCGTCGTGAGGGTCTCGCCGCCCTTGAGGTGGACCGTCCAGACGTTTGCCGTCTCGTCGTAGACCGCGCGCTCGACGAAGGCTCCCAGCCGGATGTCCTTTCGCAGGTCCAGTCGGTCGGCGACGAAGTTCAGGTACTGGAGCACCTCGGCGCCAGTGGGGTAGCGCTCGCTCCAGGTCCACTCCTCTCGAACCTCCTTCGAGAACGAGAAGGAGTAGTAGGGGTATTCGCTGTCGGTACGGACACCCGGGTAGCGGTTGATCCACCAGGTGCCGCCTATGCCGGCGGCCCCGTCAACGGCCAGCGTGCGCTGCCCGATCTCGCGCAGGTGGTGGAGGATCGCCAGGCCCGAGAAGCCGGCGCCGATGACGATGCTGTCGTAGTCGGTGACAACCTTGTCCGAGGTCATGCCGATCTTGCCTTTCGTGTCGGTGCGGGATCGCGGAGGCATCGGAGGGTCAACCGCGACCGGCGCGGTACCAGGCGGCCATGCGCTCGATCTCCTCATCGGCCCGGGTCGCGTTACCGGCCATGAAGGGGAAGACGTGCTGCTGGCCCTTACCGATGGAGAATGTGACGTCGACGCCGGCCTTGGCGGCCAGCTCGTTGAGCCGCACGCTGTCCTCGAAGAGCGACTCGATGTCGCCGGCGGTGATGAACAGCCGAGGGAAGCCATCGAAGTCCTGGTACAGCGGGTTCGCCATCGGGTCGGTCGGAGAGGTGGCCCCGAGGATGTAGCGGTCGATGTTGTCCTGGAGCCCTTCGCGCGCGATGAGGAAGTCCGTGTCGTTGTTGGTCTCGATGGTGGAGCCGGCGTTCTCCATGTCGAGCCAGGGCGACATCGTCATGACCTGGGAGGGCAGCGGGAGTCCCCGGCGCTTGAGCTCGAAGACCAGGCTGATCGCCAGGTTCCCACCGGCGCTGTCGCCGACCGGCGTGATGTCCAGCGGCCGAAGCCCTTGCGCCAGTAGGGCTTCGTAGACGCTGACGCCGTCGTCGATCTGGGCGGGGAACTTGGCTTCCGGAGCCCGCCGGAAGTCGAGCACGAACGCCGTGCAGCCGGAGGCCTTGGCTAGGTGACCCGCGAGCTTCCGGTGGCTGGCTGACGAACCGAGCGCGAATCCGCCGCCGTGGAAGAACAGCTGGACCTGTTTCGGATCACTGACCAGCGGCGTGACGAGGATGCCAGGCACTCCGCCGATCGATGTGGACTTGTAGGTGACGTCCTCGGGTTCGGCGGTCGCGCGCTGCCAATCATCGAAGACGAGACGCAGCAGCTCGGTCGAGGGATCCGGGATTTTGCTCAGCTCGTCGTTCCAATGCGCGTAGATCTCTCCCAGGAGATCGGTCGGCTTCGGTGGCGACATGTGCGGCTCCTCGTCCTGCAAATCGGATTGACCGCATACGCTGCGCGGTCTCAGGGCGTCGGACCGAATGGCCCGCTGGTCGGGCACTCAACCAGGTTCGACGGGTCCGCGACACTCCATGGGGCGTCTCAATTCGATACGCCAAACGTTGCGTCTCACATTGAAACAGGCGCTTCCTGGTGGCCGCCTGGCCGACCTAAAGTCCCGCCGTCACGACTCCGTGTCTCACTCTGAAACACCGGCCACCGCAAGGGTTGTCGCTCGGGAACACTCGCCGCTACGACCGCCGTGAGAGCTCCCGCAAACCCACTGCACGAGTACGACTGACGTTTCGCTCCAGTCTTGAGTTCCGCTCCAGCTCTCGGCCCGCCCCGGGGGCATCGCAGCCCTCGGCAGCGGCTGGCCCGTCCCCTCAAGAAAGAGAGTTCCATGTCATCCATGCTCAAGCGCACCACCATTCCGCTCGCCGCGGTGAGCGCCCTCCTGCTGGTCGCCTGCGGCTCCGGCAGCGGCACCGGGCAGGCCGCATCAGGCGGATCAGCCGGCGCCGTCGCCGTTGGCAGGGAAGGCGTCCAGGCCGACATCCAGGACGTCGCGAAGTTCTGCGGCACCAAGCCCATCAAGGTCGCCCTCGCCGATGGCTTCGGAGGGAACTCCTGGCGGAAGACGACTCGTGCCCTTTTCGAGGCCGAGGCGAAGAAGTGCTCCAACATCACCAGTGTGCTTTACACCGACGCCCAGGCGGACCCGCAGAAGGCGATTGCTGACATCAATGGTCTCGTCGCGCAGGGCGTCAACGTTATCGTGTCGTTCGCCGACGCGGGCGAGGCGCTTCTGCCGACGGTCCAGGCCGCGTCCGCAGCCGGGGTTAAATTCGTATCTATCGTTGCCTGCCCCGGCGGCACGCCCGGCGAAGACTACGTCGACTGTGTCTCCGAAAACGTCGACACATATGGCTACGGTCTTGCCAACTGGACGATCAAGAAAATGGGCGGTAAGGGCAAGCTTGTCATGACCGGTGGCCAGGCTGGAAATCCTTACTCCGCGGCGGTTTACAAGGGCGTCAAGCGGGCTGCGGCAGAGAATCCCGGCATCACGATCCTCAACCAGCAGATGGGTGACGTGCCGGTCGACACGAGCTGGGAGCCCGGCAAGACCAAGCAGGTGATGGCCGGGCTGATCACGAAGTTCGGCCAGATCGATGGCGTGGTTGCCGACTACGGCGGTGGTTCGGTCGGCGGGATCGAGGCGTTCCTCGAGTCCGGCAGGAGGCTGCCCGTGTGGTCGGCGAACGACTCGAACCAGTTCGCGTGCCTCTACCACGAGAACAAGGACAGGCAGCCGACCTTCCAGATCGCAACCATGTCGTCGCGCAACTGGGTGGTCGTTCCGGCGCTGCACAAGGGCCTCGCGGCGTACAACGGCATCACCAACGACGAGCCGTCCACGTACAACCTCGACATCATCGAAGACAGCACCGACCAGGCCAAGCAGCCCAAGTGCGAGAAGAGCCTGCCCAACGACGCGATCCTGTCCTCCGGACTCTCGGTCGCGCAACTGCAGGCCCTGTTCAAGCAGTGACGCGGGATCGGGCGCCGGATCCTGCGGGGTCCGGCGCACGGCCCGGCCCGGTCGTGCCACCGCTCGCGCGCCGCGCGCCCGTCCGCTGCGGCCTTCCGGCCACCCGTGCGGGCGGAAACCCCTGGACTTCTCGTCGCGCCGCACCCGTGCCGCTCGCACGGCGACGCGACAGCCGCCACCCACAGCTCGCAGTGACGCGGGCTCGCACACCGTTTAGGAGAACCGCCATGGACCGCCTCAAGGGCAAGGTAGCGATCGTGACCGGCGCCGGGCGCGGCATCGGCCGGGGCATCGCCGAACTCTTCGCCGAGGAGGGCGCCACCGTCGTGGCGACCAGCCAGTCGCAAAGGCACCACTTCAACGACGAGATCGAGTACCACCAGCACGAGGTGGCGGAGGAGGACGACTGGCACCGCGTCGTCGGCGACGTGATCGCCCGGCACGGTCGGGTCGATGTCCTCGTGAACAACGCCGGGATCATCGCCTACCAACTGCTCGATGACCTCTCGCGCGCCGACTGGGACCGGGTCGTCGCCGTCAACCAGACCGGTGTCTTCCTCGGGATGCGCACGGTCCTGCCCTCGATGCTGAGCCACGGCTCGGGGTCGATCGTCAACGTCTCGTCCATCTGGGGCAACGCCGCGGTCGCCGGCGCCCACGCGTATCACGCGACGAAGGGAGCGGTGCGCAACATGTCGAAGAACGCGGCCATCACGTACGCCTCCCGTGGCGTGCGGATCAACAGCCTGCACCCCGGCTTCATCGCGACACCGCTGACGGACGCCCAGGCGCCGGAGGTCAACGAGTTCGTGGTCGGGATGACGCCGATGGGACGGGCCGGGACACCGCGAGAAATCGCCTACGCCGCCGTCTTCCTGGCCAGCGACGAGTCCAGCTTCGTGACCGGATCCGAGCTCGTCGTCGACGGCGGATACCTCGCCCAGTGAAGAACGGAGTCTCAGGCGAATGACCGAGATCCAGTCCACCGCGAGCACACCCAGGGCGGCCGCGGACCCGACGGCGGCGATGCCTCCTGGGCTCGAGCTCACGGGGATCGTCAAGACGTTCCCGGGCGTCCGCGCCCTGTCCGACGTCAACCTCACCGTCCTCGCCGGAGAAGTGCACGCACTCGTCGGCGAGAACGGCGCCGGGAAGTCGACCCTCATGGCGGTTGCCTCCGGCGCGCTGGCGCCCGACGCGGGCGCCGTGCGGATCGCCGGAGCCCCGCTCAGCGCGGCTTCTCCGGACGAGGCACGCCGGTTGGGGCTGGCCATCGTCCGGCAGGACCCAGCGCTTCTGCCGGACCTCACCGTCGCCGAAAACATGGCGATCGGGGCCGGTCGTACGACCCGTGGCGGCCTCCGGGCCGCGCCCACGTGGGCGCAACGAGCACTGGACCCCTGGCAGATGGGGATCGACGCCCGCGCCCGGATCGCCGACCTGTCGGTCGAGCAGCGATTCATCGTGGAGATCGCCAAGGCCCTTGTGCTCAAGCCCAAGGTGCTCATCCTTGACGAACCGACCGAGCACCTGAACAAGGACGAGGTGAACCGGCTCTTCCAACGGGTGCGCGAGCTTGCCGCGGCCGGCACCGCCGTCGTCTACATCTCGCACCGGATCCCCGAGGTGAAGGAAATCGCGGACCGCCTCACGGTCCTTCGCGACGGGCAGGTGCGCGGGGTCTTCTCCGCGGACGCCGTCACGGAGACACAGATTGTCGAACTCGTCGTCGGTCGCGCCCTCGGCACGGTGTTCCCCGCCAAGGGGTCGGCAACCGGCGCGGTGCGCGAGGAGGAGCGCCTCGTCGTCAGCGGGCTGACCGGACGGCACTTCCACGACGTGTCCCTCACCGTGAAGGCCGGCGAGATCGTCGGCCTGGCCGGGGTTCAGGGCAACGGCCAGGAGCACCTGATCCGGGCTCTCGCCGGCCTGGAGCCCGCGTCCGGACGGGTGGAGATCGCGGGCCGCCAGGTCACGACGGGAAGCAGCCCCGCCGCTGCCGCCGCCGGCACGGTGTATGTCCCGTCCGACCGGCACGGCGAAGGTGTGTTCCTGCCGCTCACCGTCGGCGAGAACGTCGTCATGAAAACCTTGCGCGACGTCTCGAGCGCGGGATTCGTCCAGGACCGCCGAATCGCCGAGGTGTCGAAGGAGCAGATCGGCCGGCGGTTGATCAAAACCCCGTCGTGGCGGACCCCGGTTTCCTCGTTGTCGGGTGGCAACCAGCAGAAGGTCGTCCTCGCCCGCACCCTCCTCGCCGGGCCGAAGGTGCTGCTCGCGGAGGAGCCCACCCAGGGGGTGGACGCCGGTGCCCGCGTTGACATCTACCAGATCCTCCGTGCCGCGGCGGACAACGGCGCCGCCGTCGTCATGCTCTCCTCGGACGGCATCGAGCTCGAAGGGCTCTGCGACCGTGTGTTCATCATGTCCCGCGGGCGCGTCATAGCCGAGCTGGAGGGCGACCAGGTCACAGAGGCCGAGATCGCCCACGCGGCTCTGACGTCGACGGTGATCCGGGACCGGGGAACGGACCGGAGCACTCGGTCGGGCCGGATCCGCAGCTGGCTGCGCGGCGACTACGCCCCAGCTGCCGTCCTCGCCCTCGTCATCGCACTCCTTGGCCTGATCATCGGGTCGCAGAACCCCGCGTACTTCTCCACCTTCAACCTCGGGAACATCCTCTTCACGGCGTCCATCCTCGTCCTCGTCGGAGCCGCTCAACAGACGGTCGTGATGGGGTCGGGCATCGACCTGTCCGTCGGCCCGATGATGAGTTTCCTCGTCGTCATCGCGTCCTTCTTCGTGATCAGGGACGGCAACATCGGCCTCGGCATCGCGCTCATGGTGCTCGCCGCCATCGCCGTTGGGCTGCTCAACGGAGTCCTGACGACGAGGTTCGACGTCAGCCCGGTCGTCGTGACACTCGCTGTGGCGCTGGCTCTGCAGGGAACCCTGTTCACCCTCCGCAGCACGCCCGGCGGTGCTTTCGCGACCGAGGTGACGAGGCATGTCATGAAACGGGTTGGCGGTTTCGTGCCAGTAGCCGCCATCTTCGCCGTCGTCGCGGCGCTCCTGCTCGAATGGCTGCTGCGCCGGTCGCGGTGGGGCGTCGAGCTGCGGGCCGTCGGGTCCCGCAGCGACGCGGCGCAGCGGCTCGGCATCGACGTCGGCCGAACCCGCCGCAGGTCCTACCTGCTCACGTCGCTGCTCGTCCTGCCGGCGTCGGTCGTCCTCATCTCGCAGATCGGCATCGGCGACGGTAGGCCCGGCCTCTCCTTCACCCTGTCGTCGGTCACCGTCGTCGTGCTCGCCGGGGCGAGCATCTTCGGCGGACGCGGCTCCTATGTGGGGATCCTCGCCGCGGCTGTCCTGGTCGCGCAGATCCTCGGCGCCCCCACGTTCCTGGGGCTCTCCGGAGCGTGGTCGTACCTCCTCCCCGGAATCATCACCGTCGGCGCCGCTGTGCTCTACGCCCAGCTGCGCGGAGCCAGGAGAGCATGATGAGTACCCGCACCGTGGTACCGGCGGTCGCTGCCGAGGACAGAAGTACCAATCCGCCGTGGAAGCGGCTCCTCGCGGGAGGATCTGGCGCGATCTGGGTCGCGTCACTAGCCCTTTTCCTCGTGAGCCCGGTCGTCGCTCCCGGCAGCCTCGACTACGCCGCTGTGGTGGGCATGCTGCCGTTCGCGTCGATCCTGGCTATCGCGGCCGCCGGACAGACGCTCGTCGTTCAGCAGCGCGGCCTCGACCTGTCCGTGCCTGGCATGCTGGCCTTCGGCGCCGTCCTGGCCTCGGGACTGCCGCAGTGGTACGGGTGGCCGGCGGCACTCGCCATCGCCGCCGCGATCGTTCTTCCGGGCGTCGCCGGCGTGGTCAACGGCCTCGCCGTGACCCGCGCCCGCGTCATGCCGCTCGTCGCGACGTTGGGCATGAACGCATTCCTGCTAGGGCTGACCTTCCAGCTGTCGTCCGGAACGCCCGCCGGCGCGCCGCAGGGCCTGGCCGACTTCACCAAGGCAAAGATCCTCGGAGTTCCGAGCACGCTGCTCGTAGCAGCCGTCATCTTCTGCTTGGCCGCTCTCACCGTCCAGCGATCGATCATCGGTCGCAAACTCACCGCGGTGGGCGTGAGCGAGCGTGCGTCCGCCGCGGCGGGCTTCCGGGTCGGGCTGTACCAGACGGCGGCGTACGGCGGGGCAGGTGTCCTGTACGGCCTGGCTGCGGTGCTCTACACCGGCTACGTCACGACGCCGCCGCTGTTCTTCGGCGACAGCTACCTTCTGGCCTCCATAGCGGCGGTGGTCCTCGGGGGTACCGCCCTGACGGGCGGCCGCGCCGCCGTCGTCGCCAGCGGGATCGGAGCTCTGTTCTTGACCCAGCTCGGCCAGCTCTTGCGGTCGATGGGCCTGCCGGAACCGACCCAGCTGATCATCCAGGCATGCGTCCTCCTCGCGGTCGTGCTGATTCGCGCGGGCATCCCGATGATCCAGCACCACCTCAAGCGGGCCTGAGGCATGGGCCTGCGCTACCGAGACGCCAGGGGAGGGACGATGCACAGCGGGGAGATTGACGATCACATCGCCGCCACGTCACTCGTCCGTGAGCTTGTACATCTTCATCTTGCGGTAGACGGTCGCACGGGAGATGCCGAGCATGTCGGCCGCCTTCATCCGGTTGCCCTCCGCCTCGATGAGCGCCCGCCGGATCGCGTCGAGCTCAGCCCTCTCGATCATGCTGAGGTTCTTGGCGGCCTGCATCGTGGCGGGCAGCTCATTGGGCTTGATCTCACCGGTTCGTCCGATTTCTGCGAAGCGGGTGACGAGACGGCGCATCTCCTTGACGTTCCCCGGCCACTCGTAGCGTCGCATGAGGGTGAGGGTTTGGGGAGCGAGCCGAAGCTTCGCGCGCGGTGCGATGGCATCGGCCAGGAGCCGCCAGATGTCTTCCAGGTCATCCGACCTCTGGCGCAGTGGTGCGACCCAGACCGTGGCAGCACCGAAGCGGATCTCGTTCTCGCGGACGGCCGCCGGTGTCGCGACGGTCTGCGTCAGCAGCACGGACGGCGTCTCGCCCTGGCTTTCGATGACGGCGCGGAGACCGTCGAGGGCTGCGGGGTCAAGCGTGTCGATGCCCCGCACTACGAGCCTGCGGTGCGCGCGGACCGTGGACTCGAGGACGGACAGCCACGGCTCGAGACCTTGGATGTGCCGGGCGGCGGCCTCGTGCAGGTACTCGGGGGCCTGTCCGACGCCGAGCCGGTTCGGTACGCCGAGCGCGAGACTGGTCTTTCCCACTCCCGGTTCGCCGGCGATGATCACGGTCCCGGCTGCGGACCGCAGGGGTGCGATCTGGCGGACGACGCCCATCCAGTCCTTGGATCGTCCAGCGAGGGGCACGCGCGGCATGCCGATCGTCGACGTGCGCCGGGGGAGGGGATCGCCCAGGGTGACGACCGCGTTGGAAGGGCCGATCGACGTCAGCTCGAGCGGGGTCCGACCGGTGGACAGCTCGACGACGTAGCGGCCGGTTGGGCGGTCCTCGGCGAGCAGGTTGCGCAGCGTCTCGAGGTCCTGGAGGTTGAGCCGTCGGGCGTTGTCGCTCTGCAGCACCGAACCGTGCGGGCCCAGCGCGATCACGGGTGCGCCACCCTTGCGGGACTGCTCGAGGAAGACGTGGAGCATTTCGAGGGAGGCCGGTTTCTCGACACTCCGCAAGTGGGCCTCGATCTGGCGCGACATCCCGCGTACGAGCGGCTTGAGCAGTTCGGAGCCTTTCCGGACGTCGCAGGAGAGGGTCATCACCGCGACGAGCCCGTTCGTCACCGGGTGGAGCACGGGGGAGCTGGTGCAGACGGCCCCTTGGTAGAAGTCGGCGAAATGCTCGTTCCCCCAGACCTGGACGGGTCTGGCCAGGGCGATCGCCGTTCCGACGCCGTTCGTCCCCACCGCATCCTCGGCCAGGACAGCGCCGCGGACCGTGCCCATCCGGTCGAGGTGGTCGATAGCGGTGCGCTCCGCCGCCCAGCGCTCGAGGATCTGCCCGTTCGAGTCGGCGAGCAGCAGCGCCAGGCCGGTGCCGCGCAGGTCGTCGGCGAAGGTGTTCATCGGGGCGCGGACGACGTCGAGGAGGTGTTCGTCGAGGATCTCTTCGGGGACATGCGGCACGGTCCGGACCCGACCTGGGTCGCCGATCGCTGCGAGCGACCGCTGCCACGAGCGCACGAGGTCCGGTGCGGGCAGGCCCGTCTCCCGTCTGGCCAGTACATCCTTCTTCGACAACTGGGCCGCGGTTTCCTCGAGGGCCTTGAATTCGCCGCCGTCGTAGGGCTGAAGCATCTGGTCACCTCTACGCCGAGTGAGTGGGAAGAGTCGATTTGTTTCCGGAGCGGCTGCGGTGTGTCGCCACGGACTCGTCGTACCGGTCAGGGGAGGCCGGAACTCGTCGCATGGGGCTATCCGGGGGCTGCCTCGTCGCCTGAGTCACGCATTGTCATCTCCGTCGGTTCGTCGCCGGAACCCCAGCGTGCCGTGAAGCGCGTCGCCGCGAACCACGTCCTCGCTGGTCAGCTAGCGCCGACGATGAGGCACGGCTCACAGTCTGCGGCGCACGTGGCGCAAAATGAGACGCCACGACGGCCAAGTTGTGTCCTTCCTGTTACGAGCGTTGCGGCCAGGCAACGGAATGTCCCGGTCTTTCACGCGCTGATCCCGCCCGCGCACGCTTCGCCGATTTTGCTGTGGCGTCGCCGCTTCCTTTCGCACCTACCCGGTTCTGTACGTCTGTCTCCGTCTCAGGGGGAAAATCCGCTATGACGACCCGTGCACCAATCAGCCCGGATACCGCTCTAGTTCGTGGCCACGAGATCCCGCTCGGCCTGTATATCGCCGGCCGTTGGGTTCCGAACACCGCCACCTTCCCGGTGTACAACCCCAGCACCGAGGAGTGCGTGGCCGAGGTCGCCGACGGCACTCCCGAGGACGCCCGGGACGCCCTCGACGCCGCGGCCGCCGCGCAGCACGAGTGGCGGCGGTGGTCCCCCCGCCGACGCGCCGACCTCTTTCACACCGCGCATCGGCTGCTCATCGAGCGGGCCGACGCCTTCGCCGACGTCATGACGTCCGAGAGCGGCAAGCCGCGCGCGGAAGCGCTTGCCGAGTTCGGATTGTCGGCGGCCTTCTGGCTCTGGTACGCCGAGCAGATCGCCCACCTGCACGGCACGTTCGCCCAGGGCTCTCCGGGCGGCTACCGCATCATCACGGCCCACGAGCCGGTCGGCCCCAGCCTGCTCATCACCCCGTGGAACTTCCCCATGCTGATGTCCGCCCGCAAGGCCGGGGCGGCGCTCGGCGCCGGCTGCACGGTCGTCATGAAGTCGGCGCAGGAGACACCGCTCACCGCCGCGCTCTTCGTCAAGACACTGCACGATGCCGGCTTCCCGCCAGGCGTCGTCAATCTGATCCACACGAAGAGTTCGGCGAGCGTCTCGGACGCGCTGATGGCGGATTTCCGACTCAGGAAGATCAGCTTCACCGGCTCGACTGGTGTCGGCGCAACCCTGCTCGCCAAGGCGGCCCCGAACATCGTCAACACCTCGATGGAGCTCGGCGGCGACGGGCCGTTCGTCGTCCTCGACGACGCCGACGTGGACCTCGCGGTCGAGCAGGCGGTCGTCTGCAAGTTCCGCAATGCGGGACAGGCCTGCGTCGCGGCGAACCGGATCATCCTGCACTCGGCGGTCGCCGAGGAGTTCACCGCGAAATTCCTCGATCGGGTGAACGGACTCCGCGTCGGCGACGGCTTCGACCCCAGGGTCGACGTCGGCCCGATGATCAACGCGCGCCAGCGCGAGCGGGTGGCAGATCTCCTGGATGCCTTCGTCTCCGACGGGGCGGAACTGCTCACCGGCGGCCGGCCGATCGAAGGCGACGGGCACTTCTTCCAGCCGACCGTACTGCGGATGAAGGACCACGACACAAGCCTCTGCAACGAGGAGATGTTCGCGCCGGTCGCGGCGCTCTACACGGTCAACTCGGTCGCAGAGGCGGTCGAATTCGCCAACGACACGACCTACGGGCTCGCCGCGTACGTCTTCTCGGCCGACCTTTCCCGGGCGGTCGCCGTCGCCGAGCGCCTGGAGTTCGGGATGGTCGGCGTCAACCGCGGAATCATGGCCGACCCCGCCGCGTCGTTCGGCGGCACCAAGGCGTCCGGCATCGGGCGCGAGGGTGGCCACGACGGTATCCACGAATTCCTCGAGCCCAAGTACATCGCCCTGACCATCGACGAGGACGGAGCCCTGTCGTCGTGAACGTCAATCAGATCGGCCTCGGCGTCCTGCGCCAGCCCACCATCGTCTACTTCGGTCCCGGGCAGCGCGCACTCATCCCGCAGGTGGTGTCGGCCGTGGGCAGCCGCGTGCTCCTTTGCACGGACGAACGGATGGCCACCACCGACGTCTTCGGTGAGATCACCGCGGCGCTCTCGGACGAAGGCCTCACGGTGTCCGTCTACGCGAAGGTCGAGCCGGACCTGCCGCGCGAGAACCTCGTCACCCTCATGTCGGCCCTCGGTGACCGGGAGCAGGATGTCGTCGTGGGGCTGGGCGGCGGCAGCTGTCTGGACTTCGCAAAGGTTGCGGCCCTGCTCCTGGCTCGCGGCGGCGACGTTCGCGACCTGTACGGCGAGAACCTCATCGCGGGCCCCGGACTTCCGGTCGTCACCGTCCCCACGACCGGGGGGACGGGCGCCGAGGCGACGTGCATCTCGGTCGTATACGACGCGGAGAAGGAAATGAAGCTGGGCGTCGCGAGCGCCTACCTCGAACCCTATGCCGCGGTCATCGACCCGGAGCTGACGCTGACATGTCCGCCGACACTCACTGCCGCGACCGGCGCGGACGCCCTGAGCCACCTCGTCGAGTCGTTCACCGCCCGGGCGAAGAACCCCACCACCGAGCAGATCCGCAGGCACCTGTACGTCGGCAAGAACGTCCTTGCCGATCTTTATGCCCGCAACGGACTCACGCTCCTTGGAACGTCCCTGGAGAAGGTCGCAGCGTCCCCCGACGACCTGCCGGCCCGGGCCGACACGATGCTCGGCGCGTTCTGCGCGGGGATGGCGATCTGCACCGCTGGGACGGCTGCGGCCCACGCCATCCAGTCGCCGATGGGCGCCATCACGCACACCCCGCACGGGCTCGGGGTGGGGGCGCTGCTGCCCTACGTCATGCGGTACAACCTGCCGACGCGTCAGGCCGAGATGGCCGAGATCGGTCGCCTGCTCGGCGCACCGGCCCAAAGCGACGACCCGCTCGCGCAGGCCCGCGCCGGTATCCTCCGCGTGGAGGAGATCCTCGCCGCGCTCGGCGTTCCGCTGAATCTGCGGGACCTGGGACTCGAGCCCTCGATGTTCGAGTTCGTCGCCGCGCAGTCGGTGCTCGCGACTCGGCTGCTGGCCAACAACCCGCGAGAACTCACCCACGACGCCGTCCTGCAGATCCTCCGTCGCGGCTACGACGACGACCGCAGCTGGACGGAGTTCTGATGCGCCCTGTCGCCGTGGTGGGGACCGGTTCCATCGGGGTTGCCTTCGGCATCGTCTTCGCCAGCGCCAGCCGCTACGTGCGGATGTGGGATCCGATCGCCGACAGCCTGGGCAGGGCTCGACACGACATCGCCGACCGCCTCGCCATGCTGGCCAGCCGCGGACTGCTCCGGGAGCCGGCCGAGGATGTCGCTGCGCGGATCACCTTCCACGACGAACTCGAACATGCCCTCTGGGATGTCGAGCTGGTCCAGGAGTGCGCCCCCGAGGACATCGACCTCAAGCGGCGGCTGTTCGATCTGCTCGGCCGGCACGCACCGGCCGACGCCGTACTGGCCAGCTCGAGCTCCGCGCTCATCCCGTCCCAGTACGGCGCCGGGCTGGATTTCCAGGACCGCATCCTGGGAGCCCATCCGGGCAACCCGCCGTACCTCCTGAGGGTCATCGAGCTCGTCCGCTCCCCGGAGACGTCCGACAAGTTCCTCGATCTTGCTGCCGAGATATACGCGGACGCCGGGCTGACGGCCGTGTTCGTTCGCAAGGAGGTCGAGGGCTTCCTGTTCAACCGGCTCCAGGGCGCCTTGTTGCGGGAGGCGTACTGCCTGGTGCGCGACGGGGTGGCCACGGTCGAGGACATCGATGAGGTGGTCCGAAGCGGGCTCGGGCTTCGGTGGTCGTTGATGGGTCCGTTCGAGACGGTCGACCTCAACACCCGAGGCGGCGTGCAAGCACACGCCGCACGGATGGGGCCGGCGTACGAACGGATGGGGGCCGAGCGCGGCCAACACGACCCGTGGACGCCCGACCTCGTGGCGAGCGTCGTGGCGCAGCGACGACGCCTGCTCCCACTCGATGCGTGGGAGCAGCGAGTGAGGTGGCGCGACGAGCGGCTGATGCTGCTGCGCTCGTTCAAGGATCTGCAGGAGGAATCATGAGGTCGGCCTTCGTCTACGACGCGGTGCGGACACCATTCGGCAAGTACGGCGGTGGCCTGGCGGGCGTGCGGCCCGACGACCTGGCGGCGCATGTACTGCGCGCTGTCGTCGACCGTAGCCCCGGCCTGGACCTCTCGCTGATCGACGAGGTCGTCCTCGGCAATGCCAACGGTGCCGGCGAGGACAACCGCAACGTCGCGCGAATGGCCGTGCTGCTCGCCGGTCTGCCGGTGACGATTCCCGGAAGCACCGTCAACCGGCTGTGTGGGTCCGGCCTCGATGCCGTCATGACCGCCTCGCGATCCATCGAGACCGGGGATTTCTCCGTCGCGCTGGCAGGCGGCGTGGAGTCGATGACCCGAGCACCCTGGGTGCTGCCCAAGCCCGGGCGGCCCTTTCCACCCGCCGACTTGACGGCGGTCTCCTCGGCCCTCGGATGGCGGCTGGTCAACCCACGAATGCCCGCCGAGTGGACGATCTCCCTCGGCGAGGCGAACGAACTGCTCGGCGAGGAGTTCGCCATTTCCCGAGACAGGCAGGACGAGTACGCGGTGCGCTCGCACCGGCTCGCGTCGGCCGCCTGGGAAGCCGGCTTCTACGACGACCACGTGCTGCCCGTGCCCGGCACGGACCTCGCCCCGGATGAGGGAGTCCGACCGGAAGCGGCTGTCGAGACCCTGGCCACACTCCCCCCGGCCTTCCGGCCGGGCGGCACGATCACGGCCGGCAACGCGTCACCGCTGAGCGACGGCGCCGCTGCCATCCTGCTCGGAGACGAGGAAGCGGCGGTCGCCATCGGCCGTGACCCCATCGCCCGGATCGTGTCCCGCGCCGCCGTCGCCTGCCTGCCGCAACGGTTCGGCTACGCCCCGGTCGACGCCGCGAACCTTGCCCTGAAGCGGGCGGGCCTCACGTGGTCGGATGTCGAAGCCGTCGAGTTGAACGAGGCGTTCGCCGTTCAGAGTCTGGCCTGCGTCGATGCCTGGGACATCGACCCGCAGATCGTGAACACCCGTGGCGGTGCCATCGCCATCGGACATCCACTCGGCGCTTCAGGCGGCCGCATCCTCGCCACTCTCGTACGGGTGCTGCGCGAGCGCGGAGGACGGCACGGCGTCGCCGCGATCTGCATCGGCGTTGGCCAGGGACTGGCCGTCGTCGTCGAGAACGTCTCCCGATGACCAGCGAGTGGAGGAACGAATGCTCACCGTCTGCCAGAACGCCGATGACGCGATGGTCGGCGTCCAGGACGGCGCCACCGTGCTCATCGGCGGATTCGGTCTGGCCGGCCAGCCTCGCGAGCTGATCGACGCCCTCCGGCGCACCGGAGCGCGCGAACTCACGGTCGTCAACAACAACGCCGGAAACGGCGACCACGGGCTGGCCGCACTGCTTGCCACCGGCGCCGTACGAAAAATCATCTGTTCCTTCCCGCGGCAGCCCGACTCCTGGGTCTTCGACGACCTGTACCGAAGCGGCAGGATCGAGCTCGAAGTTGTGCCACAGGGCAACCTCGCCGAGCGGATCCGGGCCGGCGGAGCCGGCATCGGCGGGTTTTACACGCCGACCGGAGTCGGCACACCCCTCGCCGAGGGGCGCGAGGTCCGCAGGATCGACGGCCGGGACTACATTCTCGAACTCCCCATCAAGGCAGACCTTGCCCTGATCTCGGCATGCCGGTGTGACCGCCGGGGAAACCTCGTCTACCGCAAGACAGCACGCAACTTCGGACCCATCATGGCGACCGCGGCGACGACAACCGTCGTCCAGGTGGGCGAGCTGCTCACCGACGGTTTCCTCGACCCCGAATGCGTCGTGACACCCGGCATCTTCGTCGACCGGGTCGTCGTCGTGCCGCAACCCGGCCGAATCCGACCCGGCAGCGCCGGTGGAGATCTTCGCGGCGTCCACAGCCGAAAGGAGAACAGCGCATGACGTCCGTCGTGACCGCTACTGTCGAACACCTCGACCGCGGGCCGTTGTCCCGGGAGGAGATGGCGAGGCTCGTCGCCTCGGACATCCCCGTGGGCGCCGTCGTCAACCTGGGCATCGGTCAACCTACCGCGGTCGCCAACTACCTTGACCCGGCGAGCGGGATCACGCTGCATACCGAAAACGGCATGCTCGGCATGGGACCCGAGGCACACGGCGACGACGTCGACGACGAACTCGTGAACGCCGGCAAGATCCCGGTGACCGAGCTTCCCGGTGCTTCCTACTTCGACCACGCGACCTCGTTTGCCATGATGCGCGGCGGGCACCTCGACGTGTGCGTGCTCGGGGCGTTCCAGGTTTCGATCAGGGGAGACCTGGCGAACTGGCACACGGGCGCCCCGGACGCCATACCCGCTGTCGGGGGTGCGATGGACCTGGCCACCGGTGCCCGCGACGTCTACGTGATGATGACGCTCTTGACCAGGGACGGCAGGCCGAAGATCGTCCGGGAGTGCACCTATCCGCTGACCGGTCTGAGGTGCGTCAGCCGGGTCTACACCGAGCACGCGGTGTTCCTTGTAGGAGAGTCCGGATTGAGCGTACGCGAGACGTTCGGCGTCACCGTCCACGAGCTCCGGGCCCAGCTCGACGTACCGCTGCGGTCCCTTCCAGACTGAAATTAGCCGGCCGGCACCGCTACGAGGACTGGAAACCTGACGACCCCACCGGGCAGTGGCCGTCCCCACGGGGCGATTGCCCCAAGTTGACGGCACAGCCCATGGCGTGCGTCAGGGGTCCGGACGGCGGTGATGCCACGCCGCACAGGTTAAAGATCAAGTTAGGGCCTGCGGTTGGGCACGAGGCCGGTTCCGCGGCGCCATGGACGTCGGCATGATCATGAAGAGCCGCCGCGGAGGTCGTCGATGGGGGTGGTCGAGGCCGCCATCGGCACCCCGGTGAACGGCGTCGGCAACGTCGCCGGCCCGGACGTCGTTACCCTCGACGAGCTCGGCTGGGTCGCCCTGGCCGGCAGCAGGACAGCAATCATCTCCTCGACCCTCGGCGGGCGGGGCGGTCAGGTGCACGGTCTCAATCTGATCGAGTTGCCGGCCGCGACGTCCATGGCGACCTTGATCTGGCGGATCATCTCCACGATGCCATCGTTGGTCTTCGGGACGCTGGTGGAGTTACCGGCCAGCACCGAGCGAGCGGCGTTGACATCGCGGGCTCCAGCTCAGACCAGGGCGACAGGAGTTCGTGATGCTGGCCGGCCGGGTGGATGGGACTGTGACGGGACCTGCTGCGATCAGGCTCCTATGAGGTCACTGCACGCCCGGTCAGCACCACTGGGTGCTGCACCGCCAGGCGGACGACAGATCAACAGCAAGGACACCCAAGCCGCGGAGTCAGTCGTAAGCAAGAGTCAGGCCGCCTGACGGCGCCTCAAAGTCTCACAGTCGTACGACGAGCCGACACGCCCTATCGAGCGGTGGACACCGTGGCGGCGGCAGGCATCGGCGAAGTCGCTGCCGCCGTACTGCCTGGGCGCCGCGGTCGCTCAAAAGATCACGTCGGCGACGTGGCCGCCGCGGGCGGCGACCGCGGCCTCAAGGGCGTCGATGACCAGGCTGGTGCGCATATGGGTGGTGATCGACCTGACGATCAGGCGGCGGGTGGCGATGTCGATGACCGTGGCCAGATACAGCCAGCCGGTCCCGACGCGTAGGTAGGTGATGTCGCCGCACCACCGCTGATCCGTGCGGTGGCGGTGAAGTCCCGGCCGATCAGGTCCGGCACCGGCGGGCGGCCGGATCCGGGATCGTGGTGCGTTTGCGGCGGCGCGGATGCCGGCCAACCACGCCGCGTTGCCAACTGCTGCTCGTTGTCGGGATCGCAGCGTGCGTCGGCGCGCTCGTACAGAGCAGTGTGGGCTTCGGCCTGGGCGTCGTGGCGGCACCGGTCATCACCGTCGCCGACCCGTCCCTGATGCCCGCGTCGCTGCTGGTCGTCAGCACGGTGCTGCCGCTGCTGACCCTGGTCAGGGAGTGGAGGCACATCGACTTTCCCGGCCTGGGTTGGGCGCTGCTCGGCCGCCTCCCCGGCACGATTTGCGGAGTCTGGCTGATCGCCGCGTTCCCCGGACGCGGTATGGAGGCCGTGGTCGCCATGACCGTGCTGGTGGCCGTGGGCATCAGCCTGCTTCCCGTGGACGTGCCCCGCACGCGTCTGACCCTCTCCGTCGCGGGCGGCGTCGCCGCAGTCACCGCCACCACAGCTGCCATCGGAGGCCCGCCGATGGCGCTCATTTACCAGCGGGCGGGCGGTGCCAAGCTGCGCGCCACACTTTCGGCGTTCTTCGTAGTCGGCGCGGCCGGCTCACTGAGCATGCTGCAACTGGCCAATCATCTCGAACGGCGCTCGGTCATTGGTGGCCTGCTCATGCTCCCGTTCGTGGCGGTCGGCTTCGCACTGGCGGCCCCGCTGCGTAGGCGCCTCGACTCGGGAAGGATCCGGCCCGCTGTGCTCGCCATCGCCGCATGTGCCGCCACGGCCCTGCTCGTCAAGGCCCTGCTCGTCAAGGCCGCGACATAGAGCTTCGACTCGAGGAAAGCGCGACGGTACGCCGCGAGGCGGTCCGAGCGAACAGAACGGTAAGGACGCTCCCCCTCCAGCCGTAGCGATCCACGTTGTGGCCTGCGGCCACCGCAAGATCTTGGGGCTCGTCCACATCACATAGACGATCGCGCGGTGGCCGCGCCACGTCTACCCCGGCCCGACCAGCGGCGTCCGAAACGGCGGCCGGCAATGGGACTGTCCGATCTTCGGCTCTGGCACGGAGACGGTGGTCGGCAACCAGATTTGTCATCCATGTGCGTCGTTGGGCGCGCCGGGCGCGAGACACCCGTTGCGGTCGGCACCGAGTCGCTCAAGGATCTCCGAGACGTCCGGGGCTTGAACGGGCTTGGCGGTGTAGTAGGTGTCAGTGACCTCCTCGCTGGAGTGCCCAAGCTGCGCCGATGCGCTTTTGGTGTCCGCCTCGTCCTTGATGAGGGTGGCCATTGTCGGCACAGCGCGGCCCGGACGGTGGTCAGTGCCCACGTCGCGGCAGGCCAACGCTTGTCCCTGGCTACGAACCTGATGACGATAGTGAATCAGGGACGGGTGCTTCGCTCACGTCATCAGGTTGGTAGCGCGGAGAGCAGCGGGCCGCGCAGGTTCTCGTCAGGGGTGCATCTCGTACGCGCCTGCGAGGGCGGCGACCTGTTCCCAGATCCGGGCGGTGCGCTCGGTGTCGCGAATTGTCGGCCTCGAAACCCTTGGCGGCGATGACGTCCCAGAGCAGGTCGATGACCTTCTCGCCCTCGGTGGTGACCTTCATCTTGGTCATCGGGTTGAACGGCAGGTACCGCCGGTCGTCCGGTCCTGCCGAGCGGAAGTAGTCGACCGCCCGGTCGCTGAACAGCTTCATCGCCACCAGGCGGGCGTCTCGCGTCGGTCAGTTCGCGTCGCACGTGCGGGAAGTCGGTGACCCGCCGTCCGTAGAGCATGCGGTGATGGGCGTGGGTGACCGCCTCGTACATGGCGTGCTCACAGATGCCGATGGAAGCCGTGCAGAGGTTGAACTTGCCCACGTCGACCGTGTTCAACGCGGCGTCGAAGGCAGGTTGGTCCGGTGTGCAGCACGTCCTCGGCGCGCACCGGATAGTCCTCGAGCCGGAACTCGCTGACGTACGTCTGCGCGTTGACCACGTTGCGGACCAGCCGGTACGCGGGGCGCCGGCTGTCGGCGGCGAAGAAGACGTGCCCCTCGGGGCCTTCGATGTCGACGCGGCGGCCGAAGACGGAGACCAGCCCGGCGACGTTGCCATTGCCGATGTAGGACTTGCCGCTGTTGACCCGGAAGCCGCCCTGCCCGTCGGGGTGAGCAGCATGTCGGTGGAGTAGATGTCTGCGCCGTGCGGCCGCTCGGAGAGGCCGAAGGCCATGACGTGTTCCTCGTCGAGCAGCGCGGCGGCGCGGGCCCGGGCGGTGTCGTTCCCGCTCTGCCAGACCGGCCCGAGGCCGAGCACGGTGACCTGCCAGGCGTACCAGTAGCCGAGGCCGTAGAAGCTGAGGATCTCGCTGAGCGCGGCGTTGCGCGCGGTGTCCCAGCGCTTGTCCGGGGCGCCGTCGCCGTCGCCCGCCGGGGTGAGGAAGGTGGCGAAGAGCTTCTCCTCGGCGGCGAAGTCGAGGAAGTCGGCGTACCACTCGTGGCGGTTGTAGCTGTCGACCAGGGCCCGCTTGCCGCGCTGCTCGAACCAGTCGACGGTAGCGCGCAGCAGCCGCCGGGAGGTCTCGTCGAGTCGCGGCGCTCTCCGACCAGGTAGCCGGCGAGGGTGGCCGCGTGGTCGGCACGGTAGCGCTCGACCTCGGCGAGGAGGGCCGTCCGGCCGTCAGCGTCGGTGAACGCGGCACCGCGAATCTTGACGGCGAGTTCGTGTCGGACGGCCTCGGGCTGCGCCGGGGCGCGCAGTCACGCGACCAGGGCGGACCGCCCGGTGGAGGTGACCAACCAGAGCTTCTTATCCGGCAGCCCGGGCTGGCCGACCTCCTCAGCGGTGATCCACTCGTCGCTCTCCATCCGCTTGGAGACGCGATAGATCTGCTGGTGGGTGGCGGTCCAGAAACGGCCGATCGAGCGGTCGAAGCGTCGGGCCAGCTCGTAGCCGCAGGCGGGTTGCTCCAGCAGCGAGACGAGGATGGCGTGCTCCAGCGACATGCCGAGCATCAACCTATGCAACGAGTTGCACAACAACGGGGGGTCAAGGGCGCCAGGGCCGCTGCGCATCAGTTCGCTCCGGCGGTTTGTGGTCAAGCGCGTTTGACCACCCCGCGACTCACCTACCGGCCCTGTTGATCTCCGTCTGCGGACGGGGGTGGCCATCGTGCCCACCGGTGTCGTGTCCCCGGTCGTCCCGCCTACGGTGTCTGGCAGCCGCCAGCCGGGGCAGCCAACCCCTCGGGCCGCGTTGCTGGTCGCGGACCTCGCCTCACCGGCGGACCGTCGCCGGCCTGCGGGATGGCGGCGATCGACTGCTATAGCCGCCAGGCTGACGCCATCGTCATCCCGTCGATGGGTTGGGTGGCGGGTACCCGTGGCAGCGCATCGGCACGCGTCTGCCGGGGGTGGCAGCCCAGCAGATCAGCACCCACTGGCTGCGGCGCACGACGCTGACGTGGGTCGAGATGGGGGAGTAGCGCGTGCGGTCACCGCTGTTGTTCGGGCGCATCCGAGCGCCGCTCCCGGTCGTCGCCGAGGAAGAACGCGCCGATGCTGCCGGCGAGCGTAGCGAAGACCAGCACCGAGTACGCGGCGAGCACGACCTCGATGATCTCTCCGACGCCGCTTCCTTCAATAATTGGTTGGCCGACGAATGCGCTGATCGCCGTGTCGTGCAGGGCCTTGAGGTAGGACGAGTAGCCGCCCGAGAGGTAGACCAGGTGGGTGGCGACCAGGATGACGATGGCAGTGAACACGGCCAGCCGGATCACCCGACCGGACAGCAGTTGGACGGAGTGTGAACCGCGTACGGCGGAGCTGATCACTTGGGCGAACGCGGCGATCCGCAGCGCGCGCAGCAGCGCGAAGGTCCGCAGGATCGGGACCGCGAGGATGATGATCCGCCACCAGTTGCGCTTGAGGAATTGGCGGCGGTCCGAAGCGATCCACAGCCGGAGAAGGAACTCCGCGATGAATGCCGCCCACAACACGTAGATGGTGATGGTCAGGACGAGGGAGAGGGTCGGGTTCCGGCTGAGCGGTTCGGCCAGGACGACGACCAGGAACAACAGCGCCAGCGCGCCCATGAGCCAGTCCAGACGGCGTTCGAACCGCTCGCCGTCGGGCGGGTTCGGCTTAGTGGCGCGCTGTTTCAAACTGGTTCCTAACTGGAGCGGGTACGCCCATAGTCTCCAACCTTGTGCCGATTCATCACTCGGCTTCGAGCAAAGACCCCAGAGTCGGTCGATGGGGAATCTCCCTGCCGCCCGTCACGATGTCCACGGGCTGGCTGCACGAGGCCTGCGTGAGCGCGATCATGAGCCTTCCGGACCGGTCACGGCCCACAGGCTGCGCCATTGCGATTGTCGAGCGCCGGCTGGATCGCCGCGGCGGCAGCGGCCAGCACGATGCCGAGGGACGCGAGTTGCACGAGGGGTGCCCACATCGGCGCGCGTACCGCGAGCAACCCGCCCAGCGCCGCGCCCGCGATCAGCCCCAGCAGGGTGAGGACGCTCTGCGCGACGTCGCGCAGCCGGTGCCCGGAGGTGAGTCGGGCGATCACGGTGGTCAGCGTCCCGGTGAGGTAGGTGGTCGACAGGCCTGGCACGCCGAAGCGCTGCACGGTGCTGCTCTGGACGCCGAGCGCGAGCGCGTTGAGGGCCAGCAACGCCAGCTGCAACTGCCCCGACGGCTGGGCGCCGGTCACCCACCAGCCCACTGCGTACGCGGTGAGCACCACCGCCTCGACAGCCAGCGCGCGGGTCACGGCGGGTGGCCACACCGGGTCGTCCGGTCTCGGGGTGCCGGCGATGCGCGTGCCGAGCGAGCAGCCGAGGATGAAGCTGGCGATCGCCGCCCCGGTGTTCATGGCCAGCGCGGCGTCGGGCCCGGCCGCGGCGACCCCGAGCAGGACGAGGTTTCCGGTCATCACGCTGGTGAAGGCGCCGCCGAGCACCAGGAACCCGATCGCGTCGGTGGCTCCGCTGTTCACCGCCAGCACGACCGCCATCCGCTCCCGCCACCGACGCTGCCGGTCGCTGCTGCGCCTGGTCGGCGCCCACTTGAGCCGGCACCGAGGCGCGCTGTCGATCGTTGCCACCGATCCACGATGGCACATCGGCCGGCGACCATTCCGTGGGCTTCTTGCACAGAACACCACGGCGAAGGATGTGCATCTTCACCGTGGGGCGCGAGTCGTCGGCTCCCTAGCGTTGGTGACACCCCAGGGATTCCCGTGGCGCCACGCTGAGCTGCCGGGACCGGACACACAGAGAGAGGGGCGACCAGATGACCGACTTGCTCTCCCGCGACGAGTTCCGCGCTGCCCTCGAAGAGGCGATCAAGGGCCGGGAGGCCAAGAACGCGTCGTTCAGCCAGGCATGGGCCGACGGCAAGCTGCAGCGACACCACTTCGCGCGCTGGGCGGAGAACCACTACCACTACGTGGGCCCGTTCGCCGACTACCTGAGCTACGTCTACGCCAACACCCCCGACACCTGCACCGACGCCAAGGACTTCCTCCTCCAGAACATGTACGAGGAGGAACTGGCCGACATCCGCCACACGGACCTGCTGATCCGCTTCGCCGAGGCGTGCGGGACGACGCGGGAGCGGATCGAGGACCCGAACAACATCAACGCGGTGACCCGCGGCCTTCAGGCCTGGTGTTACGCCACGGCCATGCGGGAGCACTTCGCGGTCGCGACCGCGGCACTGGTCGTGGGTCTCGAGTCCCAGGTGCCGAGCATCTACAAGCGGCAGATCGTCCCGCTGCGCGAAGTGTACGGCTTCACCGAGGACGAGATCGAGTTCTTCGAGCTGCACATCACCTCGGACGAGGTGCACGGCGAGCGCGGCTACCAGATCGTTCTGGATCACGCCGACACGCCGGAGCTGCAGCAGCGCGCGCTGCAGTTCGTCCGCTGGGGCGCGGAGATGCGCTTTTCCTACACCAAGGCGCTCTACGACACCTATGTGGCGCCGGACCTGGTCAGCGCCTGACCTGAGCCACCAGACGGGTGGGTCCATCGGTGGGGCCCACCCTTTTGGGCACCCCGGTCAAGCGTCCCAGACACGGAGGGAGTCGGGAGTGAGCGAGACCAACCCCGGCGAGTGGGTGCTCGTGGCCGAGCTGCCCGAGCTTGCCCGCCGCAAGCGGAAGCAGGTGTCGATCGGCGGGACGCCGATAGCACTCTTCCTCATCGACGGCCGGGTCTACGCGTTGCACGACGTCTGCGTTCACAAGCAGCGCTCGCTGAGCAAGGGAACGGTGCTGCACGGGCGGATCATCTGCCCCGGTCACCAGTGGTCCTTCGACCCGGCCACCGGCGAGGCAGCGGACCAGACCGAGTGCCAACCGACGTACGACGTGCGGGTGGACGACGGGAAGATCTACGTCAACCCGCGACCGGGCGCCGGGCGCGCGCTGCCCGGTGCCGCCTCCCACCCGGCTCGGGCAGCGGGGTGAGACGCCGATGACCAGGACCATCGTCACCATCGGCGCCGGTCAGGCCGCGGCGGTCGCCGCTCGTACCCTGCGCCGGCGCGGCTTCGACGGTCGGATCGAGCTGCTCGGCGCCGAACCGGACCGACCGTACCAGCGGCCGCCGCTGTCGAAGGAGTACCTCGCCGGCGACGACGACTGCGGCCTGCACCTGTTGCCCGAGGACTGGTTGGCGAGAAACGACGTACACCTGCGGCTCGGCCAGCCGGTCGTCCGGATCCGGCCCGAGTGGGGGCTGGTCGAGTTGGCCGACGGCACCGAGGTCGCCGCCGACGCCATTCTCGTCGCCACCGGCGGGAGCCCACGCCGGCTGCCCGGCGTGGAGGGCGAGCGCATCCACTATCTGCGCACCCTGCGGGATGCGGAGCGGCTGCGGGCCGCGCTGCGTCCGGGCGTCCACGTGATCGTCATCGGCGCCGGTTTCATCGGTGCCGAGGTCGCCGCGACCAGCCGCGCCACGGGCGCCGACGTCACGGTGGTGGAGGCGCTCGACGTGCCGCTGCAGCGCGTACTCGGCCGCGAGATCGGGGCCAGCTGCGCGGCGATCCATCGCCGGCAGGGCGTCAGGCTGCGGCTGGGCGAGTCCGTCGAGTCCGTGGTGGAGACTCCGACCGGCGTGGTCGTGACGACCAGCGGTGGCCGACTCGAGGGCGACCTCGTGGTGGTGGGCATCGGCATCACGCCGAACACCAGCGTCGCCGAGCGGTCCGGCCTCGCCGTCGACAACGGCGTCGTCGTGGACCAGTACTGCCGGACCGCGGTGCCGAACGTGTACGCGGCGGGCGACGTGGCCAACCACTGGCATCCGCTCTTCGGCGAACGGATCCGGGTCGAGCACTTCGACAACGCGAGCCGGCAGGCGGCCGCCGCCGCCAACAACATGATCGGCCGGACGAGGGTGTACGCGGACCCGCACTGGTTCTGGTCGGACCAGTACGACCACAACCTGCAGTACACCGGTCACGCGCCGGTCTGGGACGAGCTGGTGGTGCGCGGTTCGGTCGAGGAATGCGACTTCTCGGTGTTCTACCTGCGCGACGGCCTGGTCCGGGCGGCGTTCGCCGTCGACCGCGGGGCCGACGTCCTCGTCGCCAAGGAACTGATCGCCGGGCAGGTCACCGTCAGTCCCCAGGTCCTCGCCGACGAGGACGTCGACCTGTCCGAATTGACGGCGTTGGAGGAGCAGCTGTGAAGGGCAACTTCATCGGTGGCGAGTGGGTGGGCTCGGCCAGCGGGCGTACGCGCGAGCGACGGAACCCGGCTGACGAGCGCGACGTCGTCGCGGTCTTTCCGGACTCCGACGCGAAGGACGCCCACGACGCGGTGACCGCGGTCGCGGCGGGCTACCGGGAATGGGCGGAGCGCGGTCCGGAGGCGCGGGCGGCAGTCCTGCACCGGGCCGCGGACGTCCTCGCCGCCCGCGCCGACGACCTCGCCCGGGAACTGGTCCGCGAGGAGGGCAAGACGCTCGCCGAGGCGCTCACCGAGACCCGCCGCACCCCGGCAAACCTGCGGTTCTACGCGGGTGAGGCGCTGCGCGTCGCGGGCCGCACGTACGCCACCGGCGACGGCAGCCTCGTCTACACCTCCCGGGAACCCGTCGGGATCGTCGTGGCCGTCACGCCGTGGAACTTCCCGCTGAACATCCCCTCCCGCAAGCTGGGACCGGCCCTTGCGGCGGGCAACGGGGTAGTGTTCAAGCCGAGCGAGGTGACCCCGCTGATGGGGCAGCGGCTGGTCGAGGCGCTGCTGGAGGCGGGTGTCCCGGCCGGTGCGCTCGCCCTCGTGCAGGGTGGCGGGGAGGCCGGCGCGGCATTGGTCGCGGATCGGCGGGTGGGGGCGGTGACGTTCACCGGCTCGTCTGACGTCGGAGCGGCCATCCATTTGGCGGTCGGACCGAGCCAGCGCTGCCAACTGGAGATGGGCGGCAAGAATCCGGTGATCGTGCTGGAGGATGCCGACCTGGACCGGGCGGCCGACATCGTGGTCCGCGGGGCGTTCGGCCTCAGCGGCCAGGCGTGCACCGGCACCAGCCGCCTGATCGTGCACGACGCGGTGCACGACGCGCTCGTCGAGCGGGTGGTCGTCCTCGCTCGCGCCCGTCGGGTGGGCGACGGGCTCGCCGACGGGGTGCAGATGGGCCCCCTCGCAACCCGCGCCCAACGGGACAAGACTCGGCTGTACCTGGACCTCGCGGCGGCCGCCGGCGCTCACCTGCGCGCCGGTGACGAGCCGCTCGGCCCGGGCCTGGAACACGGCAACTTCGTCCGCCCGGCGGTCTTCACCGACGTCGACCCGTCGTCACCGCTGGCGCAGGAGGAGGTCTTCGGTCCGGTCCTCGCCGTGCTGCGCGTCGACTCCTTCGACGAGGCGATCAGCGTCGCCAACGACACGGCGTACGGGTTGTCGGCCGGGATCGTCACCCGCGACGTCGGCCGCGCACTCGACTTCGCCCGGCGGGTCGACAGCGGCCTGGTGAAGGTCAACCAGCCCACCACCGGCATGGCGATGAACGCGCCGTTCGGTGGGCTCAGGAACTCCAGCACCCAGACGTTCAAGGAACAGGCAGGGGAGACGATGATGCACTTCTACACCGTCGACAAGACCGTGTACGTGGCCTCATGAGCACGCCCGACACCGCTGGCCCGGCGCCCACGGGAGCGGAATCGGGCACCGTCAGATTTGTCTGCGTCGCCCGCTCCGGCCAGGTGCCCGACGGATACGTCCGTCGCTTCTACGCCGACAGCCTGGAGCTGTGCGTCGCCCGGTCTCAAGGCAAGGCGTACGCGACGTCGAACTACTGCACGCACCTGGACTGCCTGCTGTCGTCGGGCAAGCTGGTCGACGACGGGATCGGCTGCTCCTGCCACGGCAGCGTCTTCGATCTCGAGACGGGCGAGCCGGTCTGCCCGCCCGCCACCGAACCCATCAAGACGTTCCCGGTGCGCGAGGAGGACGGGCAGATCTACGTCGGCGTGACGCCGGAGGACATCGCTTCCGGCGGCCCGCGCCGCCGCCGACCGGTCAGGTGACCCGGGTGAGCGTGGACTGGCCGGCACCGGCCCGCAACGCGGTCCTCGCCGGCGAACACATGGCCGCCGCGAGCCACCCGGCGGTCAGCGCCGTCGGTCATCGCGTACTCGCCGACGGCGGCACCGCGATCGATGCGACCGTGGCGATGGCCGCGATGTCCTGGCTGGCGCTGCCAGGTCAGTGCGGCGTCGGCGGCGACGCCTTCGCCGTGATCCGTGAGCCGGACGGGTCGGTGTGGACGATCAACGGCAGCGGGTACGGGCCGGACGGCGCCGAGCCGGACTTCTACCGGGCGCGAGGACTGTCCGCGATTCCCCTCACCGGGGCGCTGGCCGTGGCGGCTCCGGGTGCGGTTCCCGCCATCGCCGCACTGCACGTCCGCGGAGCGACGCGCAGCCTCCCCGAGTTGTGGGCGCCGGCGATCGCGGCCGCCGAACGCGGTCTGCCCTGCACCCGCAAGACCCGCGCGGACATCCTCGAGCACGAGGCGCAGTTGCGTGCCGACGAGGGAGCCCGGCGGACGTTCCTGCGCACCGGCCGGGCACCGCAGGTCGGCGAGCGGCTCGCGCAGCCGGAACTCGCGGACTCGCTGCGGTCGTTGGCGGCCGATCCCCGCGCCCTGCACACCGGCGACCTGGCTGATCGCGCGGTGGCCGCGCTGGCGGCGGCCGGTGCCCCGTTCAGCGGCGACGAGTGGGCAGCCTCCGGCGTCCCGATCGAGGGCGAGGCGATCGCCGGGCGGTACGGCGACCTGGTCGTGCACGCGACGCCGCTGCCCACGCCGGGTTGGATGGTGCTCCAGCAGGCGGCCGTCTGCGACGGGACGCTCGCCGGCCTGCCGTGGCTGGGCGCCGAGGCGGTGGGCTGGCTCGCCGGTGCGGCCCGGCAGGCCTTCCGGGACCGCTGGGACCGGTGTGCCGCCGACACCGACGCCTGGCGGGCGCTGCTGCGACCCGAGGCGGTGGCGGACGTGCGCGCGAGGCTGTCCACCGGAGGGCGTTCCCTCGTCACGGCCGGGCTGACACCCGACGGGGACACCACGACGACCGTCGCGGTCGACGGCGACGGCCGCGCGGTCAGCTTCATCCACTCGCTCGCCTTCACCTTCGGCGCCCGGATCACCGTCCCCGGCACCGGCATCGTGCTCAACAACCGGCTGGGACGCGGCGCGTACCTGATCGACGGCCACCCGAACCAGGTACGACCGCGGCGCCGTCCGCTGCACACCTGCCTCGCGTGGCTGGTGACCGACGGCACGGGAGCCCTGCGCCACGTCGGCAACACGCCCGGCGGCGACGGGCAGGTGCAGTGGAACATGCAGGTGCTCTCGCACCTGGTCGACCACGGCCTGGATCCGCAGGAGGCGGTGTCGGCGCCGCGGTTCAGCGTCTTCCCGGGCAGCGACGCCGACGTGGTGGGCGCGCCCGACGAGCTGATCTGCGAGTCGCGGCTGAGCGAGCGGGTCCTGGCGGGTCTGCGCGCCGCCGGGCACCCGGTCCGGGTGGTGGGGCCGTGGGACGCCGGCGGCAGTGCCCTCGTGGTCTCCGTGGACGAACGGCTGGGCTGCCTCGTCGGCGGTGCCGACCCCCGGCAGGACGGGGTGGTGCTCGGTGGCTGACCCGGCCGGCCGGGGCGCCCTGGCGGCCCCGCCGGCCCCGCAGGGCCACTACGTTCCGGCGGTGGTACATGCCGGCACGGCATACGCGGCGGGCATGACCCCGCGGGTCGACGGCCGGCTCGTTGCGCGCGGGCTGGTGGGCGTGGATCTGACCGTGGCCGAGGCGCGCGCCGCCGCCGGCCTGGCGGCCGGCAACGCCCTCGCCGCCGTGGCGCAGGCGGTCGGTGGACTGGAGCAGGTGCGACGGTGCCTGCGGATGACCGTGTACGTCGCCTGCCGTCCCGGCTTCACCCAGCACACTGCGGTCGCCGACGGCGCGTCCGAGGTGCTGCGGGACTGGCTGGGCGACCGCGGCGCCGTCGCGCGCTCGGCAGTCGGGGTGGCGAGCCTACCGTCCGACGCCCCGGTCGAGGTGGAGCTCACCGTCGCCGTGACCGCTCGTTGAGCCCGGTCGGGCGGCCCGGCGGAGGCGGTCGGGCATCCCTGCCCGGCCGCCTCTGCAGCAGGTGTTGCCGAGAACTAGGGGAAGAAGACCACCGCGAAGAGGGTCCCAACCACGAGCCCACTGATGACCGGGATGAAGCACTTGCGGGCAAGGTCGATCACCGGCACCCGGGCGAAACCGGCGACGGCGATGAGTGAGGACCAGGCGACGAGCGTCCCACCACCGGACCAGATGTTGCCCATCTGCCCGACGGCGGCGAGCGTCTCGGCGCTGATCCCGGTGGCCGGACCGAGGCTGCCCGCCAGCGCTCCGGTGAGCGGCAGGCCGGAGAAGCCGGACCCGTCCAGGCCCGCGATCAGGCCGACGATCAGGATGCCGAAGGCCGCGACGAAGCCGCTCTGGGGGATGTGGTCCTGGGCCGCCACGACCAGGTCCGGCAGGAGGGCCGGCCCTTTGGTCGGGTCGGCGGTGCCGAGGATCTGGCCGGAGAACTCGCCGTTGCCGATGAAGAAGAATCCAGCGATCGGCAGCACGACCCCCATGGCCTTGAAGGCGAACACCAGTCCGTTGACGACGTGCTTCGCCGAGCTGTCCAGGAAACCCTTGCCGTCCCCGGCGAGCGCCGCCAGGAAGACGGTGAGCGCCGCGATGCCACCGACCAGCGCGGCGGCGTCCCCGCCCCGCAGGTCGGGCACGCTGTCGGAGAAGGTGGCGACCGCCATGTACACGATCAGCGACAGGTAGGCCGCCGGTACGAAGATGGCGAAGAAGGTCGGAATCATCGGGTTGCCGCGGTAGCTGACGGCGGGCTCGTCGGGGCCGCCGTCCCGCCCCCTGTCGTACTCCTCCCGCAGCGCGACGCCGTGCCCGATGGTCGGCGCGGTACCCCGCGGTGGCGGGACGTCGCCGCCGCCGGCCTCGCGCTCGCCCGCGCCGACCTCGATCAGCTCGCGCTCGCGCCGGGTGACCGCCAGATCCCGCGCCCGTTGGTCGCCGCTGCTCGTCGCGGTCTCCCACTCGACGAGCAGGGCCGGCTCGGGCCGACGCATCCGGCGGAACTCCATCAGGTAGGCGACCGCCAGGGCGACCCCACCGACGACGAGGGACAGCACCAGCGCCCGGTCGGCGACCAGGTTCGCGTCCGCCCCGGCGGACGTCGCCGAGAGCCCCGGAGCCACCCGGATGACGTAGTCGGAGGAGAGGGCCATGCCCTGGCCGGCGATCGCCACCACCAGGCCGACGGCCATCGGCCGTAGACCCGCGCGGATCGCCACCGGTATGAGTACGGCACCGATCAGCGGCACCGCCGGGGTCGGCCAGAAAAACAACGAGATGAAGTACGTGACGACCACCAGCGTCCAGAACGCGAGGTGGCCGTTGCGCATGACGCCCCGGAACGGGGCGACCATCTTCCGGTCGGCGCCGATCGCCTGCAGCGAGTGCAACATCGCCGTCACCAACGCGATGATCAGAAATATGTTGAACAGCGCCGTGGCCGCCACAAGACTCGCGTTGAACACCGCGGAGAGCGCACGGACGATGCTGTTCGAGAAGACGAGCGCGGTCGCGAACGTCGCGACCACCGCCGGGACTACGATGTTCTTCCGGGCGATCATCGTCCCGATGATGACCACAACGCCGGCGAGATAGACCCAGTGGGTCGCCGTTAGCTGCATGTGCCACCTCACTGCCGCTTGCAGGGGGTCGATTGCTGGTCAGCGTCCGCGTGCGGACCGGTAAGCGTCTAGCGCCGATGTGCACAGGCCGGCGGGCAAAGATTGTGCAGGGCGGCCGTAGCACTACCCGGCCGTCGCGGTGCACGCTCGGGCGGTATGTGACCTGCGCATACGACGGGAAGGACGGGACGTGCGGGACACTCGGCCGCGGGTCACAGCCGCGCAGTCGTTCACCGCCCCGGCCAACCCGCAGGGTTCGCCGCGGCGAAGGTCCGGCGGGCTCGGCGTACTGCTGACCCTGCTCGGTGCGACGCTGCTCGGCACGGTCATCAACAACGTGCTGAACGTGCCGCTGCGCGACATCACCACCGATCTCGGAGTGTCGCTCTCCGCCGGCGTGCTCGTGGTGAGCAGCTTCGTCCTGGTCCTGGCCGCCGGCATGGCGTTGAGCGGCTGGGTGGGCGACCGGTTCGGCCGACGCCGTACGGTCATCGTGGCGCTGGCTGTGATGGCGGTGGCCATGGTCGGTGCGGCGCTGGCGCCGTCGCTGCCGGTGCTCGTCGCGATGCGTGCCCTGCAGGGCGTGGCGTGTGCGGCCTACCCGCCGGCCGTCATGGGGATGCTCGCCACCATCTACGGGCCGACCCAGCGGGCCCGCACGATGAGCGCGTGGGCGGCCGCCAACGGCATCGGACAGGCGATCGGTCCCCCGCTGGGCGGTCTGCTGGCCGATCTGGCCGGCTGGCGGGCGATCTTCTGGTGTCTCGCGCCGGTGGCCGTGCTGCTGCTGGCCGCCACGGTCCTGGTCGTGCCGGACGACCGGGGCCACACCACCCCGCTGCATTGGCCGGGCGCGGTCTCGTTGACCCTCGGCGCCGCGTTCGTGATGACCGCCGCCACCGCGGTCCCGCAGGACATGGTGCCGCCCTGGCTCACCGTCACGCTCGCCGCGACGGGCGTCGTACTTCTGGCGGCCTTCGTCATCTCCTCGGCCAGGGCTGCGGCGCCAATCATCCGACCGCGTCTCATCGTCGAGTCGCGGTTCCTGCGCAGCACCGTGGCCGCGGCCGTACAGATGTTCTGTCTCGCCGCGACACTCGTCGCGGTTCCGCTGTACGTCACGGGCGCCCTCGGGCGAACCACTGCCCTCACCGGCCTGCTGGTCCTGGCACTTCCCGCCGCCATGGCGCTGCTGGCTCCGCTCGTCGGCCTGCTCAGCGAGCGCACCCGGCCGCGCTGGATCCTGCGCGTCGGACTGATCGTGCTGGGCACGGCGGAACTGCTGCTGGGGCTGTACGCGGGCAATGCCGGCCGGAGCGTGGCGCTGCTCGTCGCACTGCTCATCGCGGTCGGGGTGGGCGTGGCCCTCGTCCAGACGCCCTCCGCCGCCGGGGCGACCCGGTCACCCGCGGGCCGATCGGGAGCGGCCCTCGGTCTGTTCAACATGATGCGATTCGGCGGCTCGGCGCTGGGTGCGGCCTGGGTGGCCGTCGTCTACCCGCACGATGCTCTGGTGCTGCTCTTCGCCGGAGGCGCGGCGGCCGCCGGGCTCGGGCTGGTGGTCAGCTTCATCGGCCCCGACCCGTCCCCGCCCGACGACGACGCGACGTCGCCCGCTACGCCGGGCTGAGATCCCGGTCGACGGCCGTCACCGTGTCGGCGAGCAGCCCGAGCTTGTAGGCAAGCCACACCGCGAACTGGTGCTCCGCCTCGCGTAGGTCCAGTTGCAGAAGCCGGGAGGCGCGGTCGAGCTTGTAGAGCATCGTGTTGCGGTGGATGTGCAGGTCCCGCGCGGCGGCGTTGAGGTTTCCGCCGGATGCGATGTAGGCGATGACCGCCTGCTCCAGGTCGTTCCCGCCGGCGCGGGCGCCGCGCAGCGGGGCCAGCACGTCGCGGGCGAAGGCGCGCCCCTGCGGGCTCTCGGCGAGTTCCACCAGGGTGGCGTACACGCGCAGGTCCTGGAAGCCGCACACCCGGTCCATGCCGAGACGGTTGCGGATCCCGAGAGCGATGCGCGCTTCGCGGTAGCTGTCGAAGATCCGGGCCGCGCCGCCGACGCAGCGCCCGTACGCCACGGCCACCCGGTGGTGGGTCCTTCGTTCCAACTCCGTCTGCAGGGTGTACGCGAAGTCCGCCAGCGCCCGGTCCTCCGCGCCCGGCGAATCCCGCCGGCCCGCCGGATCGACCTGGCGGACCACCGCGAGCACGTCGCCGACGACGGTCGCCAGGGTGTGCGCGTTCGGCCGGGCGTCCAGGCGGGTGACATGCCGGGCCAGCTGGAACAGGGCGGTCGGGGAGTCGGGGCTGCCGACCGAGCCGAGTCCGCTCGCGACGACCACGCCGAAGGTCGCCCCGACCGGGAAATCGTAGTGCGCCGCCCGGGCTTCGAGCTCGTGCTGAGTGGAGAAACGGCCGTGCAGCAGTGCGTGAACGAAGTCGCCCCGCGCCCGCTCCTGCGCCTGCTCGATGCTGCGCAGGCGCAGCATCTCGGTACCGACGATGGTCGCGGCCTGCTCGACGACCACCCTGTGCTGCGCGATGTCGTGCGGCAGGGGTGGATCGGCTGACTCCACGATCACCACCCAACCGTCGTGGCGACCGCCGAGCAGGATCGGGTTGAGCACGCACGTCGCGCTGGCCCCGTCGATCAGCAGCGTCCGGACCTCAGGACCGGTGTTCGGCTGCTCGGAAACGAGCGGTGGCGGCGCCGCCGCGGCGTCCTCGCGCAGCGCGTCCGCCACCGCCGCCGCCTCGAACACGCGGTCGCGGCTGCGTTCGAACGCCAGGACCCGGTACTGCGGGTCGAGGATCGCGGCCGTGCACCCGGACAGCCGGGCCATCTGGTGCCCGAGCGCGGCCAGGCCGGCCCCGCGATACAGCAACTCCACCAACGAGCGGTGCACTCGCAGGCCGTAGCGGAGGACGTGGGTGTCCCGGGCAAGGACGAGTTCCGCCACAAGCTGGCTGAGGTGTCGGAACGCGACGTGCGCACCGACGTGGATCACCGGCAGGTCGACCGCGGGCTGGGGAGGATCAGCGATCCCGCCGGCGACGACGACGGCCGTGGCGTTGCGCCGCCCAAGACCGGCCAGGAGCGTCGGTCGGAGCTGGTCGGCCCGGGCATGGACGACGACGCCGGGCAGCGGGTCGTCGCTGGCCTGGACCTCGTCCCAGGGCAGACACCAGGTGACAGCGGTGTCGAGCAGGTCGGCCGATGCCGCCGTACGGGCGGGGCGGAGCAACCGTTCCTGCATCAGCCGGCCCACCGTCAGGTGCTGCGGATCCGCGTCGCCGGGCGGGCTGTCCGGCACACTGGCCGATGGGTCACTCACGACAACTCCTTGGACAGGTTGCACAAGTTACCCTCGCGGCCTCGCGGCAGTCTAGCCATTGTTCGCGATCTCCGTGCCCCGGCAGGCTGTAGCCACGGACCGCCCGGCAGTGGGCAGAGGAGGCACGGTGCACAGGATCTACCGAATCACGCTCGACGACGCACTCCCCATGCTCGCGGCAGCTCGAGCGAAGGCGGAGGAGATCGGCGTCAGGCAGACGATCTGCGTCTGTGACGACGGCGGCCATGCGATCGCGCTGCACCGGATGCCGGGTGCCCGCCTCACCGGGGTCGACATCGCGATCGCGAAGGCGTTCACCGCGGCCGGCCACGAGCGGGCGACCCACAAGTTCAACGAGCCGCCGAACGGCCCGGCGCTGCCGGGCAACGAGGCGTTCGGGATCAGCCACATGCACCCCGGAAAGTTCGCCATCTTCGTCGGCGGGTTCCCCATCGAGTACGACGGCCAGATCCTCGGCGCCGTCGGGGTCAGCGGCGGCAACGGCGAGCAGGACAAGGCGGTCGGCGCGGCCGCGCTCGAGGCGTTCGCCAAGCACGTCGCGGACCTGGGGCTCGGCGGGTAGTCCCGGGTCACCCGCGTCGTCGCTGACCTGCCGCCGACGAAGCCGGCACGTCAGCGGCGCCGTCCGGACCGGGCCGGCGCCGCTACGGATACCGTCGGGCCTCGGTGAGGACCAGCGGGGCGTCGAGGACCACCACCGTCGCCGAGAGCTCCGTGCTCGGGTCGTAGTCCTTGAGGACGACCCGTACCGCAAGTCCGATCTTGTCCCGGAACTCCTGGGCCAGCCGCCGCTTGCCCTCGTCCAGCAGCGCCACGTCCACCTCGCGGGTGATGTCGCGGTGGGCGGGATCCAGCGTCGCGAGCGCCTTGACGCGCTGATGCTGGGCGAGGATGAGGATCCGGTCGTCCAGGAGGTCGACCCGCTGCCGGCTCACACCGACGCCGGAGATCCCCTGGTTGACGCTGTTGTACACCCGCAGGATCTCCTGCTTGAGCTCTCCGGGCGTCCGCGGCGGGGTGCTGGCTGAGCGATCCATGGCGCGACTCTAGTGATCGTCGGACGGTTCGGTCGAGGTCTTGACACCCTCCGGCGGGCGCCGATATATATCACACACCTCTGAGGCGCTGTTCCTACGGGTACGGGCCGACGAGGACGTCGTGTTCAGAGCCGACGAACGGTCTAGGGAGCTTCCGTCCCGAAGAGCCCGACAGCTGTCGCCGATGGCGGTTGGCGGTCTGCGCGAATTTCGCGCACGCCGCCAAGTCCGAGCGGTGGCAGCTTCTTGCTTCCGCCGCACCCGATCCAGTGCGCGTCGCACTGACATCAACGGAAGGCGGACGAAACGCGTGACGAACAAGACAGCGTCGCAGACCGGTCCGACGGTGGCCGATGTGGTCGCGGCCCTCGATGGGCTGACCGGCGGCCGGGTCACCAGCTCCGACGGGGGCCGCAACCCGTACGTGATCAGCAAGGACTCGGGGATACCCGGCAAGGCGGTGACCGAGCGGCCCGGCCTGGTCTGGGGGGCCTCCGACAAAGCGGTGCGGCGGCTCGCGGTCGCCATGACCATCACCGAGCACCACATCGAACTTGCGCATGCCAGCGGCGTGGACGCGATCGTTGCGCACCACCCGATCGCGGACGCGGCGAGTTCCGGTGGAGTGACGCTCGCCGACTACCTTTCGCTGTACGGAATCGCGGTGCTGGAGTGCCACGAAGCCTTCCACGGACTGCACCCCGGCATGGCCTACCTCCACGGCCACCAGCCCTTCTACGTCAACCCCGCCTACGACGGGGTACACGGGCTGGTGGTCATGGTCGGCCGGCCGCTACCGGGCGTCACCACGGTCGGTGACGTACTCACCCGGCTCGACGCGGGCCTGGAGCGGTCCCTGGACCTGCGCATCCTGGACGGGGAACGCTCCGTCCGCCAGTGCGCCGACCTGGTGGACAGCGCCACAGCTCCGGGGATGCGGGTGCTCGCGGGTGCTCTCGACGATCCGCTTGGCGAGGTTGTCCTGCACGCCTTCCCACACACCGGCTTCGGGGAGAAGCAGCTCGCCCAGCTGCTCGCCGAGTATCCGGCCATCTCAACGGTCATCTTCAGCATCAGTGCGGCTCCCCCGGACTCGGCCGTGGTGGCGAGCGCGGCCGCGCGCGGACTCAGCGTGCTGGTGGGCAGCAGCCATGCCTCGGAGGTCTTCGAGAACGGACTTCCGCTGGCCTTCGGACTGTCCGCCCTGCTGCCGAACGTCGACGTTGTCCTGTTCCGGGACCGGGTCGTCTCGATCCCGATCAACAGCGTGGGCACGGGCGCCTTGCGCGAGTACGGGCGGTCGGTGGCGCAGGAGCACCTGCTGCCACTCGCCGAGGCCGTCCGCGCTCGCGCCGCCGCGACGACGCTCGCGGCCACACCCCTTAGCCACTCCGAGCACGCAAGCTAGGAGACAACCATGGAAATAGCGCCTGCGCACTGGGTGTACCTGGCAGGTCTGGCCTCCCTGATCGTCGTCATGGTCGCCCGGAAGAACGTCGTCGTTCCCGCCATCGCCGCGACCTTCCTCACCGCCGTGACCTTCACCGGCAGCGTGCCCGGGGGAGTGGCGTCCGTGTTCCGCGCCAGTCTGGTGGCCGCGTCGGAACTGTTCAACATCTTCCTCATCATCGCGCTCGTCACCGCGATGCTCGCGGCGCTGAGAGCCATCGGGGCCGAGCACCGGATGGTGGCGCCGTTCCGTCGGCTGATGGTGAGCGGGCCGGTCGCCTACGTCGTCCTGTTCGTTGTCACGTACATCTTCGCCCTGTTCTTCTGGCCCACGCCGACCCTGGCGTTGATCGCGGCGATCCTGCTCCCGGCCGCCATCCGGGCGGGCCTGTCCCCGATGCTCGGTGCGATCGCGATCGCCATCGCCGGACAGGGCATGGCCCTGGCCTCCGACTACGTCATCGGTGTCGCGCCGAGTCTCTCGGCGAGCGGCGCCAACGTGTCGGCCGACCTGATCGCCGACCGGGCCCTGGTCCTGTCGTGGGTGGTCGGAATCGTCGCACTGGCGATGAGCTATGTCCTGACGGTGCGTCGTCGCGGGCTGAGCACTGCGGCGGCAGATGAGCCCAGCGCCCAGACGAACGTGGCGCACCGCGCCGAACTCGCGATCGCTGGAGTGGCCGGCGTCAGTGGTACGGGTGGCACCTCCGGGCAGCTCGGCCACGCTCTGGCGACGAAGCAGCCACCGCCGGAGGCGCTGGAGGAGCGGGAGGCAGTAGCCAGTGACGCCCGGCTCGACGACGATCCTGCCGGCCAGCGTGGACAGGATGGGCGGGCCAAGCTGTTCGCCGTCCTGGTGCCCGTCGCTTTCGGCGCGCTGCTCGTCTACATGCTGCTCGGGCGGTTCACCGACCTGGTGTCGGTCGACGACGGTGCGGGGGCCCCGCTGGTCGGCGGCATGGCAGCACTGCTGCTTCTCGCCGTTGCGGTGACCAGCGACGGGGTCCGCTCCCTGGAGAGCTGCGCCGAGCACGTCGTCGAAGGCCTCTCCTTCGCGTTCAAGGCGATGGGCATCGTCATCCCCATCGCCGGCTTCGTCTTCATCGGCATCTCGGACTTCTCCGGCCGCATCATGGGGTTGGCAGAGGACCAGACGGCGCCAGGATTCCTGTTCGACGCTATCCGCAGCGTCGAGGAGCACATCCCGAGCAACCCGATCGTCATCATGTTCGCCGTCCTGCTCGCCGGCATGACGGTCGGGCTTGACGGATCGGGTTGGGCGGGGCTGCCGCTCACCGGCTCCCTTTCGGAGGCGCTCAGCCCGCACGCCGGAGTCGACACCGCCACGCTCGCCGCCATCGCGCAGAACGGCGCGTCCTGGACCGGCGGCGGCACCCTGGTCATCTGGTCGTCGCTCATCGCCGTTGCCACCTTCTGCGGGGTGTCCGTGGTCGACCTCGCCCGCAGGCTGTTCCTGCCCGTGGTTACGGGACTGGTCGTCAGTGTGGTGGTCGCCGCGATCATCTGGTGAGGCATTCGCTCACCAGAGCGGACGACGCCGGCGCTGCTGTCGCGGATACACCGTGCGGCAGCGCCGGCATCAGGAACGCCAGGACGTCGTCCTCGGTCAGGCGTTCGTCGCCTTCAGGCGGTCCAGCACGAAGGCGAGGATCTCGACCTCGTAGCGGTAGTGCGCGTACCGGCCTGCGGTGCCGAAGTTGCGGGACGCATACCGGCGGCAGCGCGGCAGGAGGTTTTGCCTCCATTGACGGCGTCGTTGCCGACGACAGCCGGCAGCATCCAACGGGCCTGGCCGTCTGCCCGGCTTGTGGACGTCATCAATGACCTGGCTGCCCACGATCAGGCGGTGCTGTACTTCCAGCTGTGGGCAGTCATGGACGGTGGCGCGTTCTGGAACGGCCACGAGCGGCTCGACAAGCCGCTTGACGTCGGCAAACCGTGGCAGCAGGTCGTCGAGGATGCGCGTGAGTCCGCACTAATTGAGGCCGCGTTCGTGGTTGCCCGGCCCAACCTGTTCGCGACCGTCGAGTGGATCGATCGTGCGGATGTCTGAAGGCGACGGACGTCAAGATGAGGGACCGCGCGGGCCGATGACCGGCGATATTGTGGACACCGTCGCACTTTCGCGGCTGTGGGATGAGCGGTGGCCGGGCTGTTCGAAGCTGCCGCATGAACTTCGAGCCGTGCGGGACCGGTGGGTGCGGTTCCACACTCTGCTGGGCTCCAAGCGCTATTCCGACACTGAGAACGAGTACGCGGTCGTTCTGGGCAGGTACAACACCGTCCTCGCCGAACTGGTTATTTTTACCGGTCCCGTACTTCTGGTCGTCACCGCGGGCTACTCCGATGCTCCCGAGCCATGGAAGCCCTGCCGGCCGCCGGAAACCGTGGCGGCGCACCCGAACCCCCTTCAACGCGGTTTACGAGTGAAGGCCGTCGGTACGCCGAGCGGGTAGCGGGGCATAAGGCGCGGGACACCCAGCCGCCCTAGACCGGCGACCGAACCGCGGCTGTCGAAGGGCGCGTCGCCCGCGACGCAGAATGTCGCCGGGGGATTGCTATGCAACGAGTTGCATAGCAGGATCGCCGGTGTGGCACTGGAACACGCGATTCTCGTCTCGCTGCTGGAGCAGCCCGGGTCCGGCTACGAGCTGGCCCGGCGGTTCGAGCGCTCCATCGGCCGGTTCTGGACGGCTACCCACCAGCAGATCTATCGCGTCCTCAGGCGGATGGAGACCGACGGCTGGGTCACCGCCGAGGAGATCGGCCAGGATGGGCGCCCCGACAAGAGGCGCTACTCCGTGACCGCGGCTGGCCGAGGGGTGCTCGCGAGCTGGCTGCGGGAACCCGTCCAGCCAGAGACGGTCCGCCACGAACTGGCCGTGAAGATCCGCGGCGCAGCGTTCGACGACGATGCCGGCCGGGCTGCACTGATCGTCGAGGTCGAGCGGTACCGCGCCGACCACGAAGCCACCCTCAACCGCTACCTGGCCGGCGAGCGGCGTGATTTCCTCGACGCCGGCGAGCTCGACGCGGGCCAGCGGTTGCGGCACGTCGTGCTCCGGGGTGGCGTCGCGTACGAGCGGATGGTCCTCGACTGGCTCGACGACGTCCTCGAAACCCTCCACGGCCTCGGCCGCTGACTCCCCAGGAAGGCACTGCCACCATGGCGAACTCGTTGTTGCTGAACCCGCGCACCTACGACCCCGCACACCTCGACGACGAGACGCGCAGGCTGCTCCGCGCCACTGTCGACTTCTTCGAGAACCGCGGCAAGAAGGCACTGGTCGACAGCTACAACGACCGGGCCTGGTACGGCGACTTCCTGGACTTCGTCGCGAAGGAGGGCCTGTTCGCGACGTTCCTGACGCCGGCAGCCGACGGTGGCGGGGCCGAGGGCAGACGCTGGGACACCGCGCGCAACGCAGCGCTCAGCGAGATCCTCGGCTTCTACGGTCTCGGCTACTGGTACACCTGGCAGGTGACCGTCCTGGGTCTCGGGCCGGTGTGGCAGAGCGCGAACCTGACCGCCCGCGCCAACGCGGCCCGGCTGCTCGCCGACGGTCATGTCATGGCGTTCGGCCTGTCCGAGCGCAGCCACGGCGCCGACATCTACTCCACCGACATGATCCTCACTCCGGACGGCGCGGACGGATACCGGGCCAACGGCGGCAAGTACTACATCGGCAACGGCAACGTCGCCGGCCTTGTCTCCGTCTTCGGCCGCCGCGCCGACGTCGAGGGGCCCGACGGCTACGTCTTCTTCGCCGCGGACAGCCGCCACCCCGCCTACCGCCTGGTCAAGAACGTGGTGAACGGGCAGATGTACGTCAGCGAGTTCCGGCTCGAGGACTACCCGGTACGCGGCGAGGACGTGCTGCACACGGGCAAGGCCGCGTTCGACGCCGCGCTCAACACCGTCAACGTCGGCAAGTTCAACCTTTGCACCGCTTCCATCGGCATCTGTGAGCACGCGATGTACGAGGCGGTCACCCACGCGCACCGGCGGGTGCTCTACGGCAAGCAGGTCACCGACTTCCCGCACGTGCGGCGCGAGCTCACCGACGCGTACGCCCGGCTGGTCGCGATGAAGTTGTTCAGCGACCGTGCCACCGACTACTTCCGGTCGGCGGGCCCTGACGACCGGCGGTACCTGCTGTTCAACCCGATGACCAAGATGAAGGTCACCACCGAGGGCGAGCGGGTGATCGACCTGCTGTGGGATGTGATCGCCGCGAAGGGTTTCGAGGCGGACACCTACTTCGACAAGGCCGCCAAGGACATCCGTGGCCTGCCGAAGCTTGAGGGCACCGTGCACGTCAACCTCGCCCTGATCCTGAAGTTCATGCCGAACTACCTGTTCCAACCGGCCGACTTCGCGCCGGTACCCACCCGTCAGGACCCCGCCGACGACGAGTTCCTGTTCCGGCAGGGGCCGGCCCGCGGCCTCGGGGCGATCCGGTTCCACGATTGGCGCGGCGCGTACGACACGTACGCCGACATCCCGAACGTGGCGGTGCTCCGGGAACAGGCCGACGGACTCTGCGCACTGCTGCGTGCCCACGCCCCGGACGAGGATCAGCAGCGCGACCTGGACTTCCTGCTCACCCTCGGTCAGCTCTTCGCGCTGGTCGTCTACGGTCAGCTGATCCTGGAGCAGGCCGAGCTGACCGCCCTGGATCGGCACCTGCTCGATGAGATCTTCGCGGTACTCGTCGGGGACTTCTCCGCCTACGCGACGGAGCTGTACGGCAAGGCGGCCACCACCGACGCGCAGGCCGCCTGGGCCGTGGCGCACCTGCGCCGCCCGGTTCCGGACGCGTCCCGCACCGCCGCCGTCTGGGCGCAGGTCGAGGCGCTCGCAGGCGCGTACGAGATGCAGCCGTAGGACGCGGTCGGCCTGATCGAGCGCTGCGGGCGGCCGGGGAACGTCCCGGCCGCCCGCGGTTGCCCCGCCGGTATCGGCCATCCCGGCAGCGCGGAGGCGAGGACGCCCGGTCGAGCGGTATGGCGCACCGAACGAAGTCGTCAGGAAACCGGGGCAGCGGCTGTTGTGGTGCGGTACTGATGCCGGCGTCGCTGTCGTGACCATCAACGTATGTGGCGCCGGGTCGGACGCCGGTGATCAGGTGTGCAGCAGACGGCGGACCTCGCCGAGGGCGAGGGGTATGAGGTCCTACCGGTCGTCCTGTCAGCGCTCGGGCGCGGTCCTCGGCGGTGCCGCTCAGCGGGCCTTCTTCGTCGCCCGCTTGCGGGGCGGCGTCAACAGGTCGGCTATTCCCGCGATCGCGGACGGCACCAGGCGGTAGTAGGCCCAGACGCCGCGCTTCTCGCGCTCGAGCAGGCCGGCCTCGGTGAGGATCCGAAGGTGGTGACTCACGGTCGGCTGGGACAGGTCGAGCGGCGCGGTGAGGTCACTCACCGACGCCTCGCCCTCCGGGGCGGACTGGATCAGACTGAGCAGTCGCAGTCGGGCCGGATCGGCGACCGCCTTCAGCACTCCCGCGAGCCGCTCGGCGTCGGCACGCTTGATCGGCTCGCCGGCAAGCGGCGAGACAGCAGGCATATCAGTTCTCACAGATCCCACGCCTTCCATCGTCGCACCAACACCAGGATCGGCCGCGTGAATCAAGACGCTGTCACCGTCCGTTCGCGGGAAGGGAACAGTTGACGTGCGCTTGTCAGGCTGGCGGTTCACCTGGATGCCTCGTCGTTCTCAGTTGGTCAACCACCTACGTTCCTGGACATGAGGCGGTCAAACACCGACCCTGACGCGGGGTGGCTCAGCCGTCGCGCCCGGCACCTCGATCGGGTGCGCTCATGTCCCCCGTCCCGGGCGTGCCACCGGCGAGCCCGTAGCGCAGGTACACGGTGCCCTGCTGACCGGCAACCGGCGGTTCGAGGAGTGTCAGGTTCGTGGGCACCGCGCCACCGTCGAACACCTTCTTCCCGACGCCGAGCACGATCGGGTACACCCAGAGGTCCAGACGGTCGAAGAGCTTCTCGCGCAGCAGAGTCTGCACCAGGTTCAGACTCCCGACGACCTTCACGTGCTCGTGCCGGTCACGGATCTCGCGCACCGCGCCGGCCAGATCCGGGCCGAGCCGGGTTGACCCGGCCCACGAGAGGTCGGGCCTGCCGCGCGAGGCCACGTACTTGGGGACGCTGTTGAACAGCGTGGCGATCTCGTTGTCCTCGCCGCCCTCCTGGTGCGGCCAGTAGGCGGCGAAGATGTCGTACGTCCGCCGGCCGAGCAGGAGGGCGTCCGTGCCCTCGTACGCGGCACCGACCTGCGCCCCGGTGACCTCGTCCAGCAGGGGCGCCTGCCAGCCGCCGAACGGGAACCCCACCGGATCCTCGTCGGGGCTACCGGGCGACTGCCCGACGAAATCCAGGGTCGTGAACAGCTCGATGTGGATCAGGCCCATGCCTTACTCCCGATGAGTCGGTTGTCTCGGTCGGAGAGGTAGACCAGTGGGCGCCGGCAGACTCATCGCTGCCACCGGCGCCCAGCTTCGTCGTCGTCACAGCATCGCCCGGCGGGTTACCTGCGCCGACGTCCCACCCTATGCTCTCCAGCGTGCCGATCAAGCTCCTCAACCGCGCCGCGTCCCCCACCCACGACCCCGTCGAGCACTATCCAGATCTGGCTCCGCTGCGGCAGGCGCTGCACGCCGAGGATTGGCGTGCCGTGGTCGCGTTCTTCGATCGGCTGCCCGACGGTGACGATCCGACGGTGGCCACTGACATGGTCGCGCAGATGAGGGGCGTGGAGACGTACCTGCGGTCGGTCGGCGGGCCTGCCGAATCGCCGCTGGCGGGCACGCTACTGGGGGTACGTCTCGTAATGCTGGCCTGGGAGGCGCGCGGATCGGCACGGAGCCAGTACACGAGCAGTCGCCGGTTCGCCTCGTTCCACGAGACCCTGCGGGAGGCAGAGGCGGTGTTGAGTGAGGTCACCGCGGCCGATCCGGGCAACATCGCCGCCTGGACGGCTCGGCTGTGCATCGCGCGCGGGTTGGAGATGGGACCGGCTGAGGCGAACCGGCGCTATGAACGCGCCGTCGGAGCGCGGCCGCACCCGTTCACCGCGCAGCTGGCCTATGTGCAGCAACTGTGCCCCAAGTGGGGTGGTTCGCTGGAGAAGATGCATGACTTCGCGCGCCGCTGCGCCGAGGAGGCACCACCGGGTTCGCTCAATGCCGCCGCGGTGGCCGAGGCACATCTCGAGGACGCGTTCTACGAGGGCACGTTCCACTACCTGCGCCGGCCGAGAGTGCTCACCGAACTGCAGGATGCGGTGGCGGTATCGGTCGGGCATCCGGACTACCGTCCCGTGCACGGCTGGGTCCGGGCACAGAGCAGCTTAGCGATGGCCCTCTGGTACGCCGGCGACCGAGCCGGGGCCGCGAGCCGAATGGCCACGCTCGACAACCGGATCACCGAGTACCCGTGGCGCAGCGTCCGTCAGTTCCGAACCGTGCGTCGCCGCCTGCTGCGGATCGGAGCACGGGGATGAAGCAGTACGAGATCGACGGAGTGCCGGCGCTGTTCGTCAAGGCGACCGGGCCGCTGCGGGCCGGCCTCATGTTCCGCGTCGGTCGAGTGGACGAGCCGTTGCCACTCGCGGGCGTCTCTCACCTCGCCGAACACCTGGCGCTGCACCGGCACGGGCTGATGGATCACCACGCCAACGCCACGGTCGATGCGACGACGACGCACTTCCACACCTCCGGTACCGCGGCAGAGGTGGTCACCTACTTCGCGAAACTGTGTACCGGGTTGATCGACCTGCCGGTGGACCGGCTTGGTGTGGTGAGGGAGATCCTGCGAACGGAGGCCGCCGGACGTGGCGGCGGCGTGAACGCGAGCCTGCCCCTGTGGCGCTACGGCGCGCAGGGGTACGGCCTGGTCAGCTACGCCGAGTTCGGCCTCAACCAGATCTCCGGCGACGACGTGCGGTCGTGGGTTACGGAGAACTTCACCCGGGCCAACGCGGTGCTGTGGGTGGCCGGTGACGACGTGCCGGCTGATCTGCGGCTCGACCTGCCGCCCGGGCGGCGGCGACCGCTGCCGGCGCCCACTTCGGCGCTACCTGACACGCCCGCCTACTACCACGCCCCGGTCGACGGCATCGTCATGGACACCGTGGTCCCCAACGGGGTGGCTGGGCAGCTGTTCGCGGCCCTGCTGGAGCGCGCGCTCTATCGCGAGCTACGGCTCGAAAGCGGGATCAGCTACACGGCTTGTGCCGACTACTCGTCGCGGGGCGACGGCATGGCCACGATCACGGCGTACGTCGACGCGCTGCGTGAGAAGCACACGGCCGCCGTCAACGGCTTCGTCGACACCTTCAGGCAGCTGGCGAAGGCGGGCATCGATGAGCAGGAGCTGAATGCCGTACGGACGAAGGCGCTGCAGAGCCTGGCGCATCCCGAGTACGAGGCGAGCCGGCTGCCGGGCGTGGCGGCGAACCTGCTGACCGGTCAGCCCGTGCCGACTGTCGACGAGGTCTCCGAGGGACTGCGGTCGGTGACCGCCGCCGACGTTCACACCGTTGCCACCGAGGCTTACGCCAACGCGCTGCTCCAGGTGCCGTACGGCGTTCCCGCCGACACCATCGGGTTCACGCCGGCACCGACGACCTCGGACGCGGCGGTGGAGGGCAGGCGGCACGCCGCGCGCAGCGGCGACGGGCAGACGTTGATCGTCGCTGACGACGGTGTCTCGGTGACCGACAGGTCGGGCAGTGCGCTGACGGTGCGCTTCGCCGAATGCGCGGCGCGACTGCGGTGGCCGGATGGCGCCAGTGTGTTCCTCGGGCTCGACGGCATCACCGTGTCGGTCGAGCCGACGCTGTACCGCGTCGACGCCCTCGACCTTGCTGCGCTGGAGCGGGACGTGCCGGAAGGGCTGACCGTGACGATGCCGGAGCGTAGCCCCGACCAGATCCCGCAGCCCGAACGGCGTGGCTTGGCTCGTCGCCCTGTGCGCAAGACGGAGTTCATGATCCTGGCGCCGATCACCGGGCTGCTGGCATGGGCTCTGGTCAGTCTGGCGAACGCCTGGCGGCCGGAGGACGGCGAGTTCGCCGAGAAGTTGCTGCTGGTCCTGTTGGTAGCCGTCGCCGTGTGCTTCGTCCGGGTGTTCCTGGTCGGGCTCTACCGCATCCGGTTCGGCCGTTGGTGACCGGCGACGCCTACATGGACGTGGGCGAACGGCGGGCGCTCGGGCCAAACAGCTCGGTCACGGCTCGCGGCTCAGCTCCTGGCTCCGTGTCACCGCGGTGTGGTACCTCAGCCGCCGATCTCGCTGACCTGGGCGAACGGCGCGTCGTCGCGCCACACCACGTGGATGACGAAGTGATGATTCGTCTCCAGGAAGAAGACCGCCAGGTTGTCCGGGGTGTTCTGCACGGTCTTCGCCGAGTAGCCGGGGCCGGGTGTGGCGGTGACGAGTTGCACCCGCCCGCGGCTGGCGCGGACAACCGTCTGGCCGCCCTCCACCCGGAACGAGCGAAGGTATGTCGCCACGCCCGCGGCGTCCGTGGTGACCGTCCAACCGTCCCGGGTGGTCGTGGTCCGCGGCGCGCCGGCGCTGGGGGTCGGCGTCGCGGCGGCGGACGGAGGTGCCGATGACGGCGACGCGACCGACGGGGTCGGCTGCGCCGGCGTCGTGACGGTCAGTGGCGGCTCGTCGCCGGCGCCGCCGCGTCGCAGCTCGTGGACCGAGGCGAGCGTCTCCTCGCCGGCCGGGGCGGTGCGCAGCACGGGGAGCAGGGCGGCCGAGGCCAGCGCGATGCTGGTGGCGGTGGCCGCGAGCCAACCCAGCGTAGGCATCCAGTTGCGGAGCGTTCGCACGATCATCCTCCGTCCCGCCGGTGCCTATGGTGATCCTATGGCGCTGATCCTGCTGGTCGAGGACGACCGCATCATCACCGCGGCGTTGTCCCGCGCGCTGACCGACGCGGGTCATGTCGTGCGGGCCGTCGGCCAGGCCGCCGAGGCGTTGCGCATCCTGACCGAGGAGCAGCCCGACCTGATCCTCCTCGACCTCGGGCTGCCCGACATCGACGGTACCGATGCGCTCCGTATGATCCGGTCCGTCTCCGACGTGCCGGTCGTCGTCGCCACCGCGCGCCGGTCGGAGACCGACATCATCCACCTGCTCAACGCGGGCGCCGACGACTACGTCACCAAGCCCTTCTCCGGCGGGCACATCCTGGCCCGCATCTCCGCCGTGCTTCGGCGGTACCGCAGCGGCGTCGACGAGGAGGGGCCCGGCGCCATCACCGTCGGGCCGCTGGTGATCAGCCGGAAGGAGCGGCGGGTCAGCTTGAACGGCGAGCCGCTCAAGCTGACCCGGCGTGAGTACGACGTGCTCACGTACCTGGCCGAGCGGGTCGGGCAGGTGGTGAGCCGGCGGGAGCTGATGACCGAGGTCTGGCGGCAGGCCCGCATCGGCGAGGAACAGACCATCGACGTCCACATCTCCTGGCTGCGGCGCAAGCTCGGCGAGACGGCCGCGAAGCCCCGGCTGCTGCACACCGTCCGCGGGGTCGGCGTCATGATGGTCGACCCGGAATGACGGTCGGCTCCCGGACGAGGCGGAGGTCGCGATGAGGTGGGCACTCAACCGGCTGGCGCTGGCCATCACGTCGATGGTGGCGCTGGCCTTCCTGGTGCCGCTCGCGGTGGTGACCCGCCAGCTCGCGCACGACCGGGCCATCGGCGACGCCCGTCAGCAGGCGGCAGCGATGGTGGCGGCGCTCGCCGTCGACGCGGACCCGCAGCTGCTGACGCGTGCCGTGGTGAGCACCGCCGCCGGCAACGAGGGACGGCTCGCCGTGCACCTGCCCGACGTGGCCCCGGTCGGGGTGGTGCACGCCACCGCCGCCGACGTGACGCTCGCCGCCGGGTACCGGCGCCCGGTCACCGCGGACGCCGGCGGCGGGCTGGCGTACCTGCTGCCCACGGTGATCGGCGACGGCCGGACCGCGGTGATCGAGGTGTACGTGCCCCGCGAGGACATGGAGCGCGGGGTGTGGCGGTCCTGGCTGGCCCTCGCGGTCCTCGCCGTCGTCCTGGTCGGCGGCTCCACGCTCGTCGCCGATCGGCTGGGCAGCCGCATCGTGCGGGCCACCGGCCGGCTCGCCGGCGCCGCGCGGCAGCTCGGCACCGGCGACCTGACCGCCCGGGTCACCCCGGACGGCCCGCCGGAGCTGCGCGACGCCGCGCAGGCGTTCAACGGGCTGGCCCAGGACATGCGGCGGCTGATCGACGCCGAGCGGGAGTTGGCCGCCGACCTGTCGCACCGGTTGCGTACGCCGCTGACGGCCCTGCGCCTCGACGCCGAGGCGATGCCGCCCGGGCCGATCGGGGAGCGGATGCGGCAGGCCTGCGACCTGCTCGACGAGGAGTTGGAGGCGATCATCACGGGGGCCCGGCGCAGCGTGGGCGAGCGCGGCGCCGAGAGCGCCGACCTGGTCGAGGTGCTGGCCGACCGGCTGGCGTTCTGGTCGGTGCTCGCCGAGGACCAGCGGCGCCCCTGGTCGGTGGTCGGCGGCGACCGGCCGGTGCTGCTGCCGCTGTCGCGCGGCGACCTGATCCTGGCGGTGGACGCCCTGCTCGGCAACGTGTTCGCGCACACGCCGGAGGGGTCGGCGTTCCGGGTCACCGTCTCGCCGGAGGGGCTCGTCGTCGACGACGCCGGCGCCGGCATCGCCGACCCCGCCGCGGCCGTCCGGCGCGGCGCGAGCGGAGCCGGCTCGACGGGGCTCGGCCTGGACATCGTGCAGCGGGTGGCCACCGCCGCTGGTGGCCGGCTCGACATCGGACGCGGACCGCTGGGTGGCGCCCGGGTGGCGTTGGTCCTGGCGGGGGACGCCGCGCCCGCCTCGCCGGCCGGGCCGGCCGAGCGTCGCCGGCGCGCCGATCGCGGCTGAGCCGGCACCGCCCGTACCGTGCCGGGGCGATCACGGTCCGCGCTCTAAAGATCCTTTCTGGAGTCTTTAAGGCTTCGTTATGGCGCCCGTGCCTAGCGTCCTCAGTCGTAACTCGGGGTGCCGGACGGTCCGGTGACCCACCGACAGCGGTTGACGAAACGATGGCCACTCGCAAGATCATCGCCTATCCCCTCGCGGCGGTCGCGGCCGCCGCCGGCTCGACGCTGGCGTTCCAGTCGCCCGCCTCGGCGCACGGGTACGTCTCCTCGCCGCCCAGCCGGCAGGCGCTGTGCGCGCAGCGCGCCGTACCGGACTGCGGCCCGATCCAGTTCGAGCCGCAGAGCGTGGAGGGGCCGAAGGGGCTCAAACGCTGCGACGGCGGGCTCTCCCAGTTCGCCGTGCTGAACGACGACAGCCGCAACTGGCCCGCCCGCGCGGTGGGCGACACCGTCAGCTTCAGCTGGACGTTGACCGCCCGGCACCGCACCAGCACCTGGGAGTACTTCATCGGCGACACCCGGGTCGCCGTGTTCGACGACGGCAACCGGCAGCCCGAGGCGGTCGTCACCCACCAGGTCGACCTGAGCAGGTTCCCGGGCCGGCAGACGGTCCTGGCGGTCTGGAACATCGGGGACACCCCGATGGCCTTCTACAACTGCATCGACCTCAACATCGGCGGCGGAGGCGGCACCCCGCCGGCCCAGACGCCGGCCCCCACCCCCACCGGCACCCCGACGCAGGCCCCGACCGGCCAGCCCACGCAGACCGCGACGGCAACCGCGCCGGCGAACCCGGGCCAGACCGGTGCGCCGACCGGTGCCGCCTGGGCGGCGGGTACCGCGTACCGGATCGGCGACGAGGTCACGTTCGACGGGAAGCGCTACCGCTGCCGGCAGCCCCACACCGCGATCCGCAGCTGGGAGCCGTCGCCGTTCACCCTCGCCCTCTGGCTGCCGGCATGAGGCGCGGCACCAGGATCGGTGCGGCCCTGCTGCTGGCCGTCGTGGTGCCGCTGTCGACGGCCGCCTGCGGCACCGCGCGCGACGAGCCGGCGCCGCCGGCGCCGGCCCCCGTGGCCGTGCAGGCCGGCAACACCCACAACGACGCCGACGTCATGTACCTGCAGATGATGGTCGCCCACCACGGGCAGGGCCTGCAGCTCGTCCGGCTGGCCAAGACGCGGGCGCAGCGGGAGGAGATCAAGACCCTCGCCGCGGCCGTCGAGGCCACCCAGGGCGACGAGGTGACGATGATGAAGTCGTGGCTGGACACCTGGTCCAAGCCCACGACGGTCGACCACGACCCGGGCTCGCACGCCGCGCACGGTGGGTTGCCGGCCACGGGGGCCGAGCAGATCGCCGCGCTGGAGAAGGCGGCCGGGGCCGACTTCGACCGGCAGTTCCTCAACCTCTTCGTCGGCCACCAGCACAACGCGGTGGAGATGTCCCAGCGGGAGGCGAAGGAGGGGGCGAACCCCGAGACCAAGGAGTTCGCCCGCCGGGTCCAGGAGTCCCGCACCGACCAGATCGCACAGATGCTGAGGTTCCTCAACGGCTGACGGAACCGCCCGAGATCCCGGGTCGCCGTACTCCGCAATGGGGGGTGCGGCGGCCCGGCCAGCTCTTGGCCGGGGCGATCACTGCACCGGAGGTGAGCACCGTCCTGCTCAATGATCGTGGCCTTCGGATCCGAGAACTCCTTGCACTCGGCGCCCGGGCCGGCGCACACCGTGAACTCCGTACCGTTGCGCGCCACCATCGCCGACAGCCACGGCAGCACGTCGCCCCCGGCCGGCGCTGAGTGGCTTCGCCGCGCTGGATGTGAACGAGACGCTGGTGCAGGGGACACCCTTGCCGGGCCGCACGGTCTACATTTCGTCGACGGGTCGTGTTCAAGGGCGGGAACAGGGGTACGGGTGGGCGACGAGACGGGCAACAGCGTAGGTCTGGAGAACGGGTTCGACCTGGTCGTCACCCCTGACGCCCGGTTCGCGCGGTTGCTGCGGCGAGACGTGCGCCGTACCAGTCAGATGTTCGCCATGGTCGGTCTCCTGCTGTCGGTCACGAGCCTCGGTACGTTCGCGGCCGACGGCTTGTGGTTCGTCGCCGGGCTGTTCGGTCTCCCGATCGGGGTGATCTGGTGCTTCGCCGGGGTGGTCAACGGCCCGCTGCACACGCGACGCAACCCGGACCTGCTGGTGCCGTTGCGGTACGTCTGCACCGCCGATGCCGTCGAGTGGCACACCGTCCACACCTCGCTGCGGGTGCCCTGGACAGCGATCGAGCATGCCACTCGCTCCCCGGCGGCGTACCACCTGAAATGCGTCGACCGGCAGGAGCGGTACCTGTGCCGGACCACCCTGACCGCTGCTGAGGACGCGCAGTTGGCCGGGTAACTCGACGAGCGGCTGGCCGCGCGGGTGGCCGCGAAGACGTCCGTGCGGTCGTCGCCTCCCGCGGGCGGCAGCGCGTAGTGCGTTTCAGGTCCGGGGGAAGAACCAGCCACTCCTGACCCTCGGGCCTCAGTCGGCGCGAAGCCCAACGTCGGGCGCTCGGGCATCAGCCGTTTGCAGGGGCGGGTGCAGGGTAGGTAGGTGGTCGTGACAGCACCGGGACAGAGCCATTCGCAGCAGGAACAGGCCCTTGAGCGCGGCGAGGTCTACGAGGACGCCGAGGGACGCCGCACCGTGGACCCGGCCGCCGGGGCTGCGCACGCCGACAGCGAAGCCGACCGCAACGCCGAGCACCTCCAGCGTGGCGAGGTCGGTCCGGGCGTCCCCGAGGAGTAGCTGCCAGGTGAGCAGCGGCCGCGGGCCCCGCCTGCCCCGACGATGCTTCGTCCACCGACCGAGCCGCTCTGGACGACGTGGGCGCGGCACCGCAGAGTGGTGTCGTCCGAAGGCGCGGCTGCGCGCGCCTCAGGGTCAGGACGAGAAGCGGAGTACGCATGGCGAAGCCGATGAGCGACGGGGAGTGGCAGCGGTTCGTCTCGTACGGCCGGACCTGGCCGAGGCGTACGGGACGCGCAACGCCGTGCCGGGCGAGCTGCTGGTGCGCCTGACCGTGGAGAAGGTCGTCGGGTACACCGGCATCTCCGACTGACGGCGGCGCCGGCTACGGCGAGATCCGCACCTCCACCGAGCTGATGAACCACCGGAAGTCGGATTCGCTGTGGATCGCGACGTCGTTGGTGCCGCTCTTGTCGAACGACCGGGTCCCCGCGCACACGATCACGGGCTGACCGGCGGGCACCGGTCCCGCGCTGAACAGGTGCGCGAAGTAGTGGGCGCCGCGGGTCAGGTTCTCCCGGTCGTGGGTCGCATCCTCGTCCTCCTCCTCCACGAAGACCGACATCTCGGCGTACGACGGCTCGGCGACGTCGGGGTGCAGGACGTCGAGCATCAGGGAGTTCTGCTGGCTCGTCCTGGACTCCGACCACCCCCACTCGTCCTCCGTCTCCAGGTGGTGCGTCGCCAGCACGGACTGGGCGTCGATGAGGACCTCCACCAGGCCCGATGTCGGCGGGGTGAAGGAGAATGCGACAGTGCTGAAGCCGTCGGCGGAGGCGTAGTCGAAGTCGTCCGCGTCGCTGTTGTCCATCGTGGTGGTGATACCGACGTCACCGAGCGACGGGTTCAGGGTGTGCACCCGGTCGACGACGAAGTTGTCACTGCGCACCGGGAGGAAGCCGAAGGTGAACCCGAAGAACGGCGGGCGGTGGACCGCCCACCGGTGTGGGCCCGGCTCGTCGTCCGGCTTGATGTCTCCCCAGGGGAGCGCGTGGTCGTGGAGCGGGGACAGCCGCAGCCACGCGTCGAGGTTGTCGGCGAGGTGGAAGCCGGGGCTGACGTGCGCGTCGCAGGGAGCGAGGACGTCGGCCAACGCCTCGTGGTAGTCCTCCCGGATCTCGGCGAGCTCGTCGCGCCTGATCTTCCGGGCGCGAAGGAACGCGTCGGCCTTCTGCTTCCGGGCCTGGTTGAGGTCGTCGAAGCGTGACGTCAGTCCGTGCGGCGGCTGGAGCAGGTCACGCAGTGCCAGTCGTTCCTGACGCATCAGCGTCGTCAGGTCCGACCAGTTGTCGTCTCCCAGCAGCCGGCGCAGCCGGTCGCCGGCGCCGGCTGTCACCTCGGCGGCTTTGCGGTTGCGGTCCTCGATGACCGTTCGGCGGCGCTCGGCGCGCTCGTCGACGGACGCGTCGGCCATTCGCTGGGCCGCGGCCGGGAAGTGACGAAGATTCCGGCTTGTTCGGTAGGGGTTGACCATCGTGTGCCCCCTGAGCTGGGCGACTGCTGTCCGGAGCATAGGCAGGTCTCCCCCGCGCGGAGGAGTCGCTGTCCGGCATGTGCCAAAATGCCCGCGGCTCGCCCTGACCGGGGTGTTCCGCGCGGTCGAGGACGTGTGAGATCCATCGCCGGAGGGATGGCGGGTGACGGCCGCGCTGTTGTCCGGGATGTGCCAGAGACGGATGTCGTGGTGATCGGAGCGGGGCAGGCGGGCCTGTCCAGCGCGTACCACCTGCGCGCTTCCGGCCTCGACTTCGTGGTCCTGGACGCCAACCCGGCGCCCGGCGGGGCCTGGCAGCACCGGTGGCCGACGCTCCGGATGGAGACGGTGCACGGGATCTTCGACCTGCCCGGCCTGCACTTCACGCCTCCGGCGCCCGAGGAGCAGGCCGCCGACGCGGTGCCCGCCTACTTCGCCTCCTTCGAGCAGGAGTTCGGGCTCGACGTACGCCGGCCGGTCGCCGTCACGGCCGTCCGCAACGGCGACGACGGGCGGCTGCTGGTGGAGTCCGACCAGGGCACCTGGGCCACCCGGGCGTTGATCAACGCCACCGGCACCTGGACCAGGCCGTTCGTACCGCGATATCCCGGGCAGGAGACGTTCCGCGGCCGGCAGTTGCACACCGTCGACTACCGCGCGCCGGAGGAGTTCGCCGGGAAACGCGTGGTGGTGGTCGGTGGCGGCGCGTCCGCCGCGCAGCTCCTCGTGGAGATCGCCGACGTCGCGACGGCGACGACCTGGGTGACCCGCCGACCGCCGGTGTTCCGTGACTCCGCGGAGTACACGGAGGAGTACCGGCTCGGCGTCATCGCCAAGGTGGAGGCGCGGGTGCGCGCCGGCCTGCCGCCGGGAAGCGTGGCCAGCGTCATCGACCTGCCGTGGACGCCGCAGATGGCGCGCGCCCGCGACCGCGGTGTCCTCGTACGCCGGCCGATGTTCGACCGGATCACCCCCGACGGCGTGGAGTGGCGCGACGGCGCGCGGGTGGACGCCGACGTGATCTTCTGGTGCACCGGCTGGCGGCCGGCGCTGGACCACCTGGCGCCGCTGCGGCTGCGCGGGCGCGGCGGCGGCATCGTCATGGACGGCACCCGGGTGGTCGCCGACCCGCGCATCCACCTGGTCGGCTACGGGCCGTCCGCGAGCACGGTCGGCGCGAACCGCGCCGGGCGCGCCGCGGTACGCGAGCTGCGGGCGCTCCTGGCGCGGCACCCGCCGCGTCGACCCGCTGACCCCGTCACCGGGGGGGCGCAGCCGCCCTGTGGTCGAGGGCCACGCCCTGCGTTTCACCCTCGACGGGTGGGTAATCAGCCGCGCCGGGTGCAGGCCGGGCGGTGTGCGTACGCGCCACCGCCCCGACGCAAGGGAGCGGACGTCGTGTCAGATCAGCAGCCCACGGTCGTCCTCGTCCACGGCGCGTTCGCCGACTCGGCGAGCTGGAACGGCGTGATCGAGCGGCTCGGTGCCGGATACTCGGCGGTCGCCGCCGCCAACCCGCTGCGCGGCCTGGCGGGGGACGCCGCGTACGTGCGGGACGTGATGCGGGGGATCGGCGGGCCGGTCGTGCTGGTCGGCCACTCGTACGGCGGCATGGTGGTCACGGCCGCCGCAACGGACGACCCGTCGGTGCGTGCCCTGGTCTACGTCAACGCGTTCTGCCCCGACAGCGGCGAGTCGGCGCTGACGCTGTCCCAGAAGTTCCCCGGCAGCACGCTCGCCGACACCCTGGTGTCCTATCCGGTGTCCACCGGCGGCAACGAGGTGGCGATCGGGCAGGACGCCTACCACCAGCAGTTCGCCGCGGACGTGCCCGGCGACCTGGCGGCGGTGATGGCCCGGACCCAACGGCCGGTGACGGAGCAGGCGCTCGGCGAGGACCTGAGCGCGGCCAGCCCGGCCTGGCGCTCCCTGCCCTCCTGGTTCATCTTCGGCGACGCCGACCGGAACATCCCGGTCGCCGCACACCGGTTCATGGCGGATCGGGCCGGCCCCCGGGGCTCCCGGGAGATCTCCGGCGCCTCGCACGCGATCGGGGTGTCCCAGCCCGCCGAGGTCGCCGAGACGATCATCGAGGCGGTCCGCGGGACGGGCGGCTGACGCCGGCGGTCACGGGTAGCCGAGACCGTCGGTGCCGATCCAGGTGGCGACGCAGGCCTCGTTGCCCTCGAGGAGGGCTGGCGGCGGTCCGGGCCGAGTCGGTACTCCGGGCATCCTCTCTTGACCTTGACCTTCGGGGAAGGCCGAGTCTGGGGCGTGCCGGCCGCGGTGGCCGGTACGAGGAGGATGGCGACGTGGAGCTGCTGACCATCGGATCGTTCGCCCGGGCGGCGGGTCTGACGCCGAAGGCGTTGCGCCTGTACGACGAGACGGGACTGCTCCCGCCCGCCGCGGTCGACCCGGAGTCCGGTTACCGGCTCTACAGCCCGGACCAACTGGAGCGGGCCCGGCTGATCGCCACGCTGCGCCGCATCGGCATGCCGCTGGCGGAGATCCGTCGGGTGTGCGAGCTGCCGGCCGCCGGGGCGGCCGACGCGGTGCGCGCCTGGTGGCGGCACGTCACGGCGGACACCGTGGCCCGCAGCCGGGTCGCCACCCACCTCGTGGACCTCCTCTCCGGAAGGGACACGACCATGTCCGATGCGAACCAGGCCCTCGGCTTCCGCTTCGCCGTCCGCTGCGAGACCGGAACGGCGCGGGACAGCAACGAGGACGCCGCGTACGCCAGCGAGCGCCTGCTCGCCGTCGCCGACGGCATGCGGGGACCCGGCGGCGCCGCCGCCAGCGCCGCCGCCATCGACGCCCTCACGTCGCTGGAGGCGGCCGACGGTCCCGCCGCCGCGCTGCTCCCCGTGCTGGCCGACGCGGTCGCCGACGCCGACCGCACCGTCCGCCGGGCGGCGGTCGACGACCACCAGCCGGTCACGACCCTGACGGCGCTGCTGCGGTCCGGCGGTCAGCTCGCGCTCGTGCACGTCGGCGACACCCGGGCGTACGTGCTGCGGAGCGGGGAGCTGTCCCAGCTGACCCGGGACCACACGTATGTGCAGTCGCTGGTCGACCGGGGCGCGCTCGCCGCCGACGAGGCCGCCACCCACCCGCGGCGGGCCCTGCTGGTCCGGGCGCTCGGCGCCGGCGGCACCCCGGTGGAGGCCGACCTGGCCTTGCGTACGGTGGTCGTCGGCGACCGCTACCTGCTCTGCTCGGACGGGCTCTCCGCCGTCGTCGACCGCGCCGACCTGGCCGCCACGCTCGGCGCGGCCGCCGGTCCGGAGGAGGTCGTGGACCGGCTCGTCGAGCTGGCGTACGAGCACGGCGCACCCGACAACGTCGCCTGCGTCGTCGCCGACGTCGTCACGGCCTGACGCCCACCCGCCGGCCCTCCGCGCAGCGGCGGGCCGGCGCCCGCCTGCTGTCCGTCGGGCAACAGCAGACGCCGTCCGGCGCGGGGGAGTCACCACCCGGCACCGGCCGTCGCGTGGAGCGTGGCCTCCCGGCGGGCCGAGCGAGCCGGTGGGGACCGGGCTCTAGGTAGCGGGCTGGGCCAGGGTGCCGGCGCGGTGGCCCTCGGCCTGGTCGGCCGCCGGCGCCACTGTCGGCGCAGTCGCCGGGGCGGGCCCGGTCGAGTCGCGGACCACGAGGAGATGCCCGGTGGGACGGCGTCGGGGGCGGGTCGGCCGGGGCTTCAGCGCCAGCGACAGCGCCATCCGGCCCATGTCGGTCATCGGCAGCCGGATGGTGGTGAGGCTGGGAGCCAGGTCGGCGGCGACGGAGACGTCGTCGAACCCGACGACCGACATCCGCTCGGGCACCGGGATACGGTGCGCGCGCAACGTCGACAGCACACCGATGGCCATCGCGTCGTTGAGCGCGACGATCGCGGTCGTGTCCGGGTGGTCGCGGAGGATCTGCTCGGCGGCCACCCGGCCACCGTCGCGGGTGAAGTCGGAGTGGACCACGGGAAGGTCGTCGAGGGAGAGCCCGTGCTGCCGCAGCGCCGAGGCGACCCCGGCGAGCCGGTCGGCGACGGTGGTGAGGCCCGCCGTGCCGGCGGCGACGGCGATGCGGCGGTGCCCCAGGTCCAGCAGGTGCCGGGCGAGCGCGCGGCCGCCGGCCTCGTTGTCCGGCAGGACCGCGTCGACGCCGAGGGCGTGCCGGCCGATGACGGCGACCCGCCCGCCCTGGCGCTGGAACTCCGCGAGCTCCGCCCGCGCCTCCGCCTCCACACGGGCGTCGTCGTAGCCGGAACCGGCGATGAGGATGATGCCCACCCGCTGGGCGATGAGGTGGCGCAGTTGCCGCAGCTCCGCGTCCGGGTCCCGGCCGGAGTGGCAGATCTGCACCAGCAGCCCCTCGTCGGCGGCGACCTGGATGACCCCGCCGGCGATCTCGGAGAAGTACGGGTCGTCGACCTGGTGCACGACGAGGCCCACAGTGGAACTGGCGCCACCGGCGAGGGTGCGGGCGTACGGGTTCGCGACGTACCCCAGTTCCTGGGAGACCTGCCGGACGCGCTGGGCCACCTCCTCGCTGACCCCGTCCCGCCCGGCGAGGGCGCGGGAGGCGGTCGCGAGCGAGACGCCGGCGCGCTCCGCCACGTCGATCAGGCGCAGCCTCGGGCCAGGCTTGGGCATCGGCAACTCCCCGGAAACTTCTCTGTCATCTGACTATTGCCAGTGACGCCGACCACAGCCTAGTCTACGAAAGCGCTTTCGTAAGCGCTTCCGTCCCGGCAAAGGAGCGTCTCGGGATGACAACCCGGATGAAGCGAATCCAGTGGATGACAGCACTCGGCGCCAGCCTCACCCTCGCGCTGACGGCCTGCGGTGGTGGTGATGACGGCGGGTCGGCCGGCGCCGACGACCCGATCGTGGTGGGGATCTCCCTGCCGCTGACCGGCGACTTCTCCGAGCCGGGCAAGGGTGTCCAGCGCGGTTACGAGGCCTGGGCCAAGATCACGAATGACAAGGGTGGCCTGCTCGGCCGCAAGGTCGAGCTGAAGATCCTCGACGACCAGTCCAACGCCGACCGGGTGGTCGCCGACTACGAGCAGCTCATCGGCAAGGACAACGTCGACCTCGTCGTGGGTCCGTTCTCGACCCGCCTCGTGGTGCCCGCGGCCCGCGTCGCGGAGGAGTACGGCATGCTCTTCGTCGAGCCCGCGGGCGCGGCGAAGGAGGTCTTCGAACAGGGCTTCAAGAACCTGTTCTACGCCGCCCCGGCGGTGGCCAACGACCACTACAACCACCTCGCCGAGTACATCCTCGCCCTGCCGCCGGACCAGCGGCCGAAGACCGCGGCGTACGCGGCCATGGACGACCCGTTCGCGCAGGGCACGGCGTACGGGCTCAAGGAGAAGCTCGAGGCGGGCGGTGTCCGCACCGTCGTCGACGAGGTCTACCCACCGAACACCACCGACTTCGGCAGCATCGCCGCGAAGATCGCGTCGTCGAAGGCCGACATGGTGGTGGGTGGTTCGCAGTACCAGGACGGGGTGAACCTCATCGTCGCCCTCCAGCAGCTCAGGTACCAGCCGAAGCTGGCCGCCTTCTCCACCGCCCCGACGAACCCCGAGTTCGCCGCGGCGATCGGCAACAAGACCGAGGGGATCCTCTCGCCGACCGGGTACACGCAGGACGCGAAGTACCCGAGCAACACGGAGTTCGTCGAGAAGTACACCGCCCAGTTCGGCTCGCCGCCGGAGGAGGACGAGGCCAACGCGTACACCACCGGCCAGGTCGTCGCTGCGGCGGTCACCGCGGTCGGGTGCGCCGAGCAGGGCGACTGCCAGAAGAAGCTGGTCGAGTGGGTCCGCACCAACACCGTGGAGACGGTCGTCGGTCCGCTCTCCTGGGACGAGACGGGCAAGCCCAAGGGCGCCCACATGATCCAGCAGTGGGTGGGCGGCAAGATCCAGATCGTGCTCCCGGCCGACGCCAAGGAGACGGACCTCGTCTACCCGAAGCCGGCCTGGTAGGACGTCATGCCCTCCGGTGCCCTGCTCTTCCAGAGCATCATCCTGGGTCTGCTGCTGGGAGGGCTCTACGCCCTCCTGGCGGCGGGCCTGACCCTCTACTTCGGAATCATGCGGGTCGTGATGATCGCCCACTCGGCGTTCCTCATCCTCGCCGCGTACCTCGCCTGGTGGTCACACACCCGGCTGGGCGTCGACCCGCTGCTGTCGATGATCGCCACCGTGCCGCTCTTCTTCGCCTGCGGCGTGCTGCTGCAGCGGGTGCTGCTGGCCCGGCTGCGGCCGGTCACCCTGACGATGATGTCGGTCCTGCTGACCTTCGCCATCGCGGTGCTCATCGAGGGCCTGCTGGGCTACGTCTTCACCGGCACCCAGCGGCGCATCCAGCTGGGCTACGGCTCGGCGAGCTTCGGGATCTTCGGCGCCCGCGTCGCGGTCGTCAAGCTGATCGCGTTCGGCCTCGCCGCCGTCGCCCTGCTCACCCTCTACCTGCTGATGAAGAAGACGACGTTCGGCTGGGCGCTGCGCGCGACCATCCAGCACCGTGACGCGGCGCGGCTCGTCGGCATCGAGACCGAGCGGGTGGCCGGGTACGGCTTCGGCCTCGGCCTCGCCACCGCGGCCATCGGCGGTACGGCCCTCGCCCTCGACACCACCATCTACCCGTCGCTGCACTGGCACTGGATCGGCCCGCTGATGGCGATCATCGTGGTGGGCGGTCTGGGCAGCGTACCCGGCGCGGCGATGGCCGCCATGGTGCTCGGCATGCTGCAGAGCCTGCTCCAGATCCCGCTGGGCACGACCTGGGCGCAGACGATCTTCTACCTCGCCCTGTTCGCGACCCTCGCGTTCCGGCCACAAGGTTTCTTCGGAGGTCGCCTTGCCCAGCGCTTCTGAGCCGACCACGGCACCGGCGACCACCTCGCCGGCGACCGTACCGCCCACCGGGGCGGCGACGACCGGGCGGCGCAGCGTCGACCGGGTGGTCAAGGTGGTCGCCGTCCTGCTGCTCGCCGCGGCGGTGCTCTCGTTCCCGTCCCTGGCGCCCAACCCGTACATCCTGTCGGCGGGTGTGGTGGTGCTCAACTTCGCGGTGCTCTCGACGTCGTGGAACTTCGTCGGCGGGTTCACCGGCTACATCTCCCTCGGTCACGGGGCGCTCGCCGGCCTCGGCGGCTACGGCACGGCGCTGCTGGTCACGAAGGCCGGGCTGCCGAGCTTCGTGGCCCTGGTCGTGGCGGCGCTGCTGGTGGCGGCCCTCGCCGTACCGATCGGTTTCGCCGCGCTGCGGGTCCGCGGGGCGTCGTTCGTCATCGTCTCGATCGCGCTGGTGCTGATCCTGCTGCTGGTCTTCCAGAGCTGGGCGTCGCTCACCGGCGGATCGCGGGGACTGGTCGTGCCGCGGCCCTTCCCGGACCTGCTCCGTCCCGAGCACCACCGGGTGTTCTACTACCTCTTCGCCGGCCTGCTCGCGCTCGCGCTGCTGGCCTGGTGGTCGATCGACCGCTCGCGGTTCGGGCTGGGGCTCAAGGCGATCCGGGAGGACGAGGACAAGGCGGAGGCGCTCGGCACCCCGACGTTCGCGTACAAGTTGGTGGTCTTCGTGGTCTCGGCGGCCTTCACCGCCCTGGGCGGCGGGCTGTACGCGCTGTGGTTCGGCGACCTCGACCCGGTCTTCCAGTTCTCCATCCTCACCGGCTCCTACCTGGTGCTGATGGCGCTGCTCGGCGGTGTCCGGAACCTGTTCGGCCCGCTGGTCGGCGCGCTCATCGTCGGCATCGGGCTGGAGTACTTCAAGGTGGAGTTCGGCGACACGCAGCTGCACCTGGTCGCGACCGGCCTGCTGCTCGCCCTGGTCGTGCTCTTCATGCCCGACGGTGTGCTGCCCGCGATCGGCTCGCTGCTGGGCCGGCTACGGCCGGCGCAGAGCTCGATCCGCGAGGTCACGGCCGCGGAACTGCGCGAGCAGCGGGCTGCGGCGGCCGGCGTGCCGGCCGCCCGGGAACCGGTGGACGCCGCAGCGGGTAGCCGCCCTGAGTCCACCAGGGAGGGGACGGCATGAGCGAGGTACGGAGTCTGGCGACCGACGGGCTGACCAAGGCGTTCGGCGGGGTGGTCGCGCTCGACGGCGCCACCGTCGAGTTCCGCCACGGCCAGGTCAACGCCCTGATCGGCCCGAACGGGTCGGGCAAGACCACCTTCTTCAACTGCGTGACCGGGATGATCCGGCCGGACGGCGGGCAGGTCACCTACCGCGGGCGGGACATCACCGGCGCGGCACCGCACTCCATTGTCCGCGCCGGTGTGGGGCGTACGTTCCAGCTGTGCCGGGTCTTCCCCCGGATGACGGCGCTGGACAACGTCCTCGCGGCGGTCCGGCCGGTCGGGCTGACCGGGCTGCTGCGGGGCGCCCGGGCCCGCGCGGAGGTCGACCGGGCGCGCGGCTGGCTCACCCGCCTCGGCATCGAGCACCTCGCCGACGTGGAGGCCCGCAACATGTCCTGGGGTCAGCAGAAGCTGCTGGAACTCGCCGGCGTGCTGATGAGCGACCCGGAGACCGTACTGCTCGACGAGCCGGCCGGCGGCGTCAACCCGGCGCTGCTGGACCGGATCGGCACCCTGGTCCGCGAGCTCAACGCCGAGGGGCGGACCTTCGTGATCGTCGAGCACAACATGGACCTCGTGATGAGCGTCAGTGACCACATCGTGGTGTTCGACCGCGGCCGCCCGATCGCCGAGGGGCCGCCGTCGCTCATCCGCTCCGACGAACGCGTGCTGGGGGCCTACCTTGGCGTCTGAGATCGAACTCGTCGACATCCAGGCCGGCTACGGGCGCGCGGCGCCGGTGCTGCGCGGCCTCACCGTCTCGGTGCCCGCCGGGCGGATCGTCTGCCTCGTCGGCCCCAACGGCGCCGGCAAGTCCACCGTCCTGAAGGTCGCCAGCGGGCTGCTCAAGCCCCGCTCCGGGAAGATCCTGGTCGGCGGCGTGGACGTGACCGGCCAGGGCCCGCAGCGGATGCTGGCCTCCGGGGTGGCGCACGTCCTCCAGGGCCACAGCGTGTTCCGTGAGATGACCGTGGCGGAGAACGTGCTGCTCGGTGGCTACACGCTGAGAGACAAGGCGCTCATCGCCGAGCGGACGGCCTTCGTCAAGGAGGTCTTCCCGGTCGTCGCGCAGCGGTGGAACTCCCTCGCCGGGCTGCTCTCCGGCGGCCAGCAGAAGCAGGTGGAGTTCGCCCGGTCCCTCATGGTCAGCCCCAAGGTCGTACTCCTCGACGAGCCGTCCATGGGACTGGACCCGAAGGCCACCACCACCGTCTTCGAGCAGGTCGTGCGGATGCGCGACGCCGGTACGGCGGTGCTGCTGGTGGAGCAGAACGCCCGGCGGGCGCTGGAGACCGCCGACCTCGGGTGCGTACTCGACCTCGGTCGGGTGCACATCTCCGGGCCGGCACCGCAACTCCTCGCCGACCCGCAGCTCGGCGAGCTCTACCTCGGCGGCCGGCCCGCCGAGCCCACGGCGACCCCGAAGCGGTAACCACCCCGACGTGACAGCGGCACACACGAGAGTTGGAGCGTGAGCGCGTAAGCGCTTCCGAAAGCGGTTGCAGTGCCCACGCAGGAGCTGAAACGAGGTGTACGCGATGACCAGAACGAGACGGTTCGCCGTCGCCACCGCCGCCGTACTGGCGACCGGTGTGCTGGCGGGCGCCGGGGCGCTCCCGGCGCACGCGGACCGGAACAACCCGCGCGATGTCCACCCGCACCTGCGATCGAGCCTGGTCGCCTTCTACGACTTCGACCACCCGGTGGAGGGCGATCCCGCCCTGGAGCGGGACCAGGGACGCTCGGGCACCGAGATCGAGCTCGTCAACGGCGGCGCCGCGATGCGGGTGCCGGACCGCGCCTACCGCGGCAGCGGTGACGCCCTGCAGACCCGGCAGGTGAATCCGGCCCAGGCCGGCAACGACGACTGGAAGGCCGGGATCTGGTCGGCGAGCGGCGTGCGGACCCTGCGCGCCTTCGCCGGCACCGAGGGCACCACCGTCATGGGCTGGTTCAAGTCGGAGATGGACGCGCCGGCGCTCAACTCCACCACCGCCAACCCGACCGACCGGTTCAACGCCATCGGCCTGGCCGGGGTGCTCACCGGCGACTCCGACGGCCACGGCGTCCGCGCCCTGCTGGAGCTGATCGACGTCAACGGCGAGCTGCGCCTGGTGGCGCTGGGCCGGCGCCTCGACGGGGGCAACTCGCAGACGTTCGCCGCGAGCGAGGACTGGCGCACCCTGCTGCCGAAGGGGGAGTGGGTCCACCTCGCCGCCACCTTCGACTTCAACACCGGTGCGATGGCGCTCTACCGCAACGGCACGCCGCTGGACGGCTTCTACACGCGCAGCGACGACCCGTGGCTCGTGTCCGGTCCCGGCCCGCACGTGACGACCGCCTCGGATCCGCGAGGCATCAAGATCGGCGGGAGCTTCCCGCAGGACACGCTGGAGCGGAACCCCTGCGACTGCCGCATGGACGCCCTGATGTTCCTCGACAGCGTGGTCTCGGCGAGCGACGTCGAGAAGCAGTACCGCTACATGGCCCGCTGACCACCCTCCGTACCGCCTCACCCGCGAAGGAGACCCGCGTGCGCAGTATCGGCAAGATCCGCAGATCCACGCTGACGGCTGGGCTCACCGCCGCCGCGCTCGTCCTGTCCATCCTGGTCGCCGGCCCCGCCCGGGCCGCCGAACCGGTCGACGACCCGATCGTCGAGATGCCCACCCAGTCCCGCCTGGGCCTGGTCCTCACCGAGTACGCCAGCTTCCCGCAGTCGTTCCCCACGCCGGCCCCGACCGACCAGCGGCTGATGCGGACCGCCCGGATCAACACCCTCATGGAGTTGCCCGACGGGTCCGGCCGCCGCGCCGTGCCGGACCTCAACGGCACGCTCTACCTGGTGCAGGACGGCGTGCCGCACGTCTACCTCGACGTGGCCGCCACCTTCGCGCCGCAGTTCTTCTCCGGCCGAGGCCTCGGCCAGGGCTTCGGCTACGTCACGTTCCACCCGGAGTTCGGTAGCAACGGCCGGTTCTACACCATCCACACCGAGCAGGCGTCGCTGGCGACCAGGACACCGGACTACGCGCAGGCCAACGCCATCTTCCATGGCGTGATCAACGAGTGGACGGCGACCGACCCGGCCGCCGACACGTTCGCCGGCAGCCGCCGTGAGGTACTGCGGATCGGCTTCGCCGGCCAGATCCACGGCGTCCAGGAAATCAACTTCAACCCCACCGCGCGGCCCGGCCAGGACGACTACGGGCTGCTGTACCTGGCCGTCGGCGACGGCGGCACCGGCGTGCGGAACACCGAGCCGCAGAACCTGGGCATGGTGCACGGCAAGCTGCTGCGCATCGACCCGAGCGGCACCAACTCCGCGAACGGGCGGTACGGCATCCCGGCGTCCAACCCGTTCGTCGGCCGGGACGGCGCTCTCGGCGAGGTCTACGCCCTCGGCTTCCGGGACCCGCACCGGTTCAGCTGGGACCGGGCCACCGGTCGCATGTACCTCGGGCACATCGGTGAGCACGCCATCGAGGCGATCTACGAGGTGCGTGCCGGGGACAACTTCGGCTGGAGCGAGCGGGAGGGCGCGTTCGTCTTCGACAAGGCGGGGAGCGCCTGCGACAAGCTGCTTCCGCTGCCGGCGAACGACGCCGAGTACGGCTACACGTACCCGGTCGCGGCGTACGACCACAACCCGGCGCCCAACTGGAACTGCACCTCCGACGTCGGCGTCGCCGTGGCCGGCGGGTTCGTCTACCGCGGCAAGGACGTGCCGAAGCTGAAGGGCAAGTACGTCTTCGGTGACCTCGTCGACGGTCAGGTCCTCTACACCGAGGCGCACCAGATGCGCCGCGGCGAGGGGCTGGCGCCGATCCACCGGCTCGCCCTGTTCGACGCCGCCGGCAGCCCGGTGCGGATGCAGGACCTGTCCGGCCCCGGGGCGCCGGGCAACCCGGAACGGGTCGACCTTCGCTTCGGCACCGACGCCGCCGGTGAGCTGTACATCCTCGCCAAGGCCAACGGCAAGATCTGGAAGGTCACCGACACCAGGGAGTTCGCCAGCGGCGACGTCGGCCGCACCCGGGTGCACAAGCCGTCCGGCCCGGACAGCTGGGCGCCGGTGACGCCGTCGAAGTGGCAGTTCGACAAGGACGAGATCATCCTCGCCGAGGCGGGCGTGAGCCGGCCGGGCCCGCGCCGCCCGTTCGAGTACGCCGTCCTGACCGAGGGCCCGGCGTGGTCGTCGGTGGAGATCGAGGCGCGGGTGCGCCTGGACACGCCGGTGGAGGTGACCAACCGCGACGTGATCATCGTCTTCGGGTGGCGCTCGGACACCGAGTTCTACTACGCGCACCTCTCGACCGACAACACGATCCTGCCGCACAACGGCATCTTCAAGGTGAACAACGCCGACCGGCAGCGCATCGACCACCAGTGGAACGGCCGGTCGCGGGGCGCCGACCCGGCGATCGTCGACGCCGACTGGCACAAGGTGCGTGTCGTCCACCTCCCGGCCACCGGGGAGATCGCGGTCTACCTGGACGGCCGCAAGGACCCGCTGATGACCGCGAAGGACACCACGTTCAGCTCCGGGCGGGTCGGCTTCGGCTCGTTCGACAACATCGGCCGGATGCGTCACCTGACGGTGACCGGAACGCCGGCCTGAACCGGCCGGCCGGGGACGGCGGCAGAGCCGCCGCTGTCCCCGCCGGTCAGCGGCAGTGTGCGGCACCCGGCGGACCGGGTGCCGGGGAATGACGCCTTACCTGGAGGGTGGGACGATGACGGCACGTGTCCCGATCGGAATCGTCATGAACGGCGTGACCGGGCGGATGGGCTACCGGCAGCACCTGGTCCGGTCGCTGTTGGCGATCCGCGAGCAGGGCGGCGTACCGCTGCGCGGCGGGGGCCGGCTCTGGCCGGAACTCGTCCTGGTCGGGCGCAACGAGGCCAAGCTGAGGGACGTCGCGACCCGGCACGGGCTGACCGCCTGGACGACGGACCTGGGTGCCGCGCTGGCCCGACCGGACGTCTCGATCTACTTCGACGCCCAGGTCACCAGCGAACGGGAGAAGGCCATCGGTCTCGCCGTCGAGGCGGGCAAGCACATCTACACCGAGAAACCCGTCGCCACCACCCTGCACGGTGCGGTCGAGCTGGCACGTGCCGCCGACGCGGCCGGCGTACGGCACGGCGTCGTGCAGGACAAGCTGTTCCTGCCCGGCCTGCGCAAGCTCGAACGGCTCGTACGCGGCGGCTTCTTCGGCCGCATCCTGTCGGTACGCGGAGAGTTCGGCTACTGGGTCTTCGAGGGCGACTGGCAGGAGGCGCAGCGCCCGAGCTGGAACTACCGGGCGGCCGACGGCGGCGGCATCGTGGTCGACATGTTCCCGCACTGGCACTACGTGCTGGAGCAGATCTTCGCCCCGGTCCGGGCCGTCACCGCCCACGTCACCACCCACGTACCGCGCCGGTGGGACGAGGACGGCCAGCCCTACGACGCGACCGCCGACGACGCCGCGTACGCCATCTTCGAACTCGACGGCGGCGTCGTCGCGCAGATCAACTCGTCGTGGGCGGTGCGGGTGAACCGCGACGAGCTGGTCGAGTTCCAGGTCGACGGCACCGAGGGCAGCGCCGTCGCCGGCCTGCGTCGTTGCCGCATCCAGCACCGGGCCACCACCCCGAAGCCGGTCTGGAACCCGGACCTGCCGTCCACCGACGACTTCCGCTCCCAGTGGCAGGAGGTGCCGGACAACGACGTGTTCGACAACGGTTTCAAGGCGCAGTGGGAGATGTTCCTGCGGCACGTCGCCGAGGACGCCCCGTACACCTGGGACCTGTGGGCCGGCGCGCGGGGCGTGCAACTGGCCGAGCTGGGCCTGCAGTCGGCGCGTGAGGGCCGGCGCGTCGAGGTGACGGAGCTGCGCTCGTGAGCGCGAAGGTGGTCCTGCCCGACGGGCCGCTCACGCTCTCCGGCGCCGGCCGCGAGCACCTCACACCCGGCGCCCGCTTCACCAGCCGCGTCGCGTACGCCGCCGCGCACGTGGTCGCCGACCCGCGGGCGGAGAACGTCCCGGGCACGCCGGCGGCCGTGGACTGGGACGCGACGCTGGCCTTCCGGCGGCACCTGTGGTCGTACGGGTTCGGCGTGGCCGAGGCGATGGACACCGCGCAGCGGGGCATGGGCCTGGACTACCCGACGGCCCGGGAACTTGTCCGCCGGTCGGCGCAGGCGGCCCGCGCGGACGGCGCCGCCATCTGCGCCGGTGTCGCCACCGACCAGCTGCCGTCCGGCCCGGCCACCCTCGACGACATCCGCAGGGCGTACGCGGAGCAGCTCGCCGACGTGCAGGACGCCGGCGCCCGGCCGGTGCTGATGTGCAGCCGGCACCTGGCGGCGGCGGCCCCGTCCGCCGAGGACTACCTCGACCTCTACGGCCGCCTGCTGGCCGAGGCGGACGGTCCGGTGGTGCTGCACTGGCTCGGCCCGGCCTTCGACCCGGCTCTGGCCGGCTACTGGGGCGCCGCCGACCCCGCGCGGGCCGCCGACACCGTGGTGGCGCTGATCAGCGCCCACCACACCAAGGTGGACGGCATCAAGCTGTCGCTGCTCGACGAGGACTTCGAGGTCGCCCTGCGCCGGCGCCTGCCACCGGGGGTACGCCTCTACACCGGCGACGACTTCAACTACCCGACCCTGATCCGGGGCGACGGCGACAGCCACTCCGACGCGCTGCTCGGCGTCCTGGCCGCCATCGCGCCACCGGCCGCGGCGGCGTTCCGGGCGCTCGACGCGGGCGACCCGACCACGTACGACGACCTGCTGGCACCGACGGTGCCGCTGGCGCGGCACCTGTTCGGCGCCCCGACCTTCTACTACAAGACCGGGATCGTGTTCCTCGCCTGGCTCGCCGGTCACCAGGACCACTTCACCATGGTCGGCGGCCTCCAGTCCGGACGGTCACCGGCGCACCTGGGCCGGCTGCTCCGGCTCGCCGACGCCGCCGGCCTGCTCCCGGACGCCGAGCTGGCGGCCCACCGGGCCCGGGCGTTCATGACCACGGCGGGGGTGGCGCAGTGAAGCGGTTCGCGCTCAACTCCGCCACCACCAAGCGGTGGCCGCTGCCGGAGCTCGTCGCCGGCTGCGTCGACGCCGGGGTCACCGGGGTGGGGCTGTGGCGCGAGGACCTGGCGGCCCACGGGGTCGAACCGGCGGCGGCGCTGGTGCGGGACGCCGGCCTTACCGTCACCTCCCTGTGCCGCGGCGGCTTCTTCGAGGTCCCCGGCTGGCTGGACGAGAACCGGCGGGCGATCGACGAGGCGGCGGCGGTGGGCGCACCCGTGCTGGTGCTGGTCTCCGGTGGCCTGCCGGCCGGTAGCCGCGACCTCGACGCCGCACGGGCGCACGTGCGGGACGCGATCGGCGAGCTGGTGCCGCACGCGGTCGCCGCGGGGGTCCGGCTGGCCGTGGAGCCGCTGCACCCGATGTTCTGCTCGGACCGGTGCGTGGTGGCCAGTCTCGGTCAGGCACTGGATCTGGTCGCGCCGTACCCGGCGGAGGCGGTGGGCGTCGTGGTCGACACGTACCACCTGTGGTGGGACGACCAGGTGTGGGCGCAGATCGACCGGGCCGGCCGGGAGGGACGGATCGCCTGCTTCCAGGTCGCCGACTGGGTGACGCCGCTGCCGGCGGGTGTGCTGCTCGGCCGGGGGCTGCCCGGCACCGGCTGTGTCGAGCTGCGGCGCTTCCGGGAGGCGGTGGACGCCGCCGGGTACACCGGCCCGGTCGAGGTGGAGGTCTTCGCCGAGGCGGAGTGGGCCCGGCCGGGCCGTGAGGTGCTCGACGAGGCCATCGCCGGCTACCGCACCCACGTGGCCTGACCGGGTCGGCGCGGTCAGGCCACGCCCACCGATCGGCGGCCCGGTGGCGGTACGGCGACGGCTCAGGACAGGCCGATGCGGGCGATGGGCTCGACCAGTTCCCGCTCCTCGTACGCCAGGTGCGACAGGAGGGTGTCGCTGAGCAGGTCGACGGCGGCGCGCAGGTCGGCCATCCCGTCCGGGACGGAGACGAACGCCACCAGGGCCCGGTCGACGCGTTCCAGCACGTCGTGGATGAGGTGGTGCTCCTGCTCGAGCCGGTCGATGACCGGGGCGAGCCGGGCGTCCCCGCGGCGCAGGTGCGGAAAGAGCGACCGGTCCTCGATGGTGTGGTGGGTGGTGACCAACCGGCAGTAGGACTCGCAGTAGGTGCCCAGGGTCCACTTGTTCTGCCGCATCGTCATGGTGTTGATGTGGGAGCGGGCGGTGCCGGCGTCGATCGTGCCGGCCGCCACCTGCTCGATCAGGTCGTGGATCTGCGCCAGCTCGGCGCGCAGCCCGTCGTGCACGTCGACGAGGTGCTGGCTGGTGGCCAGGTCGTGCGCCGCGTACGTACGGTCGGGGTCGCGGGCCGGGCCGGTCGGGCGGGCGGACTCGTCCCAGACCCGCTCGCCGCTGCGGCGGACGCCGTCGTCCGGCGTCGGTACGACGGAGAAGGCGCTGCGGCCCGCGGGCGCGGGCCGGCCGGCCCGGGGTCCGGCCGCCGCGACGGCCTCCGCCGGTCCCGGCCTGGCGGTGGCGTCCCGCTCGACCGGCCCGGCAGCGGAGTCGGCGGGCGCGGAGTCGGGCCGCGCGGCGGCGGAGGCGCGCTCGGCGGCGACCAGTTCGCGGACGGCGGGCGCCACCTCGGCGGCGAACCGGCGCAGGTCGTCGGGGTCGTCGCTGGCGAGGATGAAGGTGCTGATCCCGTCGGTGAGGGCGAGGTCCGCCAGTTCCTCGGCCCACTGCTCGGCGGGGCCGTGCAGGGGCCCGCGGCCGACGGTGGCGAACCGCCCGTTGACGTTGAGCAGTCGCCGGACGTCGCCCGGCGACCGGCCCGCCTCCCGGGCGGCGTCGTCGATGATCGCGTTGCCCCTGGCGAGGTCGCCGGGCTGCAGGTACGCCAGCGACGGTAGCCAGCCGTCGGCCCGGCGGCCGGTCAACGCCAGCATGCGCGGCTTGTAGGCGCCGAGCCAGATTCCCACGTCGTGTGCGGGGACGGGCCCGCGCTTCGCGCCGACCACGCGGTGGAACTCGCCGGCGACCCGGACGCCGCCGCGGGTGTCGGCGTCCCACGTCTGGCGGATGACCTCGATGGCCTCCTCGAGGGCCCGTACGCCCTCCGCCGGGGTGAGCCGTCGCCCGCCCATCGCCTCGATGGCGTCCCAGAACGCGCCCGCGCCCAGGCCGAGTTCGATCCGCCCGCCGCTGAGCAGGTCGAGGCTCGCCACGCTGCGGGCGAGGACGGCCGGTGGCCGCAGGGGGAGATTGGTGACGTTGGGGGAGAGCCGGACCCTGCTGGTGCGGGCGGCGACGAAGCTGAGCAGCGTCCAGGTGTCCAGGTACGCGGGCTGGTACGGGTGGTCCTGGAAGGTGACCAGGTCCAGCCCGACCTGCTCGGACAGGGCGGCGAGCGCCACCACCCGATCCGGGTCGGCGTTGGCCGGTGTCAGGAACGACCCGAAGGTCAGTGGGTGGCCGTGGTCGCTCATCGGAGTCCTCCCCTGAAGTGCTGTCAGACAGATGTTATGCCACACAGAACATCTGTTGCCAACAAGGTCTGTCCAGCTCAGCTATCCTGGGCGGATGACCGGTGCGACGGCGGCACACCCACGGCCGGACCCGCTCGACGACGACCTCGGCTGGATGCTCGGCGTCGTCTTCCGCGCCTACGTCCGGGCCGCCGACCGGGCACTGGAGGACATACCCGGTGGGCCCCGGGGCTACCAGGTGCTGTCGGCGGCGGTCCGGGAGCCGGTCCGCAACCAGGGCGCGATCGCCGAGGAACTCGGCATCGACCGGACCGTGCTCACGTACCTGATCGACGACCTGGAGCGGCGCGGGCTCGTGTTGCGCCGGGCCGATCCCGCCGACCGGCGCAGCCGCCTGGTCTGCGCCACCGACGAGGGCCGGGTCGCCTGGCGGGAACGCCAGCGGGCGCTGCGGCAGGTGGAGTCGCACGTGCTCGGCGCCCTCGATCCCGCCGACACCGCCGCCTTCCGGACCCTGCTGCGACGGGTCGCCTGTGCGGCGCAGCGCCGTGACCCGCTGACCGACCTCTGCGAGGCGGTGGCGGAGGCGCAGCCGACCGACGCCGGCCCGTCCCCGGCGCGCCCCCGAGCCCGGCGGAAACCCTGATGCGGACCGCCGCGCGGTCCGGGCCGCTCAGCCGGCCGGTTCGTCGGCCCGGTCGCGGGCCGGGAACGCCAGCGCGAGGGTGAGGTCGAGCACCGTGGCGGGGTCGTGCAGGCGGTCCCCGTACAGCTCGCGGAGCTTGCCCATCCGGTAGCGCACCGTCTGCGGGTGCACGAACAGGTCGGCGGCGACGTCGTCACGGCGGCCGTGGTGCAGCAGCCAGGAGCGCAGCGTCTCGGCGAGCCGCTCGGCGGTGGTCGGCGGCAGCGCCGCCAGCGGGGCCAGCACGCGGGCGCGCAGGTCAGCGAGGCCCTCCGGGTCCATGCCGAGCAGCAGTTCGGCGAGGTGCGCCTCGGTGTCCAGCGGCGGCCCGTCGTCGGCCGGGCGCAGCCCGAGCGCGAGGGCTCGGGTGGCCCGCTGCCACGAGTACGTCACCCGCGTCCACGGCCGCGCGGGGCCGAGCACGGCGCGGCGGCCGTGCAGCGTCCGGGTGAGCTGCCGCCGCCGGTCGCCGTGCGCGTCGGGGACGAGCAGCACGGCCAACTCCTCGCCGACCGCGGCGCCCGGCAGGTCGTCGCCGCTCTCCAGGGTCTGCGCCGGAAGCAGCGCGAGCGCCGCGCGCAGGTTGGCCCGGGGGAGGAGTACGACGGTGAGCGTCTGCGGCGGCGGCCAGTCGGCTCGTTCGGCGCTGCGCAGCAGCACGTCCTCGGCCGCGCCGGTGACCAGCTGCTGGGTAAGGCGCTCCAGGTTGCGCCGGCGGGCCCGGCCGGCGCTGGCCAGCTCGTCGGCGTGCCCGGCGACGCTGGCGGCGGACAGCTCGTCGATGTAGGCGAACATCAGCTCGGCGAAGTCGGCGACGGTCACCGCCGGGAGCCCGCCGCGCACCGCGATGGTGGACATTTCCCGCCAGGAGACCCGCGCTCCCACCCGGTACGCGGCCAGCAGCGCGTCCATGCTCCGCCCCGAACGGGCCTCACCGCTGCCGAGGGCGTACGCGGCCTCCAGCGCGGGGACCAGGGGGGTGCTCGGGTCCGTGGCGTGGGAGCGTTCGAGCAGTTGCAGGAAGTTGCCGAGCGCGATCTGCACCGCGGTCTCGATCTTGTCCCGCATCTGGCCGGTCAGGGTGCCGGAGTAGCTGGGCACCTCGGCGGTGATCGCGGTGACGGTCCGCTCGGCGAGCAGGGGCAACCGGTCGCGGAGGCCGCGGGCCACCCCCTCGTCGAGGGCGAGCCCGGCGGCGCGGCGCGTCGCCTCGGAGCGGTCCGCCATTGTTGTTCCTCCCGCACAAATCGACAGGCCCGGTTCACCTTCGCGGGCCAAGATTTTATGCCAGTGTGCCGCGACTATCGGGATATGACCACCACCGTTCCGCGCCCACCCGCGGCGGCGTCGCTGCGGCGCCGGTTCCTGCGGCTCGCCGCGGCGGTCACCACCCCGCTGCTGCCCGACGACTACCTCGACCTGGTCGCCCCGCTGCGCTCCGGCGCCGACCTGAGGGGCCGGATCCTCGCGGTGCGGCCGGAGACCCGGGACGCGGCCACGGTGATCGTGCAGCCGGGGCGGGACTGGCGGGGGCACGTCCCCGGGCAGTACGTCCGCCTCGGGGTGGACGTCGACGGCGTACGGCAGTGGCGGGCGTACTCGGTGACCTCGGCCCTCGGTGGCCGCCGCGACCCCATCGCGATCACCGTGAAGGCGATCCCGGACGGGGTGGTCAGCAACCATCTCGTCCGGCGGGTCCGCCCCGGCACGATCGTCCAGCTCGACCAGGCGACGGGTGACTTCGTCCTGCCCACGCCGACGCCGGCGGGCGTGCTGTTCGTGACCGCGGGCAGCGGGATCACGCCGGTCATGGGGATGCTGCGCAGCGGCGTCCTCGCCGGCGCCGACGTCACGCTCGTGCACTCCGCGCCGACACCGGCGGACGTGATCTTCGGTTCGGAGCTGCGGGGCCTCGCCGCGGCCGGCGCGCTGCGGCTGGTGGAGCGGCACACCGACCACGACGGCGTGCTCACCATCGCCGACCTGGCCGACCTGGTGCCGGACCACCTCGACCGGCAGACCTGGGCGTGCGGCCCGGTCGGGCTGCTCGACGCCCTGGAGGCCCACTGGTCCACCGCCGGTCGGGCGGAGCGGCTGCACACCGAGCGGTTCCGGCCGACCGTCATCTCACCCGGCGAGGGCGGCACGGTCACCTTCGGCCGGGCCGGTGTGACCGTGACCGCCGACGGCGCCACGCCGCTGCTCGACGCCGGTGAGGCGGCCGGAGTGCTCATGCCCTCGGGCTGCCGGATGGGCATCTGCTTCGGCTGCGTCCTGCCGCTGCGCCAGGGCGCGGTTCGCGACCTGCGCAACGGGGCGCTCACCACGGCGGTCCCCGGCGACGGCGTCCTCATCCAGACCTGCGTGTCGGCAGCGGCCGGCCCCTGCGACATCGACCACTGACCGGAGTGCCCACGTGACCGTCATCCAGCGCAAGCCCGTCAACCCGATCGCCCACCTCACCGCCGAGGACATCGAGGTCATCGGGAAGGAACTCGACGCGATCCGGGACCGGGTCCTGGCCGACCGGGGTGAGCGGGACGCCGCGTACATCCGCAAGGTCATCTCCACCCACCGCAAGCTCGAACTCGGCAGCCGGGTGGTGCTGCTCTTCTCGCTCTTCCCGCCGGCCTGGGTCGTCGGCACCGCCGGCCTCGCCGTGGCCAAGATCCTCGACAACATGGAGATCGGGCACAACGTCCTGCACGGCCAGTGGGACTGGATGCGCGATCCGAAGATCCACTCCACCACCTGGGACTGGGACCACGTCTCCCCGCCCGACCAGTGGCAGCACTCGCACAACCAGCTGCACCACCGGTACACCAACGTGGTCGGCAAGGACAACGACCTCGGGTACGGCATCATGCGGGTCGACGAGGACCAGCCCTGGCACCCGGTCTACCTTGGCCAGCCGCTGTGGAACTTCATCAACGCCTGCTTCTTCCAGTACGGCATCGCGGCGTACGACCTGGAGCTGGGCCACAACCTGAAGAACGGCCGGCACCGGGATCCGGAGTTCCGGGCCCGGGCCCGCGCGGTCGGTCGCAAGATCCGCCGCCAGGTGCTGAAGGACTACGTGCTGCACCCGCTGCTCTCCGGGCCGTCCTTCCTCAGCACGCTCGCCGCGACGTTCACCGCCAACCTGATCCGCAACCTGTGGAGCCACTCGGTGATCATGTGCGGGCACTTCCCGAACGGCGTGGAGACCTTCGAAAAGACCTCAATCGAGGGCGAGACGCGCGGCGAGTGGTACCTGCGGCAGATGCTCGGCTCCGCCAACATCAGCGGCAGCCGGCTGCTGCACCTCATGACCGGCAACCTGTCGTTCCAGATCGAGCACCACCTCTTCCCGGATCTCCCGAGCAACCGCTACCAGGAGATCGCCCCCGAGGTACGGGCGCTCTTCGACCGGTACGGCCTGAAGTACACCTCCGGCTCCCTGCCGAAGCAGGTCGCCTCCGCCTGGTGGAAGGTCATCCGGCTGTCGCTGCCGAACCGCAAGCCGCGTGGCCGGGTCGACGACCGTCCGACCCCGGCCCTCGCCGCGACGGGCGCCTGACCCTGTCAGTCGGTGACCGTGACCGAGACCTGCCGTCGCTTCGCGTAGACGAACCGGACCAGCATGACCTCCAGCAGCCCGTAGTCGACCTTCGTCAGCTCAGGAAAGCCGCGCTTGAGCAGCGCATCGCGTACGTCTCGGAGCAGCTCGTCGTCGAGCCGCTGGTCATCGTCCCGGTAGGGGATCGGGTAGTTCGACATGCCCTGCCTCCGTTCACGTGGCGACCACCTCGACCCTCACCTTTCCTGCCGCACACGACAGTGTCAAGTATGACAGCTGTCATATGCGCTAGTCTCGGGTTGCATAGCGTCGATCCATGGTTCGCAGGCTGTACGGCAGCGCCGAGTTGCAGGAGCGCCTCGGTGTCTCCCGGGCGCGCATCGTGCAGATCGTCTCCCGGCCCGACTTCCCGGAGCCCTTCGATCGGCTGGCCGGGGGAGCGGTATGGCTGGTGGAGGACGTGGAAGCGTGGATCACGGAGCACCGGCCGCACCAGGCTCGGGGCGCTGACCCGGACGAGTGCTGAGGGCTCGGACTCCCGTCCGGCCCTACGCGGTACCGCGACCGGACCCAGCCGCGTGCCCGGCGGCGACGGCGTCGTACAGCTTCTCCAGCCGGTGGGTCTGCTTGTGCAGGTCGAAGCGGTCCTCGACGTGCCGGCGGGCCTCGCGGCCGAGCCGCCGCCGCAGGGTGTCGTCGGCGAGCAGGCGGGTGATGTTGCCGGCGAGCGCGGCCCGGTCGCCTTCGGCGCCGAGCAGGCCGGTTTCGCCGTGCACGACCGCCTCCGGGATGCCGCTGTGGTGCGTCGCCACGACCGGCAGGCCGAGGCTCGCCGCCTCCAGGATGGTGGTGGGCAGCCCCTCGGAGTCGCCGTCCGCCGCGGTCCTCGACGGTGCGGCGAGCAGTGCCGACCGCGCCAGGTGATCGGCCACCACCTCCGGTGGCTGCGCGCCGAGGAAGGTGGCGTCGAGGCCGAGTTCGGCGGCGCGGGCGCGTAGCGGCCCCTCCAGCGGCCCGTCGCCGATGAACAGCGCCCGGGGCCGCCGGGGCCGCAGCGACCCGAGCGCCTCGACGAGGTCGTCGACGCCCTTCTTCTCGACGAACCGGCCGACGAACGCCACGTCCCACCCGGGCGGGGTGGGCGCCGGCAGGGGCGGGACGGGCACCCCGGTGTGGTGCACCCGGACCTTCGCCGGGTCCGCGCCGAGGGCGACCGCCCGGTCGCGGATGAACTCGCTGACGGCCACGACCAGCGCCGCCCGGTCGAACGCCACGCGCAGGTTGTGCCGCTGGCGGGCGCCGCGCAGGCCCGGGAGGGCCGGCTGGCGGGTGACATCCTGGCCGTGCACGGTGACGACCAGCGGGATGTCCAGGTCGGCGGCGGCGCGGCTGACCAGCCAACCGTCGTTGCCGAAGTGGGCGTGCACCAGTGCCGGCCGGAGCCGCCGCAGCAGCCGGGTGAGCCGGGGGGAGCGGCCGGTGGCCTTCAGCGCGAGCAGGGCCCGCCGGTCGCGGGCGGTGTCGCCGAACGCGACCACGTCGGTGTCGCGGGACAGTGTCGAGGCGACCCGCACCGCACCGAGGTAGGTGGCGCGCCAGGCCGCCAGCGCGTCGGCCTGGTTGCGGATGAACGTCTCGGAGCCGGCCAGCAGGTGGCTGCGCCAGATGACGACGTGGGGCACCTGTTCAGCGTGCGGCACGGGTCACGGGTTCCCGGAGTCGGCGGCGGCGAGGCCCGGTTCGGCGGGCCGGGCCGACCCGGCGGCGGCCGGTGGGGCGGGCGGGGCCGGGCGGCGACGGCGGTCCAGGATCCGGTCCCGCAGACTGTGCCGGAGTTGCGGCGGGATCAGCCAGATCTGCAGGTACGTCAGGTAGTCGATGGCACCCGGACGCCCGTGCCGGCGGGCGTCGGCGAGCACGGTCCGGAAGACCTTCGGGTCGCGGGTCGTGGCCGCCATCGAGCCGACGACGCTCAGCGCGATGGCCGCGTACGCCCGGGGGGTGAGCAGGGGACGGCTGGACCGCAGCCACTCCAGCTGAGCCGCCCACGGGGAGGAGAGGCTGATCCGCGGCCGGTCCTCGTCCTGGTGCCAGAGCACGAGCGGCTCGGGCGCCATCAGCAGCCGTACGTCGTCGTGCGCGAGTGCCCGCAGGGTCCAGTCCAGCTCCTGTTGGCGGCGCAGGCCGACGGTGAACGGCACGCGGCGCAGCAGCTCGGTCGGCGCCATGATCGTCGAGGTCTGGATGAAGCCGTCGCCGTGGAACAGGCCCCGGCGCACGGTGAGGTACTCGCAGATCGGCTCGCCCGGCTCCGGCAGCCGGCGGGGCAGCACGAACTCAGCGCGCGGGGTGCGGTTCACCAGGCGGCTGGCGACGATCGGGGACGCGACGGTCGCGGTGGCGGCGAGCGCGAGCTGCACCTCCAGCTTGCGGGGCAGCCACTCGTCGTCGTCGTCGAGGAACGCCGTCCAGCGGGCACGCGCGGCCTGGACGCCGACGTTGCGGGCGTTCGGCGCGCCACCGCGCTCGGGCAGCGGCAGGACCCGCAGGCGCGGGTCGGGGATCGCGGCGAGAGCGGCCTGCGTGTCGGGGTCCGCGCCGTCGACCACGACGACGACCTCGATCTCCGCCACCGTCTGGGCGAGGGCGGTGTGGACCGCGCGGGTCACCAGGTCCGGCCGGTCGCAGGTCGGGATGACCACGCTGACGTCAGGTGTACGCGACATGAATACCCGCTTACGCATTGATTGCGGTTTCCTCGTGCGCCGGCGAATGGGCGGCATCGGGCGCCGGACGAGGCTCTGCGAATGACCTAACCGGCCGAAGGAAAAACGGCGGTGAGGGGAAGATGACCAGAGCGTATACGGCGGGGAATCAGCTCGTGGCCGAACCGTCGGGTGGCGCGAAAGCGCGGCGGTGCAACGATTCCGGAGACCGGAACTGCCGTACACTCGCCGGGCATCCGCTGACGTCAGGAATCGGAGAACAATTCGTGCGGCTCGACGGTGTCACCGCGACCGGCGGTGGCCGGGTGGTCATGCTCGTGGACAACGGGGTGGACGGCGACTCCCGGGTGCAGAAGGCGGCCCGCTCGGCCGCCGACGCGGGCTGGGCGGTCACCCTGCTGGGCTGCGCCCGCGTCGAGCGGGAGTGGCGGCTCGGCGACGCGCACGTCCGCGTGCTGCCGATGGGCGGCGGGGCGCCCCCCGGCGGGCGGCGTACGCTGCGGCAGCGGCTGGTCGCCCGGGGCGGGCCGGTGCTGCGGGCGGCACGGCTGGCCCGGCGGCCGGTCGAGCACGCCCAGGTCCTCCTCTGGGGTGCGGTCTCCGGCGACCGGGCGTGGCGGCGGCTGGAACCGGGGCTGTGGACGTACGAGCGGGTGTTCGGGCCGGTCGTCGACGCCCTGGCGCCGGACCTGATCCACGCCCACGACTTCCGGATGCTCGGCGTGGCCGCGCGCGCGGTGGACCGGGCGCGGGCCGCCGGCCGGGACGTGAAGCTCGTGTGGGACGCGCACGAGTGGCTGCCCGGCGCGAAGCCCCGCCGCGACAACGTGCGGTGGCTGCCGGCCCACCTCGCGTACGTGCGGGAGTACGTGTCGCACGCCGACGCCGTGGTGACCGTGTCGGAGACCCTGGCCGACCTGCTGCAGGAGGAGCACCGGCTGGCGGAGCGTCCGACCGTGCTGCTCAACGCCCCGGCGTCGGTCGCCCCGACACCCGGGGGAGCGGAGGTGCCCGACCTGCGTGACCTCTGCGGGGTCGGCCCGCACACCCCGCTGCTCGTCTACAGCGGTGCGCTCGCCGAGCAGCGCGGGGTGGCCACCGCGGTCGAGGCGCTGCCCCGGTTGCCCGGCGCCCACCTCGCGCTGGTGATCGCCGACCCGTCCGCGACGTACGTCCAGCACCTGCGGGCCCTCGCCGACCGGCTCGGCGTCGCGGAGCGGCTGCATCCCGTGCCGTACGTGCCGCACGGGCAGGTGAGCGCCTTCCTCAGCGCCGCCGACGTGGGCCTGATCCCGATCCACCACTGGCCGAACCACGAGATCGCCCTGATCACGAAGTTCTTCGAGTACGCCCACGCAGGGCTGCCAATCGTGGTCAGCGACGTCCGTACGATGGCCGACACCGTCCGCGCCACGGGGCAGGGTGAGGTGTTCCGGGCCGGCGACAGCGCCGACCTGGCCCGCGCGGTGCGGGCCGTGCTCGCCGACCCGCGGCGGTACCGCCAGGTCTACGACGGCCCGGACTCGCCGCTGCCCGGGTGGACGTGGGAGGCGCAGGCGGACCGCCTCGACGCGCTCTACCGCCGGCTGCTGGCCGGTGCCGGCGCGCCCACCCCGGTGGAGGCGCCGTGAGCACGCCCGCCGTCAGCGTGGTGGTGCCGGTCTACAACACCATGCCGTACCTGACCGGCTGCCTCGACTCCCTCGTGGGCCAGACGATCGGGCTGGACCGGCTGCAGGTCGTGGCCGTGGACGACGGGTCGACCGACCGCAGCGGCGCCGAACTGGACCGGTTCGCCGCCCGGTACCCCGGCGTGTTCATCGTCATCCACCAGGCCAACTCCGGCGGCCCCGCCGGACCGTGCAACCGGGCGCTCGACGCCGCCACCGGCCGGTACGTCTTCTTCGTCGGCGCCGACGACCACCTCGGCCCCGAGGCGCTGGAACGGTTGGTCACCGCCGCCGACGAGTGGGACTCCGACGTCGTGCTCGGCAAGGTGGTCGGCGTCAACAGCCGACACATCTACCAGGACATCTTCGCGGCCAACCGGGTCGACGTGGACCTGTTCGACTCGCCGCTGCCGAGGTCGCTGGCCAACACCAAGCTGTTCCGGCGCGAGCTGCTGGAACGGCACCGGATCCGCTACCGGGAGGACCTGCCCCTCGGCAGTGACCTTCCGTTCACCCTGGAGGCCTGCTACCGGGCGCGGCGCATCTCGGTGCTGGCCGACTACGAGTTCTACTACGCCGTGCGGCGGTTCAACGCCACCAACATCACGTACCTGAGCCGCCACCTGGACCGGCTGCGCACCGTGGAGGCGACCACGGCGTTCGTGGCCGACCTGATCGGCCCCGGCAAGCAGCGGGACGCGGTCATGGCCCGACGCTTCGACCACGAGATCGCCAAACTGCTGGAGGACGACCTGCTGCGGCTGGACCGCGACACCCAGCAGCGGGTGCACGACGGCATCGGGCGGCTCGTGGCCGCGTACCTCACCGACGACATCGCGGGCGAACTGAACGCGGAGACCCGCATCCGGCTCGCCCTGACCCGCGACGGCAGCCTCGACGACCTGCTCGCCGTGATCCGCCGGGACGCCCGTACGGGGGTGCCGCCCACGGTCGTCGAGGACGGCCGCCGGTACGCCGCGTATCCCGGGTTCCGGGCCGGCGTGCCCGACTCGTGCTTCGACGTCACCACGGCACCGGACTGGGTCGCGAAGCTGGACGTCACCGGTCTCGGCTGGGAGACCGACCGGCGGGGGGAGCGGGTGCTCACCGTGACCGCGACGACGCCCGTGCCGGATCTCCCGCCGCTCAGCGTCAGCGCCGAGGAGATCCTCGCCGACACCGAGACAGTGACAGCCGGCCCGGACGGGACCACGCTGCGGATCCGGTTCCGCGCCGCCGACCTGCTCGCCGCGACCGGGCCCACCGGCCGGCGGCGGGCGGTGTCCGCCCAGGTCGGTGGGTTCGACCCGGGGCTCGCCCAAGGGCTGCACCGGGCCACCGGGGCGGCCGGCTCGACCGCCCTGCGGGCACCCCGACTGCGGGTGACCGCGCCGCTGGTGCGCCGGCGCGGGGCCCGCCTGTACGTCCTCACGCCGGTCATGGACGAGTCCGGCCGGCTGATGATCGCCGTGGTGCCGGTGACCCCGAACCGCGTCCTCGCCCAGGTCCGTCGCAGGGTGAGCCGCCGCCGCTGACCACCGCCTGCGCCGCTCCGCGCCGTTCGGGCCGGTGGGCCAGGAGCGGGCCGGTGGCGGCGGGGCGGATCCGCTGCCAGACTCGGTGTGGTCGCTGCCGCAGGAAGGGCGGAAGATCATGCCGGACCAGCACCGGCCGGGCGTGGACCGCGTGCAGCGGTTCGGCGCGCGGGTGAGCATCGACGACCCGGAAGGGCTCCTGGCCGCCGCCCGCTTCGGGCCGGTCCTGCTGCCGCTGGACGGGCCGCTGCCCCCACCGGTCACCGGCGTGCGCCTCACCCTGCACACAGTGGACGCCGCGTGCCGGCTGACCGCCGAGATCCGCGCGTCGGGCGGGCTTGCGGCCGGTGCCCTGCGCCTGCTGGCCCTCGGGGTCGCCGGCCCGGCCGGCTGGCTGCTCGCCCGGCACCTCACCGCCGATCCGGGCGGGCCGCTCGCCCGGCGCGCCGGACGGCTCGCGGCGCAGGCGTCACGGCGGCTCGGCCGCCCGGCCGGCACCGGGGGCGGCTCCGCCGGCACGGTCGTCTCGGACCGGCCGGGTCCCGTCGACCCGGCCGCCGCCGAGGTTCGCGGGGAGGCGGCCGCGCTGGGCCTGCGCCCCGAGCAGGACGTGACCGAGGTCGACGGTGAGCGGCTGGTGATCCTCCGCGCCACGGTGCCCGCCGAGGAGGTCACCGTCGCACACCTGCGCGCCCTCGTCGGGCTCGCTCTCCAGACCGTCCGCGACCTCGCCGGTGACGAGCCCGAGCCCCGGGTGCTGGACGGCCGGGCGTACGCGCTGCGCCGGACCGTCGCGCCGGCCCGGCCGGCACCGCGGGCCGCCCCACCGGCGCCCCCGGCGGGCAGTGAGTCGGTGACCCTCGACCAGGTCGGCGGCCTCGACGACGTGGTGGCGCGGTTCCGGGAGATCGCGATCTCGTTCCGCCACCCCGCCGTCATGGCCCGGTGGGGCGCCCGCCGGCCGCAGGGCATCCTCCTGTACGGGCCACCCGGCACCGGCAAGACGATGCTGGCCCGCGCGCTCGCCAACGAGATCGGAGCGGACTTCCGCGAGATCCGCACGCCGGAGATCCTCGACAAGTGGCTCGGCGGCTCGGAGCGCAACATCAAGCAGATCTTCCGCGAGGCGCGCCGCTACCGGCAGCCGACCGTGCTGCTCTTCGACGAGTTCGACAGCATCATCAGCTACGCGGGCGCCGGCGGCGACGCGGCCAGCCAGGCGGTCAACGCGGTGGCGGGCATCTTCAAGCAGGAGATGAACACCCTCTTCGAGGAGAACCCGCACGTCATCGTCGTGGCCACCACCAACTTCCCGCAGCGGGTGGACGCCTCGCTGGTCCGCTCCGGCCGGTTCGACGTGAAGCTGTCCATCCCGCCACCCGACGAGGCGGGCCGGGCCCAGATCATCGCCAGGATGATCCGTGACCTCGTCGTCCGGCACGACCACGCGGGTTTCCGGATGTTCGCCGACGACGTCGACCCCGCCGCCCTCGCCGCCGTCAGCGCGGGGTTGACCGGCGCGGACATCCGCGAGGTGCTGCGCCGGGTGCAACTCGCCAAGGCGATGCGTGAGGCCACCGGCGGGAGGCCGGCGGGCCCCATCGACCAGGCCGACCTGTACGCGGCGATCGAGGGCCTGCGGCGCGGCTGAGCGTACGCGGTCAGCCGGCGAGCAGCCGGTCGCGGACCTCCCGGCGCAGCACCTTGCCGATCTGCGACCGCGGCAGGTCCTCGACCACCATCACCCGCCGCGGCACCTTGTACGCGGTCAGGTGCTGCCGGCACGCCGCGCGGATGCCCGCCTCGTCCGTGGTGCAGTCGGCGTGCAGCACCACCGCGGCGACGACCTCCTCGCCCCCGCCGGACGCGGGCAGCCCCACCGCCGCGGCGTCGAGGACACCGGGCACCCGCCGCAGGGCCTCCTCCACCTCGGACGGGTAGACGTTGAAACCGCCGGTGATGATCAGCTCCTTGATCCGGTCGACCACCCGGACGAACCCGTCCGGGTCCATCTCGACGACGTCCCCGGTGCGCAGCCAGCCGTCGGGCAGCAGCACCGCCGCCGTCTCCTCCGGCCGTCGCCAGTAGCCGGCGAACACCTGCGGGCCGCGGACCAGCAGCTCGCCGGCCACGCCGGGGGCACGGTCGTGGGACGGGTCCTCCGGGTCGACGATGCGGATCTCGGTGGACGGGAACGGCACGCCGACGGTGCCGGGCCGCCGCTCCGGCGACACCGGGTTGCCCAGCGCCACCGGGGACGTCTCGGTCATCCCGTAGCCCTCGACCAGCAGCCCACCGGTCACCGACTCCCACAGCTCGACCGTGGCCGGGGGCAGCGCCATCGCGCCGGAGATCGCGTACCGGGCCGAGGTGAGGTCCACCCCGCGCTCCCGGGCCGCGGTGGCGAGCTTGTCGTAGATCGGTGGCACGGCGGGCAGGAACGTGGGGGGTCGGCGGCGCACCGCGTCGAGGGTCTGGTCCAGGTCGAAACGGGGGAAGAGCACGAGCGTCGCGCCGATGCTCACCGAGAAGGTGAGGCACAGCGTCAGCCCGTACGCGTGGAACAGAGGCAGCACGGCGTACACCGTCTCGGCGCCGTCCCGCAGGCCCGGCACCCACGCACGGCCCTGCGCGGCGTTGGCGCGCAGGTTGCGGTGCGTGAGGACGGCGCCCTTCGGCGTGCCGGTGGTGCCGCCGGTGTACTGGAGCAGCGCGGTGTCGTCCGGCCCGGGCGCGGGGTGGTCGGCGGCCAGCGGGCCGGCGGCGGCCACGATGCGTTCCCAGGACAGCGCGCCCGGCGCGGGCGCGGTCATCGCGGCCCGGGCGGCGCGGACCTTCGGCAGCGGCAGCCGCAGCGCCCAGCGCTTGAGCCGGGGCAGTGCCGCGCTGAGGTCCACCGCGACCACGGTCTGCACGTCGGTGGCGCCGGCCGTGCCGAGCACCAGCGGGGCGACCTTGTCCCAGACCACGGCGACCCGGGCACCGTGGTCGGCGAGCTGGTGGGCGAGCTCCTGCTCGGTGTAGAGCGGGTTGTGCTCGACCACCACCGCGCCGAGCCGGAGCACCGCGTAGAAGGCGACGACGTGCTGCGGGCAGTTCGGCAGCACCAGCGCCACCCGGTCGCCCCGGCCGACGCCGAGGCGGCGCAGCGCCTCGGCTGCCCGGGTCACCTGGGCGTCGAGTTCCGCGTACGTGGTGGTGGCGCCGAAGAAGTCCAGCGCGACCCGGGAGCCGAACCGGCGGGCGGCGGCGCGCAACAGGTCGACCAGTGATTCGTCCGACGGGGCGATGGTCGCCGGCACGCCCGGGGGGTAGCTGCGCAGCCAGGGTCGCTCGACGCTCAGGTCCATGTCTCTCCTCGCTGGTGACGCGCCGTCGAGCCGCGCTTCGGGAGACGTGGCCCGCCCCAGCCTAAACTACGCGCCGGTAACCTACGTCTCCGTAGGTTCACCGGTGTACGCGCTCCATGCCGCGTGAGCGACCCGCCGGTCGCCTGACGTGCCAGGACGGCGGCGGCCGATGCCCTGTCGACCTGCGACAACAACCTCAAACCGGAGTGTGCGCGACGTACACCGTGTTCGCGGACTCGCCGCCGGTCAGCGGGTTCGGGAAACGGACGACGTGCGGCTCCACCGCCGCGAACACCCGCGCGAGGACCTCGGTGAAGGCGGCGTCGGGCGGGTCGTCGGACCAGAGCGCGAACACACCGTCCGGCCGCAGGCAGGCGGCGAGCCGGCGCAACCCGTCCCACGTGTAGAAGGCGGCGTGGCTGGGGTGCAGGACGTTGCGCGGGGAGTGGTCGATGTCGAGGAGCACCGCGTCGAACCGCCGCCCCGGGTGCTCCGGGTCGAGGCCGGCGCCCCCGGCGACGGCGGCGAAGAAGTCCGCGCGGACGAAACGGGTGCGGGGGTCGCCGGCGAGCCCGGCCGCGAAGGGCAGCAGGCCACGCCGGTGCCAGTCGAGCACGTCCTCGACCGCCTCCACCACCAGCATCGAGGCGACCCGGTCGTCCTCCAGCACGGTACGGGCGGTGAAACCCAGCCCCAGGCCGCCGACGGCCACGTCGAGGTCGCCCCGGGCCAGCGGAGCCAGACCCAGCCGGGCCAGCTCGATCTCGGCGACCGGGAACAGGCTCGACATGAGGAAGTCGTCGTCGAGCTTCACCTCGTACACGTCGACGTCGAGGGCGGGGTCGCGGCGCCGGCGCAGGCTGATGGCGCCGATCGGCGTCTCCCGCCAGGCCAACTCCTCGAACCGTGCGCCCACGGGCCGGATGCTACCGGCGGCGGGAGGTGAGCGGCACCCGGGGCGCGGTGGGCACCGCGCGGCGCCCGGGCCGGTGCCGACTCAGCTATCGTCCGCCGGGCGGACGGCGACGACCACCGTGTCGAGGGCGTCGACCGTCGTGCCGTCGGGGCGGGCGACGGGCCGGCGGGCCGTCTCCGCCCGGACCACGCGCAGGCCGGCGAGCGCGGCGACCACCGCCTCCGGGGTGTGCAGGATCTCCGGGTCCTGCGGACCGCCGGTGCCGCCGGTCAGGTTGGCGCGGTCGTGACCGACGACCACGACCCGGCCGCCCGGGCGGAGCGCGGCTCCCGCGCCGGCCAGCACCCGGGCGAGGTCGTCCGGCGGCAGGTGCAGGTAGGCGACCAGGACGACGTCGTACGCCCCGAGCTCCGGCAGCCACGTCGTGACGTCGGCGACGTGCCAGTCCACCGTGACGTTCCGGCTCGCCGCCAACGTGCGGCCCCGGGCGACGGCGACCGGCGAGAAGTCCACCGCGGTGACCTGCCAGCCCTGCCGGGCCAGCCAGACCGCGTTGCGTCCCTCGCCGGCCGCGAGGTCCACCGCCCGGCCGGGCGGGAGGTCGGCCAACTCCTCGACGACGAACCGGTTCGGCTCGTCCGTCCAGACCAGATCCGGCGTGGATGCGTACCGCGCGTCCCACTCGTCGCTGTCCATGACCGCATCCTCTCCCGGGTCAGCTTCTCACCGTGGGGCGACCGCCCGCAGCACGCGGCACACCGGTGTCGGGATCCACCCGTGCCCGCCCCGGCACGCGGCGGCGAGCAGCGCGACGGCCGCGACCGTGGCGGCGAGGCCGCCGGCTGCGACCCAGAACAGCGGGTCGCCACGCAGCTGACCGGGCATCTGCTGGCCGAGGACGAGGACGCCCATCGCCACGACGAACCAGCCGAACGCCGTGCGCAGTACCTGCTCCGGGACGCGCCCGGCGATCCGGCCGCCGGCGAGGCTGCCGACCACCGCGGCGGCGGTCACCGCGGCGGCCAGCCCCCAGTCCACGCTGACGCTGGACAGGTAGCCGGCCAGGCCGGCGAACGACTTCATGGCGATGACCACCAGCGAGGTGCCGACCGCCGCCGGCATGGGCAGGCCACCGAGCAGGGCGAGGGCGGGCACCACGAGGAAGCCGCCGCCGGCGCCGACCAGCCCGGTGACCAGGCCGACGACGACGCCGTCCAGCACCACCCGCGACACCGGAAGCTCGTGCGGCACCGGCCTACCGCCGGTGTCGCGCCGGCCCCGGATCATCGCGGCCGCGGTGGCCAGCATCATCAGCGCGAAGCCGGTGAGCAGGACCGCCGCCGGCACGAACGCGGCGAGCCGGCCGCCGGCGTACGCGCCGGCCATGCCGGCGACGCCGAAGACCAGGCCGGTCCGCCACCGGACCCGGCCGGCACGCGCGTGCGGCAGCACACCCACCGCGCTGGTCACCCCGACGACGAGCAGCGAGGTGGCGATCGCCTCCTTCGCGGGCAGGCCGGCGACGTAGACCAGCAGCGGCACGGCCAGGATGGACCCGCCGCCGCCGAGCAGGCCGAGGCTGATCCCGATCAGCACGGCCAGCCCGACGGTCAGCGCGAGGCTTCCGGTCACGACCGCCGCCCGGCAGTCGCGCCGTCGCGCAGCTGCCCGACGATGGTGTCCAGGTCGCAGCTGGCGCCCCGGTTGTACGGCAGCTTGCCGAGCAGCATGCCCATCGCGCAGGTGTTGGTGACGGCAGCGAAGGTGAGGCCGGCGCCGATGAAGCCGGCGACCCACTTCAGGCCGGGCACGAACACCGAGGCGAGGACGCTGACCAGCACGATCGAGCCGGCAACCAGGCGGACCTGCCGCTCCAGGTCCCAGCGCGGGGTGCCCCGCGTGGTTGGGGCGTCGGCGGCCTGCCAGGCGAGCATGCCGCCGTCCAGCACCTTGAGGTTGGGCAGCCCGGCCCCGGCGAGCGCCTGCTCGGCCTGGGTGGCGCGGGCGCCCGAGCGGCAGATCAGCACCACGTCCTCGTCGAGGTGGTTGCGCAGTTCCTCGCGGTGCTCCTTGAGCAGGTCGAGCGGCACGTTGTAGGCGCCGGGGACGTGCGAGGTCTCGAACTCCGCCGGGGTTCGTACGTCGAGCAGGCGGGGGGCCCGACCGGAGTCGATCAGCTCGCGCAGGGTGGTGGCGTCGAGGGTGGCGGGGCGGATGTTTCCGGAGGTGCTCATGTTCTCCTCGTTCTGGGGTGGTCGGGGCGACGGGGGCAAGGCCCGGCCGCCGCCCGGTCGGCGGCGGCCGGGCGGTGGTCACTAGCGGGGAAAGCCCTGCTCGGCCATGGCGACGCCGGCCGCTTCGGCCTCGCCGAACCTGTCGTCGATGACGACGACGTCGCGGCCCGCGTTCGCCAGCAGCGAGGCGGCGGCGGTGGCCCGGTAGCCGGAGCCGCAGTGCACCCACACGGTGCCGGCGGGCACGTCGGAGAGGCGCTTCGGCAGGTCGGGCAGCGGGATGTGCACCGCCCCGTCGATGTGACCGGAGGTCCACTCGTTGGTCATCCGCACGTCGAGGACGACGTCCGGTGCGGGCAGCCCCGAGGGCGTGGTCCCGGCCCGCGCCGCGGCCAGCGCGGCGAAGTCGGTCATCCGCAGCTCCCGCAGGTGCTCGCGGTCGGCCGCCCACCGGGTGGTCTCGCCGGTGGCCTGGGCGGCGGGCCGGTCGATGCCGATGCGCACCAGTTCGCGCTGGGCGTCGGCGACCTGTTCGGGCGTCTCGGCCAGCAGGGTGATCGGCACATTCCAGTCGATGAGCCAACCGAGCCAGGTGGACATCGGGCCGTCGAGCCCGAGGCTGACCGTGCCGGCCAGGTGGGATGCGGCGTACGCCTTGCGGTGGCGCAGGTCGACCACCCACTCACCGGCGGCGATCCGCTCGCGCAGCTCAGCGGCGTCGGCGCGGGCGACCGGGGTGAGGTCGACCGGTGCCGGCCCGGCGGCGTTGGCCACACCCATGTGGGCGTAGTAGGCCGGGTAGGCGTCCAATCCGGCGAGGGTCCCGGTCACGAAGTCGTCGGCGGCCAGCCGGAGTACGGGGTTGGCCTGCCGCTCCCGCCCGATCGTCGACTCGGGGGCGTCGGCCTGGCTGGCCGAGCAGAAGCTGCCGAAGCCGTGGGTCGGCCAGACCTGAGCGCCGTCCGGCAGCAGGTCGGCGAGTCGCCGGGCGGAGGCGTGCTGCCGGTGGGCGAGGTCGTGGGCGTGCTGCTTGCCGAGCAGGTCGGTCCGCCCGGTGGTGCCGAACAGCAGCGAGCCACCGGTGAAGACGCCGGCCGGTCGCCAGCCGCCGTCTGCGGCTTCGTCCAGGACGTACGACAGGTGGTGGAAGGTGTGCCCCGGTGTGGCGACCACCCGCAGGCGCAGCGAGTCGGAGACGGGAACGGTGTCGCCGTCCGAGACCGCGACGCGCTCGAAGTCGACCTCGTCGGCCGCCGCCAGGAGGTAGTGGGCGCCGGTGATCCGGGCCAGCTGCAGCCCACCGGAGACGTAGTCGTTGTGGATGTGCGTCTCGACCACATGGGTGATCCGGACGCCCCGCCGGCCGGCGAGGTGGAGGACCCGGTCGATGTCGCGCTGCGGGTCGACCACGACGGCCACCTGGCCGTCGTCGGCCAGGTAGCTGCGGTCGCCGAGTGACGACGTCGCGATGACGGACACCTGCACGGTCATGGGGAGCTCCTTCGATCTCGGCTGATACCCCGGGGGGTATGTGGTGAACAGACGTCCGCCTGGGTCGGTGTCACGCGCGCGGACTACCCGTTCGCGGCGCGGTCACGCCACGAACGGTCGGGTCGTCACGGGGTCAGGACAGGGCGAGGAACAGCTTCTCCAGCTCGTCCTCGGTCATCTCCGGCTGCTCGCCGCGCTCGCGCGCCAGGTTGCAGTGCCGCATGCCGGAGGCGATCAGCTTGTAACCGGCCCGGTCCACCGCCTTCGAGACGGCGGCCAGCTGGGTCAGGGTCTCCCGGCAGTCCTGCCCGGTCTCGATCATCTCGATCACGGCGTTCAACTGGCCGCGCGCCCGCTTCAACCGGGTCAGCGCGTCCGCCGTCATCTCGGGTCGCAACTTCACCTCGTCACCTCCACGACCGAGCATACCCCCTGGGGTATCAACATGCCACCTCGGCGACGCAGGGTCCTCGGGACATCGACGCAACGCTTATCCTGTGCGCCGAGCCCGCCACCGGAGGGGATTCCATGCCGTCGCGGCAGGACCAGCTGCACTCGTACCAGTTCACCGTCCAACGGGCGGTCGCCGCCCTGGTGATGCGGGAGACCGACCCCGCGCAGTCGCCGTTCCGGCGGTTGGCGGGGGCGGGGCTGGCCAGCGTGCTGGTGGCGGTGATCGCCCTGGGCGGTTTCGCCCTGTACGGGTTGTTCGCCGGGGGCGGAAGCAAGTGGCGTGACGAGGCCGCGGTGATCGTGGAGAAGGAGTCCGGCGCCCGGTTCGTCTACCGCGACCAGCGGCTGCACCCGGTCCTCAACTACGCGTCGGCCCTGCTCATCATCGGGGCCGAACGGCCCAAGACGGTGCTGGTCTCCCGCCGGTCCATCGCCGGGGTGCCGCGCGGCCTCCCGCTGGGCATCGCCGACGCACCCGACTCCCTGCCCGGCCCGAACGGGCTGTCGACCGCGCCGTGGACGGTCTGTTCCGTGACCGGCGCCGACGGCGACCGGCCGGAACCCCGCTCCGCGCTCCTGATCGGCGTGGACGCCCCGGGTGGCCGGCCGCTGGGCGACGAGGGCCTGCTCCTGCGCCACCCCGACGGCGGGCTGCATCTGGTCTGGCAGCAGCGGCGGCACGCGATCCGCGACCCCGACCGGGTGCTCGCCGCGCTCGCGGCCACCCGGGCCCGGGCGGTCCCGGTGGCGCCGGCCCTGCTGCACTCGCTGACCGCCGGCGTCGACCTGACCCCACCGGCCCTGCCCGGTGAGGGGCGGCCCTCGGCGCGGGTCCCCGGCGCCCGCATCGGCGACGTCTACCTGGTCCGCAACTCCGGCGGTGGCCGGCAGTACGCGGTCGCGCTCCGCGACGGGCTCGCCGGCATCACCGAGTTGCAGGCCAGCCTGCTGCTGGCGAGCACCGGCCAGGGCGAGCCGGAGCCGATCACGCTGGGGCGGTTCGCCGCCCTGCCCAAGGTGCCCGACCTGACCCCGGCCGGGCCGACGGCCCCGCCGGCCGTACCGCCCCGGTTGGCCGCTCCCGACGGCGGGCTCTGCACGCGTGTCGGCGAGGACGGCGCGGTGTCCGACGTCCGGTACGGGGTCCGGCTGCCGGACCTGGGCACCGCCCTCCGCTCCGGGCCCGCCCCGGCGGAGGGCGGCGTGGTCGCCGACCACGTCGTCGTGGACCCCGGCCGGGGCGCGGTGGTCGAGGCGGTCGCCGCGCCCGGGGCGTCCGGGGGCGCGATCTGCGTGGTCACCGACCTCGGCCGGCGGTACGTGCTGGCCGGCGCCGAGGTGCTCGGGATGCTCGGCTACCGCAACGTGCGTCCGCTCCGCCTGCCGGCGAGCCTGGTCAGCCTGGTGCCCCCGGGTGCCACGCTGGACCCGGCCGCCGCCCGGGTGGTCGCCGCCCCGGCGTGACGGGCCGGGGCGGAGCCGGATCTCCGGGGCGTTCTCAGCCGGCCGGGCGGCGGAGGATGGTGACGGCGAAGTCGCTCTCCTCCCGCCAGGGGCGCAGGTCCCAGGTGGCGAAGCGGTGCTCGCGGCGCAGCCCGGCGGCGGTCGCGTCGTCGTCGAAGTCGGCCAGCCGGTAGCCCCGGTCGAGGCCGAAGCCGACCGCCACCACACCGTCCGGTCGCAGGTGCGCCGCGATCCGCCGGAGCACCGCCGGCTCGGTGCCGGGCGCGACGAAGGCCATCACGTTGCCGGCGACCACGGCCGCGTCGAACGGCTCCGGCTCCCCGGCGGCGGTCAGGTCGAGGTCGGCCAGGTCGGCGACGAGCCAGCGGGGGCCGGGGTGGTCCGCCCGGGCCGCCTCGACCAGGGCCGGGTCGGCGTCGACGCCGATCACGGTGTGGCCGCGCGCGGCCAGCGCGGCGCCCACCCGGCCGGTGCCGCAGCCGGCGTCGAGGATCCGGGAGCCGGGCGGCACCAGGGTGTCGACCAGTCGGGCCTCACCGGCGAGGTCCACGCCCTCCGCGGCGAGTCGGCGGAACCGGTCGATGTACCACTGCGAGTGCTCCGGGCCGGTCTCGGTCATCCAGCGCGTCGGCTTCCCCATGCCGCCACGTTAACGGCTCCCCGGCGGCACCCACCCTGCGGTCAGCCCTTCTCCGCGCCGCTGGTCAGGCCCTCGGTGAGCAGCCGTTCGCTGGCGAAGAAGAGAATCACGATGGGCAGGGTGAGGATGACCGAGCCTGCCATGAGCACGGTCTTGGGGACCTCCACCCCGTCGGCGAGCTGCGCCAGCCCGAGCGACACCGTCCACCGGTCGGGCTTGTCGACGAGGAAGAGCAGGGCGAAGAGGAACTCGTTCCAGGCGATCATGAAGTCGTAGAGCGCGACCGCCATGATCGACGGGGCGGCGAGGGGAAGGCTGACCCGCCGGATGATGCCGAGCCGTCCCGCACCGTCGAGGGCGGCGGACTCCTCCAGGCTCACCGGGATGGTCTCGAAGTAGTTCTTCAGCATGTAGACCGAGACCGGCAGCGTCTGCGAGATGTAGACCAGGATCAGCCCGAGCAGCGAGCCGCGCAGCCCGGCCCGGGTGAAGACCACGAACAGCGGGATGGCGATGACGATCGACGGGAACAGGTAGACCGCCAGGAACAGGAAGTGGACCTGCCGGCGGCCGAAGAACCGCAGCCGGGAGACGGCGTACGCGCCCGGGATCGCCACCAGCAGGGTGAGCAGGGTCGCCGCGACGGCGACCAGCCCGCTGTTGCGCATGAACGTGAGGAAGCCCTGCCCGCCGTCCTCGGCGGCCTTCAACACCTCGGTGTACGTGGTGACGGTCAGCTCGCCCAGCCCCACCACCAGCGAGCCGGGGTCGAGCAGGAGGCGCTCGATGGGGCGTACCGAGAGCACCAGCATGTAGTAGAAGGGGAAGGCGGTGACCAGCAGGAACAGCGCGATCACGAGCCGGCGCAGCCAGCGCAGGCTCACCGTCTCGATCCGGTCCCGGTCCATCAGTCTGCCCTCCGTCCGCCGAAGAAGCGCAGGTAGACGACGACGAACAGGATGAGCACGACGGCCAGCACCACCGCCTGCGCGGCGGCGGCGCCGATGTCGGTACGCGCGGTCAGGAACTCGTAGACCCGGACGCTGACCACCTCGGTGCCGGCCGCGCCCCCGGTGAGCAGGTAGACGTCGTCGAACTTGTTGAACGTCATGATGAAGCGCAGCACACCCAGCAGGGCGATCACCGGGAGCAGTTGCGGCAGCAGGATGTGCCGGAACCGCTGGGTCGGCGTGGCCCCGTCGACGAGAGCCGCCTCCTCCAGCTCACCGGGCACCGCCTGGAGCCGGGCGAGCAGGAACAGGAACGCGAAGGGGAAGTACCGCCACGCCTCGAACGCGATGACGGTGGCCAGCGCGGTCGACTCCTGGGACAGGAACGGAACCGGCGCGTCCCAGCCGAGGAACCGCTGCCCCCAGTTGTTGACGATGCCGAGCTGCGGGTCGAGCATCACCTGCCAGACGAAGGTCACCGCGACCACCGGTGCCACGTACGGCAGCAGCATCGAGGCGCGGACCAGGGTGCGACCCCGGAACGGCCGGCGCACCACCAGCGCCGCGACGAGGCCGAGCACGATGGAGCCGGCTGTGCTGCCCAGGCTGTAGACCAGCGTGGTCCAGAGCGTGTCGGCGAACCCGGGGGTGTTGAGCACGCGTTCGACGTTGGCGAGGGTGAACTCGCCGAACAGGCCGGTGCGGCGCAGCGTGGCCAGGCGTACCCGCTGGAAGGCCAGGACCACCGTCCAGACGATCGGGATGCCGATCACCGCGACCACGACGAGCACGGTGGGCGCGACCAGCGCGAGCCCGGCGCGGGACTCGCGCTGCCGGAGCGTGACCGGCCCCCGGCGGCGGGCCGGGACCGGCCGCTCCCGGGTGGGGGAGCGGCCGGTGTCCGGTGCCGCGGTCGTCAATTGACGCCCGCCTTGATGGCCTCCACGTCCTGCTGCGCCCGCCCGGCCGCCGCGGCGGCGTCGGACTTCCCGGAGACGACGTCGGCGAGCGCCTTCGGCACGGGCAGTTCCCCGAGGATCGCGCCGACCAGCTTGCCCTGGCCCTGGGTGAGGCCCCACCGCTGGAACGTGTCCGGGCTGCGGCGCAGGGTGGCGAGCACCTCATCGCCGTAGACCTCGGCGAGCGGCTTCTTCGCGTCGACCCCGGCCTGGCTGGTGTTCCAGGCGGTGAGGAACTTCTCCGGCTCCGCCGCGGTGCCCTTGCGTACCGGGAAGCGCCCCTCCGGGGACATCCCGAACCAGCGGGGGTAGGCGTCGTCCAGCATGTGCTCCACGAAGGACTTCGCCGGGTCGTCGGCGGCGCCGTCGAGCACCGCCCAGGAGGTGATCTCGCCGTACTGCGCCGGCTCGGCGCCGTTCGGGCCCTTGATGGCGGTGACGAAGCCGCTGTTCTTCGCGAGGAACGTCGGATCGGAGGCGCACTGCGGGCAGGTCGGCCTGGCGTCGTTTCGCAGCCCGGCCAGTTCGTCGAGGATGAACGGCGACCAGATCAGCATGGCCGCCTTGCCGGCGAAGTACGTGGCGCGGGTGGTGTCCACGTCCTGCGCGCCCTTGACCGAGTGGTTCCGCATCAGGTCGCCGTAGAAGCGGAACGCCTCCACGCACTCCGGGGTGTCCAGCTTCACCGCACCGGAGTCGTCGGTGAGTTGGCAGTTGTTGGCCAGTGCGAGGTGCTCGAAGGTCTGCTGGGTGAAGACGTCGCCGGGGGCGGTCGCGGCGGTGATGCCGGCGACTCCGCCGGTGTTCAGCTTCGCCGCCGCGGCGGCGATCTTCTCGTACGTGTCGGGGACGGGCAGGCCGGCGGCGTCGAAGAGGTCCTTGCGGTAGACCAGCAACTGGCCCCAGCCGTCGCTGGGCACGGCGAGCTGCCGGCCGTCCTCGGAGGTCAGTTCCAGGGCGCGGGGCGAGAAGGTGTCCCGCCCGAGCTTGTCGACGACCTCCTTGTTCGCGTCCGCGTGCAGCAGTTCGTTGCCGGCGAGGGTCCGTACGCCGGCCAGCGACACCGACCCGACCACGTCGGGCAGCTCCCCGGCGGCGGCGCTGGAGGCGATCAGTGCGGGGAACTGGTCCTCGTTGACGGTGACGAGCTCGACGGTGATCCCGGTCTGCTCGGTGAAGTCGGCGATGATCGCCTTGGTGGCGGTGACCCGGTCGGCCACGTCCTCCAGGCTCCACACGGTGATCTTCCTGCTGTCCGTTTCGGACTCGTTGTCGCCGCAGGACAGCAGGCTGGCCCCGGCGAGTGCCATGATCAGGGTGGCGGCGAGTGTCCGCATCGGAGGTGCTGGCATCGGTGGCACTCCTCTCGAAGGGTACATGACGGATTCAACCCCTTCGATTGATCAATGACAAGACATATAACGAAATTTTGCCTACGATGGAACCCAGTGCTACCGGGATGTGACTCATGGTCAACTGGGTTGTCTCTCTGGCCGGGCCGCGACAGATCAGCCTCCAGCCCTGCCCCCCGGATCCGCTCGGTCCCGGTCAGGTGCGCGTCCGCACCTGCTACTCCGGCATCTCCGCCGGCACCGAGCTCACCCTCTACCGCGGCAGCAATCCGCGCCTGAGCAAGGACTGGGACGACGTCACGCGGATGTTCGTCCCCCGGCAGGCCGTCGTGCCGTACCCGCTGGTGGGCTTCGGCTACGAGGAGGTCGGCGAGATCGTCGAGGTGGCCGCCGACGTGGCCGGCCGGCAGCCCGGACAGGTGGTCTGGGGCATCTGGGGACACCGGGCGGAGGCGGTCGTGCCCGCCGACACCGTGCAGCCGCTGCCGGCCGGGCTCGACCCCCTCGCCGCCGTCTTCGCCCGCCCCGGCGCGATCGCGCTCACCGCCGTCCTGGCCGGCGACCTGCACCTGGGGGACTGGGTGGGCGTCTTCGGGCAGGGCGTCATCGGCCTGCTCGCCACCCGGCTCGCCGTGCTCTCCGGTGCCCGGGTGGTGGCGGTGGACCGGATGCCGTCCCGCCTGGCGCACGCCACCCGTCTCGGTGCCCGGCTCGCCGTGGACGCCACCGCCGACTCCGCCGCCGCCGTCCTCCGGCGGGCCACCGGCGGGCGCGGCGCGGACGTCTGCCTCGAACTGTCCGGGGCGTACCCGGCGCTGCACGAGGCCATCCGCGCCACCACCCACGCCGGCCGCGTCGTGGCCGCCGGCTTCTACCAGGGGCAGGCCGACGCGCTCGGCCTGGGGGAGGAGTTCCACCACAACCGCATCCAGTTGGTGGCGGCCCAGGTCTCCGGGCCGACCCCGGCGCCCGGCATGGCCGGCCGGTGGACCGGTGCGCGGGTCACCCAGACGTTCATGGACCTGGTGGCCGAGGGCAGCGTCGATCCGCTGCCGCTGGTGAGCCACGTCGTCGACGCGAGCGCGGTGGCCGACGCGCTCGCGCTGCTCGACCGCGGTGACGGTGACGTCCTCCAAGTAGTTCTGAGGTTCCGACCATGACGACGATCCCACTGGCCTGCCAGGAGCAGCTCCTGCCGGGCGACGACCTGATCCGCAAGTACGCGCTCGCCACCGCACTCGGCTACCACGGCATCGAGCTGCGCGGGCGCGGCGACCTCGCCTTCGTCCGGCGGCTGCCCGAGCTACGTCGGGCCCGCGCGGCCGGCGTGGTCATGCCCACCGTGTGCGTGGAGATGGACCACTTCATCGGCGACTTCGACCCCGGGCGGTCCCGCGACGCCGTCCGCAACCTCCGGTCGCAGCTGTCGGTGATCGCTGAACTGGGCGGCGTCGGGGCGATGACGCCGGCCGCGTGGGGGATGTTCTCCCGCCGGCTGCCGCCGTTCGAGCCGCCCCGGTCCCCGGCCGGCGACCGGCGGGTGCTCCTCGACGCTCTGGGCGAGCTGGGCGAGCACGCCCGCACCGAAGGCGTCACCCTCTTCCTGGAGCCGCTCAACCGGTACGAGGACCACATGGTCAACCGGCTCGACGAGGCCGTCGCCCTCTGCGCCGCCGTCGGGCTGCCCTCGGTGCGCGTGGTCGCCGACACCTTCCACATGAACATCGAGGAGGACGACGTCCACGCGGCGCTGCGCGCCGCCGCGCCGTACCTGGGGCACGTGCAGGTCAGCGACTCCAACCGGTGCCAGCCCGGCGCGGGCCACCTGGACTGGCCGGCGCTGCTGCGGACCCTGCTCGAGATCGGCTACCCCGGCTGGCTGGCGCTGGAGTGCCGGCTGCGCGGCGACCCGGTCCGCGCGCTGCAACACGCCGCGACGGTGCTGCGGCTGGCCCAGCCGAAACGAGCGGCGGCGTGAGCGCCGGCACGCCGGGCGGCGGTGTGAGCGCCGGCACGCCGGGCGGTGTGGTCGCGGGGCCCGGCGCGGTGCGCAACGACGCCCCGGCGGGACCCGTCACCGCCGACCCGGCCGGCCTTCGGGCGCTGGCCGTGGCGACCCTCGACGGCAACTGGGAGCACGACCACACCGTGCCGTCACGCACCCTCTACCCGCACCAGTGGAGCTGGGACTCGGCGTTCATCGCGATCGGCTGGGCCCACGTCCGCCCGGCCCGCGCCTGGCGGGAGCTGGCCAGCCTGTTCCGGGCCCAGTGGGCCGACGGCCGGGTGCCGCACATCGTGTTCAACCCGTCCGTGCGGGTCGGGGCGTACTTCCCCGGGCCGGACCACTGGGCCTCGGCGCTCGCCGAGGGCGCGCCGGCCGCCGCCACCTCCGGCCTGATCCAGCCGCCGGTGCACGCGCTCGCCGCCTGGCTCGCGTACCGGCGGGACCGGTCCGAGGCGGCGCGGGCGGCGCTGGCGCGGCTCTACCCGCGGCTGGTGGCGCAGCAGCGGTACCTGGCCGCGCGCCGGGACGTCGGAGGCGGGGGTCTGGCCTGCATCGTGCACCCGTGGGAGTCCGGTCTGGACAACAGCCCGGCCTGGGACGCCCCGATGGCGGCGGTACGCGCCGACGCGGCCGTCATGCGCGCGTACCGCCGGCACGACACCACACACGCCGACGCCGCGCACCGCCCCACGGACCTGGACTACGCGCGCTACATCGCGATCGTCGCGTCCTACCGGGCGCTGCGGTACCGCGACGACGACCTCGCCGACCGGCATCCGTTCCTGGTGGAGTGTCCGCTGCTCAACGCGGCGATGGGCGGCGCGGAGCAGGCCCTGGCCCGGATCGCGGCGGTCGTCGGCGCCGACCCCGGCCCCCACCGGGACCGCGCGACCGCGATCACCGAAGCCCTCGTCCGCCGGCTGTACGACCCGACCACCGGCCTGTTCCACCCCCGTGACCTGCGCACGGGCCGCCTGGTCCCGGCCCGGACGGCGCTCGGCCTGATGCCGCTGGGGCTGCCCGACCTGCCGGCCCGGGCGGCGGCGAGCGTCATCGCCGAGGCGTGCTCGGCCCGGTTCGGGCTCGCGCCCCGCATGGAGCGGCCGCTGCCCAGCCACGACCGCACCGCGCCGGACTTCGAGCCGTTGCGGTACTGGCGCGGCCCGAGCTGGTTGAACCTCGCCTGGCTGCTGCGCCGGGGGCTGCGCGCGCACGGACGGCCCGACCTGGCCGCCGGCCTGCGCCGGTCGATGATCGGGCTGGTGGCGCGGTCGGGCTGCCACGAGTACTTCCATCCGGACACCGGCGCGGGCCTCGGCTCGCCGGCGTTCGGCTGGACCGCCGCCCTGCTGCTCGACGTCCTGGCCGACGGGTAGGGCCCGCCGGCCCCGCTGCCGGGAACACCGGCGGGCGCGGTCCCGTCGGTTTGTGCGGTCGCGCGGCGGGTAAGCGCGGCCGTGCGGTTTCCCCTCTTCGTCGACGCGGTGTCCCGCCGCGCGGGCCTGCCCACCGAGCAGGCCGCCACCGTCGCCCGCGCGGTGCTCCAGACGATGGTGGAACGGATGACCGGTGGGGAGGCCGCCGACCTGGCGGGACACCTGCCGGACGACGCGGGCGACTACCTCGCCGAGCCGGGCACGACTCCCGCCGGCGGTCGGCCGCCGGCCATCGGCCCGGTGGAGTTCCTGCGCCGGGTGGGGGAGCGGGCCGGGGTGGACGACGAGACCGCCCGGACCGGCACGGCGGCCGTCTTCGCCACCCTGCGCGAAGCCGTGACGGTCGACGAGTTCCGGGCCATGGTGGCCCAGCTTCCCCGCGACTTCGACGGCATGACGCAGCCGATCCCGCGCCCGCCGGACTGGTGACCCCGGGGCCCCGCACGGCCACCCCCGCACGCCGTCCCGGCCCCGTCGCCACCACGCTGACCAGCGGCTACCAGGTGTCCGGCGGGTCGGCCGCATCGGCCTCGGGCAGGTCCTCCGGCTCGGCGACCCAGGCGGAGAAGACCGGCAGGCCGTGCCACGGGCCGGGCGTGCCGAACCGCTCGTCGGTCGCGACGGCGACCGCCGCGTACGGGTGGCCGAAGCGCAGCTCGGCGGTGCGCCGTACCGCCTCCGGCGGCAGGGCGACCGTCATGGCGAACCCGGTGACCGCGGCGGCCTCGAACCCGTAGCGGCCGTACCGGGCGGCGGCTGCCTGGGCCGCCTCGAAGCCGAGGTCGGGCCGGGCCAGGAGCGCGCGGAAGGCCTCCGCGGCCGCCGGGAAACCGAGCGCCGACGCGGAAAGGTCGTGGTGGCTCTCGGCCGACCAGCAGGGCAGCACCGCGGCGACCCGCTCCTCCCGGACCGCGAACGTGCGCACCGTCTCCTCCCGCAACGTCCACAGCGGAGCCTCGCCCAGCGGCAGGTCGTACAGCGAACGCCGGCCGGCCGGCTCGTCGCCGTCGAGCGCGTGGGCGGCCTGCTCGTGGGCTGCGGCGAGGACGTCACCGGGCGGTACGTCGGCCGCCGCGGCCACCGAGACCACCAGCAGTCCCGGTCCGTCCTCGGCGGTAGGGCGTGCGGGTGCGGCGTGCACGATCACGTCCCCGGCCCGGTCGGTGGCCGCGACCCACGCGCGGTGGCCGTGCGCGGGAGTGCGCAGGACCCGCCGCAGCCGGCCGGCCCAGGCGCTGCCCCGGCCGAGCGCCTCCGCTCCGGTCACCTGGAACGGCTCCGCCCAGGACACCCGGGTGGCGAGCGCGCTGGCCAGCACGAGCAGCACCTCCGGCCGGACCTTCAGCGGGAAGCGCTCGATCAGGCCGAGGCTGTGCTCGCGCGCCCAGGCGTCGAGGGTGGCCTGGTCGGGCAGGGGGCCGGTCTGCGTCGACGGTGGCAGGCCGGCCCGCCAGGAGGCCAGGCCGGGGGAGTCGACCCCGCCGGCCTGCCAGAGGCCGGTCGCGGCGCCGACCAGCGGGTGCGGGTCGGCCAGCAGCGTACGGGCGGCGTCGGCGGCGGCCTCCGCGCCCGTGCCGAGCACCTCCTCCAGGTCGGCCCGGGCGGTGCCGGAGGCGGCGGGTGCGATCAGGGCGAGCAGGAGCCAGGCGCCCAGCGGGGAGGCGACGTGGTGGCCGTCGCCGAGGGCGCTGTGCAGCCGTTCGGCGTACCGGGCCACGCAGGCGGGAATGTCGGTCATCGCTCCACTGTGCCCGTGGTCGGCCGTTTCCGTCACGACCAGAGCTCGAACGGCTCGTCGACGCGCTCGCCGGCCAGGAAGCGGGGAAGCAGGTCGGGCAGCCGTCCCGGGTAGAAGCGCGCGTCGCCGGCCGTCACCTCGGCCACCGGCCACCACCGGAAGCCGAAGTAGTCCTCCCGCTCGTACGCGAGCCGGTGCGTCTCGTCGACGTCCGGGCCCGGCACGGCGAGCCGGACCGGGACGACCACCTCGTCCTGGAGGTGCCGGCGGTGGCGGTGCAGGAAGCTGGCCCGCCGACGCCAGGTCGGCGCCCCGACCAGGGCGGGGGCGACGGCGATGCCGGTCTCCTCGTGCAGTTCCCGGACGGCCGTGTCGAGGTACGTCTCGCCGGGGTCCATCCCGCCGCCCGGCAGCTCCCACCACGTGCCGAGCCGCGGGTGCGCCGGGTCGCGGGTGTGGAACAGCAGCACCCGTCCGTCGACGTCGAGCACCACGAGCCGTACCGCCCGCCGCTCGACGACCGGGTAGTCGTCCGGCAGCCCGGTCACCACGGGGTTCCGAACGGGGAGGGCGGGCGCACGGGGACGGGCATGGCCCCGATCCTGGCCGGTGCCGGCGTGCCCGTCCAGTTCGGTGCGCCGGTGTTTCCTCAGCCGGGCGGTGTCCCTCAGCCGTGGGACGGGAGGGGCAGGCGTTAGGCTGCCGGCCGTGGCAGGTCTTCTCCGGAGTGTGGCCGCGCGCCTCGGCACCGTCATCCCGTCCCCGCGGCGACCGGGCCCCGCCCCGGCCCAGGTCGCGCGTCGGCGCCAGGTCGCCGCGCTGCAACGTCGCCAGCTCGCGTACGCCCCGGAGCTGGACGGGCATGCCGACCCGGGGGAGATCGTCTGGACCTGGGTGCCGTACGAGGACGACCCCCGCCAGGGCAAGGACCGTCCGGTGCTGGTGGTGGGCCGGCACAGCCGGACGTTGTTCGGGCTGATGCTCTCCAGCCAGGACGACCGCGACGGACAGCGGCACTGGCTGGCCCTCGGGGCGGGTGGTTGGGACCGGTCCGGCCGTCCGAGCTGGCTGCGGCTGGACCGGGTGCTGACCATGCGCGAGGACTGCATCCGTCGCGAGGGGGCGGTGCTCGACCGGGAACGCTTCGACCGGGTGGCCCGGGCGCTGCGCGCCGGCTACGGCTGGCGGTAGGGCATCTCCCAGGCGCGTCGGCGCCCCCGGCGGCCGGGCAGGTGACGGAGCGGGCGGGTCAGCGGTCGGTCGCGCCCGCGCTGTCGAGCTGGCGGCGCGGGCGGGCGGACGCGACGCCCTTCGCCCGGTACATCGCCGCGTCGGCCTGGTCCAGCGCCTCGGTCAGCTGGCCCGGGCCGGTGACCGGCGCCAGGCCGACCGAGGCCGTCACCTGGATGGTCAGCCCGCGCAGGGGGATCGGCGCGGCGAGGATGTCGCAGAGTCGCCGGGTGGCGTGCTCGATCCACCGCCGGTCCACCCGCGGCGTGGTCAGCAGCCCGGCGAACTCGTCGCCGCCGAGCCGGGCGACCGGATCGCCACCGGCGAAGGCGGCGAACCGCTGGGCGACGCTGACCAGCACCTGGTCTCCGACGGCGTGCCCGTACCGGTCGTTGATCTGCTTGAAGTCGTCGAGGTCGAGGACGACGGCGATGACAGGCCGGCCGGCCGCCCCGGTCAGCACCGCGGCGGCGAGCCGGTGGAAGGCGCGCCGGTTGGGCAGGCCGGTCAGCGGGTCGTGGCTCGCCGCGTGGCGCTCGGCCGCGAGTTCGGCCTGCAGCACGGCGAGCTCGGCTTCGGCTCGGATAGCCCGGCGGTGCAACTGCCAGGACGAGACGAGGGCTCCCGCGGCGCAGATGCCGGACGCGATGGTCAACGGATCCGGCACGAGCCCTCCCGTCACGCCGACGCCCCGGCCCCGCCGGCGGTCACCGACACCCCGTGTTTCCCTGGTGGCAGCCCAGGGTGAGATGACTGTCCGTGAGCGGTTCGGTACCGCACACGTCGGTTATCATGCTCGCTGTCCAATGCGGATGCAATAGCAGATGCACGTGCAGGAAACCCCTCCGTCCATTCGCGACGCCTCCACCGGCCCCGGTGCGAGCGGGTGCGTGAAGAGAAAGACGTACATGCAGCAGCCACCGAACGGCCTCCCCACCAACCAGCTGCCGCCGTTGCGGTGGCAGAAGAGTCGCCGCAGCAACCCCAGCGGCAACTGCGTCGAGTTGGCCGAGCTGCCCGGCGGGGCGGGCATCGCGGTCCGCAACTCCCGGCACCCCGACGGGCCCGCCCTCATCTACACGGTGGACGAGATCGCGGCCTTCGTGCTCGGCGCCCGCGACGGCGACTTCGACCACCTGATCCGCTGACCCGCCGTCCCGCTGCCGGGCCCGATTCGCCTCGCCGGAGCCATTCACCTCACTGACCGTCCATGGCATGCTTACACCCCGGTCGGGTTCGATCGCCCGACGGCATGGTGGCGTGCGGAGGGTCGGCAGTGGCGATGGTTCCCGCCGAGGGCGGTCCGGCGACCGGCCCCACCGTCCTGCGCATGCTGCTCGGCGCGCAGTTGCGCCGGCTGCGCGAGTCCAGCGGAGTGACCCGCGAGGGCGCCGGCTGGGAGATCCGCGCCTCGGAGTCGAAGATCAGCCGGATGGAGCTCGGGCGGGTCGGCTTCAAGGAGCGGGACGTCGCCGACCTGCTCACCCTCTACGGGGTCGCCGAGCCGCAGGAGCGGGAGGCGCTGCTCAAGCTCGCCCGGGACGCGAACAGCCCCGGCTGGTGGCACCGGTACGGCGACGTGCTGCCGTCGTGGTTCCAGGCGTACCTGGGGTTGGAGGCCGCCGCGTCCCTGATCCGGACGTACGAGGTCCAGTTCGTGCCCGGCCTGTTGCAGACGCCGGCGTACGCGCGGGCCGTCGTGCTCCTCGGCCACGGCCGCGCCACGCCGGCGGAGATCGACCGGCGGGTCGCCCTGCGCATGCAGCGGCAGCGCGTGCTGCGCCGGGAGGACCCGCCCCAGTTGTGGGCGGTCGTGGACGAGGCGGCGTTGCGCCGGCCGATCGGCGGCCCGGGGGTGATGCGCGACCAGGTGACGGCACTGATCGAGGCGACCAAGGCGCCGAACGTCCGGCTCCAGATCCTTCCGTTCGCCGCGGGCGGGCACGCCGCCGCCGGAGGCGCGTTCACGATCCTGCGGTTCGGTGCGGACGACCTGCCGGACGTCGTGTACCTCGAACAACTCACCACCGCGCTCTACCTGGACAAACGGGACGACCTCGAGAACTACGCGGCGGCGATGGAACGGCTCCGCGGGGAGGCGGAGCCGCCGGAGCGCACGCCGGAGATCCTCGGCCGGATCCTGGACGACCTGCACGGGCGGTAACTCCCGGGACCGCGCGCGGCCGTGGCGCGCCGGTTCGCCCGCATCCCATTGACCGACGCCGACACTTCCGGCTACGCTCTGGATCGATCCAGTCTGAATCGATCCAGAGGTGACCGGTGAAGCCGACTCTGCAAGCCGTGGCCGACGCGGTGGGGGTGTCCCGCAGCACGGTCTCCAACGCGTACTGCCGGCCCGACCAGCTCTCCTCGGCGCTGCGGGAGCGGATCCTGGCCACCGCCCGGCAGATGGGCTACCCAGGGCCCAACCCCACCGCCCGCTCGCTTCGACGGGGGTACGTGGGCGCGATCGGCGTCCTCTTCACGTCCCGGCTGTCGTACGCGTTCACCGACCCGTTCGCCGTCCGCTTCCTCGCCGGTCTCGCCGAGGCTGCCGAGCAGGGCGGCACCAGCCTGCTGCTCGTGCCGTTGCCCGACGACCCGGCCGGCGCGCGAGTGGCGGTGGAGAACGCCGCCGTGGACGGGTTCTGCGTCTACTGCGCCGGCCACGAGGGCTGGGCCATCGACGCGATCCGGGGCCGCGGCGTGCCGTACGTGACCACCGCGCCCCCCGACACCGCCGGCCCCGACGACCGCTTCGTCGGCATCGACGAGCGCGCCGCCGCCCGGGAGATCGCCCGGCACGTGGCCCGCCTCGGGCACCGGCGGGTGGCCCTGCTCGGCGACTCGGTGCTGCCCGGTGCACCCGCCGGGCCGCTGCGGCTCGCCGCTGCGACCGAGGTCCCGCATCCGACCACACGGGGACGGCTCGCCGGCTTCGCCGACGCCTTCGCCGAGGTGGGTGTGGCCTGGCCGGAGCTGACCGTGCTCACCGCCCCCGCCAACGACCGCGCCGCCGCCGCGGCCGCCGTCGCCGCCCTGCGTACCGCCGACCGGTCGCCCACGGCGGTGCTGGCCTGCTCCGACGTCCTCGCCCTCGGCGCGCGCGACGCGCTGGCCGGCGGCCCGCCGGTCTCGGTCACGGGGTTCGACGACGTCCCCGAGGCGGCCGCCGCCGGGCTGACCACCGTGCGGCAGCCCGCCGAGGAGAAGGGCCGCATCGCCGCCCGCCTGCTGCTCGACCCGCCCGCGGAACCCGGGGCCCGGCAGGTTCTGCTGCCCACCACACTCGTCGTCCGGTCGTCCACCGGACCCGTCCCGAGGAGTTGACCCCATGGACCAGCCCACCGGTTTCGTTCTCGCCGTCGACGCGGTGACGCGGCACGTCACCTCCGCCCGACCGGACGCGCCGATCCGCCCCGAGCCGCCGCGCACCCCACGGCTCGCCGCCACCCGACGGGCCTCCGCAGCCACCCTGCGCCGGCTCGCCGACCGCATCCAGCCCGCCCCGGTGCCCGCTCCGCCCCGTTGCTCCTGAACCGGTGTTTTGCGGCCAGCGGAAGTTGGTGCTTCGGGCATGATCCGGTCACCGCGGCCGGTACCGGACGTGGCTCTCTGCGTAGTCGGTGGTCCTACCCGCCGTCGGGCAGGCAGACTGGAGACCTATGTCGCCGTTCACGCCAAGCCTCCGGCTGCACGACCGGTACGTCCTGCGCGAGCGCATCGGCCGCGGCGGGATGTCCGAGGTGTGGCGCGCCCACGACGAGGTGCTGCACCGGCCGGTGGCGGTGAAGGCCCTCGCCGGCGAGCTGGCCGCCGACCCTCAGCTCCGGGCCACCATCCAGCGCGAAGCCCGCGCGGCCGCCCGGCTGAGCCACCCGCACGTGACCCAGGTGTACGACTACGGCGAGGCGTCCCTCGCCGGTGGCGCCGTCGTGCCGTACCTGGTGATGGAGCTGGTGGACGGGCACAACCTCGCCGACCGGCTGGCCGCCGGCCCGCTGCCTTGGCCCGAGGCGGTCCGGATGGCCGCGCAGGTCGCCGCGGCGCTCGCCGACGCCCACCGGATCGGCGTCGTGCACCGCGACATCAAACCCGGCAACGTCATGCTCACCGCCACCGGCGCGAAGGTGCTCGACTTCGGCATCGCCGCCCTGGCCGGTCCCGACCACCCCCTGGCCGGGCAGACCGGTGAGCTGCTGATGGGCACGCCCGCGTACTTCGCCCCGGAGCGGATGCGGCCCGGCCCGCCGAACCCGGCCAGCGACGTGTACGCCCTCGGCGCGCTGCTCTACCGCACGCTCACCGGCCGGGCGCACCTGCGCGTGGACAGCTGGGAGGACGCGGTCGACGTGCACGCCCGTGGCGCCACCGTGCCGCCACCGGCCGTACCCGGGCTACCGGCCGACGTCGCGCGGCTCACGCTCGCCTGCCTCGCCGCCGATCCGGCCCGCCGTCCCACCGCCGCGCAGCTCGCCGCCCACCTGCGTGCCACGCGACCCGCCGCCCCACCCGCGAACCCGCCGACCGCGATCCTGCCGTCCGTCGCCGCGTCGACGCCCGCCCACGCGCCGACGCTGGTCGACCGGCGCCCGGCCACCCCCGACGGTGCCGGGCCACGGCCGCCCGCCCCGACCCGGGCACCCGCCCGACGGTCGGACCGGCCGGTCGCCGCCCTGGTGGCCGCGGGTCTCGCCCTGGTCGTCGCGACCGTCGCCGCGCTGGTCCTCGGCGACCGGGGCGACCAGGCCCCGACCGCGGGACGGTCCGTGCCGGTCGAGGCGCCGAGCAGCTCGCCCGCGCCGAGACCCAGCACCGCCGCGCCCACCACCGCCGGACCGGCGCCGGTCAACCTGCGCGAGGTGGCCGCCGAGTTCGCCGCGGTGCTCGCGCTGGCGGTCGCCCAGGGCGACGTCGACCGCAAGACCGCCGAGCAGCTGGGCAGGGACCTCGTCGAGCTGGGCGGCCGGCCGCGGGACCGGGCCGAGCGGGTCGAGAAGCTGCGCGAGCGCCTCGACAAGGCCGTCGAGGACGGCAAGCTCGACCCGACGGTGGCCGCCCAGCTCGACGCCCTGCTCGCCGACACCGGCGGCACCCGGCGCGACGGCTGACGGTGAGCGGGCGCCGGCCCGGACCGCCGGCTCATCCCAGGACCGTCCGGGCGATGTCGCCGGTCGCCGCGCCGGCCCGCGCCAGCACGGTGCCGTCCGGGGACCAGATCGCCGATCGGCCGGCCGCCTCCGGGTAGCCCTCGCCGGACGAGCCGGCGAAGCTGGCCACGGCCACGTGGACCCGGTGCGCCGTGGCGATCCGGTGGGCCCGCCCGTCGGTCACCGCCGCGTCCCGGGCGGCCTCGAGGACGGACGCCACGTACACCTCGATCCCCGCGGCGGCGGTGCGCCGGGCGTGCTCCGCGACCCCGGTGTCCCTGCAGATCGCCAGGCCCAGCCGCCAGCCGTCCACGTCGAGCACCGCCGGTGCCGGGCCGGGGGAGAAGCGTCGCGGCTCCGTCCCACCCAGCCACATCTTCCGGTACGCCACCCGCGCCCCGCCGCCGTCCACGGCCAGCGTCGCGATGTGGTCACCGGCGACCGGCGCGCCGGCCAGGGCCAGCGCCCCCGTCGCGGCACACGCCTCGACCAGTGGCGCCAGCACCGGGTGGGTGGGGTCGAGGACGGGCGCGTCCAGGTGGTAGCCGGTCAGGGACAACTCCGGGAAGACCACGACCCGGGCGTCCGCCGCGCGGACCGCGTCGGCGTGCCGAGCCGCGTTGACCGCGACGTCGTACGGCTCACCCGCCGGTTGCGCGACGGCGATACGCAGGGGCGTACGCATTCGGGCGGCTCCTCTCCCGGGGCTCCGCAGCATAATCGGATCGCGCCAAAGTGGGGCCGCCCGCTCGGCCGGCTCTCAGGATGGGTTCGTAGCGTGTAGCTCATGTCTGGAACCGCGCACGCCCTACTCGCCGCCGGCACCGCCACCGGGGAGGCCGCACCACCCCAGGACGGCCTCGTCGGGTACGTCACCGGCCTGGTGGAACGGCTCGGAGGGCCCGGCGCGGGTCTGGCCGTGGCCCTGGAGAACCTCTTCCCGCCGATCCCCAGCGAGGTGATCCTGCCGCTCGCCGGGTTCGTCGCCGGGCAGGGCCGGATGAGCCTGGTCAGCGCGATCTTCTGGACGACGCTCGGCTCGCTGCTCGGCGCGCTGGCCCTGTACTACATCGGGGCCGCGCTCGGGCGGGAGCGGATGCGGGCCATCGCCGCCCGGCTGCCGCTGGTGAAGCTGAGTGACGTGGACCGCACCGAGGAGTGGTTCCTCCGGCACGGCGTCAAGGCGGTGTTCTTCGGGCGGATGATCCCGATCTTCCGCAGCATGATCTCCATCCCGGCGGGCGTGGAACGGATGCCGATCCTGACCTTCGCCGTCTACACCACGCTGGGCAGCCTGATCTGGAACACCACGTTCGTCATGGCCGGCTACCTGCTCGGGGACAACTGGCATCTCGTCGAGGGGTACGCCGGCGCCCTTCAGAAGATCGTCATCGTCGCCTGTGCGGTGGGGCTCGTCTGGTTCGTCGTCACGCGGGTGCGCCGGTCGCGTACGGCCGGTGGTGTGCTGCCGAACGGGCCCGAGGACGAGTTCCCCTCGTCCGTCCCGCCCGCCGACGGCGTACCCGACCCGCACGGCCGCGGCACGCTGTACCGCAGCTCGTGGTCGCAGGGGCAGGACGTCGGATAGGCGACTCGTCGTTGGTTGCGGTAGGGGGTGTGGCCCGCCGTGCCCGGCTCCTCACTGTCAGGCCTGATCCCTGCGCCGGTCACGGCGGGCCACACCCCTGACCTGGCCCTGTTCCGCCGGTGGGATGCCGACTCAGCCCTGTTCCGTGGCGAGATCTTGGAAGGGTTTGGCCCCTGGAGGGGCCGAATTCCTCCGTGATCTCGATGCGTCGCGTGCGCGTGCTGGGTGGTGTGTCCGGTTGGTCTGTGCCGTGTCACGCCCGGGTGTCTGGTTTGGGGGTGTGATGGGCGGCATCGTGGGGGTGGAATGGTGGCGGGGGCGGGGTCGTTACATCACCTGGACGATCGAGTAGGGCCGCCCACCCGAGCGGGTGGGGCATGGGTCCTCGGGCCCGGCCGGAATGATGGCGGGCCGGTGGTCGTTACATCTGGATCCGGCACCACGAGGGCCCCGGCCCCGGTTCGCCGGTCTTTCGATCACCACCTGCCCGCCCCCCTTGGGCCTGGTGGTCATCCCCTGAATGTCTGTGAGCGCCGGACGGTGCTTGCGTCACCACACCCCTTTCCCCCCTTTGCGGGTGGGTGGCGTCTTCCCCCGAATGGAGCTTGATCATGAACTCGAAGCTGCTGCGTAAGAGCGTTCTCGGTATCGCTGGTCTGGCCTTCGCCGGTGGCATGGTCGCCGGCCCCGCCACCGCCGCCCCGTCGGTGGAGTCCAAGCCGGTCGCCGCCACGGTGCTGGCCGACAAGCCCGACACCGGCAAGCTGATTCCGCACGGTGTGCAGGGCAAGCAGTCCCGCATCGACCTGGACGACGAGCAGGTCGCGAATGTGAAGGCGATCATCGCGGCGACGAAGAAGGCCGGCATGGACGAGCGGGCCGCCGTGGTGGCCATCGCCACCGCGTTGCAGGAGTCGAAGCTGGTCAACCTGGGTCACCTGGGTGAGCGCAACGACCACGACTCGCAGGGCCTGTTCCAGCAGCGCCCGTCCAGCGGGTGGGGCACGGTCGAGCAGATCACCGACCCCGAATACTCCACGCTGGCGTTCCTGAAGGGTCTCAAGCAGGTCGACGGTTGGCAGGACATGCCGCTGACCAAGGCCGCCCAGACGGTGCAGGTGTCGGCCTACCCGTTCCACTACGCCCAGTGGGAGACCCAGGCCGCCGACCTCGTCGCCGAGCACTGGAACTGACTTTCCTCATAGGGGGAACCAAGCCGCTGGCCGGCACCCGAACCCGGGTGCCGGCCAGCGGCGTCTGTGCCGTAGGCGTCACCCCGCAGGGGCCTGTGGTCACCGGAGCCGGTGGAGCCAGCGACGCTGCCAGGGTGTCTCCACGGCCCGGGGCCGGTAGTGGGCGCGTACCCAGGGCACCGCCTCCCGGTGCGGCAGCCCGTCGAGGATCGCCAGCGCCGCCAGGGCGGTGCCGGTACGGCCGGTGCCGCCCCGGCACGCCACCTCGACCCGCTCGCCGCCGTGGGCGCGGGCCAGCGCCTCCCGGAGGGCGTCCAGCGCGTCGGCGCGGTCGACCGGCACCCAGAAGTCCGGCCAGCGGATCCGCCGGTGCGGCCAGGCCGGCACCGGCCCCGGCGCCAGCAGCAGCGCGAAGTCGGCCGGCGGGGCCGGGTCGGCGAGGCGGCGCCCGCGTACGGCGGCTCCGCTGGGGAGGACGACGACGCCCGGCAGCCCTGTCCAATCGTCGCGTTCACGCACCCGGCCATCATGCCGTGGTGGGTGGCCGGCCGCGGGGCGCGTCCGGCCACCGCGGTCAGCGGGCGACGTACTCGCGCAGGTGGCGGGCGGTGAGCGTGTCCCCGTGGGCGACCAGTTCGGCGGGTGTGCCGGTGAAGACGATCCGCCCGCCGTCGTGGCCCGCGCCCGGCCCGAGGTCGATCAGCCAGTCGGCGTGCGCCATCACCGCCTGGTGGTGCTCGATGACGACGACCGTGTTGCCGGCGTCGACGAGACGGTCGAGCAGGGCGAGCAGCTGGTCCACGTCGGCCAGGTGCAGGCCGGTGGTCGGTTCGTCGAGGACGTACGTGCTGGTCTTCTCGGCCATGTAGATGGCCAGCTTGAGTCGCTGCCGCTCGCCGCCGGAGAGGGTGGTGAGCGGCTGGCCCAGCGTGATGTAGCTCAGCCCGACGTCGGCGAGCCGGTCGAGGATGACCCGGGCCGGACCGCTCGGGAAGAAGTCCCGCGCCTCGCTGACCGGCATCGCCAGCACCTCGCTGATGTTCTTCCCACGCAGCCGGTAGGTGAGCACCTCGTCGGTGAACCGGCGGCCCTCGCACCGCTCGCAGACCGAGGCGACCCCGGCCATCATGGCCAGGTCCGTGTAGACGAGGCCGATGCCCTTGCAGGTCGGGCAGGCGCCCTCGGAGTTGGCGCTGAACAGCGCGGCCTTCACGCCGTTCGCCTTCGCGAAGGCGGTGCGTACCGGGTCGAGCAGGCCGGTGTACGTGGCGGGATTGCTGCGCCGCGAGCCCCGGATGGGGGACTGGTCGACGATGACCACCCCGTTGCGGCGGCGCAGGGAGCCGTGGATGAGCGAGCTCTTGCCGGAGCCGGCCACCCCGGTGACCACGGTCAGCACGCCGAGCGGGACGTCCACGCTCACGTCGCGTAGGTTGTGCAGGTCGGCGTTGCGGATCGCCAGGTGCCCGGTGGGCGTCCGGACCTGGTCGCGCAGCCGGACCCGGTGGTCGAGGTGCCGGCCGGTGAGCGTGTCGGAGCGGCGCAGGCCGCCGACGTCGCCGGTGTAGCAGACGTGGCCGCCGGCCGTACCGGCGCCGGGCCCGAGGTCGACGACGTGGTCGGCGATCACGATGGTCTCCGGCTTGTGCTCGACCACCAGCACCGTGTTGCCCTTGTCGCGCAGCCGCCGCAGCAGGTCGTTCATGCGGGCGATGTCGTGCGGGTGCAGGCCGACGGTGGGCTCGTCGAAGACGTACGTGACGTCGGAGAGCGGTGAGCCGAGGTGCCGCACCATCTTCACCCGCTGCGCCTCGCCGCCGGAGAGGGTGGCCGACTCGCGGTCCAGGCTGAGGTAGCCCAGACCGATCTCGACGAGGGAGTCGAGCAGGTCGCGCAGATTGGCGACGAGCGGGGCGACCGCCGGGTCGTCGATGCCCCGCACGAACTCGGCCAGGTCGCTGATCTGCATGGCGGCGCACTCGGCGATGTTGCGCCCGGCGATCCGGGAGGAGAGGGCGGCGGCGTTCAGCCGGGTGCCGCCGCAGTCGGCGCAGGTCGTGAACGTGACCGCCCGGTCGACGAACGCCCGGATCTGCGGCTGCATCGACTCGCGGTCCTTGGCGAGGTAGAGCCGCCGGACCTTGACGACCAGCCCCTCGTACGTCCAGTTGTTGCTGCCGACCTTGATCTTCGTGGCCGGCTTGTGGAGGAGGTCCTGCCACTGCTGCGGCGTGTAGTCCTGGAGTTTGGCGTCCGGATCGAACAGCCCGGAGTTGGCGACGATCTGCCAGTACCAGGTGTCGACGCCGAAGTTGGGGACGGTGATCGCGCCGCCGTTGAGCGACTTCTCCACGTCGACGAGTTCGGTGACGTCGAGGTCGGAGACCCGGCCCAGCCCTTCGCAGGCCGGGCACATGCCCTCGGCGAGGTTGAAGCTGAACGCGCCCGCCCCGCCGACGTACGGCTGGCCGAGCCGGCTGAAGACGATGCGCAGCATCGCGTACGCGTCGGTGGCGGTGCCGACCGTCGAGCGGGAGTTGACGCCCATCCGCTCCTGGTCGACGACGATGGCCGGGGTGAGGTTGCGCAGGGAGTCCACGTCCGGCCGGGACAGGCTCGGCATGAAGGTCTGGAGGAACGCGCTGTAGGTCTCGTTGATCAGCCGCTGTGACTCCGCGGCGATGGTGCCGAAGACCAGCGAGGACTTGCCGGAGCCGGAGACCCCGGTGAAGACGGTCAGCCGGCGCTTGGGGATGTCGACCGAGACGGAGGCGAGGTTGTTCTCCCGCGCTCCGCGTACCTCGATCATGTCGTGGCTGTCGGCGGCGGACCGGTCTGGCTGCTGCATGCGAACCCTTCACGTGAATCGTGGGCAGGGCGAAGCCCCGCCGGGTGTGCGTCTTCTGGCCTGGCCGCCTTCAATCGTCTCATTGAAGCCCTCGTAGAGACTTCGCGTGCACAGGCCAGCGCGCTGAAGGCGAAGGACACCGGAAAGTCTCAAACAACGCGTAAGCAGTAGGGTGAGCTTGTGAGGACAGCGCGCCGGCTCCGGGCCGTGGACGTCGCCGCGACGGCCGGCATCTCCACCCAGCAGGTCCGCAACTACGTCGCCGACGGGGTGCTGCCGCCGGTCGAGCGCACCCCGTCCGGGTACCGGATCTTCACCGAGGCGCACGTGCGGGCCCTCGCCGTGGCGCGGCGGATGGCCGAGGGGCACGGCTGGGCGCGTACGCGGGAGGTCATGACCGCGGTCCACCGGGGTGACCTGCCGGCGGCGCTGGCGGCGCTCGACGGCGGCCACGCCGAGCTGGACCGGGAGCGGGCCGAGATCCGGCGGGTGCTCGGCGCGTTCGAGACCGTGGTGTCCGCGCCGGCGGTCGCGGCGCCGCGGGACGGCGCGCGGATCGGCGGGGTGGCGCGGCGGGTCGGCGTCCGCACCTCCCAGCTGCGGTTGTGGGAGGAGCGCGGCCTGCTCCGGCCGGTGCGCGACCGGGCCACCGGCTACCGGGTGTACGACGCGGCCGAGCTGCGCGCCGCGCAGGTGGTCGCGCTGCTGCGGCGCGGGGCGTACCCGTTCGACATCATCTCCGCCGTGCTGGACGAGCTGCGCACCACCGGCAGCGCCGTCCGGGTGCGCGCCGAGTTGGCACGCCGCGAGCAGGATCTGCACCGCCGGAGCCTGCGGCGGTTGCGGGCGACCGCGGCGCTGCACGACTACCTGCGCGAACGCGGCGAGGCCGGCCCGGTCTGAGCGGCGTCGGACCTCGACCCAGGCCTAACGCAGCACGAGCAGGTCCAGGTGGTCGACGACCGGCCCGGGGGTGTGCGGCGCGGCGGCACGCAGCCGGGCCACGCCGGCCTCGTACGCGTCGTCGCTGATCAACCGCAGCGGCGTGTGCGCCCGCCGGTCCAGTCGGTGCGCGAAGTCCGCGAGGGACGCGGCGGTGGTCTGGGCGACCGCCTCGACGCTGCTGACCGGGAAGCCGGCCGCGGCGAACACGGCGCGGACGCGGGCCAGATCGGGGTACGTCTCCAGCACCTCGATGGCCTCCGGGAACCAGTGGAAGAGACCGATCCGCTGGTGGCGCCCGGGGAAGGGGGAGCGGATCAGCACCGGCGCGCCGGGGCGCAGCACCCGGCGCAGCTCGTGGGCCGCCGCGTCGAGGTCCGGAACGTGGTGCAGCATCGTCGACAGCCAGGCGGCGTCCACGCTGGAGTCGCGCAGTGGCAACGCCCCGGCGTCCCCGGCGAGCAGCGGCCGGTGGTCCGCGTACGCGCGCATCGCCGTCGCGGGCTCCACGCCCACCACCCGGATGCCGAACCACCCGGTGAAGGCGTGCGCCCAGGCACCGGTGCCGCAGCCCAGGTCGAGCAGGGTCGTGGTGTCCCGGGGCCGCAGGTGCTGCTGCACGGCGTGGCGCCAGCGGTCGAGGCTGGCCGGGGGCAGCTCCCGGGTGGCGGCGAAGGCCGCCGCCTCGGCGTCGTCGTAGGAGACCAGAGCCACGTCCATCACCTCGCCACCGTCGCCGGGAGGTCCGGGCGATCGTTGCTGAGGTTCTAGTCGGACGGTGACCCCGTGGGCAACACCTTGTGATGTACCCCCCGAAACGTTGACGGCCGGGCGAGTGCCGCCCGGCCGTCACGACGGGACGGATCAGGCCAGGTCGACGCCCGGGTACAGCGGGAAGCCCGCCAGCAGCTCCGTGGCCTGCTTGCTGACCTTGTCGGCGATCGCCGGGTCGAGGACGTACTTCGCCTTCGAGGGGGTGCCGTCGGCGTTGGCGCCCGGGGTGGTCTGGCCGAGCACGGCGTGGATCAGCTCGGCGGTGGCGTCCATCTCCGCGGTGCCGAGGCCCCGGGTGGTCAGGGCCGGCGTGCCGATCCGGATGCCGGAGGTGTACCAGGCGCCGTTCGGGTCCTGCGGGACGGAGTTGCGGTTGGTGACGATGCCGGAGTCGAGCAGCGCCTGCTCGGCCTGCCGGCCGGTGAGGCCGTACGAGGTGACGTCGATGAGCACCAGGTGATTGTCGGTGCCGCCGGTGACCAGCTTGGCGCCGCGGCGCAGCAGCCCGTCGGCGAGGGCCTGCGCGTTGGCGACGATCCGCTGCGCGTAGTCGGCGAAGTCGGGGCGGCGGGCCTCGGCCAGGGCGACCGCCTTGGCGGCCATCACGTGCGGCAGCGGGCCGCCGAGCACCATCGGGCAGCCCCGGTCGACCTGCTCGGCCAGCTCCGGCTGGCAGAGCACCAGGCCGCCGCGCGGGCCGCGCAGCGACTTGTGCGTGGTGGTGGTGACGATGTGCGCGTGCGGCACCGGGTCGAAGTCGCCGGTGAAGACCTTGCCGGCGACGAGGCCGGCGAAGTGCGCCATGTCGACCATGAAGGTGGCGCCGACCGAGTCGGCGATCTCCCGCATGATCCGGAAGTTGACCTTCCGGGGGTACGCCGAGTAGCCGGCGACCAGGATCAGCGGCTTGAACTCGCGGGCCGCCTCGGCGACCTTGTCGTAGTCGACCAGGCCGGTGTCCGGGTCGGTGCCGTAGCTGCGCTGGTCGAACATCTTGCCGGAGATGTTCGGCCGGAAGCCGTGGGTGAGGTGGCCACCGGCGTCCAGCGACATGCCGAGCATCCGCTGGTTGCCCAGCTCGCGGCGCAGCGCGAACCAGTCGGCCTCGGTGAGGTCGTTGACGTGCCGGGCCTGGGCGCGCTTGAGCGCCGGCGACTCGACCCGGTCGGCCAGGATCGCCCAGAAGGCGACCAGGTTGGCGTCGATGCCGGAGTGCGGCTGCACGTACGCGTGGGACGCGCCGAACAGCTCCCGGGCGTGCTCGGCGGCGAGCGCCTCCACGGTGTCCACATTCTGGCAGCCGGCGTAGAAGCGGCGGCCGACCGTGCCCTCGGCGTACTTGTCGCTGAACCAGTTGCCCATGGCCAGCAGGGTGGCCGGGGAGGCGTAGTTCTCGCTGGCGATGAGCTTGAGCGACTCGCGCTGGTCGGCCAGCTCGGCGCGGATGGCGTCGGCCACGCGCGGCTCGACGCCGCCGATCACTTCGAGCGCGCTGCGGAAAGCGGTGGACTCGGCGTTCAGCGACATGCGACCTCCTGGTGACGTGCGGAAGGCCCAGGCGCTCGGCATGCGTCCTCGTGACGGGGCCGCTCCCCGATGGTTCTCCATCTCCAATGCGCCAGTCACGGCCCGAGGGGGATCCTACCGGGTGCGGGCGGGCCGGACCGTCCGCCGGGGGTCGACCGGGCGGTCGCGGTCACCCGGCCGTCGGGGGTCGGCCGCGCCGGGGCCGGGCACAGCGCCCCCGAGGCCGGCCGTCGGGGGTCGCGGGGCCGGTGACGGGCCGCCTAGGATCGACGGCATGGCGGGGGCGGGTGGTGGCGGGAGCCTGCTGGCCATCAGCGACCTGCACGTGCGGCACGCGGACAACCGCGCGATCGTCGAGGGGCTGCGTCCCGACTCGCCGGACGACTGGCTGCTCGTCGCCGGGGACGTCGGCGACACCGTCGAGCAGATCGAGTGGGCGCTGCGGCTGCTGGCCGGTCGGTTCGCGAAGGTGGTCTGGTCCCCGGGCAACCACGAACTGTGGACTCCGCCCAGCGATCCGGTGACGCTGCGCGGCGTGGCGCGCTACGCCCACCTGGTCGAGCTGTGCCGCGGCCTCGGCGTCCTCACCCCGGAGGATCCGTACCCGGTGTGGGCGGGGCGTGGCGGTCCGGTGACCGTGGCGCCCCTGTTCCTGCTGTACGACCACAGCTGGCGGCCGGAGGGCTTCGACACGCCGGAGGCGGCGCTGGCCGAGGCGTACCGGACGGGGGTGGTCTGCACCGACGAGTACCTGCTGCACCCCGACCCGTACGAGAGCCGCTCGGCGTGGTGCGCGGCCCGGGTGGCGCAGACCGCCCGGCGGCTGGCCGAGCGGGATCCGGCGCTGCCGACCGTGCTGGTCAACCACTGGCCCCTGGTCCGGGAGCCGACGCGGATCCTGCGCTACCCGATCTTCGCCCAGTGGTGCGGCACCGAGGCCACCGCCGACTGGCACGTCCGCTTCGGCGCCGCCGTCATGGTCTACGGCCACCTGCACATTCCCCGCACGACCTGGTACGACGGCGTACGGTTCGAGGAGGTGTCGCTGGGCTACCCGCGCGAGTGGCGGCGGCGCAGCGCGCCCCCGGGGCAGCTACGGCGGGTCCTGCCGGAGCCGGACGGGGTGCCGGCGACCGCCTGGTGACACGCGTCGGGGCCCGACCGACGGCCGGGCCCCGGACGGCGTGGCGGGGTCAGGCGCGCACCGCGTCCAGCGACTTCTTCAGCGCCTTCGGCGCGGCCGGCGAGCGGGGTGCCGTCGGACGCATGTCGATCATCCGCTGGCCGAGATCCTGCAGTTGGTTACGGCCCATCTTCTCGCGCACCTTGGGGAACCACTCCTGCTCCTCCTCCTCGACGTGGTGCAGCACGTTCTCGATCAGCACCGTCGTCTTGGCGTTGTAGTGCTCGTCGTCCGGCTTCATCGTGAAGAGTTCGAAGCAGAGCACGTCGGCCACGTGGTGCTCCTCGTACGACTCCAGGATGTGGTCCTCCAGCTCCGGCAGGCGCTTGCGGACCTCCGGGTACATGACCTCGTTCTCCAGGTACGTGTGCACGGTGAGCGCTTCGAGGATCTGCTTCACGAGCTTCTCGCGCTGGCTCGCCGGAGCGTCCTCGTTCGCCTGGAACTCCTTGAACAGGCGACGCATCTCCTTGTGGTCCTCTTTCAACAGGACGATGGCATCGGTCGACACCGGCTGACCTCCTCGACGTGGGCTGAGGACTCCCTCCGTACCCCACAGTGAGCAGGAGAAACGGGTGGGCCCGGCGGATCACCGCCGGGCCCACCGTGGTGCTGGTCGCTACTTCACGGCCTGGTAAGCGTTGACCATGCCGGCGCCGTAGAAGCCGTTGCGCGCCCCGCCGGAGCAGGTCGCGTCGTAGGCGTGCGGGCCGGCCGGGTGGAGCGGCGCCGGGTTGTAGACGCCATCCGGGCAGGACTGCGCCACGGCGCTGTTCTCCAACAGGGCCGCCAGAGCCCCCGGCTTGATGCCCGGGTGCGCCGAGGCGGCGAGCGCCGCGACACCCGCCGCGTGCGGCGAGGACATCGAGGTGCCCTGCTTGTAACCCCAGCCGTTGCCGCTGGTCTGCGACCAGGTGGTGGACAGGATGCCGTCGGTGGTGGTCGGGAGGGCACCCTGGGTGCGGAACCGGGTGTCGCCGCCCGGCGCCGTCACGTCGACGACCCCGGTGCCGTACGACGAGTAGAAGCTCTTCTCCCCGGTCGGGCCGGTCGCCGAGACGGTGACCACGCCCGGCGCCTCACCCGGCAGGACGAGGCAGGCGCTGTTGAGGTCCTTGCGGTCCTCGACCGGGCCGCTGCCGTCGTTCGGGCTGCCGTCGTCGGTGTTCTTGTGCGCCAGGTCCCAGTTGGAGTTGCCCGCCGACGCGACGTGCAGCACGCCCTGGGACTGCGAGTAGCGGATGGCCCGCTGCACCGCCTTCCACACCGGACGCTGCCGCTCGTCGTTCCGGCAGTTCAGCTCCCACGGGTCGATGTAGTAGCTGTTGTTGGTCACCTGCATGCCGTGCTCGGCGGCCCACATGAACCCGCAGACCGCAGCCTCCGGGAAGATCCAGCCGCCGTCGTTGACGACCTTGACCGCGGCCACCTTGACGCCCGGTGCGACGCCGGTGACGCCGACGCCGTTGATCGCCGCGGCGATCGTGCCGGCCACGTGGGTGCCGTGGTCGGAGGTGGTCGGGTTCCAGGCCGTCTCGGACGTGTCGACGACGCCGCCGAGGCAGGACGCGCTCTTGTCCTTGGCGATCTGGCTGGCCAGGTCGGGGTGGCTGCTGGAGATGCCGCTGTCCAGCACGCCCACCACGACGTTCGCGCTGCCGGTGGTGACGGCGTGCGCCTCGGGCACGTCGATCATCGGCATGTCCCACTGCAGGCCGTAGAGCGGCTCGCCGGTGGGGTCCCCGGCGGCAGCGGCGACGGCCGCGGTGTCGGCCTCGATGGCCACGCCCTCGTCGATGGCGGCACCGAGGCCGGTCGTCGCGGCGACCGAGTCGACCCCGCTGCCCGCCACGTCGGCGGCGAACCCGGGGTTGGTGGAGCGGACGACGAGCACGCCGATCTGGTCGTACTCGGCCACCACCGTGCCCTTGGCGGCGGCCACGCGGGCCGCTGCCTTGTCGGTCTTGGCGCCCTGCGGGGCCAGCACCAGGTACGTGGTGTCCGGCCCGGCGGCCGACGCGGCCGGAGCCATGCCACCGGTGACGGCGAGACCGACACCGAGGGACACGGCCGACGCGGCGGCCAGTGTCTTGCGACGGAGGTTCTTCACACAGACTCCCAGGGGGCTGTTGCGGTGCCGGTGCACTCCCTGGTGGGGAGCGACCGGTGGGTGGCGGGCAGGTCGCCGGCCACCGATGAACACAGCGCCGGAAAGTCATGTGGCGTTACACACACTTTCTCGCGGGAGACAAATGGTGTCAGACCGTGGCGAGGGTGTGCGGGATCTCGTCGAGCAGCTCGCGGGCCAGGAAGCCGATCCGGCCGTACTGCGGCACCAGGCGCTGGCCGCTGACGGCGTGCGCGAACGCGCCCCAGCACGCGGCCTGCGCCGGCTCCGCGCCCCGGGACAGCAGGCCGGCCAGCAGACCCGCCCGCACGTCGCCGCTGCCCGAGGTGCCCAGCCCCGCGTCGCCGCTCTCCTCCCGCCAACCGCGCCCGTCCGGAGTGGCGATGTGGCCGTACAGCGACACCACGGCGTCGTACCGGCCGGCCAGCTCCGCCGCCGCCGCGTCCAGGTCGTCGCCCGGCTCGCGGCCGAGCAGGTGCCGGGCCTCGGTGAGGTTGGGGGTCAGCACCACCGGACGGCCCGCGCCGACCAGCAGGTCCGGGGCGTGGCTGAGGGCCCCCAGGGCGTACGCGTCGAGCACCAGCGCCGTCTCCCGGCTCGCCGCGTCGAGCACCGTACGCAGCAGGAGTCCGGTCTCGTCGATGTCCTTGAGTCCCGGGCCGACCGCCACCACGTCCGCCTCGGCCACCAGCTCGCCGAGCCGGTCGCCGCCGGCACCGGCCACCGCGCCGTCCGCGGTCTCCGGCAGCCCCACCACCAGTGCCTCCGGCACCTGGATGCTCAGCGCGGCGGCGGTCGACTCGGCGGCGGCGAGCTGAAGCACCCCGGCACCCGCCCGCAGGGCGGCCACCCCGGCGAGCAGGACCGCGCCGGGCGTGAACCGGGAGCCGCCGACCACCAGCACCGTGCCCCGCGACTCCTTGCCCCCGGACGGCATGGGCAGCGCCCAGTCCCGCAGCAGCGCCGGCGTGATGACCGGGGTGTCAGACCGGCTCGGCATGGACCTCGTCCTCCCTGGTCGGCCGGGCACCTTCGCGGCGCAGGTGGCGGACGTCGTTGAACACGTCGGGGCGGAGCCGCCCGTCCTCGTCGGCCGACCAGCCGGTCACCGAGCAGTTCGCGATGACGTGCTCACGGGTCAACGCCATCAGCTCCTCCTCGGTGAGCCCCTCCACCAGGTAACGCATGAGGAAGACCAGGGCGTCGTGGCCGAACAGCAGCACCCGCCGGCCCTCGTGGTCACGGCGGAGGTCACCGAGCAGGGCGCGCAGCCGCAGCGCCACGTCCGTCCACGACTCGCCGCCGGGCGGGCGGTAGTAGAACTTGCCCAGCCGGTCCCGCCGCGCCGCCTCCTCGGGGTACCGGCGGCGTACCCCGTGCCCGGTCAGGCCGTCGAGGATGCCCAGCTCCCGGTCGCGCAGCCGCTCGTCACGGGTGCAGGAGACACCGGTGCCGTCGAGGGCCAACTCGGCGGTGCGCCGCGCCCGCAGGTACGGCGACACCACCGCCACGTCGGGGCGGCGCGCCTCGGGCAGCCCGGCGAGCCACCGGCCGGTGGCCCGGGCCTGCTCCTCCCCGGTGCGGCTGAGCGGCACGTCCGGGTCGCGGTGGGTGAGGTCGATCAGCTCGGCGCCGGCCGCCTCGGCCGCCCCGGCCGCCACGTTCGCCGTGCTCTCGCCGTGCCGGACGATCCACAGCGCCGCCAGTTCCGCCATGCGCCACCCCCTACCCCGGCGCGTCGCCGGGTAACCGCGAGGCGCCGGCGCCCGCGGGCGTGAACGGGCCGAAGAGGGGTAAGCGCTGGCTCGACCACGACACGGACAGGGGAGGTACGCCGTGGCGACCATGACCATGGAGCAGAAGAGCGCCCTCAAGGACAAGAACTACGACCTCATCCACGCGGTACAGATGTCCCTGGAGAACATCTACCGGATGGAGACGTACATTTCCGACGCCGAGGCGCGCGGAGACAGCGAACTCGCCACCTGGTTCAAGAAGATCCAGGAGAACAACCGCAAGGCGGGTGAGCAGGGCAAGCAGATGCTGATGGCGCGCATGCAGCAGGAAGGGCGCTGATCGTCGCCGTACCGCCGGCCGGACCGCTCACCGGAGCCGTCCGGCCGGCGGCGTGTCCCCGCCAGTCGGCCCACGGGCGGTTACGGTGTGGGCGTGGCGACGACGGCGGCGGAGGAGATCCGGGTCGGGGAGCGCGTCGTGCGGGTCTCCAGCCCGGACAAGCCGTACTTTCCGGAGCGCGGGCTGACCAAGCTCGACGTGGTGCGATACTTCCTGGCCGTCGGCGACGGGATCCTGCGGGCCCTGCGGGACCGGCCGACCATGCTGGAGCGTTGGCCGCGCGGCGTCTTCGAGGGCGCGAAGATCGCCACCCGGCAGGACAACCGGGGTGACGCCTTCTACCAGAAGCGGCTGCCGGCCGGTGCGCCCGACTGGGTGCGGACCGCGCACATCACGTTCCCCAGCGGTCGTACGGCCGACGAGGTCGCGCCGAGCGAGCTGGCCGTGGTGATCTGGGCGGCCAATCTCGGCACGCTGCGTTTCCACCCGTGGCCGGTGTCCAGGGGCGACGTCGAGCGGCCGGACCAGCTGCGCATCGACCTGGACCCGCTGCCGGGGGTCGGCTTCGACCAGGTGGTGCCGGTGGCGCACGAGGTCCGCGCGTTCCTCGACGAGCTGGGGCTGGTCGGCTACCCGAAGACCACCGGCGGTCGGGGCCTGCACGTCTACCTCACCATCGAGCCCCGGTGGAGCTTCGGCGAGTGCCGGCGGGCCGTCCTCGCGCTCGGCCGGGAGATGCGGCGCCGCCGCCCCGACCTGGTGACCACCACCTGGTGGCGGGACCAGCGGGACCGGCCGGTGTTCGTCGACTACAACCAGATGGCCCGGGACCACACGATGACGTCGGCGTACTCGATCCGTCCGACGCCGGCGGCGCTGGTGTCCGCGCCGCTGGACTGGGCCGAGCTGGACGACGTCCGGCCGGAGGACTTCGACGTCACGACGATGCCGGCCCGCTTCGCCGAACGCGGTGACCCGCACGCCGGCCTCGACGACCGGGCGTACTCCCTGGAACCCCTGCTGGAACTCGCCGACCGCGAGGGCCTGGAGGCCCCACCGGAACGCTGAGCCGCTCCACCGACCTGTCCGCTGCTCGTCGGCTCTGCGGCGCTCACCGGTCGCTGTCGAGGCGGGAGTGGAGGTGCATGTCGTGCCAGCCGTCGGCGTGGCGGCCCTGCCCGCGTCTCGTACCCTCGGCTGCGAACCCGGCGTGCCGCGCGACCCGGCAGGACGCCAGGTTCGCGGTCGAGTGGGACAGCTCGACGCGGTGCAGCCGGAGGGTGGCGAAGGCCCAGGCGGTCACCGCGGACAACGCGCGCGGGGCGATGCGGCGACCTCGCGCGGCCGGCAGCACCCAGTACGACACCTCGGCCCAGCCCTCGGCGAGGTCCACCCGGCGCAGGCTGATCTGCCCGACGACGCGCCCCGCGTCGAGCACGGCCCACCCGGCGCCGGTCTCACCGCGCCACCGGCCCGGCCAGGCGGCTATCCAGTCGCCGGCCTCGTCGTCGGTCATCGACCGGCAGTGCCAACGTCGGATGGCCGGGTCGGCGTAGGCGGCCACCACCGCCGGACGATCCGACGCCCGCCAGGGTCTCATCAGCAGCTCGGCGGTGTGGATCTCAGGCTGCGGCAGCGCCGACATCGAGCCGGGCGGCAGCGCGGGGGTGGCGAGCAACGGCACACCGGCCACTGTATGGCGGCCGGCTCAGCCCGGCCGGTTCCGAAGCGATCGCGGTAGCCCGAACGACGGGAGGACACTGTTCTCGAAGCGGGTCATCGCGCGGATCCGGTCGCCGCTCAAGGTGAGGACGTAGAGGCCGGTCCCGTTGCTGACGCCGCTGGGGCCGCGCAGGTAGGCGCCGAACGCCGGCTGACCGTTGGCTCTGGTCGGCACCAGGTCGAACCTCCGACCGGCGCGGAAGATGCGGGCGCAGAAGCTGGCCACGACGTCCCGACCCTCGTACTCGAAGGGCATGGGCGGCATCGACATGAAGACGTCGTCCGTCAGCAGGGCCACCAGCGCGTCGAGATCGGCGGACTCCCACGCCCGGACGAACCTCGCCACGGTCGCATCCTCGGCGGGTGATCCGGCGGCGGGCGGCGGTTCGCGGCCTTCGGTCGTGAGCCGTCGAGGCAGGCCGGCGCGCGCCCGTTTGAGGGCGCTCTTGACCGACTCGACGCTGGAGCCGAGCATGTCGGCCACCTCGTGGGCGCGGAATCCGAGGACGTCGCGCAGGATGAGCACGGCGACCTGGCGGGGCGGCAGGGTCTGCAGAGCGGTCACGAACGCCAGGGAGACGGCTTCGGTCCGCTCGTAGCGAGCCTCCGGGCCGGACGGCGTGTCGAGGGCACCGGTGAGCAGAGCGTCGGGGCATGGTTCGAGCCAGACGACCTCGCCGAGCCGGGTCGGCTCGAGCAGGTCGACGTCGGGCACGTCCCACTGCTTGGCCGGGCGTCGGCTGGCCGACCGGCGTGCGTTGAGACATCTGTTGGTGGCGATCCGGTAGAGCCAGGTGCGCAGCGAGGCGCGTCCCTCGAACCCGCCGAGGCCCTGCCAGGCAGCCAGCAGCGTCTCCTGCAGCGCGTCCTCGGCGTCCTGGACCGATCCGAGCATCCGGTAGCAGTGCACCCGCAACTCCCGGCGGTAGGGCTCGGTCAGCTCCCGGAAGGCGTCGCTGTCCCCGGCCCGAGCCCTTGCGATCGCGTCCGTTCCCACCCTCAGGTCACCTCCTCCCGCGCTCGGTCGCGCTCCGGGTACGGACACCGGCCAAGGGGCGAACGGGGCGGTCGGGGCCCGCCACTTTCTCGACGTCGCGGGTGTCCACCTCAGTGGTAGCTGACAGACACCAGCGGAGGAGAATCGAGATGGGGAAGATCGTCGTCAGCGAGAACGTCTCGCTCGACGGGGTCGGCCAGGATCTGACCGGTGAGGAGGGTTTCCGGTTCGGTGGCTGGTTCGGCCAGGTCGGGGACAGTGACCGCGAGGAGTGGGCCAAGGTCGGGTTCGCGGAGGCGCTGGGCGCCGAGGCGCTGCTGCTGGGTCGGCGCAGTCACGAGTGGTTCGCCGCGCGGTGGCCGTCGCGGACCGGTGAGTGGGCGGACAGGTTGAACGGCATGCCCAAGTACGTCGTGTCGTCGACTCTCGCGGATCCCGGCTGGAACAACTCGACGGTCTTGCGGGACGACGTTGTCAGCGAGGTCCGGAAGCTGAAGCGCCGGGTGGACGGGGAGATCGTCGTCTACGCCAGCGGGCGGCTCGTGCGCACGCTGCTGGCGCACGACCTCGTCGACGAACTGCGGTTGATGATCTATCCCTTCGTGCTCGGTGCCGGCGACCGTCTCTTCGACGGGATCGGCGACCGGAAACCGCTGCGGCTGGTCGGCTCCCGAACGGTCGGTGACAGCCTCGCCCTCCTCACCTACCAGCCGATCCGAGACGCGGGTGCGTGAGCCTCCACCGCGTCGCTGACGAGAACGCTCCGGGGCCGGAGGGCGGGGCCGTCGGCGGCGACGGTCCCGCCCTTCGTATCCCGGTGGTCCGTAGTGCGCGGGTTCCGGCATCGATGCCGGACGCGTCGGGGCCTTACCCGCTACCCGGCGTAGGTTTCGTATTCGGCGACTCTCGGCGTGCCGGTCGAGCTGGTGATCTCGAAGGTGATCTTGCGTAGCGAGGTCGCCGGGAAGGTGATGACGCCCGCCCCGCGGTTCTTTGCAGCGTTGGCGCGGCCCGGTCACTCCCAGGGGCTGGTCTCGCCGTCGAACTCGTGGAAGACCAGCCACGTGCGCGTGGAGAGAACCCCCGGGATGCTCTGCACCCGGCTCAACACCACGTCCCGCAGGGTGGCGTTGTCCGGCGCGCGGACCAGGGCGAGCACGTCGTGGTCACCGCCCAGCAGCGCGGCGTGCTCGATGTAGCGCACCCGCGCCAGTTCCGCGGACACCTCGCGCCAGGTGTTCTGCTCGATCGTGATCGCGACGTACGCGGAGGTGCCGAGCCCGGCGGCCTCCGGCGTGACCTGCGCCCGGAAGCCGGTGATCACGCCGTCGCGCAGCAGGCGCTCCACCCGGGCGTACGCGTTCGTGCGGGAGATGTGGATGCGCTCGGCGAGCGTACGCACCGAGGTGCGCCCGTCCCGGACCAGTTCGGCCAGGATGCGCCGGTCCACCTCGTCGAGGACGCGGGCCGATCGTCCCGTTCCGGGCGTCGAGTCCAGCTCCGGATCGGACTCCTGGCTCATGAGCGCACCACCTTCCTGTCATTCGTCCCGCGTTCACCGCGCATCTTGAGTCAATCATCCGACAGCAGGAGCATAGGCGCACCAGATGTCCAGGAGGTTCCCGCCGTGACGACCACACCCCAGGCGGTCCGCAGGGAGTCCCGGCGCCGGTCCCGACCGGCCACCACGCCGGATCCGGCCCGTGCGCTGCTGCCGGCGGGCGAGCCGGTACGCCTGCTCGACCCCGCCGGCACCCCGCTGCCGGCCCACCCCGACTACCCGGAGCCGCCCGTCGAGGCGCTCGTCGAGCTGCACCGGCGGATGGTGATCGGCCGCCGCTTCGACGTGCAGGCCACCGCGCTCACCAAGCAGGGCCGGCTCGCCGTCTACCCCTCCTCCCGCGGCCAGGAGGCGTGCCAGGTCGGCGCGATCCTCGCCCTGCGCGACGACGACTGGGTCTTCCCCACCTACCGGGAGTCGATGGCCCTGGTGTCCCGGAGCATCGACCCGGTCGAGGTGCTGACCCTGCTGCGCGGCGACTGGCACTGCGGGTACGACCCGGCCGCCCGGCGTACCGCGCCGCAGTGCACGCCGCTCGCCACCCAGTGCGTGCACGCCGCCGGCCTCGCCTACGGGGAGGCGTACCAGGGGCGGGACACCGTGGCGCTGGCCTTCATCGGTGACGGCGCCACCAGCGAGGGCGACTTCCACGAGGGCGTCAACTTCGCCGCCGTGTTCAAGGCGCCGGTCGTCTACTTCGTCCAGAACAACCGGTACGCGATCAGCGTCCCGCTGTCCCGGCAGACCGCCGCGCCGAGCCTCGCGTACAAGGGCGTCGGCTACGGCGTGCCCAGCGAGCAGGTCGACGGCAACGACCCGGTCGCCGTCCTCGCGGTGCTCACCCGCGCCGTGGCGCACGCCCGCGCCGGCCACGGTCCGTTCCTGGTCGAGGCGCACACCTACCGGATGGAGCCGCACACCAACGCCGACGACGCCACCCGCTACCGGGACGCCGACGAGGTGGAGGCGTGGCGGGACCGGGACCCGGTCGCCCGGCTGGAGACGTACCTGCGGGCCCGGGGCGCGCTCGACGACGCGGCGGTCGCCGCGGTCGCCGAGGAGGCCGAGGCGTACGCCGCCGACCTGCGGGACCGGATGCACGACAAGCCCACGGTCGACCCGCTGAGCCTCTTCGACCACGTCTACGCCCAGCCGACGCCGCAGCTCGTCGAGCAGCGGGAGCAGGTCCGCGCCGAACTGGCCGCGACCGCCGAGGAGGGGGACGCCTGATGGCCACCATGACCATGGCGAAGGCGCTCAACGCGGCCCTCGCCGACGCGATGCTCGACGACGAGCGGGTGGTCGTCTTCGGCGAGGACGTCGGCCAGCTCGGCGGCGTCTTCCGGATCACCGACGGGCTCCAGGCCCGCTTCGGCGACAAGCGCTGCTTCGACACCCCGCTCGCCGAGGCCGGCATCGTCGGCTTCGCCGTCGGCCTGGCCATGTCCGGCCTGCGCCCGGTGGTGGAGATGCAGTTCGACGCGTTCGCGTACCCGGCGTTCGAGCAGATCGCCTCGCACGTGGCGAAGCTGCGCAACCGCACCCGGGGCGCGCTCAGCGTGCCGATCGTCATCCGCGTCCCGTACGCGGGCGGCATCGGCGGGGTGGAGCACCACTGCGACTCCTCCGAGGCGTACTACGCGCACACACCCGGCCTGAAGGTGGTCACCCCGGCCACCGTCGAGGACGCGTACTCCCTGCTGCGCGAGGCGATCGCCGACCCGGACCCGGTGGTGTTCATGGAGCCGAAGAAGCTCTACTTCGCCAGCGCCGAGGCCGACCTGCCGGCCCGCACCGAGCCGTTCGGGCGCGCCGTGGTCCGCCGCCCCGGCACCGACGCCACCCTGGTCGCGTACGGGCCGGCGGTGCCGGTCGCCCTCGAGGCCGCCGAGGCCGCCCGCGAGGAGGGCTGGGACCTGGAGGTCGTGGACGTCCGCACGATCGTGCCGTTCGACGACGCCACCGTCACCGCCTCGGTGCGGAAGACCGGGCGGTGCGTGGTCATCCAGGAGGCGCAGGGCTTCGCCGGCGTCGGCGCGGAGATCGCCGCCCGGGTGCAGGAGCGCTGCTTCCACGCGCTGCACGCCCCGGTGCTGCGGGTGTCCGGCCTGGACATCCCGTACCCGGCGCCCATGCTGGAGCACACCCACCTGCCCGGGGTGGACCGGGTGCTCGACGCGGTGGCCCGCCTCCAGTGGGACGACCAGCCCGACGCGCGCTGGTTGACCGAGGCGGGTGCGGCATGAGCGAGAAGGTCTTCCTCCTGCCCGACCTGGGGGAGGGGCTGACCGAGGCGGAAATCGTCGAGTGGCGGGTCGCCGTCGGCGACACGGTGACGGTGGACCAGACCGTCGTCGAGGTGGAGACCGCCAAGGCCGTCGTCGACGTGCCCTGCCCGTACGCCGGGCGGGTCGTGGCCCTGCACGGCGCGGCGGGTGAGGTCCGACCGGTCGGCCAGCCGCTGATCACCGTCGCGCCGCTGGAGGCGGCGGCGCCGACGCCCGGCGGGGCTCCCGAGCCCCCCGGCCACGCCACCTATCGCGAGGAGGAGCGCGCCGGCTCCGGCAACGTCCTCATCGGGTACGGCACCGGCCACGGCGGCTCGGGCCGGCGCCGCCGGCCCCGCCTCGCCGCGGCGGCGGACGCGCCGGCCGGTGCGCCGGGCAACGGGACCGCCGTGCCGGCGGCCGCCGACGCGGGCGCCGTGCTGGTCATCTCGCCGATCGTGCGGCGGTTGGCGAAGGAGCGCGGCGTGGACCTGGCCACCGTGCGCGGCACCGGGCCGGGCGGGGTGATCCGCCGGGCCGACGTGGAGGCCGTCGGTCCGGTCTCGCCGACCCGGCTCGCCGCCGTTCCGGACGTCCCGGACCCGCACGTCGGGCTCGGCGACGGCGACGTCGTCATCCCGCTGACCGGCATCCGCAGGGCCATCGCCGACAAGCTGTCCCGCAGCCGGCGGGAGATCCCCGAGGTGACCATCTGGGTGGACGTCGACGCGACCGCCCTGCTGGAGACCCGCGCGGCGATCAACGCGGCCACCCCGGACGCGCCGGTGAGCATCCTGGCCCTGCTGGCCCGGACCTGCCTGTCCGGGCTGCGGAGGTTCCCGCAGCTCAACGCCCGGGTGGACACCGAGGGGCAGCGGATCGTGCAGTCCGCCGGGGTGCACCTGGGCATCGCCGCCCAGACCGACCGGGGCCTCGTGGTGCCGGTGCTGCGCGACGCGCAGCGGCTCACCACCGCCGACCTGGCCGCCGCGCTGGCCGAGACCACGGCGGCGGCGCGGGCCGGCACGCTGCCGCCGGCCCGGCTCACCGGCGGCACGTTCACGCTGAACAACTACGGCGTGTTCGGGGTGGACGGCTCCACCCCGATCATCAACCACCCGGAGGCGGCGCTGCTCGGCGTGGGGCGGATCGTGGACAAGCCGTGGGTGGTCGACGGCCAGCTCGCGGTGCGGAAGGTGACGCAGCTCAGCCTCACCTTCGACCACCGGGTCTGCGACGGCGGGGTGGCCGGCGGCTTCCTGCGGCACGTCGCGGACTGCGTGGAACGGCCCGCGCTGCTGATCGCCAACCTCTGAGCGACGGGCGCCCCGGGCGGTGATGCCCGGGGCGCCCCGTCCGTGCCGAGGGCGTTTCGCCCGCCGTCGGCCGGGAACCCCGCCCCGCAGCGCTGGAGCGCCGAAACCCCGCCGCCGGGCACGGCGTACGAGCTGCCCGACGCGCCGTCCGTGGTGGCCGGCCTGACGATCAACGCGGCCGTCGACTCGACGACCGTCCGGGGCAACCGGATCTGGGACAGCCAGGATCCGCGGACCCAGGCGTACGGGATCTGGGTGACCGAGCGGGGCAGCGCGGTCGGGTGCCGGGTGCAGGACAACGATCTCGCCGGCAACGGGCACGGTGGAATGCTGCTGGACACGCCGCCGGTCGGCGGCCGGTGGACCGGCAACGACGACGGCTCGGACTGGGACTGATCGGGCGCCGCCGGACACTCCGCCCGCACGGGCCGCGGGTGGTCGGCGCCCGGAAAATGGGGCCGGCAATTGCGGCCGGAGATTCGCCGAAATTGGGTACGAAACTGTGTCCGGCGGAGAGAATGTGGCAGAGGGAACGCAATAACGGGGGGACGCAACCATGGATTTCAGGCGGCGAATGACGCTGCTCGCGGTGACCGTCGCGGCCGCACCGTTGGCCCTGGGCGGATGCACCGCCGACCGCAAGCCGGGGGCGCGGCCGGGGGAGGGCCGGGGAGGCGGGCCGGAACTGGCGGTGACACCCGCGGAGGGGACCCGGGACGTGCCGATCAGCGCTGAGGTCGGCACGACCGTGAAGGGCGGCCGGGTCACCTCCGTGAAGATCGTGGACGACAAGGGCGGGCAGGTGGCGGCGGAGCCCCGGGAGGACGGCTCGGGCTGGGTGCCCAGCGCGCCGCTGAAGCCCAGCCGGACGTACACGGCCGAGGTGACCGCCACCGGTGACCGCGGCAAGACCACCACCCGGAAGACGACCTTCACCACGATGCCGAAATCCACCAAGCAGGCGATAACCAGTACATTGTATTTCGCGGGTAATCGGACTTACGGAACGGCGATGCCGGTAACCGTCGCGTTCGACCCGCCCATTCCGAAAGAGGCCAGGGCGGCGGTGCAGCGCCGATTGTTCGTGAAGACCGACCCGCCGCAGCCGGGGGTGTGGTCCTGGGTGTCCGACGGCACCCAGGTGTACTACCGGGCGCCCGACTTCTGGCGGCCGGGGACCACGATCAGTTTCCGCGCCGGGCTCGAGGGCCTGCCGATCGGCAAGGAGTACGTGGGCGACGCCGACCGGAGGGCGACCTCGAAGATCGGCCGGCAGGTCTCCCTGGAGATCGACAACGCCACCAAGCAGATGTCCGTGCACCGCGACGGCAAACTCGTCCGCAAGATCCCGGTGAGCCTGGGCAAGCCGAGCACACCCACCTCCAGCGGCAAGATGGTGATCATGGAGAAGCACCAGTTCACCACGTTCGACACCCGGGGCTCGGCCGACCCGTACGTGGTCGACGTCGAGGACGCGCAGCGCCTCACGTGGGGCGGCGAGTTCATCCACGGCGCCCCGTGGTCGGAGGGGGTCCAGGGGAGCGAGAACGTCTCCCACGGCTGCACCAACGTCTCCGCCACGGCGGCGGACTGGCTCATGAACATCACGCAGGTCGGCGACCTGGTGACGATCAAGGGCACCGAGGTGAAGCTGGACGAGGGCAACGGCTGGACCGCCTGGAACGTGAGCTGGGACAAGTACGTCAAGGGCAGCGCGCTGCCCGTGCCGGCCGGCCTGGCGCCGAGCCCCACGCAGGTGCCGCACCCCGGCGCGGTCGCCGGCGGCTCACCCGCGCCGGTGCCGTCCGTCCGCGGCGGCTGACCCGGGCAGTACGCGGGGACCGGTCCGGAAACGCGGGCCGGTCCCCGTGGCGCGGGGTCCGCCCGGTCCGCGGTGGACGCTCAGCCCAGCGGCACCCGGGCCACCCCGGCACCGGTGAGGCTGCCGAGCCAGAGGTGGTCGCCGTGCTGGCGGACACCGGTGACCATGTCGTACGTCCCGTTCGGACCGTGCAGGGTGCGCAGCACCTGACCGTCGCCGTCCACGAGGGCGACCAGGCCGTAGCGCAGCGGCTTCGGCTGCACCGCCGCCGGCAGGACGGCCACGAGCTGCCGCAGCCGAGGGTGCGGCAGCAGCCGCTCGACGACCGGCACGCGGGGGCTCGGCAGGGCGATCCAGTACGTCCCGTCGCCCACCGGGGAGACGTTGTCCGGGTACGCCGGCAGGTCCGCGAGCACCGTGACGACCCCGTCCGGCAGGTCGACCCGGACCAGCCGGTGGGTGGCCGTCTCCACCAGCATCAGTGCCGACTCGTCCGGGGTCAGCGCGATCCCGTTGGGGAAGTGCAGCCCCGAGCAGACCACCTCGGTGCGCCTACTGCCCGGGTCGTACGCCAGCACCCGCCCGTTTGGGCGGTGCTCCAGCAGGTCGCGTTTCCAGTGCGAGACGGGGAACCGGCTGGACGAGTCGGTGAAGTAGACCGTGCCGTCCCGGCTGATCGCGGCGTTGTCGGCCAGGTGCGGCCGGGGGCCGGAGCCGCCCAGGTCGCGGACGGCGCCGTCCCAGGTCACCCGCAGCAGCCCCCGGTAGGCGTCGCAGACCACGAGGCTGCCGTCGCGGGGGTCGACCTCCACGCCCAGCGGTCGGCCGCCGGTCTCGGCGAGAAGCCGCGGACGGGTGCCCGTCGGCGCGTCGACCGGCCACCACCAGATGCGGCCGTCCTCGGACCCGCTGACCACCCGCCCCGCCGGGTCGACGACGACGTCCTCGGGACCGGACGTGCCGTCGGGCAGGGGCAGCAGCTCGACGGCGTCGAGCCGGCGGTCGGCGGGCGCCCACGGCCCGTCGAGGGGCGGCGGGACCGTGGCGGGCTCGCGGACGGGTCGGATCAGCCACGGTGCGCGGGGGCGGGGGACGACCATCCGCTCATTCTGGCCCGCCGATCCGCCCGGCGTCGCCCCCCGACGTACCGGGGCGGGCCGTCCACCGGTGTGGGTCGCCGCCATCGCTGCCGGGGTCGCCCGGAAGGGGGATCCCCGATACCGGCGGGTGCGACCCTGGTCGTACCCGGATCCCGTCCCGCGGCACGACGGAACTGTCGGTGGTCGGGGCTAGATTCGTGGCCATGGGACAGCGGGACGACCGGTTCCACGTCGAGGTCAGCGTGGGTGCCCGGGTGGTGGAGGTGCGCGCGAACGGCGAGATCGACGTCGCCACGGTCGGCGCGCTGCGGTCGGCGCTGTGGGCCGTGCCGGCCCGGTCGGTGCTCCGGCTCGACCTGTCCGGCGTCCGTGTCCTCTCCGCCGCCGGGGTGCGTGCCCTGGCCGCCGCCCACCTGCGGTTGCGGGCCGGTGGTGGCGAGCTGGTGCTGGTGCGGCCCGACCCGGTGGTCGCCCGGGTCCTGCGCGTGACCGGCCTGCATCGGGTGGTCCGCGTCATCGACGACGCTCCCGCGCCGGTGGCCGGCCGCACGTTGATCGCCGCCTGACGCAACCACTGACCGCCGCGGTGCGGGCCCCGGTGGTGCCGGGGCCCGCACCGCGTCAGCGCACGCCGAGCAGGTCGACGACGAACACCAGCGTCTCGCCCGGCTTGATGACGCCGCCGGCGCCCCGGTCGCCGTAGCCGAGGTGCGGCGGGATGGTCAGGCGACGACGACCGCCGACCTTCATGCCGACGACACCCTGGTCCCAGCCGGCGATGACCCGTCCGCCCCCGAGGGGGAATTCGAACGGCTCGCCTCGGTTCCACGACGCGTCGAACTCCCGGCCGTCGGAGTGGGCGACGCCGACGTAGTGGACCCGCGCCACCTGCCCCGCACGCGCCTCGGGCCCGTCCCCGACGGTGATGTCCTCGACGACGAGGTCGGCCGGAGGCGCGCCCTCGATCGGGCCCACGTCGGGCTTGCCTGCCTGGTTCATCCGGAAGTCTCCTGCCGTGTCCGTCGTGATGTCCTTCGCCCCGTGATCCTGCCGGATCGCCACTCACCGATGTGCGCGCGGCCCCCGTTCAGAACAGTTCTTGCCATGGACCGGCCCCTCGAAGGGCCGACAGCATCCAAGGTCTGGGCACCGCGAAGCGGGCCTCACCCGGAGGGTGGGGCCCGCCCCTGTGGCTGTGCGGAGATCAGGTCAGCGGAGCCAGGGGAACCGCTGGACGATGGGCAGCTTCTCCCAGGTGGCGCCGAGGCCGAGGGTCCGGCCGGCGCCGATGAGGGTGAGGCCGACCAGGACGGCGGCGAGGGTCAGGTGTTCGTCCAGGAACGGGTTGGTCTGTGGGGGCAGGGCGACCGACCACATCATGACGTAGAGGGTGGCGCCGGTGGCGGCGGCGATGCGCATGCCGATGCCGAGGGTGAGGGCCAGGCCGATGCCGAGCAGGCCGAGCAGGAAGGTCCAGTTGGCGAAGGCGGTGCCGGCGAGGTCGTGGTAGATGCCGGCGAAGGGTCCTTCGGCGCCGCTCAGGAAGCCTTTGGTGGGGTTGCCGCCGTTGAGCCAGGCCCGTTCGGTGGGGGTGGCGAAGCCGAGCCCGAACACCTTGTCGACGAACGCCCACAGGAACGTCCAGCCGAGGGCCAGCCGGACACCCGCGAACACGTACCGCGCGGCGCGCCCCCGGGTGGTCTCGTCCTGGTGCCGCTGCTCCGCCGCCGGAGCGGTGTTCCCGGCGGTGTTCCGTTCGATCATCGCGGCCATGGTCTCCACGTCCCTTCCTGTCCCGCACCGCGCTTCCCGGTGGCATCTCCATTGGACGACCAGCCGCCCCCGGCGCGTCAGGGCCGACCGTGCCCTGCCGGACCGGGACCTTGGACCCCTCTCCCACCGGGTCTCCCGGACCGTCGGATCCCGGTCCCGCGGCCCTGCCCCGGCCCCCTGGCGCGGCCTAGCGGCTGCCGGTGCTGGACGACCTGGGCCGCCTGGTCGGCGTCGTGACCCGTGGTGACCTGCTGCGGGTGCACCTGCGGACCGACGCGGAGATCCGGGAGGACGTCGTGCAGGAGGTGCTGCACCGGGTGCTCGCGGTGCGGGACGGGCTGGTGACCGTCCAGGTCCGCGGCGGCGAGGTGACCCTGGACGGGCGGCTGGACCGGCGTAGCGCGGCTGAGCTGGCGGAGCGGCTGGCCGGGCAGGTGAGCGGCGTCGTGCGGGTGGTCAGCACGATCGCGTACGACGTCGACGACACCGTCCTGGTCGCGCTGGAGGCGGGCCAGGTCACCCCGGTCGCCTGATGGGCACCGGGTTCGGCGGAGCGCCGCCGGAGGGCCGGCCGGCCGCCTAGGCTCGGGGCGATGACGTGGTCCGGTTTCCCCGCCGGTTGCCGGGCGGACCGGTCCCGCCCCGTGGCCGGCGCCGGGAAAGGGGCGTCACGGATGCGGGGGGCGCCGGGTGGACGAGGCGACGTTCGCCGTGCCGCTGTGGGGGTGGGCGGCGGTCGGCGCGGTCATCGCCGTCATGCTCGCCGTCGACGTGCTCTCCCACCGTGACAACCACATCATCGAGCTGCGCGAGGCGGTCGTCTGGTCGGCGGTGTGGATCACCGCCGGTCTCGCGTTCGGCCTGGTGGTCCTGGTCTGGCTGGGCGGCGAGCCGGCGGTCGCCTACTACTCCGGCTATCTGCTGGAGAAGGCCCTGTCGGTCGACAACGTCTTCGTCTTCGCGCTGCTGTTCGGCTACTTCCGGGTCCCCGACGAGTACCAGCACAAGGTGCTGTTCTGGGGCGTGGTCGGTGCCCTCGCGTTCCGGCTCGCCTTCATCTTCGCGGGCGCGGAGTTGCTGCACCGGCTGGCCTGGGCCGGGCTCGCCCTCGGAGCGTTCCTGGTCTGGACCGGCTGGCGGCTGGCCGTACGCGGCGAACCGGACGTCGATCCCGACCGCAACCCGGTCGTCCGGCTCTTCCGCCGGCTGGTGCCGACCGATCCGCGCTACCACGGCAGCCGGTTCACGGTCCGCGTCGACGGGCGCCGCAAGGCCACCGTGCTGCTGGTCGCTCTCGTCGCGATCGAGGGCACCGACGTGGTCTTCGCGGTCGACTCGGTGGCGGCGATCCTCGCCATCACCACCGACACGTTCCTGGTCTGGACGGCGACCGCCTTCGCGGTCCTCGGTCTGCGCAGCCTCTACTTCTGCCTGGCCGGCCTGCTGCGGCACTTCGAGTACCTGCGGTACGGGCTGGCGGTCGTGCTCGCCTTCGCCGGGGTGAAGCTGATCCTCGCCGAGACCCCGGTGGGGGAGGTGCCGGTCTGGCTGACCCTGGCGGTGGTGGTGCTGGCACTGGCCACCTCGATCGCCTGGGGCCGGGTCGCCGCCTGGCCGGGACGCCGCCGGGCCCGCCGGGCCCGCCGCCGGGCCCGCCGGAGACGGATCAGCCCGCGGGACGGGTGACCGGCGCGGCCAACTGGGCCGCCAGCAGGGCGGGAGCCTCGGCGAGCGACGGTCCGTACCAGGTCAGGTGCCGACCCGACACCAGGGCGCACGGCGTCCCGGGGAATGCGTCCGGCCCGTCGGCGGCGGTGAACCGGTACGGCTCGTCGGGCAGCACCACCAGCTCCGGCGCCCGCCCGCGCAGCTCGTCCAGGCTCGGCCGGGGGTACCGCTCGGGGTGGTCGGCGTACCGGTTGGTCACGCCCAGCCGGCGCAGGACGTCACCGGCGAACGTGTCGCGACCCAGCACCACCCACGGCCGACGCCAGACCGGCACCACCGCCGGGCGCGGCGCCGCCTCGGCGGGCAGCGCCGCCCAGGCACGGCGGGCCGCCAGCAGCCAGGTCGGCTCGGCCGCCGCGCCCAGCTCGGTCAGCAGTGCGCCCAGTTCGGTGAGCGCCTCGTCCACGGTCCGGGGGTAGGTGACCCGCACCGGCACGCCGGCCGCCGCCAGCGCGTCGGCGTCCTCGCGGCGGTTCTCCTCGACGTTGAGCAGAACCAGGTCGGGGCGCAGAGCGCGGACCCGCTCCAGGTCCGGGTACTTGCTGCCGCCGACCCGGGGGACGTCCAGCCCGGTCGGGTGGGTGCACCAGTCGGTCGCCCCGACCAGCAGCCCGGGCAGCGTCGACGCCACCGCCTCGGTCAGCGACGGCACCAGCGACACGACCCGCACCCGACACCCTCCCCGTTCCCGTACCGGCGGCCTCCGTCGATCATCCCGCGTCGGCTGGCCGGGACCGCCGGGGCCGCCGACAATGTCAGGATGCCCCCGAACCGCCCCGCCGGCCCGCCGGCGTCCCGGCCCGTGCCCGACTACGGCGTACCCCCGACGGATGCGCTGGCCCGGGTGCGGGCCTTCGCCGACGCGATGACCCGGCGCCGCACCGTCCGCGACTTCAGCGACCGGCCCATCCCGGCCGGCGTGCTCGACCAGGCGCTGCGGGCGGCGGCTTCGGCGCCGAGCGGCGCGAACCGGCAGCCGTGGCGGTTCGTCGTGGTCACCGACCCGGAGCTCAAGCGCCGGCTGCGGGTCGCCGCCGAGGCGGAGGAGCGGGTGTTCTACGAGCGGCGCGCGCCGGAGGAGTGGCTGTCGGCGCTGGCGCCGCTGGGGACGGACGCGAGCAAACCGTTCCTGGAGACCGCTCCGGCGGTGATCGTGGTCTTCGAGGTGCACCGGGGGCCCCGCAGCCCCCGCCCCTACTACGTGAAGGAGTCGGTGGGGATCGCGGTCGGTCTCCTGCTCGCCGCGTTGCACCAGGCCGGACTCGCCACCCTGACCCACACCCCGAGCCCGATGCGCTTCCTCAACGAGCTGCTGGACCGGCCCGCCGAGGAACGGGGCAACCTGATCATCCCGGTCGGTTACCCGGCCGACGACGCTACCGTGCCGGACATTTCCCGAAAGCCGCTGTCCGAGGTGGTCGTCTGGCGCTGAGCGGGACCCGGCCCACCGACGCGCCGGCCGTGCTCGCACCCTAGACTCGGCCGGTCGCCGCCCGGGACGGCGACGGGACGGCGACGGGACGCGGGGCGATGACGAGCGGCGAGGGCGTGGATGGCGGCGGGCGGCGGGTGGTGCCCGGCGTCGGTGGTCCGGTGCTGACCCGGGACGGCCAGGTCGTGCACGGCCCGCTCCGGCTGAGCGACCTGGTGCGCCGGCGCCCACCGGGGGTCACCGGCCACCAGTGGAGCACCGCCCTGCGCGAGACGTACGACCTCGTCGTCCGCGCCGCCGGCACTGGCCGGGTCATCGTCGCGGTCGAGATCGGGCCACCGCCGGCCGACGGGTCGCCGGGCCAGCGCGTCGCCCGGATGAAGGACGCGGTCGCCGCCGCGGTCGGTCTGCCGGTGCTGCGGATCGGATCGTCGACCTTGCGGCCCGCCGACCACGGGCCCGGGATCGTGGCGTACGTCCTCGACGCCCACGCCTACACGAACCGCTGGGCGGGGGAGCCGGGTGTCACCGGGTTCCGGGACATCGCCGGTCGACTCCCCGACGGGCGGACCGGGCCGGTCAACGACCTCGGCGCGCTCACCCGCGCCGCGGCCGTCGAGGCGTACGTGGCGCGGCGGCTGTCCGACCCGATCGTGCGCGGCCTGCACGTGCGGTGGTCCGGTGGCCCGGCCGAGGGCTGGAGCTGGGTGGAGGTACGCCCCGGCGCGGTCCTGGTGGAGCGGGTCACGGTTGCGGAGCACCGGTTCACCTGCGGGGTCGACGCGGCGCGGCTCGCCGAGGACCTCGCCACCCTGGCGGTCGGTGAGCGGCTGCGCACGCTGGACGGTGCCGAGCCGCCCCTGACGTCGCGGGAGGAGCTGCTGGCCGGGATCCGTGGGCTGGCCGCGCGACGGGCCGAACTGGTCGACGGCTTCGCGTTCGACCACCTCTGCGTCGACTGATCGGCACCCCCCCCGCACGCCCTCTCGAAACCCGCGGGAAATTTCCCTCGCCCCGGTTGAACCATCGCCGCGGCCGTCCCGTACTCATGCGGGAATGGACAGGATCTCCCCGACCGCGTCCCCCGACGTGGAAGACGGTGCGGAAAGGGCATCGTCGGTCATCGACGTGCCACCGGATACGGCCCGACGGTAGTCGTCGGGGCGTTCCACCTCAATTCCGTCGGTCCGCCGAGGTCTCGAATGAACTACCGGATCGAGAAGGAGAGCAATTCGATGCGCAGGTCCACACGGGCGCGCCGGCCATCCGGTAACGCGCGGAGCAAGCGGCTGATCGCCGTTGTCGGCACGCTCGCGGTCTTCGGCGGCATCGTCGCCGTGACCCAGATCTCGTCGGCCGGAGAGCGGCGGTCGAACAAGACCCGGCCCGCGTCCGCGCAGTGCGTGCAGCCGAGCCCGGGTGCGACCGCGCCGAGCGGAACCGGCACCACGACGCGCACCTGGCAGAACGGACGGTGGGTGCGCAACCACTGGGGCGACGGCCAGCAGTCGGTCGAGGAGTGCCAGGAGACCCGGGACGGCCAGGCCCCCGGGAACAACGGCGGCTCCGCCGTGGCCTGCCCGGACGTGGCCGGCCGCCTGCCGCAGGTGCCCGAGCGGGCCCGCGCCGAGGTGGACCGCAACCTGGCCCAGTTGCAGGCCCAGATCACCGAGGCCGACCGGCGGCTCGCCGCCGAGGGAAGCCGCGGTGAGGCGTTCGTCCGCAACTCGATCCTGGCCCCGCTGGCCAGCAAGCGACGGGCGACGCTGGATCGCATCACGAACGCGATCGACCGGTTCGGTTCCCGCCCCCGCGGTCTGTCCCAGCTCGCCGAGTGCCAGGTCGCGCCGACCGGCAACACCAACGACGGAAACAACAACGGCGGCGACAACGACAACGACAATGACGGCGGCAACAACGGCGGAAACGACAACGGGGGCAACAACAACGGCGGCGATAACAACGCCCCGGGTGCCGGGCTCGGTGTGCTGGCGAACGACTGTGACGAGAGCCAGCTCCAGCCGCACGACGGTTTTCAGAACGGTAACCGGTGCGTGAGCACGGCCTTCGGTGAGGTCGCTGCCGCCGCGAACAACCCCTCGCTGCTGATCACGGACTTCCCGCAGCAGGTCCAGGCCGAAGAGCCGTTCACCCTCCGGGTGAGCACCCGGAACCTGGTCCGGGACCGGTTCCTCGCCGCCGGCCAGGGCGGGTACTACGTGGAGAGCTCGCTGCTCAACGGCGACGGCCTGGTGCGCGGCCACTTCCACACCGCCTGCCGGATGCTGGAGAGCACCGACGAGGCCCCGGCGAACCCGGAGGACGTGCCGGCGTTCTTCGTCGCCACCGAGGACAGCCGGGGCGGCCGGGAGGCCGACGAGGTGACCATCCAGGTTCCGGGCATGCCGGAGTCCGGTACCGCGCAGTGCGCGGTCTGGGCCGGTGACGGTTCGCACCGGGTACCGATGATGGAGCGGGCCAACCAGACGCCCGCCTTCGACGTGGTGCGCATCGAGGTCAACTGACCGACCAGGGTGGCGGGGCCGTCCGGGGGTACCGGGCGGCCCCGCCCCGTGCTCAGGCCGCGACCGGTGCCGGCGGAGCCGCCGTGGGCGCCGCCGCCCGGAGCGCGGCGATCCGCCGCGTGCGGGACCGGGCCGCGAGCAGGTTCGCGGCGGCCACCGCGAGCGCCAGGCCGAACAGGCCCAACCAGAGGGCGTCGACGGAGAACCGGTGGGCGACCAGGCCGCCCAGTGTCGGCCCGGCGAACGTGGCGAAAGCGTGCCCGAGCGAGTAGACGCCCTGGTAGCGCCCCCGCTGCGCGGTCGGTGAGAGGTCGGCGGTCAGTGCCGAGTTCGACGGGGTCATGGCCATCTCGCCGAGTGTCCAGACCAGCACCGTGACCGCGTAGAACCAGACGCTGTCGGCCAGCGCGGTGAGGGCGAACCCGGCGCCGATCACCAGGACGGCGACCGCGATGGTGCGCGACCGGTCGAAGCGGCCGACCAGGCGCGGCACGAAGAGCTGGCCGAGCACGATCAACAGACCGTTGACCGCGATGATCGGCCCGTACGCGGCGGCCGGCAGCCCGTCGGCCTGCAAGGAGACCGGCAGCATCACGCTCGCCTCGATGCAGAGCCAGGCCAGGCCGGTCAGCGCGGTGAACGTCAGGAAGACCCGGTCCCGCAGGACGGTGCCCAGACCGCCGCTCCCGGCGCGGGTGAGGGCGCCGGCGGCCGGCACGACGGGCCGGGACTCGGGAACGCGGAGACCGATCAACGCGGCGGTGCCCAGCAGCACGATGGCGTTGATCACGAACAGCAGCAGCGGGTCCACCCGGACCAGCAACCCGGCGACCGTCGCGGCGACCGAGAAGCCGATGTTGATGGCCCAGTAGTTCAGCGTCAGCGCCCGCAGCCGGTCCCGCTCACCGACGACGTCGATGATCGTGGCGGTGAAGGCGGGCCGGGCGACGCCGAGACACGCCCCGAGCAGCAGGGTCAGGGCGGCGATCGCGACCGGATGCCCGGCCAGGCCCAGCGAGAGCGCGGTGGCGGCGGCCGTGACGTTGCCGCCCAGCATCGCGGGCCGGCGCCCCCAACGGTCGGCGACGAGGCCGCCGATGACGCCCCCGGCCGCGCTGCCGGCCCCGTGCAACCCGATCACCATGCCGGCGTACGCGGGGCTGAAGTCCCGGACCGAGACGAGGTAGACGCCGAGGTAGATGGCGACGAAGCTGCCCAGCCGGTTGATCAGCGTGGCCGTCCACAGGTGCCAGAAGGTCCGGGGGAGTCCGCCCGCCGTCTGCGTCCACCAGTGCCTCATCCGCCGCCCCCGTCCGCTCGTCCCCGTAATGGCTGATCGGCTTTGCGATCATTGCAGCCCAGGGGTGCGACAGGACGGCGGCCGCCGGCCGGCGCGGGTGGCGCCGGTCACGGTCCCGGCCGGAGGGAATGGTGCGGGCCGCAAATGCCGGCGGGGCCGTGCCGTTTTCGGCACGACCCCGCGCGCGGGCCGGCCCGCTCCGGCTCAGCGGTTCTTGTAGGCCTCGACGACCTCCACCGGGATGCGGCCCCGCTCGGAAATCTTGTAGCCGTTCTTGACGGCCCATTCCCGGATCGCGCGGTTCTGCTCGCGGTCCATTCCGGCGCCGGATCCGGCTCCCCGTCGGGGTGCCCGCGACGTTTCCACGCCGCCGCGACCGATCCGCCGGCCGGCGCTGATGTACGGGTCCAGCGCCTTACGCAGGACACCCGCGTTCTCGTCGGACACGTCGATCGTGTACGCCACGCCGTCCAAGCTGAACTCGACGGTCCGATCGGCCTTTCCGCCGTCGAGATCGTCAGTCAGAACCGTGATTACTTTTCTGGCCATCGCCGATTACTCCCTGTGTGGGGACGGGGTGTGGTCAAAGTTTGACGTATCGCGTGGCATAACCGCAAGAAAACGCGTCCTCCTCATTTCGGCGGGTCGGGTAATCCCGCGCCGAAATCGGCGTGCCACCGGTCGGAAAGTGCCGTGCGGTCAGTCCCCGAGCAGGCCGGCGTGGCCGCCTACCTGAAGGAGGAACGCATGTCCGTCCCGCGCGCCCGACGCAAGCTCGTGTCCTTCGCGGCCCTCACCGTCGTCGCCCTGCTGGCGGGACTGCCCGGCCCGACGGTCGCCGCCCTGGTCCTGACCACCGTGGCGATCCCGCTCGCGGTGGCCGTCGGCGGGGGAAGCGGGCCGGTGCGGGAACTGCTGGCACTCCGCCGGCCCGTCCGGGTTCGGCGTGGCCTGGGTCACACCTCGGAACAAGGGGAACGATTTGTTACTTGAGTTGAACACGCTCAACTCAACGCGATAGCAGGTGTTCGATGGCAACTCTTCCGGTTCTTCCCCTGACCGACGCCGTGCTGCTGCCCGGCATGGTCATCCCGGTGACCCTCGACCCGACCACCCAGGCCGCCGTCGACGCGGCCCGCGCCACCGGCGACCACCGGCTCCTCGCCGTGCCCCGCATCGACGGCGAGTACGGTCCCGTCGGCGTCGTCGCCACGATCGAGAAGGTCGGCCGGCTGCCCAGCGGCGAACCGGCCGCCGTCGTCCGCGGCCTCACCCGCGCCCGCATCGGCTCCGGCGTCCCCGGACCCGGCGCCGCACTCTGGGTCGAGGCGGCCGAACTAACCGAGCCGGCACCCGCCGGCCGCGCCCGGGAACTCGCCCGCGAGTACCGGGCCCTGATGACCTCGGTGCTCCAACAGCGCGGAGCCTGGCAGGTCATCGACGCGATCGAGCGGATGACCGACCTCTCCGAGCTGGCCGACTCGGCCGGCTACGTCACCTGGCTCAGCCTCGCCCAGAAGACCGAACTGCTCGCCGCGCCGGACGTCACCGCCCGGCTCGAACTGCTGGTCGGCTGGGTGAAGGACCACCTGGCCGAGCAGGAGGTCACCGAGCAGATCAACACCGACGTGCGGGAGGGGCTCGAGAAGTCCCAGCGCGAGTTCCTGCTCCGCCAGCAGCTCGCCGCGATCCGCAAGGAACTCGGCGAGGACGAGCCGGACGGCTCCGCCGACTACCGGGCCCGCGTCGAGGCCGCCGACCTGCCGGAGAAGGTCCGCGAGGCGGCGCTCCGGGAGGTCGGCAAGCTGGAGCGGGCCAGCGACGCCTCACCGGAGGCCGGCTGGATCCGTACCTGGCTCGACACCGTCCTCGAGATGCCGTGGAACACGCGTACCGCCGACAACACCGACCTGGCGGCGGCCCGGGCGGTGCTCGACGCCGACCACGCCGGCCTGGCCGACGTGAAGGACCGCATCCTGGAGTACCTCGCGGTGCGCAACCGGCGCGCGGAGCGCAACCTCGGCGTGGTCGGCGGCCGCGGCTCCGGCGCCGTGCTGGCCCTCGCCGGCCCGCCCGGCGTCGGCAAGACCAGCCTCGGCGAGTCCGTCGCCCGGGCGCTCGGCCGGAACTTCGTCCGGGTCTCCCTCGGCGGTGTGCGCGACGAGGCGGAGATCCGCGGCCACCGGCGCACCTACGTCGGCGCGCTGCCCGGCCGGATCGTCCGGGCGCTGCGCGAGGCCGGCTCGATGAACCCGGTCGTGCTCCTCGACGAGGTGGACAAGCTGGCCGTCGGCTACTCCGGCGACCCGGCCGCCGCCCTGCTGGAGGTCCTCGACCCGGCGCAGAACCACACCTTCCGGGACCACTACCTGGAGGTCGACCTCGACCTGTCCGACGTGCTCTTCCTGGCCACCGCCAACGTGGTGGAGACCATCCCCGGCCCGCTGCTGGACCGGATGGAGCTGGTCACCCTGGATGGCTACACCGAGGACGAGAAGGTGGCCATCGCCCGGGACCACCTGCTGCCCCGGCAGCGGGAACGGGCCGGACTCACCGCCGACGACGTGACCGTCGCCGACGAGGCCCTGGCCCGGATCGCCGGCGAGTACACCCGGGAGGCCGGCGTCCGGCAGCTCGAACGCGCCCTCGCGAAGATCCTGCGCAAGGTGGCGGTCGCGCTGGCGACCGACCCCACGCCGGTACGCGTGGACACCGGCAACCTGGCCCGCTACCTGGGCCGGCCGAAGCACACCCCGGAGTCGGCGGAGCGTACGGCGGTGCCCGGCGTCGCCACCGGCCTGGCGGTCACCGGCGCCGGCGGCGACGTGCTCTTCATCGAGGCCACCAGCATGGAGGGCGAGCCGGGGCTGACCCTGACCGGCCAGCTCGGCGACGTGATGAAGGAATCCGCGCACATCGCCCTGTCGTACCTGCGGTCGAACGGGCGGCGGCTCGGGCTGGACCCGAACGCCCTCGCCGGACGGCGGATCCACCTGCACGTCCCGGCGGGAGCCGTGCCGAAGGACGGCCCGAGCGCCGGCATCACCATGGTCACCGCCCTCGCGTCCCTGGCGAGCGGCCGGCCGGTCCGCCCCGAGTTCGGGATGACCGGCGAGGTGACCCTCTCCGGCCGGGTCCTGCCCATCGGCGGCGTCAAGCAGAAGCTGCTCGCCGCCCACCGGGCCGGCCTGACCGAGGTGATCATCCCGATGCGCAACGAACCGGACCTCGACGACCTGCCGACCGAGGTACGCGAGGCGCTGACCGTCCACACCCTCGCCGACGTCGCCGACGTGCTCGCCCTGGCGCTGCGCCCGGCCGACCTCGACACGGAGGCATTGGACGGCCCGCCGGCCCTCACCACCGCCTGAGGTGTAAGGAAGGGCCCCCTGTTAACGCCTGGCGTTGTACAGGGGGCCCTTCTCAACGGCGTGGTTCCGGCGCCGCCCTCGATGCCGGTCGGCAACGTGCGGCGGTGTTAACAAGGGACCCTTTCGCTACCGCAGGCGTTGAGAAGGGGCCCTTCCTTACCGCTCAGCGGCGCTGCCAGCCGCGGTCGCGGCGGCCGTCGAAGCGGCGGTCACCGTCGGAGCGGCGGTCACCGTCGGAGCGCCGGTCGTCGCCGTCGGTGTCGCGGTCGCGGTCGCGGCGTACGGTGGCCTTGCGGCCCTTGATCGTACTGCCGCGCAGCCCGGCGATCACCTCGTCGGCCATCCCGACCGGCACCTCCACCAGCGAGAACCGGTCGGCGATCTCGATCGACCCGATGTCCCGCCCGCTCACCCCGGTCTCACCGGTGATCGCGCCCACCAGGTCCTGCGGCCGGACGCCGGCGCGCCGGCCCAGCCCGACGAAGACCTGCGTCGTGCCGGCGCCGCGGGGCCGGCCGCCGCCGCGCCGGTCGCCGCGGCCCTCGTACCCGGGCCGGCCCTCCCGCGCCGGGCGGACCGCGACCTGCGGGATCTCCTCCTCCTCGTCCGCGGTGCCCGGCAACGTGGCCTCGTGCGCCAGGCGCACCGCGGCGAGCGCCACCTCCATCAGGTCGAACTCGTCACTGAGCGACTCGACGATGGCACGGAACGGTTCGAGGTCGTCCTCCAGCAGGCTCTCCCGCAGCGCCGCCTGGGTGAGCTCCAGGCGGCGGGTCCGCAGGTCCGCCACCGTGGGGATCTTGTCGACGGTGATCCGCTGACCGGTGACCCGTTCGATGGTCTTGAGCATCCGGTGCTCGCGGGGCTCGGCGAGGGTGATCGCCACCCCCTCCCGCCCGGCGCGGCCCACCCGGCCGATGCGGTGCACGTACGACTCGGGCGCCGACGGCACGTCGTAGTTGACGACGTGGCTGAGCTGCTCCACGTCCAGGCCCCGGGCCGCCACGTCGGTGGCGACGAGCAGGTCGGCGGTGCCGGCGCGCAGGCGGCCCATCACCCGGTCACGCTGCTCCTGGCTCATCCCGCCGTGCAGCGCCTCGGCCCGGTACCCGCGGCCGTTCATCGTCTCGGTGAGCCGGTCCACCTCCTCGCGGCTGCGGCAGAACACGATCGCCGCGGTGGGCGACTCCACGTCCAGCACCCGGCCCAGCGCCGCCGGCTTGTGCGCCCGCGACACGAGGTACGCGCTCTGCCGTACCCGGGGCGCCTCGCCGGCCACCGGCTGCTCGCGGGCGATGAGGATGCGCACCGGGTCGCTCAGGTGCTGGCGGGCCAGCCCGTCGATGCGCGACGGCATGGTCGCCGAGAACAGCACGGTCTGCCGCTCGGCCGGGGCGTGCTCCAGGATCGCCTCGATGTCCTCGGCGAAGCCCATGTCCAGCATCTCGTCGGCCTCGTCCAGCACCACGGTGGCGAGCCCGGCGAGGTTGAGGGTGCCCCGGGCGATGTGATCCAGGGCCCGGCCGGGGGTGGCCACCACGACGTCCACCCCGGCGTCCAGGGCGCGAAGCTGCCGGCCGATCGGTTGGCCGCCGTAGATCGGCAGGGTCCGGGTGCCGAGGTCCTTGCCGTACCGGTGGAAGGCCTCGGAGACCTGCACCGCCAACTCCCGGGTGGGCACCAGCACCAACGCCACCGGATTCCCGCCCGGCCGGTCGTCCGGCATCCGCTGCAGCAGCGGCAACGCGAACGCGGCCGTCTTGCCCGTACCCGTCGCGGCCTGACCGAGCAGGTCCCGGCCGGCCAACAGAGGAGGGATCGCCTCCCGCTGGATCGGCGTCGGCTCCTCGTAGCCGAGCGTCGAGAGCGCGGCCAGCAGTTCGTCGCGCAGGCCCAGGTCGGCGAAGGCGGTCGCGTCGTCGGTGGGCGATTCGGTGGGTGCGTCGTGCCGTACAGGTGCGGAACTCATGCCGCAAGCCTTCCATCACCGCCGCGCGTCCGCTCCGGCGACCGGCACAACACGCCGCCCGGGCATCCGCGGCCCCGTGCCGCGGATGCCCGATCACGTCGCCGACAGGGGTGCCGCACGCGCCCCGGTCGTTCCTCACGGCGTGGCGAGGATCATCAGGCTCACCGTGACACCGACGACGGCGTCGAGGACGCCACAAAACTCGGCGTACCCGCGGGGCACGACCTCGTTCCGCCGGTGGTGGACCGCGTCCCACGCCGCGTGGGCCAGCCACCCGGCGGCCACCAGCCAGAGGGCGGCGTCCCCGCCGAGGGCCACCGCGGCCAGGGCCAGCGCCGTCCACCCGGCCAGGCCCGCCAGTTGTACGGCGAGCACCCGGCGGTCGCCGAGCCGGCCACGGTACGCCCCGATCAGCAGGTAGCCACCGGGCAGGACGAGCAGGGCCAACGGGTGGGGCGCCAGCGGCGAGAACCAGTTGCCGAAGGTCATCAGCAGGGCGAGTCCGGTGGGCCAGCGGTGGGCCAGCGCGCGGACCCACGGGTGCTGGCGCGGGGTGGGGCGGGAGGCGTGGTGCCGGGCGTACTCGTCGCGGCGCCGGAGCATCGCCACCAGCATCGCCGGCAGCATCAGCAGATGACCGCCCATGAGCAGGGCATCACCGTCGATCAGCCCGGCCCGGAACGGCACGAGCAACAGCAGCACCGGCACGTACATGGCGGCGGTCATCTCGCCGATCGCCGGCCCGGAGTGCCCGCGGTACCACATCCACACCGCCATGCCGACGCTCATGTCGGTGGCCATGAGCAGCGCTCCGACGCCGGGTGACGCCGGCGCCAGCCCGAACGCGCCGGCCAACGCGCCGCGTGCCGGACCGAGCAGCAGCATCCCGGCCAGCATGGCCAGCGCCATCTCCAACAGGTGCCGGGCCAGGGGCCGGAGTCCGGCGCGCCGCGCCCGACCGTCCTCGTGGTGGGGGGTCGTCGTAGTGGAGGTCAGCTCTGTCATGGGATCGAGCCTTCCGGCGGCGCCCGGCCGGAACCATCCGCGCGGTGTCACCGGTCGGCCGGGCGGAACGCACGGGCCGACCGTGCGCACCCGGCGGGTCCACCGGTGGGGCCGCCGCCTCTACGCTTCAGACCGTGGTGGCGGACCCTGCGGTGCCGGGCGGAGACCGGACCTTGTCGCGCGCCCGGACCGCGACCCTGGTCTCCCTCGCCTCCGGCATGGCCGCCACCCTGCTCCTGCCGGCGGTGGGGCTGTCTCGGGAACCGGACCCCTGGCGGGTGACGGCCGGTGCGGCCGGGCTCGGCGCGTTCGCGGTGGTGCTGGCGGTGGCGCTGCGCACCGCGGTGACCCCCGCGTCGTCCGACCGGTCACGCCGGCGGCTGCGGTCCGCGTACGCCGCCGTGGCGGTGCTCGGCGTTCCGCTCGTCGCACCCGTGGCCGTCGGCGTGTGGCCCACCTGGGCCTGGCTGGGCGCGGCCGTCGTCGGCGGGGTCCCGTTACTGGCCCCGTTCCGCTGGGTGGCGCCGACGCTCGTCGCCGCACTCGCCGTCGCCGGGGCGGTGGCCGGGTTGTCCGGTACGTCGGTGGCCCGGTCGCTGCTGGTCACCGGCCTGGGCGGCCTGGGCGTGGCCGCGGTGACGGGCTTCCAGGTGTGGTTCTGGGAGCTGCTGGTGCAGGCGGGGCAGGGACGGGCGGCCCAGGCTCGGCTGGCGGCGGCGCAGGAGCGGCTGCGCTTCGCCGGTGACGTCCACGACCTGCTCGGGCACCACCTGACAGTCATCGCGCTGAAGGCCGAGTTGGCGGCCCGCCTCGCGCCCACCGACCCGGAGCGGGCCGGCCGGGAGGCGGGCGAGGCGCAGCGCCTGGCGGCCACGGCGCTGACCGAGCTGCGCCGGACGGTGCACGGGTACCGCAGGGTCGACCTCGTCGAGCAGCTCACCGCCGTCGGGGAGGTGCTCCGCTCGTCCGGGGTGCGGTGCACCGTCGTGCCGCCGGCGGGCGAGCTGCCGCCGGAGGCGGCGACCCAGCTCGCGGCCGTGCTCCGTGAGGCGGGCACCAACGTGTTGCGGCACAGCCGGGCCGGCTGGTGCCGGATCGAGATCATCCAGGAGGACGACGTGGCGCGGATGACCGTGACCAACGACGGGGTGACCGCCAGGGCGGCGCCGGACCGGCACAGCCACGGCCTGCTCGGCCTGGCGGACCGCCTCGCCGGCGTCGGGGGACAGCTGCGGACCCGCAGCGTCGACGGTGTCTTCACCGTCGAGGCGACCGTACCGACCGCCGCATGATCCGCGTCCTGCTCGCCGACGACGAGGACCTGATCCGGTCCGCCCTCGCCGCTCTGCTCGACCTGGAGGACGACCTGGAGGTCGTCGCGCAGGCCGCCGACGGGGACGCCGCGGTGACCGCTGCCCTCGCGCACCGGCCCGACGTGGTGGTGGTCGACCTGTCGATGCCCCGGCGGGACGGTTTCCAGGTCGCCGCCGAGCTGTCCCGGGCGCTGCCCGGCTGCGCCGTGGTCATCCTGACCGGCCAGGGACGGCCCCCGCACCTGGCCCGCGCGCTCACCGCCGGGGCCCGGGGCTTCCTGCCCAAGGGCGCGCCCGGCGGCGCGCTCGCCGACGTGATCCGGCGGGTGCACGCCGGCGGCCGTTACGTCGACCCGGCGCTGGCCGCCGACGCGCTGCTGATCCCGCCCTGCCCGCTCACACCACGCGAACTGGAGACCCTGCGCCTGGCGCAGGACGGCGCACCGGCGGCGTCGATCGCCCGCCGTGCGCACCTGTCCACCGGCACGGTGCGCAACTACCTGGCGGCGGCGGTGCAGAAACTCGGCGTCGGCAGCCGCGCCGAGGCGGTGCGAGCCGCGCGGGAGAACGGCTGGCTCTGAACGCCGCGCCAGCGACACCACCCCGGAAACCGCCATGCCGGGTGGCGTGGACCCGTGCCCGCAGGGCGCTGCCGTGGGCATCAGGGCGGGTGGGTGTCGGTCCGGGTCCTTTGGAGCTGCCCGCATGGACGGGGCAGGTTTCGCGGGGAGAGCGGGTCCGCGGGGGCGGACCGGGACAGGGCCGGCGGGACGTGCTGTCGAACCGGGGCGCATCGATACCGTGGGCGCATAGACGGGGCAGCTCCACAGTCGCCCCGGAGCAAGTCTGGGCGGGGCCGGCCCGGCACGGGAGACGGGGCGGCGGTCCGGGCGGGTCGGCCCGGTGCAGGAGGTCCGCAGCGGTGCCGGGCCGGTCCGGCTGCCCCAGGCGAGGCGGGGCGTCCGGTTAGCCTGGCGGGGTGCGTACGGTGGAACTGGTCTGCTCGGCGGGCCTGGACGCCGCCGTGCGGGCGGCGTGGGCGCGGCTCGGGTTGGCCGGCCTGCCGAGCCTGGCCCGCAACACCCACCCCACCAACCGTCCACACCTGACGCTCGCCGCCGTCGACGACTTCCCGCCGGGGGCGGTCGCCCGCCTGGTCGCCCTCCTGGACGCGGCGCTGCCGCTGCCGGCCGTGCTGGGCGAGGTCGCCGTGCTGGACGGCAGCGCTCCGCTGGTGTGGCTGGTGCGTCCCGGTCCCGACCTGGTCGCACTGCACCGCGCGGTCTGGGCGGTGCTGGCTGACGCGGACGGCCGCAACCCCTGGCACGCGCCGGACCACTGGACGCCGCACCTCAGCCTGGCACTGCGCTTCCGCGATGCGGACCGGAGCCTGGCGCGGGCGGTGGTCGGGTCGGACCGTCCGACCGGTTCCTTCGTGGGCGCCCGGAGCTACGACAGCGCCGACCGGTCCGTCCACGTCCTGTCCGGCCGGCGCTGAATCCACCCGATCCGATCTTTTGCGGCGGCGTTCCGCGGGGTTTAATGCTCGGTAACTTGTGGCGCACGCCACAGGCAACCCTTGGGGGTGCCGTGCTGCGGGTACGGAATCTCGAGGTCGTCTACGACGACGTGATGCTGGTCCTTCGCGGCCTGAGCATCACCGTGCCGCCCGGTGCGATCGTCGCGCTGCTCGGCGCGAACGGCGCCGGGAAGACCACCCTGCTGCGGGCGATCACCGGGCTGCTCGACATCCACGACGGCGAGGTCGCCCGGGGTGAGGTCACCCTGGACGGCGAGCCGCTGCACCGGCTGCGGCCGGCCGCGATCGTGCGCCGGGGCGTCGCCCAGGTGATGGAGGGGCGGCGCATCTTCGGCGAGCTGACCGTCGAGGAGAACCTGCGCCTCGGTGGGCACACCGACCCCCGCCGGATCCCGGCCCGGCTCGACGAGGTCTACGCGCTGTTCCCGGTGCTCGCCGACCGCCGACGCCGGACGGCCGGCTACCTGTCCGGCGGGGAGCAGCAGATGCTCGCGATGGGCCGCGCGTTGATGGCCGGGCCACGGTACCTGCTGCTGGACGAGCCCAGCCTGGGCCTCGCGCCCCGGCTCGTCGAACAGGTCCGGGAGCTGATCCTGCGGATCAACGCCGCCGGCACCGCGGTGCTGCTGGTGGAGCAGAACGCGACGATGGCGCTGTCCATCGCCGCCCACGGGTACGTGCTGGAGACCGGCCGGGTGGTGCTCGACAAGCCGGCCGCCCAGTTGCTCGCCGACGACGACGTCCGCGAGTTCTACCTCGGGCTGCACGCCGGCGACGGGTCCACCCGGCGGTCGTTCCGGGACGTCAAGCACTACCGGCGACGAAAGCGGTGGTTGTCGTGAGCCACGAGCCGACCCGGACCGACGAGCCGACCCGGACCGACGAGCCGACCCGGGCCGACGAGCCGATCCTGACCTTCGACGACGTGCGGCTCGCCTTCGCGGGCGTCCGGGCGATCGACGGGGTGAGCTTCACCGTCGGCCGCCAGGAGCTGTTCGCGGTGATCGGGCCGAACGGCGCCGGCAAGACGTCCATCTTCAACGTGCTCTCCGGCGTCTACCGGCCGCAGGCCGGCCGGGTCGTCTTCGACGGCGTCGACCTGATCGGCCGCCGCCCCCACGAGATCGCCGCCCTCGGCCTGGCCCGGACCTTCCAGAACGTCGAGTTGTTCGCCAACCTCACCGTCCTGGAGAACCTGCTGCTCGGGCGGCACCACCACATCCGCTACGGGCCCCTGGCGGCGGTCCTGTGGCGGGGCCGCGCCCGCCGCGAGGAACTCGCCGCCCGCGCGGCGGTGGAGGAGATCGTCGACTTCCTGGAGCTGGAGCAGTGGCGGCGGATGCCGGTCGGGCTGCTGCCGTACGGGGTGCAGAAGCGCGTCGAGCTGGGCCGCGCGCTCGCCATGGAACCGAAGCTGCTGCTGCTGGACGAGCCGGTGGGCGGGATGAACCTCGAGGAGACCGAGGACATGGCCCGCTACATCCTCGACGTCCGCGAGGAACTCGGCATCCCGATGGTGCTCGTCGAGCACGACATGGGCCTGGTCATGGACCTCGCCGACCGCGTCCTGGTGGTCGACTTCGGCCAGCCGGTGGCCACCGGCACCCCGGCGGAGATCCAGCACCATCCGGACGTCATCCGCGCCTACCTGGGGGAGGTGACCAGGACATGAGCACCACCACCGCGCCGTCGGGGACGCCCGCCGCGGACACCGCCGGCGCCGCCGCCACCACGATCGCCTCCCGGGTACGTGACCGCGCCCGCGCGACCCCCGACCGGGTGGCCATGCGGGAGAAGGTCCGTGGCGTCTGGTCGGAGGTCGCCTGGGCGTCCTACTGGGACACCGTGACCACGGTGGCGCACGGCCTGCTCTCCCTGGGCGTACGGCCCGGTGACCGGGTGGCCGTCCTGGCCGAGAACCGGCGGGAATGGCTCTGGACCGACGTGGCCACCGTGGCCGTCCGGGGCGCCACGGTCGGCCTCTACCCGACCAATCCGGCCGGCGAGATCGGTTACCTGCTGGCCCACTCCGGGGCGCGCGTGTTGGTGGCCGAGGATCAGGAGCAGGTCGACAAGGTCCTCGACGTCATCGACGACTGCCCCGACCTGGAGCACGTGGTCTACCTGGAACCGCGCGGCGTCCGGGGCCGCTACACCCACCGCGCCCTGCTGCACTGGGACGACTTCCTCGCGCTGGGCACCGCGCACCGGGTGGCCCACCCCGGCGCGGTCGACCACCTCATGGCCGCCGCCGCCGACACCGACCTGGCCACCCTCATCTACACCTCGGGCACCACCGGCCGGCCCAAGGGCGCCATGCTGACCAACGCCAACGTGGACTTCGCCGTGCGGACGGTCACCGACGGCGCCGGCCTGGCCGACCCGCCGCCGGGCCCGGACGACCTGATCCTGTCGTACCTGCCGCTGTGCCACGTCGCCGAGCGGGTCTTCACCACCTGGAGCAACGCGGGCGCGGGCGTGCAGGTCAACTTCGCCGAGTCGATCGCCACCGTGCCGGCGAACCTGCGCGAGGTGCAGCCCACGCTGCTGTTCGGGGTGCCGCGCATCTGGGAGAAGATCCTCGCCACGGTCACCACGCGGATCGCCACCGCCTCGCCGCTCAAGCGGGCGGTCGCCCGCTTCTGGCTGCGGGTCTCCGACCGGATCGGGGCCCGGCTCGTCGCCACCGGCGGCCGGCACACCGCGGCCACCCGGCTGGCGTACGCGATCGGCTGGGTCTTCTGCTACCGGGCGCTGCGCGAGCGGATCGGTGTGCGCCGGGTCCGGTACGCGGCGTCCGGCGCCGCCCCCATCGCCCCCGAGGTGCTGCGCTTCTTCATGGGCATCGGGGTTCCCATGCACGAGGTGTACGGCATGACGGAGAACTCCGCCATCGCCACCGGCAACCACCCCGGGCGGGTGAGGCTCGGCACCGTCGGCGAGCCGCAGCCCGGCGTGGACCTGCGCGTCGACGAGGCGACCGGTGAGATCCTCACCCGCAGCCCCGGCGTGTTCGCCGGCTACCTCGACGACCCGGAGGCCACCTCGGCCGTGCTGGAGCCGGACGGCTGGCTGCACACCGGCGACGTGGGGGAGTGGGTGGACGGCACGCACGTGCGGATCACCGGCCGCGCCAAGGACATCATGATCACGGCTGGCGGCAAGAACATCGGACCCGCCGGCATCGAGAACGAGCTGAAGGCGTCCCCGTACGTCAAGGAGGCCGTGCTGATCGGCGATCGGCGCCCGTACCTGGTGGCGCTGATCGGCATCGAGCCGGACACGGTCGGGCAGTGGGCGCAGACCCGCCGGCTGGCGTACACCACCTACCGCGACCTGACCACCAAGCCGGAGGTGGTCGAGCTGGTCCGGGGCGTCGTCGACGAGGTCAACCGCCGGCACCCCCCGGTCGAGCAGGTGAAGCGGTTCCGGCTGCTGCCCAAGGAACTCGACCAGGACGACGGCGAGCTGACCGCCACCCAGAAGGTCCGCCGGGAGGCCGTCGGCCGGGCCTTCGCCGACCTGGTCGACGACCTGTACGCCCCGGGTGGTGACCGGTGACGGAGCTGATCGAGAGCCTGCTGCGCGGGCTCGGCACCGGCAGCGTCTACGCCCTGCTCGCGCTCGGGTTCGTCATCATCTACAAGGCCACCCGGGTGATCAGCTTCGCGCAGCCGGCGTTCATGCTCGCCGGCGTCGTGGCGGTCACGTACCTCAGCCCGGCCGTCGGCTTCTGGGCCGCGGTGCCCCTCGCGGCGCTCGGCACGGCGCTGCTCGCGCTGGGGGTGGAGCGCAGCGCCGTCCGTCCCATGGTGGGGCGGCCGGCGTTCGTCGTCGCCATCATCACCCTCGGCGTGGACGTGGCGGTCCGGGTGGTGGTCAACGCGTTCATCGGCCTGGACGTGCGGCACGTCGGCGACCCGTGGGGGCTGCGCACCCTCGCCCTCGGCCCGGTGGAGATGCAGCAACGGCACCTCGCCGCGGTGGCCGCGGCGGCCCTGCTGGTCGCCGGGCTGTTCGCGTTCTTCCGCTTCACCCGCACCGGGCTGGCCATGCGCGCCGCCGCGCTCGACCAGGAGGCGGCCCTCGCGCACGGCGTCTCCGTCGGCGCCGTCTTCGCGGTCAGTTGGGCCCTCGCCGGCGGGCTGGCCGCCGTCGCCGGGACGTTCGCCGCCGCCGGCGCCAGCGTGGACAGCGCCCTCTGGCTGATCGCCCTGACCGCCCTGCCGGTGATCATCCTCGGCGGGTTGGACTCGCTGCCCGGCGCGGTGATCGGCGGGCTCGCCGTCGGCGTCCTCCAGGAACTCGTCGCCACGTACGCCAACGACGTCGCCTGGCTCGGCGGCAACGTCTCGGTCATCACCCCGTACGTGCTGATGCTGGTCGTGCTGCTGGTCCGCCCGTACGGGCTGTTCGGAACCCGGGAGGTGGAGCGGGTATGAGGGGTCGGCCGCTGCTGCGCACGTCGTACGCGGAGGAGCTCGCGCTGCTCGACACCCCGGCGAAGCGGTGGTGGACCGGTGCGCTGCTGGTGCTGGCGTTCACGCTGCCCTTTCTGCTCACCGACGACCTGCTGCAACTGCTCGCGGTGTGCTGCGTCGCCGCGATCGGCGCGATCGGGCTCGGCCTCGTCACCGGGTACGCCGGCCAGGTCTCCCTCGGCCACGCGTTCTTCCTCGGCATCGGGGCGTACACGGCCGCGGCCCTCAGCGGCGACCCGGACGGCCGGGTCATCGGCCTCGGCGTCACCGACATCGCGCTCTGGCTGCCGGCCGCCGGCCTCGTCGCGGCGGTCGCGGGGGTGCTGGTCGCGCCCCTCGCGACCCGGCTGCGCGGGCTCTACCTCGCCATCGTCACCCTCGGCCTGGTCTTCATCGGCCAGCACATCTTCAACGAGTGGTCGTCGCTGACCGGCGGCGCGGGGGTCGGCCGGCCGGCGGCCACCCTGGAGTTCCTCGGGCGGCCGCTCGCCGTCACCGACGAGGTCGCCACCCGCGACCAGAAGCTGTACTGGTTGATGCTCGCGCTGCTGCTGGTCTTCGCCCTCGCCGCGCGCAACCTGGCCCGCTCCCGGATCGGGCGGGCGTTCACCGCGATCCGCGACCGGGACATCGCCGCCGGCGTGATCGGGGTGAACCTGCCCCGCTACAAGACCGTCGCCTTCGCCGTGTCGTCGTTCTACGCCGGCTGCGCGGGCGCGCTGCTCTACACCGTCACCGGCTTCTTCGACCCCGGTTCGTTCAGCCTGCTGCTGTCCGTGCAGTACATCGCCATGGTGCTCATCGGCGGCGCGGGCACCATCTCCGGCGCCGTCGCCGGGGCGTTCTTCATCACCCTGCTGCCCCGGCTCACCCGGGAACTGCAGGCGTGGGTGCCGTTCATCAGCACCCAGCCGAACGAGGTGCCGAACGTCTTCCAGGTGGAGACGATCCTCTACGGCGTACTCATCATCGTCTTCCTCATCTTCGAACCACGCGGGTTGTTCGGCCTCTGGGTACGGGCCCGCAGCTACTGGAAGGCGTGGCCGTTCTCCTACTGACACACAAGTGAGGAAGCCATGGGAAGAGCGACGTCGCGGATCGCCCTCGGGGCGGCCGTGGTCCTGCTGGCCGGCACCCTCACCGCCTGCCGGGGCGGTGACACCGAGACCGACGCGTCCGGGTTGAAGACCGACGTGGGCGTGACCTCCGAGCCCTGCCCGGAGGCGGTGGACAAGAACAAGGGCTGCATCTACCTCGGCATCATCTCCGACCTCACCGAGGGCCCCTTCCGGGCCCTGGCCGTGCCGATCACCGACGCCCAGAAGGCGTTCTGGAAGCGGGTCAACACGAGCGGCGGGATCGGCGACTACGAGGTGGACGTCAGCCGGTACGTGCGCGACAACAAGTACAACCCGCAGACCCACAACCAGGTGTACCAGGAGATCAAACCGAACGTGCTGGCGCTCGCGCAGAGCCTCGGCTCGCCCACCACGGGCGCGATCCTCGGCGACATGAAGGCCAACAACGTGATCGCCGCCCCGGCGGCGTGGACGTCCGGGTACGCCTTCGAGGACGTCATCATCGAGTCCGGCGCGAACTACTGCGTCGAGTCGATGAACGCCCTCGACTACGCCCGGGAGGCGTACAGCCCGAAGTCGGTGATGGCGGTGCACCTGGCCGGCGACTACGGGGACGACGCCGCCGCCGGGGTGAAGCTCGCCGCGCAGGCCCTCGGGCTGACCTTCACCGACGTCAAGACCGACTCGGGCGCCGACAAGCAGGCCGGGGCGATCCAGGCCATCCTGACCGGCAAGCCGGACCTGGTGGTGCTCACCATGGGCCCGGCCGACGCGGCGACCATCGTCGGCCAGGCCGTCGCCCGCGGCTTCGCCGGCCGGTTCATCGGCACCAGCCCCACCTGGAACCCGGCGCTGCTGCAGAGCCCGGCCGCTCCGGCGTTGCTGGCGAAGTACGAGCAGTCGGCACCGTGGAACTCCTGGAGCACCGACACCCCCGGCCACCGGGCGTTGCGGGAGGCGCTGCCCGGCGTCACACCCAACGACGGCTACACCGCCGGCTGGGTGTGGTCGTACCCGATGAAGGCGGCACTGGCGAAGGCGGTCGCCGACGGCGATCTGACCCGCGCCGGGCTGCTCAAGGCGGTCAAGTCCCTGACCAGGGTGGACTACGAGGGCATGCTGCCGGAGAACGCCGGCAACTACGCCGCCGGGCCCAACGACGGCGCCGTCCGGGTGACCGCGATCTACAAGCCGGACCAGGCCGCGCCCACCGGGGTCAGCCGGGTGCGGGACCTCTTCACGGGGCCGACGGCGCAGGCGTACACGCTGGACCGGCCCTGCTACGAGAAGCTCTGACGGGGTGTTAGGAAGGGGCCCCTGTACAACGCCAGGCGTTAACAGGGGGCCCTTCCTTGTGTGCCAGGATGGGGGATGAGTACCGCCGCCACGGGTGGTCCGGCGTTGGCCCGGCTCGCCGCCCTGCTCGCCGACGACACCCGGGCCCGGATCTGCCTGGCGCTGCTCGACGGGCGGGCGTGGACCGCGGGCGAGCTGGCCCGGCTGGCCGGGGTGGCGCCCTCCACCGCGAGCGACCACCTCACCCGGCTGGTCCGGGGCGGGCTGCTCGCCGAGGAACGGCAGGGGCGGCACCGGTACGTCCGGCTCGCCGACCCGTCGGTCGCCCAGCTCGTCGAGGACCTGGCCGCGCACGCGCCGGCCACGCCCGCGCCGGTCCGCTCGTTGCGCGCCGCCCGGGCCGACGCCGCCCTGGCGTACGCCCGCACCTGCTACGACCACCTGGCCGGCCGGCTCGGGGTGCTGCTCCGGGACGCGATGCTGGCCCGGGGACTGCTCGACGCCACGTCGGGGCTGGCGCTCACCCCGACCGGACACGACTGGCTCGCCGACCTCGCGGTGCCGGCGACCCGACTTGGTGCCACCCGGCGGCCGCTGGTCCGCGACTGTCTGGACTGGACCGAGCGCCGCCCGCACCTGGCCGGCGCGCTGGGCGCGGCGCTGTGCGACCGCTTCCTCGACCTGGGCTGGCTGGCCCGGGGCGGCGGCCGGGCGGTCCGCCTGACTCCGGCGGGCGGACCGGCGCTCGCCCTCGCCCTGGGTGTGCCGCCGGCCGACCTCGCGCCCGCGCCGGCGGCGGGAGCCGGCAGCGGGCGCGCCTGACCCCGGCCAGATCCGCGCAGTTTCGGGAAAGGTTGCGGCCTCGCCACGGAAGGAGGCAGCAACTTCCCCGACGTTGTGCGCCGGCCGGCCACGCGGGCGCGGCGGCACGCGGGGGGCTCCGCGAGGGTGCGGGGCGGGCGGACGGTTCGGCGGGCGCCGAAGCGATCGGCGCCTACGGTCGGGCGGTGACCGACGATCTCCTCATCGCCCCGCCGCCCGGTACGCCCGCTTGTGGGCCGCCCGTCCGCGACCCGGACAGCGGCTGGCTGGTGACCCGGCACGCTGACGTGCGCGCGGTCCTCACCGATCCGGCCTTCCAGGTCCCGGTCGCCGACGCGGGCCCGGCCGGAACCCTGGCCTGGCTGCGGAGCACCGTCAGCCGGTTCAGCGCCCCGCAGCGGCATCCGGACCGGCGGGCGATCGGGGTGGCCGTGCTCGCCGCGCTCGACCCGGACGAGTTGCGTACGGCAGCGGCCCGGCTGACCCACCAGGTCCTCGACGGGGCCGGCGACCGGCTGGAGGTGATGTCCGCGCTCGCGCGGCGCGGACCGCTGCGGGTGCTGGCGATCCGGCTCGGCCTGGCCGACCCCGATGCGGCGGTGCCCGCGGTGACGGCGGTCGCCGCTGCCTGGCATCCGGGCGTCGAGGGGCCACGGATCGCGGCGGCGGACCGGGCGGTCACCGCGCTGCTGGCGATGCTGCCGCCGAGCGCGCCGGACGTGGCGGCGAACCGGCTCGGCGTGCTGGTCCAGGCGTGCGACGCCACGGCCGGACTGATCGGCGCGGCCGTCCGGCACGGCCTGGGAACGCCACCGGCCGTGTCGACCGCCGCCCTGCTGGCGGAGGTGCTGCGGCTCGACCCGCCGGTCCGCGGGACCCGCCGGGTCGCCACCGCGTCCGTCCGGCTCGCCGGCCGCCACCTGGCTGCGGGCGATCCGGTGCTGCTCCGCTTCGACGCCGCCAACCGGGATCCCGCGGTCGTCGCCGACCCGGACCGCCTGCTGCCCGGCCGTACGGGGCTGCCGGTGACGTTCGGAGCCGGGCCGCGCGGCTGCCCGGGCGAACGCCATGCCCTCGCGCTGGCCGGTGGCGTGGTGGAGGTGCTGCGACACCGCTGCCGCCTCGTCCCCGGCCCGGCGGACCACGAACCGCACCCGCTGCTGCGCGTCCCGACCCGGCTGGAGGTGGAGGTCCGGTGACCGCCCGCTGCGCCGCCTTCCACGCCCTGCACCACGGCGACCGGCCCCTGCTGCTGCCCAACGCCTGGGACCACGCGAGCGCCGCCGCGTTCGCCGCCCGGGGCCACCCGGCCGTCGGGACCACCAGCCTGGGGGTCGCGGCGGCGGCCGGCCTGCCCGACGCGGCGGCGGCCACCCGGGCCGAGACTCTCCGGCTGGCCCGGCTGCTCCGTCCGCTGCCGGTGCTGCTGACCGTCGACATCGAGGCCGGACACGCCGACGACCCGTCGGCCGTCGCCGACCTCGCCACCGAGCTGGCCGGGCTCGGCGTGGTCGGCGTCAACATCGAGGACGGCCGCGGGGACGGGAGTCTCGGTGCGCCCGACGTTACCGCCGCCAAGGTGGCGGCGGTCAAGGCGGCAGCGCCCGGGTTGTTCGTCAACGCGCGTACGGACACCTGGTGGCTCGGTGTCCCGGATCCGCTGCCGGCCACCCTCGACCGGGCACGCGCCTACCGGGAGGCGGGCGCGGACGGCATCTTCGTTCCCGGCGCCCTCGACGGGCGGACCGTCGGCGTGCTCGCCGCCGCGATCGAGGGGCCGCTGAACGTGCTGTACCGGCCGGGCGGGCCGACGCTCGATGAGCTGGGTGCCCTCGGGGTGGCCCGGGTCAGCACGGGGTCGCTGTTGTTCCGGGCGGCGCTCGGCGCGGCGCTGGACGCCCTCGACACCGCCGTCTCGGGTCGGCCGGCGTCGACCGAACCGCCCTCGTACGCCGAGGTGCAGCGGTTGAGTCCGGTGTCCGGGGCGGAGCCGTTCGCGCCGGGGCGGCCGTCCTGACTCCGTTGCGGGGAAGATAGGAGGATTGTTCGGGCTTTGACCGCTGCGCGTGATTACGGTGTGACACAGGGTGACGTACACCGTGATGCCGTGACGGGAGAGAGGACCCGACCATGCGCGTGCCCAGTCGAAGCCCGGGACACCAGCCCGGTCCTCCCTCCTCGCCCACCGCGCCGGCCCGGCGGCGCGCACCCGCCGTGTCGCACCGCCGCCTCCCGGCCACCGAGCCCGACCTGGACGCGTACCGCGCCGCCGTCGCCGACCTGCTGGTCGAGATCGGCGCGCTTGCCGACACGTCCTGCGCCGCCGCCCGGCAGGTGCTGGTCGACCAGCGGCTGCGCGAACCGGCCCTCGCCGCGGTGCTCGACGCCACCCCGCAGGGCCTGGTCGGCGCCCGCGAGACGCTGCTGCTCGAGATGGCCCGGTACGTGCCGAACGAGCGCAGCTCCGCCGGTGACCTCGCTACCCTGGTCCGGATCTACCTGCTGTCCCGCATCGACGTGATGTGGTGGCGCGACGCGCCCACGTACCTCACCGACGAGCAGGTCAACGGCAGCCCGGACCTGGTCGACCTGGAGTGGCTGCGCCGGCGCGACCTGCTGCGCTTCCGGTACCAGGAGCAGCCCGCCACGCTGCTCGGCCGGGGCGTGCGGGCGGTGCGCCGCCGCGTCTTCCCCGGCGCCACCCCGCGCACGGCCGGCCTGCTGTTCCGCCGGACCCGCCGGGAGGTCGTGGCGTTGCTGAACGACATCGGCCGGGAGTTCGCCGCCCGTACCCCGGCCGCCACCCCGCCGCTCTGGGTGACCAGCCTCGTCCGCAGCGTCGAGCACCAGCACCGGCTGCGCCGGCTCGGGTACGCGGCGATGGTGCCGAGCGGGCACTGCCTCGGCTGGGCGGTGGACGTGGAGGTGACGTGGTTCGAGCGGTTCGGGGTGCGGGACACCCTCGCCGACCTGCTGCTCGCCCGGCAGCGGGCCGGCGAGGTCAACGTCGTCGACGAGGGTCAGGCCTGGCACGTGTGCCTCGCGCCCGCGGCCCGCCACCGCCTGCGCCGCGCGTACGAAGCCGAGATGGGGATCTGAGCCGATGTGTGGCATCACGCTGAGCATCGGCCCCGAGGCCGACCCGAGTGTCTTCCGGCGCATGCTGGCCACCCTGCAGACGCGCGGCGAGGTGACCGAGACCCGGTACGAGACCGGCCTGCTCACCGGCGTCCGCCGGCTGCGGGTGGTGGACCGCGACCGGGCCGTGCAGCCCTGGGTGTCCGACGACGAGGCGTGGGTGCTCTGCTACAACGGCGAGGTCTTCAACCACGACGAGCTGCGGGCGGAGCTGACCGCGCTCGGGCACCGCTTCCGCAGCGTCAGCGACACCGAGGTGGTGCTCGCCGCGTACCTGTGGTGGGGCGAGGGGATGGTCTCGCGGCTGCGCGGCGAGTACGCCTTCGCGATCGTGGAGCGGGCCAGCGGTCGCGTCTACCTGGTGCGCGATCCCCTCGGCGTCAAGCCGCTGTACTGGACGCGCACGCCGGGATGCCTGCACGTGGCGAGTGAGGTCAAGGCCCTGGCCGGTTTCGGGACCCCGATCGGCGAGGTGCCGCCGGGCCACCACGGCTGGGCGGACGTGGCGCTGCCGGTCCGGCTTCGCCCGTACGTCGACCTGCTCGCCCTCGGCGACGGACTGCCGTCGGTGGACGACCCGGACGAGGCCGCCCTGCTCGTCCGTGCCGCTCTCACCGACAGCATCCGCCGGCGGGTGGACACCGACCTCACCGTCGGCGTGGTGCTCTCCGGAGGGCTGGACAGCTCGCTGGCGCTGCTCCACGTGCGCGAGATGCACCCGGACTGCGTCGCCGTGACCGTCGGTGTCCCGGAGAGCCCCGACGTCGCGTACGCCCGGCGGCTGGCGAGGGACCTCGGCGTGCCGCACGAGGTGGTGGAGTTGCGCCCGCGCGACATCCGGCTGGCGGAGATCCGGGAGGCGATCCGCATCTCGGAGCTCACCGAGTACGGCGACATCATCAACGCGGTGGTGTCGGTGCCGCTCTTCCGGCGGCTGCGCGAGCTCGGCGTCAAGGTGGCGCTCACCGGCGACGGCTCGGACGAGCTGTTCGGCGGCTACCCCATGTACCAGCAGGTCGGCCCCGAGGCGGCCCGCCGGCTCTTCCTCCACAAGATCCGCAACCTCTGCCGTACGGAGTTGCAGCGCGTCGACCGGACCAGCATGGCGTACGGCGTGGAGGCCCGCGTGCCGTTCCTCGACCTGAGCGTGGTCGAGCTGGCGATGCGCCTGCCGGTCGGGCTGAAGATACGGGACGGCCAGGAGAAGTGGATCGTCCGCCGCGCGTTCGCCGACCTGCTGCCCGACTACATCCGGCGCCGGCCGAAGAACCCGATGTCGTACTCCTCGGGCCTGCACGAACGCGCCCGCCTGTACAAACCGCTGTTCGCCCGACTGCACCGGTCGTTCCGCTACGACCTTCTGGAGCCGGTGCGCCGGGACTTCGACAGTGTGCTCACCCGCTGCGGCAACGACCTGGACCGGGCGCTCGCCGCCGGCCGGGCCCGGCCCGACTACACGATGCTGGAGCACGCCCGGGACCTGGTCGGCGCGGCGAGGTGGAACGCCGTGCCGGTGGTGCGCCGGCTGGTCGGGCCCCGCCGCAACCGGGGGGACGGCGCGCCGCTGCCGGGGTGACCCGCTCTGATCCGCGGGTTGACTCTGACACCGTGTCAGGGCCGACCGTGGAGGGACCATGTTCACCATCGGAGACTTCGCCAGGCTCGGCCGGGTGTCCGTGCGGATGCTGCGTCACTACGACAGCATCGGCCTGCTCCGGCCAGCCGCCGTCGACCCGCACACCGGGTACCGCTACTACACCGCCGTGCAGTTGCGCCGGCTCAACCGGGTGATCGCCCTCAAGGACCTCGGCCTCACCCTGGCCCAGGTGCATGTGATCCTCGACGACGCGCTCGACGTGGCCGAGCTGCGGGGGATGCTGCGGCTGCGCCGGGCCCAACTGGAGGCGCAGGTCGCGGCGGACACCGCCCGGCTGGCGGGGATCGAGGCGCGGCTCCGGGCCATCGAGAAGGAGGGCGGCATAACCAACCAGGACGTCGTACTCAAGGAGATCCCGCAGGTCCGCGTCGCCGAGCTGACGGCGGTCGCGCCCAGCTACGCGACCCCGGACATCGGTCCGGTGATCCAGCCGCTCTACCCGGAGCTGTTCCGGCGGCTGGAGGCGGCCGGGATCACGCCGACCGGGCCCGGTCTGGCGTACTACGAACCGGCCGGCGAGCGGGAGAACGTCGTCGTGCACGCGGGCGTCGGCGTCGCCGTCGACCCGGACCGGGCCCGCGACTTCGCGGTCGTCGACCTGCCGGCGGTGCCGGCGGCGGCCACCATCATCCACCACGGTCCGATGGACGAGGTGGAGGGCACCATGCAGGTCCTGGCCCGCTGGATCGAGGAGAACGGCTGGCGGGCGGACGGCTACGCCCGCGAGCTGTACGTGGAGTACTGCGCCGACGACCCGTCGGCCGGGGTGACCGAGCTCCAGCTGCCGGTCCGCCGCGACTGACGTCGGCGCGGACGGCCGACGGGGCATCGGTCCCGGCCGCCGCGGCCGGGGCCGACGCGGGCGTTCCAGTCGTCCGCGGGAGTGCGGGCCGCCGCGCCGGGTACAGGGAGCGCGTGAGGGCACCGGACGTGATGGTGGTCGGGCAGCTGGCCCGCGACCTCGTACTGCTGGTCGACGAGGTCCCGGACGCCGGCGGCAGCGCGCCCGTGCGGCGCCGGCGGGAGATGCTGGGCGGCAAGGGCGCCAACCAGGCCGTCGCGCTGGCCCAGCTCGGCGCGGCCGTGGGCCTGCTGGCCGTGATCGGCGACGACGAGGTCGGCGAGCGGTTGCTGGCCCAGGCGCGGGCCGACGGGATCGACGTCGGCACGGTACGGTGCCGGCGCGGCGTCCGGACCGGACTCATCGTGGACGTCGTCGACGGGTGCGGCCACTGGCGCTACCTCGAGGACCTGCCGGACGGCGTGCTGGTCACGCCCGACGACGTGGCGTGGGCGGCCACCTCGCTGCGTGCCGCGCGGGCCGTCCTCGTTCAGCTCCAACAGCCACCGGCGGCGGCCCTGGCCGCGGCGCGTACCGCCCGTGACGGCGGGGCGATGGTCGTCCTCGACGGGGCGCCGTCCGACCCGGCCGCCACGGCCGAACTGCTGGTGCTCGCCGACGTGCTGCGCGCGGACGCGCGGGAGACCGAGCAGATCACCGGCGACCGTCCGGAGGACGCGGACGCGGGGCTCGCCGCCGGCCGGGCGCTCGTGCGCCGCGGTCCCTCCCTGACGGCGGTCGAGGTGGCCGGCGTCGGCAACGCCTTCGTCTGGCCCGACGGCGAGCTGTTCGTGCCGCTGAGCGAGACACCGACGGTCGACAGCACCGGGGCCGGGGACGCCTTCGTCGCCGCGCTCACCCGGGCTCTGCTGGCCGGCGAGCCCCGGGACCGGGCGGCGCGGCTGGCGGTGGCGGCGGCCGGCGCCACCGTCGGGCACCCGGGCGGTCGCCCGGCGCTGGATCCGGCGGCGATCCGCCGTCAGCTCGACCGCATCCCCGGCTGACCCACCCGCGCGGCAACCGACCGTACGGTCCAGGGCGTCGAACAAGCATGTGGCGGAAGATTCCGGGCGCCGGCGCCGCCCTCCTGATCGCCGTGACCGCGTGCTCCGCGCCGCCGGCCCCGGCCGGCGCCCCCGCGCCGGCCGGGGCGCCGGCGGCCTCTGGGACCGCCTCGCGCCAGGACGCCGGCCAGGCCGCGGCGACCCTCGCCAGCCTCCGGCGGGTCGACGACCTGCCGCTGTACGAGATGACGTACGTCGGGGCCTACGACCCGACCGTCGGCACCGACGCGAGCCCGGAGGCGGAACCGTTCGGCTGTTCGCTCTTCGTGGCGGCGGGTGACCGCGCCCGGCCGCTGTTCGCCCGCAACTTCGACTGGGATCCGAACCCGGCGCTGGTACTGCGCGCGGACCCGCCGGACGGGTACGCGTCGATCTCGGTGGTCGACATCTCGTACCTCGGTGTCGGCACCGACCCGGCCGGCGACCGGCGGCTGCTCGACGCGCCGCTGCTGCCGTTCGACGGGATGAACGAGCGGGGGCTGGCGATCGGGCTGGCCGCCGACGACGGAGCCCGGGCGATCCGCGACCCGGGCAAGCCCACCGTCGGGTCGGTCCGGATCCAGCGGCTCGTCCTGGACCGGGCGGCCACGGTGGACGAGGCGGTCGCCGTGTTCGCGCGACACAACCTGGACTTCACCGGCGGGCCGGCGCTGCACTACCTGCTCGCCGACGCGACCGGGGCGAGCGCCGTGGTCGAGTTCGTCGACGGACGGATGCGGGTCGAGCGGGGGCGTGCCGCGTGGCGTGCCCTGACCAACGTACCGGTCGTCGGGGTGCCGGAGCAGCGCCGGCGCGCCGACCACCGGTACGGGCGGATCGCTGCCGCCCTGGACCGGGCCGGCGGTGCGGTGGACGCCGCGGGTGCGGCCGCCCTGCTCACCGAGGTGCGCCAGCCGCACACCCGCTGGTCGGTCGTCTACGACCTGCGCGGCGGTGAGGTTCGGCTGACCACCGCCGCCGGCGGTTCGCGGCGCTACCGGATGCCGATGGCCTGACCTGGAACGCGGCCGGGCCCGGCCGCCGCGAGCGGAGCCGGGCCCGGTGGTGCGGGCGGTGCCTAACCGCCCAGGTAGCTGGGCTGGGTCTGCACGTTCAGCTCGCGGTAGCGGATCAGGTTCGCCGTCCAGGTGCGCCAGTCGCTGAGCTTGAGGACGTCCAGGCCCTTCACCATGTCGTTGGAGTAGATGTAGCCGTTGTACCAGTACGCGGACCAGGTGCCGCCGCCGGTGAGGCGCTCCGCGTTCAGCGGGCCCCGCTCCCAGTACGCGATCTCCCGCGGGTTGGCCGAGTCGGTGAAGTCCCAGACCGAGATGCCGCCCTGGTACCACGCCTGGACCATGATGTCGCGCCCGAACACCGGCACCAGCGAGCCGTTGTGCGCCACGCAGTTCTCGGTGTCGGCGTTGGGCCGCGGGATCTTGAAGTAGCTGCGGAAGACCATGGTGCGGTTGTCGCCGCGCCCGAGGATGTCGTAGACCGCGTCGGCGCCCCGGTTCGGGCCGACGGTCTCGTTGCAGGTGGCGGCGCCGCCACCACCCAACTCGTCGGTGAAGACCACCTTGGTGCCGGCGTTGTTGAACGTGGCCGAGTGCCAGAAGGCGAAGTTCACCGTGTCCCGCACCCGGTTGATGACCCGGGGCGCCTCCCGGTTCGAGATGTCCATCAGGATGCCGTCACCCATGCACGCGCCGGCGGCCAGGTTCTTCGACGGGTAGACGGTGATGTCGTGGCAGCCGCTGGTCGCCGACTTCTGACCCGGCACGCCCTCGAAACCGCCGTCGGGGAACAGGTTCGGCACGGCCACCACGGCCGCGTCGGTGGGCGACTTCACCGGCACCTTGATGATGGAGATGGAGTCGTGCGGCCGTGGGCAGCCGACGTACGTGTCCGACGGTCCGTACGACGACACGTACACGTACACCGTCTTGTGGTTCTTGCCCGGCACCAGCGTGTGCGTGTGCGAGCCGCAGGCGGTCTGCACGCTCTTGATGTAGCGCGGGTTGGCCTTGTCGCGGATGTCGAAGATCTTGATGCCCTCCCACCGCGTCTCGGTCGACGGCACGCCCGTGCTGGCGCAGGAGTCGTCGCTGCGCGGCGAGTCGGTGGAGAGGAACAGCAGGTCACCGTGGACGGAGATGTCGTTCTGCGACCCGGGGCAGAGCACCCGCGACACGACGGTCGGCGCGGTGGGCTTCGAGATGTCGTAGACGACGAAGCCGTTGTAGTTGCCGGCGAACGCGTACCGGCCCTGGAAGGCGAGGTCGCTGTTCGTGGCGTCGAGCGGCGCCACCTTCGGCAGGTTGGCGACCTGCTTCAGGTTGGGACTGCTCCGGATCTCGTCGACACCGGGGATGGTGTTCGCGGTATCGACCGTCCCGGACGGTGCGGTCGCCACCCCGGCGCTGCCCGGTGGGGCGGCGACCGTGCTGGCGAGGAGGAGGCCGGCCGTGGCCAGGCTCACGGTGGTGAGCCGTCGGGACCGCGGCGAGGGAAATCTGAACATCGGCGGCGCCCTTCGCAAGGGGATGATGCTTGGGCGACACCTTACCTCCGACTGACCACCATCGATAGAGTGCGGACCCGACCGGGCCCGGCCTTCGCGGGGAAGGCCGGGCCCGGGTGTTCCGGTCAGCTCCGCCGGAACGTCAGTAACTCGGCTGGGTCTGCACGTTGAGCCGCTTGTAGTGGTGCGTCTTCGCGCCCGGGATCGACTCCTGGTCGATCTCGATGACGTCGAAGCCCTTCTGGATGTCGCTCGAGTAGATGTGGCCGTTGTAGTAGTACGCCGACCAGGAACCGCCGAGGATCCGCTGGGTGTCGGAGAGCGGGCCCCGCTCCCAGTAGCCGATCTCCGTCGGGTTGGCCGAGTCGGTGAAGTCCCAGACCGAGATGCCGCCCTGGTACCACGCCTGGACCATGATGTCGCGGCCGGGCACCGGGATCAGCGAGCCGTTGTGGGCGACGCAGTTCTCGTTGACGGTGTTCTCCCGCGGGATCTTGAAGTAGCTGCGGAACACCAGCTTGCCGTCCACGATGTCGTAGACGGCGTCCGCGCCCCGCTTCGGTCCGATGGCCGGGTTGCAGGTCGCGCCGCTGCCGCCACCGAGCTCGTCGGTGAAGACCACCTTGGTGCCGGCGTTGTTGAACGTCGCCGAGTGCCAGAAGGCGAAGTTCACCGTGTCCCGGACGGAGTGGACGACCTTCGGCGCCTCCCGGTCGGAGATGTCCATCAGGATGCCGTCACCCATGCAGGCGCCGGCGGCCAGGTCCTTCTCCGGGAACACCGTGATGTCGTGGCAGCCGCTGGTGTTGGTGTATCCGCCCTCGGGGAAGAGGTTCGGCGTGGCCACCACCGCCGCGTCGGTCGGCGACTTCACCGGCACCTTCACGATGGAGATCGAGTCGTGCGGCGGCCGGCAGTCCGGGAAGGACGCCGACGGGCTGTACGACGAGACGTACAGGTAGACGAACTGCTTGTCCTTGGCCGGCACCAGCGTGTGGGTGTGCGAGCCGCAGGCCGTCTCGACGGCCTTGATGTACTGCGGCTTCACCGGGTTGCTGACGTCGAAGACCTTGATGCCCTCCCACGAGTCCTTCACCGTCGCGGACTGGGACGTGCTCGCGCAGGAGTCGTCGCTCCGCGAGGAGTCGGTGGAGAGGAACAGCAGGTTGCCGTGGATGGAGATGTCGTTCTGCGAACCGGGGCAGTGCACCGTCGACATGATCTTCGGTGCGGCGGGGTTCGCGATGTTGTAGATGGTGAACCCTTCGTAGTTGCCCACGTAGGCGAAGGGTCCCTGGAAGGCGATGTCGGTGCCGAGCGCCGCCGTGGTGTCGAACGGAGCCTGCTTCGGCAGGTTCGCGATCAGCCGCATGTTGTCGCTGCTGGCGATCTCGTCCACGGCGAGCTGGGCGGCGGCGGCAGCCTCCACGGTGGCCTGTTGCTGCGCGGCGACCTCGTCCGGTGCCGCCTGGGCGCCGGCCGGGGCGCCCGCGACGGTGGCCACGAGGAGACCGGCGGCGGCGACGCCGGCCAGGCGTCGCACCGATCGTGGTGCGGAGAATCGGATCATCGGCGAGTCCCTCCGGAAGGGGATCATGATTCACATCACAGTACTGTTTGCTAGAGCAACTTCTATGTGAAGCAGATCACATTTTGCGTCCGTCGCGAATGGATACGATCGCCATGACCTCGACCTCCAGGGGGTATCGGATGACCGTGCGAGGCAGATGGGTGCTGGCCGCCGTAACAACGGTGGCGCTGCTCCTGGTCGTGGTCGCCGCGCTGCTCCGGTCGGGCTCCGACACCGACCGCCCCCCACCTGCGCCGAGGGCCGCGACCGCATCGAGCGCCGGTGCTGGCCCGTCGGTCGTCGTGCCCGGACGACCGGGGGAGTCCGCCCAGGTCCGGCCCGCCGAGGAGGTGCGGGCCACGGCCTCGCCGGCCCACAACTCGATGGACGCCTGGTACGTCCGGATGATGATCCCGCACCACGAGCAGGCGCTGGAGATGGCCGCGCTCGCCCCGGACCGGGCCGCCGACCCGCGGGTGAAGGCCCTGGCGGACCGGATCCGGGCCGGTCAGGCGCCCGAGATCGGCGTGCTGCGGGCCTGGCTCCAGGCCCGGGATCTCCCGGCCGACGTCGCCGGGCACGACCACGGCACCATGCGGGGCATGCAGTCGCCCGAGGCGATGCGACGGCTCGCCGACGCCCGGGGCGCCGACTTCGACCGGCTCTTCGTGCGGATGATGAGCGACCACCACGCCGGCGCCGTCGAGATGTCCACCAACCTGCTGAAGGTGGGCGCGGAGCCCCTGCTCCAGGAGTTCGCCAACTCGGTCGCCGTGGAGCAGAACGTCGAGATCAACCGGATGCGGGAGATCGTCGACGCCTGACCTGGCCGCCCGGCCAGGGGCGTCGCCCGCGTACGCTGGGTGACCGTGGACCGCACCATCCTCGGCCGCCCGCTGCGCGGCGTCGCCTTCGACGTGTTCGTCTCCGGGGCCGTGGTGCTCGTCGGTCTGACCGGCGTGGTGAACCAGCCCGGCGGGTGGTGGGCCACCCTGGTCGGGGTCGGCATGGCGGTGGCGCTGCTGTTCCGCCGCGCCCACCCGTCGGCGGTCGCCGCCGTCGTGGCGGCGCTGGCGCTGGTGCAGGTGATCGCCGGGTGGGGGCCGCTGGCGTTCGACATCGCGGTGCTGATCGCGCTCTACAGCGTGGTGAAGTACGCCGACCGGCTCCGCGACGGTGTCCTGGCCGGCGTCGCCGCCGCGGTCGGCGTGGTGCTGGCCGCCCTCCAGACCGAGGGCCCCGAGTGGTGGGCGAGCGCCCTCTACTTCGGGCTGGTGACCGGCGCGGTCTGGCTGGTCGGCCTCAACGTGCGCACCCGGCGGCTCTACGTGGTCAGCCTGGAGGAGCGCGCGGCGACCCTGGAGCGCGAGCGGGAGGCCGAGGCGCGGGCCGCCGTGGCGGGGGAGCGGGCCCGCATCGCCCGCGAGTTGCACGACGTGGTGGCGCACAGCATGGCCGTGATGATCGTCCAGGCCGACGGTGCCCGCTTCATGATCGACCGTGATCCGGCGACCGCCCGGGAGGCCGTGCGGGTGGTCGCCGACACCGGCCGCCAGGCCCTCGAGGAGATGCGGCGGCTGGTCGGCGTACTCCGGGAGCCGAGCCCGCCCGAGACGGCGGCGGCCGGCCCCGACGGCGCCCGGGTCGTCGAGCCGGAGCACCGCCGCCCGGCCCTCACGGAACTACCCGCGCTGCTCGACCGGTTCTCCGACGCCGGCCTGCGGGTGCGCCGGACCGTCACCGGCGAGCCGCCGCCCCTGCCGCCCGGCCTGGAACTGACCGTCTACCGGGTCGTGCAGGAGGGGCTCACCAACGCGCTCAAGCACGCCGGGGTCGGCGCCACCGTCGAGGTCACCCTGGACCACACCGCCGACGCCGTCGCCGTGCGGGTGGTCGACGACGGGCGGGGCCGGCCGCCGGTGCGGCCCGCGCCGTCCGGCGGCCACGGCCTCGTCGGCATGCGGGAGCGGGTCGGCGTGTACGACGGCCGGCTCACCGCCGGGCCCCGCCTCGCCGGCGGCTGGCAGGTCGAGGTGCGGCTGCCGCTGCCGTCGACCCCGACCGCCGAGGCGGTGGCGGCGTGACCGTCCGGGTGGTGATCGTCGACGACCAGGCCCTGGTCCGGGCCGGATTCCGCATGGTGCTGGATTCCCAGCCCGACCTCGAGGTGGTCGGCGAGGCCATCGACGGCGCCGACGCGCTGCGCGTCCTGGCCCGCGTCGAGGCCGACGTCGTGGTGATGGACCTGCGGATGCCCACCATGGACGGGGTGGAGGCCACCCGCCGGCTCTGTGCCGGCCGGCCCGCCGGCCCCCCACGGGTGCTGGTGCTGACCACCTTCGACACCGAGGCGGACGCGTTCGCCGCGCTCCGGGCCGGGGCCAGCGGATTCCTGCTCAAGAACGTCCCGCCCGAGGACCTGCTCGCCGCGATCCGGGTGGTCGCGCAGGGCGACTCGGTCGTGGCGCCGTCGATCACCCGCCGCCTGCTCGACCGGTTCGCCGGCCAACTCGGGCCCGGCCCCGCCGAGGACCCGCGCCTCGCACAGCTCACCGACCGGGAACGGGAAGTGCTGCTGCTGGTCGCGCAGGGCCTGTCCAACGCCGAGATCGCCGACCGCGTGCACGTGGCCGAGGCGACGGTGAAGACCCACGTCGGCCGGATCCTGGCCAAGCTCCAGCTCCGCGACCGGGTGCAGGCGGTGGTGCTCGCGTACGAGAGCGGCCTCGTCACGCCCGGCGGCTGACCCGGCGTACGCCTCAGGTCGTACCCGCCGGTCCCGCCGTACCGCCCGAGGGCGCAGCGGGATCGAGAGCGCGGGTGGACGCCACCCCCGCGCGGCGTCCATAGCGTCGGAAGCGTTCACACTTCCGACCCACGGGGAGCAGACATGCCCGTCGCACCTCCCGCACACGCCACCGCCGGTGTCGCGGTCACCGCCCGCGGCCTGACCCGCCGCTACGGCACCGGCCCGGCCGCCGTCGTCGCCCTCGACTCGGTCGACGTCGACTTCGCCGCGGGCGCGTTCACCGCCATCATGGGCCCGTCGGGCTCCGGCAAGTCCACCCTGCTGCACTGTCTCGCCGGCCTGGACCGCGCCGACGCCGGCACGGTCCACGTGGGCACGGCCGACCTCGGGCGGCTCGACGACCGGGGACTGACGCTGCTGCGCCGGGACCGGATCGGCTTCGTGTTCCAGTCGTTCAACCTGCTGCCGGCGCTCACCGCCGAGGAGAACGTGGTCCTGCCCCTGGCGCTCGCCGGCCGGCGCCCCGATCCGGCCTGGCTGCGCCAGGTGGTGACCGCAGTCGGCCTCGGTGACCGGCTGCGGCACCGGCCGGCCGAACTCTCCGGCGGCCAGCAGCAGCGGGTCGCGGTGGCGCGGGCCCTCGTCACGAAGCCCTGGGTGGTGTTCGCCGACGAACCCACCGGAAACCTCGACTCCCGGTCCGGTGCCGAGGTGCTCCGGCTGCTCCGGGAGGCCGTCGACGCGCTCGGCCAGACGGTGGTCATGGTGACCCACGACCCGGTCGCCGCGAGCCACGCCGACCGGGTGGTGTTCCTCGCCGACGGCCGGCTCGTGACGGAGCTGACCGAGCCCACCGCCGAGCGCGTGCTCGACGCCCTCGCCCGCCTCGATCCGGCCCGCCGTCCCGAGGCGGTGGCCCGGTGATCCGGCTGACCCTGCGCTCGTTGCGGGCCGAGGCGCCGCGCCTGCTGCTGTCCGCCCTCGCCGTCGTGCTCGGCGTCGCGTTCGTCGCCGGCACGCTGATGTTCGTCGACGGCATGCGGGCCGGCGCGTACGACCGGGCGGGCGCCTTCGACCGCCACACCGACCTCGGCGTGTACCCGGCCGGCTCGGAACCGCTGTCTCCCGCGCTCGTCGAGCGGGTACGCGGTGTCGACGGGGTGGCCGCCGCCGAGGGGGAACTGCTCGGCTCCGGCGGGATCGTCGGCGCCGACGACCGGCCCGTGCTTGGCTACGTGGTCCTCGCCGCCATCCCCACCGACCCCGCGCTGCGCTCGTACGACGTGGTCGCCGGCCGGCTGCCGGACCGTCCCGGCGAGGTGGTCGTGGACGCGCCGACCGTGGCCGAGGAGGGCTTCGCCGTCGGCGCGCCGGTCCGCGTCGGCGGCGCGGCCGGCGCCGCCCGCCCGTACACCCTGGTCGGCACCGTCGACGTGGCCGGCACCGCCCGGGACGTCGGTGGCCCGTTCGTCGGCCTGGTCGGGGCGGACGCGCTCGCGGTGACCGGGCAGCGCGGCTACGACCGGATCCTCGTCGCCGCCGCGTCCGCGGGCGACGGCACGGGTCTCGCGGACGCGGTGGCGGCGGCGGTGGGCACCGGTGCCACGGTGAAGACGCGGGCCCGGATCCTCGACGAGGCGGTCGAGGACGCCGTACGCAACCTGGAGCAGTTCAACCTGGTGCTGCTCACCTTCGCCGCCGTGGCGGTGGTGGTCGCCGCGTTCGTCATCGCGAACACGTTCGCGATCGTCTTCGCCCAGCGGACCCGCCGCACCGCGCTGCTGCGGCTGGTCGGGGCCACCCGCGGGCAGCTGTTCCGGGCCGCGGTGCTGGAGGCCGCCGTGGTCGGGCTGGCCGCGTCGGCGCTCGGCGTGCTGTTCGGGGTGGGCCTGGCGGGTGGCCTGAACCAGCTCATGTCGCGGCTCGACGCGCCGGTTCCCGGCGGGCTGACCATCACCGCGCCGACGGTCCTGGCGGGCCTGGCACTGGGCACGGCGGTCACCGTGGGCGCCGCCCTCGCGCCGGCCTGGCGGGGGACCCGGGTGGCGCCGGTGGCCGCGCTGACCGACGCGGCGGTGCAACCGACGCGACGGGCCGGGTGGCTCCGGCTGACCGCGGGCGCGCTGGTCCTCGCCGCCGGGATCGCCGCCCTGCTCACCGCGGGACCGGCGGTGCAGGTGCCGCTGGTCGCCGCGGGCGGGGCGCTCTCCTTCTTCGGGATCGTCCTGTTCGGACCGGTGCTGGTTCCCGCCCTGGTCCGGGTGTTCGGTCTGCCGGCGCGCCGGCTGTTCGGGGCGACCGCCGGTCTCGCGGTGGCGAACGCCGTCCGCAACCCGCGCCGGATCGCGGCGACCGCGACCGCACTGGTGATCGGCATCGGGCTGGTCTCCGCCTTCGTGGTCGGCGCGCACAGCACCAAGGCGGGGATCGAACGCGGCGTGGACGCCGAGATCGGCGTGGACTGGCTGGTCACCGGCATCGGCGGCCCGCTGCCCGCCGCGGTCGTGGGCGAGCTGCGGGCACGGCCGGAGCTCGCGGTCGTCCACGAGCAGCGCAGTGGCCTGTGGTCGGACGTGGAGGTGCGGGCCGCCCATCCCGCGCTGGTCGGCCGGACGCTGACCGGTGTGCTCGCCGGGGACCCGGACCGGCTCGGGCCCGGCACGGCGCTCGTCGGCCGGGAACTCGCTGAGGCGCGGGGGTGGACGGCCGGCAGCGCCATCACCGTGCGGGGCCGGCCGCTGCGGGTGGTCGCCGTGGTCACCGACGGCGGGCCGGCGTTCGCGGGCAGCCCGGTGCCGGCGGGCCACGTGGTCCACGTCGTGGACGCCGACTTCATCGTCCTCTTCCCGGACGAGCGGGGAATCCTCGCCGAGATCGACCCGGCCGGTGGGATCACGCCGGACCGGGCGCGGGCGGCAATCGAGGCGGTCGTCGTGCGTTACCCGACGGTCAACCTGATGGACCAGGGCGCGTACAAGAAGATGCTCACCGGCACGGTCGACATGCTGCTCGCGATCGTCACCGGTCTGCTCGGCCTCGCCGTGGTGATCGCGCTGGTCGGCGTCGCGAACACACTGTCCCTGTCGGTGGTCGAACGGACCCGGGAGAACGCCGTGCTGCGCGCGGTCGGGCTGACCCGCGGACGGATGCGGGGCATGCTCGCCGTCGAGGCGGTGCTGACCGCGCTGGTCGGGGCCGTGCTCGGGGTGGGCCTGGGCGCCGCCGTGAGCGCGGCGGCGATGGCCCTGCTGAGCCGGCTCAGCGACGGGTTCTCGGTGGTGCTGCCGCTCGGCCAGCTCGGGCTGATCCTCGGCGTGGCGGTGGTCGCCGCGCTGGCCGCCTCGGTGCTGCCGGCCCGCCGGGCGTTGTCCCGGCCGGTGGTGGAGGCGCTCGGCGCCCAGTGACGCGCCGGAAACCTGGTCGGCGGTGCCGTCGAGTGGCGGCACCGCCGGGTCAGGTGGTCGGGTTCGCCGGCTCCGTGGTGGTCGGGTTCGGCAGCGGCGGCGTGGTCGGGGGCGTCCCCGGGTCGCTCGTGGTCGGCTCGGGATCGGGCGTCGTCGGATCCGACGTCGGGGGCGGGGTGGTCGGCTGTTCGGCCGTGGGGCTCGGCTCGCCCGTCGGCGACGGGCTCACCGACGGCGACGGGCGGCTGGTGGACCCGGCCGGCCGGTAGGGGCGCTGCGGAGCGGACGAGGTGGTCTCCGCCGGCAGCACCGGCACCGCCGCGTCACCGGTCCCGTCGTCGACCGGTGTCGTCGCCTCCGGCACCTTGACCCCCGCCGGAGCATCCGCCGCGCCGCTGATGCCCAGCGCCGCCGCCAGACCGGCGACCCCCACCAGTACGGCGGTGGCCGCTCCCACCAGGGGGCCGCGCCCGCGTCGGCGTGCCGGCGCCGCGGCGACGGGTACGTCGGCGCGGGTGTGCGGCCCGGCGTCGCGCAGCGCCGCCGCGCCCGCCGCGGGCACGACCGTCGTCGCCGCCGACGGGTCCGACACGGCGGCCCGGGCCGCCGCCGCCATGGCCGCGCCGTTGCTGAACCGGTCCGCCGGGTCCTTCGCCAGTGCCCGGGCGACCAGCGCCCGCACGGCCTCGGGGATGTCGTGGGGCAGCTCCGGCGGCTCGTCGTCGAGGTGCCGGACGGCGACCTGGAGCGGGTTGTCGCCGGTGAACGGCGGGCTGCCGCTGAGGCAGCAGTACGCCACCGCGCCCAGTGCGTAGATGTCGGTGGCTCCGGAGACCGGCCGACCGGCGGCCTGCTCGGGCGCCATGTAGAGCGCGGTGCCGGGGACCGCGTTGGTGCTGGTGATGCTGGTCACGTTGGTCGAGCGGGCCACCCCGAAGTCGACCAGGACGACGTTGCCGTCCTCCTGCACCAGCAGGTTGCTCGGCTTGACGTCGCGGTGCACGATGCCGTTCTTGTGCGCGGCGTGCAGCGACTGCGCCACCTGCGCCACGATCGACATGGTCTCGGCCACGTCGAGCCGGCCGGCGGCCTCGATCCGTCGCGACAGCGGCTCGCCGGTGACGAACTCCATGACCAGGTAGTCGGCACGGCTGCCGTCGTCGAGCTGGTCCTCGCCGTAGTCGAAGACCTGGACGATGCCCGGGTGCCGCAGCGCGGCCATGATCCGCGCCTCCGCCCGGAACCGGGCGATGAAGTCGGGATCGGAGACGAGCGCGGGCAGCAGCACCTTGACCGCCACCTGCCGGCCCAGGACCAGGTCGGTGCCCCGCCAGACGTCACCCATGCCGCCCGTGGCGACACGTTCGTCCAGGCGGTACCGACCGCTGAGCACGACCTCCGATGACAACACAGCACTACCGTACCCAGAGGGTGCATGGTCGGCGCGTCGTGGCCGGCCGGCGCGGGCGGGCCCACCAGCCCTCGCGCGGCGTCGGGTGAGCGTCCGGCTCCGGTGCGCTGTCACCGGGCGACTACGTGCGGTGACGGGAGCGACTTCACCCGTGCTTTACCCTGGGCAAACGTCGCGTTCGCCCGTTGCGCCGCGTGCGGAGCGCCCGGAGGAGTCGTAACGTTACGGCGACGCGCCGGCTGATCGTGTTGATTATTCTCACTCTTTTCCTGACCTCGGGCGACTTGTCCGATCGGCCCACGACTCCTAGCGTTGGCCCGGCTCGGGCCCACACGACGTTGTCGGCGGCGGTACGCCGACGGCGGGGCCGTCCTGGTGGAGCCCAGGCGAACGGTCGGGCCGAGCGGCCCTGGCGTGATCAGGTCAGCGGGGGGCTGAGGGTGCGGGATCAGGTCCGGCTGCCGGACCGGGTTGAGGTCGCGCCCACGGGCGTGTGCCGGCCCGGTGGGGCCGAACGGAAGCGGGCGGCGTGACCGGTGAGCTGAACGAGGCCGTCGTCGCGGCGCAGGCCGGGGACGAACAGGCCTTCCGTTTCCTCTACCGCAGCCTCCAGCCCGGTCTCCTGCGCTACCTGACCGCCCTGGTCGGGGCGGACGCCGAGGACGTCGCCTCCGAGACGTGGCTGCAGGTCTCCCGCGACCTGCCCAGCTTCACCGGCGGGGAGTTCCGCGCCTGGACGGTCACCATCGCCCGGAACCGGGCGATGGACCACCTGCGCCGGCAGCGCCGGCGTCCCTCGCTCCCCGTGCCCGTGCAGGCGTTGAGCGACCTGGCCAGCGACGCGGACACGGCCGAGCGGGCCGGCGAGACCATCGGGACCGAGGCGGCCCTCGCCCTGATCGGCACGCTGCCGCCCCGGGAGGCGGAGGCCGTCCTCCTCCGGGCCGTCCTCGGTCTGGACGCCGAGACCGCCGGGCGGGTGCTCGGCCGGCGCCCCGGCGCCGTCCGGACCGCGGCCCACCGGGGACTGCGCCGGCTCGCCGCACTGTTGGAACGCCGCGGCGAGGACGCCCCGGCCACCGCCGCCGAGGATGCGACCCCACCTCGTCCCCGAGACGCGCGCCGGCAGACGCCGCACGCCGAACCGGCGGACGGTTGACGTGAGGGGACTCAGGATGTTCTTCCGCCGTTCCGCGCGGGCCGACCGGGCCGCGCTCGACCGGCTCCTCGACGCCGCGCCCGACGCCGTCCCGGGTGCCGGCGCCGAACCGTTGTCCCGACTCCTGTCGGCCGCGGCCGCCCCGGGGCGGCCCGACGAACTCGCCGGTGAGGAGGCGGCCCTCGCCGCCTTCCGCGCCGCCCGCGCCACCCCGACCCCGGCGCCGGAGCCGCGGCGACGGCGTCGGCCGGTCACCGCGGGGGTGCTCGCCTGGGCCGCCGGAGCGGCCGCCACCGCGACCGCCGGTGTCGCGTTCGCGGCCGTCGCCATCGACCGTCCCGACGCCCCGCCACCCCGCCCGGCCCCGACCACCGGTGTGAGCGGCCCGGGCGAGACCGACGGTCCCGGCGGCACCCCGGGCGGTGGCGCCAGCACCGGCACGCCGGGCGGGACGCCGTCCGGGCCGCCGACGCCCACGGCCGGGGCGCCCTCGACCGGTCCCGGCTCACCGTCACCCCGCGAGCGGGCCGCCCAGTTGGACGGGCAGTGCCGCGCGTACCTGGCGAAGTCGCCGGCCCAGCGGGAGAAGGCCCTCGACACGCCCGGCTTCGCGGATCTCGTCGCCGCGGCCGGCGGTCGCGGGCAGGTGACCGACTACTGCCGGGAGCGGGTCGGCGAGCCGGAGCCCCCGAAGACAAAGAAGCCCAAGTCGGGGCCCACACCGACCGCGTCGACCACCCCCTGAATCCGGTTCGCGTTTACCCCGGACACGGGACGTTCGTCTGCTAGACAGAAGGAGGTCGGCCCGCCGGCGCCTGCCGATGTCGGTGGGTCGCGTTACGGTGGCTCGGACCGGACGTCGGGCGGCGAAAGGGGCCGAACCTGTGGTGACGTCTCCGGAGGTGGATCGGGCCACCGTCCTCTCCTCGTCCGCCGCGGCCGCGGGCCACATCGCCCGGATCTGCTTCAAGACCGGCCCACCCCGCCACGTCGGAGTCGAGCTGGAATGGACGGTGCACGACGCCGTCGACCCCGCCCGCCCGGTCGAGGCCGACCGACTGCGGGCCGCGCTGGGGCCGCACTGCCCCCGCACCCTGCACAGCACGAGCCCCGCCCAGCGGCTCCGGCACGGCAGCACGGTGACCGTCGAGCCGGGCGGGCAGGTGGAGATCTCCACCGCTCCACGCACCTCGATCGCCGCGCTCGTCGACGCGACGGACGCCGACATCGCCCAACTGTCGGCGCTTCTCGCGCCGGCCGGGCTGGTTCTCGGCCGCGACGGCATCGATCCCCACCGGCCGCCACGGGCGGTGCTGGAGACCCCCCGTTACCGCGCGATGCGCCGGGTGTTCGACCGGCGTGGCCCGGCCGGGCGCACGATGATGTACAGCACCGCCGGTCTCCAGGTCTGCCTCGACGCCGGGGAGGCGGAGCACCTCCCGGACCGGTGGGCCACCGCGCACGCGATCGGGCCGCCCCTGGTCGCGGCCTTCGCCACGGCCGGCCGTCACGCCGGGCGGCCCACCGGCTGGGCGTCGGCCCGGATGGCCGCCTGGCTCGCCATCGACCCGGAGCGCACCCACCCGGTGTGGACGCCGGAGCAGGGCGACACGGACCCGGTGGCGAGCTGGACGGCGTACGTGCTCGCCGCGCCGCTGCTCTGCCTGCGCGACGCCGGTCCCGACTGGACACCGCCGGCCGGCGTCACCTTCGCCGACTGGCTCGCCGGCGCGCTGCCCCGACCGCCGACCACCGACGACCTCGACTACCACGTGAGCACGCTGTTCCCGCCGGTACGCCCGCGCGGCTACCTGGAGCTGCGTTACCTCGACGCGCAGCCGGGGCGGGCGTGGACGGTGCCGGTGGCGGTGGTCGCCGCCCTGCTGGCCGACCCGGCCACCACCCACGCGGCGCAGGCCCTCGCCCGCCCGCAGGCCCACCGGTGGACCGCGGCGGCCCGCCACGGCCTGCACGACCGGGGCCTCGCGGCCGCCGCCGCCGACCTGTTCGACCTGGCGCTCGTCGCGCTGCCCCGGCTGGGGCTGCCGGCGGCGCTGCACGACGAAATCGACCGAGGCGTACGGCGGCGGCGTGCGGCCGCCGGGAGGAGGCAGCGGTGACGGAGACGACGACGGACCGGCGCGACGGGGAGGCGGTGCGGGCACGGATCGCGGCGGAACTGGCCCGCACCCGCGCCCGCACCGCCGCCCTGACCGACGCGGTCGACGACGAGGACCTGATGCGGCAGCACTCGCCCCTGATGTCCCCGCTCGTGTGGGATCTCGCCCACGTGGGCAACCAGGAGGAGCTCTGGCTGGTGCGCGACGTCGGCGGCCGCCCACCGGTCCGCCACGACATCGACGACCTCTACGACGCGTTCAAACAGCCCCGCCGGGACCGGCCGTCCCTGCCGCTGCTGCCACCGACCGAGGCCCGCGCCTACGTGGCGACGGTCCGGGACAAGGTCTTCGACCTGCTGGACCGGGTGCCCTTCACAGACCGCCCGCTGATCGCCGACGGCTTCGCCTTCGGCATGATCGTCCAGCACGAGCAGCAGCACGACGAGACCATGCTCGCCACCCACCAGCTGCGCTCCGGCGCGGCCGTCCTGGACGCCCCGCCCCCGCCCGAGCCGCGGGCCCGGGTCGGCGGTGAGGTGCTGATCCCGGCCGGCGAGTTCACCATGGGCACCGACACCGACCCGTGGGCGCTGGACAACGAACGCCCCGCGCACCGGGTGCACCTCCCGGCGTACGCGATCGACGCGGCACCCGTCACCAACGGCGCGTACGCGGGGTTCATCGCCGACGGCGGCTACGACGACGCCCGCTGGTGGAGCACCGCCGGATGGGCGCACCGGCAGCAGGCGGGGCTGTCCGCCCCGATGCACTGGCGTCGCGACGGCGACGGCTGGGCGTACCGCCGCTTCGGCCGCTGGGCGCCGGTCCGCGCCGACGAACCGGTGGTGCACGTCTGCTTTTACGAGGCGGAGGCGTACGCCGCCTGGGCCGGCAAGCGGCTGCCCACCGAGGCGGAGTGGGAGAAGGCGGCCCGCTGGGACCCGGCGACCGGCCGCTCCCGCCGCTACCCCTGGGGCGACGAGGACCCGACGGCCGACCACGCCAACCTGGGCCAGCGGCACCTCTGGCCGGCGCCGGTCGGCGCGTACCCGGCCGGGGCGTCACCGTTGGGCGTCCACCAGCTCATGGGCGACGTCTGGGAGTGGACCTCGACGAGCTTCCGTGGCCACCCGGGCTTCACCGCCTTCCCGTACCGGGAGTACTCGGAGGTCTTCTTCGGCGACGACTACCGGGTGCTGCGCGGCGGGTCGTTCGGCACCGACCGGGCGGCCTGCCGGGGCACGTTCCGCAACTGGGACTATCCGATCCGGCGGCAGATCTTCAGCGGGTTCCGTTGCGCCCGGAACGCGACGCCCGAGGAGGCCCACGCGTGAGGGTGGGCGCCTGATGTGCCGCCACCTGGCCTACCTCGGGCCCCCGGTCACCCTGCGGGAGCTGCTGTTCGATCCGCCGTACTCGCTGGTGCGCCAGTCCTGGGCGCCGCGCGACATGCGCGGCGGCGGAACGATCAACGCCGACGGCTTCGGCGTGGGCTGGTACCCGGGCGACGGCGAGCCGGTGCGCTACCGGCGGGCGCAGCCGATCTGGAGCGACCCGACGATCGAGCAGCTCGCCGGCGTCACGTCCGCGGGCGCGGTGCTCGCGGCGGTGCGCTCGGCGACGGTCGGCATGGCGGTGCTGGACTCGGCCGCCGCGCCGTTCGCCGAGGGACGCTGGCTGTTCAGCCACAACGGCGCGGTGCGGGGCTGGCCGGACAGCATGGTCCCGCTCGCCGCCGCGCTGCCCGTCCGGGACCTGCTCACCCTCGACGCGGCCACCGACTCGGCGCTGCTGTGGGCGCTGGTCCGGCACCGGCTGCGGTCCGGGATCAAGCCGGCCCGGGCCGTCGCCGAGACGGTCGTCGCGGTGGCCCGGACGGCACCCGGGTCGCGCCTCAACCTGCTGCTCACCGACGGGCACACGGTGGTGGCGAGCGTGGTCGGGCACGCGCTGTCGCTCCGCACGACGCCGGCCTCGGTGCTACTGGCGTCCGAGCCGCACGACGACGACCCCGGCTGGCAGGACGTGCCGGACGGGCATCTGGTGGAGGCCACCGCCACCGGGGCGCGGGTCCGCGCCCTGACGGAGGCGTGACCGCCCACCGAGACACCTCGACAGGAAGGGCAGAGATGGGCGCGGAGCCGTTGGAGATCCACCTCGAGGAGCAGGACCTGGGACGCAGCCTCCGGCAGGACGTGCGCACCGGGCTGACCGCCGAGGAGAAGTGGTTGCCCCCGAAGTGGTTCTACGACGCGCGGGGCAGTCAACTCTTCGAGGAGATCACCCGGTTGCCGGAGTACTACCCGACCCGGGCCGAGCGCGCGGTGCTCGCCGAACGCGCCGGCGACATCGCCGCCGTCACCGGAGCCAAGACGCTGATCGAGCTGGGCTCGGGCTCGTCGGAGAAGACCCGCCTGCTGCTGGACGCGTTCACCCGGCACGGCGACCTGGGCACCTTCGTCCCGCTGGACGTGTCGGTGAGCGCCCTGCGGCAGTCCACCGCCGAGATCGCCGCCGACTATCCGGGCCTCCGGGTCCGCGGCATCGTCGGCGACTTCACCCGCCACCTCGACCGGCTGCCCGCCGGTGGCCGGCGGCTCGTGGTGTTCCTCGGCGGCACGATCGGCAACCTGCTGCCGGCCGAGCGCGGGGAGTTCCTGACCCAGATGCGGTCCTCCCTGGAACCGGGGGACTGGCTGCTCGTCGGCACCGACCTGGTCAAGGACCCGGCGGTCATCGTGCCGGCGTACGACGACGCGGCCGGTGTCACCGCCGAGTTCAACCGCAACGTGCTGCGGGTGATCAACCGGGAGCTGGGTGCCGACTTCGACCCGGCGGCCTTCTGCCATGTGGCGTGCTGGGATCCGGAGCGGGAGTGGATCGAGATGCGGCTGCGGGCGCTGCGGCCGATGCGGGTACGGGTGCTCGACCTCGACGTGACGTTCGCCGTCGGGGAGGAGTTGCGGACCGAGGTCTCGGCGAAGTTCCGGCCGGAGGGGATCGCCGCGGAGCTGGCCGGGGCGGGCTTCACCGCCCACGACTTCTGGACCGATCCCGGCGGCCTCTTCGGGGTGACGCTGGCCCGCGCGGACTGACCGGTTGCGGCTGTTCACCCCCGGCACCCCGCCGCTCGGGTGATCGGCTAGGGTGAGCGCAGCGAAGGGGAGTAGCCCCCAACGTCGTGGTCGACACACTGGTGCGTTCCGCACCCGGCCACGCGGCCCCGCACCCACGGGGCGGGCGAGACCTTCGACCCAGGCTTGTGCAGCCGGGTCGAGGGCGCCCCGTACCTCCTCCCGGCCTGATCCGGAAGGATGTCATGGAGGGTTTCCTCGTCGCGCTGGTGGTCAGCTTCGGCGTCATCTTCGTCGCCGAGCTGGGGGACAAGTCCCAGCTGATGGCCCTGACCTTCGCCACCCGCTTCAAGCCGCTGCCGGTGCTGATCGGCATCACCGTCGCCACGGCCGTCGTGCACCTGGCGTCGGTGGCGATCGGCTACGGGCTGGGGGCCGCGCTGCCCACCGAGTGGATCTCCCTCCTCGCGGGCGTCGCGTTCCTCGGCTTCGGCGCGTGGACCCTGCGCGGCGACGTGCTCACCGAGGAGGAGCGGCGCAAGGCGCAGAAGAGCAGCAAGTCGGCGATCGTCGCGGTCGGGGTGGCGTTCTTCCTCGCCGAGCTGGGCGACAAGACCATGCTGGCCACCATCACCCTGGCCACCCAGTACGGCTGGTTCGGCACGTGGATCGGCTCGACCGTCGGCATGGTGGCCGCCGACGCCCTGGCGATCCTCGTGGGCCGGCTGCTCGGCCGGAAGCTGCCCGAGAAGACCGTGAGGTACGGCGCCGCGATCCTCTTCGCCGTCTGCGGGCTGTGGCTGATTCTGGAGGCCGTCGACCAGCTCACCTGACCTGCCGACTACCCGCCCGTCCGACGGGTAACGCCAGCGGGTGGGGGACGTCCTGCGGCACGGGTACGGGTTCCTGATCACCACGGTGGAGCTCGCCGGCGCGATCATCATCTTCGTCGGGGCGGTCTGGGCGGCGGCCCGGTTCGTCGTCGAAGGGCTGCGGCACCGCACCGCGAAGGTGTGCACCCCGATCCGGCTCGCTCTGGGGCGGGCCCTCACGCTCGGACTGGAGTTCCTGCTCGCGGCGGACATCCTGCGGACGGCCGCGTCGCCGACCTTCACCCAGATCGGCCAGCTGGCCGCCATCGCCGCCATCCGGACCGCGCTGAACTACTTCCTGGGCCGGGAGATCCGCGAGGAGCAGCGGCAGGTGCAGGGCCGGGACGAGGCGTGATCAGCACCCTGGTCACCGTCGTCACGGCGCTCGCCGCCGTGGCGGGGGTGGCCGTGCTGGTCGGCACCGGCTCCGGCCGCGCCGCCCTGCGCGTGCTGCTGGACCTGCTCACCGCCGCCGGCCTGCTCCGGCTCGTGGCCGGTCAGGGCTGGGTGGACCTGGCCACGGCCGCGGCGATCATCGCGCTGCGCCGGCTGCTCTGGGCGGTCCTGACCGCTTCCGGGCGACTATCCGCCCCCCGTCCGGGGAAAGACGATCACGGACCGCCGCTGACGGTGGGCGGTGAACGCGGACGTTCCGGGAGGTTGACCCCATGAGCAGACATGACGAGCCGAACGAGTACGGCTTCGCCGGTGGCGCCACGGCGCCCGAGCCGCCGCCCGGCGGGCGGGCCGACGAGCAGGACCGGGCGGAGGAGGTCGCGGTGCCCGGCGACGACCTCATGGAGCCGGTGAGCGACGCCCTGGCCGACGAGCAGGAGGAGCGTCGCCGCCGTACCGAGGGGCGGGCCTGACGAGCGGCGGCGGGCACCGGGCGGCCCCCGCCCGGCCCGCCGCGGTGCCCGGCCCCGACAGCGGTGTCCGTCCGGCGCCCGCCCCCGCGAGGTGCTCCGGTCAGGCGTCGCGGCGCTGGTAGACGTCGGGGATGCCGTCGCGGTCCGAGTCCACCTTTTCCGCCTCGGCGATCCGCCGGTAGGCGGCGTTGCGGCGGACCAGGACGGCGGTGGCGAGCAGGGCCGAGATCAGCGAGCCGCTGAGCACCGCGGCCTTCACGTTGCCGTCCGCCGCGGTTCCGGTGCCGAACGCCAGCTCGCCGATCAGCAGTGACACGGTGAAGCCGATGCCGGCGAGCAGGGCGACGCCGAGCAGATCCGACCAGGTGATGTCCTCGTCGAGTTGAGCGCGGGTGAACCGGGCCAGCAGGAACGTCGAGCCGAGGATGCCGATCGCCTTGCCGAGCACCAGCCCGGCCACGATGCCGACGACGATCGGGTCGGTGACCACCGCCCCCAGGTCGGCGTCGCGCAGCGACACCCCGGCGGCGAAGAACGCGAAGACGGGCACGGCGAAGCCCGCGGACACCGGCCGCCAGCGGTGCTCCAGGTGCTCGGCGAGCCCGTGCCGGTCACCCTCCTTGCCGCGTAGCACCGGGACGGTGAAGCCGAGCAGCACGCCGGCCACCGTGGCGTGCACGCCGGAGGCGTGCACCAGCGTCCAGGCCACCACGGCGAGCGGGATGAGGGCCCACCACCAGGTTCGGCGGCGCTGCACCAGCAGCCCGAACAGCGCGATCGGCGCCAGCGCGCCGAGCAGCGGCAGCAGGCTGAAGTCGTCGGTGTAGAAGATGGCGATGATCGTGATGGCGAAGAGGTCGTCGACCACGGCGAGGGTGAGCAGGAAGGCCCGCAGCCCCTGGGGCAGGTAGGAGCCGATCACGGCCAGCACCGCCAGGGCGAAGGCGATGTCGGTCGCGGTGGGGATCGCCCAGCCCCGCAGGCCCTCGCCGCCCGCGGCGAGGTTGACCCCCACGTAGATCAGCGCGGGCATCGCCATTCCGCCGAGCGCGGCGACCACCGGCAGGGCGGCGCGCCGCGGGTCGCGCAGTTCCCCGGCGACGAACTCGCGCTTGAGTTCCAGGCCGACCACGAAGAAGAAGATCGCCAGCAGGCCGTCGGCCGCCCACTTCGCGAGCGTCAGGTCCAGGTGCAGGGCCGAGCCGCCGGACCAGGGCACCCACTTGGTGACCGCGGTGTACGCGTCCCCCCACGGCGAATTCGCCCAGATCAACGCTACGACCGCGCCGAGCAGCAGCAGGCCGCCGCCAACCGTCTCGGTGCGCAGCACGTCGGCCAGGAAGCGCGCCTCCGGCCAGGAGGTACGCGAGAACAGCCGGAAGCGGCCGGGCTGCGGGGTGCGGTCGGTCATGCGTGATCCATCCGGTGGGTCGAGGGCAGGAGGCATCGATCGCCGACCAGGCTTCCCGGCACACCGCCCGTAACCCTATCCAGCCGGGCGAACGGCCGCGAACGGAGACGACGTGACCTCGCTCGCGCCGTTCCGTTTGTCCCTGGGGAAATGTGTGCCCGGCTGTTAGTCGAAAATGCATAACTCCGGACATAAGACGCACGAGCCGCTTTAATGGTTTCACGCGATTAAGACGACCTTGGGGGTTTTCGTGAAGTTCTTTGGCGTTACCGGCCTGGTACGGAGGCGCGCCTGATGGACCTGTACCGCCACCTCCGCCTCGTGCGCCGGCACTGGTGGATCGTCCTCGTCACGCTCCTGGTCGCGATGGGCGTCACCGCCCTGGTCACCGTCCGGGCCCAGCCCCGGTACGTCGCCTCGGTGACCTTCTTCGTCACCACGCCCAGCCAGGGGGTGACCGACGCCTACCAGGGCGGTCTGTTCCTCCAGCAGCGCGTGAAGTCGTACGCGGAACTGCTGACCAGCGACCGCCTCGCGCAGAGCGTGGTGGCCGACAACCCGGTCGGGCTCACCGCCGAGCAGGTCCAGCGACGGGTGAGCACCTCCACCGAGGCCGGTACGGTCCTGCTGCGCGCCTCGGTCACCGACACCGACCAGACCCGCGCGCTGCGGGTCACCGAGGCCCTGTCGGCGAAGTTCGTCGAACTGGTGCAGAAGGTCGAGACCACACCGGACGGCAAGGCCGGCCCGATCAAGATCGAGGTCGTCAGTGGGCCGCGGGTCAGCCCGACCCCGGTTTCCCCGCAGCCGGTCCGCAACTTCGCGATCGGAGCGCTGATCGGCCTGCTCGCCGGTGTCGGCCTGGCGATCCTCCGCGGGCTCGCCGACGTCCGGCTGCGCGACGCCGCCGGTCTCCAGCGCGTCACCGGCAGTCCGCTGCTCGGGGAGATCCCGTACGAGGGCACGGCGAAGGCCTCCCCGCTGATCGTCGGTGAGGCCGCCACCTCCGCCCGGGCCGAGGCGGTCCGGAAACTGCGGACGAACCTGCGCTTCGTCGACGTGCACGAGCCGGCCCGGGTCATCGCCGTCACCAGCGCGTTGCAGGGCGAGGGGAAGACGACCCTCTCCTGCAACCTCGCCATCGCGCTGGCCGAGGCCGGCTGGCGGGTGCTGCTGGTCGACGCGGACCTGCGTCGCCCGAAGGTCGGCGACTACCTCGGGCTGGACAACGGCGTCGGGCTCACCGACGTGTTGGTCGGCGACGTGCAGGTCGGGGACGTCGTCCAGCGCTGGGGCGACAAGTCACTGCTGGTGCTGCCCAGCGGTTCGGCTCCGCCCAACCCGAGCGAACTGCTCGGCTCGAAGGCGATGGCCGACCTGCTGCTGGCGCTGCGCGAATCGGCCGACATCGTCATCATCGACACCGCGCCGCTGCTCGCCGTCACCGACGGCGTCGTGGTCGCCGTCCAGGCCGACGGCGCCCTGCTGGTGACCCAGCAGGGCCGGACGTCCCGCTCGCAGGTGGCCACCGCCGCCCGGTCGCTGCACTCGGTCTCGGTGCGGCTGCTCGGCTGCGTCCTCAACATGGCCAAGGTGCCGAAGGCCGAGGCCTACCAGTACGAGGCCTACCGGGTGGTCGCGGCCGCGGAGCCGCCCGCCGTGCCGGCCGAGCGGGTCGCCGGTCCCCGGCACGCCGGGCAGCCGGGCGTGGTCAGCGACCACACGCAGGAACTCACCCGGCTGTCCCGATGAGCGCCGCGAGGGGTCGCAGCGACCGTTCGATCTCCTCGGCGCAGCGTCGGAAGTCGGCGGCCGTGCCGCCGATCGGGTCCCGCAGGTCATCCGCGTCGGGGGCGGCTGGTTGCAGTCGCCCCCGGGCGCGGGCGGCGGCCTCGACCGCGGCGCGCAGCGGGTCGTCGGCCGGCGTCGACGCCGGCTCCGCCGCGGCGGCGAGCCGCCCGAACTGGCGCAGGGTGAACGTCCGGTGCAGTACGGCCGGGGCGAGGGTGGCGCACACCGAACGTTGGCGCCGGGTCGCGGTCAGCACCAGCGTCGCGCCGGTCAGGTGCTCGCGGCGCAACCGGCGGGTGCGGAACCCGGTCGGGTCCGCGCCGGTCCCGGCCGCGACCTCGGCCGCGTACGGGTGCATGGACAGGTCGTCGACGGCGTCGGTGCCGGCGCTGGCCACCTCGACCGGGCGGTCGGCCAGCAGCCGTCGGGCCAGGTACTCGGCCATCGGTGACCGGCACAGGTTGGCGTGGCAGACGAACAGCACCCGGTCGATCATCAGGACCCCTCTTGCGGACGCGGAGACGGCGGGCGTCCGGCACGGGCGGCCGGACGCGGAGGGGTTGCCCGCATCGTACGTGGACACCCGCCGGGCGCGTCACCGTGCCGCGCCGAGCATCGGGGAGTCGCGATGAGGATCGGCATCCTGTCGTACCACTTTCCACCGGAACCGGCCTTCATCCCCGGCAGCCTCGCCGAGGAGCTGGCCCGCCGTGGCCACGAGGTGCGGGTGCTGACCGGCTTCCCGGACTATCCGGGCGGCCACATCTATCCGGGGTGGCGCCAGCGCTGGCACCACGAGACCCGCAGCGAGCGGCTGACCGTGCGCCGGGTGCCCCGCTACGCCGGGGGAGACGGGTCGGTCCGGAGCCGGATGGCCGGCTACCTGTCGTTCGCCGGCAGCGCGTCCCTGGTCGGCCGGCGGTTCCTCGCCGGCGTCGACGCCCTCTACGTGCACCAGCCGCCGGCGACCGCGTTCGCCGCCGCGGCCCTGCTGCGGCTGCTCGGCCGGGTGCCGACCGTCCTGCACGTGCAGGACGTGTGGGCCGAGGAGGAGCCCGCCGCCGGCGAGCAGGGCCGGTGGAAGGCCCGGGTGGCCGGGGCGATGGCGCGGACCTACCGGGCGGCCGACCGGGTCGCGGTCGCCGCACCGTCGATGCGCGAGCTGGTGGTGGCCGCCGGGGCCGACCCGGCCCGGGTCGACGTGGTCCTCAACTGGACCGACGAGCGGATCTTCCAGCCGGCCCGACCCAGCCCGGCGGCGCGACGGCTGGTCCGCCGGGACGACCGGTGCGTGGTCATGCACGCCGGCACCATCGGCGCGCGACAGGGCCTGGAGACGGCGGTACGGGCGGCCGTGGCGCTCGACCGCACGATGGATCTGGTCCTGGTGGGGTCGGGCGAGCAGGAGCGGCGGGTGCGGGGGCTCGCCGCCGAGTTGCGCGCCGACAACGTGCGGTTCGTCGAGCGGCGCTCGCCGCTGGACATGCCGGAGCTGTACGCCGCCGCCGACTACCAGCTGGTCATGCTGCGGGACCTGCCGGAGCTGCGCAGCACCCTGCCCGGGAAGCTCCAGGCGGCGCTCTCCTGCGCGGCGCCGGTCGTCGTGTCGGCCGGCGGGGACGCCGCCGAGCTGGTCGAGCGGGCCCGTGCCGGGTTGTCCTGCCCGCCGGAGGACTGGGCGACGCTCGCCGACCGTTTCTGGCTGGCCGCCACGATCCCGTCGGGCGCCCGGGCCGAGATGGGCCGCCGGGGCCGCGAGGCGTACCTGCGGCAGATGTCGATGCCGGCCGGTGTGGACCGCATCGAGCGGCTGCTGTACGAGGCCGCCGCTCGCTGAGCTGATCCCATACCGACCGCGACGCCGTGCCCGACCGGGCGCGGCGTCGCGCGCTGGGAGTACGAGCTTCACTCTCGTAACGGTCAAGACCGTCAATTTCCCACTACGTCGGTCGTTACGTGTTAAGAACGACGGAGAAATCATCCCTAGTGTCCGATTCCGGGGGAACGGAGTGTCTGTGAGGGAGAGCGAGGCACCGCGTCGACGGCGCGGTCGATCCCGCCGGCGTCGGCAGGCCCGCCTGCGGCGCGCGCTGCTCGCCGCTCTGGTGGCCGGTTCGGTGCTGCTGGTCTCGGCCGGCTGGGTCGGCTTCCGGGGCTGGCAGGCCCGCGCCCACCTGGTCAACGCCGCGGGGCTCGCCCGTGACCTCAGCGCCCAGGTGGTCACCGGGGACACCGAGCGGGCCCGGCGCACGCTCGCCGCGCTGCAGGAACAGGCTGCCGCCGCCCGCGCGGCCACCGGCGACCCCGGTTGGCGGCTCGGCCGGCAGGCCCCGTACGCCGGGGACAACCTGGTGGCCGTCCGGCAGATCGCCGTCGCCATCGACGACCTGGCCCGGGAGGCGTTCCCGGCGCTGCTGCGGACCGACCTGAGCACCCTGCTGCCGAAGGCGGGGCGGCTCGACGTCCAGCGGCTGCGCGCCCTCTCCACCGACCTCGCGGCGATCGACGCCACCGTGCGACGGAGCCGGGCGAGTCTCGCCGAGGTGCCCACCGCTGGCCTGGTCGACCAGGTCCGGGCGGCCCTCGCCGGCCTGCGGGGAGAGATCGACCGGCTCGCCGGCCTGACCGCCGCGGCCGGCCAGGCCACCCGGCTGTTACCGCCGCTGCTCGGTGTCGCCGGCCCGCGCAGCTACCTGCTGGTCTCGCAGAACCCCGCCGAACTCCGGGCCACCGGCGGCCTCATCGGCGCGTACGCCCTGTTGCACGCCGAGGGCGGGCGGGTGCGGCTCGGCCGCCAGGGCACGAGCGCGCAGCTCGGCCGGTTCACCAAGGCACTGAAGGTCCCGGAGGAGGTCCGCGCCCTCTGGGGTGACCTGCCCGGGATCTATCCGGCCGACGTCAACCTCACCCCGCACTTCCCGACGGCGGCCGCTCTCTACCGGGAGATGTACCGCCGAAAGACCGGGACGGCCGTGGACGGTGTCCTCGCCGTCGACCCGGTCGTCCTGTCGTACCTGCTGAAGGCCACCGGCCCGGTCATGGTTCCCGGCGGGGTGCCGCTGGCGGCGGACACCGTGGTGCGGACGTTGCTCAGCGAGGCCTATCAACGCCTCGACCTGCGTGAGCAGGACGAGTACTTCGCGACCGCCGCGGCATCGGTGTTCCACACGCTGTTCACGAAGAATGTCGACCCGATGGGGCTATTGTCCGCATTTGACCGTAGTGTCACCGAACGCCGGATATTGTTCTGGAGTGCCCGACCTGAAGAGCAACGGACGCTCGGCGACAGCCGGATGGCCGGGGTGCTTCCGGAGAAGGACACCGTGCCGACGGTCGGCGTGTTCCTCAACGACGGCAGCGGCGCGAAGCTCGGCTACTACCTCCGGCCGGAGGCGACCCTGACGGTCGGCGACTGCCAGGACGACGGAAGCAGGGAACTGCGGTTGCGGGTCACCCTGCGCTCGACGGCGCCGAAGACGGGACTCAGCGAGTCCGTGCTCGGTCTCGGCCTGGCGGGCGATCCCTACACCGTCCGCACGCTCGTGTCGGTCTACAGCCCGGCCGGCGGCGGCGTGCAGGGCGCGCGGCTCGACGGCGCCGACCTCCCGGTGGGCACCGGCACCGAGCGGAAACGGCAGGTGGCCACGGCGAACATCGAAGTCCCACCGGGGGCCTCCCGGACCGTCGAGGTGACCGTGCACACCGCGAAGACCGGCAGTGGGACGGCCGAACTGTGGCTGACCCCCACCGCCACTCCATGGACCACCCAAGTAACTACCGCACCAAGCTGTGACCAGTAGGAGGGAACCAATCATGCGGCTATCCCGCATCATCATGGCGCTCACGGTCGGTCTGGCCGTCGCGGCCGCGCCGACCGCGGCGGGGGCGGCGCAGCCGCAGCCGACGCAACCACCGGTGTACCCACCGGGTGGGGTCGAGCTGTCCGTGGACGACCCCCAGATCATCCTCGGCGAGACCGTGACGCTGTTCGGACGGGGCTGGAACCCCGGCGAGCGCATCGTCATCCGGGTGTCCTCGAGCCCGCTGGCCAACGCCATGACGGCCGTACGCGGCAGCAGCGGCGACCGGGTCGCGATGACGCCGGTCGCCTACCGGCCCAGCCGCGACGAACCGGACCTGGCGGCGTTCGCCGCCCGGGCCGACGGCACCTTCGAGGTGACCTACACGCCGCGCCGCACCGGCTACTTCCTCTTCGAGGCGGTCGGCGAGACCGGCCGTACGGACACCGCCCAGGTGACCGTCCTGCGCAAGAAGAAGAGCGCGCTGCCGGTGACGGGTGCCAGCACCAGCACGCCGATGAAGGTCGGTGGCGGTCTGGTGGCCACCGGTGCCGTCCTGCTGCTGATGACGCTCGCGTGGCGGCAGCGGCACCGCTTCAACACCCGGAGCGTCCGCTGACGTGACCGCGCGCCGGGCAGGGCCCGGACATGTCGTGGGCGGGCGCCCGCCGGGTCGATCTCCCGGCGGGCGCCCGCCCCGTGGTGCGCTCGTCAGCAGGCGGGGTAGAGGCGGCGGGTGCCGACGCCGGCGGCGTACGCGGCCCGGTCGCTGAACCGGCAGCCGTAGTCCGCCGCCGCCACCACCGCCGGGTCGGTGACGGTGTCGCCGGCCGGGCGCTTGCCGGTGCGTACCCAGGACGCCAGGTCGTCCCAGGCGGCGCCGGCCTCGGCCGGGGTGAACTCGCAGTGCTGCGCGGCCCGGACCGCCCGCTGGACCAGCAGCCGGCTCCGGCCGTGCTTCGCGACGTCGCGGGCGTACGCCTGCTCCATCGAGAACGGTACGAAGAGGTCGCCGAGGTTGTGCAGGCTGAGCACCGGCGCGGTGGGCCGGCCGGCGACGCGGGGCACCTCGGTCAGGGTCGGGGACAGCCGTTGCCGCAGGTTCTCCGGGGCGACGCGCCGCACGGCGGCGTTGACGTCCACCGGGCTGTTCGGCGCGTACCGGGTGAACAGGTTGGTGGCGAGCTGCCCGGGCCGCTCGGCGGGGGAGTCACCACCGTTGGGCACGCTGATCCCGAACAGGAAGTCCTTCCAGATCGCGAACGTGACATCCGCCCCGGGACGCGGCCCGCCCGACCGGTTGACGGTGATGTCCCGAAGCTGCCGCCCCCGCTCGTTGGTGATCCCCGGGCTCGTGGGCGTCACCCCGGTCAGGCCCAGCGCCACCTGGATCCGCGGCACCACGGCGGTCAAATAGTCGGCCGGCACCGGGTAGGCGTCGACCCCGGCGAGGGCCTGCGCGACCAGGTTGTAGTCGAGGAAGAAGTCCAGCAGCGTCTGGTCGCCGAGCACCCCGCACAGCGGCAGCGCGCCGGCGTAGAAGCCGGGATACTGCTCCAGCGAGCGGGCGATCACGTAGCCGCCCATCGACGCGCCCGCCAGGTACGTCCGGTGCGGGCGCCGCACCTCCCGACGGAAGTGGTCGGCCAGGTCCCGGGTGCTCAACACGCCGGCCCTGATGTCGAAGCCGTTGCGGTAGTACGAGGAGGACGCCCACGCGTACCCCTGCTCCAGCAGGCGCTGCCGCAACCCGAACCCGGGCGGTTCCGGCGACAGGACCGTGCTCTGCCCGCGATAGCCGTGCGCCCACATCACCAGGTCGCCGTTCCACTTCGCCGGGACCTCGACGATGTAGGCGGAGTGGCGGTGGACGCCCTGCCGGACGGTGGTGGGCGCGCCGCCCACCACCAGCGGGTCGAGCGGCGGGTTGCTGATCGTGTAGCCGGGCAGCGGCTGCGTGCCGTCGCCGTGGCGGTCGGGGGCGGCGGTCGCGGGCACGGCGCCGGCGAGCCCGACCGTCAGGGTCAGGGCCACGCCGGCGCCGAGAAGACGTCGGACGGTACGGGCGGTCGAGGACAGCATCGGCGCTCCCGCTGGGACGGTGGCCGCCCGGTGGTGAGCGGGCGGGACGGTGGCCTACCGACCGGTAGGGACCTGAACGTAGGCGCGCCGTTCCACCGGTGTCAATGGAACCGACTGACCGACCGGTCAGTCACACCACCCCGTGCGCCAGCATCGCCTCCGCCACCCGGCGGAACCCGTTGATGTTCGCCCCGGCCACGTAGTCACCGGGCAGCCCGTACTCCTCGGCGGTCGCCCAGCAGCGGGCGTGGATGTCCCGCATCGTCTCCCGCAGCCGCTGCTCCGACTGCGCGAAGGTCCACGAGTCGCGGCTGGCGTTCTGCTGCATCTCCAGCGCGCTCACCGCCACCCCGCCCGCGTTCGCCGCCTTGCCCGGGGCGAACCGCACCCCCGCCCGCCCGAGGATCCGCACCGCCTCCGGGGTGGTCGGCATGTTGGCCCCCTCGACCACCGCGACGCAGCCGCCGGCGACGAGCTCCGCGGCCTCCGCGCCGCCGATCTCGTTCTGCGTCGCGCACGGCAGGGCCACGTCGCAGGGCACCTCCCAGACGGTACGGCCGGCGACCGCGACCGCGTGCGGCACATGGCGTACGTAGTCCTCCAGCCGGGTCCGGCGCTCCTCCTTCAACTCCCGCAGCAGCTCCAGGTCGATGCCCTTCTCGTCGAGCACGTACCCGTTCGAGTCGGAACAGGCCACCACCGTCCCGCCGAGCTGGTGCACCTTCTCGACCGCGTAGATCGCCACGTTGCCCGAGCCGGAGACCACCACCCGCTTGCCGTCCATGCCGTCCCCGGTCTGCTTCAACATCTCCTCGGCGAAGAACACCGCCCCGTACCCGGTCGCCTCGCGGCGCGCCTGCGCACCCCCGTACGCCAGGCCCTTACCGGTGAGCACCCCCGACTCGTAGCGGTTGGTAATCCGCTTGTACTGCCCGAACAGGTAGCCGATCTCCCGGCTGCCCACGCCGATGTCCCCGGCCGGCACGTCGGTCTGCGCACCGATGTGCCGGTAGAGCTCCGTCATGAAACTCTGGCAGAAGCGCATCACCTCCCGGTCCGAGCGGCCCTTCGGGTCGAAGTCCGCCCCACCCTTGCCGCCGCCGATCGGCAGCCCGGTCAGCGCGTTCTTGAAGATCTGCTCGAAGCCCAGGAACTTGACGATCCCCAGGTACACCGACGGGTGGAAACGCAGCCCACCCTTGAACGGGCCGAGCGCGCTGTTGAACTCGACCCGGAAGCCCCGGTTCACCCGCACCCGGCCGTGGTCGTCCTCCCACGGCACCCGGAAGATCACCTGCCGTTCCGGCTCGCAGATGCGCTCGATGATCCGCGCCTCGGCGTACTCCGGGTGTCGCGCCAGGGCCGGCCCGATGCTCTCCAACACCTCCCGAACCGCCTGGTGGAACTCCGGCTCACCCGGGTTCCGGGTGACCACCCGGGCGAACACCGTCTCGACGGTCTCCGGCATCCCGACACGTCCCTTCGATCGCTCCCGGCGGCCCCGTTGCCGCCCGCGTCGGCGACTTCGCCGAACCGTCCCCGAGTACGGACCGTCACCCCTGTCCGGTTCACCGACGCGTGCCGTCGGTCATGTGCTCGCCTTTGCCTGGTCGGGGTTGGAGCCCTGTGCCGGGGCGAGATCTTGGAAGGGTTTGGCCCCTGGAGGGGCCGAATTCCTCCGTGATCTCGATGCGTCGCGTGCGCGTGCTGGGTGGTGTGTCCGGTTGGTCTGTGCCGTGTCACGCCCGGGTGTCTGGTTTGGGGGTGTGGTCGGCGGCATCGTGGGGGTGGAATGGGGGCGGGGGCGGGGTCGTTACATCACCTGGACGATCGAGTAGGGCCGCCCACCCGAGCGGGTGGGGCATGGGTCCTCGGGCCCGGCCGGAATGATGGCGGGCCGGTGGTCGTTACATCTGGACCCGGCACCACGAGGGCCCCGGCCCCGGTTCGCCGGTCTTTCGATCACCACCTGCCCGCCCCCCTTGGGCCTGGTGGTCATCCCCTGAATGTCTGTGAGCGCCGGACGGTGCTTGCGTCACCACACCCCTTGTCCCCCCTTTGCGGGTGGGTGGCGTCTTCCCCCGAATGGAGCTTGTCATGAACTCGAAGCTGCTGCGTAAGAGCGTTCTGGGTGTTGCTGGTCTGGCCTTCGCCGGTGGCGTGGTCGCCGGCCCCGCCACCGCCGCCCCGTCGGTGGAGTCCAAGCCGGTCGCCGCCACGGTGCTGGCCGACAAGCCCGACACCGGCAAGCTGATTCCGCACGGTGTGCAGGGCAAGCAGTCCCGCATCGACCTGGACGACGAGCAGACCGCGAATGTGAAGGCGATCATCGCGGCGACGAAGAAGGCCGACATGGACGAGCGGGCCGCCGTGGTGGCCATCGCCACCGCGTTGCAGGAGTCGAAGCTGGTCAACCTGGGTCACCTGGGTGAGCGCAACGACCACGACTCGCAGGGCCTGTTCCAGCAGCGCCCCTCCAGCGGGTGGGGCACGGTCGAGCAGATCACCGACCCCGAATACTCCACGCTGGCGTTCCTGAAGGGTCTCAAGCAGGTCGACGGCTGGCAGGACATGCCGCTGACCAAGGCCGCCCAGACCGTGCAGGTGTCGGCCTACCCGTTCCACTACGCCCAGTGGGAGACCCAGGCCGCCGACCTCGTCGCCGAGCACTGGAACAACTGACCCACAGTCTTTCCTCGACAGGGGGAACCAAGCCGCTGGCCGGCACCCGAACCCGGGTGCCGGCCAGCGGCGTCTGTGCCGTAGGCGTCACCAACGGAGCCCAGCACGCGAGCCAACCCCAGCCCGATCCACCGACCGGGCAGCGCCCGCCCGTGGCTGCGGCCGTCGGAGCACGGCCGCCGTGGTCGTACGCCGGACGGCTGCTGGTGGCGGCGGGTTGCCCGTTCCGGAGCCGGGCCGGTCCGCGGGCGCCACCGCGGTGACGGTCACCTGGGGTTGAGCGCAGGTCGGTGGGCGTACAGTCGGGCCGTGGAGCGTACCGAGAAGATGCCGGCGGAGACCCGCCCACCTGGTGTGGCGACGGTGGATCCCGGCAGCGTGCTGCTGCCCGGCCACGACGTGCCGCTGGGGCGGTACACGACGGTGCGGCGGCTGCTTCCGCAGCGGCAGCGGCGACTCGTCGGGGCGTGGTGCTTCGTCGACCACTTCGGCCCGGACGACGTCGCCGAGCGGCCCGGCATGGAGGTGCCGCCGCACCCGCACACCGGCCTGCAGACGGTGACCTGGCTGCTGGACGGGGAGATCCTGCACCGCGACAGCCTCGGCAACGTGCAGCCGATCCGCCCGGGCCAGCTCAACGTGATGACCTCGGGGCACGGCATCGCCCACTCCGAACGGTCGCCGGCGCAGCATCCGCCCCTCATGCACGGCGTGCAGCTGTGGGTGGCGCTGCCGGACCCGGCGCGGGCCGGCGCGGCGGACTTCGCCCACCACGCGGAGCTGCCGCGCTGGCGCGACGACGACCTCGACGTGACCCTGCTGGTGGGCGAGCTGGCCGGCGAGCGCTCTCCGGCGGTGGTGCACACGCCGCTGCTGGGCGCGCAGCTCGAGCCGCGCGGCCCGGCGCCGGCCACGCTGCGGCTGCGCCCCGACTTCGAGTACGGGCTGCTGGCCATGTCCGGCGCCGCCGACGTGGACGGGGTGGGTCTGACCCCGGGGGCGCTGCTCTACCTGGGCACGGGGCGGGAGCGGCTGACCCTGCGCGGTGAGCCGGGAAGCAGGTTGCTGCTGCTCGGCGGCACGCCGTTCGACGAGCCGCTGGTGATGTGGTGGAACTTCGTCGGGCGTTCACACGAGGAGGTCGCCGCCGCCCGGGAGGACTGGATGGCCGGGCGCCGCTTCGGCGTGGTCGCCGACGACCCGGCGCCGCCGCTGCCCGCACCCGCGCTGCCCACCACCCGGCTGAAGGCCCGCGACCGCAGCGGCGGCGTGCACGGCTGAGCGGTCGTCGCCGGGCAGGCGTGGGCCGGCGCGGGACGGGTAGTCGCCGCCCATGCCGAGCATCTCCACCATCGAGGACAAGAAGCGCCTGGTCCGCCGGCTGGCCGGCGGCGGGCGAGGCTTCGCCGAGCAGTACGGCTTCCGGGTCACCAACAACCCGTCGAGCCTGTTCCAGATTCTGTGTCTCGCCGTGCTGCTGGCCCGGCGGGGCGATTTCCGGCGCGCCCTGGACAGCGCGCACGCCCTGCCCGCGAACGGGTAGGACAGCGCCGCGCGGCTGGCCCGTTCCCTGCACGCCGACCGGATGCGGGTGCTGCGGGAGAGCGGCCAGCGGGGGGACGTCGACGCCCTCGCCACGACCCTCGGCGATCTGGCGCGTACCGTCGTCGAGCGGTACCGCGGCGACCTGCGCCGGTTGCGGTCTCTCGCCCACCACGATCCGGCCCGGGAGCGGGCGCTGCTCACCGAGCTGCCCGGTGTGGACGGCACGGTGGCCGACCTCTTCCTTCGTGAGGCGCAGGCGCTGTGGCGGGAGGTGGCGCCGGTGGCCGACCGGCGCGCGCTGGTCGCGGCGCGGCGGCTCGGGCTGGGGCGCTCCGCCGACGACCTCGCCGGCCTCGCCGGCAGCGGCGAGTCGGAGCGGCTGGCCTGGCTGGTGGGCGCACTGGCCAGGGTGGATCTGGAGCAGCGGTACGCGGAACTGACGCGCTGACGCGACGTGCGCCAGCCCACAGTCATCCGGAATTTCCACCCGTTCGGGGGATGTCATGTCGTATGCTGAGCGCGGCAGAGATGCCCGCCCGGTTCGGGCGTAGGGCAACTGCCTGGTGAGCGCGATCCGGTTCGGGCGCGCAGACCACCGGGACAGGTCCGTGTATGGCGCCCCAGGTCGCGGTTCGCGGCCCGGGGCGCCGGCCTGTCCGGGCCGGCTCACCTCGGCAAACTGACCAGCAGGTTCACGATCGCCGCGACGACGAACGCCCCGAACAGGTACGACACCATCGAGTGCCGCAGCACGGTCCGGCGCATCTCGATGCTGGTAATCGTCGTGTCCGACACCTGGAAGGTCGCACCGACGGTGAACGCGAGGTACGCGAAGTCCGTGTAGCAGGGCGGGCCGGTCTGGCTGAACTCGATTCCGCCGGCGTCGTCCATGTAGTAGAGCCGGGCGTACCGCGCGGCGAAGACGGTGTGCACCACGAACCACGACAGCAGCACGCTCAGCACACCCACACCGCCGAAGGCGTCCCGGACCGCCCGGGTGGGCGCGCTGTGCGCGGTGGTCACCACGAACCCGATCGCCAGCAGGCTGGCCACGCACGCCACCAGCAACAGCACGTCCCGTACGGCCCGGTTCGGGTCCTCGCGCAGCGAGAGCCGCGCGGTGTCCTCGGCGTCCAGCGGCCACAGCTTGTGCCACACCAGCACCAGCCACGTCAACGCGGCGGCGTCCCACCCGATCAGGGGGGCGAGGGTCTCCATGCCGAGCGCCACGCTGACGGCACCAGTCACCACGCCGACCACGCCCATGACGGTGAGCTGGACCGCGGCCGGCGGGTGCCCGTCCGGCATCCGCACCTTACGTACGCGTCAGATGCTGCGCAGGTGCTGCGACACCCGTTGGTGCCGCTCCCTCGCCTGCGCGGCGCGCTGGGAGGGGCCGACCTCCGGGGCGGCCTCGATGCCCGCGGAGCGGGCCACCTCGTTGCCGTTGGCGTAGTCGACCTGGGGCGGCAGGGCACGCAGGGCGCGCAGCACGTCCGGCGGGGCGCCCTCCCGTTCGGCCTCGCGTACCACGTCGTCCTTCTCCGCCGGGTAGTCCAGGCTCGACAGGTACTGCAGCACGTCGGCGTACGTCGCCATGATGGTGAGCTCCTCCGGCATCGATCCGGTCACGACCGGCGGCGGTTACCCGTCCGGGCCGGACTCACGCCCCCGACCGGCGGGTAACCGGGCCGTTTTCCGGGCCGGGTTGCGGGTACCCGCGGGGCCGGATTCCGAGGGAGTACGCATGAACTACGACACCTTCATCGACCGGGTCGCGCAGCGCACCCGTACCCCGTCCGAGCAGGCGGTGGAGCTGACCCGGGCGACGCTGGAGACCCTGGCGGAGCGGCTGACCGGCGGGGAGGTGCTGGACCTGGCCGTGCAGCTGCCCCGCCCGTTGCAGCTGGTGCTGAAGCCGGGCCCGGACAACGAGTCGGCGCAGCGCGTCGGGGCGGCGGAGTTCGTGACCCGGGTGGCGGCGCGGGCGCACGTGGACGAGTCGACCGCCCGGGACGCGGTGCGGGCGGTGTTCACCACGTTGCGGGAGGCGATCAGCGGCGGCGAGTTCGACGACGTGGTGGTGCAACTGCCCCGCGACTACCGGGACATGGTGGAGCCGGCACTCGCCCCGGGCGCGACGCTGCGCCGGCCCTGACGGCTGTTAACAAGGACCCCTTCCACTACCGCAGGCGTTAACAGGGGGCCCTTCCTTACACCTCAGGCGATTGCGCCGCTGGTGCGGAGGGCGGCGATCCGGTCGGCGTCGAAGCCGGCTCCGGCCAGCAGTTCGTCGGTGTGCTCGCCCGGCTGCGGCGGTGGGCGACGCAGCGCCGTCGGGGTGCCGGAGAAGCGCGGAGCGGGCGCCGGCTGCGTCGCACCGTCCCGCTCGACGAACGTGCCGCGCGCGGCCAGGTGCGGGTGTGCCGGGGCCTCGGCCCAGTCCAGCACGGGGGCCACGCAGGCGTCCGAGTCGGCGAGCAGCGCCGCCCACTCGTCGCGGGTCCGGGTCCGGAACAGCCGCGCCCACGCCTGCCGCAGCGCCGGCCAGTTCGCCGGGTCGGTGCGGTCCAGTGCCTCGTCGCCGGGCAGCGGGAAGCCGGTCCGCCGCACCAACTCGTCGTAGAAGCGCTGCTCCAGCGCGCCCACCGCGACGTGCCTGCCGTCGGCGCACTCGTACGTGTCGTAGAACGGCGCGCCGCCGTCGAGCAGGTTCACGCCGCGCGGGTCCTGCCACATGCCCAGCCGCCGCAACGCGTGGATCTGGGTGCTGAGCACCGACACGCCGTCCACGATGGCCGCGTCCACCACCTGGCCCGGGGCGCCGCCGCGCGCCGCGTACAGGGCGCTGACCAGGCCCAGGGCCAGCATCATCCCGCCGCCGCCGAAGTCGCCGAGCAGGTTCATCGGCGGCACCGGCCGCTCGCCGGCCCGCCCCATGCCGTGCAGCGCCCCGGTCAGCGCGACGTAGCCGATGTCGTGCCCCGCGTACGGGGCGGCCGGGCCGTCCTGTCCCCAGCCGGTCATCCGCCCGTACACCAGGCGCGGGTTGACCGCGTGGCAGTCCGCCGGCCCGAGGCCCAGCCGCTCGGTCACGCCCGGCCGGAAGCCCTCGATCAGCGCGTCCGCCCCGGCCGCCAGCGCGAGCACCACGTCCCGGCCGTCCGGTGACTTCAGGTCGACCGCGATCGAGCGGCGGCCGCGGTTGAGCAGGTCCGGGTGCGGGCTGCCGAACGCGGACGGGTCCACGTCGGTCACCCGGTCCACGCGGACCACGTCCGCGCCCAGGTCGGCCAGCATCATCGCGGTGAACGGTCCCGGCCCGATCCCGGCCAGCTCGATCACCCGTACGCCGGCGAGGGGGCCGGCTGGGACGTCCTCGGTCACCGGGCCACGATAGGCGGTCCGGTGTTTGCGCGGTCAAGGGGCCGGGAACGCGACCGGGTGGACGGGAAGGTGGCCGACGACCGGATCGGGGTGGCCCTGCCGCACGGTGATCCGCCGGGCTCGGGGCGTACCGCGCTTGGCGGTCGGAAACCGGCTGACCTAACCTTGTGCCACGAGGGGAGTACTTCCCACGAACCATGCCGGTCAGTACGGCGTGCCCGGAGCACGCCTCGGGTGGTTGCCCACGAAAGCGGGTGAAGGAGACCTCGAGCATGACACCGTGTTCGAGGAGGCTCCATGACTGAGTTGCACCTTTTCGCCGATCTCCAGTCGGTCGGCACTCCTACGCTGTGGGCCGTCACCATCGCCGGCGTGCTCGCGCTCCTGGTGCTCGACTTCCTGGTGACCCGGCGACCGCACGAGGTGTCGCTGCGGGAGGCGCTCGGCTGGTCGGCGTTCTACATCGCCCTGCCGCTGGCCTTCGGCGCGTGGATCTGGTCCCGGTACGGGTCGAAACAGGGCATCGACTACCTCACCGGTTACCTGGTCGAAAAGTCGCTGTCGGTCGACAACCTGTTCGTCTTCATGCTGCTGCTGGCCGCCTTCGCGGTGCCCGCCGTGCTCGCCCAGCGGGTTCTGCTCTACGGCATCGCCGGCGCGCTCGTGCTCCGGGCGATCTTCATCGCCCTCGGCGCCGCCGCCCTGCAGACGCTCGACTTCGCCTTCCTGCTCTTCGCCGCCATCCTGCTGGTCACCGCCGTGAAGCTGCTGCGGGACGCGCTCTCCGGCCACCAGCAGGAGGTCGACATCAACAAGATGCGCTCGGTGCGTCTGCTGCGGAGGTTCATGCCGGTCACCGAGGACTACCACGGCACGAGGATGACCGTCCGCATCGACGGCCGGCGGACGCTCACGCCGCTGGCCCTCGTGGTGGTGGCGGTGCTCGCCACGGACGTGGTGTTCGCCGTCGACTCGGTGCCCGCCGTCTACGGCATCACCGAGGACCCGTACCTGGTCTTCGCCACCAACGCGTTCGCCCTGCTGGGCCTGCGGGCGCTCTACTTCGTCCTGCACGCCGCGCTGAGCCGGCTGGTCCACCTCACCTACGGCCTGTCGATCATCCTCGGCTTCATCGGTGTCAAGCTGGCCCTGCACTGGGCGCACGGCATCTGGGCTGGCGTGCCGGAGATCCCCACGCCGATCTCCCTCGCCGTGATCGTCGTGGTGCTCGTGGTGGTCACCCTCACCAGCCTGCGCGCCACCCGCGAGCGCACACCGGGCGAGCGGGAGATCGTCGTCGAGCGCCGGTGACGGTCACCCGCCGCGGGTCCCTTCCCCCGAGCGGGCACGGACCCCCCGCCCGGGGTGGTAGGACTGACGGGTGGGAATCGTGTCACCGGGCTTCCAGGGCCGGCCCCGCTCGGCGGAGCCGGCCCTGCCGCCGGGCCAGTACCTGACCGAGGACTTCCCGGTGCTGTCGGCCGGCCCGACCCCGAAGGTGCCCCTGGACACCTGGGAGTTCGTCATCACCGCCGAGACCGGCGTCGAGTACCGGTGGACGTGGGACGAGATGATGGCCCTGCCGCAGGAGACGGTGACCGTCGACATCCACTGCGTGACCCGCTGGTCCAAGCGCGACACCGACTGGCGGGGCGTCTCCCTGGACACGCTGCTCGGCGGCGTCGACACCGCCGCCCACTACGCGCTGGCCCACTCGTACGGCGGCTACACGACCAACCTGCCCCTGGCCGACCTGCGCGGCGCGCGGGCCTGGGTGGCGCACACGTACGACGGGGGGCCGCTGCACGCCGAGCACGGGGGGCCGGCCCGGCTGCTGGTGCCGCACCTGTACTTCTGGAAGTCCGCGAAGTGGGTGCGCGGCATCCGGCTGGGCACCACCGACCAGCCCGGGTTCTGGGAGACCGCCGGCTACCACGACTACGGCGACCCGTGGCGTGAGCAGCGGTACCAGGGCGACTGATGGCGGCACCGACGGCGGGCGCCCGGGTCGCCCCGCTGACCTGGCGGGTGGGCCGCCTCGTCGAGCGCCGGACGGAGACGCCGACCGCGCAGACCCTCGTCCTGGAGGTCCCCGGCTGGCCGGGGCACCTCGCCGGGCAGCACCTCGACGTGCGGCTCACCGCCGAGGACGGCTACCAGGCGGCCCGGTCGTACTCGCTGGCCGGGCCCGCCGACGGGGACCGGATCGAGCTGACCGTGCAGCGGGTGCCCGACGGCGAGGTGTCGCCGTACCTCATCGACACGTACGCCGTGGGTGACCCGGTGGAGGTGCGCGGCCCGGTCGGCGGCTGGTTCGTGTGGCGGCCGGCGGAGACCGCGCCGGTGCTGCTGGTGGGGGGCGGGTCGGGGGTCGTGCCGTTGATGGCGATGGTCCGGGCCCGGCGCGCCGCCGGCAGCCGCGCGCCGTTCCGGCTGCTCTACTCCGTCCGCACGCCGGTGGACGTCTTCTACGCCGACGAGCTGCGCCGCCGGGTCCGCGACGACTTCGGCCTCGACGTGGCGTACGTGTACACCCGGGAGGCCCCGGAGGGCTGGCGGGGGGAGCCGCACCGCATCGGCCTCGCCGACGTCAACAGCCACGGCTGGCCACCCGACCTGCAACCGCTGTGCTACGTCTGCGGCCCGACCGGCTTCGTGGAGACGGTCGCCGACCTGCTGGTCGGCCTGGGACACGAGACCCGCCGGGTGCGGACCGAACGGTTCGGGCCGACCGGCTGACCCGCCGAGAGGGAAACCATGACCGAGATGTCCTACCTGGACGGCAACATGCTGGACGGGCCGCTGCGGGAACTGTTCGCGGTCGACCTGAGCTCCGCCACCGGCCGCTGCGAGAACTGCGGGATGGTCGGCCCGTTGGCCACGCTCCAGGTGTGGTCGCACGCCCCCGGCCTGGTGGCGCGCTGCCCGAACTGCACCGCGGTGATGCTGCGCCTGGTGCGCGCCCCCGATCGCGCCTGGCTGGACCTGCGGGGCAGCACCTTCCTCCAGGTGCCGATGCCGCTCGACCAGCCGCACCCGCGTCCGCTCTGACCGACGCCGGGTGGACACCGGCGCGACGAGCGGCCAGAGTGGGGCGCCGTGAGGTACCTGTGCAGCGACGGGCGGGTGGGCATCCGCCGTCCCCGTCCCACCGACGAGGCCGAGTTCGTCGCCGCCGCCCGCCGCAGCCGCGAACTGCACCACCCCTGGCTGTCCGCGCCCGACGACGCGTCGGCGTACGCCGCGTACCTCGCGAAGCTGCGCCGCCAGGACCACTCCGGCTACCTGATCTGCGACCGCGCGAGCGGCGCCATCGCCGGGTACGCGAACATCAGCGGCATCATCCTGGGCGCGTTGCGCGGCGGCTTCCTCGGCTACGCGGCCTTCCTGCCGTACAGCGGCACCGGGCACGCCTCGGCCGGGATCGGCCTGGTGGTGCGGCACGCGTTCACCGCGCTCGGACTGCACCGGCTGGAGGCCAACATCCAGCCGGGCAACGAGGCGTCCCGCCGGGTGGCCCGCAAGCTCGGCTTCCGGCTGGAGGGCTACTCGCCCGACTACCTCTACGTCGACGGGGCGTGGCGGGACCACGAGCGCTGGGCGATCACCGCGCCCTGACCTCGCTGGTCCGGCCTCCGGGAAGGCCGGACCGGGTCACCGACCGGGACCGCGGGCTTCGCGGCGCTGCCCTCCCAGGCTCTCGATGTGGCCCTCCTTGTGCTTCACCCGCCGGCGCTGGCGCGGGGTGAGCTGCGTACGGCCGCTCTGCCGCAGGTACGTCGGCACCCGCCGGTCGTTCGGTGTCGGCTCGCTCATGCGGCGCTCCCTTCCCGTCTCGTGGTGGAACAAGGGTGCGCCCCCCTCGGGTGAGTCGTCCTCACCCGGGACGGGTGAGGACGAGCGCCCGACCGGCACGTTTGTCCCGGGTGTCGGTGGGAACGGCAGCGGGCATGACGAAGCCTCGTGTGGTGATCGTGGGGGCCGGGTTCGCCGGGTACCACGCGGCGAAGACGCTCAGCCGCCTGGCGAAGGACCGGGCCGAGATCGTCCTGCTGAACGCGACCGACTACTTCCTCTACCTGCCGTTGCTGCCCGAGGTCGCCGCCGGCGTGGTGGAGCCGCGACGGCTCTCCGTGCCGCTGACCGGCACCCTCGACGGGGTCCGCGTCGTCATCGGCGAGGCCGACCACGTCGACCTCCAGAACCGCTGGGTCGGCTTCACCCAGCCGGAGGGGGAGCGCAACCGGATCGCGTACGACCGTCTCGTGCTCGCCGTCGGCAGCGTCAACAAGCTGCTGCCCATCCCCGGGGTGACCGAGTACGCCACCGGCTTCCGCAGCCTGCCCGAGGCCGTCTACCTGCACGACCACGTCGTGCGGCAGATCGAGCTGGCCGAGCAGGCCACCGACCCGGCCGAGCAGCGTGCGCGGGCCACCTTCGTGGTGGTGGGGGCCGGCTACACCGGCACCGAGGTGGCCGCCCACGGGCAACTCTTCACCGACCGGCTGTCCGCGCAACGACCCCGCCTCAAGATCCGGCCCCGGTGGATGCTGCTCGACGTGGCGTCCCGGGCGCTGCCCGAGCTGGACAGGAAGATGTCGGACACCGCCCACCGGGTCCTCGACCGGCGCGGCGTCGACGTGCGCATGGGCACGTCGGTGGGCGTCGCCACCGCCGACGGGGTGAAGCTCACCGACGGCGACTACATCCCCACCTGCACGCTGGTCTGGTGCGTGGGCGTCCGCCCGGACCCGTTCGTCGCCCAGCTCGGCCTGCGCACCGAGAAGGGCCGCCTGGTGACCGACGAGTACCTCACCGTCCCCGGCTTCCCCGAGGTGTACGCGTGCGGCGACGCCGCCGCGGTGCCCGACGTGACCCGGCCCGGGGAGGTCTGCACGATGACCGCGCAGCACGCGCAGCGGCAGGGCAAACTCGTCGCCCACAACATCGCGGCGTCGTACGGGCAGGGCAAGCGCAAGCCGTACAAGCACCACGACCTGGGCTGGGTGGTCGACCTCGGCGGACGGGACGCCGCCGCCAACCCGCTGCACGTGCCCCTGTCCGGGCTGCCCGCCAAGGCGGTCACCCGCGGCTACCACCTGCTCGCGATGCCGGGCAACCGCGCCCGGGTGGCCTCCGACTGGGTGCTCGACGCGACGCTGGCCCGCCCCGCGGTGCAGCTGGGCCTGGTGCCCGCCAACGCCGTGCCGCTGGAGAGCAGCTCACCGGAGATCCCCGCCCGCGTGTAAGGAAGGGCCCCCTCTTAACGCCTCGCGTTGTAAAGGGGTCCCTTCCTAACCGCCGGCCGGGTCGGTGCGGGGGTGGGCGCCCGCGACGAAGGCGTCGAGTGCCGGGCCGTGCAGCACCCCGCCCGGCACCGGGTCGCGCAGCGCGCGTGCCACCAGGCGCGGCACCGGCAGCCGGCCGGGACGCCGCCCGGCGGCGAGCACGAGATTGCCGTACCGCCGACCGCGCAGCATCCGCCGGTCGGCGACGAGGCACACGTCGGCGAACACCGCCCGCAGTGTCGCGGCCTGCACGCGGGCGTGGACCAGCGGGGGAAGGTCGGTGACGTTGACCAGGTGGATGCCGTCCGGGCGCAGCACGCGGGCCACCTCGGCGGCGAACCCCACCGTGGTGACGTGCGGCGGCATCCGGGCCGCCCGGTAGATGTCGGCCAGCACCAGGTCGTACGCGCCGTCGGGGGCGGCGCTGACCGCCTCGCGGGCGTCGGCCACGTGGATCTCGACCGGCGGGGGCGGGAGTTCCCGCGTCACCAGCTCGACGACCGCCCGGTCCCGCTCGACGACCACCTGTGTCGACCCGGGCCGGGTCGCCGCGAGGTAGCGCGGCAGCGTCAGCGCGCCGCCGCCGAGGTGCAGCGCCCGCACCGGCCGGCCGGCGGGTGCGGCCAGGTCGATCACGGCGGCCATCCGGCGGACGTACTCGAAGTGCAGGTACCGCGGATCGGCGACGTCCACGTACGACTGCTCGACGCCGGCGGCGAGGAGGGTGCGCCCGGTGGGCCGGGCCGGGTCGACGACCAGTTCGAGCCGGTCGTCGGGGGCGTCCATGAGAGGCCAGGCTAGCCCATGCCGAGCGGCGTGCCGCGCAGCGCCGGCGCCGGCCGGCGAGGCGGGAGCCCGCCGGCCGGCGAACGCGGTCAGCCGCTGTTCATCCCGGCGCCCACCTCGTCGATCGCGTCGTCGACGGCGTGCGCCAGGTCGACGTCGGGGGCGGTCACCGAGCGGTCCTGCCGGGACCGGACGGTCGCCACGGTCACGAGGGCGGTGTTGCCGTCCGGCCGGGCGATCCGCGGTCCGCGACCGGTCTGCTGCTTGAGCAGGTCGAGGCGGTCGAGTACGCGGTCGAGATTGTCCGCCGGCAACACCACCGTCCGCGACAGCCCGTTCACGTCACCGGACCAGTACGGCAGATCGGCCAGCGCCTCGCGCACCTCCGCCTCGCCGAGCGGAGGTGTCGAGGTGGTGGCGCCCACCAGACCGCCCCCGGGCTCAGGTGGGGCGAGCAGGTCCCGCAATCCGTCCGGGACGTGCAGTGACTCGACCAGGTCACCGTCCCGGTCGGCCAGCGCGGCGAGGGTCGCCTCGGCCTGGTAGCGGGCCTGTTCCGGGGTACGGCCGCTGAGCCGGCCCACCTCGGCCAGGAAACCGGGCAGGTCGGCGTGGCTCTCGACACCGTCGACCGGCGTGACGTCGTGCAGGGACATCGGCACCGCGTCCAGCAGCCGACGGCGCTCCGCCTCACCGAGCGCCCAGGCCAGAACCAGCACGGTCGCCTCCGCTCCCACCTTCGCGGTCCGGAAATCCACCCCGGCCCGGCGGCCCACGTCGTCGACGAGTTCGCGGTAGCCGATGGTGGTCACTCCCGGGGAGGCCGTACCGGGGTCCGCCATCGGCCGGGGGTTCTCCGGGATGCCGGTCGGGGGCGGTGCGGGACCACCGCGCGTAGCGTCCGGTTTGCGACGACCCGCCGGGGGCGGCCCGTTCCGTCGTCCCTGGTCGAGGCTGGTCAACTGCTTCGACGCGCTCAGGCTGGCACCGGTCTCGCTGGGCCGCATGCCGCGTTCCCGGGCCTGGCGGGCCAGGGCGCGGCGGCGCTGGCTGTCGCCCTCCATCTGCTTGCGCATGGTGACACCTCGCTTCCGCTGGTGTTCCCTCGCTTTCCAGCCGGTCGCCTTCCCGCCGCCGCCGACCACGAAACGGACGCCGCCGGCCACGAAAGGGACACGCCGCCGGCCACGAAAGGGACAAGCGGCCGGCCCGGCCCGACCGGGTACGAGCTTCATCCAACGTGGGTGAGGGACGGTCACCCGCCCGGGCCGGACGATCGCAGCGGACCGGGAACCTCCGAGGCACACCCGGAAGGGAAGGTCGTGATGAAGAGGATCGTCGAGATCGTCCCCGCCCGACCCGGCTGGTACGCGCGCTGGCAGCTCGCCCCCGGCGACACGCGCTGCTACCCGGTCAGCCTGTGGGCGCTGCTGGAGGAGGCCGACGGCACCGGCCGCGAGGTGATCGGCGTGGACTGTGTCGGGCAGTGGCCCGGGGCGGACGACAACGAGGCGGGTGGGGAGTTCGTCCGCTACCTCTTCCAGACCCCCGATTCCGGCGCGCCCGACGACGTCGAGCCGCCACCGGACGTGCCCGAGCGGGCGACCGGACCCCGCCGGCAGGCGGTGCCCGCACCCTGAGCATCACTCCGGCCCCCGGCCCCTGGTCCCAGGGTCGGGGGCCATCCCCCGGGCGGCGCGACCCGGCCGCTTGCGCAGGCCGCGGTCAGCCGGCCTCGCGCAGGTCGTCGTCCCCGGTCCGCTCGACGGCCAGCAGCTCGACCAGGCCGGTGCGGTCCAGCAGGTTCTGAAGTTGTGGGCTCACGCCGGCCAGGCGGACCGGGCCGGTGCCGGCGCGGTGCACCACCACCAGGGCGCTCAGGCCGGACGAGTCGCAGAGGCCGACCCCGCCCAGGTCGATCAGAAGCTCGTGGTGGCCGTCCCGGCGCGCCTCGGCGGCCGCCTCGACGAGCTCCGGCGCGGTCTCGAAATCCAGGTCGCCGGTCAACCGGAGCCGGGCGCATCCGGCGTCGAGCCGGGTCACCTCGATCGTCAACAGCCGCGGCCCCATGCCTCCATGTTCCCAGTCGCGCACCGATTGGCAACTGTCGGGGCGGCGTCGGCGATTCACGCCGGGGCGGTCGGTTGTTCCGCGGGGTCGTCCGTGGCGGGGCCGCTGTCGGTGATCGGACGCGCGAGCAGGCCCGTGACGCCGGTCAGGTCGAGGATCGTCGCCAGGAACCGGGGCACCGTGCGCAGTTCGAGGACCGTGCCGCCGGCCTGCCCCTCCCGCCACGCGTGCACGATGACGCCCAGGCCGGTGCTGTCGATGAAGCACAGGTCGGCGAAGTCGAGGACGAGGGTGGCCGGGACTTCGGCGAGGACTCGGTCGACCTCGGTCCGCAGCGGGGCGGCGGTCGTGTACGCGAGGTCGCCGGCGACCCGGATGAGCGGGGCGTCCGGATCCGACCGATCGACGGTCATGCTCATCGGCGCGGGCTCCGGGTTCCTCCCATGGCCTAGCACGATCACGCCTTTCCGCAGGCTGCCGGTCGGCAAGCGTCCCCGGGATGGTAGCAACACCCGCTCGACGCCGCCGGGAGCCGAGTCGCCCGCCCGGCGAGGGCGTGGGGTGGCGGTACCGGCGTACCGGCGTAGGGTGGGACGCAGAGATTTGACCACAAGCGTCGGTTCCCGGCGCGGTGCGGGTGTCGACGAGGAGTGGGGCTCAGCTGGTGACTGCTGCCGACGTCAGGGGTCAGGACCCGGGCGACGGGCGGATCTCCACGCCGAATGCCGCACGGGCTCCGGCGTGGCCCGCCGACACCCGGGCTCGTCCCATCCGCGCCCGTCCGGCACTCGCGCCCGACCCCGCCCCCGTCGCACCCGAGTGGTCCGAGGTCGTCGAGCACGTCCGGGAGGGCCTCGTCGTCTGCGACGCCGACGGCGTCGTGCGGCACGTCAGCCCGGTCGCGCAGCGGCTGCTCCCCGAGGTGATGGCTGGTGCGTCCCTCGCCGTTCCCGGGCTCCTCTCCGGCGACTTCACCCACCACGGCCGCCGCCTGCGGTCCCGGCGGGTGGCGCTGTCGTCCGGCCGCTCCTGCTGGTACGTCGAGGATGTGACCGAAACCCTCGCCCGCGCCGACGCCCTGCTCGCGGAGCGGGCCCGGTCGGCGTTCCTCGCGGTGGTCGGCGAGAAGCTCGGCAACCCCCTGCACCCCGACCGCGCCGCCGCGGCGGTCGTCCGGCTCGCCGTGCCCACCCTCGGGGAGGTGGCGGTCCTGGCGCTGGCCCCCCGTGCCGGACGGGTCCGCTGGTGGCGCGCCTCGCGGGCCGACGACGAGACACCCACGGTCGACAGCGGTGCCCTCCCCGCGACCCACCTGCCGCCGGCCGTCGTTCAGGGGCTCGAGGGCACCGAGCCGCACGCGGTGGACTGGCTCGTCGAGCAGGCCGTCGACGCGGGCTGGCTGCCCGGCCCCGCCTCGACCGACATGTGCGCCCGGGTGGTGCCGTTGCCCGGCCGGGACGCGCCGGCCGGGGTGCTGCTGGTCGTCCGGTGGGCGGCCCGGTGGTACGAGGACGCCGACGTGGACCTGGTCCGGGCGTTCGCCGCGCGGGCCGGGGCGGCGTTGACGACCGCGCTGCTCTACCGCGACCAGGCCGAGGTCGCCGACACCCTCCAGGCCAGCCTGCTGCCGGTGGAGCCGGCCGCGGCCACCGGCGTCCAGTGGGGCACCGCGTACCGCCCGGCGCAGGCCGGGCTGCGCATCGGTGGCGACTTCTACGGCTCGCACCGGCTGCCCGACGGCGGGTCGGTCTTCTTCCTCGGCGACGTGTCCGGCAAGGGCGTCGAGGCGGCCGTGTTCACCGGCCAGCTACGCCAGTGCCTCCACGCGCTGCACCGGGTCGAGACGCACCCGGGGCGGCTGCTCAAGCTGCTCAACGACGCCCTGTTGGAGACCACCCAGGCGCACGACCGGGGGCGGTTCGCGACCATGGTGCTCGGGGTGCTCCGCCCGTGCCGGGACGGCGGCCTGACGCTGACGCTGGCCGGCGGCGGTCACCTGCCGCCGCTGGTCCTGCGCAACTCCGGCGAGGTCGAGCAGGTGCCGCTGCGCGGGATGCTGGTCGGCGTCGTCCCGGACCCGCGCATCGGCGAGCAGACGGTCCACCTCGACGCGGGCGAGACCTGCCTGCTCTACAGCGACGGCGTGACCGAGGCCCGGGGCGGGCGCCACGGGCACGAGCAGTTCGGCACCGACCGGCTCGTCACCGCCGTCACGGGGTGCCAGCGCATGCCGGCGCCGGCCCTGGCCGAACGGGTCGAACAGGTCACCTGTGACTGGCTGGCCGACGGGGACCACGACGACATCGCCGTGCTCGCGCTCCGCGCGACCGGCCCGGCCGGGCGTACGCCCCGGCACCTGCACGCCGTGCCCGACCAGGCGGCGACGGACGAGGAGAGGGAGGCGCGCGGGTGACCGCCTCGACCACCGCGGCCGGCCCGGCCGCCGCCTGGTCCCGCTATCTGCACTGCCTCGCCGAGGCCGACGAGTACGCCGCCGTCGAGGTGGCGACCCGCCTGCTCGACGACGGGCTGTCCGCCGAGCGGGTGCTGCTCGATCTGGTCGCCCCCGCCCAGGCCGAGGTGGGGGACCGCTGGGCCCGCAACGAGTGGAGCGTGGCGCAGGAGCACGCCGCCACCCACATCAGCGAGCGGGTGGTGGCGGCCGTCGCCGCGTACGCCGGTTCGCGCCCGACCCGCGGTCGGATCGTCGTCGCGTGCATGGACGGCGAGTGGCACGCGTTGCCGCCCCGGCTGGTCGCGGAGGTGCTGCGCCTGCGCGGCTGGCAGGTCACCTTCCTCGGCGCGAGCGTGCCGGCGGCGCACCTGGTGTCGTACCTGCACCGGCACGACGCGCACGCCGTCGCGCTGGCCTGTGCGCTGCCGATGCGGCTGCCGCAGGCGCACCGCATGATCGAGGCGTGCCGCCGCTCCGACGTTCCCGTGGTCGTCGGCGGGCGGGGCTTCGGCGCCGACGGGCGGTGGGCGCGTCGGCTCGGGGTCGCCTGGGCGCCGGACGCGCCGTCGGCGGCGGACCTGGTCGCCGACGAGCGGGCGCTGCGGCGGACCCCGCCGGCGGAGCTGTCCCACCTTGCCGACGACGAGTACGCGAGCCTCGTCAAGCGGCGCGGGGAGCTGGTCGACTCGGCGCTGGCGGACCTGCGGGAGCGGACGCCGGCGACCCGGGACTACACGCCCGCCCAGGTGGACTCGACGGTCAGCGACCTCGGGTACGTGGTCGATTTCCTGGCCGCCGCGCTCTACGTCGACGACGGCACGCTCTTCACCGAGTTCGTGGACTGGCTCGTCGACATCCTCGCCAGCCGGGGCGTGCCGGCGCCCGCGGTGGGGCTGACGCTGACGCACTACGCAGAGTCGCTGCGGGATTTCCCGCGGGCGGCACGCTTCCTCGACGCGGGTCGCAAGGTCGTCGCCGCGCGGTAGATCACGCCGGCTGCTGCGCGGGCACCTGTGCGTATACTTGCCCCGCTGCAAATGTCCACGGTCGACCGAGGGAGACCACCGTGACGTTCTCCGTCACGTACGCCGAACGCGACGGGGACACGACCCGCGTGTGGCTCTCCGGCGAGCTCGACCTGAGCACCGCCGGCGAGCTCAACGCGGTGCTGGACCGGCTGTCCGAGGCGGGCGTGCACCGGTTCCTGGTCGACCTCAGCGACCTGGCCTTCTGCGACTCCACCGGGATCGCCGCCTTCGTCCGCGCCGACAACCGCGCGGCCGCCCGTGGCGGCTGGCTGCGGCTCACCGGCGCCACCGGGCGGGTGCACCGGGTGCTGCAGGTCACCGGTCTGGCCGAGGTGCTGCGACACGACTCGGACACCGGCAACCCGGGTGTGACGGTTGATCCCTCGATCGGCTAGATTTCCCCGCCAGCACGGTGACCGCCAGGTCCCCGCTCCACCGACACGAAGCAGGTAACGATGGGTCCAGAGAGCCCGAATCCGGTGCGTATCCTGGTGGTGGACGACGACCCTGGTGACGTGCTCATGATCGAGGAGGCGCTCGCCGACTCGGACGTCGAGAAGGTCATCGACGTGGTCGGCGACGGCCAGGAGGCGATGGAGTTCCTGCGGCGCACCGGCCGGCACACCGAGGCCCGGCGGCCGGACGTGATCCTGCTCGATCTGAACATGCCGCGAATGGACGGGCGGCAGGTGCTGGGCCAGGTCAAGGGTGACGCGGACCTGCGGACCATCCCGATCGTCGTGCTCACCACCTCCAACGCCGACACGGACATTCTCGGCAGCTACACCCTCCAGGCCAACGCGTACGTGACGAAGCCGATCGACCTGGACGACTTCAACGACGTGGTGCGTCGCATCGACGAGTTCTTCGGCCGGGTGGTCGTGCTGCCCAAGCGGCCCTGACGCTCCTCGGGTGGCTCGGCGCATTGTCCACGCCGGGCCGCCGGCCGGCACCCCACGACGCGCCGAGGCGCACCGGCAGCTCGCATGCTGAACATTTTTCCCGAACCCCCTCGGCGGCCGTCCGCAGCGCCGAGGATCAAGGGCGGGGGAAGACGTACCAGCTGCCTGGGGGGCGACAGTATGAGGTTCTCCGTCGTTGAGCTCGGCTACGACCAGCGGCAGGTGGATTACTGCCTGGATGAGCTCGGTATCCGGTTGATGCGGCTCGCGGTGCGGGCCGAGGGCGCCGGGGGGACCGGACGGGAGTGGGACGAGATCCGCGAGGAGGCGGCGGGTCTGTGCGGCCTGCTCCAGCGACTCGACATCGGCGACGGGACCCGCCGGTTCGGCAACGCGGTCGAGCGGGAGGCCGCCGAACTGCTCGCCCGGGCGCGGTACGAGCTCGACGCCGCCCGGGAGGAGGCCCGGCAGGTGCGCGAGCGGGTGTACGAGGAGGCGGTGCAGGCGCGCCGCGAGTTCGAGGCGGCGCTGCACGCCCGCCGCCGGCGCGAGGCCCGGGTGGACGAGATCCTCGGTGGGGTGGCCGCGGAGCCGGTCCCGGCGGACACGCCGACCGCCGCCGCGGCGACCCCGGGCAACCGGGGCCGGCTCTTCGGCCGCGCGGCCCGCTGAGACGCGCCACCGCCACGGGGCGGCGGCCCGGCGGACGGCCCGCCGGTGCCTGACCGCCCCGATCCCGCCCGGCGAGCGCGGCGAGGTGCCGCCCCGCGCCGGGCGCCGACGGTCAGGTGAGCGCGTCGACGATGGTGGTGGCGCGCATCTCGTGCTGGGCGTACGCGTCCGGGAAGGCGGAGACCTGCACGGCCTGGGCGGCACCGGCGACGCTCATCGCCTGCCAGCCGGGGATCTCCAGCAGCGCCTCGTAGAAGGCCCGCGCGGCGTACGACGGGCGCATGAGCTGCGCGACGGTGCCCCAGCCGCTGCTGGGCCGCTGCTGGAACAGCCCGACGGAGTCGTGGTCCCAGCCGGTGGCCTGGTAGGGGTGGTTGAACGAGTCGGGCACCCCGCCGTTGGCGTAGTTGAGCAGGGTGCTCTCCTGCATCGCGGTGGCGATGGCGACGACCAGGGCCCGGCGGGGCATCTTCATGTCGACGCCCACGTCGACAATGATCTTGGCGTTGTCCATCTGCATCTGGGTCAGGCCCGCCACCGGGCGCGGCCGGGCCGGCTTGGTGGGCTTCGGCTTTTTCGGCGCCTTCTTCTTGGTGGCCGAGGGGGAGGGCTTGGGCTTGGGCGTCGGGCTCGCGCTGGTCGGTACGGGGGAGGCGGCCCGGTCCAGCGAGCGGGAGGCGCGCTCGTCGGCGGCGGCCCGGTCGGCCACCGCCTCGGCGACCGGGGTCCGGTCGGTCTCGGCGAGGCCCCGCGTGCCGGTGACGGCGACCACGCCGAGGCAGCAGGTCACACCGGTGGCGAGGGCGATGCGTACGGGGGTCGACGCGAGCAGCGCCCGTCGGCCGCGGCTGGGCGCCTCGGTGGCGCGATGCCGGCCGATCGTCCGTTCGGCTGAGGCGGCATCGGCGGACCGGTCATCCGGTCGCGTCTCGGTCGTCTTCTGGTCGAAGGTGTCGTCGGGGTGCACCCGCCGAGGCTAGAAAGCGGATCGTGGGTTGCCACCGGCACCCTTTGGTGGCATGCGTCACAATTCGCGGCAATGGCCTGGGCGAAGAGTGTGAGGCGACCAGCAATGCCACTTTCCGGCCCTGTCTGCCATGTCGGATATGAGGCCGACAACGGCTAGGAAGGGCACGAAAGATGGATCTTGGGCACCGTGGGAGGGGTGCGGCACACCCATCGGCCGAACGGTGGACCATCCATCAGGCGTACGGGCTACGGATCGCCGGTCGGACGTGCCGGCGAGCCGGAGTCAGTGCCGGCCGTTCTCCGCCGGAGTCACCGTCAGCCGGTGCCGGCTACCGTCCCCGGACGAGAACGGCCAGAGCCGATCCGCGTGCTCGACCAGCTCGTCCAGCTGCTTGCGGGTGAGCCCGGCGGACGAGATGGAGGCGTGCACGTCGGCCAGGTACCGTCCCTCGCCGTCGCGACCGAGCTTCGCCTCCGCCCGTACCTGCACGGTGTGCGCCTCGTCGGTGATGTCCCCGGCCGCCTCGACCGCCGCGTGGTGCAGGCAGGAGGCGAAGGCGGCGGCGAGCAGCTGCGAGGGTGTCAGCCCCGTACAGTGCTGTGCCAGTGGAGACGCCAGGGCGGTGGATAGACTGCCGTCCTCGGTGCGGACATGGCCGCCCTCCGCGGTCGCGGCGGCCGTCTCGTCGAGCCAGGAACTGTGGTGCGACATCGCGTTCCTCCCGTCACTCACCGGCCCGGCTACCCGGCGCCCGGCCGGTGAAACCGCACCGGACCGTGACGGCGCAGGTCAGCCCCGGTGCCACTCGGGAACGGGCGCCGCCTCGGTCGCCTCGGCCGCCGCCTGCTCCGTCCAGCGGGACACCGGCGCCGTCCGCTGTCGGGGCGGCACCGGCTGCCGCATCGGCACGTAGACGCGGGCGTCGACGGCCTCGGCGAGCAGCAGCGCGGCCATCAGGCTGGTCGGCCGGCGCTCCGGATCGTCGGACAGGCAGCGGGCGCACAGGTCCGCGACCTCCGGCGGCAGGCCCGCGATCTCCGGCAGGGGCGCGGGCGGCTGCCGTCGCCGTACCCCGAACAGCTCGGTGGCCGTCCCGGCGGGGTACGGCAGGTGCCCGGCCAGGCAGTAGTAGAGGAGGACGCCGACGGCGTACATGTCGGCGGCCGGCGTGGCGGGCTCCCGGTCGAGCTGCTCCGGGGCCAGGTACGCCGGCGTACCCAGCACGATGCCGTCCGGCACCTCGTCGGGGACGCCGGAGGGCGTGGCGATGCCGAAGTCCAGCACCTTGACCCCGGACGGGGTGAGCATCACGTTCGCCGGCTTGATGTCGCGGTGCACGATGCCGTGCGCGTGCGCCGCGGCGAGGGCCGCGCTCACCTCCGCGCAGACCCGTACCGCGATCCGCCAGTCGAGCGGCCCCGCCCGCAGGTGGACGGCGAGCGTCTCGCCCTCCGCCAGCTCCATCACGATGTACGGCACCTGCCGCTGCGACGAGGACGAGGCGGTGCCGAAGTCGTGGACGCTGGCCACGTTGGGGTGGACCAGGCGGGCGGCGGAGCGTGCCTCCGCGCGGATGCGCTCCACCGACGCGTCCTCCCGGCCCTCGCGGGCCGGCGCGATCAGCTTGACGGCGACCGGACGGTCGAGCACCTCGTCGTGGGCCGACCAGACCTCCGACATCCCGCCGACGCCGATGCGCTGTTCGAGCCGGTACCGCCCGTCCAGCGTCCTCATCGACCGCTCCTCTGCTCCTGTCCGACCTGCTTCGGGGTGCCGGTACCCGGGCTCCGATCAGGGCAAACCGCCGCGGGATCGGCCGGCGTCGGTCCCGGGTGCGGTAGCTTGCGAGCCGAGAGGCGTGTACCGATGGAGGCGGGATGAGCGACGTGACCGTACGCTTCGTCGGCGGGCCGGCCCACGACGTGATCCGCGCGCTGCCGGCCGACCCGGACGGCGCCCCGCCGGCCCGCTGGGTCCTGCGCCACCCCGACGGCGGTGGCCCGACGGTCACCGGAGCCCCGGACCACCTCTACGAGCGGGACCGGCCGGACGGGTCCGGGACCTGGACGATGCGGTTCGTCCACACCTACCCGGTGGGGATGTCCGAGTAGGCGCGCACAGCGCGGACACAGGAAACGCACACACGCGGCACAGCGGACCCGCCCACGATGGGGGTCATGGTGACCAACGAGCAGGTCGGCCCGGTCCGGGTGGAGCTGCGCCGTCCCGACGGGCAGCCCGTCCGCGTCCTGGTGGTCGACGACGAGGCGACCCTGACCGACCTGCTGTCGATGGCGCTGCGCTACGAGGGCTGGCAGGTGCGTACCGCGGGCGACGGCATGGCGGCGTTGAGCGCCGCCCGCCAGTTCCAGCCGGACGCGGTGATCCTCGACGTGATGCTGCCCGACCTGGACGGCTTCGCGGTGCTGCGCCGGCTGCGGGAGGTGTACCCGACCGTGCCGGTGCTCTTCCTGACCGCGCGGGACGCCGTCGAGGAGCGGATCGCCGGGCTGACCGTCGGCGGCGACGACTACGTGACCAAGCCGTTCAGCCTGGAGGAGGTCATCGCCCGCCTGCGGGCGCTGCTGCGCCGCTCCGGCTTCGCGGTCGCCGCCCGCGCGGAGGCGGTGCTCACCGTCGGGGACCTCACCCTCGACGAGGACAGCCACGAGGTGCGCCGGGACGGCCAGTTGATCACCCTGACAGCGACCGAGTTCGAACTGCTGCGGTACCTGATGCGCAACCCGCGCCGGGTGCTCAGCAAGGCGCAGATCCTCGACCGGGTGTGGAACTACGACTTCGGCGGCCAGGCCAACGTCGTCGAGCTGTACATCTCGTACCTGCGAAAGAAGATCGACGCCGGTCGCAAGCCGATGATCCACACCCTGCGCGGCGCGGGCTATGTCCTCAAGCCCGCCGAGTGAGCGCGCGGGCCGGCTGCGCCGGTGGCTGGCCGGCTGGTCGCTGCGCACCCGGCTGGTGGTCATCCTGCTCGCCCTGCTCGCCGTGGTCAGCGTCGCCATCGGCGGCATCACGACGGTGGCGCTGCGGCACTTCCTGATCGAGCAGGTGGACGACCAGCTCACTCTCGACGATCGCCGTCCGGGCGGGCCGCCGGCCTGGTTCGGTACCGACCGGTGGCGGCAGCCCGGGCAGCAACCCGGCACCGGGCCGGAGCCGCCACCCACCTTCCGGCCGGGCTCGGTGGCGGCGCGCGTCGTCGGTGACGACCTCACCGCCGCGCGGATCCGAACCGAGGCCGGCACCGTCGAGACCGTTCCGGTCGCCGAGGTCTCCGCGTTGGCGCGGGTGCCCGCCGACGGGCGGCCGCACACCGTCGACCTGGGCGACCGGGGGGAGTACCGGGCGGTGGCCCGCGAGATCACCGACGTGACCGTGCTGGTCTTCGCGATCCCCCTCGCCGAGGTGCGGGAGACAGTCATGTGGATGGTCGCCGCGCAGGCCGCCGTCGCCGGGGCCGGACTGCTCGTCGCGGGCGCCGCCGGCGCGCTCATCGTCCGGCGTACCCTGCGCCCGCTGCGGCGGGTCGCCGCCACCGCCGGCCGGGTCAGTGAGCTGCCCCTCGACCGGGGGGAGGTGGCCCTGTCGGTCCGGGTGCCGGACGCCGACACCGACCCGCGCACCGAGGTCGGGCAGGTCGGCGCCGCACTCAACCGCATGCTCGGGCACGTCGCCGCCGCGCTCGCCGCCCGGCAGGCCAGCGAGACCCGGGTACGCCAGTTCGTCGCCGACGCGAGCCACGAGCTGCGTACCCCGCTCGCCGCCATCCGGGGGTACGCCGAGGTGGCCCGACGTGGCCGGGACCGGGTACCGCCGGACGTGGCGCACGCCCTGCGCCGGGTGGAGTCGGAGAGCACCCGGATGACCAGCCTCGTCGACGACCTGCTCCTGCTCGCCCGGCTCGACTCGGGCCGGCCCCTCGCGGTCGAGCCGGTGGACCTCTCCGCCCTCGTGGTGGACGCGGTCAGCGACGCGCACGTCGCCGGGCCGGAGCACCGGTGGCAGCTCGACCTGCCGGACCAGGCGGTCCGGGTGCCGGGCGACCCGGCCCGGCTGCACCAGGTGCTGGCCAACCTGCTGGCCAACGCCCGGGTGCACACCCCGGCGGGCACCACCGTCACCACCGCCCTGGCCGTCGAGCCGGACGCCGCGGTGCTCCGGGTCACCGACGACGGTCCCGGCATCCCCGCCGACCTGCGCTCCGACGTCTTCGAACGGTTCGCGCGCGGCGACAGCTCCCGGTCCCGGGCGCACGGCAGCACCGGCCTCGGCCTGGCCATCGTCGCCGCGGTGGTCGCGGCGCACCACGGCGCCGTGTCGGTGCAGAGCCGGCCGGGCCGGACGGTGTTCACCGTGCGGCTGCCCCATCCCACCGCTGACGGATAGCCGGCACCCGGGGCCGGGACGTCGGCACGGTCGGCGTCCCGGCCCGACCGGCGGCGGGTCAGGCGGTTGTCGTCGGGCGGGCCCTGCGCAGCCCGAACAGGGCGACCAGGGCGAGGAGGATGATGGCGACGGAGTACTCGTTCGCGGTCTGCGGCAGCCCGCCGGCGTGGACCACCAGGTAGCCGGCGACGACGGTGGGCAGGCCGAACCCGACGTAGCAGACGATGTAGAGCAGGGAGAGCACGCTGCCGCGGTCGTGCGCCTCCACCAGCGGCATGACCGTCTTGAGGCTGCCCTGGAAGCCGGCGCCGAAGCCCACACCGCCGAACGCGAGACCGACGAAGAAGCCGGGGACGGACTCCATCATGACCGACACCAGCGTGATGACCATGCCCAGGATGAGAGCGCCGATTCCGGTGAGCATCACGGTCTGCGGGGCGGCGTTGCGCAGCAGCAGGACGGTGATCGACCCGACGAGGCCGAAGACGAAGAGGAGCAGGCCGGCAACCACGATCGAGGTGTTCATCAGGGCGCGTACGAGCGCCGGGCCGAGCGCCCCGAAGAAGCCGGCCAGCGCCCAGACGGCGAAGACCACCGGCAGGACGCCCAGTACCCGTCCGCGTACGGCGCGGGGCAGCCTGATCTCCGGCCGCAGACTCCGCAGCGCTCCCGCCATCGGCGTGACCGTCTCCCGCATCAGCAGGATGCCGACGCCCTGGATCAGCAGGACCACGAGCAGGACGACGTACACGAGTCGCGTCGGCGCGGGCAGGTACCGGATGAGCAGCGCCGAGAGCAGGGCGCCGGTGCCGGTGCCGATGCCGGGGGCGATCGCGTTCGCGAGCGTGCCGCGGGAGCGGTCGATGTCGAGCATGGCGGCGCCGACGGCGCCGGTGGCGGCCCCGGCCGCGAGCCCCTGCACGACGCGGGCGGCCAGCAGCGCGGCTACGCCGCCGGCGAGGATGAAGATGACCAGCGCGACCATCTGGACCGCGATCGCGACGAGCAGGACCGGCCGCCGCCCGACATGGTCGGACAGCTTGCCGAACGTGAGCAGGGTCGCCAGCACCGCGACGGCGTAGACGGCGAACACCACCGTCGTCGTGATCGGCGAGAAGTGCCAGCGCTCCTGGTAGGTCCCGTAGAGGGGGGTCGGGGCGGCCGACGCGGCGAGGAAGGACACGAGCACCGAGGCGAGCAGGAACAGGGAGACGTTCGGCGACAGGCGCCCCGATCCGGGGATCCCCATCCGGCTGACCTCCTGAGCGGCGAGCGGCGGCCGTGCCTAGTCGGCCAACACCTCGGCGAGGACCTCGACGACCCGCTCCGCGTGGCGGCCGTCGGGGTCCTCGTCGGCGTTGAAGTCCGCGAGGCTCATCCCGAGCAGGCGACCCGACCGCACCATCGGCCTGATCAGGGCGGCGACGTCCGGCCAGTCCAGCCCACCCGGCTCCGGGTAGGTGACGGCCGGCAGCACCAGCGGGTCGAGCACGTCCAGGTCGAGGTGCAGCCAGGCCGGCCCGGCGCCGTCGGCGGCCAGGTCCCGGCCCGCGGCCGCGGCGGCCTCCCCGCGCAGCCGGTCCGCCGTCACGACGTGGATCGCCGGGTCGAGCCGGGCCGCCTCCCGCACCCCGGCGGGCTCGTGGGACGGCCGGTAGCCGAGCACGTGCACCTGGTCCGGGTCGACCAGCGGCCCCTCCCGGTCGAGCACGCCGGCCGGGCCGTGGTCGGTGACCAGCGACAGGTCCATGTCCGCCGCCTCCCCGGTGAGGGAGGTGATGCCGTCGTAGAAGTCGAGGTGCCCGTCGAGGAACCACAGCGTGAACCCCGACGGCAGCCCCTGGAGGACGCCCGGCAGGATCGCGCAGTCACCCCCGACGACCAGCGGCACGTGGCCGGCGTCGGTCAGCTCGGTCACCCGGGCCGCGATCGCCCGCCCCGCCCGGCGTACCTGGTCGGCGCCCACCATCCCGGTCTCCGGGTCGCGGACCGGGTCGGTGATCACCGTGTCGATCGCGCCCACGTCCCGCGCGTCCAGCCGGTCGACCAGACCGGCCGCGCGTAGGGCGACCGGTGCCCGCCGTTCGCCCCGCCCCCGGCCGGAGGAGTCGAGCGGCGCGTCCACCACCGACCATCGCACAGCTTCCGAGGCTAGTCGGGCGTGGCAGGCTGGGGGCGTGTACCGGGAACGTCCCGCCGGAATCGCCGGCGCCGTGCTCTGGACCAGCACCGTACCGGCCGGGGCGGCGCCCACCCGGGTGCTGCCCGACGGCTGCGTCGACCTCCTCTGGTCCAGCCGGGCCGGGTTGCTGGTGGCCGGCCCGGACCGCACCGCCTTCGTCAGCGTGAACCCGCCGGGGGAGCGGTGGGTGGGGCTGCGGCTGCCACCGGGCGCCGGGCCGGCCGTCCTCGGCGTACCGGCGGTGGAGTTGCGGGACCGGCGCGTTCCCGTCGCCGCGCTCTGGGGCGACCGGGCCGCCGCGCGGCTCGCGGCCCGGGCCGGCGAGTCCCCGGCTCGGGCACTGGTCGAGGCGGCCGCCGCCCGGCTGCGCGAGGCGGGTGGCCCCGACCCGCTCGCCGCGCGGGTGACCGCCGCGCTGGGCGCCGGCGCCACGGTCGGCGCGGTCGCCGCCGCGGCCGGGCTCGACCCGCGCGCCCTGCACCGCCGGTCCCGGCGCCTCTTCGGGTACGGCCCGAAGACCCTGGCCCGGATCCTGCGGTTGCAGCGGGCGCTGGCCCTGGCGCGTGCCGGCACGCCGCTGGCCGAGGTGGCGGCCCGAACGGGGTACGCCGACCAGGCCCACTTCAACCGGGACGTCCGGGACCTGGCCGGGGTGCCGCCGACCGCGCTGCTCTGACGGGCTGGGCCGGCGCGGCCCGGCATGTTCGCGTGGAACGGGTTCCGGGCCCCCAGGACAGGCTCTTCCTGTATCGACCTTGCCAGCTCCTGGCGTGACCCCTGAGCCCCTCGGGTCGCGCAATGGCCGCAGTCGGGCGGGCGACGACCTCGCCCGACAGCCGCTGTCCGGGCGGGAAGGCGGCTGTCGGGCGCGCGTCGGTGGATCAGCGCTGCGGGCTGGGTGACGGGATGGGTGCGGTGGGCCACGAGGTGGGCCTGCCGGGCGGCGGGAACGCGGGGCTCGTGGACGGAACGGCGGCGGTTGGCGTCGGCGGTGGCACGCTGGCCGCCGGGGTGGGCGGGGCGGTTGGCGCCGGCGGGCGCGGGGCGGCCGGCCGCGGCGCGTCCCCGCCGGTCGCGGCGACGGCGAGCGGCGCGGCGATGAGCACGGCGGCGAGGGTCCCCGCCACGCCGAGCGCCGCGGTGGCGCGTCGGCGGTTCCGGGCCCGGCGTTCCGCCGGGATCAACTGGTCCTGCACTGTGGGTGCCTCCTCGGCCAGGTCGGAGAGGGTGGCGCGGATGAGATCCTCGATCGGCGTGGTCACGGCCGTACCTCCAGGAGTTCGACGTCCGGCAGGAGCTGCCGCAGCCGGCTCACCGCCCGGTGGGTACGGCTGCGTACCGTGCCGACGGTGCAGCCCAGCGCCTCGGCCACCTGGGTCTCGGTGAGGTCCTCGTAGTAGCGCAGGACCACCACCGTGCGCTGGGCCGGCGGCAGGTGACGCAGTGCCGCCCGCATCGCCAGGCGTACGTCGGTGCCGCCGCTCGGGTCTTGCTGGACCGCCTCGTCGGCCCCGGTGAGCGCGATCTCCCGCCGTCGGCGCAGCCGCCGCCACCAGCTCACCTGCTCCCGGTACATGACCGTGCGCAGGTACCCCTCCGGGTCGGCGTGCCGCAGCGTCCGCCACTTCGGAATGGTCCTGGCCAGCGCCGACTGGAACAGGTCCTCGGCGGCGTGCCGGTCGCCGGTGAGCAGGTACGCGACCCGCATCAGCGCCGGCGTACGGCTGGCCACGAACTCCGCCAGCCGGGCCCGGTCGTCCTCGTCCACGCACCCTCCCGCACTTCTCTGTCACCGATACAGACGCCCCAGCTCAGGCCAGCTATCCATAGCCCGGCAACGGATTTCGCCGCTCCAGTAACAGACATGGCGAGACTCGTCTCACCCTCCCGTCCCGACACCACTCATGGGCTAACCGGGCAGGGGTGCGAACAGGTCCACGCCGTTGCCGTCCGGGTCGTGCAGCACCGCGTACCGCTGTCCCCAGAAGGTGTCCCACGGCTTGCGGTGGCCGTGGTACCCGGCTTCGGTGAGCTCGGCGTACCAGCGGTCGACCTCCGTGGGGTCGGCGCAGCGGAAGGCGAGGTTCATCCGGGGGCTGCCGGTGGGCGGTGTCCAGTCCGGGTCGAACGAGCGGATGGTGTCGACGGTGTCCCAGGCGAGTCGGACACCGCCGGGCAGGGTCACCTCCACGTGCGGCTCGGACTCCGCGCCGGGCGGGATGTCGAGGCCGAGCCGGCGGTAGAAGTCCAGGGTGCGGGCCATGTCGGTGACGGCCGTGCCGATCAGGTCGAAGCGAGGTGTCATGCCGGCCACGGTAGGGCCCGCGGCGCCGCCCGGTCTTGGACGGATCGGACACCGGGTGCCCGGTCTCGCCCTCGCCGGGGCGTCTTTCCGCGTACTGTGACCGACAAGTCAGGCGTACCGGGTCAAATCCCTCAGGAGGATGCTCCGGTGCGCCGAGGGTCGATACGGAAGGAGCGGTCGGTGAACCATCTGGCGTACCTGGACGCGGGTTCCGGCAGCCTGATCGTGCAGGCGGTGGTCGGCGGCGTGGCCGGCGTCGCGGTGGCGGCCAAGCTCTACTGGCGGCGCCTGGTGGACCGGTTCCGCAAGCAGCCCACCGACCAGCACTGACCGGCATGGCGTACCCCGACACCGGCCTGCGGGCCGAGCCGGCGTCCTTCCGCGACCCGGCGAACCGCGTCTACCACCACGGCGACGAGGTGCTGCGGGTGCTGGACGAGCGGGCCGCCGCCGAGTGGCGGGCGCTCGCCGCCAGCGACTTCTTCCCCGCCCTGCTCGCCGAGGGCAGGGTGTGCGGCACCGAGCCCGTCGAGACCGTACCCGTGCCGCAGGGCTGGGCGGCCGTGCTGCGCCACGAGCGCATCCCGTTCGTCTCCCACCCGTACGAGTGGTCGCACGCCATGCTGCGCGACGCGGCCCTGCTGCACCTGGAGATCCTGCGTGCGGCGCTGCCGGCCGGCTTCACCACCAAGGACGGGTCCGCCTACAACCTCCAGTGGCGCGGCGCGCAGCCGGTCTTCATCGACGTCGGCTCGTTCACGCCGGCCCGAGACGGCGAACCGTGGGCCGGCTACCGCCAGTTCTGCCAGACGCTGCTCTACCCGCTGATGCTCGGCGCCCACCTCGGGCTGGACTTCCAGCCGTGGCTGCGGTCCCGGGTCGACGGCATCGAGCCGGACGAGATGCGCCGCCTCTTCGCCGGCCGACACCGGCTGCGGCCCGGCGTGTTCGCCCACGTGCACCTGCACGACGCGATGCGGCGCCGCAACGCCCGGGCCAGCACGGCCGACGTCCGCACCCAGTTGCGCGCCGCCGGCTACTCGCGGGAGCTGGCCCTGGCCACCGTACGCGGACTCGAACGCCTGGTCGGCCGCCTGGACCGGCAGCCGCCCGCCAGCCACTGGATCGACTACCAGCGCACCTGCGGCTACAGCGCCGCCGACCGGGCGGCCAAGGAGAGCTTCGTCGCCGGGTCGCTGGCCGCCGGGCCCCGCGCCCGCCTCGCGCTCGACCTCGGCGCCAACGACGGGCGCTACGCCCGCCTCGCCGCCGACCACGCCGACTACGTCGTCGCCGCCGAACAGGACCCGGCGGTGGTGGACCGGCTGTACCGGGCGCTGCGGGCCGAGGGGGAGCGGCGCATCCTGCCGCTGGTGATGGACCTTGCCGACCCGTCCCCGGGCGGGGGCTGGCGGGGCGTCGAGCGGGCCGCCTTCGCCGACCGGGCACGGGCCGACGCGGTGCTCGCCCTGGCCGTGGTCCACCACCTGGCGATCGGGCGCAACGTGCCCCTGCCCGAGGTGGTGGACTGGCTCGCCGGCTTCGGCGTGCCCGGCGCCCGGCTCGTCGTGGAGTTCGTACACCCGGAGGACCCGATGGCCGGCCGCCTGCTGGCGAACAAGCCGGACGGGCTGTTCCCCGACTACCGGCGGGACGAGTTCGAGCGGCTGCTCGGGGCCCGTTGCCGCATCGAGAACCGCCTCGACCTGCCCTCGGGCACCCGGACGCTCTACCGGGCGGTCGTGGGTGGCTGACCCGGCCACCCCGCCCGATCCACCGGGCCGGCGGGCCGTACGGCTCCGGGCCGGCTGGCGGGCGGAGCGCGGCCGGCTGCTGGAGATCACCGCCCTGGTCGGGCTCGCGGTCACCCAGCCGCTGCTGGACGTCCTGGGCCGCAGCCCGGACTTCTTCCTGTTCCACCGCGCCGACCGGGGTGAGATCCTGCTGCTGGTGGCGCTGGTCGCACTGGTACCCACGCTCGCGGTGGGGCTGCTCGGCGCGGTGTCCCGGCTCGCCGGAGCACGCGTCCGGGCGGCGACGCACACCACCCTCGTCGGCCTGCTGGTCGCGGCGCTGGCGGTGCAGGTCGGCCGGTCCGTCACCACGCTGCGGGGCACGTCGCTGCTGCTCGTCGCCGTCGCGGCCGGTGCCGGCGGCGCGGTGGCCCACCGGCGCTGGCGGGGACCCGGGCGGGTGCTACGCGTGGCGGCGGTGGGTCCGCCGATCTTCGTCGGGCTGTTCCTGCTCGCCTCGCCGACGTCGGCGGTGGTCCTGCCACGTGGCGAGGGCGGGGCCGCCGGGGTCGCCAACGGGGGCCGCCACCCGCCGGTGGTGATGCTGATCCTCGACGAGCTGCCCCTGGTCTCCCTGCTCGGCCCCGACGGGCGGGTGGACGCCGCCCGGTTCCCGCACTTCGCGGAGCTGGCCGCCGGGTCGACCTTCTACCGCAACGCGACCGGCGTGAGCGGCTGGACGCCGTACGCGATGCCGGCGATGCTGTCCGGGCGCTACCCGACGACCGGTGCCGCGCCGCACTACTCCCAGCACCCGGACAACCTGTTCACCGCCTTCGGCGGCCTGTACGACATCCGCGCCGAGGAGAGCATCACCCGGCTCTGCCCACCCAGCCGCTGCGAGCGCCGCGTGACACCGGAGCAGGGGATCGGTGTGCTCGTCCGGGAGAGCGCGGAGCTGCTGGCCCGCCTCGCCGCGCCCGTCGACAGCCGGGTCGACCCCCAGGACTCCTACCGCGAGCGCACCGCCGCCGAGGCGGGCGTCGACGCGGCCGAGCCGGTGCCCACCGACCCGAAGTTCCGGTGGGACCGGCTGAACGCCAACCAGCCGGCCCGGTTCACCAGCTTCCTCGCCGGCCTGAAGCCGTCGGCCACGCCGACGCTGCACTTCCTGCACCTGCTGATGCCGCACTCGCCGTGGGCGTACCTGCCCTCCGGGATGCGCTACGAGGCGCCCGAGGACTTCCCGAACGTGGGGGAGGGCTGGATCGAGCTGGCCCGGCAGCGCCACCTGGCCCAGCTCGGCTACACCGACCGGCTGATCGGCGAGACGCTGCGCACGCTGCGGGCCACCGGCCTGTACGACCAGGCGCTGCTGGTGGTGACCGCCGACCACGGGGTCAGCTTCACGAGGGGCGCGCAGGGGCGGGGCATGGACGCGATCCGGGCCGCCGTCGACGAGGTCGCCTGGGTGCCGCTGTTCGTCAAGTCGCCGGGGCAGCGCGCCGGTCGCGTCGACGACCGGAACTGGCAGCACGTCGACCTGCTGCCCACCGTCGCCGACGAGGCCGGGATCCGGGTGCCGTGGCCGGTCGACGGCCGCTCCGCCCGGCAGGCGCCGCGGGACGACCCGGGCAAGCTCTTCTACGACCGGCCCGCCCAGGGCACCCCCATCTCCGGCGGGGTGCCGGCCGCGCCGCCGCCACCCTCCCCGCACCCGCTGATCGGTACCCCGGTGGGGAACCCGCCGACGGCCGGCTCGGCCCGCGTCGGCGACCTCGCCGCGTTCCGGGACGTGGACCCGGACGCCGGGCGGCTGCCCGCGCTGGTCTGGGGCGACCTGCCCGACTCCGTGCCCGACGGCACGCCGCTGGCCGTCGCGGTCAACGGCCGGGTCGCCGCGGTCGTGCCGGTGGTTCCCCGGGACGCCGGCGGTCGCCGGTTCGCGGCCCTGGTCGCCGACGACCGGCTGTTCCAGGTCGGGGCGAACCGCCTCGACCTCCTCCTCGTCGCCGCCGACGGTACGCTGGCCCGCCTCGCGCTCTCCTGACCCGCGCCGGCCCGACCGGGGTTTCCCAGCCGGCTGGTCGGGAATCGGGTGACGCATACCTCACCGGAGAACCACCGCGGGCGGTGTCCCGCGAACCGCGAATACGGTAGAAGCGAAGGCAATTCAGCGAAGATCTGCCGGCGAAGCGAGGAACCACATGACGGAAGTCAAGCTCGATCACCCCGGTGGGCAGCTCTCGATGCCGGTGCACCCCGCGGTCGAGGGCCCCTCCGGAATGCGCGTGGGCAATCTGCTCAAGGAAACCGGGCTGACGACGTACGATCCCGGTTTCGTGAACACGGCAGCGTGCTCCTCCGCGATCACCTACATCGACGGCGACGCGGGGATCCTGCGTTACCGCGGCTACCCGATCGAGCAGCTGGCCGAGAAGTCCTCCTTCCTGGAGGTCTCGTACCTGCTGATCTACGGCGAGCTGCCCACCCAGCAGCAGCTCACCGAGTTCTCCGAGCGGATCCGGCGGCACTCCCTGCTGCACGAGGAGATGCGTCGGTTCTTCGACGGCTTCCCCCGCGACGCGCACCCGATGGCCGTGCTCTCCTCGGCGGTCAGCGCGATCTCGACCTTCTACCAGGACAGCCTCGACCCGTTCGACGCCTCCCACGTGGAGATGTCGACGGTCCGGCTGATGGCGAAGGTGCCGACCATCGCGTCGTACGCGTACAAGAAGTCGATCGGCCAGCCGCTGCTGTACCCGGACAACTCCCTCGGGTACGTGGAGAACTTCCTCCGGATGACCTTCGGCGTGCCGGCCGAGCCGTACGAGGTCGACCCGGTCGTGGCGAAGGTGCTGGACCAGCTGTTCATCCTGCACGCCGACCACGAGCAGAACTGCTCCACGTCGACCGTCCGGTTGGTCGGTTCCAGCAACGCCAACCTCTTCGCCTCGGTCTCGGCCGGCGTGAACGCGCTCTTCGGCCCGCTGCACGGCGGCGCCAACCAGGCCGTGCTGGAGATGCTGGAGCGCATCCACGCCGACGGCGGTGACGTCCGCGCCTTCGTACAGAAGGTCAAGGCCAAGGAGGCCGGCGTCAAGCTGATGGGCTTCGGCCACCGGGTCTACAAGAACTACGACCCGCGCGCCGCGATCGTGAAGAAGGCCGCCCAGGACGTGCTCGGCCGGATGGCCAAGCCGGACCCGCTGCTGGACATCGCGATGGAGCTGGAGGAGATCGCGCTCGCCGACGACTTCTTCGTCTCCCGCCGGCTCTACCCGAACGTGGACTTCTACACCGGCCTGATCTACAAGGCCATGGGCTTCCCGACCAAGATGTTCACGGTGCTCTTCGCGCTGGGCCGGCTCCCGGGCTGGATCGCCCAGTGGCGCGAGATGATCAACGACCCGGAGACCAAGATCGGCCGCCCGCGGCAGGTCTACACCGGCTCCCCCGAGCGCGACTACACCCCATCCAACGAGCGCTGAGGTGCAAGGAAGGGCCCCTTCTTAACGCCTCAGGTAGAGGAAGGGTCCCTTCTTAACATCGGTGCCGCACGAAGGCCGCCGACCTGGAGTCCGGGTCGGCGGCCTTCGTCGTCCGCGCCGATGGGCAGGTGTTAACAGGGGGCCCTTCCTCTACCCCAGGCGTTAAGAGGGGGCCCTTCCTTTCACCGCAGGGCGGGGGTGGTTAGGAGGTTGCCGGAGGGGAGGGGCGGCGGGGTGTGGCCGTGGGTCATGCGGTGGGCCGCCCTCGCCGTGGCGAAGGTGGGGGCTTCCGTGATCGCTGCGGCGTACGTCGAGGCGGTGCGGGCGGCTATCTGGGGCCAGCCGTACTGGTCGTGGACCATCTGGCGGGCGCGGCGGGCGAGTTGGCGGGCGTGGTCGCGGTCGGACAGCAGGGCGTGCACGGCGTCGGTCAGGCCGTCCGGGTCCTGCGGGCGGAAGGTCATCCCGGTGACGCCCGGCTCGACGATCTCGGCGAGCCCGCCGGTCGCGGACACGGCGAGGGGCGCCCCGGCGGCGGCGCCCTCCAGGGCCACCATCCCGAACGGCTCGTAGATGCTCGGCACCGCGAAGCAGTCCGACGCCGCCATCACCGCCGGCAGGTCGGTGCCGCCGAGGAAGCCGGGCAGGCTGACCGTGTCGCCGAGGCCGAGCCGTCGCACCTCCGCCTCCAGTTCCCCGCGGTACGGGCCGTCGCCGACGATCACCGCCCGCAGTCCGGGGTGCCGGTCGCACAGCCGGGGGAGGCCGGCGAGGAGGTGCTGGACGCCCTTCTCGTACACCAGCCGGCCGGCGAAGGTGACCAGCGGGCCGTCCCCGGCGAAGCGGGCCCGGGCGCGGGCCACCGCGGCGGCCGGCGCCCGCCAGCGGCGCGGCTCCACGCCGTTGGGCACCACGTCGACGCGGGCGGTCGGCACCCGGAACAGGGTGGTGACCTCCGAGCGCATGTAGCCCGAGCAGGCGATGACCCGGCCAGACTCGGTGGCCAGCCACTGTTCGACACCGTGGATGGTGCGGTTCATCTCCTCGGGCAGCCAGCCCTGGTGCCGGCCCGCCTCGGTGGCGTGGATGGTGCTGACCAGTGGGATGTCCAGGTGCTCGCGCAGGGTCATCGCGGTGTGCGCGACGAGCCAGTCGTGGGCGTGGATGACGTCGTACCCGCCGGTCTCGGCGGCGCGCAGGGCGGCCCGGGTGAGGGTGTGGTTGAACGCCATCGTCCAGGCCAGCAGCGAGCCGGTGGCGAGGGGGAAGGTGACGGGGTCCTCGGCGGCGCGGACGATGCGGACGCCGTCGGCGTACTCCTCCAGGGGTGCGCCGTCGGCGTGGCGGGTGACGACGGTGACCTCGTGGCCGGCGGCGGCGAGGGCGACGGACAGGGCGTGGACGTGCCGGCCGAGGCCGCCGACGAGCACCGGCGGGTACTCCCACGACAGCATCAGGATCCGGCGGGGCTGCGGGGGGACGCCCGGGGCCGGCTGGGCCGGGACCTGGGTACGGGAGGTGAGGGTGGGCCGGTGGATCCGGTCCGGGGCGGTGGCGAGCGGCTCGCCGACCCGCAGGGTGGTCACATCAATCTCCGTCCATGCATGGTGGGTCGCGCCGGCGCCGGTGCCGGCAGAGAAGGTGGTGGGGTCGGCCGAGAGGCCGGGCGGAGGCGCGCACCCGCGCGCCCTATCCAAGAAAGCGCATGCGGGCCGATTCCGCACCCGGGAGAAGGGCGACCGTGACGGAAGACACCTGAAGGTTTACCAGGGGTCAGTAGGGTGGATTCCGGTCATCGGCCGAACGGTGGGATTGGTGGCGAATTCTGTGGGGCAATAACCGCGTGCGTGCCAGCGGCCCCGCCGGTGGCCCGCTCATGGTGCGGTGCCGCGCTCATGATCGTGTGCCGAAGGAGCGACATGCAGGTCTGGCCGGGTGAGCGTTACCCCCTCGGGGCCACCTACGACGGGATGGGCACCAACTTCGCGATCTTCTCCGAGGTGGCGGAGAAGGTCGAGCTCTGCCTCTTCGACGAGTGGGACATCGGCACCGAACGCCGCGTCGAGCTGCGCGAGGTCGACGCGTACGTGTGGCACGCGTACGTGCCGGGGATCGAGCCGGGCCAGCGGTACGGCTACCGCGTCCACGGCCCGTACGACCCGGCGAACGGGCTGCGCTGCAACCCGCACAAGCTGCTGATCGACCCGTACGCGAAGGCGATCGACGGCGACGTCGAGTGGAACCCGGCGGTGTACGACTACGAGCTGGGCGACCCGGACACCCGCAACGACACCGACTCGGCGCCGTTCATGCCGAAGTCGGTGGTGGTGAACCCGTACTTCGACTGGGGCAACGACAAGCCGCCGCGCACCCCGTACCACCATTCGGTGGTCTACGAGGCGCATGTGCGCGGCCTGACGATGCGCCACCCGGACGTCCCGGAGGAGCTGCGCGGCACGTACGCGGGCATCGCCTCCCCGCCGATGATCGAGCACCTGCGGAAGCTCGGGGTGACCGCGATCGAGTTGATGCCGGTGCACCAGTTCGTGCACGACCACCGCCTGGCCGACCTGGGCCTGCGCAACTACTGGGGTTACAACACGATCGGCTTCTTCGCCCCGCACCACGGCTACTCGGCGCTGGGCCGCCTCGGCCAGCAGGTGCAGGAGTTCCGCGGCATGGTGAAGGCGCTGCACGCCGCCGGCATCGAGGTCATCCTCGACGTCGTCTACAACCACACCGCCGAGGGCAACCACCTCGGGCCCACGCTGAGCTTCAAGGGCGTCGACAACGCCAGCTACTACCGCCTGTCCGAGGAGGACCGGCGGTACTACGTCGACTACACCGGCACCGGCAACAGCCTCAACGTCCGCAGCCCGCACTCGCTCCAACTGATCATGGATTCGCTCCGGTACTGGGTGACCGAGATGCACGTCGACGGCTTCCGGTTCGACCTGGCCGCCACCCTGGCCCGCGAGTTCTACGAGGTCGACCGCCTGTCCACCTTCTTCGAGGTGGTGCAGCAGGACCCGGTGGTCAGCCAGGTGAAGCTGATCGCCGAGCCGTGGGACGTCGGGCCGGGCGGCTACCAGGTCGGCCAGTTCCCGCCGGTGTGGACGGAGTGGAACGGCAAGTACCGGGACACCGTCCGCGACTTCTGGCGCGGCGAGCCGGCCACCATCGCCGAGTTCGCCTCCCGCATCTCCGGCTCCGCCGACCTCTACCAGGACGACGGGCGCCGCCCGTTCCACAGCATCAACTTCGTCACCTGCCACGACGGGTTCACCCTCAACGACCTGGTGTCGTACAACGACAAGCACAACGAGGCCAACGGCGAGGAGAACCGGGACGGCGAGAGCCACAACCGCTCCTGGAACTGCGGCGTCGAGGGCGAGACCGACGACCCGGGAATCCTCGGCCTACGCGCGCGCCAAAAACGCAACTTCCTCGCCACCCTCATGCTCTCGCAGGGCGTGCCGATGATCGGCCACGGCGACGAGCTGGGCCGCACCCAGCGGGGCAACAACAACGCGTACTGCCAGGACAGCGAGCTGGCCTGGATCGACTGGGAGCACGCCGACACCGCCCTGCTGGACTTCACGAGAAGGCTGGTCGACTTCCGCCGCCGGCACCAGGTGTTCCGCCGCCGCCGGTTCTTCACCGGCCTGCCGGTGCGCTCCCGGCTGGTCGACGAGCCGCTGCCCGACCTGGCCTGGTACACCCCCGACGGCCGCGAGATGACCGGCGAGGACTGGGGCAACGACTTCGGCCGGTCGGTCGCGCTGTTCGTCAACGGCGAGGGCATCCGCGAACGCGGCCAGTACGGCCAGCGCCACGTCGACAGCTCGTTCCTGCTCTGCTTCAACGCCCACGACGCGCCGCTGGACTTCACCATGCCGCCCGCCGAGTTCGGCCAGCGCTGGGAACTGGTGATCAGCACCGCGGAGCCGGAACCGGAGAAGACGACGACGGTCGAGGCCGGCGACGCGCTGACCGTCCCCGACCGCTCCCTGGTGGTCCTGGAGAGGACGATCTGATGCCCCCCACCCCGCAACCCGGTCCCGCCACCTCGGCGAGGGTCGGGTCGACCTACCGCGTGCAGATCCGCCCCGGCTTCGACCTCGACGCCACCGCCGGGCTCGCCGGCTACCTCGCCGACCTCGGCGTCACCCACCTCTACAGCGCGCCGCTGCTCGCCGCCACCCCCGGCTCGCCGCACGGCTACGACGTGGTCGACCACCGCCAGGTCAACCCCGAGCTGGGCGGCGAGGCCGGCCGGCAGCGCCTCCTCGCCGCGCTGCGGGCCGCCGGGCTGGGCCTGGTCGTGGACATCGTGCCCAACCACGCCGGGGTCGCCCGGCCGGCGGCCAACCCCGCCTGGTGGGACGTGCTGCGCCGGGGCCGCGACTCCGCGTACGCCCGCTGGTTCGACATCGACTGGGACCGGGGCCGGCTGCTGCTCCCGGTCCTCGCCGACGACCCGGCGGCCCTCGACGACCTGAAGATCGTGGACGGGGAGCTGCGCTACCACGAGCACCGCTTCCCGATCGCCGACGGCACCGGCGACGGCACGCCGCGGGAGGTGCACGACCGGCAGCACTACGAACTGGTGTCCTGGCGGCGCGGCGACAGCGAACTCACGTACCGCCGGTTCTTCGCCGTCTCCGACCTGGCCGGCCTGCGGGTGGAGGACCCGGAGGTCTTCGCCGCCACCCACGAGCTGATCCTGCGGTGGGCGCAGGCCGGGGAGATCGACGGCATCCGCGTCGACCACCCGGACGGGCTGCGCGACCCCACCGACTACCTGGCCCGGCTCCGCGCCGCCGCGCCCGCCGTGTGGCTGGTCGTGGAGAAGATCCTGGAGTACGGGGAGGAGCTGCCGGACTGGCCGGTCGACGGCACCACCGGCTACGAGGCGCTGTCGGCGGTCTCCGGTCTCTTCGTCGACCCGGACGCCGAGGGGGACTTCACCGCCCTCGACGCCCGCCTCGTGGGCGGGCACACCTCCTGGGAAGACCTCACCCACGACACCAAGCTCGAAGCCGCAACCCGGCTGCTGTCGGCGGAGCTGACCCGGCTCGCCATGCTCGTCCCCCAACTGGACCGGCACGCCGTGCGCGCCGCGCTCGCCGAACTCGCCGCCGCGTTCAACGTCTACCGCGGCTACCCGCCCGAGGGCGCCCGGCACCTCGCCGCCGCCCGCTCCGAGGCCGGCCGCCGCCGGCCGGACCTCACCGGCGTCCTGGACGCGGTCACCCGCCGGCTGCGCGACCCGGACGACGAGCTGGCGAAACGCTTCCCGCAGCTCACCGGCGCGGTGATGGCCAAGGGCGTGGAGGACACCGCCTTCTACCGGTGGAGCCGCTTCATCGCCCTCAACGAGGTCGGCGGCAGCCCCGCCCACTTCGGCACCCCGCCGGCCGAGTTCCACCGCTTCGCCGCCGCCCGCAACGTGCGCTGGCCGGCCGCCATGACCACCATCTCCACCCACGACACCAAGCGGTCGGAGGACGTCCGCGCCCGCCTCGCCGTCCTGTCGGAGCTGCCGGAGCGCTGGGCCGTGCAGGTCGGGAGCTGGCTGGCCCGGGTGCCGCTGCCCGACCCCGCCTTCGCCCATCTGCTGTGGCAGACCGCCGTCGGCGCCTGGCCCGTCGAGCGCGAGCGCCTCCACGCGTACGCGGAGAAAGCCGCCCGGGAGGCGTCGACCTCGACCAGTTGGGCGGACCCCGACCCGGCGTTCGAGCAGGCGATGCACGACCTGGTCGACGCCCTGTACGACGACCCCGCGCTGAACGCGGAGCTGACCGCCTTCGCCGACCGGATCACCCCGGCCGGCTGGTCCAACTCCCTCGGGCAGAAGCTGGTGCAGCTCGCCATGCCCGGGGTGCCGGACACCTACCAGGGCACCGAGCTGTGGGACAACTCCCTCGTCGACCCGGACAACCGGCGGCCGGTCGACTTCGCCGTACGCAAGGACCTGCTGGCCCGGCTCGACGCTGGCTGGCATCCTCCGGTGGACGCGTCCGGGGCGGCGAAGCTGCTCGTGGTGTCGCGGACCCTGCGGCTGCGCCGGGACCGCCCGGAGCTGTTCACCGGCTACCGGCCGGTGCCCGCGCGTGGGCTCGCCGCGCGGCACGCGGTCGCCTTCGACCGGGGCGGCGCGATCGCCGTCGCCACCCGCCTGCCGGCGCGGCTGGCCGCTCGTGGCGGGTGGCGCGGAACCAGGCTGTCGATTTCCGCGCATTCTGTTACAGACATGTTCACCGGACGGGTCTACAGTGGGTCTGAGCTGCTGCTTCATGATCTGCTGCGCACCTATCCCGTCGCCCTCCTCGCTCCCACCGATTCCGTGGAGGCTGCCGCATGACCGAGTTCAGGGTGTGGGCGCCCGAAGCCGCCCGGGTGCGGCTGCGCCTCTTCGGCGACGCCGACCACGAGATGCGCGCCGGCGCCGGCGGGTGGTGGCGGGTCGAGGTGCCGAGCGCCGGCCCCGGCACCGACTACGCGTTCCTCCTCGACGACGACGATTACGCCCTGCCCGACCCCCGCTCGTCGTGGCAGCCTGATGGCGTCCACGGTCCGAGCCGGGTCTACTCGCATGCGGCGTTCCCGTGGACCGACTCCGGCTGGACCGGCCGGCAGCTCCCCGGCAGCGTCCTGTACGAGCTGCACGTCGGCACCTTCACCCCCGAGGGCACCTTCGACGGGGTGATCGCCAAGCTCGACCACCTGGTCGACCTGGGCGTCGACATGATCGAGCTGCTGCCGGTCAACGCCTTCAACGGCGAGCACAACTGGGGCTACGACGGGGTCTGCTGGTACGCGCCGCACCAGCCGTACGGCGGGCCGGACGGCCTCAAACGACTCGTGGACGCGGCCCACGCGAAGGGGCTGGGGGTGATCCTCGACGTCGTCTACAACCATTTCGGGCCCTCCGGGGCCTACGCGCCGATGTTCGCGCCGTACCTCAGCGAGCAGTCGAACCCGTGGGGCCGGACGGTCAACCTGGACGGGCCGCACTCGGACGGGGTGCGCCGCTACATCATCGACTCGGTGCTGATGTGGCTGCGGGACTACCACGTCGACGGCCTGCGCCTGGACGCCGTCCACGCGATGCCCGACTCCCGCGCGGTGCATGTGTTGGAGGAGGTCGCGGTCGAGGTCGAGGCCCTGTCGACGCACCTGGGCCGGCCGCTGTCGCTGATCGCCGAGTCCGACCTGAACGACCCTCAGTTGATTACGCCCCGGGAGGCCGGCGGGTACGGCCTGCATGCCCAGTGGAACGACGACGCCCACCACGCCCTGCACACGCTGCTGACGGGGGAGCGGCAGGGCTACTACGGCGACTTCGGTTCGCTGGAATGCCTGACCGACGTGCTCACCGGCGGGTTCTTCCACGCGGGCACCTGGTCTTCGTTCCGTCAGCGTCATCATGGGCGGCCAGTCGATCGACAGCGGACGCCGGGGCACCGGTTCGTGGCGTACCTCCAGAACCACGACCAGATCGGGAACCGCGCTACCGGGGATCGGATCTCTTCCACGCTCTCGCCTGGGCTGCTGCGGGTGGGGGCGACGTTGCTGATGACGGCGCCGTTCACGCCGATGCTGTTCATGGGGGAGGAGTGGGCGGCTTCGACGCCGTGGCAGTTCTTCACGTCGCACCCGGAGCCGGAGTTGGCTGCTGCTGTCGCCAACGGTCGTCGTCGGGAGTTTGCTTCGCACGGGTGGGCTACGGAGGACGTGCCGGATCCGCAGGATCCGCAGACGTTCATCCGGTCGCGGCTGGACTGGGCGGAGCTGGACAAGCCGGAGCACCGGGAGATGTTGGAGTTCTACCGGCGGCTCATCGCGCTGCGGAAGAGCCGGCCGGACCTGACGGACCCGCGGCTGACGGCGGTCGACGTGCGGCACGGAGACCAGTTCCTGCTGATGCGGCGGGGGGAGTGCCTGGTGGCGGCGAACCTGGCCGGGAAGCCGCAGCGGATCACGCTGCCCGGGGTCGTGCGGAAGGTGTTGCTGGCCACCGGGGACGGCGTGACGGTGATGCGGGACCGGATTGAGCTACCGGCGGAGACGGCAGCGATCGTGGCGCTCTGAGGTTTGAGTGAACCATGGGCAGCCGCCCCGCGCCGTCCTCACATGCGGTCGAAGCAGCCATAGGACGCAAAGCAAAGCTGCCGCCCCTGGCGGGACCCTGCAACACCCGGCGATTGTTTCTACTCGGAGCGGGCTCACGGGCCTCGCCATCCATGCACCTCGGCTCGCTTCAAGCACCGGGCTGCAGTAGATTGGCTGCGTGCGCATCGAAAGACTTAAGGTTGAGAATATCGGCGGCCTGCCTGACCTTGATCTTGAAATACCCCAACAGCAAATGGTCGCCTTTGCCGGAGCTAACGGGACTGGAAAGTCCAAGCTACTCGCATCGCTCTTAACGCCTTGGATCACAGCCTTTCCCGTCGCGCGGAGTCCGGATGTGGAGGCCAGAGTATCGATCAGATTCGCCTTTGATAGCAACGAGCTTGATCAGTTTGAGGCTTTCGACCGTGAGAATAATTGGCGGCGCGGGCGGCCCCCTGAGCGGGTTGCTGTGACTGTCATGCGAACTTCAACTGGAAATGTAAGGCGTGACGCCCGCGCGGCTGATGGCACCCCTCATCCATCAATCGTGGGTGGGCTTCATTCCTCGCAACTCCTAAAGAGATGCCCAAGCCTCAATGTAATTTATCTGCCCGCCGAAAGACGATTCCATCCTTCTGGCGCGGCTTCAGTCGACCTATCGCAGTTAAGCCCGGAGGCAGCCGTCCAGAAGATCATCGATGCGCGAGCGAGCAGCCTTGGTCCCGGGCACCTGGACGACCAAGAATTCGAGACGTATGCCAAGGCGCTTTGCGTAGCTGGATTTCTACCATCAGAAGATGCGGCGCTTGTAAGCCGAGCGCAGTCTCAATGGGAGCGCTTTCGTGATTCGGTTGACTCGCTGCTCTTTCCAAAGAAGTTGCTGCCTCTGACTGCCGAGAACCCCTCGTCGCTCCGAATAGGGCTGCCCGACGGTTCAACCCATGAGGTTAGTAGTCTATCGAGCGGCGAACGACAAGCGCTCATTATCATAAGCCGTGTGTTTCGTGCTGGAGAAGGGCACAGCCTAGTTGCAATCGACGAGCCGGATGCGTACCTACATCCGTCGCTCAGCGCCCGGCTGCTACGTGCACTACGCCCAGGTCTAGAGACAGGTGGCCGACTTATCGTGGCAACTCATAGCCCTTCCGTCCTGGATGCGCTTCCGACCGCCGGGATTGTTCGGCTCCGTCACTCGGCTGCACCTGCGATCATTGAGGACGAGGTAGAACGGCTCGATCTTTATCGCGAAGCGGGTTTCCGTGCCAGCTCATTAACTCAGGCCGACTTGCTGGTCTTGACGGAGGGGGAATTCGACGCCACCGTTTTGCCTCTTCTAGTGCCAGAGATGGCGTCCGCAAGCATCCAGTCCAAGGGCGGCCGGGAGCCGACAATAAAGGCGCTCAACCTGCTTGCTGGCTACGGCCTGCCGATTATGGCGATTGTAGATTCGGATGTGCTGGCCGACGATGTGCCCGCAGGCTTGCGGGACATTTGCCACGTATGGCCAGTCTCCGACATCGAAGCCGCCCTTCTTAGTGACCCGGCATTCCTGCAAGCTGCAGTTGACGGGAAGCTAGTTCGAGAGTCTTACAGTTCGGTAGACGCCCTGCAGAAGCTTCTAACCGAGCAGCTGATCGCGCACAGGGATCAGGCGGTGAGTGAATACGCTCAGCGACTCCTGCGGGGACGTACCAGGATCATTTGGCCGAGTCCTCGCGGCGGCGATGCTCTGGAAAGGCTACGCAGGGTGGCGGACTTGGCGCAGCCGTTGACGCCGCAAATGGTTGAGGAGGCGATTGTAGAGGCAGAGGCGGCGTGGGATCTGGCCCTACCCAGCCCTTGGACCATGGTCCGTGGTAAGTGGATCATCGGAGCCTTCGTTGCAGAAGCAACCTACTTCAGGTCGAAGGACGCATTCGTTAACGCCGTAGCCGCCCGGCAGCCCGAGCTTGTGTCGGTTGAAGGGCTTAGAGAGACGCTGCGGCGGGTTGCCAGAAGCAAGTAGCCGTTGCTGATCTTGGGCCGTTACGTCTCAAGGAGGGCGCTGAGGGATCACCCGGTGGCCTGCGCCGGCATGCCGTCGATCCAGTTCAGGCGGCGTTAGGACCTCACAGTATTGCCGGCTGCTTGCCAACGTTTGACGGTGTCTTGTGCCCCATCTGTTCCCCGGGCGGTCTGCCGCACCTCCTCTCGCCCGAGCCAGCGTCGGCGCCCAGGGCTTGGGATGGCAGATGCGCTCGACCGGCGCCCAGCCTTCTACCAGGGACTACGCCCGACGTTCGAACAGCCCCGAGCTCAGCGTCTCCGCGCCTCATGACGTGAGTGAGCTGGATCTCCGCCCTGATTGACGCCCGTGGCAGCATCCATCTCATGACGAGGTCATGGCAGATGGGCTGGCGCGACCAGCGGAGAGCCGAGTCGCAGATGGAGGAAGGACGGTCTCTGACGACGCAAGGCGTCGGCTCCGCCTTGGACTATTTTTGGGAGCGTAGCGTGGTGAAGCTATACATGGACGAGTCAGGGAATGGGCACCCGTCGCAGCCGTTGATCGTGGGTGCGGTCGAAACGAACGAGAACTCGGAAGAGATTGAGAACCGAGTCCGGGAGCTCTATCGCCGCTTGTCCGCTCGGCGAAGCCTCGGCGGACTGCGAAGCTTTGAGGATTTTCGCAAACACGGATTCCACGCTTCAACCGATCCATTGGAAGTCTCTGGCCCGTTTATCGAGCTTATGCAGGACCTGCCCTTCAAGGCATATCTTCTAGTCACTGAGAGGACTGATGCCAGAGCAGGCGACACCGAAACCGAAAAGCTCGCGTTCATGTACGAAAGCCTGCTCGGCGATCTACTGATCCGACATCGTAACGAGTCAGAATTGTTGTGTTGCATCGAGCAGAATGACAGCTTGCGGCAGTTGATCCGAACTCTACCTCAAAATGCGCTTAAGCGAGCCTATATTAAGCTTGGGCGCAAAGTTCCCCTACCACGGCTCAACATCTCCATGCTTACCAAGACGGAAGCAATGTCCATGGCTATCGTGGACTACATAATGTTGGCGGTAAGTAGGTGGCTCCGAGCCGACAATAGGGCTGATCCGGCAAGTCGGCACTATCGGGCCTTCCGGGAGGTGGAGCCGTTCATCTCCGTTCTGTATTCCCTGGAGCATGGCCTCATTACCAGCCGAAAGACCCCACTACATTGATGTGTGGTACACTCGCCCCGAGTAGGGCCGGAGTCATTTAGTGCGCGAGTCCGCGTGCGTTGCTGAATAGTTCTTGGACAGGGACGCCGGCCCTACTCTCGCAACCTAAGACGCAAGGGCCTGCCAATGTCTTACTCCATCCACGATCTCGCACAGCACGCAGGCGCTCCGATGGGAATACTGGAAATGCTCTTCGAGAGCCTTCCGTCGGGGGCTGGACGTCTTTACCAAGCTCGGTCGTTCCGCAAGAGACGTGGAGGGTTGCGCGAGATAATCAAGCCAGGACATGTGCTTGACGCCGTAACCAAGAATCTCCATCGGAGTTTCTCGACGGAATTGCCATACCGGCCACCCGACCACGTCCATGGATTCGTTTCTCAACGCTCGACTTTGACCAACGCGTCCGCACATCTTGGCAAGGCATGTGTCCTGCGTGTTGACCTCGAAGACTTTTTCCCTTCGATTAACTCAACACAGCTGAGGGCCGCACTGCAGGAGCAAGGATACAATGAGAAGGCGGCAGAGTTAGCAATTGGTATTGTCACCATAGCTGGCAAGCTTCCAATTGGACTAAGCACGTCTCCATTCTTGTCCAATCTCGCTTTTCAGGATACGGATCGGCTTCTTGCCGAACATGCGGCAGTGGAAGGTCTGTCATTTACGCGCTATGTGGACGACCTCACATTCTCCGGCGCGGTGACCGACCAGCACTATGCCGACATTGAGCGGATTATCAACGATGCAGGCTGGTCCATCAACTCAAGTAAGACTGCCTTTATGCGGCGGGGTGGCCCCCAGTATGTGACTGGACTCTATGTTGGGGCTGAGGACCGTCCACGCATCCCACGCGAAATAAAACGGCGCATGCGCTGGGTCTCGCATATTATTGCGAAATTTGGTTACGAAACCTACATGACTGAGTTTGGTGGCGAAAACGCCGACATGCTACCCCAGCGCCTTCTCGGTTGGGCACGCTACATCGCCGCCGTCGAGCCCGACGAGGGCTACGACCTTTTGCGACTATTTCACGAGGTGCTTCCAGAGCAGTATATTTCCAGCAGCGATATCGAGTGGCTGATGCAGATCAACGATCTGGATTGAGGAGTGACCAGATAGCCCCGCTAGCGACAAGTGGGTAGCGAGCATGTCAGTGGGGAGAGTTAGTCTCGGTCTATGGATCTGGCGCTACGTTCGATGCGTGGCATCGGTGACCGTTGGTCGACTCCGCGCACGACGGTCAACTGACTATGTGAAGAGGGGTAGCCGAGCCGCCGGCAAGGTAGATCGGGGCATTCTGGGCTCGGGCCTGCAATGCCGCCCGGACTCGCGGAGCTACGTTATCGGGAAGACGCTCCTCGGCCTCCTCCTGGGAGTAGAACGCGATGTCCTCCAACTCTTGTCCCGAGAAGTCCAAGCCGTCTGGGCCAATGAGGGAACCGCAGTCGAAGGTGAAGCTGATGATTGCCCGTGGCCGTTGCCCGGCGGGCGGTGCCCAATCCACAACCAGCAGTTCGCCTGCCGTCACATGGACCCCCAGCTCTTCCCGGATCTCCCGGGCGCAGGACTCATGCGGATATTCGCCTTCGTCAACGTAACCCCCTGGGAAGGCCCAGTGGTCTCGGTACGTCGGTTTGACGAGCAGCACGTTGCCAGCCGGATCGGTGATGAAGGCTGCAGCGGCGGCATAGAAGGAGGGCAGGTTGGCGTACCAGGTGGCGGGCTCCGTCCAGGTCACATCAGTGACGCTAGCCGACGGGCCGCCACATGGGTTCGCGCTAATTAGGCGGTGGCGTAGTCCCGAAGGCAACTAGGAGTTCGTTGACCTGGGGCAATGCTTGACGTGGACTCAGCGCGGCGATCAGTTCGCTGACCCGGTGCTTCACCCGGGCAGAGTGAACGTCTGTGGCGCGTCGCGCTGCCTCTCTGCCCCAGCAGCAGGAGGCGTCGATATCACCGGCGCGGGCATGCGTCGTGGCAACCAGAGCGGTGTGCAGGGCGAGTGTCCGAGCGTTGCGACCCGCAAGAGCGATCGCGTCGGGTGCGTACCGGAGTGCTTGCGTGTAGAGGCGGAGGTCGCTCAGGCACTTCAGCGCGGTGCCGGCAAAATGAGCCGGGCTGAAGTAGGCGGCCCACCGGGGACTAGCGTGGGCGCTCGCTCGGTCGAGGTCGCGTTCCGCCCTGGCAAGTGCAGTCTGGCATGCGCGTCTCTCGCCCGACCGTCCGTAGGCGCTGGCCACAGCGGTATAGAGCCGCGCGCGGACCGCAGCGGGGGCGCGGTCTGCGCCATCGATGGCTGCTTCGGCGAGCCGAGCGGCATCTTGCGCGTGTCCGAGGAAGACGGCTTGGGTGGCGAGGTTGGCAAGCAGGTGAGCGCCGTACAGACGGTCGTCCGCTGCCTTGGCGAGCCGCAGGGCGATGGTCAGGTGATGTTGGGCAATGGCGTGATCGCCTGCGTCGTAGCACATGAAGGCGAGCTGGCCGGAGAGCGTCGCGGCTGCGCGCATGAGTTCCCGCCCAACGGAGCCGGTGTAGGCGCCGTGCAGCATGGGGGCGACCTGACGAACAAGGAAGTCGGCCATGAGAGCCCGGGCGCGCGGCGATCCGCCGCCATGACGTCGGTCGAGATCGGTGAAATGGTCGGCGAGTGCGTACAGCGACTGGACTTCGGCCGTCGTGACCGGCTGTCGACCATTCCGGCTGACCGGCTTGTCGGGCCGGTCGTACCGCCAGGCGATCGCGGCTTGGAGCGCTTGGGCGCTGTCGAACGTCCCATTGGTCGGCGAGCTGGACTGCTTGGTCAACGTAGTCCAGAGTCGCTCGGCGGACTCGATCGCGTCACTGCAGGAGACGGGGTAGGGGACGTGCGCGGCAACGTGGGCGGCAGTGAAGCCCAGCTCCACGATCGCGACGGGACGACCGAGTCTGCGGCCGAGTACATCGGCCATGGTGGCTTGGACGCGTCTCTCGGGTCGACGTCCTCGCAGCCACCAATAGACGCTGGCGGCGTCGTATCGCCACGTGCCGTGGGCGCGTCCAGCGTGGTTGAGCTGGCGGGCGAAAGCAGCATGGGCATTGTCGTAGCCGGCGTCGCGCAGCAACGCTTCAAACGCTCCATTCGTGACTGGCCGCACCACGACACGTGCCTCCCGAGATCGAGCAACTACCAACGGTGACGATCCTATGGCTTGCAGTACTCGTATGGGGGACCCGCGCAACCCCGCACAACCTCTGCGGGAGCTAACGCAACGGCACACATGAGTCGCCACCTGTTGGGTCAGGCCGCACTCGACTTCGCTGCCATGTGGAGCCCGCACTTGGCGGCGCTCCACGTGACGGAGGTGGCGGATGCGGCGTGACGAGTCGGTGAGCCGGGGTGAGCAAGTAGAGGAGTCGGAGCGGGAGGCTGCGAAGCAACGTCTGCTAAAGCAGGCCGAGGCGGAGCGTGTACCCGTGGAAGACACCACTCGGGCGGTGCCGGACCGGCGGTGGCGGCGTGACCGCTGATGACCTGCCGATCGGTCGCCGGGTGGCGCGCTGGCGGGTACGGCGGCGGATGACCCAGCAGATGCTCGCCGACCGGCTCGGCCGGTCGAAGAGCTGGGTGGACAAGGTGGAGCGGGGTGTCCGCGCGTTGGACCGGTACCCGGTGATCCAGGAGATCGCCGAGGTGCTGCGCGTCGACCCGATGGCGCTGCTCGGCCAGCACAGCCCGCCGGCACCGGCCACACCGCAGACGCTGGACGGGGTGGACGGGATCCGGGCCGCCCTCGCCCGCTACGACAACCCGCCGCCGAAGCCGACAGGCGAGGTCCGGCGGCACGTCGAGCACGCCTGGCTGACCTACCAGCACGGGCACTACGCGCAGCTCGTGCGGGTGCTGCCGGGGCTGCTCGACGCCACCCGGAGCGCAGAGCCAGGGCTGCTCGTGCCGGCGTACCGGATCACCTCGTCGCTGCTGGTGAAGCTCGGCGAGGCCGACCTCGCGTGGCTGGCGGCCGACCGGGCGATGGCCGCGGCGGGCGGCGATCCGGTCCTGGTCGCGGCGGCGGCCGTGTCGATCGGGCAGGCGCTGCGGGCGCTGGGCCGGCACCGGTTGGCCCTCGCCGCGACGCTCGCCGCCGCGAGCCGGCTCACGCCGACGCAGGCGCAGGCCGTCCACGGGACGCTGCTGCTCCAGGCCGCCCTGGCCGCCGCCGGCTGCGGCGACGCCCGCCGGGCCGAGGAGCTGACCGAGCGCGCCGCCGGGATAGCCGCCCAGGTCCGAGCCGGCGACGATCCCCATCGGACCGGCTTCGGGCCGGCCGCCGTCGAGCTGGCGCGCGTGGTGGTGGCGGTCGAGCTGGGGGACGGCGGGGGAGCGGTGCAGCGGCACACGACGGTCGTGCGGCGGGAGGCGTGGCGGTGGCTGCCGGCCGAGCACCGGGCCGCGTACCTGGTGGACGTCGCGCGGGCGTACCTTCAGATCGGTGACCTGCGCGGGGCGGCCCGCGCGCTGGTCGAGGCCGACGCCGTCGCGCCGGCCGAGGTCCGGTGCCGGCCTCTGGCGCGTACGGTGATCGCCGAGGTCGCCCGCGGCCACCCGGCGCCGGCCGGCGTGGCGCGCCTGGCGACGCTGGTCGGCCTGACCCGGTAGACATCGTCGCGGTCGCCCGATGCGGCTGGTTGACCGGTTGGGACGGCGGAACTCATCGCTGACCGGATAACGGCCGCCGCGTCGGACGGGCCGGCCTACTGGCCGAAAGTGGACCGCAGGTTCTCGTTGATCAGAAAGTTGAGGCGCTTGCGCAGGTGCCCGAGCAGCGAGGGGTCGGGCAGCCGATCGGCTACCAGGAGCGTCCAGCGTGACGTGGGATCACTAAGCCGGCTTCCGTAGCTGCTCGATGATTCGGGACCAGCCGTCGCCACCGTGGCCACTGTCGACGGCGGCGGCTGCCAGGTCGCGCATGACCCGCGGGAATCTGCCGTCCAGACCGAGGTCGTCACTCGTGTCGACGATGTGGCCGAGGGCTGCCAACTCCATGGTGAGGTTGTCCTCGGTTCCCGGGTACGTCCCGGCGTCGACGTCTCGGGCCAGCCCGGCCAAGGACGCCGGCAGGATGTTGATCATGACCTCGGCGAACGGGAGAAAGTCAGTAGCCTTGAGCCCTTGACCGGTGACCATGGCCGTCGCATGCAGGAATCCCGTCATGCCGGCGAAGAACACCTCGAGCATGCCGGTGTCGAGCAGCGAGGCCAGCCCGTGGTCGGTGCCGACGTGCCGTGCGTCGCCTCCGAGGACCGCCAGCACGTCGGCATGAGCGTCGAACAGCGCCCGCTCGCCGCTGTAGAGGAACAGCGCGTCCGGCGTTCCCACGAGCGGAGTGGGGACCATGATGGCGCCGCTCAGCCACGACGTCCTGCGCTCGGCCGCCCATTCGGCCATTCGGCGTGCCTCGCCCGGGGTTGACGTGGCGAAATTGACGATGGTGCGTCCCCTGAAGGCGTCTCCGGGGATCGGCTCGAGTACCGCTCGTGTCGCATTGCCGTCTCTCAGCACGCCGATGACAAGGTCCGCGGCGCGGACGGCGGCCTCTGCGTTCGGCGCTATGCGGGCTCCAGCGGCTGCCTGTGCTTCGGCCCGTTGGCGCGTTCGGTTCCAGACGGTCGTCGGAACCTTCGCCTTGAGCAGGGCGTGCGTCAGTGCGGCTCCCATCGGGCCCTGTCCGAGCACGGCGACGGTCGGATTCGGCTCTGACATTCGCGTCCATCCTCTCCACAACGGTGGATCTTCGAATCGGCATCAAGGCGCTGCCGCCTACGAGCGGGACTGCCTGTCGTGGGCGGGAGCGTCCCGTCCAGCCTCACGAACAGCGGTAGTGTCGACAAGTACCTACTTCGAAGTGCGGTACTCACCGAAAGGTAAGTGAAATGGCAGGACGCGGGCCGTACAGTTGCGGTCTGGACGCGGCAGTCGATGTGGTCGGTGGCAAGTGGAAGGCCCTGATCCTGTGGGAGCTGCACGCGGGGCCCCGGCGCTTCGCCGAGCTGCGTCGGGGGCTGCCCGGAGTGAGCGAGAAGATGCTCATCCAGCAGCTGCGCGAGCTGCAGGCTGACGAGCTCGTACACCGCGAGGTTTACCGACAGGTGCCACCCAAGGTGGAATACTCGCTCACCGAATTCGGTGCCTCGCTCAACCGGGCACTCGTCCCCCTCGGCGACTGGGGCGAGCGGCACATGGCGCGCATCACCACCAACCGACCGCATTAGTCGGCCGACGACGAGGCGCGCCACGCCTGGCGGGGCTGGTCGGCCTTACCCGGTGATCCGCCGGAGCCTCGGGCCGTTCGCGGCGTCCTATCCGACCTTGAGGGCGAGCTTCCCGACATAGTGATCATTCAGGGCGCGATGCGCATCCTTGACCCGCTCGAACGGGAAGGTCCGGGCGACGTGGACTTCGAAGCTGCTCGCCTCGATGATCGCGTTCAGCCGATCGGTGGCGGTGCGGCTTCGATCCCCGTCGTAATGGGACAATGTCGCGCTCGGCGGCGTCACCGGCACGGGCAGGACGCCGTTCGGCCAGGCGATCCGCCCCGAGCTCTTGATCGCGCCAAGGGAACGTTCGGCGGTCTCGCCTCCCACGGTGACCAGAGCCGCATCGAGCCCGTCCGGCGCGAATGCGGACGCCGCAGCCAGCACATCGTCTCGGCGACCGTCGACGGCGTGGTCAGCGCCCAGCCGCCGGGCCAGGGCGACACCGTCGTCCCCGGAGGCCACGGCCAACACCCGGATGCCGCTGTGCCGCGCCAGCTGCACGGCCATGTGCCCGATACCCCCGCTGGCTCCGAAGACCATGAGTGTCTGGCCCGGCCGCAGGCCAAGCAGGTCGAGACCGCTCAGCGCGGTCAGGGCATCCCACGCCATCGGGCCGGCCTGCTCGGTTGGCATCCGGTCGGGCACGCGCGCCACGAACTCCGCCTCGACGACGCCGTACTCGGCGTAGAAGCCGCCACGCGGCACCGGCATCGACGCGGCGTAGACACGGTCACCCACGTCGAACCGGGTGACGTCGCGCCCGACCGCGGCGACCCGGCCCGCCGCGTCCCAGCCGAGGACGTAGGGGAAGGTCGACGCGACGCCGAAGGCGCCGTCGTAGTGCCCCTCCCGCTCGACCGCATCCCAGGACCCGACCCCGGCGAACTCCACCCGGATGAGGACGTCGTCGTCCCCGACCTCGGGGAGCGGCATCCGGCGCGGCGAGAGTTCGTCGACGCCGCCGAACCGGTCAAGGACCATCGCGTTCATCTGCGGCTCCACGATCGCACCGCTCGCGGTGCGCTCGACTCTGCTGTCCATCCGCCCTCCTCCGTTACTTGAGTGAATCAAGGACCATTCGATCACGACTAGTTGAGCGAATCAAGTAACTGTTCTAGGCTGGGAGCCGTGGCACTGTCGAACCGACCCGCAACCACCTCGTCCGAGGCCGAGGCTGCCATGTTCGACCTGGTCGACATCTACGACCGCGCCTACGAGGCGGCCGCGGCCGAGTTGTCGCTCAGCCCGGCGCAGGCATGTGTGCTGGGGCGACTCGACGAGCGACGCGGCATGGGCGCCCTGGCCGAGGAACTCGGCTGCGATGCCTCCAACATCACCCAGATCGTCGCGCGTCTCGAAGCGCTCGGCCTCGTGGCCCGCGAACCGGATCCCCGGGACCGCCGCGCACGACTGGTCGCGCGAACCCCTCGGGGAAACGAGATCAACCAGCGGTTCGCGACGGCCTTCACCTTCGCCCGCACCGCGGTCGGACGACTCTCACCCGACGAACAGGACCAGTTGACGGCGCTGCTGCGCAAAGCACTGGGCTGACCGCCGGTAGGAGCCGGCCACGCCGTAGCCGAGAGCAATGATGCGCTGCGCGCATCAGGGGAGAGCAACGAGATGAGACCACTTCGATACTCGATCAACGTCACACTCGACGGCTGCTGCCATCACGAGGCAGGGCTCCCCCCGGACGAGGAGTCGATGCGCTACTGGACCGCTGAGATGGAACGAGCCGACGCCCTGCTGTTCGGCCGGGTGACCTACGAGATGATGGAGTCGGCGTGGCGGCAGCCGGCCACGGGCACGTGGCCTGACTGGATGAATGAGTGGGAGATCCCGTTCGCCGAGACCATCGACCGGGCGAAGAAGTACGTCGTGTCGAGCACGCTGAGCGGGGCCGATTGGAATGCCGAGCTGGTGCGAGGCGACCTGGGGCAAGCGGTTCAGCGGCTCAAGCAGGAGCCAGGCGAAGGCCTGTTCGTGGGTGGCGTGACGCTCCCTCTGGCGTTGGCGGATCTGGGACTGATCGACGAGTACGCGTTCCTTGTGCAGCCGGTCCTTGCCGGACACGGGCCGACGTTGCTCGCCGGTCTGCGCGAGCGCATCCAGCTCGAGCTCGTGGATCGCCATGAGTTCCGGTCGGGGGCGGTCGCCCTGCGATACCGGCCCGCGAGTAACGGCTTGACGTGATTAGTCCTGGCACTTGCCGAGGGCCACGCAGTCAGGGCGGGCGCCGATCCCCATCGGACCGGCTTCGAGCCGGCCGCCGTCGAGCTGGCTCGGGTGGTGGTGGCGGTCGAGCTGAGGGACGCCGGGGGAGCGGTGCACCGGCATGTGAAGGTCACGCAGCGGGAGGCGGTGGCGGCGGCTGCCGGCCGAGTATCGGGCCGCGTACCTGGTGGATGTCGCGCGGGCGTACCTCCAGCTGGGTTACCTGCGCGGGGCGGCCCGCGCGCTGGTCGAAGCGGACGCCGTCGCGCCGGCCGAGGTCCGGTGCCGGCCTCTGGCGCGTACGGTGGTCGCCCAGGGCCACCCGGCGCCGGCCGGCGTGGCGCGACTGGCCGCCCATCCGCTGCGCTGGCGGCTGTTGACCGAGCTCGCGGCCAGCGATTACCGGGTCCGGGAGTTGGTGACGCTGGTGGGCGAGCCGCAGAACCTGGTCTCGTACCACCTGCGGCTGTTGCGCGACGCGGGGCTGGTCACGGCCGCCCGCAGCAGCTTCGACGGCCGCGACAGCTACTACCAACTGGACCTGGACCGCTGCGCGGACGCACTCGCCGCTACCGGGGTGGCCCTGCACCCTGCGCTGCGCCGGGAGCGCGTCGCGCCAGATGTGCCACCGGCGGATCTGTCTCGCTCGCCCCGCATCGGCGTGCTGTTCCTGTGCACCGGCAACAGCGCCCGCTCGCCGATCGCCGAATCCCTGCTACGTCACTACACCGACGGCCAGGTCGAGACGGCAAGCGCCGGTAGCCAGTCCAAGCCCCACCTGCACGCCGACGCCGTACGGGTGCTCCGCGAGGAGTTCGACATCGACATCACCGCCCAGAGCCCCCGGCACTGGGACACCCTGTCCGGTCGACGGTTCGACTACGTCATCAGTCTCTGCGACAAAGCCCGCGAGGCGTGCCCCGACTTCCCGGATCAGCCCCGGCGGGCGCACTGGAGCATTCCCGACCCCGCCGCCACCGGCGGCACCGATCAGGCCGGCTACCTCGCCTTCCGGCGCACCGCGGCTGTCATCGCGACCCGCGTCCGGCACCTGCTGCCCGTCCTCAGCGCCATCCGATCCTGAAGGAGATCCAGCCGTGACAGCCTCCGAACGGTACGCCAGTGTCCGCTACATCGTCGACGACGTGCAGACGGCCGTCGACTTCTACACCACCCATCTCGGCTTCGTCCTGAACACCAGTGCCGCGCCGGCCTTCGCGGACGTGGTGCGCGGCCCGCTGCGGCTGCTGGTCTCCGGCCCAAAAAGTTCCGGCGCCCGCGCCACGCCCGACGACGCCACCACCGCCGGACGCAACCGCATCCACCTCACTGTCGACGACCTGGACGCCGAGATCGATCGACTACGAGGTGCCGGGTTGTCGTTCCGTAGCGACGTCCTGGCCGGCGTCCCCGGAGTCCTCGCGCTGCTGGCGCCGGTGGCGACCTGTTCCCCTCACTGTCCTTGCCGGGCGACAGAAAGTTGTCCTGCCACCGATATGACCGTCAGGAATATTTATGCCTGACAGTCATACCGCTCGGTCCGGCAGCGTTTGTCGTGGCTACGGCTTCCAGTCGCGCCGGAGCAGGCCGTAGAGCACGAAGTCGGCGAAGCCGTCGCCGTCGTACTCGCGCTCCCGCTGGGTGCCCTCGTGCGTGAAACCGCACGCCTCCGCCGTCCGCCGCATGGCCGTGTTACTGGCCAGCGTCTCCAGTTCCAGCCGGCGCAGGTTGCGGTTGCGGAAGCCGTACCGGCAGAGCAGCCGGATCACCTCGGTCCCGTACCCCTGGCCGCGCGCCTCGGGAACCAGGGCGATGCCGAGATGGGCGTACCCGTTGAACGCGTTGATCCCCCACAGCACGCCGCGACCCAGGAAGGTGCCGTCGGCCACCGTCTCGGCCAGCAGCAACACCGGCGACTGGCCGTCGGGCGGCTGGGTGACCTGCTTCTCCAGCCACGCCCGGAGCTGGCCGACGTGGCGCGGCAGGAACGGCTCGCCGTCGGTGATCAGGTGCAGCTCGGGATCGCCCTTCAGGCGGAACAGGTTCGGCGCGTCGTCGGGCGTGGGTGGGCGCAGCCGGACCCGTTCGGTGGCGAACACGGCACGACGCTAACAGCCGACCGGCGTGACCACCGACCGGTTAATGCCGGGCAGGCGGTGATGAGTTGTCGGGCCCGTGGCCGTCATACGTAGGACGGGACACCACGAGGCGGAAGGATGACGTGATGGCTGCAGAGCTGCGGGAGCTGGGCGAGGTCGACGAGCGGGCGTTCTCGGGGCTGGCGGAGCGGCACCGGCGGGAGCTGCACGTGCACTGCTACCGGATGCTCGGGTCGTTCGAGGACGCCGAGGACACCGTGCAGGAGACATTCCTGCGTGCCTGGCGGCGGCGGGAAACCTTCGCGGGGCGGTCGACGTTCCGGGCCTGGCTGTACCGGATCGCCACCAACGCCTGCCTGGACCTGCTGGCCAAGGTCCGCCCGGAGCCGGCGACCGGGGGTGAGGTGCGGTGGTTGCAGCCCTACCCGGACCGGCTGCTCGACGAGTTGCCCGCGGGCGACGCGGACGAGCCGGAGGCCGTCGCCGTCGCGCGGGAGACGATCGAGCTGGCGTACCTCATCGCGGTGCAGCACCTCGCGCCGCGCCCGCGGGCCGTGCTGATCCTGCGGGACGTGCTCGGCTGGCCGGCGAAGGACGTCGCGGAACTCCTCGGCGACTCGGTCAACTCCGTGAACAGCGCGCTGCAGCGGGCCCGCGCCGGCATGCGGGAGCACCTGCCCGCCGAGCGCCAGGACTGGACCGGCGGCGAGGAGGACACCGGCACCCGCGAGCTGGTACGCCGCTACACCGAGGCCAGCGTGGCCACGGACGTGCCGACGCTCGCCGCGATGCTGCGCGACGACGTACGCAGCTCGATGCCGCCCACCCCGGGCCTGTACGTCGGCCGCGACGCGGTGGTGAACGACTGGGTCGAGGGCGGCTTCGAGGGCATGACGGGCCTGCGCGGCATCCCCACCTTCGTGAACCGGCAGCCCGCCGTCGCCTTCTACCACTGGCGGGAGCGGGAGGGCGCGTACCTGCCGCTGGCGATCGACGTCCTGCGCGTCACCGGCGGGAAGATCACCGAGATCGTCACATTCCACGACGACCGGTTCCCGCGGCTCGGGCTGCCGGAGCGCCTGCCGGCGGACGGCACGGCATGAACAGCATGGATGACACCAGGCTGTCGGCGTCGACTTCGCGGTCACCAACAGCAGCGAGACGATCCCGGTGCCCGGGATCGCCGTGGTGACCGGCTTCTTCTCGGTCGTGGGCATCGTCATCGCGGTCGCTCTTCGTCGGTGGAGCGCTCGCCCCGCCGAGCGATTCGTGTGGACGGCGGTGTCGCTGACGGCGATCTCGCTGGTCCCGCCCATCCTCTTCGGGGCTGACGCCGCCACCGTCACCGCCCTGATCGGGCTGCACCTCGTCGCTGCGGCGGTGATGATCCCCGCCCTGGCGCGAAGCCTCCGCGCCCGGACCGACTGACGGTTCCGTCACCGGACGACGCGCGCGCCGTCAGGCGTGCTGGAGCGACCTCCGACGCAGAGTCGGCGGCGGTTCCTCACCGCGGCACGACGGCGATCACGTCGATCTCCACCAGCATGCCGGGCAGCGCCAGGGCGGGCACCGGGATCAGGGTCCAGGCCGGCTTGCGGTCACCCCACACGCGACCGAACTCCTGTTTCACCACCCCGAACTTCTCCTCGTCGTGGTCGACGACGAGGAGGTTGAACTTCGCCACGTCCGACATGGTGGCGCCGGCGGCGGCGAGCACGGTCTCCGTGTTCGACAGCGCCTGCCGGACCTGCGTCCCGAAGTCCTCCGACAGGACGCCGTCCTCGGTCTCGCCGCCCTGCCCCGCCGGAAGGATCATCCGCCAGCCGGCCGGGAAGACCGCAAGATGCGAGTACGCGTTCGGCCGAGGATCGTAGAGCCCCTTCGGGTTGACGAACGTCAGCTCGTCGATCTCCCCCGCACGAATGTCACCGGCCATGTCGCTCTCGCCCCTCTGCATCTGCTGTGGCGTCCACTGTCAACGACCGACCTTAGTTGCCCACGGTGCTTGGAACGTGACTAATCGTCATCGCGGCGGCGCTGACCCGCGAGGTGCTGCCGGGCTGGCCGGAGGATGCGTTCATCACGAACTGGCCGATGCCGGAGCACTCGGCCGAGGACGTTCCGAGGGGTTGGACGAGCGGTGCGAATTTGATGCAGGGCGAGATCGGCGTTCACACGGAGTGCTCCACGGTCTTGGGCAGCAGTCGACCGCGCTCTATGTTGGCTGGTGGGGGAGTTCGCGCGGGTCGCGGCGGCAAGGAGCCGCTGGATGCCTTTGCCTTGCAAGTGAAAGCAGATTGGGTGCAGGTTGGCGAAGTGGTCACCGCGCCCGAAGTGCTCACCGAGTTTGGGCAGGGCAGAGGGCTCTGGCCTGCGGTGATGCAGTCGAGCGGTGTGGCGTGACCTCCCGGAGAAGACCGAAGTTGTCAAGTTGGACCCGCGAGTGAGCGGCCCCGGCACCTGCGGCCGACGGCCTATTCGCTGGCGGCGTCCTCGATGTGGATCCCGAGCGCGCCCGCCAGCGTGTAGGACAACGCCGCGAGGTCTTGGTGGGCGATGGCTGCTCCTGCCATGCTGGTCACTCCGCCGATCCCGGAGAGCAGGCAGTTGGCGAAGCGGGTGCCGTTCATCGTCGCTTGGGAGAACTGGGCGCCGGTCAGGTCGCAGTGGGTGAAGCGCACGCCGGTCAGGTCCGCGTTTTGGAAGTCCGCCCGGGTCAGGTTGCAGTCGTCAAAGGTGACGTCGGTGAAGTTGGTGAACCGGAACGACGACAGGTCCAGCCGGCACTCGGACACCGTCACGTCGCGCAACGCCCCGTTGATCCAGTGCACGCCCGTCATCCGAAGCGTCGATAGTCGAGTCCGGATCATGGACGACTTCTCCGCCCGCAGGTTCGCCAGGTTCGTACTCTCGAACAGGCAGTCGGTGATGGCTGCCCCGTCGAGCTGGACACCGCTGAGGTCCGCGCCCTTGAATCGGCACTGCGCGAGTTCCACTCCGTCGGCCGCCTGCCCGGACAGGTCGAGATCGACGAATGCCAGCCGTCGGAACGTCGATTCGGGCTCAAACCTGTGCTCTTCGGCTGTAGCACGTTGCAGCGAGGCCGGCGGTCTCGGCTTCGCCGGCACCCGATAGCGGGCGACACCCGAACCACTACCACGAGACGTCCGCGCAGCCATCCGCGCACTCTAGCCGCGGGCGTCGTGTCCACCGCCTGGCACACGCCGCACCACCCGCGCTGCCGTATCCTGGAGCCTCTTGACCCGCCAGGGCGGCCAGGCTGGCCGTTGTCGCCGTATCCCGACGGGGACTATCACATCTACCTGTCGGAGGACTTCCGGTTCGGCTCCTTCGGACATCCGTGGGAGTCGTCGCTGTGCATTTTCGGTGCTGAGCTGCTCGACGCGATCGCCGCCGTTCGCCGATCGCTACCGGGCTCGTGGTGGGAGGTCTGTACGTTGCCTGCGTCGCGGTGGCGTGGTCAATGGGTGGACGCCTGAAGCTCGGGGTTATGCCGGCGCATCTCGTCGATGAGCGCCTCCAGCGAGTACGGCAGGGCGGACTCTGGCACGTTGACCGGCGGGAAGCCGGATGCATAGTTCATCCGCAGGAGGGCGCGGCGGACGAACCCGGCTCGGGCAATCACCGCATTCGGGTCATGCGGCAGAACCGCCAGCATTCGTTGCCCCCCGACGGAGTGGATCTTCACGACGCCGATCTCGCGCCAACCGAGCCGGCCAGCCGAGGCCAATGACGCCCGGTCGGTGATGCCCTCCGCGTCGACCTGCAGGGTCGGTCGCCGATAGGCCAGTTCGAGGAGAAAATAGACGCCGGCCAGGCCGAAGAACGCAATGCCGACCACCGCGACGACAATGCCGACGAACCCACCGAGCGAGGCATCAATGATCCACAGACTCGCTAACACGAAGGCGGCGGAGGCGAGCAACAGAAGCAGCAGCGTCGATCGGGGAGCGTAAACGCGGACCGTTTCCACGACGAGAGCGTACTGCCGTCCAACCATGACGCCGTCACGTGATCGACGAACAGCTAACCATCCTCGTTTGCCGCAGACCGCGCGCCGGGTCACCGAACTCGACGCGGAGGCCGGCGCCCGCGCCCTCGACGGCTTCGTCGACGGACTTCGCGCCGCCCACGACGGCACGTCCTGCCACGTCACCGTCCTCGGGCACAGTCACGGCTCGACCGTCCTGGTAGAGGCGGCCAGCACCGGTGACGGCCTCGCCGCAGACGACATGATCGCCGTCGGCAGCCCCGGCATGCGCGTCGACGACGCCAGCGAGACACCCAGCAGGTGTGGGCCGGAGCCGCAGCCGACGACACCTTGGTCGCCCGGCCCGAGGAGCACGCCACCTGGCTCACCGGCCTGCCTATCGTTGGCCCGTTCTGGCCGTACTCGACCACGGGGAAACGCCATGACCCTCCACCACCGGGCGGCTTGGCGGCATGCTGCCGCCCTCACAGCCGTACTGATGATCCTCACCGCCTGCACCGGTGGCGGCATCTCGCGCGGCAAGGACGACTCCTTGCAGACCAGAGCCACCGCCGAGGTGAAAGGCCTGGCCGAGGCTAGTGCTCAGGCCGTCGCCACCACCGTCGGCATCCCGCTGAATGACTGGCGGACCAACACCTCGCCCTGCGTAGGCGAGCGAGGCGAGATCGCCGACGACGGCCGCTGGACGTTGAGCGGCTTCGCCGGGATACCCGTCGCCCCAGCCGACCAGATCACCTCGCTGCACCGGATCCGAGACAGGTGGCGGCAGCAAGGCTACGAAGTGACCGAAGACCGCATCTTCGCCGACGGCACCCGAGGCGCAGTCTCCATGCGGGATCCCGGAACAGGGATCACGGTCAGCCTCACCACCACGAAGAGCCGAGACAGCATCGCCTTGATCCTGGCCAGCGACTGCTACCTGCCCGCAGCCGGAGAGGACCCTGCCAACGCCTGAGCCAGCCGCCACTCAGCGAGAACCATCATCCGTCGGGGAGCTGACCCCGGTGCGACCCCAACGGACCGCAACTGCGCCGGCGGGTGTGGCGCGCCTGGCGACGGTGGTCGGCCTGACCCGGTGGGCGTGCCGTGTCGGGGATGGTTGGCCTACTGGCCGAACGTGGAACGCAGGTTCTCGTTGATCAGGAAGTTGAGGCGCTTGCGCAGGTGACCGAGGAGCGACGGGTCCGGTAGCGGCTCGACGACCAGGAGCGTCCAGCGCAGCTGGGTTCCGTAGATACCGTCAAACGCCAGGTGGAAATGCACCTCGGCGTCTGGCCGCCGTGGCCACAGCGACGACCAGACGACCAGGTGCGGGTGCTCGGCGCGGAGGACCCGGGGTGCCTGTTCGTCATCGAGCAGCCGCAGCCAGGGACGCCGTGGATCGCGGTCGGGCGTGGTGAGTGCCTCGAAGACGGCGGCCGGTGGGGGCGGCTGGTTACGCATGCGGCTACCGGCCTCGAGCATGCCTCAGCGTAGCGGCGCGTCGGGCAGCGCTGATCAGCGCGGCGGTGTGGGGCTTCCGGGCCGCACCAGGCCAGCGACGACCAGCAGGTCAGATGGTGACGACGACCTTCCCGGCCGGGTGCCCCTCCCTGAGGTGCCGGATGGCGTGCGCTGCCTCGGCGAGGGGATAGCTGCGGTCGACCGCCGGGGTCAGTGCACCGGCTTCGATGAGCTCCCGCAGCGTGTCCAGGTCCTCGGTCCGCTCCATGGCGCTCACGCTGCGCAGCCGCTGGCCGACGAAGAGGGACAGCAGCGGCGCGCGGACCATCTGCCGGTCGTAGCCACTGAGCAGCGGGCCCTTGGTGTACGCGCCGCCGACCAGCGCCAGCGTCCCGCGCGGGGTGAGGGCACGGCGCAGGAGTGAGAACGGCCGGTCACCGCCGGTGTCGATGACCACGTCGTAGACCGGGCCGTCACGGTCGATCTCCTCGCGCGTGTAGTCGAGGACGTCGTCGGCGCCGAGGGCGCGTACGACGTCAGCCCTGGCCGGGGCGCAGACGCCCGTCACTGTCGCGCCGTACGCCTTGGCGATCTGCACGGCGTGGGACCCGACGCCGCCCGACGCGCCGATCACCAGCACCCGGTGCCCCGGGCGCACCTCGCCGCTGTCGCGGACCGCGCGCAGCGCCGTCATCCCGGAGACGGGCACCGCGGCGGCCTGCGCGAACGACAGGTTGGCCGGCTTGCGGGCCAGCCGCCGCTCCGGCGTGCTGGTGAACTCGGCGTACGAGCCGCGCAGGGAGGTGCCGTACACCTCGTCGCCCGGCCGGAACCGGGTCACCCGGGCGCCGACCGCGGTCACCACCCCGGCCAGGTCCCGGCCGCGCACCGGCACCCGGGGCCGGCGCAACCCGCTGGCCAGCCGCGCCAGGTAGGGGCGGCCGGTCATGAAGATCCACACCCCGGGGTCGACCCCGGCCGCGCGGACCTGGACGAGGACGTCCCCGTCGCCGATGGTCGGCCGGTCGACGTCGCGGAGTCGGAGCACGTCCGCCGGGCCGTAGGTGTCCTGGACGATGGCCTTCACGGTGCCGCCTCCTCGGGGTACTGGAACACGTCGTCGAGCCGCACGTCGAACACGTGGGCGATCCGGAACGCCATCTCCAGCGAGGGCGAGTAGCGGCCCTGCTCGATGGCGATGACGGTCTGCCGGGTCACGCCGATCCGCTCGGCGAGCTCGGCCTGGGTCATCTCGTCGTGCGCGAAGCGCAGTGCGCGGATGCTGTTCGTGACGCGGGTCGGCTTCACCACTGCGGGACACCCCTGCGGTAGACGATCACCTTCGCCAGGGAGCCGACCACCGCCGACAGGACGAAGCACAGGTAGACGACGTTGGCGATCCAGAACCAGTCCCACTCGGCCAACGCCATCAGCATCGCCGACACCGCGCCGACGACCACGAACGCCTGGCCGACGTGGTCGCCGAGCCGCCCGATCTCCCGGTCGCGCACGTCCTTGGCGCGGGACGCCCGGGGGTTCACCACGCCCATCCCGATCTCGGCCACGATGTTCGCGACGATGGCGCCGCCGACCGTCCACAGCAGAACGCCGGCGTAGGGGGTGGCGGCGAGCGGCCCGCCGTCGACCCGGCTCAGGACGACGGCCACGTAGACGGCGTACCCGACTGCGCTGACGACCAGCATGGTCCAGGCGCGTTTCTCCTCGTGCGTCATGACCGACTCCCATGTAAAGAATCCTTGACATGGTCAGAGTAAAGCGTCTTTGACGCCGTGTCTAGAAACTTTTACATGCGCGGGGAGTCCCGGTGACCGGCGTTATTGGCTTGTTGCCCTGCTGGCCCGTGCCTACCGTGAGGCGATGACCTCGAGGCTGCTGTCGGTGACCTTCGATGCCCGCGACCCGGCTCGCCTGGCGGAGTTCTGGGCCGGCATGCTCGGCCGGGAGATCGTCGAGGACGCCGATGGTGCGCTCCTGCCCGGCGACGACACCCAGCTCAGCCTCCGGTTCGCGTCGAGCCGCGCGGAGCTGGTGCGGCCGAACCGCATGCACCTGCACCTGACCAGCGACAGCCCCGCCGACCAGCAGCACCGGGTGGCGACGGCGCTGCGGCTCGGTGGCGGCCACCTCGACGTCGGGCAGCGCCCCGATGAGGGGCACGTCGTCCTGGCCGACCCCGAAGGCTACGAGTTCTGCGTGATCGCACCCGGCAACACCTTCCTCGCCGGGTGCGGCCCGCTCGGCGAACTCGCCTGCGACGGCACCCGGGAGGTCGGCCTCTTCTGGCGCGACGCGCTGGGCTGGCCGCTGGTGTGGGACCAGGACCAGGAGACCGCGATCCAGTCACCGCACGGTGGCACGAAGGTCGCCTGGGGCGGTCCGCCGGTGGCCCCGAAGAAGGGGAGGAACCGGCAGCGATTCGACCTCGCCGTGGCCGGTGGCGACCAGCGGGCGGAGGTCGAGCGGCTGGTCTCTCTCGGGGCCACTCGGCTGGAGGTCGATGAGGACGGCGCCGTCGTGCTGGCCGACCCCGACGGCAACGAGTTCTGCCTGAGAGACAACTGATCGCCCGGGTCAACCGGAACGCCTCAGTGGTCGACCACGTCGCTGAACATGACCGCCGCAGCTCCTATCGCATCCCAGAATCCCCGTGCCCACTCTACGTAGCGTTTGATTGCACTCATCAGGAAGCCCAACTGGCCCTGATCCGTGTGCGTGTAGATAAATGCGTGACGGGGGAGGAGATGCTGTCTCCCCCGTCACGCATTTTCACCGGCGCGCAGGTGCCACGAACATGCCGACCGAGCCGCACGTCCGCGCCGCGTCCTTGAACTGGTCTCCGTCAACCACGTAGACCACCGCACCCCACGCCGGGGTGGTCGAGGGCTCCGTCCCAGGCGTCGGGCCTGCCGTTGCCCGCTTCACACACCCGTACAGGTGCGTCGGCGCATCACCCCCGAACACCTTCTCCCACCCTCGTCGGCAGGCGTCGACGGGCGTTTCGCCCGCCCGAGCCGGCACCTCACCCATGCCGCGCAGGCCGGCGGTCGCGCAGAGGAAGGCGTCGGCGTTGGCGGGCAGTGCCTCCGACGGCGCTGTCGGTGCGCCATAGCCGCCGATCGCAGCCGTCGCCCCGCCGGCAAGAAGCGTGCCGAGCACCACCGCCGCGCCTACCGTCACCGCCCGCCGCTTGGATCGCTGCTCCACCGCAGGTCGGGGTGTCTCCAGAAGGCGAGCCAGCAATGCCGAACCAGGTGCGGTACGAACAAAGTCGGGCCGGACGTCAGGACGAGCTCCCGCGATGCGGGCACCGGTTGACTTGCGGTCCAGCTTCACACCTGCCCCCTCGCGTAGATGGTGAACGTCTTGTCCAGCGCCGGTTGCTGATCCTGTTGTTCGCCGGCCTCGTACACGCGCTCGAACCTGCGGCGGGCGCGGTGCAGACGCACCGCCAAGGTGGCGGTTGTGCAGCCGAGCACCTTGGCCGCTTCCTTGCTGCTCAGGTCGTACCAGTAACGCAACAGGAGCACCTCTCGGTCCGGCTCTGGCAGCTCCTGCAGCGCAGCGGCAACGCGGGTCCGTTCGTCGACGACGGCCGCCATGCCGGCGACGCGCGGCTCACCGATCCCCTCAAGCCTGGTCCGCAGGGCAGCGTGCGTGGCGCTGAGCCGGCGATGCTCAAGCATCAGCCGACGCGCGACGCCGAACAGCCAGGGACGCTCCTCGCCGGGCCTGACCGCCGGCAGTCGACGCCAGGCTACGAGGAAGACGTCGGCGACAAGGTCGTGCGCGTCATCCGTTCCGAGGCGATCGCAGACGTAGGCGTAGATGTCGTTGCCATGACGGTGGAACAGGTCGGTCAAGCGTTGTCGTTCCGCCGCTGACCGCTCAGCATCTGGCACCGGTCCTCCAAGTGGTGATCTGACACTAGTACTTGTCGGCACGGGCGTGCTTGCTTACCGCTTCGCGCAAGATTCAGCGGCTTCTCTTCAGGCCTGGCGTCAGCGGCGCGTCGCGAGCACCACGCCGGCCAGGCAGAGCGCGCCGCCCAGCAGGGCGAGTGGCGCCGGCACCTCGTCCAGCAGCAGCCACGACAGCAGGACGGTCACCGGCGGTGCCAGGTAGGTGGCGGCGGTGGTGCGCCCCGCGGTCCAGCGGGACAGCACGTAGCCCCAGGCGAGGAAGCCGACCGCGGTCGGGAAGACGCCCAGGTAGAGCATGCCGAGGGTGGCCGCCGGCGGGGCGGTGGCGAGCTGGCCGAGGAGCGTGGGGGCGAACGGCAGCAGCGCCGCGGTCCCGGCCAGCGCGCCGAGCCAGGTCATCGTCACGGCGTCCACCCGCGCCAGCAGGCGCTTCTGGAGCAGCACGCCGAAGGCGTACAGCAGGGCGGAGAGCAGCGCCAGCGCGACGCCGAGTTTGTCGGCGTGTCCGGTGAAGCCGCTGGCCGCGATCAGGGCGACGCCGGCGAAGGCGATCGCCACGCCGGCGCCGAGCCGGCCGGTGAGCCGCTCGCCCAGGACGAGGACCGCGGCCACCGCGACGAGGATCGGCGCGACCGCCACCAGCAGTGCCGCCGTCCCGGCGTCGACCAGCCGCTCGGCGGCGTTGAGCGCCACGTTGTAGCCGCCGAACCACGCCACGCCCCACAGCGCGATGAGCCCCAGGGTGCCGCCACGGGGCAGAGCGGCCCGGCGGGGCGCCGGGCTGTGCGGCTCCGGCGCGGCGTGCGGAGAACGGGCGCGTCGCAGCCCGGCGGTGAACGCCACGAACGCGCTCAGCGCGACGGACGCCGCCGCCATGCGGCCCAGCGCCAGGGCGCCGGGGGAGTAGTCGTGCCCGACGAAGCGGATGCCGACGAACGCCGACGCCCACAGGAACACCGTCGTCCCGGCGGCGACGAGGGTGGGCCAGGACCGGGGGTACGCCGCGCGGGCGTGGTCGCCCTCGGTGGCGTCCGGCCGGAGCGGGGCGGCGGTGAGGTGTGCAGGGGTCATGGGGTGATTCTCGTGCGCCCGAATGTTCAGCACCAGCGACTGTTTCTTCACAACTGTTCAGTGGGGCTTTACTGTTGCGGGGTGCTCGACGTTCACCGCCTCCGGGTCTTCCGCTCCGTCGTCGCGTCCGGGTCGGTCCAGGCGGCCGCCGCCAACCTGGGCTACACCCCGTCCGCCATCAGCCAGCACCTCACCGCACTCCAGCGCGAGACGGGCCTCACCCTCCTCGCCCGCGCGGGGCGGGGCCTTCGGCCCACCGCCGCCGGGCACGCCCTGGCCGCCGAGGCGGACCGGGTGCTCTCCCGGCTCGGTGCGGCCGAGTCGCTGATCGCGGACCTGCGAGCCGGCCGCACCGGCGCACTGTCCATCGCGTACTTCGCATCCGTGGGCGCGGCGTGGATGCCGCTCGTGGTGCGGTGCATCCTCGCCGAACACCCCGGTGTGCGGCTCGACCTGGAACTGCGCGAACACATCCCGGACAGCCGGGAGGAACGCGCCGACCTCCAGGTGGTCGTGGCGGGCGCCGGCTTCGACCCCGGCTCGGGCTTCACCGCCCACCATCTCCTCGACGACCCGTACGTGGCCGTGCTGCCCGCCGGGCACCGCCTCGCCGGGCAGGAGGAGGTGGACCTGACCGACCTCGCCGACGAGCGCTGGGTCGACAACGACTTCGCCCGCGGCTGGTGCCGCGCCAACCTCATCGAGGCGTGCACCGCCGCCGGCTTCAGCCCGGCCTTCCGGGTCGAGGCGCACGACTACCCGACGGCGCTCGCCTTCGTCGCGGCCGGCATCGGCCTCACGGTGCTCCCCGCGCTCGGCGCGGCACACCTGCCCCCCGGCGTGACCAGCGTCCAGGTGGTCCGCCCGACGCCGATCCGGTCGATCCGCGTGGTGGTGCACGACGCGGTCGAGCACACGCCGGCGGTGCGGACGGCGGTCGCCGCGCTGCGGGAGGCCGCCACGTCCGCGTACGCGGACGGTCGGGGCTGATCGGATGCGGTCGTCGGGATCCTGACTCCCCAATTGCCCGCATTGTGACTGTGGCTGGCGAATTCCTGTCCTGATTGCCTGGGGCTACGAATAACTGGGCCATTTCATTACGCGAGGAAGCGTGCCTTCGCGGTGCCGCTGTGCGTCGCGTCACATGGCTGGGGAGTGGGCGGAAGATCGTCCGCCGGGATTAGTGTCCGCGGTGGCAATGGGATTGTCGCCGGTTGTTCATTCGGATGCGCATGCTGCCCTTGACTTCCGGGTTGCGATCACCACTCAGCGTCCATACTGCCTGGTCACAGCCCTCGCAACAGCGAGGGGACTTGCGTCGACATCAACCCGCCGGCATCGCAACTCCCACCCGCCGACAGTGAAGGACGTTCTCCGGCGGAGGACGCGGAATTGCGGCGCTGGGATTTGCGCACCGTTTTCGGCCGCCCGGTGGCGGTGTCAATTATCCGGCATTCGATCACGTTGCGCCGAATGCAATTCAGTCGATACGTTGCGGTGGCCCAATCGGGGGCACGAGGAAAATAGGAGGGGCACTTGAAATCAACCCTGCGATGGTCCGCAACGGCCAGCCTGGCGCTCGCGCTGGTCGTGACCGGACCGACGGCCGCCGAGGCCAAGCCGACCACGACCGACAAGAACGGCAACACCACCACGGTCGCCCGCACCAGCGACGGTCGCGCGATCACCAACGCGAAGATCGCCAAGGAGGTGACCGCGTTCTGGACGCCGGAGCGCATGGCCAACGCCGTCGACCTGGACATCGCGAAGCGCCCCGGCGCCACCGAGTCCTCCGACCGGGTGGCGAAGCCCGTCGGACCGGCGGGCGCGGTCGCGCCGGTGAAGCCGAGCGTCGCCAGCACCGGCGACATCAGCATCCAGCTCAACGAGTCGGCGGTCGTCGGCAAGGTCTACTTCACCACCCCGTCCGGCGGTACCGCCTCCTGTTCGGCGAGCGCCGTCGCCAGCGGCAAGCGCCGACTCGTCATGACCGCGGGTCACTGCGTGCACCAGGGCCGCGGCGGGCAGTGGTACCGCAACTGGCAGTTCGTTCCGCGCTACCGCCATGGCGCGCGGCCGTTCGGCACGTTCGTGGCCTACCAGCTCACGACCCGCACCGCGTGGATCAACAACAACAGCTACGACGAGGACATGGGCATCGCCATCATGCACAACGGCGGTAACTGGGGCCTCAAGGTCGTCGACACGGTCGGCGGCCACGGTCTGCGCTGGAACTGGGGCTACAACATTCCCCTGATCACCGCCCTCGGCTACCCGTCGAACCTCGGCGGCGGCGAGGTCCAGTGGTACTGCCAGAGCGGCACCTGGCACGCGGGCGGCCAGCAGATCCGGATGTGGTGCAACATGACCTACGGCTCCAGCGGCGGACCCTGGCTGCAGGAGTACAACGACCAGAACGGCCTCGGGTACATCAACAGCGTCGTGAGCCACGGCGACAACCCGGGCAACGGGCAGTTCGACGGCCCGTACTTCGACAACGACATCAAGAGCCTCTACGACTTCGCGGAGGGTCTGTCCCCGGCGTGACCCACGTGCACACCGGAGCCCCGGCCCCACGGCCGGGGCTCCTCACGTGCGCGGAGGCGTCGTCGGCGCAGGTCCACAGTGGTGGAGACGCGGCCAGCTCCAGGCCACCGGTGGCCTGGCGGCCCGGCGGTTTCGGCGTAATTCCCGGCGTCGCAGGACGTTAGGCTTCGGCGCATGGTGACGTGGCGGCGTGATGGCCGGGTGGCGAACACCGCGCTGGTGGTGGTGGTCGGCCTGGTCGCGTTCATCGGCCTGGTGGTGCAGTCGCGTGGCATCGACACCGCCGCCGAATGGCTGGCGTTGCTGGCTGTGCTGGCCTCTGCCGCCGCGCTGTACCTCCGCCGTCGCCGTCCGGTGGCGGTGGGCGTGGTGGCGCTGGCCGCGGTTGTCGCGTACGGAGCACTGCTGCACCGGCCCGGTCCGGTCATGCTGGTGTTCGTCGTGGCGCTCTACACCGTCGTCGACGAGGGGCACCTCGCGGTCGCGATCGGACTCGGTCTCGCCTCGGTGGTCGCCTTCGCCGTCGCGGACAGCTACACCAGGACCGCCGACAGCGCGAACGGGGCGACGCTGCTGCACGCCGGCTGGCTCGTCGCGGTCATCGTCGGCGTGACCCGCAACCGCCGGGCGTACCTCGCCGAGGTGCAGGCCCGGGTGCTCGCGGCGGAGCAGAGCAAGGAGGCGGAGGCCCGGCGCCGGGCGACCGACGAGCGATTGCGCATCGCCCGCGAGCTGCACGACGTGCTCGGCCACCACCTCTCACTGATCAACGTGCAGGCCAGTGCCGCGCTGCACCGCCCGGACCCCACCCGGTCCGAGCAGGCGCTGACCGCGATCAAACAGACGAGCAAGGAGACGCTGCGGGAGTTGCGCACCGCGTTGGGCATCCTGCGGCAGGAGGGCGAGGCGCCGACCGCGCCCGCACCCGGGCTGACCCGGCTCGACGAGTTGGTGACGACGGCCGGACGGTCCGGACTGGAGATCCGCACCGAGCTGGCGGAAACCCGGCCGCTGCCGCCGGAGGTCGACCTGGCGGCGTACCGGATCGTGCAGGAGGCGCTCACCAACGTGACCCGGCACGCCGGTGCGACCGCCGTGGTGGTCCGCGTCCGGCCTGACCGCGACGACGTGTTGGTGGAGGTCGAGGACGACGGCACCGGCGCACCCGGCTTGCCGGGCAAGGGGATCCTGGGCATGGGCGAGCGGGCCCGGGCCCTGGGCGGTTCGCTGACCACGGGCCCCGGACCGGGTGGCGGCTTCCAGGTGCGCGCCCGCCTACCGCTGCGGCCCGGCCCGGCACCGGCCGGAGCGCCGGCATGATCCGGGTGCTGGTCGCCGACGACCAGACGCTGGTACGCGCCGGATTCCGGTCCATTCTGGATGGTGAGGACGGCATCGAGGTGGTCGGCGAGGCCGCCGACGGTGCCGAGGCGGTGCGGCTCGCCCGACACCTGGGACCGGACGTCGTCCTCATGGACATCCGCATGCCCGGACTGGACGGCCTGGCCGCCACCCGGGAGATCACCGCGACCTCCGCGGTACGCGTGATCATCCTGACCACGTTCGACCTGGACGACTACGTCTACGGCGCGCTACGGGCGGGCGCGAGCGGCTTCCTGGTCAAGGACACCGAGCCGACGGAGCTGATCCACGGGGTGCGGGTGGTGGCGCGCGGTGACGCGCTGATCGCGCCGTCGATCACCCGCCGGCTGATCTCCGAGTTCACCGCCCGGGTCACGCATCCGGACCCGGGGCCGCGGCTGAGCGCGCTCACCGAGCGGGAGCGTGAGGTGATGGCGCTGGTCGCCGCCGGCCTGTCCAACGACGAGATAGCGGCGCGCCTGGTGCTCAGCCCGGCCACCGCGAAGACGCACGTCAGCCGGATCATGACCAAGACCCAGGTCCGCGACCGGGCCGGTTTGGTGATCCTCGCGTACGAGTCCGGCGTGACCGTTCCCGGTTGGCTCGCCCGCTCCTGACAACTCAGGCGGCGCGGCGGGAACGCACCAGGGCCAGCCCACCGAGGACGACGGCGATCAGCCCCACCACCAGTGCCAGGTAGCCGCCGCCTCGCCCGTTGCCGGTGCCGACACCGCTGTCGGAGGTGGCCACGACCAGCCCACCGAGGGCCATGCCGGTCAGCCCCGCCACCAGGGCCACGGTGGCTCCGAACCGCCCGGAGCCGGTGCCGGTCCGACTGGCGGGTCGGGCCAGAGCCAGCCCTCCGATGACCAGGCCGGCCAGCCCCAGCACGGCGGCGACGCTGGCACCGAGCCGCCCGGCGCTCATGCTGTCGACGCTGACGGCGAACGGTTGGGTGGAGACGTGCGCGGCCGCTGGTGCGGCGGACCCGAACCCCCCGAGCAGGGCGGCTGCGGCGGCGACAAGCAGGTGACGGACGTTCATCGGGGACCCCTTCGCTGGCGTGAGGACTACACGAGGCAGCGTATGGACGGGTGTGCTCACCAGTCGTCATGCCGGAGTTGCCGATCGGCGTACCACCTGGGTTGCGCGCGCTCCGCGCGTCGTACCACCGGAGTTGTCCTCCTGCGGCCGTCGTCAGGCGCGAGCTTGACCGATTGGTGCACCGGCAACCCGGGCCGCAGGTCACGATGGGCCCGGGGCGTCGTTACAGCAGGGAGACGGCAGTGCGGATCTTCGTCGCGGGCGGAACCGGGGTGCTGGGCCGGCCCCTCGTCGAGGCCCTGGTGGATCGGGGTCACGAGGTCACGGCCAGCACCCACCGGAGCGAGAACATCTCCGTCGTCGAGGCGCTCGGGGCGCGGCCGGCGTTGATGGACGGGCTCGACGAGGCGGCGGTGCGTCGGGCGGTTCTCGGCGCCGCACCGGAGGTGATCGTCAACGAGATCACCGCGTTGTCCGCGCCGGCGCGTGACTACGCGACGTGGCTGGAGTTGACCAACCGGCTGCGGAGCGAGGGTACGAGGACGCTGATGGCGGCGGCCCGTGAAGCCGGCACCCGTCGGGTCGTCTCGCAGAGCGCCAGTTTCATGACCGAGCCGGGGGGATCGGAGCCCACGGACGAGTCGACGCCGCTGTACCTGGACGCCCCGGAGCCGATCCGGAGCCACGTACAGGCGAACATCGCGGCCGAGGCGCTGGTGTCGGGCACACCGGAGATCGAGGGCGTCGTTCTCCGGTACGGCTTCCTCTACGGCGAGGGCACCGCGATCGGGCCGGGTGGCGACTGGGCAATCGGCGTCGCGTCGGGTGATCTGCCGATCGTCGGCGAGGGCACCGGCCACTATCCGTTCGTCCATGTCGGTGACGCGGTCGCCGCCACCGTGCAGGCGGTCGACCGGGGACGTCCCGGCATCTACAACGTCGTGGGGGACGAGCCTGCCCCGCAGGCCGACTGGCTGCCGTACCTGGCCGAGATCCTGGACGCTCCTCCGCCGCGGCGCATCTCCGTGGCGGAGGCCGAGGAACAGATCGGCGTCCAAGCCGTCTACTACGGCACCCAGCTCCGCGCGGCCAGCAACGCCAGGGCCAGGTCGGAGTTGGGGCTGAGCCTCACGTACCCGTCGTGGCGGGAGGGGTTCCGGGAGGTGTTCGGGTGATCGCCGCGGGGGACGGCCCCGGATCGGCGCCTCAGGTGGCGCGGCCGGTGGTCAGGGTCGCGAACACCACGATGTTGTCCCGGTACGACTTCGCCGCCTTGTCGTAGGTGCCACCACAGGTGATCAACCGGAGCTGCGCCTTGCCGGTGTGGCCGTAGACCTGGTTCAGCGGGAGCTTGGCCTTCGGGTAGCGGGCCACCCCGTCGACGACGAAGGTGGCATTCTTGCCGTCCTGGCGGAGCACCTCGATGGTGTCTTTCGGTTTCAGCGCGCCCAGGCGGAAGAAGACGGCCCGTCCGCTGACCCGGGAGTCGACGTGGCCCACCACCACGGCGGTCCCCACCTCGCCGGGAGTCGGCCCCAGCTTGTACCACCCGGTCGTCCTGGGTTGGTTCAGCGGCGGGACCGCGATCTGCTGGTTCCGGTCGAGCCCGAGCGGAACCGTCGGCGCGTCGACGCCGATGCGCGGGATCTTGATGCGGGTCGGCTGGGAGCGCACCATGCCGACCACCGTCGGAGCGGGAGACGGGCGGGTCGCGGCGGACCCGCGGGCACGGCGCGGCGCGCCGGGCGTCGCCCCGGTGCTCGGCGACGCGCTGGTTCCGCTCGGCGTCGGTGCTGCTGCCGTGGTGGGTTGGTCCGACGGCGGTGACAGCAGGAACTCCGGTGCGGCGGCGGGATCGGGCTGCGGCGGCGGCCCGACCGGATCGGGAGCCGTGGCGGCGAGCCCGACCAGCCCTGCTCCGGTGAGGATGACAAGGACGACCAGGGAGAAGCCAGCGGCACGCCACGGGAAACCGTGGCGGCCGCTGGCGCTCCTCGCCGCCTCAGGCGGCAGTGCCATTGGCGGACCGCCGACGCAGCAGGGCGATGCCACCGAGCACGCCAACGCCCATCATGCCGGCACCGGCCGCCGTGAGGGCACCGGTGTTGGTGTCGGAGAGCGCGCCACCGTCACCGGCCGCGACGCCGGCCGTCCTCGGCAGCACCCAGGCTCCTTCCGGGCCCGCGTACGCGCCGCCGGGAGCGGCGGCGGTGGCGGCGCGCTGGCCCACCGGCGAAGCGGCCTCGACCATCCGGAGGAGATCGCCGAGGAGGTCGACCTCCACGTCCAGCTCGACGTCGAGGTCGCGGATGCAGACGACGATGACCTTTCCGGTCTCGTTGTTGTTCGTCGCCGCCTGCGCCGCGTTCAGGTTGAAGGTGACGACGCTGTCCGTGATGGTGTTGTCCTTGATGATCTGGTCGATGTTCTGCTCGTTGATCTGCTTGGTGGTCGCGCAGATGACCCCGTTGCCCTGCTTGTCCTTCAGGTCGAACGTCTTCGGCTTGTCGTCCGACTTCCGGCCGGACTTCCCGTCCGACTTCCCGTCCGACTTCTGTCCCTGGTCCGACGTCTTGCGGTCCTTGGATCCGTCGTCGTACGCGGCGAGCGCGGTGGCGGGCGTAGCGAGCAGCAGGGCGGCGCTGCCCAGCACCACGCCGCCGGCGAGCTTGGTCAGAAAACTCATCGAACTGTTCCTCACTCTCTCGTGGTGGCTCTGGAGGACGAGCCACGTCGAACGTTAAGCGGATTCATCCGAAAGCAGAGGAAATTCCAGGTTTCGTAACATCTAAGGGGTGAGAGGCAATAAGTAGTTAATTCATGTTGTTTGAGAGCTACGCGCCCTGTCTGTCCCGTCTGGGCGGTGGCGCGCCGCCGTCGGTAGGGTCCACCCATGACGGCGCCACGGGAGCAGCGGCGGGTGTTCGGCGAGGTCGCCGACGCCTACGACGACGTCCGGCCGGGCTACCCGGCGGAGATCCTGGACCTGATCACCGCGTACGCGGGCCGGGCGCCGAGGACCGTGGCGGAGTCGGGCGCGGGGACGGGCAAGGGCACGGCGCTGCTGCGTGGCCTCGGCGTACCGCTGACCTGCGTGGAACCCGACCCGGCGATGGCCGCGCTGCTGACCCGCCGCTTCGACGGCGACGACCTGGTGTCGGTGGTGGTCAGCCGGTTCGAGGACTGGACCCCGCCGCCGGGCGGAGTCGACCTGCTGGCCAGCGCGCAGGCCTGGCACTGGGTCGACCGAACCCGGCGCAGCCGCCTGGCCGCCGAGGCGCTGGCGCCGGGCGGGGTGCTCGCGGTCTTCGGGCACGACTTCGGCTTCGTCGACGCACGACTGCGGGCGGAGCTGGACGCGGTGTACCTGCAGCACGCGCCGGAGATCGCCGACCAGCCCGGACGGCCGGTCAACACCCGCCACCCGGGCGTGTTCCACCCGGACGAACTGCGTGGTTCGCCGTGGTTCATCGACGTCGAGGAGCAGCGGGTCGTGACGGTGGTGCCGTACGACACCGCCCGTTACCTCACCCTGCTGTCCACCTTCTCCCCGCACCGGATGCTGCCCGAGCAGCAGCGGTCCCGCCTGCACCGCGCCCTGGCCGACCTCGTCGACGCGCGCGGCGGTGTCGTCGAGCAGCGGTTGACCACCGGGCTGTGCCTGGCGCGCCGGGTCAGCCGATTTCCGCCCGCTCGCGGTCACCGGGGTTGAGGGCCTGCCACATCTCGCGGGTCATCTCGTACTCGACCTCACCCAGCTCGCTTCCCGGCAGCGGGTCGTCCCAGGACGGGAAGTACGTGCGCACGTACCGCATGCCGACGGCCTCCATTACGCCCCGGGAGCCGGCGTTCACGGCCATGGTCTGCGCGATCACCCGGCGCTGCCCGACGGTGTCGAAGGCGTGCCGCAGGAGCGTGCGGGACGCCTCGCTGGCCAGGCCCCGCCGCCAGCAGCGACGGAGGATGCGGTAACCCAGGTCGCTGACCGTGGGGTCGTCCGGCTGGTCGGGGCCGTGCGCCGGCGGGAGCATCATCAGCCCGACGAAGTCGCCCTCGTCCTCGCTGGCCGGCGGCGTCGAGCCGCGCGCCCCGCCGTCGGTGCCGAACGCCGTCCAGTAGCCCAGGCCGTCCACCGTGTCGGCGAGGGCCATCCGCTGCGCGTGTGACGCGACCACCTCGTCCCGGGACCGCGCCCGGCCGTAGAGGTAGCGCAGCACCTCCGGGTCGGAGTCGAGCTGGACCTCCAGCTCCAGGTGCCGGTCGGCGAGGGGGACGAGCAGCAGGCGGTCGGTGCGCAAGTTCGGCTGAGGCACCCGGCAACGATCGCACGACGCGTCGGGTGCGGCGATCCGATTTGGCGGTGGCCGACGCTCATTGAGCAACCATCGGTTGCGCTAGGTTGGCGGATCGGCTAGCGTGATGCGCAACCAAACGTTGCGAAAGGTGACCGGTATGGAGTACGGAACGATCGAGCGGGAGATCCACATCGACGCCTCACCCGAGGTCGTCTTCGACGTGGTGAGCAGTCCCGAGCACCTGCGCGAGTGGTGGCCGGACGAGGCCGAGTACCCGGCCGTGCCCGGCGGAGCGGGGCGGATCTGCTTCGGGGACCCCGCGCAGGGCGGCACCTGGGTGCAGTTCACCGTCGTCGACGCCGTGCCGCCGCGGCTCTTCTCCTTCCGGTGGACCCACGCGGAGGGGGAGACCGCCGCCCAGGGCAACTCGTTCCTGGTCGTCTTCGAGCTCGAACCCCACGGCGACGGGACGCTCCTGCGGATGACCGAGAGCGGCTTCCGCGAGCGCGGCTGGGACGAGGCGAAGGTCGCCGCCGAGCACGCCGACCACGTCAGCGGCTGGGACCACTTCCTGTCGCGACTGCCGGCGTACGCCGCGAAGGTCGCGGCATGAGCGTGCTGGTGGACGACGACCTCTGGTCGGCGGTCGGCGACCCGACCCGCCGCCGGATGCTCGACCTGCTGCTGAGCGAGGGCAGCGGGACGGCGACCAGCCTGAGCGAGCGCCTGCCGGTGACCCGGCAGGCGGTGGCGAAGCACCTCGCCGTCCTCGACCGCGTCGGCCTGGTGCGCGCCACAGCCGCCGGCCGCGAGAGGCAGTTCCGGGTCGACCAGGCCCAGCTCGCCCGCGCCGTCGCCCAGCTCGCCGACGTCGGCACCGCCTGGGACCGCCGCCTGCGGCGCATCAAGCGCATCGCCGAGACGATCCAGCGTGACACGGACACGACCGACGAGACCGGCAAGAACGAGTAGACAGGATCACGGAGATGGCAGACATCCTTCACCGCATCGGCGTCGAGCGCTCCTCGCCGGAGCAGGTGTACGCCGCGCTCACCACCCTGGACGGCCTGTCCGGCTGGTGGACCGAGAAGACGTCGGGACAGACGGACCTCGGCGGTGTGATCGAGTTCCGGTTCCGGCCGGGCGGGTTCGACATGAAGGTCGCCCAGCTCGATCCGGGCCGCCTCGTCCGCTGGGACGTCGTGGACGGCCCGGAGGAGTGGATCGGCACCAGCATCCAGTGGGACCTCCGCCAGGACGGCGAGTACACGATCGTGCTGTTCCGGCACGAGGGCTGGCGTGAGCCGGTCGAGTTCATGAACCACTGCAGCACCAAGTGGGGCACCTACCTGATGAGCCTCAAGCAGCTCCTCGAGACCGGGGAAGGCGCCCCCGACCCGCGCGACGTGCGGATCAGCGACTGGCACTGACCCGCCGCCGCGCGTCGGGTCAGTCGAGGCAGAACTCGTTGCCCTCGGGATCGGCCATCACGATGTGGCCGGTCCCGAGCGGGGGTGCGGGCTCGTGGCGCTCGCGCCGGGTGGCGCCGTGGGAGACCAGCCGCGCGGCCTCCGCCTCCAGGGCCGCCATCCGCGCGTCGCCCGCGAGCCCGGGCGCGGCCCGCACGTCGAGGTGTACGCGGTTCTTGGCCTGCTTGCCCTCCGGCACGCGCTGGAAGAACAGCCGTGGCCGGGCGCCCTCGGGGTCGACCAACGCCGAGGCGTCGTTGCGTCGCTCCGGCGGCACGCCCATCGCCTCCAGTGCCTGGTCCCACGACTCGAAGCCGTCGGGAGCGCGCTGCACCTGGTAGCCGAGGGCCTCGGCCCAGAACGCGGCCAAGCCGGCCGGGTCGGCGCAGTCGAAAGTGATCTGGACGTCGCGGGCCATCTCAGCTCGCCTCCTGTCAGGTCTGTCGGTCAGTGTGCAGGTAAAGGTCGCGGAGCAGATACACCAGCCCCAGCCTGCCCGCCATAGCGGACAGGATCATTCCTAGATCGGTGCAACGATGGACCGGTGACCGTCGAGCGGACGACCGAGCGGGTGCTGCGACTGCTGGCGCTGCTGCAGCGGCGGCCGTCGTGGACCGCCTCCGCGCTCGCCGCACAGCTGGGTGTCACCGACCGCTCGGTGCGCCGCGACGTGGAGCGGCTGCGCGCGCTCGGCTACCCGGTGCACGCGACGGCGGGCGTCGGCGGCGGCTACCGGCTCGGCGCGGGCACCCGGCTGCCGCCGCTGCTCCTCGACGACGAGGAGGCGATCGCGACGGCGGTCTCCCTGCGGCTGGCGTCCGGAGGCACGGTCGCCGGGGCGGGCGAGGCGGCGCTGCGCGCGCTCGCGAAGCTCGACCAGGTGATGCCGTCCCGCCTGCGCGCCGAGGTGCGGGCGGTGCACGGGGCCACCGACACCCTGGTCGGCCCCGGGATCGAGATCGACGCGGAGCTGCTGGTGACACTCGCGCGGGCCTGCCGCGACACCGTGCGGGTGCGGTTCCGGTACGCCGGACGCGACGGCGGGGAGCGCGAGCGCACCGTCGAACCGGTGCGGATGGTCACCACCGGCCGCCGCTGGTACCTGATGGCCCGGGACGTCGACCGCGACGACTGGCGCACCTTCCGGCTGGACCGGATGCGCGAGGTGGTGGCGACGACCTGGCGCTTCCGGCCGCGGGAGCATCCGGACCCGGTCGCGTACGTGCACCGGTCCGTGACCGAGGCGCCGTACCGGTATCTCGGCCGGGTCCGGGTGCACGCCCCGCCGGACCGCGTACGGGAGTTCGTGCCGCCCCAGGTGGGGCGCGTCGAGGACGACCGCGACGGGTGGTGCGTGCTCGTCCTCGGTGGGGACGACCTGGACTGGCTCGCCGTGCACGTGGCCCGGCTGGGCTTCGACGCGGAGGTGCTGGAGCCGCCCGAACTGCGCGAGGCCGCCGGCCGGCTCGCCCGCCGCCTCTCGGCGATGGCCGAAACCGGCTGACGGCCGTCGCCGGCGCCCCGAGCTGCGTGAGCAGCCGGGCGGCGAGCTCGTCGGTGACGGCGGCGGGGCGTAGGACTTCAGGTCCTGGTCGCACTCCTTCCACCTGGCCGCCTTCCGGCCGGCGCCGATCTGTGACAGCGACCGCGGTCCGGCGACGCGGGCGCATGGTCCCGGGTGGAAGGGGAAGGCCAGGGCCGCAAGGAGGAGGGACCTGAGGAGGTTGCGCCATGACGGACACATCGCGCAGCGGGGCGGGTAGCGCCCAGGCCGGCTTCGCCGTGGTGGAGTTGTTCACCTCCCAGGGCTGCAACAGCTGTCCTCCGGCCGAGTCGGCGCTGTCCGAGATCGACCGCGACGCCCGGGAACGGGGGCGACCCGTCTACGCCCTCGGCTTCCACGTCGACTACTGGGACCACCTGGGCTGGCCCGACCCCTTCGGCGCCGCCGCGTACACCCGCCGGCAGGAGGACTACGCGCGGGCCTTCGGCTCGGGCGGGCTGTACACGCCGCAGATGATCGTCAACGGCACCACCGAGTTCGTCGGCTCCGACCGCCGGCAGGCCTCGGACGCCATCGCGTACGCCCTGAAGACGCCGGCCGTCACGCCGGTCACGCTGTCGGTGGCGGCCGCCGACGGGGGCGGCGGGCGCCGGGTGACGGTGGACTACCAGGTCGACCGGCCGCCGCAGCGAGGGATGGTGAACGTCGCCGTCGTCGAACGGGGCCTGGAGAACGACGTCCCCCGGGGTGAGAACGCCGGGCGGCGGCTGCGGCAGGACGCCGTGGTGCGCGCCTTCACGGCGACGAGACTGGACACCGGGAGCGGACGGGTCGAACTCGACGTGCCGGCGGATCTCGACCCGGGACGCGCCATGGTGGTCGGCTACGCGCAGAACGACGGTGACCGGGCCATCGTCGGCGCCACGGCCGTCGACCTGGCAGCCGGATGAGGCAGATGGCCCTGCAGCTTCCTCCCATCACCGTCGAGCGGTGGGTCAACTCGCCGCCGCTGACCCCCGACGACCTGCGCGGCCGGGTGGTCCTGGTCGACATCTGGGAGTACACCTGCGTCAACTGGATCCGCACCGCGCCCTACGTCAAGGCGTGGCACCGCGACTACGCGGACCTGGGCCTGACCGTGGTCGGTGTGCACGCCCCCGAGTTCGAGTTCGGCCGGGACGCCGCGAACATCGACCGGGCGGTCCGGGACCACGGCCTCACCTATCCCGTCGCCCTCGACAACGACTTCACGTTCTGGCGGATCCTCCGCAACGACGCCTGGCCGGCGAAGTACCTCTTCGACGCCGAGGGACGGCTCGTCGACCGGTGGGTCGGCGAGGGGGCGTACGAGCGGGTGGAGTCGGAGATCCGGCGGCTGCTGGAGGTCCGGGCGCCGCGTACCGGGCTGCCGCCGGTCAGCCCGGAAGCGGCGGCCTTCGCCGAGGTGGGGGAGCCCTCCTACGTCGGGATCACGCCCGAGACGTACGTCGGCGCCGACCGGGGGGTGCCGGGCACCTTCACCGTGACCGGCGACTGGCTCAGCGGCGGCGAGTACGTCGAACTCGTCAGCGGCACGGGGGAACTCGCCCTGCCCTTCAACGCCGGTGAGGTGAACCTCGTCGTCGACCCGGGACCCACCGGCCGGGCGGAGGTCCGGGTGCTGCTCGACGGCGAGCCGATCGGCGGCGAGCGCGGCGCCGACGTCGACGCGGACGGCGTCGCGCACCTCGACCGGGCGGCCATGGTCCGGCTCGTCGACGGCGCGTCCCGGGACGACCACCTGCTGAGCCTCGTCACCGGCCAAGTCGGCTTCCGCGCGTACGTCTTCACGTTCGGCCCGTAGGGCCGTCCTGACGTGGTGGGCAACGGAAGGGGAGGGGAGGGGAGCGATGACCGACACGACGGAGAAGGCGATCCTGGCCGGTGGCTGCTTCTGGGGGATGCAGGATCTCATCCGGAAACGCCCCGGCGTGGTCGACACGAGGGTCGGCTACACCGGCGGGGACGTCCCGAACGCGACGTACTACAACCACGGTTCCCACGCCGAGGCGATCGAGATCGTCTACGACCCGGACAAGCTGACCTACCGGGACCTGCTCGAGTTCTTCTTCCAGGTGCACGACCCGACGACGAGGAACCGCCAGGGCAACGACGTGGGGGCGAGCTACCGGTCGGCCATCTTCTACACCGACGACCAGCAGCGGGAGATCGCCGAGGACACCATCGCCGACGTCGACGCCTCCGGTCTGTGGCCGGGCAAGGTGGTCACCGAGGTCGGCCCCGCCGGCCCCTTCTGGGAGGCCGAGCCGGAGCACCAGGACTACCTGGAGAAGCATCCCGGCGGCTACACCTGCCACTTCGTCCGGCCGGACTGGAAGCTGCCCCGGCGAGGAGAGAACCGCGGTTGATTGCCGAGCCTCGGGCGAACCCGGCTGGAGCCCGGATCGTGTCGCCCGGGCCGCCAGCTTCGCTGACTCACCACGTGCCCGTACTCGACGGGTCGGCCGGGTGGCTCGACATCGAGCCGCCCGGCCGCGTCAGCTGCCTCCGCAGCCACTGATTGCGCCGAGCCGCGAGTCAGGTCCGGAACACTTCCGGAAATCGCGGCCGTGTCCGCTCTGGTGGATGGCGCCCGGTCGATCCCGGCGGGCGGACGGGCGGCAGTTCACCGTGCTGAAGCGCCTTCGGGCGGTCAATGACTCCGGAGTCGTTTCCGAAACATTTCCGGGACTTGTTGACTGCGTTGCGACGCCGGTCGATACTTTCGGCATCGACGGACCTCGACATCTGTCGATCCGGGTCGCCGCCGTGACCCGGCCTCCGGTCGCCCACCGCACGGCGACCGGCCCCCACCCCTGCCGCGTCGTGCGATGCCGGGCGCGCGGCGGTTACCCCACCGCCCCGCCCGGTCGCACCGCGCTGCCTGGCCCCCGCCAGCCTTCCCGAAGGAGGAAGAGCGCATGAACGACGTCCCCGCCAACCCGCCAGGCCGCAGGCGCGGCCACCTCCGGCTGCTCGTCGGCGCCGCCTGCACCCTGGCCCTGGTCGCGGCAGCACTGATGCTGCCCGGTGCCGCCAGCGCCGCCGTCACCTCGAACCAGACCGGCACCCACGACGGCTACTTCTACTCGTTCTGGACCGACAGCCCCGGGACCGTCTCCATGGAACTCGGCTCCGGCGGCAACTACAGCACCTCGTGGCGCAACACCGGCAACTTCGTCGCCGGCAAGGGCTGGAGCACCGGCGGGCGCCGCAGCGTGACGTACTCGGGCAGCTTCAACCCGTCCGGCAACGCGTACCTGACCCTGTACGGCTGGACGACGAGCCCGCTCGTCGAGTACTACATCGTCGACAACTGGGGCACCTACCGGCCCACCGGGACGTACAAGGGAACCGTCACCAGCGACGGCGGCACGTACGACATCTACGAGACGACCCGCTACAACGCCCCCTCCATCATCGGCACCGCGACGTTCAAGCAGTTCTGGAGTGTCCGGCAGTCGAAGCGGACCGGCGGCACCATCACCAGCGGCAACCACTTCGACGCCTGGGCGCGCAACGGGATGAACCTCGGCGGCCACAACTACATGATCATGGCGACTGAGGGATACCAGAGCAGCGGCAGCTCGGACATCACGCTGGGCGGTGGTGGTGGCGGCGGTGGCGGCGGTGGTGGCTGCACCGCGACGCTCTCCGCCGGCCAGCAGTGGAGCGACCGCTACAACCTCAACGTGTCGGTGTCCGGCGCCACCGCCTGGACCGTGACGATGAACGTCCCGTCGCCCGCCCGGATCATCGCGACGTGGAACATCAGCGCGAGCTATCCCAGCGCCCAGGTGCTGACCGCCCGGCCGAACGGCAACGGCAACAACTGGGGCGTGACCATCCAGCACAACGGCAACTGGACCTGGCCGACGGTCTCCTGCGGCACCGGCTGACCGCGCCGACCGGTGGCGCGGCGGCCGCAGCCGCCGCGCCACACCGGGGTGCGGTGGTCGGAAGCCGCCGCGCCACCCGTCGGGGTCCCGCCCGTCGCCCGTCACGTCCAGGGTGCGGTCGGGTACCAGGGGATGATCTCGCGGCGGGCGAGCAGGCGGACGTCCCAGTACAGGAACGTGAAGGCGCCCGCGACGAGGAACGCGGCGCCGGTGATCGCCGCCAGCCGGGCCGGACGGGCCGCGAACCAGGCCTGCAGGCGGCTCCCGGCGAACCAGGCGAGCAGCAGGAACAGCACCGCCATGATGACGATGTTGCCGATCGACTGGAGGGTGAACGCCGCCGCGCCGTAGAGCGGGTTCCCGCTCTCCGCCGCGTCCCGGAACATCTGCCGGAACAGCGGGTACGGCCGTCCGATGAGGAACCCGGCGACCAGCGCGCCCATGAAGACCAGCGGGGCGTTGGGGCGGCGGCGGGAGATCCGCGCGAACGGGTCCGGCACCACCTTCAGGGCGGCCAGGCCGAGGTAGACCATGGTCAGCCCGATCAGGCCGAAGACCACCATGGACTGGATGCTGCGCGGCGACAGGGACCCGGGCGTGTTCTGCGCGGTGGAGAACTGCGGCATCGACGTCCCGACGAGACCGACGACCGCGCCGTACGCCGCGGACACGGCGACCATGCCGACGGCCAGCCAGCCCAGCGGGCGCAGCGGCGCCAGGAAGCGGCCCAGCCGGCCGCCGGGTGAGCCGGCCAGGGGAGCGATGGCGCCGAACGCGGCGATGTTGCACGCGGTGAAGGTGCCCGCGATGCCGGAGACGAACGCGAACAGCACCCCGGACACGATCCCGGTCAACGGCGTCTCGGTGGGATCGTGGCCCAGCAGCGTGTCGGCGACGTTGTGGCCGATGGTCTGATCGACGAACTCCGCCGACCAGACCACGGTCAGCAGGAAGCCGCCCAACACGCTGAGCAGGATGAGCAGCCCGCGCCGGCGCGGGACGTGGCCGTTGACGAACAGGGACGTGGCGTGGGGTGAGGCCGACAGCCGGATCGGATCGGTGGCGTCGCGGGGGCCGCTGAGCCGGTCGGTCTGGGTCACGGAAGGCTCCTCAGGCGTTACAGACGGTGAGCCTTCATGATGGGGCGGGCCGGGCCGGCGATGGTCTTCCGGATTGCTTGAATGTGGGCGGGAACGGTCAGGGCAGCGGCCACTCGTGGACGGGCCGGTTGCTGTGCATGAGGTCCACGTAGTGGCGGACCACCTCGCGCAGCGCCGCGGGCCGGTCCAGGTGATCGGCGGACTCCAGCCGGTGCAGCGTCTCCACCTGCCAGCTCGCGCCGTTGCGGCCGGTGAGACAGCGCTTCTCGATGATGCCGAGCAGCCGGTCCCGCTCCTCCGGGGCCACACCCCAGCGGTCCAGTCCGTGGTGGGCGAGCGGCAGCAGCCGGCGCAGCACCAGCTCGGTGACCGGCAGGTACCCCAGGCCCGGCCAGAAGACCTGCGCGTCGATGCCGTACCGGGCGCAGGAGGTGAAGTTCTCCTCGGCGGCGCTGAACGACATCTGCGACCACAGCGGCCGGTCACTCTCGGCCAGGGCCCGGACCAGCCCGAAATAGAAGGCGCCGTTGGCGATCGTGTCGACGACCGTGGGCCCGGCCGGCAGCACCCGGTTCTCCACCCGCAGGTGCGGCCGGCCCTTCAGCACGTCGTACACCGGGCGGTTCCACCGGTAGATGGTGCCGTTGTGCAGCCGCAGTTCGGCGAGGGCCGGCACGCCGCCGGCCGCGAGCGTCCCGGCCGGGTCCTCCGGCTCGCAGATCGGCAGCAGCGCCGGGAAGTAGCGGACGTTCTCCTCGAACAGGTCGAAGACCGTCGTGATCCAGCGTTCGCCGAACCACACCCGGGGACGGACGCCCTGCGCCTTGATTTCCTCGGCGCGGGTGTCGGTGGCCTGCTCGAACAGCGGGACCCGGGTCTCCCGCCACAGTTCGCGGCCGAAGAGCAGCGGCGCGTTCGCGCCGAGCGCGACCTGGACACCGGCGATCGCCTGCGCCGAGTTCCAGTAGTCGGCGAACTGGGCGGGGCTGACCTGGAGGTGGAACTGGGTGCTGGTGCAGGCGGCCTCCGGAGTGATCGTGTCCGCCGTGACCGCCAGCCGCTCGACCCCGTTGATCGCGATCCGCAGGTCCTCGCCGCGGGCCGCGAAGATCTGCTCGTTGAGCAGCCGGTAGCGGGGGTTGGCCGACAGCGTCGCCGCGGTCAGGTGCTCCGGACGCAGCGTCGGCAGGATCCCGATCATGACCATGTGGGCGCCGACCGTCCGCGCCTTGGCCTCGGCGGCGTTGAGGCTGGCGCGTACCTGCTCCTCGAACTCGGCGGTGCCGGTCCCGGCGAGCCGCCGGGGCGCCACGTTGATCTCGACGTTGAACTGGCCCAGCTCGGTCTGGAAGTCCGGGTCGGCGACGGCGGCGAGGACGTCGGCGTTGCGCATGGCCGGCATCGACCCGTCGTCGACGAGGTTGAGCTCGATCTCCAGCCCGGTCATCGGCCGGTCGACGTCGAACCGCGACTCCCGCAGCATCTCGGCGAAGACGTCGAGGCAGCGGCGCACCTTGTCGCGGTACCGGGCCCGATCCTCACGGCTGAAGGTCCGCGCACCGACATCCTCGCCCATGGTCACCACCCTGTCACCGCTGGTTCCCCCTAAGTTCGCATGCCGGTACCGGTGGGGGAAGACCCATCGGTCCTCTTCTACCCACCCTGGGGCTCCGTGATCCCCGTCGCGCGCCGCCCCTTCGCGCCCGGCGGGCACAGTCGGCGCGGCTAGCATGGCCCGGCGGAAGGGGTGGGATTGTGACGATGCGGGAACGGGTGACCCGGCTGTTCGTCGTGGCGGCGATCGCCGAGGCGATCTCCTGGGCGGGCCTGCTGGCCGGCATGGCGGTGAAGTACGGGCCGCCGGCCAACGAACTGGGCGTGCAGGTCTTCGGTCCGATCCACGGCGCGCTCTTCGTCGCGTACGGCGTTCTGGTGCTCGCGGTGGCCCGGCTGCGCCGGTGGCGCCTGCTCACGGCCGGGGTGGCCCTGCTCTGCGCCGTGCCGCCCTTCGCCACCCTGGTCTTCGAGCGGTGGGCCCGCCGCCGGGGCCTGCTCGCCGACGCCCCCGCTCCGGCCCGGGACGCCGCCCCCGTCGGCTGACCCCCGGCGCGGTCACCCCGCCAGGAACGCCGCCAGGGTCGTGGCGAGCTGCTCCGGCGCCTCCTCGGCCATGTGGTGCCCGGCCGGCAGGCCGAAACCCCCGCGGTTAGGAAGGGACCCTTATACAACGCCAGGCGTTAACAAGGGGCCCTTCCTTTCACGTCAGCGCGGAGCAGGCGGCGACGGCGGCGAGCAGGAGCGCGCCGAGTGCGGCCTGGAGCAGCAGCGGCGGCCCGAGATGCGACCAGATCGTCGCGGTACGCGGGGTGAGCAGCTGCCCGGTGGTCAGGTTGACGATCCGCTCGATCTTCGGCGGCAGGTCGGGGTCGCGCTGGCGGCGCAGCGTGACCTGCACGTGGTCCGCCGGGTGCAGGGCGCTCTGCGGCAGGTGCCCGTGCAGCTCCACCTCGCAGAGCCGCCCCGCGGTGTCGCGCAGGCGGACCGGGGTGACCAGGTACTCCGGGCCCTTCTTCAGGTCCTTGAAACGGCGGCGCGCGCCCCCGGAGCCGGCGGACAGGACGGTGCGGACGAGGGCCACCAGCAACCCCGCGACTCCGGCCGCGGCCAGCACCACCACCAGCACCGGCTGACCCACCCGCACCTCACGGGGGTAGCCCTCGAGCAGTCGGACGACCCGGCCGGTGACGATCCGCGCCGTCGGGTGGACGATCCGCGGGGTTTGCAGGTCGCTGTCCATCGCCACCACCCAGAGTCCGGTTCCGTTCACCGATCGTATCGGCCCGGCCAGTTGAACGACGTGAATGAACGCAGGTCACGCCCCACCGAGCGGTTCAGGTGACAAGCCGGACGGCATGGGTAAGCGCAGGGCCGAGCTGGAAAGGGGTCGAGCATGCAGCTGTCCTTCCTGCGCCCGCTCTACGACCGGCCGGGCCCGTGGTGCTCGGTCTACCTGGACGCGTCCGCCGACACCGAGGACGCCCACCCGGCGCTGGACCTGCGCTGGCGCGCCCTGCGGGACCGACTTCAGCAGCAACGGGCCGACCTGGCGTCGATCGAGGCGATCGAACGGGTCGTACGGGGCCACGACCCGATGCCGGGCGACTACGGCATCGCGGTGTTCGCCAGTCACGGCCGGGTGGCGCTGTCGGAGTACCTGTCCGCCCCGCCGCTGCGCGACCTCGCCGCGTTCGCGCCGCTGCCGCACGTGATGCCGCTGCTCGCCCAGCGCGGCGAGCAGGTGGCCTGGGTGCGGGTCCTGGCCAACCGGGAGGGCGCCGACGCGATGGCGGTCAGCGCCGGCGGCGTTCCCCGGCGCGCCGCGGTCACCGGCCGCGAGGACTTCCAACTGCGGCGGGTCAACCCGGGAGGGTGGTCGCAGTCGCGGTACCAGCGAGCCGCGATGGAGGCGTGGCACCACAACGCCGGCGACGTCGCCGCCGCGACGGTGCAGCTCGCCGAGAAGGTGGGCGCCGACGTGGTCGTGGTGGCCGGCGACGTCCGGGCCACCGGCGTGATCGCCGCCCAGATGCCCGACCGCTGGCAGGACGTCCTCGTCCGCACCGACGCCGGCTCCCGGGCCAGGGGCGCCGACGACACCCTCCTGGACGACCTGACGGTGCAGACCATCGCCGAGGTCGCCGACCAGCGCATCACCGCCACCCTGGACCGGTTCGGCATGCAGGAGGACGTGGGTGCCGGGCTGGACGCGGTGGTGTCGGCGTTGCAGCGCAACCAGGTGGAGAACATGCTCATCGTCGACGACCCGTCGGCGAACGGGGAGCTGTGGATCGGACCCGAGCCCACCGAGATCGCCACCGACCCGCAGCAGCTGGCCGCGATGTCGGTACGCGACCCGGCGAAGGTCCGCGCCGACGCCGCTTTGGTGCGGGCTCTGGTCGGGACCGACGCCGAGCTGACCGTGCTCGGCCCGGACGAGGCGCCGGAGCTGACCGACGGGGTGGGCGCCGTGCTGCGCTACGTCGACGCCGGCACCCCCGGCCGGGGCGATGGTTGAGCGTACGGCGGCCGACCTGGTGGTCGAACGGCTCCGGGCCTGGCGGGTCCCGCGCGCGTTCGGCTACCCCGGGGCGGCCATCGCCCCGGTGGTCGAGGCGCTCGACGCCTCGGGCGGGGACCCCGCCTTCGTGCCCGCCCGCCACGAGGAGACCGCCTCGTTCATGGCCACCGGACACGCCAAGTTCACCGGCGGCATCGGGGTGTGCCTCGCCACCCACGGACCCAGCGCGGTCCAACTGCTCAACGGGCTCTACGACGCGAAGCTCGACAGCAAGCCGGTCGTGGCGATCGTCGGCGAGGACGTCCGGGGGCCCCTCGGGGGCGCGCACGAGCAGATCGGCCTGAGCCGGCTCTTCGGTGACGTGTGCAACCAGTTCGTCCGGTACGCGCGCGCCCCGGCGCAGGTGCCGGGCCTCCTCGACGAGGCGTTCCGCACCGCCGCGGCCACCCGGAGCCCGGTCTGCGTCGTGCTGCCCCGTGACGTCCAGGAGGCCGCGGTGCCGGACCTGCTGCCCGAGTCGGTCGTCGTCACCACGACGCCCGGCGAGCCGCTGGCCCGGGTGTTGCCCCGCGACGCGGACCTGGCGGCCGCGGCGCACCTGCTCGGCGGCTCCCGGCGCACCGCGATCCTGGTCGGGCAGGGCGGCCGGGGCGCCGCCGAGGAGATCGTGGCCCTCGCCGACCGGCTCGGCGCCGGCGTGGCCACCTCGCTGCTCGGCAAGCCGGTGCTCGACGAGCGGCTGCCCTTCCACACCGGGGTCCTGGGCGAGGTCGGCACACCGGCCGCGGCCGAGCTGATGGGTGGCTGCGACGCGCTGCTGATGATCGGCACGAACGACCCCTGGACCGACTACTTCCCGATGCCCGGGCAGGCCCGCACCGTCCAGATCGACATCGACGGCCGCCGAATCGGCTCCCGCTACCCGGTGGACGTGCCGCTGGTCGGCGACGCCGCCGAGACGCTGCGCGCGCTGCTCGCCCGGGTGCCCGACCGGCCGAACGCGACCTGGCGGGACACCGTCGAGGACTCCGTCGACCGGTGGCGCAACGAGGCCGCCGCGCGCGCCGCCGCGCCGGCCGAGCCGGTCAACCCGCAGCTGGTGCTGCACGAGTTGGCCGCCCGGGTGCCGCGTACCGGCGCGATCGCCGTGGACGTCGGCTCGGTCCTCCACTGGTACGCCCGCCACGTGGAACTGCCCTCGGGCGTCGATGCGCAGCTGTGCGGCACCCTCGGGTCGATGGGCTGCGCCCTGCCGTACGCGGTCGCCGCCAAGCTCGCCGCCCCGGACCAGCCGGTGCTCGCCCTGATGGGCGACGGCGCCATGCAGCTCAACGGTCTCGCCGAGCTGGTCACGATCTCCCAGCACTGGCGGGAGTGGCCCGATCCGCGCCTGGTGGTGCTCGTCCTCAACAACCGCGACCACTCCGGTATGGGCGGCGGTTGGGGGCCGACGGCCGACCTGTCCCGGCGCCGCCCCGACGTGCCGTACGCGGGCTGGGCCCGCCTGCTCGGGCTGCACGGCGTCCGGGTGGACCGGCCTGATCTGGTCGGCGCGGCGTGGGAGGAGGCGTTCGCCGCCGACCGGCCGTGCGTGGTGGAGGCCGTCGTCGACCCGGCCGTGTCGCCCGCCCCGCCGGAGCCGGCGTTCGCCGACCTGCGCGCCGTGTTCGCCGGGGGTGACGCCGCCCGTCGGGTCCGTGACCGGGTGCTCGGCGCCGGGCTGGCCGTGGAGGACCTCGTCTAACCTCCGGGCACCATCGGCGGGCGGCGGGCGCGGCTTCTCGCGGGCACGGGTCGGGCTGGCCGGTCGAGCCACCCGATCTGTGCGACCAGCGCCCGGCCTGCCCCGTCGGGGCGGCTCGACGGCATCCGTGCCGCCCGTCCCGATGCGGTGTCGCCGTGTCGTCTGGCGGCATCGGCACGGAAGCGGCCCCGGTGGGAGAGCCGGCACCTGCCGGGTACGGCAGCCGGTAGCCGACCCGGACCGGCGATCCGCCGGAGATCGCGGGATTACGACCGAGCGGTCTGGGATGCCCCGTTTGAACCGCATCGGGACGGGAAGCCGGGCCGCGTGGTGAGCGAACGAGGCAAGGTAGGGCCGGTGCACAAGGTGCGCGCGGGGCTCACGGCTGAGGGCGCCGGCCTGGCCGGCGACCGCGTCGTGGCGGCCGGCAGCGCGGCCCGGATCCTGGTCGGGGCGACGGCCCGGGCGTTGCGCGGCGCCGACTGCGCGGACCTGGGCCACCCCGGCCCGCTGTCGCGCTTCACCGGCGCGCCCGAGGCGGTACGGCGGGCCGCGGTGACCCGGGCCGCCGGCCGGGTCGCGCTGACCGTGGGCCAGACGGCGGAGGTGGACGCCGACCGGGTCGCCCGCTGGTTCGTCGACCAGTACCCGTGCCGCCGGTACCCGGGGCTGCTGCTCGGCTCCCCGCACGGCGCAACGGCCCACCTCGCGGTGGCGCTCGGCGTGCCGTGGCTGCCCGCGAGCTTCGAGATGAGCGTGCACTGGGCGCAGGGCGCGGTGGACCGCCCGGAGGCCGCCCTCGACCATGGCGCCGCGCTCACCGCGCGGCTGCTGGCCGGCAACCCCGACCTGCACGTACGCCAGGTGCACTGCCCGGCCAGCCGGGGCGCCCTCGCCGGTGCCACGGTCTCGCTCGCCGCGCGGTGGCGGCGGCTGCCCGCCGCGTACGTCCGGTTCCTGGCCGACCGCCTGGAGCCCGGCGCGCCGGTGCTGCTGTTCCGCGACGCCCGCACCTGGCCGGTGCTCGACTCCGCACCCGGGCACAGCTTCCAGGTCGGCTGCCCCGGCAGCGGGCTGGACCCGGTGGACTTCCACCCGGACAGTCACGCGCTGCGCCAGGTGCTCCGCTCGGCGGGCGGCGACGGCACGCGCTGGACGCCGCCGGAGGTCGTCGAGCCGCCACGCCCCGCCGAGCACGGCGTGGAGTCCGGTTTCGACCAGGCCGTACGGGAGTGGGCCGACGCGCACCGGCACCCGCTGCACCGGGTGCTCGTCCCGGAACCGGCGGCGCTGAGCGCGGCGACCGCCGACCTGTACCGGCGCTGGCTGCGCGCCGCCGGCAAGACCGGCAACCGCCTGGTCGTCGAGTGCGGCCGGCTGCTCGACCCGTGGCAGGTGGTCCGCGCGGGAATGGTGCCCTACTGGTGCGAGAACGCCACCCGGCGCAGCGTGGAGGGGGTGGAGTGGTGGCTCGCCGGCAGCGAGCCGTTCAGTTCGGTGGACGTCCTGCCCGAGCCGCCAGGACTGCGGTCACCGGCCCTCGCGGGGCTGCCGCAGTGGCTGGCCGTGGCCGCCTTCGGCCGCCGCCGGCGCGCCCTGGACCGTACGGCGGCCCGGGGGTACCCGGTCACCTCGGTGCCCACCCGCCGGGCGACCGAGGTGCTGCGGGCGCAGCCGTACGACCTGCCCACACCGCCGGCGATGAGCGTCGGCGCGGCCCTGGAAGCGCTCCGCGACAGCGGCTCCCACCAGGGCCTTCTGGTCTGTTGAGACCGGCACACCGAAACATCCTCGCGAACCCGGGGTCCCGTGATTGAGTACCTACGGAGCGGGAACACCGCTGGCTGCGACGGCCTGATCACGCCGTGCAGTGCGGCGCCGTCGCCCGCTGGCGTCCCAGTCACGTAACCCACTTCCGGCCCGGTGCGTGGTGCCACCACGCGCACGACCGGTTTCCCAAATCCGGGCGGGGGACCTTCCTGAGGGAGGCGCGGATGTTCGGACAGACCACCACAAGCACACCGCCACCTACCGACCGGGGCCTCGAAGACCTCGACGCGGCGGCTCTGGCGTACGCGGCACGGATCGAGGGACTGCCGCCCGAACGGCGGCAGGAGGCACGCGACGACCTGGTCCGCTTCGCGCTGCCGTTCGCGGGGCGACTGGCGCGCCGGTACCGGGGACGTGGTGAACCGCTGGAGGACCTGGAGCAGGTGGCCCGGCTGGGGCTGGTCAACGCGGTGGACCGGTACGACCCGGAACGGGGTTCGTTCACCGCGTACGCGGCGATCACGATCGTCGGCGAGATCAAACGCCACTTCCGCGACCGCACGTGGGGCGTGCACGTTCCCCGGCGGCTGCGCGACCTGATCCTCGAGGTGGGACAGGCGACGGCGGCGCTGACCAGCGAGCTGTCCCGCGCCCCCACCGTGGCGGAACTGGCCGAGCGGCTGGAGACGCCCGAGGAGGAGATCCTCGCCGCGCTGGAGTCGGCGGCCGGGTACAGCCCGGCGTCGCTGAACGCCCCGGTGGGCGGGGAGAGCTCGGCCGAGTTCGGTGACCTGGTGGGGGAGTCCGACAACGCCCTGGAGTCCGTGGACGACCGGGTGACCGTCAGCGGCCTGCTGCACCGGCTGCCCTGGCGTGAGCGGCGGATCCTCGCCATGCGCTTCTACGGCAACCAGACCCAGGCCGAGATCGCGGCCCGGTTCGGCATCTCGCAGATGCACGTCTCCCGGCTGCTGTCCCGGGCGCTGACCTGGCTGCGACAGGCGATGCTCGCCGACGCGCCGCCGCCGTGGCAGAACGGCGCCGGCGAGGCCGACGCGGTGAAGACGAGGATCTCGGTGAAGCAGAACGGCGACCGGGTGGTGGTCGAGGTCGGCGGGGACGTCGACCGCGAGGGCGCCGACCAGTTGCGCCGGGCGATGCTGGAGGCGATGACCGGCCAACCCACCGAGGTGGTGGTCGACCTGGTCGGCGCGGCCGGCTTCGACGCCGGCGGGATCGCCGCGCTGATGGCCGGCCAGGAGGCCGCCGCCCGCACCGGCGTACCGCTGCGGCTGACCCGGGTGCAGCCCGCGGTCCGCCGCTCGCTCGCCGCCGCCGGCCTCCCCCCGACCCGCGACTGACCGCACGAGGGGGGCCGACGCGACAGCGCCGGCCCCCTCCTCGTGCGGTCGGTTACTTCTCCGTGGTGTCGTCGGGGTGGCCGCCGGGGCGGCGCCACCGTTCGTTCTCCTGCGGTGCGCGCCGCGCGCCCAGGATGGGCTCCTCCGCCTCTTCGGTCTCCTCGAAGCTGGGCCGGCGCACCTCCTCCGGCTCGGGGACCTCGATCGGCCGGGCGCCGGACTGCGGGGCCGGGTGATGCGCCATCGCCTCGCGCGGACCGGCCACCGCACCGTCGGCGCTCGGCGATTCGGGCACGTGCCTCTCCATGTGCAACTCCTCACGGAACTCCTGGGGTGGCCGGGTGGCGCGCTGCGGCAGGTCGCGGCCGAGGTCGGCGACGAGCTGGCCGTACTTGGCGTCGAACGCGGGCCGCTCGGAGCGGATCCGGGGCATCCGGTCGAAGTTGCGCAGCGGCGGCGGGCAGGTGGTCGCCCATTCGAGGGAGTTGCCGAAGCCCCAGGGGTCGTCCACGTTGACCATCGCCCCGTACCGCCAGGACTTCCACGCGTTCCAGATGAAGAACAAAGTGGAGGCTCCGAGGAGGAAGGAGAAGATCGTGGAGATCGTGTTGAGGGTGGTGAACCCGTCGCTCTCCAGGTAATCGACGTACCGGCGGGGCATCCCCTCACCGCCCAGCCAGTGGTGCACCAGGAAGGTGCCGTGGAAGCCGATGAACATGGTCCAGAAGTGCGCCTTGCCCAGCCGCTCGTCCAACAGCCGGCCGGTCATCTTCGGCCACCAGAAGTAGAAGCCGCCGAATAGCGCGAACACCACCGTGCCGAACATGACGTAGTGGAAGTGCGCGACGGCAAAGTACGTGTCGGTGGCGTGGAAGTCGACCGGCGGGCTGGCCAGCAGCACCCCGGTCAGTCCGCCCAGCAGGAACGTCACCAGGAATCCGATGGCGAACAGCATCGGTGTCTCGAAGGTGATCTGCCCCTTCCACATCGTCCCGATCCAGTTGAAGAACTTGACCCCGGTCGGCACGGCGATCAGGTAGCTCAGGATGCTGAAGAACGGCAGCAGCACCTGGCCGGTGCCGTACATGTGGTGCGCCCAGACCGCCATGGACAGGATGGTGATCGCGATGGTGGCGAGCACCAGACCCGTGTAGCCGAAGATCGGCTTCCGGGCGAAGACCGGGATGATCTCGGTGATGATCCCGAAGAACGGCACTGCGATGATGTAGACCTCGGGGTGCCCCCAGAACCAGAACAGGTGCTGCCACAGCATGGGCCCGCCCGTGGTCGGGTCGTAGACGTGGCTGTTCAGGATCCGGTCGGACGCCAGTGCCAGCAGCGCTGCGGCCAGCAGCGGAAACACCAGGATCACCAGCAGGCTGACGAAGAGCATGTTCCAGGTGAAGATCGGCATCCGGAACATGGTCATGCCCGGCGCCCGCAGGGTCAGGATCGTGGCGATCAGGTTCACCGCACCGAGGATGGTCCCCAGTCCGGAGAGCACCAGGCCGATCACCCACATGTTGGCACCGACACCGGGGGAGTGCTCCACGCTGCTCAGCGGGTTGTACGCGAACCAGCCGAAGTCCGCCGAACCGCCCGGGGTGAGGAATCCGCCGATCACCATCAGGCCGCCGAAGAGGTAGAGCCAGTAGGCGAGAGCGTTCAGCCGGGGAAACGAGACGTCGGGCGCCCCGATCTGGATCGGCACGATGTAGTTGGCGAACCCGAACGCGGCCGGGGTGGCGAACAGCAGCAGCATGATCGTGCCGTGCGAGGTGAAGAGCTGGTTGTACTGCTCCGGGGACAGGAACTGCAGGCCGGGCCGGGCCAGTTCGGCGCGCATCAGCATCGCCTGGAGGCCGGCGATCAGGAAGAACCCGAACGAGGAGAGCAGGTAGAGCAGACCGATCTGCTTGTGGTCGGTGGTGCGCAGCCACCGGGTCAGCCTGCTGCCGGGCAGCGCCGGCCGCAGCTGGCCCGGGTAGCCGCCGAAGCGCGCCGGCGCCAGGATCGCCGGACCCCGGTCGCGTGGTTCCGTGGTGACCCGCTTGGGCATTGGAAGCATCACCCCCGCCGTGACGACAGTTGGACCGGGCGCGCCTACCCGCGCCTCTGCCCATGAAACCAGGCGAGAGCGACCATTAAGGCTATAGCGGTAATTTGGGGTTAATTGGCGGCCACGGTCGCCCAGACGGCCTTGCCCGCACCGGCCGGCACGCAGCCCCAGCGCTCGGCCAGCTCCCGGACCAGCAGCAGGCCCCGCCCGCCCTCGGCCCGGAGGTCCGGCCGCCCGGCACGGGCCGGGCTACGGCTGCCGTCCTGCACCGCCACGTGCAGGTACGGGCGGCGCAGGGTCAGCGTCACCTGCATCGGGGTGTGCGCGTGCCGGACCACGTTGCCGACCAGCTCACTGAGCACCAGCGACGCCGGCCCGGCCGCCCCCGGCACGTTCCACCGGGCGCACGCGTCCCCGACCAGCTCGCGGGCCAGTCGGCAGGCCTCCGCCACCGGCTCCAGCCGGGTGCGCAGCCGGGGCGCCACGGCCCGCCGGGCCTCGTGGGTCGCCTCGGCGCAGTCCTGCCGTACCGGCAGCACCCGGGCCAGGGTCGACTCGGCCAGCCACCTCGCCGCCTCCGGCGGCGGGGCGCACACCACCATCGGGACCGCCGGCCAGTCGGCCGCCCGGCGCGCGGTGGTGGCGAAGACCGACAGGGCCAGCCGGTCGCGGACGGTGACACCGGCCAGGTCGACCACCAGCGCGTCGGGCTGTGTGGACAGGCACCGGTCCAGCACCGTACGCACCGCGCGCATGCTGCCCAGATCGAGACCGCCGTACAGCCGCACGACCGTCACCGGCGCCCAGTCGCGCACCTCACAGGTGATCCGGCTCGGCATGCGGCCCTCGCCTCCCGTCCGTCGGAACCTGCGAACTACCCGCGCCTGAGCAGGGCGAAACCGGACCGAGACCGGGGTCACCGGGCGCGTCGTTCACCGGCGGGCGCGGCGCGGGGCCAACGTGCCCAGCGCGACCATCCCGGCGCCGAGAACCAGGTGCAGCCAGTCGTCGGCGTTGTTCACCGGCAGGAAGTTCGCCGCGCTGCCGTGGTCCACCGCCAGGCCGTACAGCCACAGCACCAGGTAGATCGCCCCGCCGCCGACCAGGTACATCCGGGCGGTCGGGACCGACCGGGCCAGGACCAGCCCGGCCACACCGAACAGCAGGTGGACGAGGTTGTGCAGGACGGACACCTCGAAGACGCCGAGCAGCCGGGCCCCCGACTGGTGGCCCGCGATCCGGAGGTCGGCGAAGTTCTCGGTGACCCCGGGCACGAAGCCGAGCAGACCGCTGACCAGGAAGACCACGGCGATGGCGAAGGCGGCCCGGCGCACCGGCGGCTGGCCCTCGGCCGGGTTCCGCCGAGCGCGCGCGTGGGCGGGCGGGACCGTCACCGGTGGGCGGTACCCGTCACACCGGGGCCGAAACGCGCCCGGCCGCCCCCTGCGGTGGGGACGGCCGGGCGCGGCGCGTCAGGCGGGTTGCAGCCGGGGCGCGGTGGCGAGCTGGCGGACCTGCTCGTACAGGGCCACGTACCGCTGCGCCATCGTCGCCGGCGTGAACCGGGCGGCGGCCTCCCGGCGGCACTCACCCTCGTCGATCAGGCTCGCCGCGAGGAGCAGGTCGCCGAGTTCCTCCTCGTCGGTGGTGAGCAGCCCGGTACGGCCGTGGTCGATCAGCTCGGGCAGGCAGCCGCGGGCGGTGGACACCACCGGCGTGCCCAGGGCGAGGGACTCCACCACCGCCGTACCCCCCGGCTCCTCCCACCGCAGCGGGAAGAGCGCAACGCGGGCGCCGGCCAGCAGGTCGTCGCGTTCCCGCCCGGCCACCGTGCCGACCCAGCGGACCAGGTCGCCGTCGACGTGCGGGGCCACCTGCTCGAGGAAGAACCGCACGTCCGGGTTCTGCCGGGCCTCCTCGCCGGCCGCGGCCAGGTCCTCCGGCCGGTGATACGGCCCGACCGGGCCGGCGAGCACCAGCGGGACCCCCACCCGCTGCGCCACCCGGGCGCCCAGGTCCTGCCCCTTGCCGGGGTTGATCCGGCCCAGGACGACCGCGTAGTCGCCCTTCGGCGCGGCGGGCCGGCGGTCCGCGTCCACCGCGAGCGGCGTGGACAGGTGCACGTGCCCGACCGAGTGCTCCCGCAGCGCGCGCGGCGCCCGGGCCAGCTGCGAGGCGGACACGCCGTTGACCCGGACCCGGTCCCCGCCGTCGACGTTGCCGTACAGCTCGGGGTGCTTGGCCAGGTCCCAGTGGAGGGTGTGCAGCGCCGGTGGGGCGTCCGGCCCCATCGCGGTGAGCGTGGCCAGCCCGACCGCCTCCACGTGGTCGTGCACCAGATCGATGTCGTCGCGGGCGTGCAGCTCCCGCACCACGCCGTTCAGGTGCGCCTGGGAGATCCCGCAGACCTGGTTGTACGGGCGTTGCAGTGCGTGGAACTGCCCGTCGGGGAAGACGGAGAGCATCTCGTCGACCGGGAGGGTGCTGGTGCCGACCGAGGCGAGCACGACGTGGACGCCGAGCCGCCGCAGCTCCGGCACCAGGGTCGCGATGACGTTCTCGATGCCGCCGTAGCCGGGCGGGGGCACGGACAGCCAGGGGCCGGCGTTCATCAGGACGGTGAGGCTCATGCGCGGTCCCTCCCCTCGGCGGGGGTGTACGGGCCCCGCGCTCCACCACCGACCGGGCGGTGCGCCCGGCTCGTCACGCCGCCGCCATCCGGCGCCGGGGGACCCGGTGCCGCAACTCGGCCAGGGGGGGACGTTCCTCGATGGACACGTCCGTGACGACGATCTCCCGGTCCAGGTTCGGAAGGGCCTCCGACCCGCCGCGCCGGAACTGGGTGAGCAACTCCACGGGGAACGCCCCCGGCGCCGCCCACCCCCGGCGCTGGAGCCGGGACCAGGCGGTGAGCAGGATCTGCGCGGACATCCGGCCCAGGGCCGCGGTGTCCTGGTGCCGGTGCTTGCGTTCACCGAGATCGACCTGGGCGAGCGCGTCCAGGCCCACCAGGTCGAGCAGGTCGATGAGCATCGCCGTCTCGACCCCGTACCCGGAGACGAACGGCACCCGCTCCAGCACGTCCCGGCGACCGGCGTACTCACCGGCCAGCGGCTGTACGAAGCCGGCCAGCTCCGGCCAGAACAGGTTCAGCAGGGGGCGGGCCATCAGCTCGGTGACCCGGCCCCCGCCGTCGGCCTCCACACCGGTCTTTCCGACCAGGGGGCGGTGGTAGAAGCCCTTGACGAAGTCGACGGACGGGTCGGTGAGCAGCGGGCCGATCAGCCCGGTCACGAAGTGCGGACGGAACTCCCGCAGGTCGGCGTCGACGAACGCGACCACGTCGCCCTCGGCGGCCGCCAGCCCGGCCCAGAGCGCGTCGCCCTTGCCGGTGAGTCGCGGCAGGCCGCGGGTCATCGCGTCCTGGCTGACGACCTCGGCGCCGGCGGCCCGGGCGACCTGGGCCGTCCGGTCGGTGGACCGGGAGTCGACCACGATGAGCTCGTCGACCAGGGCCACCCGGTCCACGAGGTGCTCTCGGATCGTCGACACGATGGCACCGACCGTGGCCTCTTCGTTGCGGGCGGGCAGCACCACGCTGACCCGGGTGTCTCCCTTGGCGCGCAGCAGGCGCCGCGCCGGCCAGTCGGCGGCCGACGTCGTCCGGTAGGTGGCCCAGGCCTCCACCACCGGTGAGACGATCGTTTCCGAATTCCGCACAGGCACCCCCTGATCGTGGCGGAAAAACCGGTACTGGTTTTCCCACTACCTCCCTCGTGCTAACCGGATCATGCCTAACAGGATGATCACGCAAGTGCTGACGACGCGTTCCCGGGGGATGAACGTTTGATTGCGCCCACCCGGGGGGAGAGCTGGCGCGGGACACTGAAACGTCGTGGAGAGGCGTGATGAGATGCGCACGTGCCGGGTGGGACTGATCGGTGCCGGCGGGGTGGCACAGCGCCACGCCCGCGTGTTGAGCGGGTTCGACGACGCCGAGCTGCTCGGGGTGACCGACGTGGTGCCGTCCGCGGCCGCCGCCCTGGCCGGCACGTACGGCGTCCCGACCTTCACCGGCGTCGCCGACCTGCTGGCCGCCGGCCCGGACGCGGTGTACGTCTGCGTCCCGCCGTTCGCCCACGGGCCGGCGGAGGAGGCGGTGATCGCCGCCGGCGTGCCGATGTTCGTGGAGAAGCCGGTGGCGGTGGATCTCGGCACCGCCGAGCGGATCGCCGCCCTCGTCGCCGAGCGGGGCCTGCTCACCGGCGTCGGGCACCACTGGCGGTACCTGCCGGTCGTCGAGCAGGCCCGGGAGCTGCTCGCCGACCGTCCGGTGCGGATGGTCGCCGGGTCCTGGCTGGACAAGGTGCCCCCGGTGGCCTGGTGGTCGCGGCGCGACCACTCCGGCGGGCCGGTGGTCGAGCAGGCCGCGCACGTGCTGGACCTGGTCCGCGTCCTGGTCGGCGAGGTCACCGAGGTGACCGCGTACGGGAACGGCACGCCGCCGCCGGTCGACGGCGCCGACATCGACTCGGTGACCACCGCCGCGCTGCGCTTCGCCTGCGGCGCCGTCGGCACCCTCACCGCCGCCTGTGTGCTCGGCTGGAAGCACCGGGCCGGCCTGGAGATCCTCGCCGACGGGCTCGCCCTGGCGCTGACCGAGGACGGCCTGGTGGTCCGCGACGCCGACGGCGAGCGGGTGTTCGCCGCCGACCCGGACGCCGCCCGGGTGGCCGTGGACCGCGCGTTCGTGGACGCCGTCCGTGGCGTCGGCGACGACGTGCGCGTCCCGTACGCGGAGGCGCTCGGCACCCAGCGGCTCGCGGTCGCGGTGGCCGACTCCGCCCGCGCCGGCCGGACGGTGCGGCTGACCGCCCCGGATACCACGCCGACCCTGGTGGCCGGGGTGAGCGTCGATGCGTGACCGGATCGTGGCCGTCACCGCCCCCGGGCGGGTGGAGCTGGTCGAGCAGGACGCCGCCCCCCTGTCGGAGGGCACCTTCCGCGTGGAGACCCTCTACAGCGGCGTCTCCGCCGGCACGGAACTGAGCTTCGTCAAGGCCACCAACCCCTACCTGAACGTGACCTGGAACGCCGACCTCGGCCTGTTCGAGCCCGGTGCGGCGAGCACCCCGTACCCGGTGACCCGGCTCGGCTACATGCAGGTCGGGCGGGTGGTGGAGAGCGCCACCCCGGCCGTCGCCGTCGGCACCGTGGGCGCCATGACGTACGGCCACCGCACCGGCTACGTCGCCGACCCGGTCAAGGAGCGGTTCGTCCCGCTGCCCGACGACCTCGACCCGCTGCTCGGCGTGTACGTCGCCCACATGGGGCCGATCTGCGCCAACGGCATCCTGCACGCCGCCGCCGACGTGCACGGCACCGACGTGCGCTCGCTGGACGACGGGGTGCGCGGCCGGCGCGTCGCGGTGGTGGGCAGCGGCGTGGTGGCGCTGCTCACGGCGCTGTTCGCCAAGCGGCACGGCGCCGCTTCGGTGGTCGTGCTCGACCCGACGCCGCAGCGCCGGGCGGTCGCCGAGGCGCTGGGCCTGGAGACGCTCGACCCCGAGGCGGACGACCCGGCGGTGGTGCTGAAGACCCGGTGGGCGCACACCGCCGGGGACCGGGGCGCCGACGTGGTCTTCCAGTGCCGCGGCCAGGCCTGGGCGATGCAGCTCGCACTGCGCCTGCTCCGCCCGCAGGGCACCGTCATCGACCTGGCCTTCTACCAGGCCGGGGCGGACGCGGTCCGGTTCGGCGAGGAGTTCCACCACAACGGGCTGTCCCTGCGCTGCGCCCAGATCGGCCGGGTGCCCCGGGGGCTCGCCCCCACCTGGGACCGGGAGCGGCTGAGCGCGGAGACGATCGACCTGCTCCGCGCGTACGGCGAGGAGATCCGCAAGCACCTGGTCTCGGCGGTGGTGCCGTTCGACGAGGCGCCGGCGCTGCTGACCGATCTGGCCGACCGCCGCCGCCAGGAACTCCAGGTCGTCTTCACCTGCTGACCGACCCGACCCGCTCCGCTCCGCGATCGTGCACCCTCGGTCGCCGGTTCGGGCGCCGGGCGGCACGTGCCGGGGCGGTAACGGCACGATCGCGGAGATTCGGGGATCGGCGGCGACACCCGGGCGGGCGGGGACCCAAGAGATCGGTCCGGTCGCGTACCGTTGCCGCTCATGGGTGTGTCGCAACGGTTGAAGAGCAGGTTCCGCCGGTTCCTCCAGCGGCCCGGCACGACGGTGGAACTGGGGCCGCTGGAGAAGCTGCTGCCGGCCATCGAGGCGCGCGAGGAGGAGCTGCGGGCGCTCGACGACGCCGCGCTGACCGAGGCCGCCGGCAAGGCCGAGGGCTACGAGGAGATCTGCGCGGTCGGCCGGGAGGCCGCCCGCCGCGGGCTCGACCAGCGGCCGTACGACGTGCAGCTGCTCGGCGCGATGGCGCTGTTGTCCGGCAAGGTCGCCGAGATGGCGACCGGTGAGGGCAAGACCCTGACCGCCACGATCGCCGCGTACGGGCACGTCCGGGTGGGCAACGGACCGGTGCACGTGCTCACCGTCAACGACTACCTGGCCCGCCGCGACGCCCAGTGGATGGAGCCGGTCTACACCCTGCTCGGCCTCACCGTCGGCTGGGTCAACGAGGCCTCCACGCCGCAGGAGCGGCGCGACGCCTACGCCTGCGACGTCACCTACGTCTCGGTGAGCGAGGCCGGCTTCGACTACCTGCGCGACCAGCTGGTCACCGACATCGACGACCGGGTGCAGCCGCCGCTGCGCACCGCGATCGTCGACGAGGCCGACTCGATCCTCATCGACGAGGCCCGGGTGCCGATGGTCCTCGCCGGTGCCGTCGCCGGCGAGCAGGACCCGGCGCACACCGCCGCCGCGCTCGTGCGCGGCCTGCGCAAGGGCAAGCACTACACCGTCGCGGAGGACGGCCGCAGTGTCGCCTTCACCGCCGCCGGCCTCGCCGCCGTGGAGGCCAAGCTCGGCATCGACCTGTACCACGAGGAGAACGTCGCCCAGCTCTCGGCGGTCAACGTGGCGCTGCACGCCCACGCCCTGCTGCACCGCGACGTGGACTACATCGTCCGCGAGGGCACGGTCGAGCTGATCGACGAGATGCGCGGCCGGGTCGCCCAGCGGCGCCGCTGGCCCGACGGTCTCCAGGCGGCCGTGGAGGCCAAGGAGGGCCTGGACGCCACCGCCGAGGGGGAGGTGCTCGGCACGATCGCCGTCCAGGCGTACATCGGGCTCTACCCGACCGTCTGCGGGATGACCGCCACCGCCGTGCTGGTCGGTGACCAGCTCCGGGAGTTCTTCGGCCTGGAGGTGGCGGTGATCCCGCCGAACACCCCGTGCATCCGCGAGGACGAGTCGGACCGGATCTACGCGACCCGCGCCGAGAAGGAGGAGGCGCTGATCGACGAGATCCGGCGCAACCACGAGCGCGGGCGGCCGGTGCTGGTCGGCACCCTCGACGTCAAGGAGTCCGAGGGGCTGGCCGCCGGCCTGAACGCGGCCGGCGTGCCGTGTGTGGTCCTCAACGCCAAGAACGACGACGAGGAGGCGGCGATCATCGCCGAGGCCGGCGCGTACGGCGCGGTGACCGTCTCCACGCAGATGGCCGGCCGGGGTGTCGACATCCGCCTCGGCGGCAGCGACCAGGCCGACCGGGACCGGGTCGCCGAGCTGGGTGGCCTGTACGTGATGGGCAGCGGCCGGCACGACAGCCGCCGGGTCGACGACCAGCTGCGCGGGCGGGCCGGCCGGCAGGGCGACCCGGGTGGCTCCGTCTTCTTCGTCAGCCTGGAGGACGACCTCGTCGTCCGGCACGCCGGGGACACCGTGCCGGCGTCGCCCCGGATGAACGCCGACGGCCTGGTCACCGACCCGCAGGTCGACTACGCCGTCGAGCACGCCCAGCGGGTCGCCGAGGGCGTCAACCACGAGATCCACCGCAACACGTGGCGCTACAGCGTGGTGGTCGAGCAGCAGCGCAAGGCCCTCGCCGAGCGCCGTGAGCGGCTGCTGACCACCGACGTCGCGGCACTGATGCTGCTGGACAAGGTGCCCGACAAGGCCGGCGAGATGGACGAGGACCTGCTCGCCCGGGTCGCCCGGTCGATCGCCCTCTTCCATCTCGACCGGCTCTGGGCGGAGCACCTCGCCGAGCTGTCCGAGGTCCGCGAGGGGGTGCACCTGCGGGCCCTGGGCCGGCTGGACCCGCTCGACGAGTTCCACCGCGCCGCCGTGCCCGCGTTCAACGACCTGGTGCCGGAGATCGAGCGGCGCACCATCGAGACCTTCACCGAGACCGAGTTCGACGAGACCTGGGTGCCCGACGAGGCCAAGCTGGTCCGGCCGAGCGCCACCTGGACGTACCTGGTCCACGACAACCCGTTCGGCTCGGAGCTGGACCGGCTCATCGCCTCCGTGGGCCGCCGGCTCAGCTCCGCCTCCCGGTAGTCGCGCCCCGGGGTGCTCTTCCGGTGACGAGGGACACCGGAAGAGCACCCTTTTGCGCCGTTTCGACACCTGGCACCGGGGTAGTAGCCCGGGTCCGGAGAGTCGGGAGAGATCAGGACCATGGAACAGGGAACGGCCCCGGTGGGGCGCGCGATGTCGCGCGCCGTCGCGACGGGGGCGGAAGACCGGTGAACCTCGAGATGCGGGAGCCGGTCGCGGAGACGCTCGGCGTACTGGAGACCGCCGCCCTGCTGCGGGAGCTGACCGCCGGACTGATCGGCGTCGACGACTTCGACGAGGCGCTGGACGTGCTGGTTCGGATCGCTTGCGACGCGGTCGCGGGAGTCAGCTGGTGCGGGTTCACCGCCCTGCGCGCCGGGGAACCGGCCGGCGTGGCGGCGTCCGACGCCCGGCTCGCCGGTCTGGACGACCTGCGCCACGGCCCGGACTCGCCGGCCATGGAGGCGATCCGGCGGCGGGAGATGGTGGTCTCCGAACACCTGGGCCGCGAGTCGCGCTGGCCGGACTGGACGGCGCGGGCCCGTGAGCTCGGCGTGCGGGGGGTGATCTCGGCCCAGGTCGACGTGGACGAGCAGGTGATCGGCTCGCTCAACCTCTACGCCGGCGCCACCGACGCGCTCACCCCCCGGCACCAGCTCATCGCCATGCTGATCGCCGAGCACGCGGGGCTGCTGCTCGCCGCCGTACGCGACCGGGCCCGCTCGGCCGCCGAGGCCGGCCAGTTGGACGCCACCGTGCTCGGCGACGGGGTCGTCGGCCAGGCGATCGGCGTGATCATGACCCAGCGGGGCTGCCGGGCCGAGGAGGCCCTGGAGGTGTTGCGCAACGCCGCCACCTCGCTCGCCATCCCGCTGCGCGAGGTCGCCGAGCGGCTGGTGAGCACGGTCTCCCGCCCCCGGGAGAGCTGACCGCGTCGTTTCGTCCCGGGTGCGCCCGGGTAGCACCCTTGACTGGTGACGTGACGCGACCTGGGGAGAAGCGATGCAGAGCCGGCTGCGGGTGCAGGGGCACCCGATCCAACCGATGCTGGTGACGTTCCCGTTCGGGCTCTTCGTGAGCGCGACGGTGTTCGACCTGACCGACGTGATCGGGGGGCCGGCGTTCCTCGGTGAGGTGGGGTACTGGACGGCCGTGGCGGCGCTCGTCGCCGCCGCGCTGGCCACCGTCGCCGGCATGATCGACCTGTGGGACGTCCCGGGCGGGGGCACGCGCCGGACGGCCGCGACGTTCAACCTGGTCAACGCGGCGATGGCCGGCCTGTTCCTGATCGCCTGCCTGATCCGGGCGGACGCGCCGCAGCGGGGTGCCAGCGTCGTGCTGCTCCTCACCGAGCTGGTCGCCCTCGCCGTGGGCGGCTACGGCGTCGCCCTGGGGGCCCGCCTGATGCGCCAGTTCGAGGCCGGCCGTGCCGAGGCCACCACCCTCGACGCCCTGGGCGGCGTCGCGGGCTCCACCGTGGAGATCGTCCGCCCGCGCCCCTGAATCTCCGTTGCCGCGTCGGGGTCGGGCCGGGCAGGCTGCCCGGGTGGCAACGGACGAACGCTTCGACGACCTGGTCGCGGAGGGGGCGACGGCCCCGGTGGGCGGCTGGGCGTTCGACTGGCTCGCCGGACGGGCGACCGAGGAACGGCCGCCCTGGGGGTACGCGCGCCTGGTCGCCGCCCGGATGGCGGTCGCGGACGCGGCGCTGGACGTGGACACCGGCGGCGGAGAGGTGCTGGCGGAGGTGCCGTCACCGCCCCGCCTGCTGGTCGCCACCGAGGGGTGGCCGCCGAACGTGCCGGTTGCGGCCCGGACGCTGCGCCGGGTCGGCGCCACGGTGGTGGCGGTGGCGCCGGACGCGCCGCTGCCGTTCGGGGACGCGTCCTTCGACCTGGTGGTGAGCCGGCATCCGGTCCGCACCGACTGGCGGGAGACCGCCCGGGTGCTGCGGCCGGGTGGGACGTTCCTGTCCCAGCAGATCGGCCCGGGCACCGTACGCGAGCTGAGCGAGGCGATCCTCGGCCCGCTGCCCCCTCCGGCCGACCGCCACCCGAAGCAGACGGTGGCCGCCGCGACGGCCGCCGGCCTGACCGTGGTGGACCTGCGGGAGGCCACCCTGCGCACGGTGTTCCACGACGTCGCCGCGGTGGTCTGGTTCCTGCGCAAGGTGGTCTGGACCGTGCCCGGGTTCGACGTCGCACGGCACCGGCCCACGCTGGCCCGGCTGCACCGGCGGATCGAGGCCGAGGGTCCGTTCGTGGCCCACGCCCGCCGCTTCCTCATCGAGGCGACCAGGCCTGCCTGACGGGAGTCAGTGGGCCGCGTCGTGGTGGGCGGCCAGGACGTCCTCGCCGAAGTCGCTCGCCGGGCGGCGGAGCACGGTGTGGGCGTGGTTGCCGTCGTCGGTGGTGTTGTCGTACTCGATCAGCAGGTCGTCGCCCTGCACCCGGTAGTAGTGGCGCTGCCCCGGACGGGTGGGCCCCGCCCACGCGAAGTGCAGCGGTGTGCCGGCGAGGCGGCGCGCCTCCCGGATCGCCAGCTCCGGCGGGAGCCGGTCCAGGTAGAGGGCGACGAGCTGGTCGAGCAGGGCCCGGCCGGTGGGACCGAGCCGGTCGGCCGGCACGCCGAGCGGCCCGACCGGGGCGTCGACCCGGGGCCGGGTGGCGCTGACGATGTCGGCGGGCGCCTCGTCGGCGACGATCGCCGCGGCCCGGCCGGCGGGGCCGATCGCGTCCAGGAGGGCCCGGCCGAGGTCCTCCTCGGGACCGAGGGGACGTGACACCGGGTGGCCGGCCCACCGGACGGCGGCCGGGTTCGCGCCGAAGAAGACGGGTGCGGGGGAGACCTGGTCGTCCACCACGGTCATGCTGACCGACAGGTGGTGCCCCTCGACCCGCCACGCCCACGCGTCGTCGCGGGCCGGGTCGCCGAAGACGGCCACCCAGTAGTCGTCGCTGTGCCGCCCGCGCCGCCACCCCTCGGCCCGGTCGAGCACCTCCTCGAGCGCGATGATCGCCATCGCCTGCGCGTACGCCGGCGGGCTCAGCGCCGTCGCCAGCAGCCGGTGGGCGGCCTTGCGGGCGGTGCGGTCGAGGTCGGCGAGGCACACGCCGGGCCGGGGTCGCGGGCGGTACTCCAGCCAGCGCCGCGCGGCGACGTCGTCGAACCGGTGCGCCGCGCCGGCCCGGGCGGGCCCGTCTAGGGCGGCGAGCAGCGCCGTGCCGGCGGCGCGCATCTGCTCGGGCAGCGGATCCTCCACCGCCCCTGTATACCGGGCGGCGCGGGCGCCCGCCGGCCGACCGGGCGACCCGTCCGGCCCGGCAGGTGCCCCTGCGAAGGGTGGGATGCCGCCTCCCCGACGAGGCGCGCGTCCTCGTCGCTCACAGCTACTGAATCGTTCGGAAACCTAACCGGTCCGAGCCGTGCCTCGGCCTGTCGCGGTTGTCACACCGCCGGTACGCGGAGCGTCCAAATGGGAGCGCAACCAGGCCTCCGACCTCGGCATGAATCACGTTCGTCAACCACGCTCCGTGACCGCCTCCGGCGAATGTGAACCGGGTGGGCACCCCCCGTATCGGGTCATCTCGGCGACTCTGCTGTAATCATCAGGCCTCGTACGCAGAGCGAGCATTCGGCTCCGATGTGTTCGTCAATTGTCACATTCATGCAACGCAGCCGCCCCTTGACCCCCGCACGGGCGCCGGGAAGCATCGATGAAGCGGCGTCCCGGGCCGTGGGGATATACCCGGACCAGCCAAGGAGGACCATGTCGGTCAGCCCTGCTTCGTCGCGCGCCGGATGGCATACGTCCCAGCCGGCTGTTCCCGGTCGACCCCCGGGTGGCCAGCGCCGTCCCGCGAACACAGCCGCGCCGGTGCTCACGGTGACCCTGTCGATCCCGCTGGCCAACGAGGAGGCGCTCACACCACCGGCACGCCGGCTGCTGGAGGCCGCACGGGAGCTGCTGGAGCGGGGCGAGGGCACCATCACCGCCGCCGGTTCCAACGGCGTCGAGCGCCGGCCCGAACCGGTCCCCGCCGGCCGGTCCCCGGGCCGCCAGCTCGCCCCGACCATCCCCACCCTGCACATCCTCGCCTCGTCCCGGTCGGTGCTGCGTGACGGCGAGCCCCTGCCGCTGACCCGCCTGGAGTTCGACCTGCTGCTGCACCTGGTCGCCCACCCCCGCCGGGTCTTCACGCGGCTCCAGCTGCTCAACGCCGTCTGGGGTTACGAGCACGCCGGCGTACGCACGGTGGACGTGCACGTCCGCCGGCTGCGCGGCAAGGTCGGAGTGGACGTCCCGCTGGTCACCACTGTCTACGGCGTCGGCTACCGGCTCGCCGACGACGCCCGGGTCACCATCGACCGCAGCGGCTGAGCGACCGTCCGGCCCGCGCCGCCCGGCCGGCGCCGCGGCGGCCGACCGGGCACGATGGTCGGCGTGCGTGTCCGTCCGATCTCGCCCGAGCATCTCGTCACCGAGCTGGCCGACCGGCTCGCCGGCACCACGGCCGCCGGCCGGTTGCGGGTGGCCGTCGACGGCCCGCCGGCGGCCGATCCCGACGCCCTGGCCGGTGCGCTGGTCGACCCGCTGCGCGCCCGGGGCCGTCCGGTGCTGCACGTGCGGGCGGCGGACTTCCTGCGGCCGGCCTCGGTGCGACTCGAACAGGGCCGCACCAACCCCGACGCGTACTACGAGGGCTGGGTCGACGAGGCCGGGCTGCGCCGGGAGGTGCTCGACCCGGCCGGCCCGGACGGGTCGGGGCGGGTCCTGCCCTCGCTGTGGGACGCCGACGTCGACCGCGCCAGCCGCGCCGAGTACGTCGAACTGCCCGAGCGCGGCGTCGTCCTGGTCAGCGGGTCGCTGCTGCTCGGCGGTGGCCTGCCCTTCGACGTCACCGTGCACCTGGCGCTCTCCCCGGCCGCCCTGGACCGGCGCACCGGCCCGGAGCAGCGGTGGACGCTGCCGGCGTACGCCCGCTACGCCGACGAGGTGGCCCCGGCCACGTTCGCCGACGTGGTCGTCCGGGTCGACGACCCCCGCCACCCCGCGCTGGTCGACGTGGCGGCGGGGCCGGACTGAACGGCGCCGGCGGACGCCGGGCCCGGAACGTCACGAACCGGCCCGGAGATCCGGCGAAGTCGCCGGTTTGATCCACCGGACCCCGGGGTATTCGCCCGGCTCACAGAGCACGGGTGATCCGCCCGCGCGGGCGACGACCATGCCGGGGCCGGTGGCCCCGGTGGACCGTGAGTTTCGGAGAAAGGCAGGCAGCGATGCTCGTCCACGACACGGTCGGCACGGGCCGATCCCAGGCGGAGGTCGACCAGATCCGGCAGTCCCTCCGGGCCCGCTACGACGAGCTCACGGCGGAGTACGAGCAGGCCGTGCTGGACAGCCAGGTCCTGCGCCTGGTCGAGGTGGGCGACACCGCGGGCGACGACCAGGCCGACAGCGGCACCAAGACCGCGGAGCGGGACACCGCGCAGTCGCTGCTGCGGACCATCCTGGACCGTCGGGCCCAGTACGAGCACGCCCTCACCCGGCTGGACGAGGGCACCTACGGATTCTGCGAGGGCTGCTCGGCTCCGATCCCGGTGGAGCGGCTGGAGATATTCCCGTCGGCCACGACCTGCGTGACGTGCAAGCAGACCCGGGAGCGCCGGGCGGCCTGACCTGCGGGTGTTGCCGGTCGGTCCCGGGCGCGGTGGACTGCACCCATGGGTGACATCAAGGTGGGCACCGCCTCCTGGACCGACCGTACGCTGCTGGACTCCGGCTGGTACCCGCAGACCGCGGACACCCCGGAGAAGCGCCTGGCGTACTACGCCAAGCAGTTCCCGCTCGTCGAGGTGGACGCCACCTACTACTCGCCCCCGGCCGAGCGGACCGCCCGGCTGTGGGCCGAGCGCACCCCGGCCGGTTTCACCTTCAACGTCAAGGCGTTCAGCCTGCTCACCGGCCACCCGACGAAGGTCAGCTCGCTCTACAAGGACCTGCGGCCGGAGACGGGGAAGCGGAACGTCTACCCGGACGACCTCGCGCCGCAGGCGTACGAGGAGGTCTGGACGCGCTTCCTCAGCGCCCTGGACCCGCTGGTCGAGGCGGGCAAGCTCGGCGCGCTGCTGTTCCAGTTCCCGCCCTGGTTCACCATCAAGCGGGACAACAAGCAGTACCTGCGCGAGGTGGCGGCGCGCTGCGCGCCCCTGCGCCCGGTCTTCGAGTTCCGGCACGCCTCCTGGTTCGACGGTGCCAACGCCGACGAGACCCTCGCCTTCCTGCGCGGGCACCGGCTGCCGTTCGTGTGCGTGGACATGCCGCAGGGGCACCGCTCGTCGGTGCCCCCGGTGCTCGCCGCCACCGCGGACCTCGCGGTGGTGCGCTTCCACGGGCAAAGCGACAAGTGGACCAGCACCGACATCCACGAGAAGTTCGGTTACCGCTACTCCGACCGGGAGCTGCGCGACTGGGCGCCGAAGCTGCGTGAACTGGCCGGTGAGACCGAACGGACGCACGTCCTCATGAACAACTGCTACCGGGACTACGCGCAGACCAACGCCGCCACCCTCGCCCGGCTGCTCGACGCCGGATCATCCTGACCGGGTGAGCCGGCCTCACCCCGCGTGGCGGAAGCATGGGGGTGCCTCGTGGTCGTCGGTCCGGCGACCGCGGATCCGACACGGAGGTGGCGTCATGACCACTCGGGTGGTGGCGGACCGGCGACGGGGGGCCGTCCTGCACGTCGTCGGTGCGACCGGTGACAGCCGGCGGCCGCGGGCCGGCCGGGCCAGCCCGGTCCGGCAGTGGCGCGGTCCGGCGGGGCCGCCGCGGCGGGACGATGACGGACGGTGGGAGACCGACGTACGGGGGTGGAGAGATGGCTGAGCAGTTGCAGTCCGCGATCGACGCTTCGACGGAGAAGACGAACCTGATCCTCAAGGGCATCGAGAAGGAGTACGGCTGGCCGAAGGAGCAACGCAACCAGTCCTACTGCGCACTGCGCACAACGCTGCACCTGCTGCGCGACCGGCTGCCGGTGCAGGAGAGTGTGGAGTTCGCGGCGCAGTTGCCGTTGGTGCTCCGCGGGATCTACTTCGACGGCTGGAAGCCGATGGACGTGCCGGTCAAGCTGAACCGCGACGACTTCCTCCTCGAGTTCCGGAAACAGTTCACGTACGACATGGAGGGCAGCGCGGAGCACCTCGTCCAGGTGGTGCTGAACTCCCTGCGCCAGCACGTGACGAGCCCGGGGCAGTGGGACGACGTGAAGGACAACATGCCGAAGGACCTGGCCCGGATGATGCCCTGACCGTCGCACCCCGACGGCTCGCCCCGCACCGCGTGGGGCGGGCCGTTCGCGTCCGGCGCCACCAGTCGCGGTACCGCCGGCCGGAGGTGCCGACCAGCATCATGCCGGCCCCTACCAGAGGTCGAAGCGGAACACCTCGAAGGCGGCGCCGTAGCGGACGCCGAGGCGGGTGCCCACCGGGCGGTTCAGGCCCTCCAGGAACTCCTCGGCGTCGAAGCTGCCGTCGCCCAGCCCGGTCAGGTACACGTGGTGCGCGCGCAGCGACGCGACACCCTTGTCGAAGGTGTCGGTGACGTCCACCCCGTGTGCGGCGAGGGGCGACGCCGCCGCCCACACCTGCCGCACGCCGTTCCACGGCTGCACCCCGTCGACCAGTTGCTCCGGGAAGACCCACCGGTTGCCGGCGTCCCGCACGGCGTCGAGCACCGCGCGGCCGGTCGCGATGTGGTCGGCCTGGTTCAGCGCGTACCCGCCGTCCCAGGTGTCCCGGAAGTTCGTGGTGAGCACGATCTCCGGGCGGTGCCGCCGGATCACACCGGCCAGTTCCCGGCGCAGCGGCACTCCGTACTCCAGGATGCCGTCGGGCAGGCCGAGGAACTCGACCGTGTCGACCCCGACCAGGGCGGCGGACTCCCGCTGCTCGGCCTCCCGGACCGCCCGGGCGCGCTCCGGCGGCATCCCGTCGATGCCGGCCTCGCCACTGGTCACCAGGCAGTACGCGATCTGCTTGCCCTGACCGGTCCAGCGGGCGACGGCGGACGCGGCGCCGAACTCCAGGTCGTCGGGGTGGGCGACGATCGCCAGCGCCCGCTGCCACTGCTCGTCGAGCGGCTCCAGCGCCGGGACGTCGGTCAGGTCGGTCATCGGCACCTCCTCGGTCCGCACCATCCTGTCACCGTCGCCGCCCGCCCACTGCCCACGACGGGCGGGGCCGACCGGATACCGGTCCGGGGTGCGAACCGCGCGTGCCGGACACTCCGGACGTCTACCGTGTGGTTAGAGAAGATCGGGCGTGGGGTACCACCCGCTGCACGACGGACCCCGGCGCACGGCGGGGCGGCACATCCGAGGGAGCACCCATGGCACTCAACGACGACGACATGACGACCACCGGCGGTGGCGGCCTCGAGGGTCCCGCCGACGGCGGCGCCACCCCGGGCCACCAGGACGGTGGCGCCGACGGGGCCGCCGACCGGGGTGTCGAGCGGGGCGCCGACCAGGGCGCGGACCAGGGCGCCGAGGGGCCGGCCGACGGTGGCGCGACCCCGGGCCAGCAGGACGGTGGCGCCGACGGCGGCGCCGAGGGGCCGGCCGACGGTGGCGCGACCCCGGGCCACCAGGACGGCGGCGCCGACGGCAGCGCCTCCTGAGCGGCACGTCATGACGCACCTCGACCCGCCGGGCGGCCTGGGCCGCCCGGCGGTTCCGTCCACCGCCGCAGGGCCTGGGTCGACCCAGGCCCTGGCCCGCTGCGTCTCGGTCGAGCCGGCGAAGTTCGCCGCCGCCCACTGGGGACGCACCCCGCTGCTGTCCCGCGCCGACGAACTGCCCAATCCGCACGGCTTCACCGACCTGCTCAGCCCCGCCGACGCCGACGAACTGCTCAGCCGACGCGGTCTGCGTACCCCGTTCCTGCGGGTCGCCAAGGACGGCGCGCTCGTGGCGGCGGCGCGCTACACCGGCGGCGGTGGCGCCGGCGCCGAGATCGGCGACCAGGTCCTCGACGAGAAGATCCTCGACCTGTACGCCGGCGGTGCCACCCTGGTGCTCCAGGGCCTGCACCGCACCTGGCCCGCCGTGATCGACTTCGCCCGCGACCTCGGCCTCGCCGTTGGACAGCCGTTGCAGGTCAACGCCTACCTGACCCCACCCGGCAGCCAGGGCTTCGCCACCCACTACGACACCCACGACGTCTTCGTGCTCCAGGTCGACGGCCGCAAGCACTGGCGGATCCACCCGCCGGTGCTGCCCGACCCGCTGGAGAAGCAGCCGTGGGGCGGCCGCGCCGACGAGGTGTCCGCCACCGCGGACGGTCCACCCGCGCTCGACGTGGTGCTCGCCCCCGGCGACGCCCTCTACCTGCCGCGCGGCTGGCTGCACAGCGCGCAGGCGCAGGACTCCAGCTCGCTGCACCTGACCGTCGGCGTCCGGGCGCTGACCCGGTACGCCCTCGTCGAGGAAGTGCTCGCCCTCGCCGCCGAGGACCAGCGGCTGCGGGCCACCCTCCCGTTCGGTGTCGACGTGTCCGATCCGGACGCGATCGAACCGGAGCTGACCGAGACCGTGGAGGCGCTGCGGGACTGGCTGCTGCGGGCCGACCCGGCGGCGGTGGCCGGCCGGCTGCGGCAGCGGGCCTGGCCGGCCGCCCGACCGGCCCCGATCCGGCCCCTCGCCCAGGCCGCCGCGCTCGACGCGCTGGGCCCGCACAGCCGCGTCACCCCGCGTCCCGGCCTGCGCTGGCAGCTCACCCCGGTGGGGGAGAAGGTGGCGCTGCGGGTGTTCGACCGCACGATCACCCTCCCCGGCACCTGCGAACCGGCCCTTCGGGCGCTGCTCGCCGGCGAGGTCACCCGCGTCGGTGACCTGCCCGGGCTGGACGACGACGCCGACCGGGTCACCCTCGTCCGCCGGCTCCTCCGCGAGGCGGTCGCCGTTCCGGCCTAGACGCCGGGACCCGCGTCACGGGGCCAGGGCCAGCAGCAGGACCGTCGTCACCAGGCCGGCGACGACGACCACCGCCGCCGGTCGGGGGCCGAGGACCGCGTGGCGGCGGTCGGCGAGCACCTTCGCCGGCACCAGGCCGGCCAGCGGCCCGAGCAGCGTCACCACCAGCGCCAGCACCGGCAGCCCGACCGCGAGGTCACCGCCGTACCGGTCGCCCGCCGCCCGCGCCGCGGTACCCAGGGCGTACGCGACCAGCGCGCCGACCACCCCGCAGAGCGCCAGCAGCGGGTTCACCGAGCCCGGCAGCTCGCCGGGTTGCCCGGTACGGGCCAGCAGGTCCCGCACCGCGGCCAGCATCGGCGCCGGGTCCCCGGTGGCACCCGCCACCGGGCCCGGCGGCCCGCCCACCCGGCGCGCCCCGATCCGGCCGCGCAGCTCCTGCCACAGCACCGTGGCCTCGGCGTCGACCCGCTCCTGCAGCTCGCGGGCCGCCGCGAGCTGCCGTTCGGCGCGGTGCACCTGGTCCCCGGCGTCGGCCACCGCCCGTCGCGCGGCGGCGCACTGCTGGTCGTACCAGGTGTGCGCCTCCGCGCGCTGCGCCGACACGCGCTCGGTCAGCTCGGCGAGCCGGCGGACCTGCGCCGCGTACGACTCGCTCGTCACCGGTTCGTTCACCGCTCCGGCCCGTACGGGATGATGGTCTGACCGGTGCGGTGCACCGCCCGGTCGAAGAAGAGGCCCCGCCACGGGCGGGGATACCAGTCCGGCCCGCCGGTGCCCGGGTACAACGACGAGCCCAGCTCCCCGCCGTGCGCGTCCAGCGCCACCCACGCCCCGATCTGGTCGGTGCGCGCGGCCGGCCCGCCGAGGTCGGCGCGCATCCGCGCCACGCCCCGCCACCAGGCCAGCACGTGGGTACGCCGCTCCGGCCCGTCGTGCAGGATCCGGCGCAGCTGCTCCAACCCCGTCCGCCCGCCGACCCGGGTGGCGAGCGCGCCGGCCGCGGCGTCCACCGCGTACAGCAGCAGGTAGTGCGGGGTCCCGGCGGCCCCCGCGGGGCCCAGCCCGGCGGCGGTCTCGGCCATCAGCTCGGTCACGCTCTCCTCGTCGTACCAGGCGGCGTCGTCGGCCAGGTCCTCGTAGAGGGCCCGGGCGGCGGGGTCGGCGTCCGGGTCCAGGCAGGCGATGGAGAACCGCGCGGACCCGGGGCGGTGCTGGCGGGCGAGGGACCGCGCGGCGGCGTCCAGCACCGCGCACGCCTCGTCGACCCGGGTGCCGAGCACGGCCAGGTTACGGCCGGGCGCGCGGGGCAGTCGCAGCGCCGCCGAACGGGCCTGCACGTCGATGATCTCGCCGAGCAGTGCCACCGGCGCCCGCAGCGTGCCCGTCTCCGGGGCGGACAGCGCCCGGAAGTCCGGTGCGTCGGCCAGCCGGGGGATCGCGTCGCCGTCGAACAGCCGCGCCGGCGCGGCGTCCGGCGGGCGCATCCGCCACAGCCGGTGCTGCAGCTCGCTCCAGGTCTCCCAGTCGCTCGCCGACGGGATGCGGGCGACCTCGTTCCCCTCGACCAGGCCCGACTCGGCGTTGACGACGGCGTGGTGACGGGGCAGCGACTGCGCCGCGTCGTTGCGTTCGGCGAGGATCCGCAGCGCCTTCGGCAGGGCGATGCGCAGGGTGAACTGGGCGACCAGGGCGGGCCGCCCCCACAGCGCCTCGATGCCACGGACGTCCTGCGAGGCGAGCACCAGGTGGATGCCCTGGGAGCGGCCCCGCCGGGCCAGGTCCTCCAGCAGGTCGGCGGCCTCGCGGGCGACCGCGTCCCGGCCGGCCAGCAGCATCTGGAACTCGTCGACCACCGCGACGATCCGCGGCCAGTGCCCGGTCGGGTCGACCGCGCGCAGCTCCGCCAGCTTGGTGACCTCGTGCTTCTTCGCCGCGTCGGCGCGGCGGCGCAGCTCCTCGGCGAGGAAGCGCAGCAACGCGAGGCCGAACTCCCGGTCGGTGTTGACGTTGATGCCGACCAGCCGCATGTGCGGCAGCCAGCTCGGGTCGCGCCGGCCCTGCGCGAACCGGGCGAAGGACACCCCCTCCTTGAAGTCCAGCAGATAGAACTCCAGCTCGGCGGGGGAGTAGCGGGCGGCGAGCGCGCCGATCCAGGCGAAGATCAGGTTCGTCTTGCCGGTGCCGGACGGGCCGCCGATCAGGGCGTGCGGCGGGTAGTCGCCGAGGGTCAGCAGCACCGGCCGGCCGTGCGGGCCCTCGCCGATCGGCGCGGTCAGGCCGGTCGCCGAGTCCTCCCGCCACATCCGCTCCGGCGGCGGGAGCAGATCGGTGAAGGGTGTCGGCGCCGGACCGGCGTTGACCCGGGCGGCCACCTCGCGGCAGGTCTCGGTGACCAGGCTCGCCGGGGGCGGTGCGTCGAGGTCGACCGGCGGGGCGCCCGCCAGGTGGGCACGGCCCGGCTCCACGCGGATCCGGGTCACCGTGCCGTCCGGCGGCAGCGCCAGACCACGCACCACCAGGTGTACGCCGCACGCCGCGCCGGTGCGGACCACCCGGTCGAGCTGGCCGCGCTCGTGCCGGGACGGCTCCTCGCCGCCGAGCAGCACCGCCACCCGCCACGGCTCCGGCCGGCGTCCGGTGGTGGTGGCCAGCTCGCGCAGCGAGGCGTACTCACCGGCGAGCACCGTGGAGTTGATCCGGCGGATGTGCTCCACCAGGTCGTCGAGCAGCCGGCCCAGCCCGCCCGGGCCGACGGAGGTCAGCAGACCCGCCGTGCCGAGCGGGGCGAAGCCGGCCAGGCCGCCGCCCAGGTGTTCCGGGTCGTACGCGGTCAGCCGGACCGCGCCCGGCTCGGCGCGGCCGACCGCGCGCAGCAGCAGCGCCGACACCACGGCCTCGCTCGCCGCCCGGTCGTCCCCGGTCAGCTCGACGTGACCCGCGTCCAGCAGCGGCACCAGCGCGGGCACCGGGTCCGCGCCGGGCCCGGCGAGCGTCCCCACGCGCAGCGCGCCCGGCGGCTCCGCCCGGCCGGCGGGGGTCGGCCGCCACCGCGCCCACTCGGCGGACGCGGCCCCGGGCGACTCCCGCCCCGCCGCCTCGGCCGCCCGGCGGGTCAGCTCGGCGATCCGGGCGGCGTGCCGGCCGTCGATCTCGGCGAGGCGGCGGTCCCGCTCCGCGCCGACCCGCTCCGGCACGGCCGCCGCGGCCCGCCGGACCCGGGCCAGCCGGTCCCGCTCGGCGGCGAGTTCCGTCTGCGCCGCGGCGACCCGGGTGCGGGTGGCGCCGAGTGCCTCGCCGAGCGTGCGCCGGACCCGGGCGGCGAGCTGCGTCCGCCGGTCAGCCATCGACGTCCCGTCGGATCGGCGTCCGCCAGGCGGGGGTGCCCGCCGGGCCGGGACGACCGGCCGCCGGGGGCGCGGTCCGCCGTACGTCGGCCGCCCGCTGCTGCGCGGCGGCGACCCGGGCCCGGGCGGCGGCCGCCTGCTCCCGGGCCGCCTCGGCGCGGCGCTCCCACTCGGCGTCGGCGGCCCGGGCGCGGTCCGCCGCGGCCCGCCGCCGGTCGTCGTCCGCCACGTCCCGCGCCCGCGCGTCCTCGGCCCGGCGCTCCCGCTCGTCGGTGGGCGGCAGCTCGCGGCCCAGTCGGTCGAGCAGGACGCCGGCGAGCACCCCGGCGGTGACCGCCGGGTCGGCCGCGTGCGGCCGCTCGCCGTCGCCGCGGCGCGGCGGGGGCATCCGGCAGACCCGGGTCAGCAGGGTGTCGAGCACCGGCGCCGGCAGCCCCGGCAGCAGGTCACGCACCCGCCCGTCCAGCTCGCGTCGCAGCCGGGGCAGGTCCTCCGCGCGTGGCGGGTGCCCGAGCAGCTCGCCGGCCAGCTCCCGCAGCAGCGGCGGCGCGACCGCCGCGACGCCGAGGCCCACGTCGGCGTGCGCGCGGCCCAGCTCGGCCCGCAGCCGGTCCCGGTCGCCCGAGCGCACCGCGCCGACGACGCGGCGCAGCAGCTCACCCGGGTCGGCGACGGTCCCGTCCGGACGGTCCGCCGACGCCGTGCCACCGCCGGTCAGCTCCGCCACCCGTGCCGCCCACCAGCGGGGCGCGGGCGCGTCGGCCGCCGGCTCGGGCGGGAGCGCCACCGGCGGCGCCGCGTCGGGCGCGTCGTGCCTCGGCCGCCGCTGCTCCGGCGCCGGCCGTGGGGCGGGCGCGCCGTCGGGGGCCAGCCCGATGGCCGCCAGGTACGCCGTCAACTGTTCCTGGGCGACGCGCAGCGCGTACCCGGCGGTCTCGGCGTGCTCGATCGCGCTGGACAGCTCCGGCACACCCATCGGGTCGGCCGACTCCTGGCGGACCCAGCGCAGCCGCTCGGCGGCCAGCCCGAACCGTTCGAGGGCCTGGGCGAGTTGGCCCAGCGGCAGGTCATCGACGGCGGCGCGCACCTGGGCGCCGAGATCCTCGACGATGGACACGGCGGCGCTCAGAGGGTCGCGACGTACAGCTGCGCCTGCTCGACCGCGACGAGCGTCGCGGCGAGGCACTCCTCCAACTCCTGGCCGGCCTGCGTCAGCGAGGCCTGCGCCGCTTCGACCGTCTCGTGACCGCTGCCCTCCAGCGCGCCGGCCAGGGTCTGCTGCGCCTCGGCCAGCCGCTCACCGGCCGCCTGTACGGCGCTCTGGCCGTCGCCGATCTGTTGGAGCGCGACATCGATGGCTGCCTTGAGCTCGGCGACGCTCGCCACGTCGGAACCTCCTGGGGGCGGGGGAGGTCTCCATTAGAGCCTATCGGCCGCGGGGAGAGAACATCCGCCCTGTCAGTGTTCCTTCCCTACTGACCGGTTGCCGCCCGGACGCGCCGGGAGTCCGATTAATGGGACTCCCGGGGGTGGGCGTCGCGGTCGGTCAACCACCGCGGGCCGTACACCTCGGCGCCCCGCTCCCGCACGCGTTCCCGCAGCTCACGGTCGGCCGTGACGACCACCCGGCGGCGCTGCGGAGCCGCCGCGACCAGGTCGACCACGGCATCGTCGCCGGAGCGGTCCGCGGCCACCACCCGCACCCCCGGCACCGGCGCCACGTTCCGGGCCGCCCCCTCCACCACCAGCACCACCTCCACCGGCGGCGGAAGCTCCGGCACGACGCCGGAGGCGGCCACCGGGACGAGGCTGTCGCGCAGCCGGGCGGTCGCCCCGGCCCGGTCCCGCCACCACCCGTTCGGTCGGGACCCGACCACGTTGGCGGCGTCCACGATCAGCAGCGGTGTCGCGTCCATGCCGCCAGCCTGCCACCCGCGGCGGGCGCGGCCCGTGCACCCCCGGCGTGGCACCCGGCGGCGTTTGTCCGGGCGACCGCCGGGTAGCCCCTGGCGACCGTGCCGCGCCCGAGCAGCGGAGGACAGAGATGATGGGACCCGGCGACTTCGGCTCCGACCCGTGGGACGAGTTCCTGGCCCGGTACTTCGGCCGGGGCGAGGGTGGGCGCCGACCCGCGCACCGGGTCGACATCACCCGGCTGATGACCGCCGACGCCCGGGAGATGCTCGCCGACGCGGCCCGGCGGGCGGCCCAGAAGCACAGCAACGACCTGGACACCGACCACCTGCTCTGGGCGGCCCTGCAACGCGAGCCGCTGCGCGACCTGGTCCGGCGGGCCGGCGCCGACCCGGACACCCTGCTCAACGCCCTCGGCGGGCGCGGCGACGGCGCGCCCCGCGGCGAGGTGCCGCCGAACCTCTCGCTCACCCCCGCCGCCAAGCGGGCGCTGCTCGACGCCCACCAGCTCTCCCGCGCCATGGGCGCCAACTACATCGGCCCCGAGCACATCCTCATGGCGTTGCCGCTGAACCCGGAGTCGCCGGCCGGGCGGATGCTCGCCGCCGGCCGCATCCAGCCCGAGTCCCTCCAGGCCGCCAACGCCGAGCGGGGGCCGATGGCCGGCCCGAAGCCCGACCGCGGCACCCCCACCCTCGACCAGTACGGCCAGGACCTCACCGACCTCGCCCGCAACGACCAGATCGACCCGGTGATCGGGCGGGCCGACGAGATCGAGCAGGCGGTGGAGATCCTCTCCCGCCGGACCAAGAACAACCCGGTGCTCATCGGCGAGGCCGGCGTCGGCAAGACCGCGATCGTCGAGGGCCTCGCCGAGCGGATCTGCGACGGCGACGTGCCGCAGACGCTGCTCGGCAAGCGGGTGATCCAGCTCGACCTCGCCGGCCTGGTCGCCGGCACCCGCTACCGGGGCGACTTCGAGGAGCGGCTGAAGAAGGTCATCGACGAGATCCGGTCGCACAAGGAGGAACTCATCGTCTTCCTCGACGAGATCCACACCCTGGTCGGCGCGGGCGGCGCCGGCAGCGAGGGCGGCATGGACGCGTCCAACATGCTCAAGCCCGCGCTGGCCCGCGGCGAGCTGCGCGTGATCGGCGCGACCACGCTGGACGAGTACCGGCGCAGCATCGAGAAGGACGCCGCGCTGGCCCGCCGCTTCCAGCCGGTCTTCGTGCCCGAGCCGAGCGTCGAGGACACCGTGGCCATCCTGCGCGGCCTGCGGGACCGCTACGAGGCGCACCACCAGGTCCGCTTCACCGACGAGGCCATCGTCGCCGCCGCCGAGCTCTCCGACCGGTACATCACCGACCGCTTCCTGCCGGACAAGGCGATCGACCTCATCGACCAGGCCGGCGCGCGGGTGCGCCTGCGCACCCGGACCCCCGCCTCCGACGTCCGTGAGCTGGAGCAGCAGCTCGACGAGGTACGCCGGGACAAGGAGCAGGCGGTCGCCGACGAGCAGTACGAGAAGGCGTCCACCCTGCGGGACCGGATCGCCGAGCTGGAGCAGGACATCCGCCGCGCCCGCGGCGACGAGGGGACCACCAACCACGTGCCGGAGGTCGGGCCGCGGGAGATCGCCGAGGTGGTGTCCCGCGCCACCGGCATCCCGGTCAGCCAGCTGACCGAGGAGGAGCGGGACCGGCTGCTGCGGCTGGAGGGCTACCTGCACGAGAAGGTCGTCGGCCAGGACGACGCGGTCACCGCCGTCGCCGAGGCGGTGCGCCGCTCGCGTACCGGCCTGGCCGACCCGAACCGGCCGATGGGCAGCTTCCTGTTCCTCGGCCCGACCGGCGTCGGCAAGACGGAACTGGCGCGGGCGCTCGCCGAGGCGCTGTTCGGCGAGGCCGACCGGATGGTCCGGGTCGACATGAGCGAGTTCCAGGAGCGGCACACCGTCAGCCGGCTCGTCGGCGCCCCGCCCGGCTACGTCGGGTACGAGGAGGCCGGCCAGCTCACCGAGGCGGTGCGCCGCCGCCCGTACGCGGTGGTGCTGCTCGACGAGATCGAGAAGGCGCACCAGGACGTGTTCAACATCCTGCTCCAGGTGCTCGACGACGGGCGGCTCACCGACAGCCAGGGCCGTACGGTGAACTTCAAGAACACCGTGCTCATCATGACGAGCAACCTCGGTTCCGAGCTGATCACCGGCACCCAGCGGGCGGTCGGCTTCGGCGCCGGTGCGGAGGGCGGCGGGGAGAGCGACGAGCTACGGGAGCGGCTCATGCGCCGGCTCCAGGAGAACTTCCGGCCGGAGTTCCTCAACCGCATCGACGAGGTCATCATCTTCCGCCGCCTCGAGGCCGAGCAGCTGCGCCAGATCACCGGGCTGCTGCTGGAGGAGACCCGCCGTCGGCTGCACGCGCAGGACGTCCAGGTGGAGTTCACCACCGCCGGCATCGACTGGCTGGCCGAGCACGGCTACCAGCCGGAGTTCGGCGCCCGGCCGCTGCGCCGGGTCATCCAGCGGGAGGTGGACAACCAGCTCTCCCGGATGCTGCTGGAGTCGTCGGTGTCGCCCGGCCAGAAGGTCATCGTGGACGCCCGGGACGGGCAACTCACCATCGACGTCCGCGAGGGCGAGCGCGGCTACACCGCCGCCACGACCACGCATCCCCGATGAGCCGGAGGCGGGGGATGACCGAACCGGAGGAGAGCCGGGAAGACACCGAACCGGCGGAACCGATCGTGGCGCCACCCACGGCGAACCCCGCGCGGGTGCAGGTGCCGCCGGAGGGCCTGGGCCAGCAGGCTGACGAGCCGGACCCGGCGGCGTCCGACCGCCGCCGGCGAGAGGAGGGCTGATGGTACGGCAGCAGCGGGTCGAACCCGAGGTGGAGGAGCTCTGGGAGGCGTTCCACGAGCAGGTGAACGTGCCGTCCGAGCAGCTGCGGCAGTGGCTGCTCACCCGGGGCTCCGGCGAGGAGGCGTTCGGTCCGGACCCCGACCTCGACCTGCCGGAGCCCGGCCGGCACATCCTGCGCGTGCTGACCAAGCGCAAGGTGGACCTCACCCCGGACGACATCCAGACCATGCGCGACACGCTCGACCTGATCCAGGACCTGATGGACGCGAAACCAGCCCGGGGCAACGCCGACGACGAGTGGCGGCACTCCCTCCTGGACCTGGGCCACGACGTGCTCGTGGAACGCTGAGCGGGCCGTCGGCGCAACCCGTCATGACGTTGTCGTCACGCGTGTCGTGACGACAACGTCATGATCACCGGGTCGGTCAGCGGCCCTGGTCGGACTCCAGGCTGGCGATCGTCAGGCCCGCCGCGTCGGCGGCGGCCTCCCGGTCGGCCCGGGTGCGTTCCTCCCGGGTGAGCAGGTTGGCGTACTCGGTGACGTCGGCCGGGTCGGGCACCTCGGGCAGGCGTCGCAGGAACGCCTCCACGTCCTGTGCGGCGGCGGTGTGCGCGGCGGCCGCCTGACGCAGGATCTCGCGGTCGTCGGCGGCGGGGTACAGATCGGTCATGCCCGCCTGATACCCGGCGTCACGCCGTTCGCACCCCGGCGACCGGTCCGGCGGCCGCCGGACCCCGGGCCCCGAAGCCGGGATTGCGCAGCAGCCACGCCAGATAGGCCGGATGCGCCGCCAGCGAGTCGGTGTACGCGGCCAGCGCCGTCTCCAGCACCAGATCGGCCACCCGGGCGGCCGGGGCGTCCGGGTGCCAGCCGAGCATCAGCCGCCACCGCAGCGGGATCCCCGCCAGCCGCCGGGTCACCAGGCCGGCGACCGGGCGGAAGGTGGCCTGGCACAGGGCGATCGCCTCGCCGGCGTCCACCAGGTCCAGACAGCCGCGCACGTCCGCCTCGTACACCTTGCGGGGGGTGAACCCGGCGCGGGCGCAGGCGGCGGCGAAGCAGTCGCCGAAGCAGCCGTCGCCCGGCGCGGCCACCCACTGCTCGTGGCGCAGATCCTCCAGCCGGATCTCGTCCCGGTCGGCCAGCGGATGCGGCTCCGGCAGCAGCACGTGCACCGGATCGATCGACACCTCCCGCCAGCACAGCCCGAACTCGCCCGACGGGGACGAGTCGCCGCACACACCGGTGAGCGCGAAGTCCAGCCGGCCGCCGGCGACGAGCTGGGCCAGCTCGTCCACCGACCACGAGGCGTACGTGGTGATCTGCGCGTGCGGTTGCTCGGCGGCGAGCCGGTGCACCAGCCGCCCGAGGATGGGGCTGTTGACCCCGCCGAACCGGTACCGGCGCGGCGCGTCCCCGGCGCCGGCCAGCCGGGCCGCCTCGTCCTGCAGGCCCTTCATCGCCGGCAGCAGCACCCGCGCCCGGGCGAGCACCAGCTCGCCCAGGGCGGTGGGGCGGGCGCCGCGCCGGTCGCGCTCGAACAGCGGCCCACCCAGGGTGCGCTCGATGCGCTGGAGCTGGGCGGTGAGCGCCGGCTGTGCCAGGCCGAGCGCCGAGGCCGCCTTGGTCACGCTGCCCGTCTCGGCGATCGCGCAGACCACCCGGAGGTGGCGGAGCTCCAGGTTCATAGACCGACGGTAGGGCGGCGTGGCGGCCGGGGGAAGGGTTCGGACCGATCAACGATTTGCGATGTGTGCAGGACCACTCACTCGGGTGTCCGCCCCGACAGATCGCCCAGGTACGTGGGCCGCCCGGTCACCGCGTCGCGCAGCTTGTCCACGACGCCGACGGCCGGCTCGACGATCCGGTTCCACGGCGGGGTGGCCGGGGTACCCGGATGGGGCCGGGTCGGCGCCGCCTCCTCGGCGATCTCCAGGCGGTTGCCCAGCCGGATCAGCTCCTCGGTGGTGGCCACCTCCCGCAGGCCCCGCACCAGCGCGCCCACCTCCTCGACGTGCCGGCGCACCCGCTCGGCGACGTCGGCGAGCCCGTCCGCCGTCAGCCCCTTGAGCGCCGCGAGCAGCACCCCGTCCGCCTCGATCACCCGGTCGACCCGCTCGGTGTCCGCGGGGCGGGCCGCCCGGACGGCCGGCAGCAGGTACTGCTCCTCGGCGGACAGGTGCCGGGACAGCGCCGCGGTGAGCACGTCCAGACCCCCCTCGGGGGCCGAACCCGGGTCGGGGTCGGTCAGCCGCCGCACCAGCTCGCACAGCTGCCGGTGCTCCCCGTCGACGATGTCGGCGACGCTGCGCCCGCCCGGCCGGTAGTGCTCGTCCTCGCCGGTGGGCGGCAGCGGGGGCAGGGGAACGGTCATAATGCCCTCCCTCGGGCGGCGGAGCGCGGGTGCGGTCGCCGACGGCCGGTACCCCACCGCGGTGATCGCGAAACCGGCGCCCCCGTGCGACCCGGCGTGACCGGTCCGTCCCCGCACCGACGCGGCCGGGACGGGCGACGGGATCGGGCCGTGCGGCTGGTATGAAGAGGCAATGACGACCGACGCCGCCCCCGTCCACCCCTCGCCCACCGACGAGGTCGTCGACCTCTGCCGCGACCTGCTGCGCATCGACACCACCAACACCGGTGACAACGACACCAGCGCCGGTGAGCGCCGCGCCGCCGAGTACGTGGCGGAGAAGCTCGCCGAGGTCGGCGTGGAGTCGGTCCTCCACGAGTCGGCCCCGGGCCGGGCGAACGTGGTCGCCCGCATCCCCGGCGCCGACCCGGGCCGTCCCGCCCTGCTCGTGCACGGCCACCTCGACGTGGTGCCCGCCGACGCCGACGAGTGGTCGGTGCACCCGTTCTCCGGCGAGCAGCGCGACGGCTACCTGTGGGGCCGGGGCGCGATCGACATGAAGGACTTCGACGCGATGGCGCTCGCGGTGGTGCGGCACTGGCAGCGCACCGGCGTCCGCCCGCCCCGGGACATCGTGCTCGCGTACACCGCCGACGAGGAGGCCGGCAGCGACTACGGCGCGCACTTCCTGGTGGAGCGGCACGCGGACCTCTTCGAGGGCTGCACCGAGGCGATCGGTGAGGTCGGCGGCTTCTCGTACTCGGTTGACGAGAACCGGCGGCTCTACCTGATCGAAACCGCCCAGAAGGGCATCGACTGGCTGCGCCTGCACGCGAAGGGCCGCCCCGGCCACGGCTCGATGGTGCACGACGACAACGCCGTCACGGCCCTCGCCGAAGCCGTCGCCCGGGTCGGCCGGCACCGCTTCCCGGTCGTCATGACCGACACGGTGCGCGCCTTCCTGGAGCAGGTGTCCGAGGTGCTCGGCATCGAGCTGGACCCGGACGACCCGGAGACCGCCATCGCCAAGCTCGGCCCGATCGCCAACATCATCGGCGCGACCATCCGCAACACCGCCAACCCGACCCGCCTCGCCGCCGGGTACAAGGACAACGTGATCCCGGGGCGGGCCACCGCCACCATCGACTGCCGCAGCCTCCCCGGCCAGTCCGAGCTGCTGGAGCAGCAGCTGCGCGAGCTGGTCGGCCCGGACATCGCCATCGAGTACGTCCAGCGCCAGCCGGCGCTGGAGACCACCTTCGACGGCGACCTGGTGGCGGCGATGTCCGCGGCGCTGCGCGCCGAGGACCCGGGAGCCCGGCCGGTGCCGTACATGCTCTCCGGCGGCACCGACGCGAAGGCGTTCTCGCAGCTCGGGATCCGCTGCTTCGGTTTCGCGCCGCTGCGGCTGCCGGCCGACCTGAACTTCTCCGCGCTGTTCCACGGCATCGACGAGCGGGTTCCGGTGGACGGGCTACAGTTCGGCGTGCGGGTTCTCGACCGGTTCCTCCGCACCTGCTGACCCGCGTCCGGTTCCCGGCGCGGTACTCCCCGAACATCGAAGGGACTTCCACACATGACCGACCAGCACGGTGAGCTGGACGCCGCCCTCGAACGCGTCATCGAAGCGGCCCGCCACCACCTGGCCGCCGTCCGCGCCGCGCAGGGCCGCATCGACGACGACGACGTCTGGCAGGCGTACGTGACCTTGAACAACGCGTCGTACGCCTACGACGAGCAACTCATGGACGCCTTCGGCGAGGTCACCCCGTGGGACGTGGAGTCGATCGACCCGGACGAGGCCGACAAGCGGTTCGCCGGCCTCGAAGGGGTCGAGCCGACCGACCCGCACCCGCAGGTCATCTCGGTGCGCCAGCGGCGCGACTACCGGGTGCCGAGCGTCTCCGCGCTCATCCGCGCCGCCGAGGCGGCCCGCCGCGCGGGCACCCCCGACGACGACGAGCCCGAGCCCGTCGAGGGCGTCGGCGAGGCCGTGCTGGAACTGCTCCAGAGCGGGGACGGCTCGCTCGCCGCGCTGGACGTGCCGGAGCTGGAGCCGCTCGACGGCGTGGTGATGGTCAGCGAGGTCAGCACCCCGGTCGACCTGGAGTCCTTCGACGACGACGACGCGGTCGGCCCGTTCCAGCCGGCCCCCGACGACCGACTCGTCGGCCGGCTCGACGAGCACCCGTTCCTGGAACTCGACGACGAGGAGCACGACCACGCCCACTGACCACGCGTCACCTGACCGGCGCGCGACCGGTCAGGTGGCGACGCCCGGGGACCGGCCGGACGGCCCGGACCCCGGGCGGGCCGGCCGCCACCGGGCGACGGCCGGGTGGCCGGTCAGTACGACAGGCCCGGCTGCGGCTGGTTGATCCGGCGACGGCGCAACATCACCTGCCGCGTACCGTCCCGGAACAGCCGCACCCGGGCCAACTCCCAGCCGGAGAACTCCGCCTGGATCGCCAGCTGCGCCGCGGCGGTCAACCGGTCGACATTCGGCGGCAACCGCAGCGGCGCGTATTCGTAGTCCATGCGCCCTATGCTGCCCAGCCCGGCGGCCCGGCGCCACCCCCCGGCGGGTGACCCGCGCCGCCCCGCCCGGCGGGCCGCCGTACGCGCGCCCGGCCGGGGTCACGCGGTGGGGACGTTCGCCGCCAGCAGCGCGGTCAGGGCCGGCGCGGCCAGCGTGAGGGCCGCCGGGCCACCGGCGTCCACCGCCAACCCCCACCGCCCGTCCGGCCAGTCCGCGAACAGCTCGGCACAGGGTACGGCCACGAACGGCACCCCCGACCCGGCGAACGCGGTCAGCGCCTCCGGCGAGGTGAACACCGGGAGCAGCGGCGCCCCGTCGGCGTCGGTGACGACCGCCCAGGGAAAGCCCCGCTCCGGGGACGGCTCCGCCGTGAGCGGCACGCACACCACCACCCCGGCGAGCACCGCCAGGAAACCGGCCAGGTCCCGGCGTCCGACGGCCGCCGCCAGGCGCTCCCGGACCGCCCCGTCCGCCGCCGGCCACCCGGGCCGCCCGCCACCTCCGCCGGCGGGCTTCCCGGCCACCGGCCCGGCGCCGGCGCTGCCGCCGTCCCGGCCCGCAGCGGGCGTCGCCCCGCCGCCGCCCGCCGGTTCGGGACGCGCCCGGGAAGCGGCCGGTGATGCCACCCGGCAGGAGAGCGCGTCCGGGTCGTCGGTCAGCACCGCCGCCGCGGTCCGCAGCGCGAAGTCACTCCACCAGCGCACCGCGCGCGGGGTACGCGGCGTCTCGAACCACCAGCCGCCCCCCGCGCCGGGCGGCTGCCAGCCGAGACCGGCCAGCCGTTGCGCGTCGTACCCCGGGCACTCCCCACGGACGGTGTCCCGCCGCACCATCAGGCGCAGCCGGCGGTCCCCGGCGGTGAGCTCCAGGTCGGTGTCCCGGTGGCACCGGACCAGCGTGTCGTGCAGCCGGGCGACCAGGTCGGGCCAGCCCGAGGTCATGCCGGCGGCCCCGGCAGCCGCCCGTCCAGGCGGCCGAGCCGCTCGATGGCCTCCTCCAGCCGGCGGCCCTGCGCGGAGAAGTCGCCGGGCTCGCCGAACAGGCCGCCCAGGCCCGCGCCGAGCGTCGCCTCCAGCCCCTCGGTCCGGTCGGTGAGCTGCTCCGCCGCCGCCGAGCGGGCCTGCCGGTACGCGGCCAGCACCATCGCCGACAACTCCTCCGTGCCGGCGCGGAGCGCGGCGGGTGCGAAGGTCACGCCTTGCAGCTCGCCGGCGGCGTCCACTGTGGCCGTGACCAGGCCGGAGTCGTCCGTGGCGGTGCCACTGAGCTCGGCGAGGTCGTCCTGGAGCCCGGCGAACCGGCGTTGGATGTCGGCGATCCGTCCGGCGAGCGCGTCGAACGCGGACAGCGGGTCACTCATGCGAAACCTTCCCCCATTGCGGCACCGGCGGGGTGGCGACCGGCGACCGCATGATCGTATCTTCGGTAGGCCGCGACGGTGGGGAGGACGGCATGGCGGACATCGACGTCGACGTGCAGGCGGTACGACGGTTGGCGGCGGCGGCGAAACAGGTGGCCGCGTCGCTCGGCGCGCTGGAAGGCCGGGTGGTGTCCGCGGGCGACCTGCCCGACGACGCGTTCGGCCACCTGCCGTTCGCCAGCGACATCCTCCGCGCCACGTACGCCGAGCAGGTCAGCGGCGGGATGGAGCTGTTCCGCTCCGGCCGCGACGCGTTCGAGCGGGTCGGCGCCGCGCTGGGCTCGACGGCGGAGACGTACGAGCGCAACGAGCAGGACATCGACGCGGGCTTCCGCGCGATCGGCGGCGGGATGGCCGGGTGAGCGGGCCCGCCGGCACCGCCGTCGAGCTGTGGAACGGCCTCGACAACGCCCTGTCCGGCGTGGACCGTGCCGTCGACGGTGTCTGCCGCACCCTGGCCTGGCCGCTGATCCAGCTCGTCGACCTCGTCGACGGCGAGCCGGCCGCGCTGCGCGCCAAGGCCACCGAGTGGGACGCGCTCGCCGTCGAGGTGCGCGAGCTGGCGATGGGCCACCGCGGTGTCCGCGAGGCCGAGCAGGCCGGCTGGCGCTCACCCGCCGGCGAGGCGTACGGCACGCGGCTGGCCGAGGTGGAGCAGCAGCTGCTGGACGTGGCCGAGCATTTCGCCGCCACGGCCGAGTACCTGCGCGGCACCGCCGACGCCCTGCAGACCGTGCACGACGTGCTGGTCGACATCTGCGTCGAGTTCGTCAACTTCCTGCTGGTCACGCTGGTGACCGCGCTGCTGATGGCGCCGTTCACCGCCGGCGCGTCCTGGGCGGCGGGCCTGGCCCTCGGGGTCACCCGGGGCATGATCGCCCTCGCCCGGATGCTCAAGGTGATCCGGCCCCTCGCCGCCCACCTGCAGAAGGTCATCAAGCTGCTGCAACGGGTCCTGTACCACCTGCGCAAGCTGCGCAACCACCTGGACAAGCTGGTCGACAAGCAGAAGGCGCTGCGCACCGGCACGAAGTACGCCGACAAGCGGCGCGCCGCCGGCGAGGCCGACAAGTGGTTCCACAAGTTCCTCGACCCCACGAAGGGCACCTGGAAGCTCGGCAAGTCCGGGTCGCCGTTCGACATGAGCGCCTTCGAGCGTCTCGGCGCGCTGCGGGCGCACGGCGTCGGCGACGGGGCGCGGGTGATCGGCCGGGACTGGGCCACCAACCTGCCGTGGAACATCCCCAACTCGGTGGTGCACGGTGTCACCTGGGGCAGCGTCGCCGTGGTCAGCGGGCTCTCCGTGCCCGGCATGGACCAGGTCGGTGACCAGGTCGACCAGGCCGTGCGGGACGGCGCCGACTGGATCGACCAGAATGTCTTCGGGCAGCCGCCCGCGACGCAACCGGCCGGCCGGTGAGGGCCGATCGAGGAGGTACGGCGTGACCGGAGCACGAGGTCGACTCGGTCGGCTGACCGACGCGGTGCTCGGCGGCGCCCGGGCCGCCCGGGACAAGGCCCGCGAGCTGCGCGACGAGTTCCGCACCAGCGACGAACCGGAACGCGCCCTGGTCGCCCCGCTGGTACCCGACCAGGAGCTCCGCTACGTCGGCCTGGCGCCGGTCCGCACGCCGGAGACGCACCGGGCGGGCAGCCAGCTCGCCGACCGGGTCGGCACCGAGGTCGCCGAGGCCCTCGACCCGCGTGCCCTGTTCGGGCTGCTCAACATCGTCAACCCGGTGGCGTGGGTGGAGGCGGTGCTGGCGCCGGTCCGGATCGCCGCCGGCGTCCTGCTGCTGCCGGGCAGGGCCGCCGCGGTCGCCGCCGGCCTGCCCGAGTCGGTGGGCGACCAGCCGGAGCGTCCCGCCCCGTCGCAGCCCGCCGAGCCGCGTGAGCCGCTGCCGCTGACCCCGGAGCAGGAGGCCTTCCGCACCCTGTTCCGGCTCAGCCGGTACCGCCCGCTGGCCGACCAGCTCGCCGAGATCGCCTACCGGCGGCGGTACGTCTTCAGCGGCGACCTCGCCACCCTCGCCGGCAGCCTGCTGCTGTTCCTGGAGCGCTACACCGGCACGCCACTCGCGGTGACCGACACCCACCTGCTCCTGCTGCGGATGGGCCGCCGGCCCGACGAGGGGCGGCCGGACCGCCGCCGGCCGCAGGTGCTGTGGAGCGTGGAGCGGCGGCGGATCGCCCGGATCGACTCCGAGGGCGGTGCGCGGCTCATGCAGTTCCCGTCGACCGTCGTCTTCGACGACGGGTCGTGGATCCGCATCGTCAACCCGGCGACCCGGGACGACCAGTCGCGCTTCCTCGCCGCCGTCCGCGACACCGCCGGCGACCGTCCGACGCCCTGATCCCGGACCGGACGGGCACCGGCCCGGCCGCGGCCCTCGGTTCGCGCCCTGCTCAGCCGTCGCGTTCCGGGTAGCCGACCTCGACCGCCGACACGTCGTCGAGCGCCGTCACGATCTCGTCCGGCAGGGTCATCCGCTCGACCTGGAGCACGCCGAGCAGCTGACCGACCGTGCGGGCGCCCAGGATCGGCGCGACCACGCCCGGCCGGTCGCGGACCCAGGCCAGCGCGACCTCCATCGGGGAGACCCCGAGACCGCCCGCGGCGGTGGCGACCGCCTCCACGATGCTGGAGCACCGCGGCTCCAGGTAGGTGGCGACGAACCGTTCGAAGTGCGGCGACGCGGCCCGGGAGTCGGCGGGCCGGCCGTGCCGGTACTTGCCGGTGAGCACCCCCCGCCCGAGCGGCGACCAGGGCAGGACGCCCAGCCCGAGCGCCTCGCAGGCCGGCAGCACCTCCCGCTCGATGCCGCGTTCCAGCAACGAGTACTCCACCTGCGTGGCGACCACCGGGGCCCGGCCGGGCCAGGCGGTCTGCCACGCGGCGGCCCGGGCGGTCTGCCAGCCGGAGAAGTTCGACACGCCCACGTAGCGGACCCGCCCGCTGGCCACCGCGTGGTCCAGCGCGGCGAGGGTCTCCTCCAGCGGCGTGTCGGGGTCGTACCCGTGCACCTGGAACAGGTCGACGTGGTCGGTGCCGAGCCGGCGCAGCGAGGCGTCCAGCGTCCGCAGCAGGTGCCCGCGCGAGCCGTCGCGGCGCCGGCCGCTGCCCGGCCGCAGCCCCGCCTTGGTGGCGATCAGCAGTTCGTCGCGGGGGACCAGGGTGCCCAGAAGGGAGCCGATCACGGACTCGGCGTCGCCGTCGCCGTAGACGTCGGCGGTGTCGATCAGGTTGCCGCCCGCGTCGAGGTAGCTCTTCAGCTGGGCGGCCGCGTCGTCGGCGTCGGTGTCCCGGCCCCAGGTCATGGTGCCGAGCGCGAGCCGCGAAACCGCCAGCCCGCTTCGGCCGAGCGGTCGCTGTTGCATGCGTGAACCTTATTTCCAACGGGGCCGCACCGATATCCTCGCTCCCGTCAAGTCTGCCGGCAGGTCCGTGGATCCGCTCGCCCGGGTCGCCGCGCGCCCTCCGTCGCCGCTCGCACCGGTTTTCCGTGAGCCGGTGATCGGGTGCGGCGGGGGCATTGCGTAACCTGATGCGACCTGTGGTGCGGATGGGGGAGGACTAGTGCGACTCGGGCTCAGCCTCGGATACCAGACGGCGTGGAGCACACCGGCCGACCACCTGGCCCTGGCCCAGGAGGCGGACCGGCTCGGCTACTCGGTGGTGTGGGCGGCGGAGGCCTACGGCTCCGACTCGCCGAGCATGCTCGCCTGGATGGCCGGCCAGACCCAGCGGATCGACGTGGGCAGCGCGGTGATGCAGATTCCCGCCCGGACGCCGGCGATGACCGCGATGACCGCGGCGACCATCGACGCGCTCTCCGGCGGCCGGTTCCGGCTGGGTCTGGGCGTGTCCGGGCCGCAGGTCTCCGAGGGCTGGCACGGCGTACGGTTCGGCAAGCCCCTGGCGCGGACCCGCGAGTTCGTCGACATCGTGAAGCTGGCGGTGGCCCGCAAGGAGGTCGCCTACGACGGCGAGTTCTACACCCTGCCGCTGCCCGACGGGCCGGGCAAGGCGCTGCGCCTGGGCTTCCACCCGCCCCGCGAGCACATCCCGATCTACCTGGCCGCTGTCGGTCCGAAGAACCTGGAACTCGCCGGGGAGATCGCCGACGGCTGGCTGGCCGTCTTCTACGCGCCGGAGTTCGCCGAGGAGCAGCTCGCCAGCGTGCGGGCCGGCCGGGCGAAGGTCGGCAAGGAGCTGGCCGGGTTCGACGTGGTGCCGTCGGTGCCGGTGGTGGTCGGCGACGACATCGCGTCCTGCGCCGAGCTGGTCCGCTGGTACGCGGCCCTCTACGTGGGCGGCATGGGCAGCCGGCAGCAGAACTTCTACAACCAGCTCGCCACCCGGATGGGGTACGGCGACGCCGCTCGTGAGGTGCAGGACCTGTACCTGGCGAAGCGGCAGCGCGACGCCGCCGCGGCGGTGCCGATGGAGTTCATCGACCGCACCTCGCTGCTCGGCCCGAAGGAGCGCATCGCCGACCGGTTGCGGGAGTACGCGGCGGCCGGTGTCACCACCCTGTCGGTGACGCTGTTCGCCGCCGACCGGGACAGCGGCGTGCAGACGCTGCGTACCGTCGCCGAGGCGCTGGACCTCTCGGGAGTCGGGGAGTGACCTGGGTCGAAGCCATCGTTCTGGGCATCGTCCAGGGGCTCACCGAGTTCCTGCCGGTCAGCTCCTCCGGGCACCTGCGGATCACGTCGGCGATCTTCTTCGAGCGGGACGCCGGCGCGTCGTTCACCGCGGTGACGCAGCTCGGCACCGAGGCGGCGGTGCTGATCTACTTCGCCAAGGACATCTGGCGGATCGCCCGGACGTGGGTGGTCGGCCTGTGGGACCGGTCGGTGCGTTCCAGCCTCGACTACCGGATGGCCTGGTACGTGATCGTCGGCTCGATCCCGATCGGCTTGTTCGGCTTCCTGTTCAAGGATCAGATCCGCACCGCCGGCCGGAACCTGTGGCTGGTCGCCACGACGCTGATCGTGTTCGCGTTCGTGCTGGCGTTCGCCGAGTACTGGGGCCGGCAGACCCGCACCCTGGAGAACTTCCGGATGAAGGACGGCATCGTGATGGGCTTCGCCCAGGCGATGGCGCTGATCCCGGGCGTCTCCCGCTCCGGTGGCACGCTCACCGCCGGCCTGCTGCTCAACCTGACCCGGGAGACGGCGGCCCGCTACTCGTTCCTGCTGGCCATCCCCGCCGTGGTCATGTCGGGCATCTTCAGCCTCGGGGACGTCTTCGAGCCCGCGGCGCCGGGCACCTCGGTGCCGAGCGGCGCGCAGATGGTCGTGGCGACGATCATCGCGTTCGCGGTGGGGTACGCGGCCATCGCCTGGCTGCTGCGCTACGTCGCGCACCACACCCTGTACGTCTTCGTGCTGTACCGGGTCGCCCTGGGCACGCTGGTGCTCGCCCTGCTGCTGACCGGCACGATCAGCGCCACCTGAGCCGCCCGCCCAGCGGGAGGTCTTGGCGGGTTTCGGCCCCGCGAAGGGCCGTTTCCTTCCCGAGATCTCCCGCCGGGCCGCGCTCCTCACCGGACGCGGCCACACCCCCGAGCCTGGCCGGCACGATCCCGCCCACCACACCGCCTAGGGTGGTCAGCGTGGCGACCCTTCTGCTTCTGCGACACGGCCGGACGACCGCGAACGCGGACGGCGGGCTGGCCGGCCGGCAGCCGGTCGAGCTGGACGAGACCGGCCGGGCGCAGGCCACAGCCGTCGGGGAGCGGCTCAGGCCGGTGCCGCTGGCGGCGGTGGTGACCAGCCCGCTGGTCCGCTGCCGGCAGACCCTCGAGCTGGCGCTGCCGGAGGCGACGCCGGTGGTGGAGGACGGGCTGATCGAGTGCGGGTACGGCAGCTGGGAGGGGCAGCCGCTGAAGAAGCTGGCGAAGGAGCCGCTGTGGCCCGTCGTCCAGCAGCATCCCAGCGCGGCGGTCTTCCCCGGGGGTGAGGCGATGGCCGCCATGGCGGCGCGGGCGGTCGCCTCGGTACGGGCCTGGGACGCCCGGGTGACCGCCGAGCACGGCGCCGAGGCGGTGTGGCTGGCCTGCACCCACGGCGATGTGATCAAGGCGATCGTGGCCGACGCGCTCGGCGTACACCTGGATCTCTTCCAGCGCATCGTCGCGGACCCGGCGTCGGTCACGGCGATCCGTTACACGCCGTTGCGGCCGTTCCTGGTCCGGCTCAACGACACCGGCGGCGACCTGGCGGCGCTGGTCCCGCCGCCGCGGAAGCGGCGCCGGCGGACGCCGCGCGCGGCCGACTCGGACGCGGCGGTCGGCGGGGGAGCGGGAACGACCGCGCGGTGACGGCCCGCCGGGGCGGCCGCGCACCGGGGACGCGCCCGAGCCCCTCGTGTGCCGCGCTGGGCGATTCGGGTCGGTGGGGTGCGCGCTGCGTGGGCGCGCCGGATAGGGTCGAGGCATGACCCACCAGGTGCACGCCTTCGAGCCGCCGGAGCGGTTCGTCGCCGGGACCGTCGGGCCGCCGGGGGATCGGACGTTCTTCCTCCAGGCGCGCGGCGGCGGCCGGCTGGTCAGCGTCGCGCTGGAGAAGGTCCAGGTCTCGCTGCTGGCCGAGAAGCTGGAGGAGCTGCTCTCCGAGGCGCAGCGCCGGTTCGGGGTGAAGGTTCCCGAGCCCAGCGCCACGCTCGGCGACAACGACCCGCTGGACACGCCGGTCGACGAGGAGTTCCGGGTCGGCACGCTGGGGCTGGCCTTCGACGTCGACACCGAGACGGTGGTGATCGAGGCGATCGCCGTCGGCGAGACCGAGGCCGAGGTCGAGCTGGGCGAGCCGGACGACGAGGAGTCCGACGACGACGAGGAGCCGGACGACGACCTGGACCGGCTCCGGGTGCGGCTGACGCCGGAGGCGACCCGGCAGTTCATCGAGCGCGCCCGGCGGGTGGTCAACGCCGGCCGTCCGCCCTGCCCGCTGTGCGGCCAGCCGCTCGACCCCGCGGGTCACCTCTGCCCGCGCCACAACGGTTACCACCGGTGACCTCGTCCGACCTGCAACCCCGCCAGGACGGCGACGCCGCGCTCCGGCTGCTCCGGGACGGCATGCTCGACCTGGAGGGCCGGCTGGTCGACGCGTCGAACACCACGCTGCGGGGCGTGCTGACCCTGGACGGGGTGACCGCCCGCTGTGTCTACAAGCCGGTCCGGGGTGAGCGCCCGCTCTGGGACTTCCCCGACGGCACCCTCGCCGGCCGGGAGGTCGCCGCGTACCTGGTGTCCCGTGCCACCGGATGGGATCTGGTGCCGCCGACGGTGCTCCGGGACGGCCCGCTGGGCCCGGGTTCCTGCCAGCTCTGGATCGACGAGCCGGCCGAGGGTGAGCCGTTGGTCGGGTTCGTGCCGGTTGACGCGCTGCCGCCCCGCTGGTTCCCGATCGCGGCGGCCCGGGACGACGACGGCACCCCGTACGCCCTCGCGCACGCCGACGACCCGCGGCTGGCCCGCCTCGCCGTGCTCGACGCGGTGATCAACAACGGCGACCGGAAGGGCGGCCACGTGCTGCTCGGCGCGGACGACCGGATCTACGGGGTGGACCACGGTGTGAGCTTCCACGTGGAGGAGAAGCTGCGGACGGTCCTGTGGGGCTGGGCGGGTCGAGAGTTGCCGCCGGACGTGGTGGAGGTGCTCGACGCGCTCGCCGGCCGGGTCGCCGGTGATCTCGGCGAGGAGTTGGGCGAGCACCTCACCCTCGGCGAGGTCGCCGAACTGGCCGCCCGGATCGAGCGGCTGCGCGCCACGGGCCGGTTCCCGCAGCCGCCGCAGGACTGGCCGGCGGTGCCCTGGCCGCCCATGTGAGCGATGTCGCCTTGATCACCGGTGGCGCGGCCCGGGGCTGCCCGTCGGCTGGTTAGGCTGGCGGTCATGGAGTCTTGGGTGGGGCATGAGGTGCCACGGCTGCCCGGCAGGGGCGGCCCGCTGTCGTTGTTCGACTCGGCGCGGCAGGGCGCGGCGCCCAGCACCCCGACCGGCACAGGCACGATGTACGTCTGCGGCATCACCCCGTACGACGCCACCCACCTCGGCCACGCCGCCACCATGATCACTTTCGACCTGGTGCAGCGGCTGTGGCGGGACGCGGGGCTCGACGTCACGTATGTGCAGAACGTCACCGACATCGACGACCCGCTGCTGGAGCGCGCCGCCCGGGACGGCGAGGACTGGAAGGTCCTCGCGATGCGGGAGACCGCCCTGTTCCGGGAGGACATGGAGGCGCTGCGGATCATCCCGCCGGCGCACTACGTCGGGGCCGTGGAGTCGATCCCGGACATCGCCGAGAAGGTTCTCGTCCTGCTCAAGGAGGGTGCCGCGTACCGGCTGGACGACGGCACCGGTGACATCTACTTCGACATCTCCGCCGCGCCCCGCTTCGGGTACGAGTCCAACCTGACCCGGGAGCAGATGCTGGAGATCTTCCCCGAGCGCGGCGGCGACCCGGACCGGGCCGGCAAGCGCGACCCGCTCGACCCGCTGCTGTGGCGCGGCGCCCGGGAGGGCGAGCCGTCCTGGCCCGGCGGTGACCTGGGCCCGGGTCGTCCCGGCTGGCACATCGAGTGCGCGGTCATCGCGCTCAACCTGCTCGGCGACCGGATCGACGTGCAGGGCGGCGGCAACGACCTGATCTTCCCGCACCACGAGTGCTCCGCCGCGCACGCCGAGCGGCTGACCGGCGAGGCGCCGTTCGCCGGCCACTACGTGCACGCCGGCATGATCGGCCTGGACGGCGAGAAGATGTCGAAGTCCCGCGGCAACCTGGTCTTCGTGTCCCGGCTGCGGGCCGACAAGGTGGATCCGATGGCGGTCCGGCTGGCCCTGATGAGCGGACACTACCGCAGCGACCGGTCGTGGACCGACGACCTGCTCGCCGTCTCGCAGGAGCGGCTGGCCCGGTGGCGGCGGGCCGCCGCCGCGCCGTCCGGGCCGTCCGGCGCGGCCCTTCTGACCGGGGTACGCGAGCGCCTCGCCGACGATCTCGACACCCCCGGTGCGCTCGCTCTGGCCGACGCCTGGGCCGATCAGGCGCTCGCCGGCACCGGCGACGACCCGGCGGCCCCGGCCCTGTTCACGCAGACGGTGGACGCCCTCCTCGGCATCCGGCTGTAGCCGTCTGCGGGCCGGCCGCCCTCGCGCCGCCCGGGCCTCAGCCGAGGACCAGGCCGGGGTCCGGGTCCGGGTCCGGGTTCGGGGCGGGGACGCGGTACTCCTCGGTCAGCGTGGTGACCGGACCGGGCCAGGTCGCCTGGGCGACCTCGATCGGTCTGTGGCGTCCGTCGTAGGCGACGTGCAGCAGGTGCAGCACCGGTGTGTCGGGGCGGATCTGGAGGATCTCCGCCTCCTCCCGGCTGGGTTGGCGGGCGCTGATCGTGTCGGTGGCGGTGACGTACCGCCGGCCGGTCGCCTCCTCGGCCTCCTGGTAGAGCGGCCGGCCGAACGCCTCGGCCCGCTCCAGCGAGGTGCCGGCGGTGTCGGCGGGCAGGAACCAGGAGGCGCCGACCTCGACCGGGGAGTCCTCGGTGCGGACCAGGTGCCGGCGGCAGAGCAGGTCGGTGCCGTCGGCGACCCCGAACGCGTCGGCGACCTCGGGCGGGGCAGGAGCCCGGCCGACGGAGAGGAGCTGCTGCCGGTACCGGGCGGCCAGGTCGGTGTGGTAGCCGCGGAAGCCGCCGTACCGGCCCCGGGAGAGGCGGTTGAGGCGGCGCCGGGTGCCGCGGACGTACGTACCCGAGCCGGGTTTGGTGATCAGGATGCCCTCGACGCGCAGCTGGTCGACGGCGCGCTGCACGGTCTGCTTCGCGACGCCGAACATCTCGGCGATGGCCGGGATGGACGGCAGCCGTTCGCCCGGCCCCCAGTCGCCGCGGCGCACCTGGGCCTTGAGCTGCGCGGCGATCTGCCGGTGCGGGAACTCGGCCGCGCCGGGGTTGATCTGCATACCCGCCTCCTCGATCACAGCTAGGTTCCTAGGATGCCCTACGCGGTGTGAGCCGCGCCACCCGTGACACACGCTGTGCGGCCCGCCCGCCCCGACCAGGGGGAGCAGCGCGCAGACGAACCGGTGGCAGGGAACGAAACGGGCCCCGGAACGGATCCGGGGCCCGGTCAGCGGACGAGCGTCACCAGGAGCCGGCGGTGGGGCCGGCGGAACCGCCACGGCGGCGCAGGTACTTCTCGAACTCCTGGGCGATCTCGTCCCCGGTCAGCGGGGTGATGCCGGCGTCGCCGACCCGTTCCTCCAGCTCGCGGACGTACTCGCCGAGCTCGGCGTCCTGCTCGGCCGCGCTGCGCACCCGCTGCTCCCACTCGGCGGCCTCCTCCGCGAGGTCGGCCATCGGGACCGGCAGGTCGAGCACCTCCTCGACGCGGTGCAGCAGGGCGAGGGTGGCCTTCGGGCAGGGCGGGTTGTTGGCGTAGTGCGGCACGTGCACCCAGAACGACACCGCGTCCACCTCGGCGCGGGTGCACGCGTCGTGCAGCACCCCGACGATGCCGGTCGGGCCGTCGTAACGGGTGGGCGTGAGCTGGTAGCGCTGGGCGGCGTCCTTGTCGGAGGCGCTCCCGCTGATCGGCAGCGGCCGGGTGTACGGCACGTCGGCCAGCAGCGCGCCGAGCAGGACCACCCGCTCGACCTCTAGGCTGTGGCAGATCTCCAGCACCTGCTCGCAGAAGGTGCGCCAGCGCATGCTGGGCTCGATGCCCCGGATCAGCACCACGTCCCGTTCCGTGCCGGCCGGGCTGGCGACCATGAAGCGGGTGGTCGGCCACTCCACCCGGCGGGTCTCCCCGTCCGACATGGTGATGGTGGGACGGCTGACCTGGAAGTCGTAGAAGTCCTCCGGGTCCAGCTCGGTGACCGGCCGGGCCTGCCACACCTGCTCCAGGTGCTCCACGGCCGCGGTCGACGCGTCGGCGGCGTCGTTCCAGCCCTCGAAGGCGGCGATGGCCACGGGGGACCGCAGCACCGGCAGTCCGTCGAACTCGGTCATGCCGTCACCTCGCCCTGCTCGTCGGGGACGGCGCCGGAGTGGTTTCCGGCCGGCCGCCCGCCGTGCACGGTGGTGTCGCTGTAGTCCCTCACGTCCGTCAGCCTACGTGCCGGGACCGGACCCGGCCCGTCGGCCGCGCCGGTCGTGCCCGCCGCCGGCCGGCCATACCGTAACGAACCGGTCCGGGGTGATCCCGGTGACAGTATGTGGGACCGGCGAGCCGGGTTCGACCACGCCGCGACCGGTCGCACTAACCTGAACCTGTGCGGATCTCTTTCCTCGACGCCCTGGCGGACCGGATCCTGATCGCCGACGGGGCGATGGGGACGATGCTGCACGCGGCGGACCTGACCCTCGACGACTTCGACGGCCTTGAGGGCTGCAACGAGATCCTCAACGTGACCAGGCCGGACGTCGTCCGCGGGGTGCACGAGGCGTACCTGGCCGCGGGCGCGGACTGCGTGGAGACCAACACCTTCGGCGCGAACCTGCCGAACCTCGCCGAGTACGGCATCGAGGGGCGCATCCGCGAGCTGTCCGAGGCGGGCGCCCGGCTGGCCCGCGCGGCCGCCGACGGGTACGCCACGCCGGAGCAGCCCCGTTTCGTCCTCGGCTCGATCGGCCCCGGCACGAAGCTGCCCACCCTCGGGCACGCCGCGTACGCGTCGCTGCGGGACGCGTACCAGGAGAACGCCGCCGGTCTGATCGCCGGGGGCTCGGACGCGCTGATCGTCGAGACCTGCCAGGACCTGCTCCAGGTCAAGGCGGCGGTGGTGGGCTCGAAGCGGGCGATGGTCGAGTTGGGCCGGCAGGTGCCGATCATCTGCCACGTCGCCGTGGAGACGACCGGCACGATGCTGCTGGGCAGCGAGATCGGCGCGGCGCTGACCGCGATCGAGCCGCTCGGTGTGGACCTGATCGGCCTGAACTGCTCGACCGGCCCGGCGGAAATGGGCGAGCACCTGCGCTACCTGTCGCAGCACGCGCGGGTCCCGCTGTCGGTGATGCCGAACGCCGGCCTGCCGGTGCTGACCTCCGAGGGCGCGTACTTCCCGCTGACCCCGGTCGAGATGGCCGACGCCCTGGAGCGCTTCGTCGCCGACTACGGCGTCTCGCTGGTCGGTGGCTGCTGCGGCAGCACCCCGGAGCACATCCGGGTCCTCGTGGAGCGGCTGCGTGGCCGTACGCCGGTGGCCCGGGAGCCGCGGCCGGAGCCGGGCGTCTCGTCGATCTACCACCACGTGCCGTTCGCGCAGGACGCCAGCGTGCTGATGGTGGGGGAGCGGACCAACGCCAACGGCTCCAAGGCGTTCCGGGAAGCGATGATCGCCGGTGACTGGCAGGCGTGCGTGGAGATCGCCCGCGGCCAGGCCCGGGACGGCTCCCACCTGCTGGACCTCTGCGTCGACTACGTGGGTCGCGACGGCACGCGGGACATGCGGGAGCTGGCCGGCCGGTTCGCGACCGCCTCCACCCTGCCGATCATGCTCGACTCCACCGAGCCGGGGGTGGTCGAGGCCGGGTTGGAGATGCTCGGCGGCCGGTGCGTGGTCAACTCGGTGAACTTCGAGGACGGCGACGGCCCCGACTCCCGCTACGCGCGGGTGATGCCGGTCGTCAAGGAGCACGGGGCCGCCGTGGTCGCGCTGCTCATCGACGAGGAGGGCCAGGCCCGCACCCGGGAGTGGAAGGTCCGGGTCGCCTCGCGGCTGATCGAGGACCTGACCGGCCGCTGGGGGATGTCGCGGTCGGACATCCTCATCGACGCGCTGACCTTCCCGATCGCCACCGGTCAGGAGGAGACCCGCCGCGACGGCATCGAGACGATCGAGGCCATCCGGGAGATCGCCGCCCGGTACCCGGGGGTGAACTTCACGCTGGGCATCTCCAACGTCTCGTTCGGTCTCAACCCGGCGGCGCGGCAGGTGCTCAACTCGGTGTTCCTGCACGAGTGCGTGCAGGCCGGGCTCACCTCGGCGATCGTGCACGCCAGCAAGATCCTGCCGATGTCGAAGATCCCCGAGCAGCAGCGGGAGGTCGCGCTCGACCTGGTCTACGACCGGCGCCGCGAGGGGTACGACCCGGTGCAGCGCTTCATCGAGCTGTTCGAGGGCGTCGACGCCGCGTCGGCGCGCGCCAGTCGGGCGGAGGAGCTCGCGGCCCTGCCGCTGGACGAGCGGCTCAAGCGGCGGATCATCGACGGGGAGCGCAACGGCCTGGAGGCCGACCTGGACACGGCCATGGCCGAGGGCCGGTCGCCGCTGTCCATCATCAACGACATCCTGCTGGACGGGATGAAGGTCGTCGGTGAGCTGTTCGGCTCCGGCCAGATGCAGTTGCCGTTCGTGCTCCAGTCCGCCGAGGTGATGAAGACCGCGGTGGCCTACCTGGAACCGCACATGGAGAAGGCCGACGACGGCGGCAAGGGCCGCATCGTGCTCGCCACGGTGAAGGGCGACGTGCACGACATCGGCAAGAACCTGGTGGACATCATCCTGTCCAACAACGGCTACGAGGTGGTGAACATCGGCATCAAGCAGCCGATCAACGCCATCCTCGACGCCGCCGAGCAGCACCGCGCCGACGCGATCGGCATGTCCGGGCTGCTGGTCAAGAGCACGGTCATCATGAAGGAGAACCTGGTCGAGATGGCTTCGCGCGGGGTCGCGGAGCGGTGGCCGGTCCTGCTCGGCGGGGCGGCGCTGACCCGGGCGTACGTGGAGGACGACCTGCGGTCGATGTTCCCCGGGCAGGTGCACTACGCGCGGGACGCGTTCGAGGGGCTGTCCCTGATGGACCGGGTGATGGCGGCGAAGCGTGGTGGCGCGCCCGTGGTCGACGCGGAGCGGGAGGCCGCTCTCGCCGCCCGCCGGGCCCGCCGGGAGCGGCAGCGGGCCGTCGTCACCGAGTCGCTGCCCGAGCTGCACGACTCGTCGGTCCGCTCCGACGTGGCGGTCGACGTGGAGGTGCCCACCCCGCCGTTCCTCGGTACGCGGGTGGTCAAGGGCGTTCCGCTGGCCGACTACGCGGCGCTGCTCGACGAGCGGGCCACGTTCCTCGGTCAGTGGGGGCTGCGCGGCGCGCGGGGCGGGCAGGGGCCGTCCTACGAGGAGCTGGTGGAGACCGAGGGCCGGCCGCGGCTGCGCTACTGGCTGGACCGGCTGATCGCCGACCAGGTCCTCGAAGCGGCCGTCGTGTACGGCTACTTCCCGGCGTACTCCGAGGGCAACGACCTGGTGGTGCTGGACGAGAACGGCCACTCCGAGCGGGCCCGCTTCTCGTTCCCCCGGCAGCGGCAGGAGCGGCGGCTCTGCCTCGCGGACTTCTTCCGCCCGCGGGGCGACGAGTTGGACGTGGTGGCGTTGCAGCTGGTCACCGTCGGCCAGCCGATGAGCGAATACACGGCGAAGCTGTTCGCCCGCAACGAGTACCGCGACTACCTGGAGGTGCACGGCCTGTCCGTGCAGCTCACCGAGGCCCTCGCCGAGTACTGGCACCGGCGGGTCCGCGCCGAGCTGACCCTGCCCGGCGGGCGTACGGTGGCCGACGACGACCCGGCGGACCTGGCCGGGTTGCTGCGTACCGACTACCGCGGCTGCCGGTACGCGTTCGGCTACCCGGCCTGCCCCGACCTGGAGGACCGCGCCAAGATCGTGGACCTGCTGGGGGCGGAGCGGATCGGTGTGCAGCTGTCCGAGGAGTTCCAGCTCGTCCCGGAGCAGGCCACCGACGCGATCGTGGTCCACCACCCGGAGGCGAGCTACTTCAACGCCAAGTGACGCCGTCACCCTTCCTGGACTGCGTCAACACCTCCGGCTAGCTCGTACGAGCGGCAGTTGCGCCCAAGGCCTTTCCTCGGTCACGTTGCTCCGCCAGGCTTGCGCCGGGCGGGGGCTGATCGACGGACCGCCAGCCGTCAGTCACACTGAGGGGCGCGTGCGGAGGCCGCTAGGCGATGGTTGGGCGATCGAGATGTCCGGTGCGTGGACGCGGGAGCGCACCGAAGACGGTGTCGCGACGTGGCGGGCGCCCGGCCGCACGATGCGGGTCTCGCCCGGAGCTCCGTGGCGGTGCGCCGACGGTGCCGACATCATCGCTTCGCTCGATGCCGAACTTGCCGCCGAACCCTCGATAACTCGATCCAGCGCAGGTTGCGACCGTACGATGCGTCGGTGATCCAGCAGACGAAGCGTCACCGCCGCGCCCGGTGTTGGCGGCGCTGACGGTCCTGGTCGCGGGCTACCCCACGGCCGTAGCTTGTGGACGGTGGACCGACGCCGCTGGCGTCACCGCCAGCCTGATCGCCGCAGCCATTGCCGCCGGGTTGACATGAATAGGACCGTCGGGGATATTCCTAGCGGCATGCCGGCGTACGGGGCGGAGAAGGCGAAGCCTTGGAAATCCACCCGGACACCGGCCTCCGCGTCGTAGGTACGGACGAGGTTTGGACACATGATCAGTCGCACCGTCGATTTCGCCAAACACCACACTCCCAATTCGATGCGTATCGTGGCGCGACGGGCGCAGCTCGAAGCACGCAACGCCAAAGTGCGGCTCACCGTCCCAGTGGACACCCGATGCGAGTATGACAACGTTTATCACTGCACGGTGCGCAAGACGGGCAGCCAGTGGATAAAGGCCCTCTTCAGCGATCCCACGGTGTATCGCTACTCCGGCTTGTTGCCCTACGATCCGCGCTTCTACAAGCGCCGATCCCTGCCTGTCGTCCCGCCTGGACGCGCGGCCCTGGCCCTCTTCCACTCCTACCCACGCTTCCAGGACATTGCGAAGCCCGGTACCTACCGCGCGTTCTTCGTGATCCGGGACCCGCGCGACATCGTCGTTTCCAGCTACTTCTCCCTTCGGAACTCCCACGCGCCGATGGGCGACATACCGCAGGCGCGGAAGATTCTGCAGGAGAAGCCGATGAAGGAAGGGCTGCTGTTCGTCATCAGTCGCCTCTCCGAGAGATACCTCTTCAAGCAGCTCCGGTCGTGGGCGGTTGCTCCGAGTTCCGAGACCTTCCGCCTGTTCCGGTATGAAGACCTGACCGGCGAGCGTCAGCTCGACGAGGTGGATCAGCTGATGCGGCACTGCGGGATCGCCCTGCCACCATCCGAACTGGAGGCCCTCGTCTCCCGCTACAGCTTCTCGAAGATGCGGAAGGACCGGCAGAGTCCGGGGCGGATCTCCCACTACCGGAAGGGTAAGGCCGGCGATTGGCGAAATCACTTCGATGACGAGATCCATGAGGCCTTCACCGCGGCGACGGGCGATCTCGTGGAGGTTCTTGGCTACCCTGCGCGTGACCGCTCTTCGTGAGCCGGCGCCGATGTGCGCGAGACGCCCTACAAGCGAGGGTCGCTACCAGCGGTCGCCCTTCGTCGGCCAGGTGGCCAACGCCGCCAGGACGGCACATGGAAACAGGCAGCCCAGCAGACAGCACAGCGGCATGGCGACCATCCAGAACAAGCCCTCCACGAGCTGGATGCTAGCGCTCGCTCAAGGAGCTGCGGCGCCTACCCGCATGGGTGGTATCGCCGGTGCGGGCGGCGGAACCGTGACGCCCCGGCGCGGATCGTGCGCTTCGCACGCCGGCGTCGGGGCTCGTACGGCTGCGCTACACCGGGCGTCAATCGGACGTGACGTCGACGTGCTTGACGTCCGCCATGTAGCGCGCGGCGGCCGCGGCGGCCTCGTCCGGCGTGCTGCCCTCTTCGCGGGCGTGCATGTACGCGGCGTACCAGTCCCACCAGTCGTGCGGTGGCGCGGCCACCTCGAACGAGCCGTGACGATCGGCTGCCTCGTGCAGCAGCGTCGCGAGCGAGTCGATGTCCATGGTCAACCGTCCTGTTCCCGACCCGGTGGCCGGGTCGTGATCTCCTGGAGCAGCCAGCGTCGGGCGGGGGGCGTACTTCGCTCGGCCGGAGGATGGACGGTTCGTGGAGCTCAGCTCCCACCCTGACCTGGCAGCCATCCTGGCGCAGCTCGGCCTGATGCCCTGACGCCGGTACGGAAGCGGCGCCGCGGGCGCTGACGCCGGCCTCATCCGACGAGGACGAGCGCGTCGCCCTTCCGGCCCTCGACGCCCTCCGCCGTCCGCCTCGGCGCCCGGTTGGCGAAGTGGTCCGTCAGGGCCGAGCGGACCTGCGAGAGTACCGGGAGGTACGGCTCGTGGCCCGGGTCGGCCCGGTCGACGTCGACCGGGTCGAAGCCGGCCCAGCTGACGAAGGCGGTGAAGCTGACGTCGGGCACGGGAATCCGGGCCGGATGGGCCGCCAGCGGGATGCCCTCCCCGTCGCAGAGCACCAGCTCGGTGCCGAAGCCCGCGCTCCACTCGACAATCTCGAGCGTCGGGTCTCCGGCGGGGTGCGGGCGGTCCAGCGGGATCTCGCGGGTATGCCTGTCCGCCTCGAAGGTCATGGAACGCCTGCCTCGGTTGCTGTCTGGTTTGTCCGGTTTATCAAGCCTCCGTCATCACCCGGTCCAACTCGCCGAGAAGTCCCCGCGTCACTCGTTCGGGGGACGCCCCGGGGACGCGGTGCGGCGGCCGGATGGTGGCCGGCAGGACCTCGGCGACGGGGAGTCAGCTCCCAGCGGCGGCCGGGAATTCACGCCCCCGACCAGTGGGCACATGATCAAATTTGCTGGCAGTGTTGACGGCATGACCGCGCTGCGATCCCGCCTGACCGACTGGACCGTCGCCGTACCGTTGCTCGCGGTCCTGGTGCTCACCCTGACCTGGAACCGCAAGCTCGCGGGCCCGCTCGTCCTGGTGGTCGCGGTGCTGCTGGCCGGCGCGGTGCTCGCGGCCGTCCACCACGCCGAGGTGGTCGCCCACAAGGTGGGGGAGCCGTACGGGTCGCTGGTCCTCGCGGTGGCGGTGACCGTGATCGAGGTCGCCCTGATCGTCACGTTGATGATCAGCGGCGGGGAGCAGGCCCAGTCCCTCGCCCGGGACACCGTCTTCGCCGCCGTCATGATCACCTGCAACGGGATCCTCGGCCTGTCACTGCTGCTCGGCGCGCTGCGCCGACGGGTGGCGGTGTTCAACTCCGAGGGCACCGGCGGGGCCCTGGCGACGGTGGCGACGCTGGCGGTGCTCAGTCTCGTCGTGCCGAACTTCACCACCAGCCGGCCCGGCCCGCAGTTCAGCCCCGCCCAGCTCGCCTTCGCCGCCGTGGCGTCCCTGGCGCTCTACGGGCTGTTCGTGATGGTGCAGACCGGCCGGCACCGCGACTACTTCCTGCCGGTCACCGCCGACCGGCGACCGGTCGACGCCGACGGGCACGCCGAGCCGCCCTCCACCCGCACCGCCCTGCTCAGCCTCGGCCTGCTGCTCGTCGCCCTGGTCGCCGTCGTCGGCGACGCCAAGACCGTCTCGCCGACCATCGAGGCCGTCGTCGCCCGGGTGAACCTGCCGCAGTCCTTCGTCGGTGTGGTCATCGCGCTCCTAGTGCTGCTCCCCGAGACGCTCGCCGCGACCCGCGCCGCCCGGCGCGACCGCGTGCAGATCAGCCTCAACCTGGCGCTGGGCTCGGCGATGGCGAGCATCGGCCTGACCATCCCGGCGATCGCGCTCGCGTCGATCTGGCTGGAGGGGCCGCTGCTGCTCGGCCTCGGCGGCACCCAGATGACCCTGCTCGCCCTCACCGTCGTGACCGGGGTGTTGACGGTCGTGCCCGGCCGCGCCACCGTGCTCCAGGGCGGCGTGCACCTGGTGCTGCTCGCCGCGTTCGTCTTCCTCGCCGCCAGCCCCTGATCCGGGCGCCGGGCCGGGGCGCGGCGCTGTCAGGGCGTGCGGCGGTCGGCGCGGGCGTGCAGGTAGCGCTGCTGCGCCAGGTTCGTCGACCGTTCCGCCGCCGACAGGTACGCCGCCCGGGCGGCGTCGCGGTCGCCGAGCATCTCCAGCAGGTGTGCGCGGACGGCCGGCAGCCTCGGGTCGTCGCCCAGCCGTCCCTGCGCGGCCAGCGCCTCCACCCGCGACAGCCCCTCCCGAGGGCCGCGGCTCATCGCCACCGCCACCGCGTGGTTCAGCGCCACCACCGGGCTGTCCGACATCCCCGTCAGCACCTCGTACAGGGCCGTGATCTGCGCCCAGTCGGTGTCGGCCGCGCTCGGCGCCTCGTCGTGCAGGGCGGCGATCGCGGCCTGCACCTGGTACGGCCCGACCGGCCCGCGGGGAAGCGCGGCACTGACCAGGGCGACCCCCTCGGCGATCTGGTCGGCCCTCCACCGGCTACGGTCCTGCTCCGCCATCGGCACCAGCTCGCCGGCCGGCCCGACCCGCGCGGGCGCCCGCGCGTCGGTCAGCAGCATCAGCGCCAGCAACCCCGCCGCCTCCGGGTCGTCGGGCAGCAGCCGGTGCAGCAGGCGGGCCAGGCGGATCGCCTCGGCGCAGAGGTCGGTGCGCAGCAGAGCCGGCCCGGTCGTGGCCGCGTACCCCTCGTTGAAGATCAGGTAGAGCACGTGGCGGACGGCCGCGAGCCGGGCGTCCCGCTCGGGCCCGGCGGGCATCCGGAACGGCACGCCGCTGTCGCGGATGCTCTGCTTCCCACGGCTGATCCGCCGGGTCATCGTGGCCTCCGGCACCAGAAACGCACGGGCCACCTCGGCGGTGGTCAACCCACCCACCGCCCGCAGCGTCAGCGCGATCTGCGACGCCGGCGACAACGCGGGATGGCAGCAGAGCAGGAGCAACACCAGCGTGTCGTCGCCGCCGGCGGCATCCGTGTCCGCGGGCGGTGCCAGCCGGTCGGCGGGCAGCACCCACCGCGCCACCGCGTCCTCGCGGCGCCGGCGCGCCTGCTCGCGGCGGAGCAGGTCGGTCAGCCGCCGCGCGGCCACCGTGACCAGCCAGGCCTTCGGATCATCGGGTACGCCGTCGCGCGGCCACCGCTCCGCGGCCGCGATCAGCGCCTCCTGGGTGGCGTCCTCGGCGGTGTCGAAATGACCGAACCGGCGGACCAGCGCGCCGAGGACCTGCGGCGCCAGGCTGCGCAGCAGGCCCTCGGCGGGCTCGCCGGTCACCGCGCCCACCTCAACCGTCGAGATCCTCGATGCCCTCGGCGACCGGGCGGACGTCCACGTACTCGCCGGGGGCGTCCGGGTTCACGAACTGGGCGGCGATCTCGATCGCCCGGTCGAGGCTCGCGCAGTCGACCACGGTGAAACCGGCAAGCACCTCCTGCGTCTCCGGGTACGGACCGTCGGTCACCACCGGCACACCGCCGTCGAGCTGGACGCGGCGGGCGTGCGCGGGCGCGACCAGGCCCTGCGCGTCGACCAGCTCACCGGACGCGACCAGCTTCTCGTGGACCGCCCCCATGTGGGCGTGCATCGCGGCGACCTGCTCGGCCGACATCGGCGGCCTGCCACCCGGCCGGCCGGCCATCGCGTCGTAGTCCTGCTGCGAGCCGTACAGCAGAATCATGTACTTCATGGTGTCTCTCCTCGCCCGACGCCGGTCGGCGCCGCTCACCAGAGACGTCGAAGCCGCCGCCGCCGACCGGACATCGGAGACGGTGGTCGCCGAGGGTACGGCACCACGGCCGCGACCGGTGCCGTCCGGCGCGGGTCGCTGAACCGTCCGGGCGCCCCCGGCGTAGATACCTGCGATCGGCATGACGCGCGTACCGCCGGGGTACAGCACGCCGCATCGCCGACGCCGGGGAGGGCGCAGTGACGACGCGGACGGGACGACGGCGCGGACCCTCGCTGGTGGGCCTGACGGTGGCCCTGGTGGCGTCGGCCGGCTGCGTGGTGGGCGGAGCCTCCGAACCCGGGGGAGCGCCGCCGCCCGAACGGCCCGCATCATCGGGTACGCCCGGCGCGCAGTCCACCCGCGCCGACGGTACGACCAGCGTCGAGGAGTTCCAGCAGGACGTCGCCGACGCACGGAGCATCGCCGAACGGTACTGGTCGGCGCAGTTCCGCGCCTCGGGGCAGGCATTCCAACCGATCCGCCGCGTCCTCCCGTACCGCCGCAGCGGCGAAGTGAGCTGCGGTGGGCAGGAGATCCCCCGCAACAACGCGGTCTACTGCTCGGCCAGCGACTACATCGCGTACGACGTCAACTGGTCCCTCGGCGCGTTCCGCCAGATCGGCGACGCGTTCGTGTTCTACCTGCTCGGCCACGAGTACGCCCACGGCATCCAGACCCGCCTCGGCATCCGCTACAACTTCACCATCCAGCAGGAACTGCAGGCCGACTGCATGGCCGGCGCGTTCCTCGGCGACTCCGTACGGTCGGGGACGCTGCGCCTCGACGACGGCGACCTGGAGGAGTTCCGGGAAGGGCTGCTCGCCGTCGGCGACGACCCGAACCAGCCCTGGTTCGCCGAGGATTCCCACGGCACCGCCGAGCAGCGCACCGACGCGTTCTTCCGCGGCTACGAGAAGTCCCTGGACGCCTGCGACCTGACGTAGCGGCGGCACGGTGGTGACGCCGGGGTGCCGGCCAGCGGCGTAGGTCACTGCAGGCGTGGACCGTCGGCGCCGGCCGGGCGAGGGCTGCAAGGATCAGCGGGTACGCCGACCTGTGAGGAGCCCCCACTGAGCAGCCACCACCCCGCCGCCGTGCTCTTCGACATGGACGGGACGCTGGTCGACAGCGAGAAGCTGTGGGACGTCGCGCTGCGGGAGCTGGCGGCCGAGTACGGCGGGGTCCTGTCCGCGCCGGCCCGCCTGGCGATGGTCGGCACCAGCATGGCCGCGTCGATGAGGATCCTCCACGACGACCTGGGCCAGCCGGAGCGCGACCCGGAGGCGAGCGCCGCGTGGATCAACGCCCGGATCCTGGAGTTGTTCCGCACCGGGCTGCGCTGGCGGCCGGGCGCGCTGGCCCTGCTGGGCGCCGTCCGTACGGCGGGCATCCCCACCGCCCTGGTCACCTCGAGCGGCCGGGCGCTCGTCGAGGTCGCGCTCGACACCCTCGGGCGGGACAGCTTCGACGCCGTGGTGTGCGGTGACGAGGTGGACGCCGCGAAGCCGCACCCGGAGCCCTACCTGACGGCGGCCCGGCTGCTGGACGTGCCGATCGAACGATGTGTGGCGATCGAGGACTCCCCGACCGGCGTCGCCAGTGCCCTCGCCGCCGGCGCGGCGGTGCTCGCGGTGCCGGCGGAGGCGCCGCTGGAGCCGCGCGACGGCGTACACCAGCTGGAGAGCCTGACGGCCGCGGACCTGGAACTGCTCGCGGCGCTGCTCGGCGAACCGCCGGCCTGACGCGGCCCGCGCCCCGTCCACCGGACCGTGCAGCGGGAAGGGCCCCTGCTCCACCAGACAGGCGGAGCGGGGGCCCTTCCTCGGTGCCTCAGTCGTGGGCGATGGCGCCCAGGACGTCGATGCGGGCGGCGCGGATGGCCGGCAGGACGGCGGCGACCACCCCGACGACGGCACCGAGGCCGAGCATCACGCCCATGTCGCCCCACGGCAGCACGAGGTCGGTGATGCCCTCGTCCCGCAGCGCCTCCACCACGGCGGCGCCCAGGCCGGTGCCGACGGCGATGCCGAGCAACGCCCCGAACACCGAGATCACCACCGCCTCCACGGTGATCATCCGCATGGTCTGGGCCCGGCGCAGGCCGATCGCCCGCAGCAGGCCCAGCTCGCGGGTGCGCTCCAGCACCGACAGCGCGAGCGTGTTGACGATGCCCAGCACCGCGATCACGATGGCCAGCGCCAGCAGGATCTGGATCATCCTGAGCAGCCCGTCGAGCTGACCGGTCTGCTGCTCGATGAACGCGTCCCGGTCGGCCACCGACACCTCCGGGCTGTCCGCCAGCAGCGTCTCCACCTGCGGGAGCACATCGGCGCTCGCGGTGCCGGGGGAGAGCTGGATGAAGCCCATGATCGGCTGCGGGACGGTGAAGTCCCGCGTCGCCTCGACCGGCAGCGTCACCGGGTCGAGGAACTCGGCGCTCTGGTAGATGCCGCTGACCGTGTACGTCCGCGGTTCGCCCCGGGCCAGTTGGACCGGCACGGTGGACCCGACCGTGAGGTTGCGGGACTTCGCGACGTCCGAGCTGACCAGCATCTGGTCCGGCCCGAGCCGGCTGATGTCGCCGGCGGTGGCCTTGGCCTCGAAGATCGGGCCCAGCGCCGCCACGTCGCTGCTCGCGCCCACCCAGGTGCGCTCGTCGCCGACCTGGGCCATGTCGCCGTACGTGCCGTCGACGAGCGTCACCCCGGGGATCGCCTTGATCTTCTCCAGGACGGCGGGGTCGAAGCTCGGCGGCCGGGGGCCGCTCTGCGCCCCGGCGATCACCAACTCGGCGTTGATCGTGTCCTGGGCCAGCTTGCCGATGCTGCCCTTCGCCGAGTCGAGGATCACCGTGACCCCGGTGACCAGGGCGATGCCGACCATCAGCGCGGCGGCCGTGATCGCGGTGCGGCGCGGGTTGCGCCCGGAGTTCAGCCGGCCCAGCTTGCCCGGCACCGACCAGGAGAACAGCGCGCCGAGCAGGCTCACCACCGGCCGGCTGATCAGCGGCGTCAGCAGCGCCACCCCGATGAAGGCGAACAGCACACCGCCGAGGATGGTGGCGAGGGTGTTGTCGCCGGCGTGCCCACCCAGACCGACGAACAGCAGGGTGGCACCGATCGCGGTGACGGCCGAGCCGGCCACGGTGACCTTGGTGAGCGGCCGGTCCGGTGTCGCCACGTCCTGCATCGCGGCGATCGGCGGGATCCGCGACGCCCGCAGGGCCGGCAGCAGCGCCGCCACCACGGTGATGACCAGACCGACCCCGAACGCGCCGATCACGGCGGCGGCCGGTACGCCGATCCCGGCGAGGGTGAGCCCACCGGCGAGGTTGCCGAACAGGTACGCCAGCAGCGCGCCGATGCCGATGCCGGCGCCCAGGCCGAGCACCGAGGCGATCAGGCCGACCGCCACCGCCTCCAGGACCACCGAACCGATGATCTGCCGGCGACCGGCGCCGATGGCCCGCATCAACGCCAGCTCGCGGGTGCGCTGCGCCACGATGATCGAGAAAGTGTTGAGGATCAGGAACGTGCCGACCAGCAGCGCCACCGCGGCGAAGCCGAGCAGGATCCGGTTGAAGAAGGACAGGCCCTCCTTCAGCCCCGCGGACGCGTCGGCGGACAGCTGCTCACCGGTCTTCACCTCGTAGCCGGCGCCGAGGGCGGTCGCGACGTCGTCGCGCAGCTTCTCGGCCGACACGCCGTCGGCGGCGGTGACCGTGATGTTGGTGAACACGTCCGGCGCGCCGAGCATCAGCCGCTGCGACACCGGCGTCGTGAACATGACCTCGTTGACGCCGCCGATGGAGTCGCGGCCCCCGCTGTAGCCGAAGACGCCGACCAGGGTGAACTCCTGCTTCGGCTGAAGGGTCAGCACGCCGACCCGGTCGCCGACGGACACCCGGGCCGCCTTGGCCAGGGCGGCGTTGACGACGATCTCGTTATCCGCGCGCGGCTCCCGGCCTTCGCGAAGCTGCACCAGGTCGCTCTCGCCGACCCAGTTCTCACCGAGCTGAGGCGGCCCGAACGAGGCGACGACCTTGCCGTTGCTGCCGATCAGCCGCGCGCCGTCGGCGGCCACGATCCCGGTGGCCTCGTCCACGCCGGGCACCGCCCGGACCCGCTCCACCGCCGAGGCCGGCACCGGCGCCGCCACCTGCTCGCCCTCGAACTCGCTCAGCTCCACCTTCGGCTTCGCGGCGACGTTGACGTCCACCCCCTCGTACGCGTCGGCGAAGACCGCGTCGAAGGACCGGCCGAGGGTGTCGGTGAGCACGAACGCGCCCGAGACGAACATGACGCCGAGCACCACCGCCAACCCGGACAGGATCAGCCGGAGCTTGCGCGCCAGCAGGCTCTTGAGGGTTGCCCGGAACATCAGTTGCCCACCTCGGCCGGGGTGTCCAGCTTCTTCATCGTGTCCAGCACCGTCTCCGCGGTGGGCTCGACCAGCTCGGACACGATCTGCCCGTCGGCGAGGAAGACCACCCGGTCGGCGTACGCGGCGGCCGTCGGGTCGTGGGTGACCATGACGATGGTCTGCCCGTACTCGCGTACCGAGCGGCGCAGGAAGCCCAGCACCTCCGCGCCGGCCCGGGAGTCGAGGTTGCCGGTCGGCTCGTCGGCGAAGATCACGTCGGGCCGGGCGACCAGCGCCCGCGCGCACGCCACCCGCTGCTGCTGCCCGCCGGACAGCTGCGCCGGCCGGTGCCCCAGCCGGTCCCGCAGGCCCACCGTGTCGATCACGGTGTCGTACCAGGCCGGGTCCGGCTTGCGGCCGGCGATCGACAGCGGCAGCAGGATGTTCTCCTTGGCGGTCAGCGTCGGCAGCAGGTTGAACTGCTGGAAGATGAACCCGACCTTGTCGCGGCGCAGCTTCGTCAGCCCCGCGTCGCCGAGCCCGGTGACCGTGGTGTCGCCGATCGACACCGTGCCCCGGGTCACCGAGTCCAGCCCCGCCAGGCAGTGCATCAGCGTCGACTTGCCGGAGCCGGACGGGCCCATGATCGCGGTGAACCGGCCCCGCTCGAACTCGCAGCTGACCCCGCGCAGCGCGATCACCTGCGCCTCGCCGCTGCCGTACACCTTCCACACGTCGCTCGCGCGGGCCGCGGCCTGCGCCTGACGGCCTACCGTCGCGGTCACGTCATCTTCCTCTCGTCGTCCGAAACGCACCGCCCCCGCTGGTCCGGCGCGTAACCAATCTTCGGCGCTCTCCGCCGCGGGTCCGTCCGACTCCGGGTGGAGCCGTGGCGGATTTCGGGCTGCGGGTGCCCCCGACCGCCACTCAGGGTTGCCCCTGATCCGGTGACCGGTCGAGCCGATTTCCCGGCGGTCGAGACCGATCCTGAACAGTGACGTCGCGTGAGGGTCAACCCCGCCGCGCCGTCGTTGGTCACGGTAGGTGGCGACCGCAACGTCGCCGTCCCGCCGGTGGACCCTCACCGGTACGCCGGTCACCCGCCCCGGGCGGACCGCCCGCTACGCGCGGGGACGAACCAGACCCGACTCGTACGCGAGCACCACCGCCTGCACCCGGTCCCGCAGACCGAGCTTGGTCAGCACGTGACCGACGTGCGTCTTGACGGTGGTCTCGCTGACCGACAGCGCCCGGGCGATCTCCGCGTTCGACAGGCCGCGGGCGACCTGCACCAGCACCTCGCGCTCCCGGTCGGTCAACGTGTCGAGCACCCGCGGCGGGGCCGCCGCCGGGTCGGGCAGCAGACCGGCGAACCGGTCCAACAGCCGGCCGAGGATCCGCGGGGCGACCACCGCGTCCCCGGCGGCGACCGCCCGGATCGCCGACACCAGGTCCGCCGCCGGCACATCCTTGGCCAGGAAGCCGCGCGCCCCCGCGCGCAGCGCGCCCACCACGTACTCGTCGAGGTCGAACGTGGTGAGGACCAGCACCCGCACCGGCAGCCGGGACTCGACGATGGCGCGGGTCGCGGACACCCCGTCCAGCCGCGGCATCCGCACGTCCATCAGCACCACGTCGGGCAGCAGCCGGCGGGACAGCTCCACCGCCTCCACGCCGTCGCCGGCCTCGGCGACGACGTCGAAGTCCTCCTCGGCGCCGAGCACCATCCGGAAACCGGTGCGCAGCAGCGGCTGGTCGTCGGCGATCAGGATGCGCACCGGCCGCCGTACCGCGGCCTGCCGCCCCGGGTCGGTGCCGGCGGCGCCGGAGGCCGTCACTCGTCCGCACCCGGCGGCGCCGGACGGGACCGGGCGTCGCGCAGCGGGTCGGCGGCGGCCGGGGCGGCCGGGAACGGCGGCGGCGTGCCCCCGAAGCTGGGGCACAGCGCCTGGTGGTTGCACCAGTCGCACAGCCGGCTCGGTCGAGGGCGGAAGTCCTGCGCGGCGGTGGCCGCCTCGATCGCCCGCCACAGCGCCACCACCGTGCGCTCGAAGCGCACCAACTCGTCGGCGTCCGGCGCGTAGTCGCAGACCTCGCCGTCGCGCAGGTAGAGCAGGCGCAGCACCCGCGGCACCACCCCGCGGGTGCGCCACAGCACCAGGGCGTAGAACTTCAACTGGAACAGCGCCCGCGCCTCGAACGCCTCCCGCGGCGCGCCACCGGTCTTGTAGTCGACCACCCGCAGCGCGCCGTCCGGCGCCACGTCGAGGCGGTCCAGGTAGCCCCGGATGAGCAGTTCCTCGTCGACGACCGCGGAGATCAGACTCTCCCGCTCGGCCGGCTCCAGCCGGCGCGGATCCTCCACCGCGAAGTAACCCTCCAGCAGCGCCGCCGCCGACCGGAGGAACCCCGACCGGGCGGCCTCGTCGCCGTCGGCGAACAGACCGGCCAGCTCCGGCTGCTCGGTGACCAGCCGCTCCCACTGCGGGGCCACGAGGTCGCCGGCGGCGGCCGGGGTGCGCCCGGCCGCCGGCAGGTCGAACAGCCGCTCCAGCACCGCGTGGACCAGCGTGCCCCGCGCCTGCTCCACGCTGGGCCGCTCGGGCAGCCGGTCGATGCTGCGGAACCGGTAGAGCAGCGGGCAGGTCTTGAAATCCGCCGCGCGCGACGGGGACAGCGACGCCCGCACCGTGGCCGGCACCTCCGCCGGGAGCGGGGGCTGCTGCGTCGTCACCGGATCCGCCGTCATGTCCGGAAAGGGTAGGGCACCGGTCCGACACCGCCGCCGTCGCCGCTCCGGCACATGATCCGCGCCGCGTAGCATCGGGCCGGTGGAGCAGAAGACGCGACCGTCCCGCCGGCCGGACGGGCGCCTCGGGCTGACCGTCGGCCGGGTGTTCGGGGTGCCGCTGCACCTCAGCGCGTCGATGGTGCTGCTCGCGCTGGTCGTCACCGTGCTGTACGCGGAGTTCGCCCGCGACCAGCTGCAGCTGTCGCAGGCCGGCGGCTACCTCATCGGCCTCGGTTTCGTCGTCTCCCTGCTCGGCTCGGTGCTGCTGCACGAGCTCGGCCACGCCCTCACCGCCCGGCGGTACGGCATCGGCGTACGCGGAATCACCCTGGAACTGCTCGGCGGCTACACCGAGATGGACCGCGACGCCCCGTCGCCCCGGGTCGACCTGCTGGTGTCCCTGGCGGGGCCGGCCGTCTCCGCCGTGCTCGGCGCGGCCGCCGTCGCCGCCACCCTGGCCCTGCCCGACGGCACCCTGGTCAACCAGCTCGCCTTCCAGCTCGCGGTCAGCAACGTCATCGTCGCGGTGTTCAACATCCTGCCGGGGCTGCCGCTCGACGGCGGCCGGGCGCTGCGGGCCGCCGTCTGGGCGGTCACCCGGGACCGGCACCGGGGCACCGAGGTGGCCGGCTGGGTGGGGCGCGCCGTCGCCGTCGGCACCGCCGCGCTGGTCGCCCTGCTCACCCTCACCCGCCAGCTGGCGCCGCTCGCCCTGCCGTTGATGCTGCTGGTCGCGTTCACCCTGTGGCGGGGCGCCGGGCAGTCCATCCGGGTGGCCCGGGTCAGCCGGCGGTTCCCGCTCATCGACCTGTCCCGGCTGGCCCGGCCCGTCGTCACCGTCCCCACCGGCACGCCCCTCGCCGAGGCGCAGCGCCGCCGCGACGGCACCGACCCGGGCGCCGCGCTGCTCGTCACCGACTCCGCCGGCCGCCCGCTCGCCCTGGTCGACCCGGCCACCGCGGCGGCCGTACCGACGGAACGCCGTCCCTGGGTGGCGGTCGACACGGTGTCCCGCTCGCTGGCCGGCCTGCCGGCCATGCCGGTCGGCCTCGACGGGCACCAGGTGATGGAGACCGTCCAGCACCACCCGGGCGCACAGTACGTGGTGACCTCAGGCGAAGATGTCGTCGGCATCCTGCACATCGTGGATCTGGCTCAGCTGCTCGAACCTCACCGGAAGATGAACACGTGACCGCAACTCCCTCCGCCGTACCCGCCGACCAGCACACCCCGACGCCGCCCCCGGTCCACCGCGGGCCGTTCCGGCCCGGCGACCGGGTGCAGCTGACCGACCCGAAGGGGCGGATGCACACGGTCACGCTGGAACCGGGCAAGGAGTTCCACACCCACCGCGGCATCCTCAAGCACGACGCCCTGATCGGCCAGCCGGACGGCAGCGTCGTCACCACCGCCGGCGGCGGCACCGCCTTCCTCGCCCTGCGGCCGCTGCTCGCCGACTACGTGCTGTCCATGCCCCGCGGCGCCCAGGTCATCTACCCGAAGGACTCCGCACAGATCGTCGCCATGGGCGACATCTTCCCCGGCGCCAAGGTGCTGGAGGCGGGCGCCGGTTCCGGCGCGCTCAGCTGCTCCCTGCTGCGCGCCGTCGGGCCCACCGGCGAACTGCACTCGTGGGAGCTGCGCGACGACTTCGCCCAGATCGCCCGGCGCAACGTCGAGGCCTTCTTCAACGGCCCGCACCCGGCCTGGCGGCTGCACGTCGGCGACGTCGCGACCAACCCGGAGACCGGCTTCGACCGGATCATCCTCGACATGCTGACCCCCTGGGAGACCCTCGACATGGTCGAGCGGGCCCTGCTGCCCGGCGGCGTGTTCATCGGGTACGTCGCCACCACCCCGCAGCTGTCCGAGCTGGTGGAGGCGCTGCGCGAGCGCGGCGGCTGGACCGAGCCGCGGGCGTGGGAGTCCCTGGTGCGGGACTGGCACGCCGAGGGCCTGGCGGTCCGCCCCGACCACCGCATGATCGCCCACACCGCGTTCCTGGTGTCCGCGCGTAAGCTCGCCCCCGGGGTCACCGCCCCGCCGCGCCGCCGCAAGCCCAGCAAGGGCACCGAGGCGTACGTCCAGCGCCGCACGGCACTGCGCGAGGCGGAGGCCGCCCGGGCCGCGGCCGCCGCCCAGGCCGCCGGAGCGGAGCCCCGCCAGGCGGAGACGGAGCAGCCGTGACGGCGGCGGCGGGCGGCTGGGAATGACGGAACGGACGCCGGTCGGTGCGGACCGGCGCGAGTGCGGGGAGGCGGTATGAACCGGCCGGGCTTCGGCGGCGGCGACCTGCCGGCGGTGTTCCCGGACTGGTCGCCGTACCAGGACCTCGAGTCCGCCGCCCGGGCCTACCTGCGCGACCCGGACATCGCCCTCGAAGCGCTCGGCGGGGTGCTCCGCGGCGCCTCCGTGCTCGGGTTCACCCTGGAACGCTTCGTCAACGAGGTCAACGGCGTCTGGCAGGAGGTCGTCGTCTGCGACGGCAGCCGGCTGATCCTCTGGCACGGCGAGGACGTCCCGCCCGGCGAGGGCCCGCCCGGCTCGATGACGTCGTCGCTGCGGGTGGTGCCGGTCTCCTCGGTCACCGAGGTCGGCTGCCGGCGCCGCCTCACCCGCGACGAGGACGGCACGGTGCGCGTCGACAGCATCGACGTCTACCTGCTGCTGACCTCGCTGGACGAGTCGCCGGCCAGCGAGGAGGCGACCGGCGCGCCCCGGCACGACGCACTGCGCTTCGGCAAGACCCTCGACGACGGCGGAGCCGGGCAGATCGCCCGGCTGGAGGAGTTCGCCCGGCTGGTCGCCTCGGTGGTCGGCCGGCCGATGCTCTGAGGCGTACCTCCTCGGTCTGCGGTGACCCGGACCGGAGCGGACCCGGTCACCGCGGGCGCCGGCGTCAGTCCTCGGCGTCCGGGCCGGCCACCTCGACGCCGTCGCTGCCGCGCACGACGTGGATGCACTCGCCCGGGCACTCCTTCGCGGAGTCGATCACCTCGAGACGCAGGTGCTCCGGCACGTCCACCCGGCCGCCCGGGGCCTGCACCAGCTCACCGTCGGGACCCTTGACGTACGCAAGGCCGTCGATGTCGAACTCGAACACCTCCGGGGCGTACTGCACGCACAGCCCGTCGCCCGTGCACAGGTCCTGATCAACCCAGACCTGCAGCTGGTCGGTCGCGACCTCGGCCACCGGCGCACCCCCCATGTTCTCCCGTCCCACGCCTCGACGGTACCCGAACGCCCGGACCGGCCCCCGCGCCCACCCTTGGCGATCAAGGTTCGGTGACGAGGGCGTTGCGTGGGACCGAATCGGCCTCATAGCGGCTAGTGTTAGGTCAGAACGTTCAAGCCCCCCGGGGAGGTGGGACGTGGCACGCAGCGACGACGCGGACTCGCGCGCCGCACGGTGGGAGAAGGAGGCCCACGATCTCTCCACGCAGGTCGCGTTCCTTCAAGAGGAACTCGCTCTGGTGCGGCGCAAGTTGACCGAAAGCCCCCGACACGTCCGGCAGCTCGAAGAGCGGCTGGCGGCCACCCAGGCTCAGTTGGCGCGGCTGACCGAGAACAACGACCGGCTCGTGAGTACCCTCAAGGAGGCTCGCGCGCAGATCGTGACGCTCAAGGAGGAGATCGACCGCCTCGCCCAGCCGCCGAGTGGCTACGGGGTCTTCCTGGCGCGGCACGACGACGGCACGGTGGACGTGTTCACCGGTGGCCGCAAGCTCCGGGTGGCCGTCTCACCCTCACTCGACGTGGACGAGCTGCGCCGCGGGCAGGAAGTCCTGCTCAACGACGCCCTCAACATCGTCGACGCGTTCGGCTACGAGCGGGTCGGCGAGGTCGTGATGCTCAAGGAGGTGCTCGCCGGCCCCGGCGGCACCGCGGGCGACCGCGCCCTCGTGGTCTCCCACTCCGACGAGGAACGCATCGTGCACCTCGCGGAGACCCTGATCGGCACCTCGATCCGGGCCGGCGACTCGCTCATGATCGAGCCACGCTCGGCGTACGCGTACGAGCGGATCCCGAAGAGCGAGGTCGAGGAGCTGGTCCTGGAGGAGGTGCCCGACGTCGACTACACCGACATCGGCGGCCTCCACGCGCAGATCGAGCAGATCCGCGACGCGGTGGAACTGCCGTTCCTGCACGCCGACCTGTTCCGCGAGCACCAGCTCCGGCCGCCGAAGGGCATCCTGCTCTACGGTCCGCCCGGCTGCGGCAAGACGCTGATCGCCAAGGCGGTGGCCAACTCGCTGGCCAAGAAGATCGCCGAGCGGCGCGGCGAGGAGAAGCACACCAGCTTCTTTCTCAACATCAAGGGCCCGGAGCTGCTCAACAAGTACGTCGGCGAGACCGAGCGGCACATCCGGCTGATCTTCCAGCGGGCCCGGGAGAAGGCCGGCGAGGGCACGCCGGTCATCGTGTTCTTCGACGAGATGGACTCGGTGTTCCGCACCCGCGGCTCCGGTGTCTCCTCGGACGTGGAGAACACCATCGTCCCGCAGCTGCTCAGCGAGATCGACGGCGTCGAGGGCCTGGAGAACGTCATCGTCATCGGCGCCTCCAACCGGGAGGACATGATCGACCCGGCCATCCTGCGCCCCGGCCGGCTCGACGTGAAGATCAAGATCGAGCGGCCGGACGCCGAGGCGGCCAAGGACATCTTCTCCAAGTACATCCTCCCCGGGCTGCCCCTGCACCCGGACGACCTGGCCGAGCACGGTGGCGACCCTCAGGCCACCGTGGCGGCGATGATCGACGCGGTCGTCCTGCGGATGTACTCGGAGACCGAGGAGAACCGCTTCCTCGAGGTCACGTACGCCAACGGCGACAAGGAAGTCCTCTACTTCAAGGACTTCAACTCCGGCGCGATGATCCAGAACATCGTCGACCGGGGCAAGAAGATGGCCATCAAGGAGTTCCTCACCTCCGGTCGCAAGGGCCTGCGCCTGCAGCACCTCCTCGACGCCTGCGTCGACGAGTTCCGCGAGAACGAGGACCTGCCCAACACCACCAACCCCGACGACTGGGCCCGCATCTCCGGCAAGAAGGGCGAGCGGATCGTCTACATCCGCACGCTCGTCTCCGGCGGCAAGGGCGCCGAGGCGGGCCGGTCCATCGAGACCGCCAGCAACACCGGCCAGTACCTCTGACAACGGCACGACGAGGGCCCGGGGCGCGCGAGCATCCCGGGCCCTCACCCGTCACCGGGCGCGCCCACGCCGGACAGCCGCGTCACCATCGGTGGTGGCGCCGACTACGCTCGACTGCGGGACCGGTCGGGCGAGCGAAGCAGGTAGGTCGATGAGCGTAAGACGGATCATGGGCACCGAGGTCGAGTACGGCATCTCCGTGCCCGGCCAGGCCGGGGCCAACCCCATGGTCACCTCCTCCCAGGTGGTCAACGCCTACGGGGCGCGCCCGGAACTCAACCGGGGCGGCCGGGCCCGCTGGGACTACGAGGAGGAGTCCCCGCTGCGCGACGCGCGCGGCTTCACCTACTCCGGCGCCGCGTACGACCCCGCCGAGGCCCTCGCCGACGAGGACCTCGGGCTGGCCAACGTGATACTCACCAACGGCGCGCGGCTCTACGTCGACCACGCACACCCCGAGTACTCCACCCCCGAGGTCACCAACCCTCGGGACCTGGTGCGCTGGGACAAGGCCGGCGAGCGGGTGATGGCCGAGGCCGCGCGCCGCGCCGCCACCATCCCCGGCACCCACCCCATCCACCTGTACAAGAACAACACCGACAACAAGGGCGCCAGCTACGGCGCCCACGAGAACTACCTGATGCGGCGGCAGACCCCGTTCGCCGACATCGTCGCGTACCTGACGCCGTTCTTCGTCACCCGGCAGATCTTCGCCGGCGCCGGCCGGGTGGGCATCGGGCAGGACGGCGGGCAGAGCGGCTTCCAGATCTCCCAGCGCGCCGACTTCTTCGAGGTCGAGGTGGGCCTGGAGACCACCCTCAAGCGGCCCATCATCAACACCCGGGACGAGCCGCACGCCGACGCCGACAAGTACCGGCGGCTGCACGTCATCATCGGCGACGCCAACCTGTCGGAGATCTCGACGTACCTGAAGGTCGGCACGACCGCGCTGATCCTCACCATGATCGAGGAGAAGGCGCTCGGCCCCGACCTCGGCATCGCCGACCCGGTCAGCGAACTACGCGCCGTCAGCCACGACCCGTCGCTCACCCACCTCATGCGACTGCGCGACGGCCGGCGGCTCACCGCACTCGACGTGCAGTGGGCCTACTACGAGCGGGTGCGTTCCTTCGTGGACGACCGGTACGGCGCCGACGTGGACGAGCAGACCGCCGACGTGCTCGCCCGCTGGGAGAGCGTCCTGGACCGGCTCGGCCGGGACGTCATGCTCTGCGCCGACGAACTCGACTGGGTGGCGAAGCTGCGGCTGCTGGAGGGCTACCGGGAGCGGGAGAAGCTCGGCTGGGGCTCCCACAAGCTGCAACTGGTCGACCTGCAGTATTCGGACGTCCGGCCGGAGAAGGGCCTCTACCACCGGCTGGTCTCCCGCGGCGCCATGAAGACCCTCCTGCCGGAGGAGGAGACGCGGACGGCGATGACCGAGCCGCCGGAGGACACCCGCGCCTACTTCCGGGGCCGTTGCCTCGCCCAGTACGCCTCCGAGGTCGTCGCCGCGAGCTGGGACTCGGTCATCTTCGACGTCGGCCGCGAGTCGCTGGTGCGGGTGCCGATGATGGAGCCGGAACGCGGCACCCGCAAGCACGTCGGCGCGTTGTTCGACCGCTGCGAGAGCGCGAAGGATCTGCTGGAGACCCTGACCGGCGGCTGAGCCGTCACCGCCGTGCTGCCCGAAAGCCCGTCGTGTGCCGCGAGCCGGCGCGCGACGGGCTTTTCGTCGCCCGCGCGAGGTAAGTTTCTCGCAGACGATCGTGGAGGAGGCAGCCATGGCCACTCGTGACAGCGGCGGGCAGTCGCAGACCGGGAAGTCCCGGCAGGGCGAGGAGATCGAGGACGTCGCGACCGAGGCGAACCCGGAGGTCGCCGAGCGGCACGCCGAGATCACCGAGGACGTCGACGACCTGCTCGACGAGATCGACTCCGTCCTCGAAGAGAACGCAGAAGAGTTCGTGCGAGGTTACGTACAAAAGGGAGGCCAGTGATCATTTAGGGTAAATCGGACATGCCGCTTTCCTCGGATGATCAGGACGGGCGACGGCGCTGCCGTGACTGCGGGGAATGGAAGCCGCTCGCGGACTTCTGCGCGAGCAGCAAGCGCCCCAGCGGTCGCGGTAGCTACTGCAAGCCGTGCTTCAACCAACGCTCCAAGGCCAGCTATGCCAAGCGGGTGAAGGCGAAGCAGGGCCGAGATGTGAAACAGGCCCGGGAAGTCCCGGAAGGGCATCGCTTCTGCGCGGACTGTGGAACTGTCAAGCCCGTGGTCGACTTCCCCCGCAATCGATCGGACAGCTCGGGCTACGCCACCTACTGCAAGCCCTGTCACAACAGCCGCACCCGGGAGGTCAGGCAGCGGCTGTACGGCGGCAGCCGGGAGTACCACCTGCGGCGCCGCTACGGGGTCGGGCAGAAGGAGTTCGACGAGCTGCTCGCGGAGCAGGGCGGGGTCTGCGCCATCTGCGGCGTGGAAGATCCGCAACACCTGGACCACGATCATCGCACCGGATGGGTGCGCGGGATACTCTGCTTCAACTGTAATGGTGGTCTTGGCCAGTTCCGGGACAGTCCGGAGAGGCTGGCCAGGGCGATCACGTACCTGAGAGGAACCACGTGGCAGCGGGTTTTGATCCATCCGGGCGTCTTCCAGATGTGTTCACCAACGCGGGGACGTCCTCCTTCACAGCGTTCCTGAGCAAGGTGGCCCCCGAGATGCTGCCCGGTCGTCGGCCGCTGCCGCCGGGCATGGCCGCCGACCTGGCGCCGCACGCCACCACGATCGTGGCGATCTCGGCGGTCGGCGGCGTGGTGATGGCCGGCGACCGGCGCGCCACGATGGGCAACCTGATCGCCCAGCGGGACATCGAGAAGGTGCACCCGGCGGACGCGTACTCGCTGGTGGGCATCGCGGGCACCGCCGGCATCGGCATCGAGCTGATGCGACTGTTCCAGGTGGAGCTGGAGCACTACGAGAAGATCGAGGGCGCGATGCTCTCGCTCGACGGCAAGGCCAACCGGCTGGCGTCGATGATCCGCGGCAACCTGGGCGCCGCGATGCAGGGCCTGGCCGTGATCCCGCTGTTCGCGGGCTTCGACCTGGCCGCGACCGACCCGGCGAGGGCGGGCCGGATCTTCAGCTTCGACGTGACCGGCGGCCCGTACGAGGAGACCGGCTACGACGCGATCGGCTCCGGCTCGCTGTTCGCGCGGTCGGCCCTGAAGAAGCGGTTCCGGGCCGGGCTGTCGATCGACGACGCGGTCCGCCTGGCGGTGGAGGCGCTGTACGACGCGGCCGACGACGACACCGCGACCGGCGGCCCGGACCTGACCCGGCGGATCTACCCGGTGGTGATGACCGCGACGGCGGAGGGCACGCACCGGCTCACCGACGCCGAGACGGCGGCGATCGCCGAGAGCGTGGTCTCCGGCCGCATGGAGAACCCGGGCGGCTGAGGCCGTCCCACCCGACAGCAGTCCCCAGCACAGCGCCGTAAGGAGAACCGCCGCCGTGGCCATGCAGTTCTACGCCTCGCCCGAGCAGATCATGCGCGACCGCTCCGAGCTGGCCCGCAAGGGCATCGCCCGGGGGCGCAGCGCGGTGGTCCTGAGTTACGCCGGCGGGGTGCTCTTCGTCGCGGAGAACCTGTCCAGCGCCCTGCACAAGGTCAGCGAGATCTACGACCGGATCGGCTTCGCCGCCGTGGGCCGGTACAACGAGTTCGAGAACCTGCGGCGGGCCGGCGTACGGATGGCCGACCTGAACGGGCTGAGCTACGACCGGCGGGACGTGACCGGCCGGGCGCTGGCGAACGCGTTCGCGCAGACCCTCGGTGCGATCTTCACGGAGCAGTCGAAGCCGTTCGAGGTGGAGATCTGCGTTGCCGAGGTCGGCACGACGCCGGAGGACGACGAGCTGTACCGGCTGACGTACGACGGCTCGGTCAACGACGAGCCGGGCCGGATGGCGATGGGCGGGCAGGCCGAGGCGATCACCGGCGTGCTGAAGTCGAACCACCGTCCGGACATGTCCCTGGGCGAGGCGGTGAAGGTGGCGGTGCAGGCGCTGGGCAGTGTCGGCGGTGAGGGCGGGGCGTCGCGCACGATCGCGGCCAACCAGCTGGAGGTGGCGGTCCTGGACCGCAGCCGGGTGGGGCGAACCTTCCGGCGGATCACCGGGGACGCGCTGACCGCCCTGCTCGACGGCGGCAAGGCCGAGGAGCCGCCGGCGCGGCCGGAAACCCCGACGGTGCCGACCGAGGCGGCGCACAAGCCGACCACCTCCGCGGGTTCGGCCGACCTGGAGGGCCAGGAGCCGGAGCGCCCGGAGTCCTGAGCGTCGACGCGGGGGAGCGGCGGCCGGGTACGGCGCGCGCAGCCCGGCCCGGCGCGGTCCGCGCACAACCTGGCCCCGCGCCGTCCGCGCGCAGCCCGGCCGCGCACAACCCGGCCCCGCGCAGCCCGGCGCGGTCGCGCAGGCCGGCGCGGTCGCGCAGGCCGGCGCGGTCGCGCAGGCCGGCGCGGTCGCGCAGGCCGCGTGTGCTCACGCCTTGACGAGCGGCTCCCACCAGGCCCGGTTGTCCCGGTACCAGTCGATGGTCGCGGCGAGCCCCGCGTCGAAGTCGACGGTGGGCGCCCAGCCGAGCTCGCGGCGGCTGGTGGTGGTGTCGAGTGCGTAGCGCCGGTCGTGGCCCTTGCGGTCGGGCACCGGCGTCACCCGGTCCCAGCCGGCGTCGAACGCGGCGAGCAGCCGCGCGGTGAGGTCGCGGTTGCTGAGTTCGGTGCCGCCGCCGAGGTGGTAGACGCCGCCGGGTCGGCCGGCCTGCTGGGCGCGGACGATGCCGTGGCAGTGGTCGTCGACGTGCAGCCAGTCGCGGACGTTGCCGCCGTCGCCGTACAGCGGCAGCGGGCGGCCGTCGAGGAGGTTGGTGACGAAGAGGGGGATCACCTTCTCCGGGTGCTGGTAGGGGCCGTAGGTGTTGGCGCCGCGGGTGATGACCACGTCGAGGCCGTGGGTGCGGTGGTAGGCGAGGGTGAGCAGGTCGGCGGCGGCCTTGGAGGCGGAGTACGGGGAGCTGGGGTCCAGCGGCGCGGACGGCGGCCAGCAGCCGTGGTCGATGGAGCCGTACACCTCGTCGGTGGAGACGTGCACGAACCGGTGGGTGCCGTGCCGCAGGGCGGCGTCGAGCAGGGTCTGGGTGCCGACGACGTTGGTGGTGACGAAGGGCGCTGCGCCGGTGATGGAGCGGTCCACGTGCGACTCGGCGGCGAGGTGGACGATCACGTCGTGCCCGGCGACGATGTCGTCGACGAGGTCGGGGTCGCGGACGTCGCCGTGGACGACGTGCAGCCGGGGGTCGTCGCGGACCGGGTCGAGGCTGCCGTCGGTGCCGGCGTACGTGAACGAGTCGAGCACGGTGACCCGGTCCGGCGGCAGGGTGGGCTCGGCGCCGTCGAGCAGGCGCCGCACGTACGCCGAGCCGATGAACCCGGCGCCGCCGGTGACGAGGATCCTCACGGTTCGCACCGTACCTCCGGGGCGGGGGTGGCCCGGACGGAGCCGGCGGACGCGGGCGGGCGCCGCGTGGGACGGGCGTGGCGAGCGCTGCCCATGTGGGGCGTCGGGCGGCTAATGTCTCATCATGGAGCGGCGAATCTTCGGCCTCGAGACCGAGTACGGCGTCACCTGCACCTATCGCGGGCAGCGCCGGCTTTCCCCCGACGAGGTCGCGCGGTACCTGTTCCGGCGGGTGGTGTCGTGGGGCCGGTCGAGCAACGTGTTCCTGCGCAACGGGGCCCGGTTGTACCTGGACGTGGGTTCGCACCCGGAGTACGCGACGCCGGAGTGCGACTCGGTGGTGGACCTGGTCGCGCACGACCGGGCCGGTGAGCGGATCCTGGAGGGGCTGCTCGTCGACGCGGAGAAGCGGCTGCACGACGAGGGCATCGCGGGCGAGATCTACCTGTTCAAGAACAACACCGACTCGGCCGGCAACTCGTACGGCTGCCACGAGAACTACCTGGTGTCGCGGCACGGTGAGTTCGGCCGGCTGGCCGACGTGCTGATCCCGTTCCTGGTGACCCGGCAGTTGATCTGCGGGGCGGGGAAGGTGCTGCAGACGCCGCGCGGGGCGGTGTACTGCCTGTCGCAGCGGGCGGAGCACATCTGGGAGGGTGTGTCCTCGGCGACCACCCGCAGTCGTCCGATCATCAACACGCGGGACGAGCCGCACGCGGACGCGGAGCGTTACCGGCGGCTGCACGTGATCGTCGGCGACTCGAACATGAACGAGGTCACCACGCTGCTGAAGGTCGGCACGGCGGACATCGTGCTGCGGATGATCGAGGCCGGCGTGGTGATGCGGGACCTGACGCTGGAGAACCCGATCCGGGCGATCCGCGAGGTGTCGCACGACATCACCGGGCGGCGGAAGGTGCGGCTGGCGTCCGGCAAGGAGGTCAGCGCGCTGGAGATCCAGCAGGAGTACCTGGCGAAGGCGACGGAGTTCGTGGAGCGGCGCGGCGGCGACCAGCCCGCGAAGCGGGTGGTGGAGCTGTGGGGCCGGGTGCTGCGGGCGGTGGAGACCGGTGACCTGGAGCCGGTGGCCCGGGAGATCGACTGGGTGACGAAGCTGCGGCTGATCGAGCGTTACCAGCGCAAGCACGACCTGCCGCTGTCGCACCCGAGGGTGGCGCAGATGGACCTGGCGTACCACGACCTGCGCCGTGGTCGGGGCCTGTACGGGCTGCTGGAGCGGCGGGGCGAGGTGGACCGGGTGGCGACGGACCCGGAGATCTTCGAGGCGAAGGAGACGCCGCCGCAGACGACGCGGGCGCGGCTGCGGGGCGAGTTCATCCGGCACGCCCAGGAGAAGCGGCGGGACTTCACCGTCGACTGGGTGCACCTGAAGCTGAACGACCAGGCGCAGCGCACGGTGCTGTGCAAGGACCCGTTCCGGGCGTACGACGAGCGGGTGGAACGGCTGATCGCCAGCATGTGACCGGTGGCGGGTCGGTTCGGGACGGTGTGCGTGGTCCCGGGCGGCCCGCCGGGTAGGCTGTCGGCGCCATGATGCCTACCGAACCGGCCGGTCCGGGCTCCGAGAAGCAGAGCTGGGCCGAGCGCCGCCGCCAGAAGATCCGCGAGGAGATCGAGCGTAACCGTCGCGGGGAGTACACGGTGCCCACCTGGGTGCTGGCGCTCGCGCTGGCGTTGATCGTGGGCGCCTGGGTGGCGATCGTGGTCTTCGCCTGATTCGTCCTGCGGGCAACTCACTTCACCCGGCAGGCGCCGGGCGCTCAGTCCAGCAGACCGGCGGCGTGGCGGCCGGCCGCGGCCGCGGCGAGGAAGTAGGCGCGGTCGGCGTCCAGGCCCCGGCCCATCGTGGACAGCGGCACCGGGCTCGCCCGCAGGGCGGCGTCGAGCCCGTCGACCGGCACCCGGACCACGGCGTGTCGGGCCGTGAGGGGCGCCAGCGCCGCGTCGACCGCGCCGGCCAGCGCCGGGTCGAGGCCGTCGGGCACGATCAGCTCCGCGCGGGCCAGGGCCACCCGACCGTACGCGGTGAGGCTGTGGTGGGACACGCCGAGGTGCCGGGGTCGGGGGTCGGCGTCGGAGATGCGCAGCGACCCGATCGGCCGCCCGCCCAGCGCGGCGACCGCGTTCACCGCCTCGCCGACGGCGACGCCGGAGAATCCCCAGCGGGTGCCGGTACCGAGGTTGCCCGGACCCTGGGCGACGACCGCCACGTCCGCGCGCAGCACGTGCCGGGCGGCGAGCAGCCCGGTGTGCAGCGTGCTGGCCTCCAGGTCCCCGCCGAACGCCTGCCCGACGCTGACCGTGCCGGCCAGGCGGCCGCGCAGCCCGGCGAGGGTGCGGGAGAACCAGGCCGGCAGCGCGCCACCATCGGTGAGCAGGTACGCCACCCGGGCGTCGGGGGCGTCGGCGTGGATCCCGGCGAGGACCGCCGGTAGGGCGGAGTGCAGGTCGGCGGTGACCACCGGCAGCCCGGCCAGGTCGTCGGCGTCGGCCAGGACCGCCCGGTGCGGCGACGCCTCCTCGTCCACGCCGAGCAGGATCGGCTGCAACGGCGTGTAGCGGGCCTTGACCAGGTGGCCGGCGTCGCGGTTGTCGGCCGGTGCGGGCGGGTCCGGCGGCAGCCGGTCGGGCAGGGCCACGACGAGGGCGTACCCGCCGGTGCCGAGGCCCATCAGCAGCGCCCCGGCGTTGAGCAGCACGCGGTCGCCGACCTGCGGCCGGCCGACCAGGTCGGGGTACGCGAGGGCCCGCATCGCCGTGCCGTCGCCGAGCGCGACGTCCAGCTCGACCGCGCCGGTCCACTCGCGCCGCAGCGCCGTCACGGTTCCCGCCCGCCATCGCACCATGCGGTGGACGCTAGCGGTCACGGTCGGGGTGACCGGTGCCCGGGGTGGCGGTCGGGTCGGTGAAGGCGTAGCGGATCTCGGTCCCGCGCTCCGGTGCCGCCACGCGGTCACCCGGCTGCGGTCACACGTCGGGTGACGACCGTGACGCGCGACGCGTGGGGTACACGTGTTCGGCGTGCCGGCTGCTAGCGTCTACCGCGTGTCGCGGACCCGCACCGAACGCCTGGTCAACCTGGTGATCTGTCTGCTGTCCACGCGACGGTTCCTGACCGCCGCGCAGATCGCCGCGACCGTGCCCGGCTACGAGCACGATCCGCACGACGCGCGGGACCACGAGGCGTTCCAGCGCAAGTTCGAACGGGACAAGGCCGAGCTGCGTGAGCTGGGCGTCCCGTTGGAGACCGGGACGGCCAGCGCGTTCGACGTCGAGCCCGGCTACCGGATCGCCCGGCGGGAGTACGCGCTGCCCGACATCCCCCTCGAACCGGACGAGGCCGCGGCGGTGGGCATCGCCGCGCGGCTCTGGCAGCACGCGGGCCTGGCCGCCGCGGCCTCCTCGGGGCTGGCGAAGCTGCGCGCCGCCGGCGTCGACGTGGACCCGCAGGCCACCCTCGGCCTGGAGCCGATGGTGACGGTCGACCCGGCCTTCGCGCCGCTCACCGCCGCCGCGCGGGACCGCCGCGAGGTGAGCTTCGACTACCGCGTCCCGGACCGCGACGAGCCGTCCCGCCGCCGGCTGCAGCCGTGGGGTGTGGTCTGCTGGCGGGGCCGGTGGTACGTGGTTGGCCACGACCTGGACCGGGCGGCGACCCGCTGCTTCCGCCTCTCCCGGGTGGTGGGAGCGGTGCGGGTGACCGGCCGTCCGGGGGCGTTCGAGCCGCCGGCCCGGGTCGACCTGATCAGTCACGTCGCCCGCTGGTCCGGCCCGGTCGAGCGCACCGGCCGCGCCACGGTCCTCGCCGCCCCCGGCCGGGCCGCCGGGCTGCGCCGCTGGGCGGTGGGGACGAGCTCCGGGCCGGACGGTGACCGGCTGGTCCTGCCGTACGCCGACCCGGACTTCCTCGCCAACCAGCTCGTCGGGTACGGGCCGGACGTGCGGGTGCTCGACCCGCCGGAGGTGCGGGAGGCGGTCATCCAGCGGTTGAAGGAGATCGCCGCCCGCCACGACGACGTGGCCGTCGCCGGGGGTGCCCGGTGACCCGGCCCGCCGCCCGCGGCGGCTCCCGCACGTCCGCCGACCGGCTGGCCCGGCTGCTCAACCTCGTTCCGTATCTGCTGGCCCGCCCGGGCATCGCGATCGCCGAGGCGGCCGCCGACCTGGGCGTCACCGAGCGGCAGCTGCGGGAGGACCTGGAGCTGCTGTGGGTGTGCGGGCTGCCCGGGTACGGCCCGGGTGACCTGATCGACATGGCGTTCGACGGTGACCGGGTGACGATCACCTACGACGCGGGGATCGACCGGCCGCTGCGGCTCACCCCGGACGAGGCGCTCGCCCTGGTCGTGGCGCTGCGGATGCTCGCCGAGACGCCGGGCGTGGCCAACCGGGAGGCCGTGGAGCGTGCCCTGGCCAAGATCGAGAACGCGGCGGGTGACCTGGTGGGCGCTCCGGTGGCCGTACGGCTGCCGGCCGACACCCGCAAGGTGGCGGAGCTGCGGGCGGCGGTGGAGAGCGGTCGGGCGCTGCGGATCACCTACTACACGGCCGCGCGGGACGAGACGACCGACCGGGTGGTCGACCCGTTGCGGATGCTGATGGTCGGTGGCCGGGGGTACGTGGAGGCGTGGTGCCGCCGGGCCGAGGGGATGCGCCTGTTCCGGGCCGACCGCATCGACGCGGTGACGCTGCTGGACGAGCCGGCCCGGGTGCCACCGCAGGCGCGCCCGCACGACCTCACCGAGGGCGTCTTCCGGCCCTCGCCGGACCTGCCGCTGGTCACCCTGCGGATCGGCCGCGGCGAGCGGTGGATCACCGAGTACTACCCGTGCGAGCGGGTCGAGGAGGGCGACGGGGACCAGTGGCTGGTGTCGCTGCGGGTCACCGACCTGGCCTGGGCGCGCCGGTTCGTGCTGGGCCTCGGCCCGGACGTCACCGTGGTCGCCCCGGCCGAGCTGGCCACCCAGGTGCACGCGGCGGCGGTCGCGGCCCTCGACGCGTACGCGACGCCACCGCCCCCGCGGGACCCCGCCGACCCGCCGGCGGCCGACCCGGCGGTGGCGGCCCCCACCCAGTAGGCTGGCCGCCGTGGTGACGTGGATCGTGGTCGCGCTGGTGCTGGTCCCGCTCGTGCTGTTCGGCCTGGCCGTCCGCCCGGTCGTGGCCCGGCTGCCCCGGCTGCGCCGCGCCGCCCTCGCCCTGCAGCGACGCGCCGGTGAGGCGGAGGCCCTCCAGGAGGCCGCCGAGGCTCTCCAGGCCCGGGCCGAGGCGCTGCAGGAGCGGCTGGACACCACGCAGCGCCGGCTCGCCGTGATCAAGGCGAAGCGCGGCGGCTGATCGATCTTTGCCGCGATCCTGCACGATTGCGCCCTGTTCCGCGCACGGATTGGCACGTTCCGGCGGTTGACGGGACATCGTGGGTTGGTCAAGACTTCACCGGGCCGGGACGATCCCTCACCGCCCGGCGGGTGGCAACGTCCCACGACGCACGTACGATGGGCTGCGGTACCACCCCTGCCCGACACAGAGCGACTGGAGCTTCCCATGGGTGCCCTCAAGCCGTGGCACATCGCCGTACTCGTGGTCGTGCTGATCCTGCTCTTCGGCGCGAAGCGGCTCCCCGACGCGGCCCGTTCGCTGGGCCGTTCGCTGCGGATCATCAAGGCCGAGACCAAGAGCCTGCAGGACGACGACCGCGACCTGGCCGAGAAGGCCGACGCGCAGGCCGGCTACCAGCCGCTGCCGCCGCAGGCGCACCAGGCGCCGCAGGCCCAGTACGGTCAGCAGGCCCAGTACGGTCAGCAGGCGCCCCACCAGGCCCCGCCGCAGCAGCCGGTCGTCGACCCGGTGCAGCGCGTCCGCGACCACTGACCGAAGGCCCCGACCACCGTGGCCTTCGCCCTGCGCAAACGCGGCCCGAGCAAGTTCGAGCGGGCCGCGGACGGCTCGATGACGCTGATCGAGCACATCCGTGAGCTGCGCAACCGGCTGTTCCGGGCGTCGCTGGCGATCCTGGTCGGCTTCGGCTTCGGCATCTGGCTCGCCGGCCCGGTGCTCAACATCCTCAAGAAGCCGTACTGCGATCTGGACGCGGCGCGCCTGACCAACGGGGCGTGCAACTTCGTCCAGCTCGGCCCGGCCGATCTGTTCCTGCTCAACCTGAAGATCGGTCTCTGGGTCGGCCTGATCATCGCCGCGCCGATCTGGCTCTACCAGCTGTGGGCGTTCATCGCGCCCGGTCTGCACCGGCACGAGCGGCGGTACGCGTACGTCTTCACCGGGCTGGCGGCGCCGCTGTTCGCCGCCGGCGCGGTGCTGGCGTACTTCGTCACCGCCAAGGGCCTGGAGTTCCTGCTGGACATCTCCGGCAGCGATATCAACACCACCCTGGACATCACCCGGTACGTCTCGTTCGTCACGAACCTGATCCTGCTGTTCGGGGTGGCGTTCGAGTTCCCGCTCATCGTCCTGATGCTCAACTTCGTGGGCATCGCCAGCGCGAAGCGGCTGCTGAGCTGGTGGCGGGTGGCGGTGTTCGTCTTCTTCGCCTTCGCGGCGGTGGTGACTCCCACCCCGGACCCGTTCGGCATGACGGCGCTGGCCATCTGCCTGTGCGCGCTGTACTTCGCCGCGGTCGGCGTCGCGTTCCTCAACGACCGGCGCAAGGGACGCGGCAAGGAGGTCTACGCCGGCATCGGCGACGACGAGGTGTCGCCGTTGGAGTTCGACGCCGCGCCGGTCGAGGCGGGGCAGCGGGTCGAGGCGAGCGCCCCGATCGCCGCCCCGGAGCCGATCGCGAAGCCGACACCGATCGACCGCCGCTACGACGACATGACCTGACCGCGCCGGCGGCACCGGTGACGACACGAGCCCCCGCCCGGGGCTCGTGTCGTTTTCGTTGGAGAAGGCCGTGGTGCCCTCGACGCGTGGCGGTTGGGTCCATAGCGCAGCAGCGCTCCGCCGTCAGCCATCAGTCGGCAATCCGTCACGAGGCATTCGCAAGCCGCCACCGGGTTATCAGGTCACTACGATGTGTCGACGTGCCCGACGAGGGAGGTCACCCACGTGCGTCGTTGGACGTTCCGCCCTCCGTCCGTCACCGCGCGGGCCGCACCCGCACCGCTGCGGCGTGGGTTGCCCGTCGCCCGGATGGCCGTGCTGCTGGGTGCCGCCGCCGGGGCCTTCTTCCTGAGCGCGCTGCTCGGCGCCGACCCGGCCACCGCCGGGGACCGGACCGGCGCCACCCCGAACACCATTCCCACGCCGGCCGTCGCCACCCTGCTTGAACGAGCCGTGGACGCGGTCGACCCGCCCGGCCCACCTCCCGCACGGCGCGGAACCGGCAGACCGCCGACGGAGGCCGGCGAAGGGGACCGGGACCGCGTCCTGACCTCGACCGGCCGGCGGGGCCGGTCGCCCGGGCGTGCGGGCGTCGCCGGGGCCGACCCCGCGACGGCCACCGACCTTCTCGCCGCCCGGGCGGCCCGGGTGACGCGGGGCCTGCCCAGGGACCGGGACGACGCGCGCGGCCAGCGCCGCGGGGACGAGCGGAAGCGGGACCGGTCCGGGGCCGGCGCGGTACCCGTGGAGGCGTCGGCCGTCGTTCGGCCGGTGACCACGAAGGCGCGAGCCGTCCTGAAGCCCGCGGTCACCGGGGGAGCGACCGTCGTCGGACCGCTGGTGCACACGGCCCGGTCCACGACGGCCGGCGTGCTGACCCGGGTCACCGGGGTGGTCGGCGTCGCCGTTCCGGTTCTCGCCACGAGTCCCGTCCACCCGGGAGAACCCTCGTCGCCTCGCGTCACCGTCCCGGACGCGCCGACTCCTGCCGCCGCGTCGGGTGCGGTGCCGCCCGCCCTCCCGGGCCCGGCGCGGCCCGCCGCGGGGACGACCGGACCGGAGGGTGCCGCGCACCGTCCGCCGCGGGTCGCAGGGTCCCCGCTCGCCCCCGCGCCGGCCTCGGACGGGGGGACGTGGTGCCCCGAGCCGTCCGGCGAGACGTCCGCCGGGACGGTGCCCCGCCCGGCGGCCCCGCCGCCCGGCGCGCCGACCGCTCCGGACGACGACTGCGCCACCACCACGGACGGCGGCGGGCCGGCGTCCCCGCCGGCTGTCGCCGCGGAGCGCCCGACGCGAGCCGCTCGCGCGCCCGTACGCCCGTCGGTGGCGCCCGGTGACCGGCTCGCGGGAACGGACGCGCGGCCCGGCTGAGTCCCGGCGGACCCGCCCGTGCGGTCGTTGCGGCCCTCCGGCCGCTCCGCCCGGTGCGTGGTCGCTCAGGTCCCGTGACCGTCGTGACCGTCGGCGTGTCGCGGGACGGGACCCAGTTCGTCCGCGCGGCTGCCCGAGCGGTCCCGTCAACGGGACCGACCGGTTGCCGCGCAACCCCGAGATCGGAGCTTGCGTTGATCCGCGTTGTCGTTTCGGAGGCGATGGGCCTGCTGCGCACCGCGCTGTGCGCCGCCCTGTCCAGTGAGGAGGACATCGAGGTCACCGCCGAGGTGACCGACGTGGCGGACCTGCCCGGCGTGGTACGCCGGCACCGGCCCGACGTGGTGCTCGTGGACCTGGCGCCGGACGTACCGCCGCCGGTCGAGGTCGTCGCCGAGATCACCGGGGTGGCGCCCGACACGGCGGTGCTGGCCATGGACAGCCGGTGGAGCCCGGCCTCGGTCGGGGACCTGCTGGCGGCCGGCGCGCGGGGCCTGGTGGGCAAGGACACCCCGTTGCCGGCGCTGGTCGGTGCCGTCCGCGAGTTGGCGGCCGGGGGGAAGGTCATCGACGCGGCGGCTGCGGTGACGGCGCTGCATCCACCGTCCAGCCCGCTGACCCGTCGGGAGGTGGAGGTGCTGCGGGTGGCCGCGGAGGGGCTGCCGGTGAAGGAGATGGCTCGCCGGCTCTATCTGGCGCACGGCACGGTGCGCAACCACCTGTCGGCGATCATGCGGAAGACCGGCGCCCGGAACCGCATGGAGGCGGTGTGGCGGGCCCGGCGCGACGGCTGGATGTAGCGGTCCGGTCAGCGGTCCGGGCGGGACCGCCCGGACCGCGGCCCGCACCGTCCGGATGGGACGGTGCGGGCCGCGTCACCGAGCGGTACCCGGCGGTACGTGTTTGAATGCTGACGGCCCGTGATCGACCAGACCATGCTCGGGAGGCCCGGTGATCCGAACGCTGCTCGCGCTCGACGGTGCCCTGGTCCGGGGTGCGCTGTCACTCGTGATCGCCGCCGAGGAGGACATCAGCGTGGTGGCGGAGCTGGACCGGGGCGACGACATCTCGCCGGCGGTCCACGCGCAGCGCCCCGATGTGGCAGTCGTCGACCTCGACCTCGTCACCGGGGCCGCAACGGTGGGGCAGTGCCCCCTGCTGGTGCTCGCCGACCGCCGCCGCGCGGCCAGCCTGCACCGGGTCCTCGTGCCGGGGCGGACCGTCGGCATCCTCGGCTGCGACGTCGCCCCGCAGCGGGTCGTGGACGGGATCCGGCGGCTGGCCCGGCGGGAGTCCGTCGTCGACGCCGACCTGGTGCTGGCCGCGCTCACCGCGGACAGCCCGCTGACCATCCGGGAGACCGAGATCCTGGATCTCACCGCGGCCGGGGCGCCGGTCGTGGAGGTCGCCCGGGCACTCGGCCTCGCCCCGGGGACCGTACGCAACCACCTCCGGCGGATCACCCGCAAGGCGGGCGCGCGGACCAGGGTGGAGGCGGTACGGGTGGCCCGCGAGGCCGGCTGGATCTGACGGCGCTGGGGCGGGTCAGACCCGGCCCAGCGCGACGTCGGCAGCGGGCGCCACGTCCTCCCAGTGACCGACCAGTTCCCGGTAGGCGGGCGAGCGCCGCAGCAGGTCGTCGTGGGAGCCCACGAGCGGCCGGTCGCCGTCGAACACCAGCACCCGGCGGGCCCGGGTCGCCGAGCTGATCCGGTGCGCGACGACCACCAGGGTGCCGGGCCGACGGGCGAAGGCGTGTTCGACGGTCGCCTCCAGCGTCGGGTCCAGGTGGCACGTCGCCTCGTCGAGGATCACCAGCGGCGCCGGGGCGAGGTAGGCCCGGACCGCGGCGACGAGCTGCCGTTCCCCGGCGGACAGGGCGCCCGGGTCGATGTGGGCGGCGAGGCCGCCGAGGCGGGTGACCAGGGGACGGGCCCCGAGGGCGTCCACCGCGGCCGCCACGGTCGCCTGGTCCGCCTCCGGGTGGAGGTAGCGGAGGTTCCCGGCCAGGGAGCCGCTGCGGACGTACGCCTCCTGCGGCACCAGCACCCGCAGCCGGGCCAGCGCGCCGGGCGGGGTGCCGGCGACCGGCACGCCGGCCAGGTGCACCGTGCCGGACTCCGGCGGCACCAGGCCGGCGACCAGGGCGGCCAGGGTGGACTTGCCGGCACCGCTCGGGCCCACCACCGCCAGGTGCTCGCCGGTGGCCACCGTGAGGCTGAAGTCCGCCAGGACGGGTCGGGCGTGCGGGCCGTACCGGAAGGTCAGGCCGCGGAGCCGGATCGCCGGCGGCGCGGCGGCGTCGACGGCGGAGCACGGCGCCGGGTCGGGCCCGGCCGGGGTCCCGCCGGCGGCCGGCGGCGCGGGCGCCGACCGCGGCAGCGGGCAGGTGCGCAGGATGCGGTCCAGGGTGACCGCGTAGCGCAGGCCTCCGCCGCCGACGCCCTGCACCACCGCGTGCAGCGCGGGTTGCAGGCCGGTGGTGACATAGACCAGCGCGCCCAGTACGGCGCCGGTGCTCAGCCCCTGCCACACCAGCCAGGGAGCGGCCAGCACCAGCACCGCCACCGGCAACCAGCCGCCCAACCCGAGGCTGAGGCTGCGCAGCGCCGCCATCCGGGCCAGCGTCCGTTCCGCCCCGGCCAGCGCGGTCACCCGCCGGTCCACCCCCGCCACGACCCGGTCCTGCGCGCCGCAGGCGACGACGTCGCGGTGACCGGCGAGCGCGGACGCCGCCGACCGGCCGAGTTCCTCGCCGGCGGTCACCTGGGCCCGCTGGTGTGCCACCATCGCCGGCAGCGCCGCCCCGAACACGGCCAGCCCGGCCACCAGCGGCACGGCCACCGCCGCGGCCAGCGGCGGCGCCAGGGCGAGCAGGCCGAGCAGGGCGGCGCCGGCGGTGAACAGGAACCCGCGGACCACCAGCACCAGCCCGCCGAAGGTGTCCCGGACGACCTCCACCTGGTGGGTCAGCCGGGCCACGGCGGCGCTGTCCGGCCGGCCGCCGGCCCGCGTGGCGTCGTGCAGGGCGGCGTCCACGACCCGGGCGGCCAACTCGTCGCGGAACGGTTCCACGACCGCGCCGAGGCTGCGGTACACCCGTCCGGTGGCGGCCGCGCCGACCAGCACCGCCACGGCGAGCCCGCCCAGCCAGGTCAGGCCGGTCGCGAACTGGCCGGCCAGGAAGCCGCGGTCGACGGCGCGGGCCACGAGCAGCCCGCCGAGCAGCGCCGGCAGCGACTCCACCACCGACCAGGCGGCGAGCCGGCCCAGCGCCCGGCGTCGGGCGCGCAGCGCCGCCCAGGTCGTCACCCGCACGCCGGAGCGGCTCACCGGGCGTTCCCGCCGGGTGCGAACACCGCCCGGTAGTCCGGGTCGGCCCACAGCCGCCGGTGCGGTGCCAGCGCACGGAGCCGGCCCCCGTCGAGCCAGGCGACCAGGTCGGCCGCCGCCGCCGTCCGCGCCCGGTGGGTCACCACGAGTCGGGTTCGGTCGCCGCCGCCGTCCGCCACCGCCCGGGCGATCCGGTGTTCCGTGGCGGTGTCCAGGCTGGACGTCGCGTCGTCGAGGACGAGCAGCCGTTCGGCGGGGTACGCGCGGGCCAGCCCGAGCCGTTGCGCCTCGCCGCCGGACAGCGGCGCGTCCACCAGCCGGGTGCGGTACCCGTCGGGCAGCCGGGCGACCACGTCGGCGACCTGCGCCGCACGTGCCGCGGCGAGGACCGCCGTCGTGGCCGGGGCGCCGCCGTCGGGCGGTCGTGCCGACGCGCCGGGCAGGGCGAGCCCGATCGCGTCGTGCACCGTCTCGCCGACCAGGGCCGGACGGTCGAAGGCGTGCCCGACGGCCCGGCGCAGCGCGGCCCGGCGCAGCCGGCGCAGCGGCACCCCGTCGAGCAGCACCTCACCGGCGTCCGGGTCGTACAGCCTGCCGGCCACCGCCGCGAGGGTCGACTTGCCGGCGCCGGACGGCCCGACGACGGCCACCATGGCGCCGGCCGGGACGGTCAGGTCCACGCCGTCCAGGACGGGGCGTCCGTCCTCGGTACGCACGCGGACGTCCCGCAGCCGCAGTTCCCCGCGGCCGGGTGGCAGCGGGTCGGGGCCGTCGAGGCGTACCGGGTGGGCCAGCGGCTCGGCGATCCGGCCGGCCGCCGCCCGGCTGCGGACCAGCCGGTGCAGGGTGGCCAGCACCGCACCCAGCCCGGCACCGAGGGCCGCGTACTGCACCGCGGCGACCAGTTGGCCGGGGGTGAGCCACCCGGCGGTGAGCGCGTACCCGCCGGTGGCCACGACGGCCACCTGCAGCAGCGGCCCGACGGCGGCGGTGCGGGCGCTCGCCCTGGCCAGCAGCCGCCAGCCGAGCAGGCCGTACCCGTTCAGTTCGGGTAGGGCGGCCAGCACGCGGGCGCGTTCCCGGTCGACGGTGGCGGCTGCGGCGATGGTGCGGGCGCCGGTGAGCGCCTCCAACAGCCGGCCGGCGATCGTCCCCAGCACCCGCTGGTAGCCGGCGACGGCGGCGGAGGCGTCGGTGACGAAGGCGCGCATGAGGACCGTGAGCAGGGCCAGCCCGGCGAGCAGGGTGACACCGAGCAGCGGTTCGATGAGGGTGAGCGCCACCACGCTGCCGAGCGGGGGCAGGAGCGCGACCACGCCCAGCACCACCGCGGGGCCGGCCTGCCCGGCGTCCGCGGCCTGGGAGACGAGCCGGCCGACCAGGTCGCCCACCGGGTACCGGCGGACGGTCCGTACGTCGGCGGCGAACAGGTGGCGCAGCAGGCGCCGGCGCAGCAGCGCGGTGGCCCGGGCCGTGCCGTACCCGGTGCCGAGGTCCCCGACGGTGTCGGTGACCATCAGGACGGCGACCAGGCCGCAGGCCACGGCCGGCCACCAGGCGGAGCCGTCTCCGCCGACGGCGGCGTCGACGGCGAGCCCCAGCGCCGCGGGGAGCGCCAGTTCGGCGGCGGCGCCGGTGAGCGCGACCGCCCCGAGCACGACGGTCCACCCGCCGCCGTCGCGGACGACGCGGCGCAGCAGCCGGTCGGCGCCGGTCGGCGTCGTCCCCATCGGACCCTCCCTTTCGTACGTGCGGCCCTGGACGGGTACGTCTACCCGTCCAGGGCCTCGCGTGTCGACCTGGTCAGTTGCAGGTCGTGACGGACAGCGAGCTGTCGCCGCAGAGCAGCAGGCTCGCCCGGCTACCGCCACCGGTGCGGTCGGCGGGGGCCATCTCCAGGCCCTGGAGGTCGAGGAGCGCCATGTCGTGTCACCTCCTTCCGTGCTGGTCGGTCGGGTCGGTCACCCTCGTGGTGACGAGGGGGTCTGGGGCACGCCCGCCAGGGGCGTGAGGAACGGCAGGGCCGCCGGTGCGTAGCGCCGCGCGGTTGCCAGCGCCAGCAGCACGCCGGCCGTGCCGGTGCCGAGGTCCATGGACAGGCGCAGCAACTGCTCGCCGGGGAACGCGGTGCCGTCCCGGAAGGGCAGGGCGTGCCACGCGAGCCGCTCCACCTGGGCGTCCGTCTCGCGCCGCCGCTGCGGATCGTCGGGGTACGCCGCGAGGTAGGCGACGATGCCGGCTCGGCCGGCGAAGAGGCCCGACTGCGCGTAGAACGGGGACCGGGCGGCGCGGCGCACGCCGGCGCTGGCCTCGGCGAACCGCTCGTCGGCGCGGTGCCGCAGGAACTGGTCGAGCACGAGCCCGATGCCGACGCTGCCCTGCCCGAGGTAGGGCATGGTTCGCCAGCCCTCGTTGACCTCCAGCGCGCCGTCCGGCCGGACCACGCAGCGGCGCAGGTCCTGGCGTAGGGCGGTCGCGGCGTGGTCCAGCAGGGCCGGGTCGCCGGTCAGCTCGTGGAGCCGCACCATCAGCAGCGCCGGCCCGGTCCGGCCGCGCAGCAGCCCGGCGTACGGGTGCCGCCCGCCGCTGACGTCCGGCCCGGGATCGTCGGCGAGCCGGTCGACGACCCGCTCGGCGGCCTGCCAGGCCGCGTCGCGCAGCGCCGGCTCGCCGGTGCGGCCGGCCAGTTCGGCGAGGTTGAGCGCGATCCCGGACAGGCCGCTCGCGAGGCTGTGGTCGAGGCCGGTCAGCGGCTCGCGGAGGCAGATGTCGAGCACGTCGAGGGCGTCCTGCCGGCGGCCGAGCAGTTCCAGGGCGTACGCGACGCCGTGCAGCCCGTCGTAGAAGCCGCACCGGGTACCGGGCGCGGGAGCCGTGGCCCGGCGGACCAGCCATCGCTCGTGGTCCGGCCGGCGTCCGGCGCCGCTGACGTGCAGCGCGTAGAGGACCCCGGCCGCGCCATGCGCCAGGTTGAGGCCGCCGCTGCGGAACTGCTCGATGTCGCCGGGGAAGAGTCGGTCGTCGCGGTCCGGTGTCGCGCTGGCGAGGACCGCCCGGGCGAGCCGGTGCCGATGGGGCGCCTCGACGCCGACGGTGAGGTCCGGTGCGTCGTCGGTGGCGGCGGTGGGCCCGCCGAGGATCTCCGCGACCGCGGCGTCGAGGCGGTCCTTCGGCACCGGGAAGTGCGCGGCGATGACGTCGGCGAGGTGCGCTGCCTTGCCGGGCGCCAGGCGGACGAGTTGGGTCAGCGGCAGGAACAACGCCAGGTGCAGGCAGGCCAGGGCGTACCGGTCGACGGCCGGTCCGGTCCGGTCCCGGGGTGCGGCGAAGCCCTGGTTGCGCAGGCCCGGCCGGCGGTGCCCGTCGATCGGGGCGGCGACCTCGAAGTCGACCAGCGCGATCCGGTCGTCCGGGCGGACCATGACGTTGAACAGGTGCAGGTCGCCGTAGACGAGGCCGCGCTCGTGGATGGCCCGGAGCACCTCCTCGACCTGCCGGTGGACGTCCAGCGCCCACCGGGTGTAGTCGGCGCGGTCGGCGTCCGTGGCGTCGGCGTCGATCAGCGGGTACCGGTCGACCAGGACCTTGTTCAGCGGGCGGCCCTCGATGAACTCCAGGGCGAGGAACCGGTGCTCCCCGAGGGTGAACTCGTCGTGCACCCGGGGCACCTGTGGCAGGTCGGCGAGCCGGCGCAGCGCGTCGGCCTCCCGGGCCAGTCGGGCGACCGCGTCGGTGCCGTCGGCGTCCAGGCCGGCGTGCGGGCGGGCCTCCTTGAGCACCACCTGCGTGTCGGTACGCAGGTCACGGCCGACGTAGAGCCCGCCACCGTTGGAGAAGTGGATGACCTTCTCGATCCGGTACGGCACCTCGTCGGTGCTGGTGGCGTTGCGCGCGGCCAGGTGCGGGCCGAGGAACTCGGGCAGCGTCACCCAGGACGGCACGTGGAAGACGGGGTCCCGGCGGTCGGGGACGAGCGTGCCGGTGTCGTCCTCGATCGCGGGGACCACCTGACCGTCGGGGGAGTGGCAGTATCGGGCGGCGAAGCCGCCGTAGCGCACGTACACCGGGCCGGTGCCGTGGCGCAGGTCGCTGAGGATGTACGGGCCGGTTTCGCCGGCGAGCAGATCGTCGAGTTCCTTGCAGACGAGTTCCAGCTCCGCGTCGTCGCGGGGGTAGACGGTGACGAACTTGCCGCTGGCCGCGCGGGAGGCGTACTTGGAGTTGCGCAGCAGCAGGGTGCGTGGGCCGCGGAGGAACTTGAAGGACAGACCGCGCGGGACACAGTAGTCCCACACGGTGTCGAGCACGCGCTCGGCGTTGGTCAGGGTCGCCGTCACGTGGATCTTCCAGCCCTGCTGTGGCAGCGTGCCGCCGTCCGGGGCGTAGATCAGCCAGTCGTCCAGCGACTCCGAACGCCAGCCGTCGGGCACGGGCCGTCGGGCCGCGGTGAAGGTGGGCTGCTCGACGGCGCTGCCGAGCGTGTCGTAGAACAGCCGGTCGGCGGCGCAGTAGCTGTCGTAACGATCGTCCACCGTGACCACTCCCTCCGCTGTTCGGCCGATCCCTCGGTTCTGCTGGCGGATATGAGTCTGTCCGTTCGGGGAATGGCGGATCCAGTGCGATCGGTCATGACGATGGATGCGTGCCGCACGGTCGGTCGTGACAAAAGTCAGATGCGCGTGGGACAGCGGCACGTACGCGCCAGTCACCGATCCCGGAAGCGGCGCCGGCCCGGCAGGCGACCCCCGTACGGCGATGCCCGGTCGGCCGGCCGGCCGGCGCGGAGGGCCCGCACCGGCGGGTACGGTGCTCGCCGTGACCGCAGCCGATCACCCATCCGCCGCCGACGGGCCCGTCGCCGTCCTCGCCAACCCCACCGCCGGCCGGGGACGCCACCGGGGGCTGCTGCCCCAGGTGCTGGAGCGGCTCGCGGCCGCCGGGCGGCCGGTGCGGGTGCTGGACGCGCGCAGCGCGGTGCAGGCGCAGGCGGCCTGTCACGAGGCGGTGGGGGAGGGGGCGTCGGCCCTGGTCGCGGTCGGCGGCGACGGCACCGTCCACCTGGCCCTGCAGGCGGTGGCCGGTACGTCCGTGCCGTTCGGTGCGGTGCCGGCGGGAACCGGCAACGACTTCGCCGTCGACACCGGCTTCCCGGCCGACCCGCTCGCGGCGGCCGACCTGATCGCGGCGGCGGTGCGCGAGAGGCGGTCCCACCCGGTCGATCTCGCCCGGATCGCCGCCGCCGACGGCACCCACCGCTGGTACGGGGCGGTGCTGGCGGCGGGCTTCGACGCGATCGTCAACGAGCGGGCCAACCGGATGCGCTGGCCGCGCGGCCCGCGCCGCTACGACCTGGCGATCCTGCTGGAACTGGCCCGGCTGCGGCCCCGCCGCTACACGCTGCGCCTGGACGGGGAGACCCACGAGACCGACGCCGTCCTGGTGGCCGTCGGCAACTGCCCCACGTACGGCGGCGGTATGCGGATCTGTCCCGCCGCCGACCCGACCGACGGGCTGCTCGACGTCGTGGTGGGCGGGCGGTTCGACCGGCGCACCCTCATGCGGGTCAAGCCACGCATCTACGAGGGCACACACGTCGAGCACCCGCTGGTGCGCAGCTACCGGGCGCGGACCGTGGAGGTGGCCGCGGAGGGCATCACCACGTACGCCGACGGCGAGCGGGCGATCGACCTTCCGGTGACCATCACCGCGGTGCCGGGTGCGGTGCGGCTGCTGCGCTGACCCGGACCGCGCCGACACTGGCCGCGATCACCAGGCCGATCGCCAGCACCTCGGCGACGGTCAACGCCTGCCGCAGCACCAGCCAGCCGGCCAGCGCGGCGATGGCCGGACCGAGGCTCATCAGCACGGCGAAGGTCGCGGTGGGCAGCCGGCGCAGGGCGAACAGCTCCATGGTGTACGGCACCACCGAGGAGAGCAGCGCGACCGTCCCGCCCAGCGCCAGCACCACCGGGTCCAGCAGTGCGGCACCGGCGTCGGCCACCCCGATCGGCAGGGTGAGCAGGGCGGCGACGGTCAGCGCCAGGGCCAGGCCGTCGGCGCCCGGGAAGCGGCGCCCGACCCGGGCGCTGAGCACGATGTAGGCCGCCCACATGGCGCCCGCGCCGAGCGCGAGAGCGGCGCCGACCGGGTCGAGCCGGTCGAAGCCGCCCTGGCCGAGCAGCGCCACCCCGGCGAGGGCGAGCAGCGCGCAGGCCCAGCTGGCCGCACGGCGGGCGGTGAACACCGACAGCGCCAGCGGGCCGAGCACCTCCAGGGTCACCGCCGGGCCCAGTGGGATGCGTTCGATGGCCTGGTAGAACAGCGAGTTCATGCCGGCCAGCGCCACACCGAACGCGGCGGCCGCCGCCCAGTCGCCCCGGCCGTGCCCGCGCAGTCGGGGCCGGCACACCGCCAGCAGCAGCACGGCGCCCACGGTCAGCCGCAGCGTCACCGCCCCGGCGACCCCCGAGCGGGGGAAGAGCAGGGCGGCGACGGCCGACCCGAACTGCACCGACAGCGCCCCGCCGAGCACCAGTCCCACCGGGCCGAGGCCGCCGCGCGGCCGGGTGGGGACGTGGCCGGGCGTCGGCCGGTCGGGGAGCAGCGTGTCGGTCACACCTCCGACGCTAGGAGCCGCCGGCGGCGTACGGAAATGCCGGTCCGGGTCTGCTTATGCTTCCAGGTCATGACCGTGGAGCTGCGTCACCTGCGGGCCTTCCTCGCCATCGCCGAGGAGGGCAGCATCACCCGCGCGGCGGTGCGGCTCCGGGTCACCCAGCCCGCGCTGTCCCGCACGCTGCGCCAGCTCGAAAACCACCTCGGCGTACGCCTGGTCGACCGCTCCACCCACCACCTGGAGCTCACGGCCGTGGGCCGGGCGTACCGCGACCGCGCCGCCGCGGCGGTGGCGGGCGTCGACGACGTGCTCGACCCGCTCCACGTCGGCGGCCGGCCGATCCGGCTCGGGCACGCCTGGTCGGCGCTGGGCGAGCACACCGTCGCCCTGCTGCGCCGGTGGCGGAACGCGCACCCGGAGACACCGCTGGAGCTGCTGCGCATCGACGAGCGCAGCGCCGGCCTGGCCCAGGGCAGGGTCGACGTCGCCGTGCTGCGGCAGCCGGTCGACCTGCCCGGTGTGCGGGCGCTGCGGCTGCTCTCCGAACCGCGGCTCGCCACCGTGCCCGCGGACAGCCCGCTGGCCGGGCGGGCCAGCCTGACCCTGGCCGACCTGGTGGACCAGCCGATCGCGGTGAACGTCGAGACCGGCACCACCACGCTGGACCTGTGGCCCGCCGGCCACGCTCCCACCGCCGTGGTCCAGGTCGCCAACACCGACGACTGGCTGGCGGCGATCAGCGCCGGCCGGGCCGTGGGGGTGACGACCTCGGCGACCGCCGCCATGTACCCCAGCCCGGCGGTGGCCTACCTGCCGTTGACGGACGCTCCGGAGGTGACCGTCCTGCTGGCCTGGCGCGAGCCGCCCGGCCACCCGGCCGTTCCCGACCTGGTGGCGCTCGCCGGGGAGACCGTGGGCGGGTGAGCGCCCGCCGGGGCCTCGGGCGACGCCGCCGCAGGGGCCAGCGGCCCGGTGCACCGCCGACGTCGACGCGAGCAGCAGCCCGGCTCCGGTCCGGCCGCTGCCGGCGCGGGCCTCAGCCGGGGCCGGCCAGGTCGAGCACCGCGCCGAGGCCGTTGCGGCGGCCGGCGTCGGCGGCCGGGAGCACCAGCACCGCACAGCCGGCGGCCACCGCGCCGGCGTCGGCCGGGGTGTCGCCGACCATCAGGGCGCGCTCCGGGTCGACGCCCAGCATCCCGCACGCCCGCAGGAAGATCCCCGGGTCGGGCTTGCACCGGCCCACCTCGTACGACAGGGCGAACGCGTCCACGAGGTCGGTGAGGTCCCAGGCGTCGAAGAGCGGCCGGATGTCGAACCCGATGTTGCTGACCACGCCCACCCGTACCCCGGCGGCCCGCAGCGCGGCCAGCGTGGGTGCGGTGTCCGGATACGGCACCCAGCCCTCGGGCACCAGCAGCCGCTCGTAGAGCGCGTCGGCGAGCCCGTCGATGCCCGCGTCGACGGTCGCCGCGAGACCGGTGTACGCGCCACGGTGTGCGTGCGGGTACAGGTCCCGGTCGGCCCACAGCTCGGCCAGCGCGGGCGGCACCCGGGCCGGCAGCGGGCCGCCGGCCCGCCCGGCGGTGAGCAGCCGGTCGGCCAGCGCGGTCGCCCGGACCCGGTCCAGCGTCACCCCGCACGCCGAGGCCGCCGCGGTCACCCAGTCGCGGGCCTCCTCCACCTGGGCGAGGGTGCCGTGGAAGTCGAAGAGCACCCCGTCCACGGGCCGGCGGGACGCCGCGCGGTCGTCGGCGCTGCCCGGGGCGGGTGTCTGGGCGGGTTCGGTACGGTCCGGCACGCCGTGCACCCTACCCATCGCCCCGGAGGGCCCCGGACCGGACGGCCTTGTCGGGTGTCCGGCGACGGCACGCACTAATCTTGGTCACATGTCGAGCCCCGCCGAGCGGTACGCCGCGGCGCGCCGCCGGGCCGCGCAGGCCTCCCAGTTCCCCGCGCTGGGCGAGTTCGCCCTCGACCTGGGGTTCGACCTCGACGACTTCCAACGGGAGGCGTGTCAGGCGTTGGAGCGCGGCAGCGGCGTGCTGGTGTGCGCGCCCACCGGCGCCGGCAAGACCGTGGTGGGCGAGTTCGCCGTCCACCTGGCGCTGCGCGGCGGGCCGGCGGCGTCCGGCGGGGGCGCCGAGGGTCCCGCCCAGCGGAAGTGCTTCTACACCACGCCGATCAAGGCCCTGTCGAACCAGAAGTACCACGACCTGGTCGACCGCTACGGCGCCGAGCAGGTCGGGCTGCTCACCGGCGACAACGCCATCAACGGCGACGCGCCCGTGGTGGTGATGACCACCGAGGTCCTGCGCAACATGCTCTACGCCGGCTCGACCACCCTCGAGGGCCTGGCGTACGTGGTGATGGACGAGGTGCACTACCTCGCCGACCGGTTCCGTGGCGGCGTGTGGGAAGAGGTGATCATCCACCTGCCCGCCTCGGTCACCCTGGTCTCGCTGTCGGCGACGGTGTCCAACGCCGAGGAGTTCGCCGACTGGCTGGTGACCGTACGCGGTGAGACGGCGGTCGTGGTCAGCGAGCACCGGCCGGTGCCGCTGTGGCAGCACATGCTGGTCGGCAAGCGGATGTTCGACCTGTTCCACGACGCCGACGCCGCCCGCAAGCACGACGTGCACCCGGAACTGCTGCGCTACACCCGGGACACGGTGCGCCGGCTCGAGCTCGGCGAGGGGCGCAGTGCCGGGCCGGGCGGGGGTCGCCGCGGGCCGCGCTGGCGGGGGCCGCTGCGCCCGGACATCGTCGACCGCCTCGACCGGGAGGGCCTGCTCCCGGCCATCCTGTTCATCTTCAGCCGGGCCGGCTGTGACGCCGCCGTGCAGCAGTGCCTCGCCGCCGGGCTGCGGCTCACCAACCCGGAGGAGCGGGCGGAGATCCGGCGGGTGGTCGAGAGCCGGGTCACCGCGATCCCCGGCGAGGACCTGTCGGTGCTCGGCTACTGGGAGTGGCTCGACGGGCTGGAGCGGGGCCTCGCGGCGCACCACGCCGGCATGCTGCCCGCGTTCAAGGAGGTCGTCGAGGAGCTGTTCGTCCGTGGCCTGGTGAAGGCGGTGTTCGCCACCGAGACACTCGCGCTGGGCATCAACATGCCGGCCCGGTGCGTGGTCCTGGAGCGGCTGGTGAAGTACAACGGCGAGGCGCACGTCGACCTCACGCCGGGGGAGTACACGCAGCTCACCGGCCGTGCCGGCCGTCGCGGTATCGACGTGGAGGGGCACGCCGTCGTGGTGTGGTCCCCGGAGACCGACCCCCGGCACGTGGCCGGTCTGGCGTCGACCCGCACGTACCCGCTGCGGTCCAGCTTCCGGCCGTCGTACAACATGGCGGTCAACCTGGTCGGGACGGTCGGCGCGGAGCCGGCGCGGGCGCTGCTCGAGTCGAGCTTCGCCCAGTTCCAGGCGGACCGGTCGGTGGTCGGCCTGGCGCGGCAGGTGCAGCGCAACACCGAGACCATCGAGGCGTACGGCGCGGAGGCGGCCTGCCACCACGGCGACTTCGACGAGTACTTCGCGTTGCGCGTGGCGATCGCCGACCGGGAGCGCGCCCTCGCGCGGCAGGGGCAGACCCAGCGCAAGGCGGCGGCGGTCGCGTCGCTGGAGCGGCTGCGGGTCGGCGACGTGATCCGGGTGCCGTCGGGCCGGCGGGCCGGCCTCGCGGTGGTGCTGGACCCGGCGACCGGCGGCTTCGGCGAGCCGCGCCCGCTGGTGCTCACCCAGGACCGGTGGGCCGGCCGGGTCAGCCCGGGCGACTTCACCACCCCGGCCGAGGTGCTGGCCCGCATCCGCGTCCCGAAGCACTTCAACCACCGCTCGCCGGCCGCGCGGCGGGACCTGGCCGCCGAGGTCAGCGGCACCGGCCTGGATCGGCACGCCGGCCGCCGGGGCGGCCGGTCCCGGCAGGCCACGGGGGACGACGACCGCCTCACCCAGCTCCGCGCCGAGCTGCGGCGGCACCCCTGCCACGCCTGTCCCGACCGGGAGGAGCACGCCCGCTGGGCGGAGCGCCGCCGGCGGCTCGAGAAGGACACCGAGGAGCTTCGGCAGCGGGTGGCCGGTCGGACCGGTTCACTCGCCCGCACGTTCGACCGGATCGTCGCGCTGCTCACCGCCCGCGGGTACCTCGCCCCCGACGGGACGGTCACCGACGCGGGCCGGATGCTGGGCCGGATCTGGACGGAGGCCGACCTGCTGGTGGCCGAGTGCCTGCGCCGGGGCGTCTGGGACGGGCTCAGTCCGGCCGAGCTGGCGGCTGCGGTGTCGGTGGTGGTCTTCGAGGCCCGCCGCGACGTCGACGAGCGGGCGTCGTTGCCCCGGGGCGCGGTGGCCGAGGCGGTCGACGCGACGCTCAAGCTGTGGAGCGAGATCGAGGCCGACGAGGCGGCCCGGGGCCTGGCCGTGACGCGGGAACCCGACCTGGGCTTCGCCTGGCCGATCTACCGGTGGGCGCGGGGCGAGGCCCTGGCGAAGGTGCTCGCCAGCGGGCACGAGATCGACGGCGAGATGCCGGCCGGCGACTTCGTCCGCTGGGCCCGGCAGGTGGTGGACCTGCTCGGCCAGCTCGCCGACTCCGGTGGCGCGTCGGCGGAGGTACGGTCCACCGCCCGGCAGGCCATCGCCGCCGTCAACCGGGGTGTGCTGGCCTACCACGCCAGGGCCTGACCGTCACGCCCCGTGGTTGCCTGCTGGCAATCGACGCATCGCTGCGTCACTGCGGCGGCACCGCGCGAAGTGTCCCGTCATCGATGTTGCGGCTGGTGGGGACGGTCCCCGATCATGGCCGGAGGCGCTAAGTTACGCGCCGGTATCCGGTCTGGGGGGCGACGGGCGTGGCGGAGATCAACCACTTCGAGTACGGGTGGATCACACCCGCCCTGAGTTACGCGCTGTCCGTGCTGGGCTCGTTCCTCGGCCTCGTCTGCGCCGGTCGGATCCGGACGGCGGCCACCGTGGGCCAGCGGGCCTGGTGGGGCACGCTCTCCGCCTTCGCCCTCGGCGGCACGGCGATCTGGACGATGCATTTCATGGCCATGCTCGGCTTCGCGGTCGAGGGCACCCGGATCCGGTACGACGTGCCGATCACCGCGGCGAGCGCCGCCTTCGCCGTGGTGGCCGTCGGCATCGGCCTGGCCATCGCCGGCACCGGGCGGGCGTCCGCGCCACGGATCCTCGCCGGCGGCCTGTTCACCGGCGCGGGTGTCGCGGCGATGCACTACACCGGCATGGCGGCGATGCGGCTCAACGGCCGGCTCGGCTACGACCAGCCGCGTGTCGTGGCCTCGGTCGTCATCGCTGTCGTCGCGGCGACCGTCGCGCTGTGGCTGGCCGTGACGGTGCGTCGCACCCTGGCGCTCATCGCCTCCGCGCTGGTCATGGGCGCCGCCGTGAACGGCATGCACTTCACCGGGATGAGCGCCCTCTCCGTGCACCTGCACGACACCCAGCGCGAGGTCGCCGGCGCGGAGGTGGGGACGCTGCTGGTGCCGATCGTCCTGGCCGTGGTCCTCGTGGTGGTCGGCCTGGTGTACGCGCTGCTCGCCGCCCCGACCGACGAGGACCGGGCGGCGACCGCGTACCTGGACGCCCGCCGGGCGCCGCGGGCGGAGCCGGTCGGAGCGGAGTCGACGGTGACGCCCGACCCGGTGGGCCTACGGGCGCGCTCCACGCTGGCCCGGCCGGGCACCCCGTTCCCGTCCCGCCGGGACCGCGGCCCGCGCTGACCGCCTGGTCGACGCGCCGGCCCGTCGACAGGCCGGCGCACCGGCACATCGGCGGCCCGGCGCGACCGGCGACCCGGGGGCCCGGCCCGGTCAGCCGGTGCGGGTGGCGAGGGCGTCGACCAGCCGGCGGGCGGAACCGGCCAGATTCCACCGCTCGGCGAGCTCGAGCAGTCGCTGCGGATCGGCCGGCGCGGACGGCAGGTCGGTGGGCAGGTCGGGCAGCGGCACGTCGAGGGCCACCCGGACCACCTTCGGGGCGACGGCCAGGTAGTCCCGGGCGGCGGCGAGCTTCGTCCGCAGCCCCGGCGCGAAGCCGGAGCCGGGGTCGGCCAGGGCGGCGAGGATGCCGTCGATGTCGCCGTACCGGTCGACGAGGCGGGCGGCGGTCTTCTCCCCGACGCCCGGCACGCCGGGCAGCCCGTCGCTGGGGTCGCCGCGCAGGGCGGCGAAGTCGGCGTACCGGGCGGCGGGCACCCCGTAACGGGAGCGCACGGCGGTGTCGTCGCAGTCCTCCAGTTTGGCCACGCCCCGCCCGACGTAGAGCAGCCGGACACCCCGGGCGTCGTCGACCAGCTGGAACAGATCCCGGTCGCCGGAGACCACCTCGACCGGGCCGGGCTGGGTGACCGACAACGTGCCGAGCACGTCGTCGGCCTCGTACCCGGCGGCGCCGACGGTGGTGATGCCCAGGGCGTCGAGCACGTCGAGGATCACCGGCACCTGCGGGGTGAGGGTGTCGGGCACCACCTCGCCGCCCTCCGGCGCGACCCGGTGCGCCTTGTACGACGGCAGCAGCGCCACCCGCCAGTCGGGTCGCCAGTCGTGGTCCATCGCGCAGACCATCCGGCCTGGCCGCCGGGTGCGGATCAGGGACGCCAGCATGTCCAGGAAACCGCGCACGGCGTTGACCGGCTGACCGTCGGCGGTGGTCGCGGCGGACTCGGGAATGCCGAAGTACGCCCGGAAGTAGAGGCTGGGCGAGTCGACGAGCATGATCGGGGCTGTCACGCCCGACAGCGTGGCACACCGCACCGACGTCCGGGCGGACGCCGGCGTCGGTGGCGGGTCAGCCCCGGTCCCGGTAGAGGGTGTCCCGCCGGGCCACGTACTGCACCCCGTAACTGGCCAGCAGCAGCAGGAGGGCCACCACCACCTCGACCCAGGCGGCGACGCCGTCGGCGATGGTGAGCCCGATGACGAGCAGCACCAGACCGGCGAGGGCGAGGACACCGGACCAGAGCAGCCGCCGCCGGCGCGTCTCGGCGCGGTCGCTGCCTGCCACGGTCGTCACTCCCTTCGTCCGGTCACGGTCTGTCCCGAGGCTATCGGCGCCCCGGCACCGGCGTGCCGGAACGCGCCAAGGTCGCCGCGCCGGCCGGCCACCGCCGTCGGTGGGGCTGCGGCACCCGCTGCGGACGGGCAGAATCGGCCGGGTGAGTGCGCCGCGTCCCCGCCTGCGATTGACCACGGTCAACCTGGACACGCCCGATCCGGCGGCGCTCGCCCGGTTCTACGCCCGGCTGCTCGGTTGGGAGACCGCCGTCGAGGAGGCGGACGACGTGGTCCTCCGCGCCCCCGACGGCGGGGTGGGCCTCTCGTTCCAGCGGGAGCGCCGCTACGTGCCGCCGACCTGGCCGGCCGAGGCGGGCCGGCAGCAGATGATGGCGCACCTGGAGATCGGGGTCGACGACCTGGCGGCGGCGCAGGCCCACGCGGTCGCCTGCGGCGCGACGGTCGCGCCGTGGCAGCCGCAGGACGACGTCCGGGTCTGCCTGGATCCGGACGGTCATCCGTTCTGCCTGTGGCTGATGTCGTGATCCCGCGCCGACCCGCCCGGCCGCGGCCGGGCTGAGCCGAACGAGCGTTAAGCTGAGCGGGTGGGAATCGACGAGCTGTACCCGCCGGCCCGGCTGGCCGCCGCGCAGCGCGCCACCGCCGCCGCCGGCCTGGACGCGCTGCTGCTCAGCCCCGGGTCGGACCTGCGCTACCTGACCGGCTACGACGCGCACGCCGGTGAGCGGCTGACCCTGCTGGTGCTGCCCGCCGAGGGGGAGCCGACCCTGATCGTGCCCACCCTGGAACGCCCCGCCGCCGAGGCGTCCCCGGCACCGGCCACCGGCGTCCACATCGTCGACCACGCCGACGGCACCGACCCGTACCCCCTCGTCACGGCCGCCCTCGGCGGGCCGGTCGCCGCGGTCGGCCTGGCCGACCGGATGTGGGCGGAGCAGGTCCTGGCGCTGCGCGCCGCGCTCCCGGGCGCGAGCCAGCGGCTCGCCTCCGAGGTGCTCCGCGAGCTGCGCATCCGCAAGTCCCCGGCCGAGGTGGCGGCCCTCGCCGAGGCCGGCGCCGCGATCGACGCGGTGCACGAGCGGATGGGGGAGTGGCTGCGGCCGGGGCGGACGGAGAGCGAGGTGGCCGCCGACATCGCCGCGGCGATCCGGGCGGCCGGGCACGTCACCGTCGACTTCGTCATCGTCGCCGCGGGCCCGAACGGCGCGAGCCCGCACCACGGCACCTCGGACCGGCCGGTCGGCGCGGGCGAGCCGGTGGTGGTGGACATCGGCGGCACGATGCCGTCGGGGTACCGCTCGGACTGCACCCGCACCTACGTCGCCGGCGGGCCCGCCCCGGCGGAGTTCACCGACTACTACGCGGTGCTGCACGCCGCCCAGCGTGCCGCCGTCGCCGCGGTACGCCCCGGGGTCAGCGCCGAGGCGGTCGACGCCGCCGCCCGCGACCTGATCGCCGGCGCCGGCTACGGCGACGCGTTCCTGCACCGCACCGGCCACGGCATCGGGCTGGACGGCCACGAGGAGCCGTACGTGGTGACCGGAAACAGCCGGGCGCTGGAGCCGGGCATGGCCTTCTCGATCGAACCCGGGATCTACCTCGCCGGGCGGCACGGCGCCCGTATCGAGGACATCGTCGTCTGCACGACGGACGGCGTACAACGGCTCAACACCACACCAACGGAGCTCACCGCGCTTTGACATCGTCCACCGCTCTGAAGGGCGGGGATCCCCTCGGTCACCCGTGGGGGTTCCTGCTTCACCGGGTCGTGCCTTCACCGCTTACGCGGGCCGGGTCTTACCGTCCCTCCACAGGCGTTTTACCTCTCCGCCAGCCCGGCGGCGAGGATGTTCCTGGCGGCGTTCACATCTCGGTCGTGTACGGCATTGCAGCCGGCGCACGTCCAGGCGCGGACGCTGAGGGTGAGGGTGGTGTTGATCCGTCCGCATGCCGAGCAGGTCTTGGACGAGGGCAGCCACCGGTCGACGGCGATCAGCGTCCGCCCGTACCAGGCAGCTTTGTACTCCAGCATGCTTCGCAACTGCGACCATCCCGCGTCGGAGATGGCGCGGGCCAGGCTGTGGTTGCGCATCATGTTGCGCACGCTGAGGTCTTCGATCACGACCGTTTGGTTCTCGCGGACGAGTCGAGTGCTCAGCTTGTGCAGCTGATCCCGTCGCCGATCGACGATACGGGCGTTGATGCGGGCGACCTTGAGGCGGGCTTTGGCCCGGTTCGCGGAGCCCTTCTGCTTGCGGGCCAGCGCCCGCTGCGCCTTGGTCAGCTTGCATCGGTCGGCGCGTTCGTGCCGCGGGTTGGCGATCTTCTCGCCGGTGGAGAGGGTTACCAGGCTGGTGAGGCCCGCGTCCATCCCGACCGCGACATCCGTGACAGGCAGGTGTTCGACGGTGGTCTCGACCAGGATGGACACGAACCAGCGGCCGGCGGAGTCGCGGGACACGGTGACTGTGGACGGCTGCGCCCCTTCGGGCAGGGGCCGGGACCACACGATGTCCAGTGGCAGGGCCATCTTGGCGAGGGTGAGGTGCCCGTCCCGCCAGCGGAACGCCGAGCGGGTGTACTCGGCCGACGCCCGGGACTTGCGTTTGGACTTGAACCGCGGATACCGCGCCCGCTTCTCCCAGAACGCCACGAACCCGGTTTGCAGGTGCCGCAACGCCTGTTGCAACGGAACGGAGCTGACCTCGTTGAGGAAGGCCAGATCGTCGGTGCGTTTCCACTCGGTCAGCCACGCCGACGTGTGCACGTATGTGGTGCGCTGCCGGTCTACCGTCCACGCCCGGGTGCGCGCCTCCAACGCCCGGTTGTACACCAAGCGCACACAGCCGAACGTCCGGATCAGCTGTTCGGCCTGCTCCGGCGAGGGATAGAAGCGGTACTTGTATGCCCGCTTCACCACCTCACCCACACCTCACATTCTAACAATCGTCCATACAGAACGATCACTGAAGGGAGGGAGCGGCGTTTCCTCCCGCGCCTCAAGGCGAGGGGATCCACGCCGCGCCCCCGATGACTGTCGACCGGATCCTCCCCACCGACGAGGCCCACGACCTGCTGGACCTCGCCACCGAACTCGCCGACCGGGAACTCGCCCCCAGGGCCGCCGGCTTCGAGGAGCGCGCCGAGTTCCCCCGGGAGGTGCTGCGCACCCTCGGCCGGGCCGGCCTGCTGGGCCTGCCCTACCCGGAGGAGTACGGCGGCGCCGCCCAGCCGTACGAGGTGTACCTCCAGGTGCTCGAGATCCTGGCCAGCCGGTGGCTCGCGGTCGCCGAGGCGGTCAGCGTGCACACCCTGTCCTGCTACCCCCTCGCCCAGTTCGGCACCGACGAGCAGCGCAAGCTGCTGCCCGACATGATCGGCGGGGAGCTGCTGGGCGCGTACTGCCTGTCGGAGCCGCAGGGCGGGTCGGACGCCGCCGCCCTGACCACGAAGGCCGTGCGCGACGGCGACGCGTACGTCGTCACCGGCACCAAGGCGTGGATCACGCACGCCCGCGTCGCCGACTTCTACAACATCTTCTGCCGCACCGGCGGTCCCGGGCCGAAGGGCATCTCCTGCCTGCTCGCCGACCGGGCCACGCCCGGCATCCACCCGCAGGCGGCGGAGCGGACGATGGGCCTGCACGCCTCGCCGGTGGCGCAGATCGCCTTCGACGACGCGCGGGTGCCCGCCGACCGGCTGCTCGGCGGGGAGGGGGCGGGCTTCACCATCGCCATGTCCGCGCTGGACTCGGGCCGGCTCGGCATCGCGGCGTGCGCGGTCGGTCTCGCCCAGGCGGCGCTGGACTACGCGGTCGGGTACGCGAAGGAGCGGCACCAGTTCGGCCGGGCGATCATCGACTTCCAGGGGCTGGGCTTCACGCTCGCCGACCACGCCACCCAGATCTCGGCCGCGCGGGCGCTGATGCTGGCCGCGGCGCGGCTGCGCGACGCCGGCCGGCCGTACTCGATCGAGGCGGCCAAGGCGAAGCTGTTCGCCACGGACGTGGCGATGCGGGTGACCACCGACGCGGTGCAGGTGCTCGGCGGCGCCGGCTACGTCAGCGACCATCCGGTCGAGCGGTACATGCGCGAGGCGAAGGTGCTCCAGATCGTCGAGGGCACCAACCAGATCCAGCGCCTGGTGATCTCCCGCGCGCTGGCGAAGGGCTGACGGAAACCCGGGGGCCGGCGGCCTGCCGACCCCCGGGTTCGCCCTAGGCGGCGGCGCTCCGCTGCTCCATGGGTCGGCGGCGGAGCGTGGGATCGGCCACCGCGGGCCGGGGGAAGGCGGCGTTCGGGCGGTACAGGTCCAGGCCCGGGGGCACGATCTCGTCGATGCGGTCCAGGACGGCGTCGTCCAGCCGGAGTGACGCCCCGGCCAGCAGGTCGTCGAGTTGCCGGCGGGTTCGCGGCCCGAGGATGGCCGAGGTGACGCCCGGGTGGGCGACGGTGAAGGCGACGGCGAGCTGCGGCAGCGTGCAGCCGATGTCGTCAGCCAGCTCGACGAGTTGCTCCACCGCGTCGAACTTCGCGGCGTTCTGCGGATTCGACGGGTCGAACTGAGCCGGCCGCAGCGCGGGACGCCCGGACGAAAGATCGACCGCCTGGTCCCGGCGGTGCCGGCCGGTGAGGAAGCCGAAGGCCAGGGGACTCCAGACGAGGACGCCCATGCCGTACCGCTGGCACACCGGCAGCACGTCGGCCTCGATGCCCCGGGCCAGGATCGAGTACGGCGGTTGCTCGGTGCGGAACCGGTGGAGCGCGCGACGCTCGGCGACGTGGTGCGACTCGACGATCTCCTCGGCGGGGAAGGTCGAGCAGCCGAAGGCGCGGATCTTGCCCTGGCGGACGAGGTCGGTGAGCGCGGACAGCGTCTCCTCGACATCCGTCGTCGGGTCTGGTCGATGGACCTGATACAGGTCGATCCAGTCGGTCCGCAGACGCCGCAGGCTCTCCTCGACGGCCTGCATGATCCACCGCCGGGAGTTGCCACCCCGGTTGACGCCTTCACCCATCGGGAAGTGCACCTTGGTGGCGAGCACCACGTCGTCGCGCCGGCCCTTCAACGCGGTGCCGACGATCTCCTCGGACTCGCCGGCGGAGTACATGTCGGCGGTGTCCACGAAGTTGACGCCCTGGTCGAGGGCGGCGTGGATGATCGCGGCACAGTCGGCATGGTCGGGGTTTCCGACGGCGCCGAACATCATCGTTCCGAGGCAGTGCACGCTCACCTTGATGCCGGTGCCACCGAGCGGTCGGTATCGCATGGTCATGACGGCGGACGGTAGAAGCTGGAGTCGGCTCTAGGTCAAGCTCGCCGCAGCTTCTATGCTCGTCGCCATGTCCGCCGCCTCCCCGAGCCTGAGCATCGGCCAGGTCGCCCGGCGTACCGGGCTGAGCGAGCACACGCTGCGCTTCTACGAGCGGGAGGGCCTGTTCCTCAGCCCGATCCGCCGCAGTTCCCTTGGTCGACGGGTGTACGGCGAGGACGACGTGGAGTGGCTGACGGTCTGCACGATCCTGCGCGCGTCGGGGATGCCGCTGCCGGTGATCCGCCGATACACGGACCTGGTGCGGCAGGGGACCGGCACCGAAGGGGAGCGGCTGGAGCTGCTGCGGGATCACCAGGAACGGGTCCGCGCGCAGGTGAGCCAGTTGGACCGGTGCCTGGACCTCATCCGCTTCAAGATCGGGGTGTACGAGGACCACCTGGGCCGGCAGGTGGCCACCACCGCGGACGAGCGGGAGGCCGGGTGACGGCGGCGGCCGGGCGAACGGCGCTCCCGATCGCAGACCCGGTCCATGTAGGTTGACTGCCGTGGAGGAGATCGACCGTGCCATCGTCGCCGCGCTGACCGCCGACGGCCGGCTGTCGTACACCGACCTTGCGGAGAAGGTGGGCCTGTCGGTGTCCGCCGTGCACCAGCGGGTCCGCCGGTTGGAGCAGCGCGGTGTGATCAAGGGGTACGCGGCCCGCGTCTCCTTCGAGGCGCTGGACCTGCCGTTGACGGCGTTCGTGGCGATCCGCCCGTTCGATCCGTCGCAGCCGGACGACGCGCCGGAGCGGCTGGCCCACCTGCCGGAGATCGACTCCTGCTACTCGGTGGCGGGGGAGGACTTCTACCTGCTGCTGGTGCGGGTGGCCGGCCCGCAGGACCTGGAGCGGGTGCTTCAGGAGATCCGCACGTCGGCGAACGTGACGACCCGTACGACGGTGGTGCTGTCCACGCCGTACGAGAACCGGCCGCCGAAGATCAGTGGCGAGCCGCCGTCTCGGCCGCGGGCCCGGGTGGCGGGGGAGGCGGCTGGTTCCACCGCAGGATGACCTGCCGGCCGTGCTCGTGACCGAGGACGCTGACGGTGGCGGTGTCGAGCCGCAGCCGGCCGCCGGCGACGGGCGGCAGGCCGATCCACCGGGCGCCGGCGACGCGCAGGCTGTGGGCGTGGCCGACGAGCGCGACCGGGCCGTGGTCGAGCAGCGGGGTGACCCGCTCGAGGACCCGGTCCAGCCGGGCGGCCACCTGGTCGGGTGACTCGCCGCCGGGGGCGCCGTCGGTCCAGATCGACCAGTCCGGCCGGTCCTCGCGGATCTCGGCGGTGGTGCGGCCCTCGTACTCGCCGTAGTGCCATTCGGCGAGGTCCTCGTCGACGCGGGTGCCGGTGAGGCCGGCGAGCTGGGCGGTGCGCAGGGCCCGGGTGCGCGGACTGGTGCGCACCGCGGCGAACCGCCGGCCGGCGAGGAGTTCGCCGAGCGCGCGGGCCTGCCGCTCGCCGTCGGGGGTCAGCGCGAGATCGGTGTACGAGGTGTGCCGGTGGCTGGCGCTCCAGGTCGTCTCGCCGTGCCGGATGAGGAGGATCTCGCCCATTCGTCCAGTCAACCACTCGTTCCGGCAGGTGCGCACCGCGACGCTATCAAACTATCTTCCTAGGATGCCCTACGCGGGGTGCGGCCGGTCACGACGACCCGGCATGTCCACGGCGACGGCGGGAACCCGCTATGGAAGGCCGGACTCGACCGAGGGGAGCGGACGATGGGCTTCACCGACAAGGCCAGGAACAAGGTCGACGAGATGACCGGCGTCGCGAAGGAACGCATCGGCGACGCGACGCACAACGAGCGGATGCGTTCCGAGGGCGCCACGCAACAGGACGCCGCGCGGGCCCGGCAGACGGGCGAGCAGGCCCGGCCGGCGGGTCGCGACATCAAGGAGTGACGACGAGCAGGATCAGGCCGGGCGCGACGGCGCGGCCACCCGCTGACGCGGGGCACGGCGGACCCCGGGGCGACGTCCCGGGGTCCGTCGTCGTGTCCGAGGTACCCGGACGCCGGCTCACCGTCGGGCGGTAGGGTCGCTGTCCGTGACCGTGGCGCGTTCCCTGGTGTTGTTCGTGCTGGCCGCGTTGGCCGAGATCGGTGGCGCGTGGCTGGTGTGGCAGGGCTGGCGGGAGCACCGGGGCCTGTGGTGGGTGGCGGCGGGGGTGCTGGCGCTGGGCGCGTACGGGTTCGTGGCGACGTTCCAGCCGGACCCGCACTTCGGGCGGATCCTGGCCGCGTACGGGGGCGTGTTCGTGGCGGGTTCGCTGGTGTGGGGGGTGCTGGTGGACGGGTTCCGCCCGGACCGGTGGGACCTGGTGGGCGCGGCGATCTGCCTGGTGGGTGTCGCGGTGATCATGTACGCGCCGCGGGGCTGACCGGCACGGCGGGGCGGTGCCCGTCGATCCGCAGCATCACGATCATCAGCACGATCACGACGGCCAGGTGCAGGGCGGAGTTGACGGCCGCGCCGACCGGGGTGGTGGCCAGGACCAGCGCGGCGGTGGCGAGGCGGCTGCCGGTACGCGCGACGCCGAGGCTGTGGCGGATGTCGGCGATGGCGGTGAGGAACAGGGCCACGCCGGCGGTGAGCGCGAGCGCGGCGGGCCAGCCGGCGGGGTTGTCGGGGTGGGCCACCACGGCGTGCAGGCCGGTGGCGGTGGCGATGATGCCGAGCAGCAGCACGAAGTGGGTGAGGATGTAGGCGCGGGCGGACATGCGGCTTCGGGCTGCCTCGTCGGCGCGGTCGAGGGCCGCTTCGCTGGCTGCGGTGTCGGTGAAGTAGGTCCACCAGAGCGCGGCGGGGAGGGCGAGGGCCATCACGACGGCGCCGGCGATGGCGGGGCTGATGTGGTCCAGCGGGGCGCCCATGCCGATGGCGGCGACGGTCTCACCGAGGGCCACGATGACGAGCAGGCCGTGCCGTTCGACGAAGTGGGCGGGGCGGATGTGGAAGCTCGCGGCACTGCCGAGCCAGGAGTGGCCGGGCAGCAGGTAGGGCAGGACGGTCTGGGTGAAGATGGCGGTGACCCACAGGATCGGCACGATCGGCCCGGTGAGCAGGCCGGCGGCGAGGATGAGCGCGGCGCCGCCGAGGTTGTAGGGGGCGAATCGGCGGACGGCGGGCCGGGCGGTGCTACGGCTGAACAGGCCGACGTGGACGCTGACCACGATCAGGTAGCCGATGCCGAAGAGCAGGCCGCTGCCGGCGAAGGCGTCGGGGACGGCGATGGCGGTGAGCAGGAAGCCGCCCATGCCGCCGAAGAGGAGGAGCTTGCGGGCGGGGCGGTGGGGTGGGACGTGGTTGGTCAGCCAGACGTAGCCGCTGTAGAGGTACCAGAGCAGGCCGAGGATCAGGACGGTCCGGCCGGCGCCGGTCCAGTCGAGGTCGTGTTCGAGCAGGTTGGCGAGCTGAACGACGGTGAGGACGAAGACGACGTCGAAGAAGATTTCGACGGGGGTGGCGCGCTCGGCGGTGTCGGTGTCCCGGGGTTGGTTCCCCATGGCGCGACGCTAACGGCTGGTGGGGCCTCCGGCGGTGGAAATGGCGTCACCCCCGGGCCGGCGGTGGGCTCGGGGGTGACGGGTGGTGCGGTTCAGTCGTTGCGGTGGGCGTGCCACCAGGCCTGGCCGGCCTCGGGCAGGGTGTCGATCGGGTCGTAGTAGGCGTACCGCTTGTTGAGGGCCTCCAGGTCGGCGGACTCGATGGAGGTGCGGTAGTTCTTGGTCCAGTAGGAGATGCCGCGGTCGCGGTCGTACTCGGTGAGCATGTGGACCCAGCGCTTGCCGACGAAGGGGACGTCGCAGACGATGCGCGGGGTGGCGTAGCCGGGCAGGTAGCCCATGATGTCGTGCTGGAGTTGCTGGGCGTGCCAGACGGGGACCCGCCAGTGTTCGGCGTTGGGGATCATGTCGCACATGTAGAAGTAGTACGGCAGGATGCCCGCCTCGCCTTGGAGGGCGAAGCAGAGGTCGAGCAGGTCGGGGGCGGTGGCGTTGACGCCGCGCATGAGGACGCCCTGGTTGCGGACGTCGCGGACGCCGACGTCGAGGGCGGTCTGGGCGGCCTTGGCGACCAGCGGGGTGAGCGACTGGGCGTGGTTGACGTGGGTGTGGATGGCGAGGTTGACGCCGCGTCGGGCGGCGGTGCGGGCGACCCGTTCGAGGCCCTCGACCACGTCGGGCTGGAGCCAGTGCTGGGGGAGGCCCATGAGGGCCTTGGTGGCGAGGCGGATGTCGCGGACGGTCTCGATGTCGAGGAGCCGCATCAGGTAGGACTCGAGGTTGCGCCACGGCACGTTGGCGACGTCGCCGCCGGAGACGACGACGTCGCGGACGCCGGGGTGGGCCTTGAGGTAGGTGATGTGGGCGTCGTAGCGGTCGACGGGCTTGAGGGTGAGTTTGAGCTTGTCGACGGCGGGGGTGGAGTTGCCGACGAGGTCCATGCGGGTGCAGTGGCCGCAGTACTGCGGGCAGGTGGAGAGCAGTTCGGCGAGGACCTTGGTGGGGTAGCGGTGGGTGAGGCCTTCGGCGACCCACATGTCGTGCTCGTGGAGGCTGTCGCGGCTGGCGTAGGGGTGTGAGGGCCAGTCGGTGCGCCGGTCGGAGGCGACGGGGATCATGTAGCGCCGGATGGGGTCGGCGTAGAGGGCCTCGGTGGTCATGGGCGCGAACGGCACCATGGTGTTGAGCATCTGGGGTGGCACCAGCATGGACATGGTGGCCAGGTTCTTCTGATCGGTCTCGAGGTCGGCGTAGAAGGTCTCGTCGACGAGGTCGCCGAGGACGGCGCGGAGCTGCTTGATGTTCTTGACGCAGTTGACGCGTTGCCACTGCGCGCTCTCCCACTGGTCGCGGGTGATGTGGCGCCAGCCGGGGAAGCGGGTCCAGTCGGGTTCGACGAGGGGGGCGCGGCGGTACTCGTACGGCTGGCCGGCGGTGGGGGTGGGTGCCGGCGCGTGCTGGGGCGCGGGGATGGCCTCCACCGGGTGGGTCTGGGTCACGGCCCCTCCTCGTGGGTGTGGTGCGGGCGATCAGTGGTCCCGTACGCTACTGGAAAATATCCGGTCAACAAACTAGTCTGCCGGAAGTTTTCCCGCTACGCGAGCCCTGTCCGGGGCTTCGAGCGGCCGGACAGGGAGGTCGGCGTGACGTCACCGGTGGGTCTGCACCGCGTTCTGGAGCCGGCGGGGGTGCTGCCGCAGGCGGCGTGGCGGCTCGACGCGAGTCCGCAGATCGCGCCGAACGAGGTGCGGATCCGGGTGCAGCGGCTGAACCTGGACGCCGCGAGCTTCCGGCAGTTGTCGGAGAAGCACGGCGGGGACGGGGAGAAGGTCCGTGCCGAGGTGCTGGAGATCGTGTCGACCCGGGGGAAGATGCAGAACCCGGTGACCGGGTCCGGCGGCATGCTGATCGGCACCGTCGACGAGGTGGGCCGCCGGTCGCCGCTGGGCCTGCGGGCGGGGGACCGGGTGGCGACGCTGGTGTCGCTGACCCTGACGCCGCTGACCATCACCGACGGGCTGGCCCGGTGGGACGGGCGCAGCGAGCAGGTGCCGTGTGACGGGTACGCGATCCTGTTCGCCCGGTCGATCGCGGCGGTGCTGCCGGCTGATCTGCACCCGGAGCTGTCCCTGGCCGTGCTGGACGTGTGCGGGGCGCCGGCGCTGACCGCGCGGGTGGTGGAGGGGTACGTGGCCGGCCGGGCGCGCGAGGGGGATGCCCGGCCGGTCAGCGTGGCGGTGATCGGTGGTGCCGGTAAGAGCGGGTCGCTGTCGCTCGCGGCGGCGCGGCGGGCCGGCGCCGGCCGTACGGTCGGGGTGGTTCCGGTGGACGCGGAGCGGGACGCGCTGGCGGCGGCCGGGGTGGCGGACGTGGTGGCGGTGGCCGACGCCCGGGATCCGGTGGCGTTGTCGACGGCGGTGACGTCGGCGCTGGCGGCGCCGGCGGACGTGACCGTGGTGTGCGTGGACGTGCCGGGGTGCGAGCACGGGGCGGTCCTGGCGACCGCCGACGGCGGCACGGTGGTGTTCTTCTCGATGGCGACGAGTTTCGCGGCGGCGGCGTTGGGCGCGGAGGGTCTGGCGGCGGACGTGACGATGCTGGTGGGCAACGGGTACGTGCCGGGCCACGCGGAGTTCGCGCTGGATCTGCTGCGTGCCGAGCCGGGGGTGCGCCGGCTGTTCGAGGCGCGGTTGGCGGCAGACTGAGTGCCATGACGAACCCCTCGACTCTGTACCGCGGCGGTGTGCTGCACTGCCCCGCCGACCCGAGCGCGACGGCTCTGCTGGTGTCCGGTGGCCGGATCTCCTGGTTGGGGTCGGACGCGGACGCGCCGTCCGCCGACCGGGTGGTGGACCTGGCGGGGGCGTTGGTGACGCCGGCGTTCGTGGACGCGCACGTGCACGCCACGGACACGGGGCTGGCGTTGTCGGGGCTGGACGTGTCCGCGGTGCGTTCGGCGGCGGAGCTGCTGGAGGCGGTGGCGGCGTTCGCGGAGGGGCTGCCGGCGGACGCGGTGGTGCTGGGGCACGGCTGGGACGAGTCGAGGTGGGCGGTGCCGCGGCCGCCGGACGCCGACGAGGTGGACCGGGCGGCCGGTGGGCGGCGGGTGTACCTGTCGCAGGCGTCGATCCATTCGGCGCTGGTGTCGCGGGCGTTGCTGGCGGCGTGCCCGGAGGTGGTGGCCGCGGCGGGGTACGACGGGTCGGGGTGGCTGCGGCGGGACGCGCACCACGTGGTGCGGGCGGCGGCGTTCGGGTCGGTGACGCGGGCGCAGCGGGTCGCGGCGCAGCGGAGGGCGTTGGAGCACGCGGCGTCGTTGGGCGTCGCGGCGGTGCACGAGTGCGGGGGGCCGGAGATCTCCGACGAGGAGGACTTCACCGGTCTGCTGGCGATCTCCGGTGCGGGGGTGCCGGAGGTGTACGGGTACTGGGGTGAGCTGAGCGGCGCGGCGCGGGCGCGGGAGCTGGGTGCGGTGGGCGCCGGTGGGGACCTGTTCGCGGACGGGGCGTTGGGGGCGCGGACGGCGCACGTGTCGGCGGCGTACCGGGACGGTGACGGGTGCGGGCACGGGTACCTGACGGCCGGGCAGGTGCGTGACCACCTGCTGGACTGCGCGGCGCACGGCCTGCAGGGCGGGTTCCACGCGATCGGGGACGCGGCGATCTCGACGGTGCTGGACGGGTTCGCGGCGGCGGCGGAGAAGCTGGGCACGGACCGGGTGCGGGCGGCGCGGCACCGGGTGGAGCACGCGGAGATCATGAGCAAGCGGCTGATCGCCGGGTTCGTGGAGTACGGGGTCGTCGCGTCGATGCAGCCGGCGTTCGACCGGTTGTGGGGTGGGGCGGGCCGCATGTACGAGTCGCGGTTGGGCCTTGCCCGGTCGCTGGAGTCGAACCCGATGGGGGCGATGCACTCGGTGGGGGTGGCGTTGGCGTTCGGGTCGGATTCGCCGGTGACGCCGCTGGACCCGTGGGGGTCGGTGCGGGCGGCGGCGGCGCACCACAACCCGGCGCAGCGGATGAGTGTGCGGGCGGCGTTCGCCGCGCACACCCGCGGCGGGTGGCGGGCGGTGCACCTGGACGCCGAGGGGGTCCTCGCGTTGGGTGCGCCGGCGACGTTCGCGGTGTGGGACACCCCGGTCGGGGTGGAGCGGGGGCTGCCGGTGTTGCAGTCCGACGACCCGGAGGCGCGCGGTCCGGAGGACCCGACGCCGCTGCCGGTGTGCCGGCGCACGGTGCTGCGCGGTGAGGTGATCTATGAGGAAGGGTCGTCGTGAGTGAGGGAACCACCCGTCGTGCCGGCGCCGAGCGGAGCGAGGTGACGGCGTGACGTCCAAGCTTGATCTGGATCCGGCGCTGGTGGCGCGGGCGCGGACCCTCGCGGCCCGCGCCGGTGCGCCGGTGGTGGAGCTGGCGCGCAGCCACACGACGGTGTCGGTGGAGCGGGCGGTGCTGCGGCTGGCCGGGGTGGCCGGCGCGGACCCGGACGGCATCCCGTGGGTGAACCGCCTGGTGGACGCGGTGGTGGCCGACGTGGGTCTGGGGCACGGGGTGGCGGTGCCGGTGTTCGACGCCCTGGCCCGGGAGCAGATCACCGACGTGACGCTGCTGGCGCAGAAGGCCGCCGCCGGGTCGGTGCGGTTCGCGGTGCCGACCGGGAGGGCGGCCACCGCCGCGCGGCGGGCGGCCCGCCGGGCGGTCGCCGCGGGGATCCGGCGGATCGACCGGCGGCGGGCCGAGCGGGACCGCCTGGTGAAGCGGTACGGGGATCCGGCGCAGCGGCCGTGGATCTACCTGATCGTGGCGACCGGGGACATCTACGAGGACATCCCGCAGGCGCAGGCCGCCGCACGGGCCGGGGCGGACGTGATCGCGGTGATCCGGTCCACCGGGCAGTCGCTGCTGGACTACGTGCCCGAGGGCGCGACCCGGGAGGGGTTCGCCGGCACGTACGCGACGCAGGAGAACTTCCGGCTGATGCGGGCGGCGCTGGACGAGTCGTCGCGGGAGCTGGGCCGGTACGTGCGGCTGACGAACTACGCGTCGGGGCTGTGCATGCCGGAGATGGCGACCCTGGCCGGTCTGGAACGCCTCGACATGATGCTCAACGACTCGATGTACGGGATCCTGTTCCGGGACATCAATCCGATCCGGACGTTCGTCGACCAGCGGTTCTCCCGGCAGGTGCACGCCCGGGCGGGGATCATCATCAACACCGGTGAGGACAACTACCTCACCACCGCGGACGCGGTGGACGAGGCGCACACGGTGACGGTGTCGCAGCTGCTCAACGAGTACTTCGCGCACGAGGCCGGGTTGGCGGACTGGCAGTTGGGGCTGGGGCACGCGTTCGAGATCAACCCGGACCTGCCGGAGTCGTTGCGGTTGGAGTTGGCGCACGCGCTGCTGGCGCGGGAGCTGTTCCCGGACGCGCCGCTGAAGTGGATGCCGCCGACGAAGCACATGACCGGTGACGTGTTCCGCGGCAACCTGCTCGACGGGTTCTTCAACCTGGTCGGCACCATGACCGGGCAGGGCATCCTGCTGGTCGGCATGATGACCGAGGCGGTGGTGACGCCGTGGTTGTCCGACCGGGACATCGCCCTGCAGAACGTGCGCTACGTGCTGGGCGCGGCGGGCGGGCTGCACGAGGACTTCGTCCCCGCGTCGGGCGGGTTCATCCAGCAGCGCGCCCACCGGGTCCTCGGCGAGGCGGTGGACCTGCTGGAGCGCATCGGTGAGCAGTCGCTGCTCACCGCGATCGCCGAGGGCACGTTCGGGATCATGAAGCGGCCCGCCGACCGGGGCAAGGGCCTCGACGGGGTCGCCCGGCACGAGGCCGACTACTACAACCCGGCCACCGACATCCTGGAGGCGGCGGCGTGAGCGCGGCTGCGGAGAAGAAGGTCGTCCGGCCGTACGGGGACACCACCGGCGACGGCATGGTGCAGGTGTCGTTCACGCTGCCGGTGCCGCACGACAAGCGGGCCGAGGGCGCGGCGGTCCAGCTCGCCGGGAAGATGGGCATCGACCCGGCGATGCTGGTGCACGCCAAGCAGATGGGCGACGGGTTCACCTTCTTCGTCGTGTACGGGCGGGTGAACCACCTGGTGGACCTGTCCGCGGTGCAGGTGATGGAGCGCGACTACCCGCTGCTGTCCGCGAAGGACGTCAACGCCGTCGTCAAGGGGAAGCTGCGGCGCAAGCTGTCGGTGGTGGGGGCGTGCATCGGCACCGACGCGCACACCGTCGGCATCGACGCGATCCTCAACGTCAAGGGCATCGCGGGGGAGAAGGGCCTGGAGTACTACCGGGAGCTGAAGGTCACCAACCTCGGCGCCCAGGTGAGTGTGCCGGAGCTGGTGGAGGCCGCCCGCGCCGAGCGGGCCGACGCGGTGCTGGTGTCGCAGGTGGTCACGCAGCGCGACGCGCACCTGCACAACACGCGGGAGATGTCGGCGGCGTTCCGGGAGGCCATGCCGGCGGGGAAGCGGCCGCTGCTGATCGTCGGCGGGCCCCGGTTCGACGAGACGATGGCCGGTGAGCTGGGTGTGGACCGGATCTTCGGTCGGGGCACCACCCCGGGCGAGGTGGCGTCCTACCTGGTCCACGCGTTGATCGAGAACAGGACGGTGAAGGCATGAGCGACCCTCGGCTCGGGGTGACGGTGACGCACCGGCGGTACGTGCCCTACTCGCACGCCCACTACGCGGGGAACCTGGTCGACGGGGCGTACGCGCTGGGCCTGTTCGGGGACGTCGCGACGGAGGTGTGCATCCGCACCGACGGCGACGAGGGCCTGTTCGCCTCCTACTCGGACGTGCAGTTCCGGGCGCCGATGCGGGCCGGGGACGTGCTGGAGGTGACGGCCACGGTGACCCGGGTGGGGACCCGCAGCCGCACCATCGACTTCGCGGCGCGGGTGGTGTGCCGGGGCCGCCCCGACCGGGGCGAGTCCGCGGCCGAGGTGTGCGACCCGCCGATCGTGGCGGTCACCGCCACCGGCACCGTGGTCGTCCCCCCGGCGGCGTGAACGTCGCCGTCTGCGCCGACGTCGGCTCCACGTACACGAAGGTGGCGGTGGTCGACCTCGACGGCGGCCGGCTCGTCGCGGCGGCGGCCGCCCCCACCACCGTCACCAGCGACGTGCTGCACGGCCTCGACGCGGCCGTCGCCGCGGCCACCGCCGGCCTGCCCGCCCGCGACGCGCCTTGGTACGTCTGCTCGTCCGCCGGTGGCGGGCTGCGGCTGGCGGTCGTCGGGTACGAGCACCTCGTCACCGCGCAGGCGGGCCGGCGGGTCGGCCTGTCCGCCGGGGCGAACGTGGTGCACGTGGCCGCCGGCCGGCTCGGCGCCGCCGACCTGGCGGCGCTGCGGGCCGCAAGGCCCGACGTGGTGCTGCTCGTCGGCGGCACCGACGGCGGCGACGCGGACACCCTCACCCACAACGCGACCCGGCTGGCGAAGGCCCGCTGGCGGGTGCCGGTGGTGCTCGCCGGCAACGTCGACGTCCGCGACGACCTGCACGCCCTGCTCGCCGCCGCGAAGGTGCCGGTCACGGCCGCCGACAACGTGCTGCCCCGCATCGGGGTGCTCGCGCCCGCCGGCGCGCGGGCGGCGATCCGGGAGGTGTTCCTGCGGCACGTCATCGGCGGCAAGCGGCTGTCCCGCGGCCCCCGCTTCCCGCGGCTGGTGCGGGCCGCCACCCCCGACGCGGTGCTCACCGGGGTGGAGGTGCTCGCCGACACCCTCGGCGGGGACCTCGCCGTCGTCGACGTCGGCGGCGCCACCACCGACGTGTACTCGGTGCTCACCCCCGACGAGCGGGAGTCCGGCCCGGCGCGGCAGGTCGCCGGCAGCCTGTGGCGGGCCCGCACCGTGGAGGGTGACCTGGGGATGCGGTGGAGCGCCCCCGGGGTGGTGCGGGCGGCCGTGGAGGAACGGCTCGTCGACCCGGCCGAGGCGGACGGTCTCGCCGGCGCCGCCCACGCGCGGGCGGCCGATCCCGGTTTCCTGCCCGGCGACGCGGCCGAGCGGACGGTCGACGCCCGGATCGCCGCCCTCGCGGCGACGGTGGCCGTCCGCCGCCACGCGCGCGGCGCGGCCACCGGGGAACGCGCCGGCCGGGACCTGCGGGAGGTGAAGCTGCTCGTCGGCTCCGGCGGGGTGTTGCGGCACGCCCCGGCCGCCGACGCCGCCGCCGTGCTGGCCGCGGTGCTCGCCGACCACGCCGGCGGGTGGCCGCTGCCGCGCGCCGCCCGGCCCGTCGTCGACGCCGACTACGTCCTGGCCGCCGCCGGGCTGCTCGCCGCCGACCACCCGGCCGCGGCCCGCGCCCTCGCGCTGCGGGTGCAAGCAGGGGCCCCCTGTTAACGCCTGGCGTTGTACAAGGGGCCCCTGTTAACACCCGGCTGGCCCGGCGGTCAGCTCCGTCCGCCGGGCGGGCCCGTCACAGCGAGCCGCGCCGCCACGGGCCGGTGATCGCGAACGTGATGCCGGGGCTCTGCACGTTGACGAACAGCCAGTTGCCGTTCTTCGGTTCGAACGTCGACCCGCACCACTCCGACCCCGAGTAGTCGCCGGCCGGCACCGACTTACCGGCCACCCCGCCGGCCGGGACCACCACCTGGTTCAGGGCGAACGGGAAGATCTCCCCGTCGGTGGTGAGGCCGTGCAGGTACTCGCCGGAGCTGCCGTCCTCGCACAGCACGATCCCGCCGCGGGGGCTGACGCAGATGTTGTCCGGGTTGTTCAGCACCGCCGCGTCGGGGGAAGCGAACAGCACCCGCATCCGCTCGGCCGCCGGGTCGTACTCGAACACCTGCCCCTGCCCGGCCGGGCCGCCGCTGGTCGACACGATGTAGACGCGCTCGTTGCCGTACCAGGCGCCCTCCAGGCGGCGGAACACCGCGGCGCCCTTCGCCGCACCCTGCAGCACCGGCGGCACCTCGCCCGGCGCGTAGTCCGGGTTGTCGATCGTCACCCACGTCAGGTCCCGGTACTGCGTGCCGGTGCCGTCGGCGTACGTGGAGTACGAGGAGCCGTCGGCGGTGGGGATCACCAGCATCTGCAGCACCCCGCCCGCGGCCAGCTCGCCCCGGCTGGCGGGCAGGAACCGGTACAGGCCCGACGGGGTGGCGTCCTCGGTGAGGTAGACGATGCCGGTCGCCGGGTCCACGGCCACCGCCTCGTGGCTGAACCGGCCCATCTGCCGCAGCGGACGCGGGTCGCCCTTGCCGGTGTGCGGCACCTCGAACACGTACCCGTGGCGGGTGCCGTCCGGGCCGACCTCGGTGGTCTCCTCACACGTCAGCCACGTCCCCCACGGGGTGGGACCGCCGGCGCAGTTGCGGATCGTCCCGGACAGCGTCGCCCACGAGCCGAGGAACTGCCCGGCGTCCGGGTCGAACACCACCGTGGTCGTGCCGCCGGTGGCGGCCGGGTTGTAGGCGGGAGTGGTGAACGCGCCGGTGTAGCCGCCGCGCTCGTGGTTGCGGACCAGCGACACGAGGCCGTCCGGGCGGCGGAACGCGGCCATGCCGTCGTGCGCGCCGGGCGTGCGGATGCCGTCGGACATCAGGTCACCGGTCCAGCCGTAGCTCACGTACTCGAAGCCGCGGGGCAGGCGCAGCAGCTCCAACCCGGTGGCGGCGTCCTTCACCGGGTACAGCGGGCCGTAGTCGGGGCTGGCGGGCAGCTTGGACAGGGGGGCGGCGCCGGCGGTGCGGGCGCCGAGGGCGTCCAGCGGGCCGAGCGCCGCCAGCGCCGCGGCGGTCACCCCGCCGCGCAGCAGTCCCCGCCGGTCCGTTCCGTGCACAGGTGTCACATCGACCTCCAGTGTTCGGGTGCGTCGGCCCCGACGCTAGGAGCGGCGGCGACGGCCGTCACCGGATGCGGTGTGAACCTCAGCTGAACGCCACCCCAGCGCCGGGCGACGGGACTCGCCGACACGACACGCCGGTGTGGCCTCCGCGACTCGTCGGGGGTGGGTTGACAGCGCCCCGGGGGGAGCACGTACCGTCTTTGAGTCCTACTACGGGAAGCGGCTGTTGTTCGCTTCGTCCCTTCGTCCGCTGGCCGAGCGACACGAGCATTTCGTCGCGGCGGCCAGGTCCAGCGGGCGGGGGTCGGCGGGGCGGCGCGAACCGGCCGCGGTTACCGGTGTACGGGCAGGATGAGGGGCACGGCCAGTAGACAACGGCCAGGCGGGGGCAGCCAGTCCAGCGCCGGGTCGGTCCGAAGGTCGGCGCGCCGCATCCTCGCCCCACCGGCCGGGAAGGGCCTGGGAGCATCGGGGCGCGGCGCGAGCCGCGCCCCGATTTCGTTTCTCCGGGCAACCGGTCGGCCGGGACGTACGCGACACCCACCGCCACGGACTCCGAGTGGATCAACATGGGCGGGTAGCCTTCGGCCCGTGATCGTGGTGAGGTGCCGGTGACGACCGTGGAGACGACCCAGGAGCAGGCCGCGCGGACGCGTCCCGCCGTGGCGCCGCCCCGCCCGCTGCCGCTGCCGGTGGCCGTGGCGGCGGCGGTCGCCGGGGGAGCGGCGATGCTGGTCGCGTTCCCCCCGTACGGGCTGTGGCCGCTCGCGCCGCTCGGGGTGGCCCTGCTGGCCGCGGCGGCGCACCGACGGCGGTTGCGCGCCGGCGCCGGGCTGGGCTTCCTGACCGGGGTGGCGCTGTTCGCGCCGATGCTCAGCTGGACCAACCTGCACACCGGCTACCTGCCGTGGGTGCTGCTGTCGCTGCTGCAGGCGGGCTACCTGGCGCTGCTCGGCGCGGCCACCGCCTGGGTGTCCCCCCTCGCCGACCGTGTCCGGTGGGCGTGGCCCGCGCTGACCGGGTTGCTGTGGGTGGCGCAGGAGGCGCTGCGCGACCGCACCCCGTTCGGCGGGTTCCCGTGGGGCCGGCTGGCGTTCAGCCAGGACGACTCCCCGCTGTTGCGGCTGGCCGCGCTGGGCGGCGCGCCGCTGGTCACCTTCGCGGTCGCGCTGACCGGCGGGTTCCTCGTCGCCGCCGCCTGGTGGTGGCAGGAGCCGCGCCGCCGGCCGGCCGGCGAGCGGCGGTGGGCGCCGGTCGCCGTGGTGGCCGCCGCCGCGCTGGCCGTACCGGCCGGTGGGCTGCTCGTGCCGGTCGGCGCCGCCGCTGGCGGCGACCCGGTGACCGTCGCGATCGTGCAGGGCAACGTGCCCCGGCTCGGGTTGGATTTCAACGCCCAGCGCCAGGCGGTGCTCGACAACCACGTCGACGCCACCGTCGACCTCGCCGCCCAGGTCACCGCCGGCGCCCGGCCCCGCCCCGACCTGGTGGTGTGGCCGGAGAACTCCAGCGACATCGACCCGCTGCGCGACGCGGGCGCCGGCGCCCGGATCCAGGTGGCCGCCGACGCGATCGACGCGCCGATCCTCGTCGGCGCGGTGCTGCGCGGCCCCGGTCCGGGGCAGGTGCGCAACGCGGGGCTGCTGTGGCGGCCGGGCACCGGCCCGGACCTGGAGCAGCTGTACACCAAGCGGCACCCCGTGCCGTTCGCCGAGTACGTGCCCATGCGCGACCTCGCCCGCATGGTCAGCGAGCAGGTCGACCGGGTCCGGTCCGACTTCGTGCCCGGCAGCACGCCCGGCGTGCTGCGGACCGGTCCCGCCGTGCTCGGTGACGTCATCTGCTTCGAGGTCGCCTACGACGAGGTCGTCCGCGACACCGTCACCGCAGGCGCGCAGCTGCTGGTGGTGCAGACCAACAACGCCACCTTCGACGTGGCCGAGGCGCGCCAGCAGTTGGCCATGGTGCGGCTGCGGGCCGTCGAGCACGGCCGGCCGGCGCTGATGGCCTCCACGGTCGGGGTGTCCGGGTTCGTCTCCCCGGACGGGCGGGTAAGCGACGCCACCGGGTTCAACACCCGCGCGGTCGTGGTGCGCGAGCTGCGCCTCGCCGACGGGCGCACGCCGGCCACCCGGGTCGGACTGTGGCCGGAGGTGGCGCTGACCGCCCTGGCGGTGGCGGCCCTCGCGGTCGCCGGGACACGGCGCCGGCGGGAGCGCGCCGCGGGCGACTGACGCCCCGGGCCGGCTGACGCCCCCGGCCGTGGCCGGGGCGGCGGCCGGAACCCCGGCGGAGGGGGAATGCGACGGTGGGCGACGAGACCGGTCACCCCGGGGTGGGGCGGGTGCTCGTGGTGATCCCGACCTACAACGAGGTGGACAACCTTCGTCAGGTCGTGCGGCGGGTGCGCCGGACGGCGCCGGCGGTGGACGTCCTCGTCGCCGACGACGACAGCCCCGACGGCACCGGGGCGGTCGCCGACGCCCTCGCCGGCACCGACCCGCGGGTGCACGTCCTGCACCGGCGGGGCGAACGCGGCCTCGGCGCGGCGTACCTGGCGGGTTTCGCGTGGGCCCGCGAACGCGGCTACGACGCCGTGGTGGAGATGGACGCCGACGGTTCCCACGCCCCGGAGGACCTGCCGGCGCTGCTGGCCGCCGCCCGCGACGCCGACGTGGTGATCGGGTCGCGGTGGGCCCGCGGGGCGCGGGTGCTCAACTGGCCGCTGCGGCGGCTGCTGCTGTCGCGCGGCGGCAACCTGTACGCGCGGCTGGCCCTGGGCGTGCCCGTGTCCGACGCCACCGGCGGGTACCGGGTGTACCGGCTCAGCGCCCTGGACGCCATCGACCTGGGGTCGGTGTGTTCGCAGGGGTACTCGTTCCAGGTGGAGCTGGCCCACCTCGCCCACCGGGCCGGTGTCCGCATCGTGGAGGTGCCGATCACGTTCGCCGAGCGGGAACACGGCAGCAGCAAGATGAGCCCGCGGATCGTGGCGGAGGCGCTGTGGCGGGTCACCCGGTGGGCGGTGGCCGACCGGCGGCAGGCCGTACGCCGGGGACTGCACGGCACCCCCACCGGCCAGGTGCGGTGGCCGTAGCGAGCCCGGGGCGGCGGTCGCCGGGTCCGTGGCGTGCGTGTCATGCTGGATGGGCGTGGACGACGCCCCCGGGGCCGGGCGACAGCCGGCGGAGACCGACATTCGGGGGTGCCGCTACCGAGCGGGTGAGGTGAGATGCGCCGAGGACTGAGGTTCGTCCCGTTGGCCCTGTTGCTGGCGGTCGTCGCGGAGCTGGCGGTGTTCGTGGCCGTCGGGCGGGCCGTCGGGTTCGGAGTGGCGGTGCTGGCGGTGTTCGCCGCGTCGCTGCTGGGGTTGGTGCTGCTGCGCCGCGAGGGCATGCGCGCCTGGCGGGGCTTCCGGTCCGCCGCGCAGGCCGCGCAGCCGCCGGGCCGGCAGGTCACCGACGGGCTCGTCGGCCTGGCCGGTGCGCTGCTGCTGGCCACGCCGGGCCTGCTCAGCGGCGCGCTGGGCCTGCTGCTGCTGGTGCCGCCGGTGCGGCGGCTGGCCCGGTCCGGGGTGCAACGCGCCACGGAGCGCCGGGTGTCGTCGATGGTCGCCGGTGACCTGTTCGGCCCGCGCCGGGTCCGGGTCCACCGTGGCACGCCGCAGCCGCCGCCCACCGCCGAGCCGACCGTGGTCGACGGCGGGCGGGCCATCGAGGGGGAGATCGTCGAGCCCCGCCAGGGCTGACCGCACACGAAACGGCGCCCCCGGGGGATTCCTCCCCGGGGGCGCCGTGTGTCCGGTGCCGCTCAGGCGCGACCGCGGCGGGTGCGGACCTCCTGCAGCCGCTCGGCGAGGATGTCCTCCAGCTCGGCGATCGACCGCCGCTCCAGCAGCATGTCCCAGTGGGTACGCGGCGGCTTGGCCTTCTTCTGCTCCGGCTCGCTGCCGTCGACCAGGCGGGCAACGCTGCCGTCGAACTTGCACTCCCAGGTCGTGGGGACCTCGGCGTCGACGGCGAACGGCACCTCGAACTGGTGGCCCTTGGCGCACAGGTACTCGCGGGTCTGACGCGGCGCGAGCTCCGTGTTGCGGTCGGACTCGTAGCTGACCGCCCCGAGGCGGCTACCGCGCAGCATGCGCTCGCCCATGATCGTCTTCCCCTCGTTCGTGGTGCTGTCTTCTGGTGTAACGGTTCGTGTCCGCCGGGCCATTCCCGCCCGCGGCGCGGTGCCGGGTCGCAGGCGGGCCGGTCCAAGGGTAGCCGGCCATGACGACCGCCCGGCGGGGTCGTCCCCGGCCGGGCCGAAACGGTGGAGTGTTTCCGCTGTCGACGGGGATGTTAGCCGCCCCAGCGACTGCGGAGGATGTCATGGCCCGTGACACGCCGGTCGCCGCCCGACCACCCGCCGGGCGGACCTTCCTCGGTCACCCGCCGGCCCTGGCCACGCTGTTCCTCACCGAGATGTGGGAGCGGTTCAGCTTCTACGGCATGCGGGCCATCCTCGTGCTCTACCTGACCGCGTCGCTCGCCGACGAGGGGCAGGGCATGGGGGAGTCCACCGCCAACGCCGTCTACGGCACCTACAACGCGATGGTCTACCTGATGGCGCTGCCCGGCGGCTGGGTGGCCGACCGGCTCATCGGCGCCCGCCGCAGCGTGCTGTGGGGCGGCGTGGTCATCGCCGCCGGCCACTACGTGATGGCGATCCCCACCCGGTGGAGCGTCTTCGCCGGCATGACCCTCATCGTGCTCGGCACCGGCCTGCTCAAACCCAACATCTCCACCATGGTCGGTGACCTGTACGACCGGGACTCGCCGCGCCGCGACGCCGGCTTCGCCATCTTCTACATGGGCATCAACCTGGGCGCGTTCATCGCGCCGCTGATCTGCGGGTTCCTCGGCGAGAAGGTCAACTGGCACCTGGGGTTCGGGGCGGCGGCCGTCGGCATGACCTTCGGTGTCCTGCAGTACGTGCTGGGCCGACGCGGCCTCGGCGACGCCGGCGCCCGTCCGGCCGACCCGCTGCTCGGCGCCGACCGCCGTCGCGCCCTGACTCGCATCGGCATCGCGGCCGCCGGCGTGGCGCTGGTGGTGGCCGCGCTCGCGCTGGCCGGGCTGTTCACCGTCGACACCGTCGTCAACCTGCTCACCGCCGTCACCGTGCTCGTCACCGTCGGCTACTTCGCCCGGATCATGGTCGACCGGGAACTCAGTCCCACCGAACGCAGCCGGATGAAGGCGTACGTGTGGCTGTTCGTCTTCGCCGCCGCGTTCTGGCTCATCTACGACCAGGCCGGATCGGTGCTCAACGTCTTCGCCGCCGACAACACCGACCGGACCGTCGCCGGGTTCACCTTCCCCGCATCCTGGCTCCAATCGGTCAACCCGATCCTGATCATCATCGGGGCGCCGCTGGCCGCGCTGCTGTGGACACGCCTCGGCCACCGCGTCTCCACCCCGCTGAAGTTCGCCGTGGGCCTGGTGCTCAACGGTCTGTCGTTCGTGCTGATGGCCGCCGCCGCGCAGGCCGCCGTCGGCGGCGACCTGGTCTCGCCGTGGTGGCTGGTGGCCGTGTACGCGATCCAGGTCGCCGGTGAACTGGCGCTGAGCCCGGTCGGTCTGTCCGCCACCACGAAGCTGGCGCCGGTCAAGTACGCCAGCCAGATGATGGGCCTGTGGTTCCTCGCCACCGCCGTCGGCGACGCCATCGGCGGTCAGGTCGCCCGGCTGGCCGAGACGTGGGCGGCGCCGACCTACTTCCTGACCTTCGGACTGGCGTCGGTGGCCCTCGGTCTGGGCGCGGTCATGTTCACCCGGCACATCCGCGGCCTGATGGTCGGCATCCACTGACCCCGCCCGGGCCGCCGCCCGGTCAGCGGGTCGGGGTGGGCGGCAGCGGCAGCGGCAACCCCGGCAGCCCGTCGATGCTGGTCGCCACGTGCTCCTTGCCGGTGAAGTAGGCGTCCAGTGAGGCGTCGTCCTCCCGGGCGAACCGCCGCGCATGCAGATCCCGGTCGGCGTCGTACGTCATGAACGGCACCGCGTATCCGCACGTGTCCCGGATCAGTTCCGCCCGCACCACGATGATCGCCCGCAGCCCGTGCAGCGTGGTGTCGATGTCGGGGAAGTGGCCGATCAGGTCCCGCCACCGCGGGTCGTCGCGGAACACCGGCTCGCCCCGCCCGTGCACCCGCACGATGTTCGGCGGGCCGGTGAACGCGCACCACATCAGCGTGATCCGGCCGTTCTCCCGCAGGTGGGCGACGGTCTCGGCGTTGCTGCCGGCGAAGTCCAGGTACGCCACCGTGCGCTCGTCCAGGACGGCCCACGAGCCGCGCAGCCCCTTCGGGGACAGGTTCACCGTGCCGTCGGCGGCCAGCGGCGCGGTCGCCGTGAAGAACATCGGCTGGTCCTCGATGAACGTCCGCAGCCGACCGTCGATGCGCTCGTACGTCTTTCCCATGCCGCCATCGTCCTCCCCGCCGGTCGGGCCCCGCTGCCCCGCCGGTCGTGACGCCGGTCGCCACCGGCCGAGGGCTTCGCGTTCCGCGCCGACCACCGTCCACCGGCGGACGACGGTCAGCCGGCCGGTGTCGCGGCCTCGCGGCGGGCCAGGGCGGCGGCCAGGTGGCCGACCTGGTCGGCCAGCTGGGCGACGCGCCGGTGCGCCTCGTCCCGGTCGGTTTCGGCGGCGCGCAGCCGTACCGTCAGCTCCTCCAGCCGGCCCTCGGCGGCGGCCGCGGCCTGCCGGGTCGCGGCCAGCTCGGCGCGCAGCGCCTCCCGCGCCTCGGCGAGCGCCGCCGCGTCCGCGCGGGCCCGCTCGGCGTCCGCCGCCACCTGCCGGCGCTCCGCCTCGGCCCGGTCCCGGTCGACCACCGCCCGCTCGCGGACCTGCACCGCCGCGTCGGCCTCGGCTCGTGCGCGCCCGGCCTCCGTCCTGGCCCGGTCCGTGTCGGCCCGCGCCTGCGCGACCTCCTCCCGGGCCTGTGCGGCCTGCTGGCGCGCCTGCGCCCCCTCCTCCCGGGCCTGCGCGGCCTCCGCGCGGTGGTGCTGCGCCGCCTCGACCGCCTCGGCCGCCGCCCGGGTGGCCCGGTCGGCGTCGGCGCGGGCGGCGTCGCGTTCCCCGGCGAGGTCGGCGGCGCGCCGCCGCTCGGCCTCCAGGTCGGCGCGCAGCGTCCGCAGCTCCGCCCGCGCGGCGTCGCGGTCCCGCTCCGCCTGGACCCGCAGCGCCTCGGCGGCGCCGGCCTCCCGGCGCGCGGCGTCCCGAGCCTGCTCGGCCCGGTCGGCCCGCGCCACGGCCGCGGTGGCCTCCTCGGCGGCCCGCCCGGCGTCGGCGCGGGCGGCGTCCCGCTCGGCCGCGGCGGCCCGCGCCGACTCCCGGGCGCGGACGGCGGACGCGGCGGCGTCCTCCGCGTCGCGGCGCGCCTCGTCCCGCTCGGTCTGCGCCGCCGCCACCTGCGTGGCCGCGTCGGCGCGTGCCTGGGCGAGCTGCCGCTCCACCCCGACCGGCGACAGTTCGGCGTGCAGCGCCTCGGTCAGGGTCTCCACGATCTGGTCGAGCCGGTCCACCGCCTCCCAGGTGCGGGCCACCTGCCCGGGCAGGCCCGGGGCGTTGCGGTGGCGCATCCGGCCGTTGCGGGCGGCCCGCTGGCAGGCGCCGTCGTTGTCCCGGCAGTAGCGGAACGGCCGGCCCGCGCCGGCCCGCTGCGGCACCTGCCGACCACAGTGGGCGCAGGGACGGGTGTCGGTGAGGGCGGCCTGCTCGTCCATGGGACCGGAAGTGTAGTCCGGCCCGGCGGTCACGCCCGTGCGGTGGACGCCCCCGGCGGTCGCACCGGGCGTACCGCCGGCACGCGGCGTCCCGCGCCCGGTCCCGGAGCGGGCGGAGCCGGCCGCCGGCCCGGGCGCCGGTGCGACGACCGGGCCGGCGGGCCGCTCACACCACTTCGAACTGCGCCATCATGCCGGCCTGGGCGTGCTCCAGGAAGTGGCAGTGGTAGACGTAGCGGCCGGTGAACCCCGTGAAGGTCGCCTGCACGCGGACGGTCGACCCGGGCGGCACCGCCACCGTGTCCTTCAGCCCGGCCTCGCCGGGCCCGGGCGGCACACCGTCGCGGTCGAGCACCCGGAACTGCACCAGGTGCAGGTGCAGGTTGTGGGTGATGCCGAAGGCCGTGTCGGCGTTGGTGACCCGCCAGATCTCGGTGCTGCCGAGGGGGATCCGGGCGTCGACGCGGGCCGCGTCGAACACCTGGCCGTTGATCGTGAATGTGGTCGAGCCCGGGTTGAAGCTGAGGGTCACGTCACGGACCGTGGTCGCCGTGCCCAGTGGCGGCAGCGCGCGCAGCCGGTCCGGCAGCCGGCTGTCGTCGTCCGCCTCGGCGGCCACGTCGAAGGCGAGCACCGGACCGGACGTGTCCTCCAGCACCAGCCGGGTGCCGACCGGCTGCTGCCGGAAGTCCACGACGATCTCGGCGCGTTCCGCCGGGGTCAGGGACAGCTCGGACCGCGGCACCGGCGCCGGCAGCAACCCGCCGTCGCTGGCGATCTGCACCAGGTCCGCGCCGGCCAGGGCCAGGCGGAAGATCCGGTGCGCGGAGGCGTTGAGCAGCCGCAGCCGGTAGCGGCGGGCGGCCACCCGCAGCACCGGCTGGGGCTTGCCGTTGACCAGGATCGTCCGCCGGTCGGCCCACCGCGCCGGGTCGAACACCAGTGTGCCGTCGTCGCCCACCAGCGCGTCACGCAGCATGATCGGGATGTCGTACCGGCCGGAGGGCAGCCGCAGGTCCCGCTCGGCGTCGTCGTCGATCAGGTAGAACCCGTGCAGACCACGGTAGACGTGCTCGGCCTCCATGTGGTGGCTGTGGTCGTGGTACCACAGCGTCGCCCCACGCTGGCGGTTCGGGTAGTGGTAGGCGCGCCAACCACCCGGCGTGATCGCGTCCGACGGGTG